>DATGXJ010000001.1:0-2277 GCA_035299045.1 Flavipsychrobacter sp.
TATGTCGTAGTCGAACTGCCAATTGATGCGGTTGATGCGCTCTTGCATTACTGCAGGGTGTGTGCCTTTAAATTTTGCCAGCTCGTCTATATCGCCGAAGTAATCGAATGCATCTGCTTTGATTACATTGCTTTCCAGCCATGCATCATCGTGCCACATTTTGTGAAAGTTCTCTTGCTTGCGTTGCATGGCGCGTGGGTCTTTTACCCAACCGTAGTGATATACATAAGCATCCAGCAGCTTTACATTTAGCTTCTCGTCATTGCCCTTACGAAACCCTTGCGCATCTTTGTAAGAGTAGATACTTTTATCATTTCGGATGATTCGAATCTCGTGCGGATACCAGCGTGTAGAGCTACCTACATAATCGTAAGAACCATAGAAGTGCAGGTATTTGAAGAGTAGACCTTTTACACGTTTGTCCTGTAAATACTCTTGCATGCCTGCACGTATAGCGTCGTGATATTTTTCATGAATCACCTCATCGCCCTGTATATAGAAACACCAGTCGGTATCTGCTTCTATAGCTTTAAAAGCTTTGTTGGTTTCATCGCTCAACACCAGCCCGCCTGTACGCAGGTTATCGTCCCAAACAGTATGTATGATTTTTATCTTGGGACTGTTGATGCTTTCTATCAAACCAATGGTGTCATCTTCAGACTGACCGATGCCTATCACAAATTCATCGCACAATGGTAGGATAGACCTGATGGCCTCTACAATAGGATAATCATACTTTACGGCATTGCGGATGATGCTGAAACCCGTTACTTTCATTGGTAGTGCAACTGTGGTGCGAAGGTAGCGCAGATTAATTACTTAAATGAGATTTCATTTGCAGTGCAGCAGACTGATTGACGGGATTGTATATAGAGTTCAGCAAGTCTTTCTTCTCCCTTCTTGTAAGGTGGAAGTTGAGTGCAGCGCTTTTTTCGGGATGTTCGGGTACATACTCCATTGTTATGATGTCCAGCTTTTTATCAAACAAGCCAAGTGCATAGTCCTTCAGATAGCTTTGGCCATAAGACTGAAAGCTCTCCCATTTATTTTGAATCACAAACAATGGCGTAGTTATCATACTTGCAAGATTATCAATGGGCGATTGCGGAAATAGTTCATGTTCACGGGTATCACGTATCTGCAGTAATACTACTTGCTTGTTATTTCGTACTATCCAGTCTTTCATGGTGTACAGATAACGCACTGCTACCTCCATACCAAAATTATCACGCAGTCCTGCATCCATCAGGTTTATCTCTGGTACAGATGGCATACGTACCACTGGCAGTATATAAGGGAATGTAGCGTTTGCACGCAATGCGGTTGTGATGCGCAGGTTGTAAGGATTTTGTGATTCAAAGAACGCTGCGAAGTCAATAGCATCTACAGCAGCGTTGTTATATTTATCATACTGTGGTTTGCTAAGGTAGCTTACCGGTAATGCTGCAAACATCATGCGCTTGCCATCATTCACAATTGTACTGTTTACAATCAGTGCTGGCATATCGCAATTCTTTTCTTTGGCTGTGTAGTCGCCCAGCTTATGGTCCAGCATGCCTTCTGTATTGCGTATCAGCTCTTGCTCCATAGAATAGCCACGGTCTTTTTTATAAGAATATCCAGCAACGGCTATTTTGTTGAAAGGTGAAGCTATATCTACACTGGCAAGCGAATAGATGATGGAGTTCAATAAATCTTTACCAATATTTTCCTGATACTTGCTGTTGTATGGTGTAGCAATCTTTTGTTCACGATAACTGCTATGTACCTCTCGCCAGTAGGATGCACCTAACATGCCACCCGAAGCCCCGGTTATCAATACAGCATCGTCAAACAGCCTGCCTTTGTTGACACTATCAATATATTGCAGTGTACGGAATGTCCAGTATGCAGAACGATTACCACCACCGCTAACGCATATTACAACTAGCGGAGCATTGGTGTCTTTTGCCGCCATGCGCTTTTGCTGCCACAGGTCAAGGCGTTTTTCTTCCAATTGTTTATCGCGCAGGCAAACAGCATTATTAAATATCGTATTCAGTTTGTCGGGTTCATATCGTGGCCTTGATGTTGTGTCTGTCTGGTAGTTTAGTCCGTATGCTATGCTGCGCATATCTATCACATCATTTTTTACCATCAACGATAGGGTGGCAAATATCAATACCCATCCCAGCATCTCCCAACTACGCAAAAAATACTTCATAGCGCCGACTATGCCCATGATAACCGAAAACAGAATCAGGAAGCTGGCACCTGCAGGTATACGCAGCACGGGCT
>DATGXJ010000002.1:0-181189 GCA_035299045.1 Flavipsychrobacter sp.
TATTTCAGGCAATTCGCTATTCCATATACCTATGATGCCAGTGCTTTCTATACTCACTTTTATGCAGTTGCTCTTCGCAGTCTTAGGGCTTGGGCACAGATAGCTGCTGGTCATATCTACACATATCTGGTCGTTGTTGCTCAATGTGCTTGCCCCCCATACACTACTAAGTGCTCCTGTAATATTGGAGCCGTTTCTTGTCCATTGATAGCCAGGCTTGGTACCGCCATTAACAGGTATTGCGGTGAAATTTATCATTGTACCACTCAATACGGTTGTGTTAGGATTGGCTGTGATGCTGACACTAGGGGCCAGCCATGGTAATACACGCATCGTTATTTTATTGCTTGTATCGGTATAAGTACCTGCACATACACCATTGGTTGTTACGGTAACAAAGAACTCATCCAAATCTGTAACAGCCGATGTACTGTAAGAGGTTCCACCTGTAACTACAGGATTATTATTTCTGTACCATGTATAGATAGGTCCGCTGCCTACATTGGTAGGTGTAGATACAAAATTCACACTTGCCCCCTGACAAATACTATCCTTAGGGCTTGGGTATAATGTGATGTTTGGTGCTGTTACAATATTTACAGCTACTGAAGAAGGTAATGAAGAGCATCCGTTTACTACTGAGCGCACAGTATATGTACCTGCCATGGTTGATGTAGCACTGCTACGTGTGGGATTCTGTACAGATGCAGTGAAGCTAACCGGCCCCAACCATGTGTAGCTTGCACCACTGATAGTACTTGCCGAAAGCTGAATGTCCTGTCCCATACATACAGGACTATTGCTGCTTGCTACAGGTGCAGGAGGAGTAGGATATACTAATGCAAAAACAGTATCGCTGATTGAACAACCATTAAGTGTACCTGTAACAATATAGTTACCACTTGCAGAAGGATTTGCGCTACTCACTACTGGGTTCTGGCTTGAAGAACTGAAACTAAGTGGGCCTGTCCAACTAAAACCAACACCAGTACTACTGGTACTACCATACAATTGCAAAGTACTGCCCTCGCACACCGGCGCATTTGTAGTGGCATTGAACGCAGCAGGTAGTGGCTTTACCAATACGGTAACTGTATCAAGTTTCGAACAACCATTACTCAACGTGGCAGTTACAATATAGTCGCCACTCATAGCTGTTGCAGCATTTATTCTGGTAGGGAACTGAGATGATGATGTGAAGCTACCAGGGCCAGTCCAGCTATATGTTGCACCGGATGTGCTGTTAGTACTACTTAGCGATAATGTTGTACCTGCACATAATGGCGTATTAGCACTCGCTGTTACAGGTAATGGGCTTTGATTGACTGTAACCAGAATACTATCTTTAGTAACACATCCATTCAAAAGGTATGTCACCACATATCTGCCGGCATTACTCATAGTTATACCATTTATAGCTACAGATTGTGTGGTAGCAACAAAGCTGTTGGGCCCAGTCCATGTATAAGCTACACCAGTGCTGCTGCTGGCAGCATTGAGTGTGAGGGTATTATCTGTACATACAGGACTATTGCTACCAATTGTGCGATTTGCAGCCTGCGGTTTTACTTCAATTGTAACGGTATCACGTACAGTACACCCCGTGTAGTTAGCTGTGAATATATAGTCTCCGCTCATTGACGGTACACTATTTGCACGAATGGTATCTTTACTGTTAGCGCTAAAACCACCGGGGCCACTCCAACTATAGCTGTTGGCTACTGTGCCGACTGTAGCATTGAGGTAGAGCGTATCTCGTTCGCAAATAGGGTTGCTACCAGTAGCATTAACAGTTGATGCAGATGCAGCAACTACTGTTGCAGTTGTTGTATCTCTGGCAATACAACCCAACAATCGTGCAGTTACTATGTAATCGCCGCTATTAGTAGTAGCGGCACTACTGATAATCGGATTTTGCACATTACTGTTGAAGCCTGCCGGGCCAGTCCATTTATAGCTTACGCCTGTAGTAGTGCTGGTAGCTGTCAGGTTCAATTGTTGACCTGTACAAACAGGACCATTATTACTATTACTAACATTGGGACGTGTAACACCTATACTAATATCCCGAAAATTGGCACCAGAACTATCTATAGCACTGTTTGACAGAATTCTAATCCTGTAACTACTACCTGGTGTAACAGTAGTTGGCACAACACAACTAATACTGCCAGCAGTATTCCCGGTTCTGGTTCCTATAATACTAGTACCACTGCTAAAGGAACCACTTGCGTTACTTAACTGAACACTAAATACATTGCCGGTAGTAAATGTTATACTGTTATTCAAAGTATACGGCACTTGAAAAGTATCACCAGCACATATCAAACTATCAGCATAAAGATTATTAATGCCTGTAGCAACTTTTACAACTACTGAGTCGATATAATAATATCCGTAACTATTACCTGTAGAAGTGACCTGTGTAGTATTAACAGCGGTATTTTGATAAAAACCACCAACAACAATATTGTCATATGCAGAATCTGCAACGAAATAAGCTGTTAGCCTTACCCAATTCTGAGTATCCGTTATAACACCATAGGTACTATAAGATATTTGTGGTGTTACTGATAATGGTATACTTGCACCAGTACCGAAATTATTATCATAAAACCAAGCACCAAGATTATCAGTACCCCAACGGCATTGATTTGCCAATGATACAGACATAGAGACCTCATATCTAGTACCTATTACTAATGGAGTAATAGGTTGCTTCATATACTCTCTGTATGTACCGCCGTTAGTATATGCCACTAAACCTGCATAACCAGAACCAT
Organism: Flavipsychrobacter sp.; assembly: GCA_035299045.1. GTDB lineage: Bacteria > Bacteroidota > Bacteroidia > Chitinophagales > Chitinophagaceae > Polluticoccus. The sequence goes on from DATGXJ010000002.1 coordinate 2,784, forward strand.
GGGCAGCAGGTTGGTACCCAATTGAATTTCCTGGAACGCCATTGCTAGTAGTAGTTGATGAGCAGGAATGAAAATAATCACAACTCGAAGCATAATCGGCCCATGGAGATGCTCTAATGATTTGTGCAAAACCAGTTGGACAAGTATTATAGTATTCAAAACTACCATTTGACACATGATTCTGTGCACTAGCTATACAACAAACCAATAATAAAAGAAGGGTAATAAGCTTACGCATTGAAAAAATTATTATACTCCTAAAGGTAGCTATATGAATATGTATAAGAATACATGAACTTAGCTAAACCGATTAAATACACATTAAAAATGGGAGGCAGTAGCCTCCCATTTTTAACTATTAGTTGCAATGATTTATTTACCCTTATAGGTAAGCCCCATATTGTATAACATAAATGCCCACTTGTCTGCCTGCTCCTGAATTATCATGGCAGTAGGCTTACCTGCACCGTGGCCTGCTTTTGTTTCTATCCTGATGAGAATAGGATTTGGTGATGCTGTTTTTTGCATCTCCTGCATAGCTGCTGCAAACTTGAAAGAGTGAGCAGGAACAACACGGTCATCATGGTCTGCTGTCATTATCATTGTTGGTGGATAAACAGTGTTTGCCTTTACATTATGTACAGGTGAATACTTCAACAAGTATTCAAACATTTCTTTGCTATCGTTTGCAGTACCATAATCGTAAGCCCAACCCGCACCGGCTGTAAATTTGTGATAACGCAACATATCTAACACACCAACTGCAGGGAATGCGATACCAAACAAATCGGGGCGTTGAGTAATACAAGCGCCAACCAGCAAACCACCATTACTGCCACCCGAAATGGCCAGATAGTCGTGCGAGGTATACTTTTCATTTGTCAGATACTCTGCCGCGGCTATAAAGTCATCAAACACATTTTGCTTTCTCATTTTGGTACCTGCATTGTGCCATTCATCGCCATACTCACCACCACCACGCAAATTGGCTACAGCATACACCCCACCATTTTCCATAAACACCAGATTGCTTACACTGAAAGAAGGTGTAAGGCTGACATTGAAACCGCCGTAACCATACAGCATGGTAGGATTTTGTCCATTCAGCTTCATGCCTTTTTTGTAGGTGATAATCATTGGCACTTTCGTACCGTCCTTCGATGTATAAAATACCTGCTTGCTTTCGTACAGGCTAGGATCAAATTTTACATTCGGCTTTTTATACAAAGTTGATTTACCCGTAGCAATGTCGTACTTGAAGATTGTAGACGGATAGATATAAGATGTGTAAGAATAATACAGCTCTTTCTCATCGCGCTTGCCACCAAAACCACCTGCGGTACCAAGACCCGGTAATTCAATCACTCTTTCCTGCTTACCATCCAGACTGTATTGAAACACCTGCGATACTGCGTCTTTCAAATATTGTGCAAAAAGTTTGCGACCACAAGCACTAACAGACAACGGGAATTTAGTTTCAGGAATAACATCCTGCCAGCCAGTAGGATCCTGACTGTTAGCATCCGCGACAACCAACTTACGGTTAGGTGCATTCAGATTGGTAAGTATGTAGAGTTTACCATTTTCAGCATACACCACATCGTGCTCGTTATCAAAACCTGTAATCAGCGGTACGATAGAAGACCCGGGCTTTTTCAAATCTTGTATATAAAGCTCGTTACCATAAGTTGCATTTGCTGCAGAGATTATCAGATAATTCTGGTCCTCTGTTACACCACCACCTATATAACGGCGTGGTTGTGCATCGCCACCAAAAACAAGTATATCATTTTTCTGGTCCGTACCCAGTTTATGATAAAACAACTTGTGGTTTTGTGTCATACCCGAAAGCTGGCTGCCTGCTTTGGGCTTGTCGTAGCTGCTGTAATAAAAGCCATCATTACCTTTCCACGAAGTACCGCTGAACTTCACATCCATCAGCGTATCGCCGATTTGCTTCTTCGTCTTTGTGTCCAACACAATTACTTTGCGCCAGTCACTGCCACCTTCAGATATCTGGAAAGCACAAAGGCTGCCATCTTTGGTAAAATCTATACCGGCGAGAGATGTAGTACCATCTTTAGAAAATTCATTAGGGTTCAGAAACACCTCCGGAGCCCCTGTGCCCTTCTGACGATATAAAACCGACTGATTTTGTAAACCATCATTTTTATAGAAATAGGTATACTCCCCTTCCTTGAACGGCGCACTGAATTTTTCGTAGTTCCACAATTCAGTCAGTCGTTTCTTGATATTATCTCTGAAAGGTATCTGCCCCAGATAACTATTCGTCAATTCATTTTGTCTTTTAACCCAGTCTTTTGTGTCTTCAGACATATCATCTTCCAACCACCTGTATGGGTCTGCTACTTCCTTACCGAAAAAAGTATCTACTGTGCTACCCTTCCTTGTCTCAGGATACTTATCGTATGTTATGCCAACAACTTTTGTCACTATAATAGAAGTTTGTGCCTTGGTTTGTGCTCCTACCTGCTGACCGGCGATCAAAGACGAAAGCAATAATAAACCCGCTTTATTCATAATCAGAAAATTTGAAGTCCGAAAATAATGTAGTTTATCCATACTTAGCCCATATACACATATTTACATTTACCATGTGCAATAATCAGATGATTAACAAACCTTATAAGGTAATATTGGAATATGGATGCTATTTTTGTATGCATCCATAATAGGTTTTTCTGAAACGATTTCTGAAAATATTACGCAATACCGTCCTGATTATCATCGGATTAGTGATATGCCTTGTGCTGTCACTCAACTTTACGCCCGTACAAAACTTTGTAGTGGGCAAGGCTACCAAAATATTGGGGGATAAGCTGGGTACCAAAGTTGAAATAAAACACGTGCGGATAGACTTCCTGAATCATGTATTGATACAAGGGCTGTATGTAGAAGGTAAAGCACATGATACCCTCGCATACATAGGTGAAGTAAGGGTAAGGATAACAGATTGGTTCTTCCTGAAAAATGGTACACCTGTATTGAAATATGCAGGGCTGAAAAACACATACGCACATCTGTACCGCACGCGAACAAGTGCAGACTGGAACTATCAGTTTATAATAGACGCTTTCGATTCAGGGCCATCAACAAAAAAGAAAAAACAAAGTGGCGGAGATTTTGAGATAGACCTTGAAAAGATAGAACTGGAAAATGTACGCTTCCACATGGACGATGCCTGGGTGGGTAGCGATATGGACTTTGATGTAGGTGATGCATTGATAGATGCAGAGGAAATAAACTTCAAGAAAAAACTGATAGACCTGAATAAGATTCGATTTGGCAAGGTTGCCATCGTAATGCGCGACTATGAAGGCGGACGACCACCAAGACCTAAGAAGCCAAAGAGTAATGTCATAGACACTACAGCTTTTAATACAAATAACTGGAAGATAGCCCTTGATAACCTGCATCTTGAAGATTGCTACTTTGGCATGGAGATGAGTAACAAACCTCCTTTGAACGGAGAGTTTGATACGGACCACATGCGTGTTAGTGCAATTAATATTGATGCAGATGACCTGAGCATTACAGGCGATACGCTAAAAGCCAAACTGAATAACCTGAGTGCTAAAGAGCGCTGCGGACTGGTAGTAAAACAATTTAAAGGCGATGTTACCGTATCGCCTAATGCAAGCATTATAAAGAAGCTTTTGCTGGAAACGAACCACAGTAAACTGCAGCGCTACTATGCCATGCACTATACACGCTTCCCCGATTTTGAAGACTACGTAGATAAAGTGCGCATGGTGGCAGATTTCGAAGACGCTCACCTTGATATAAAAGATGTAGCCTACTTTGCCCCTGTACTAAAGCAATATGCATATGTTGTAAACATAGCAGGTAAAGTAGATGGTACAGTTGCAGACATCAGTGCTAAAAATCTGTATATATCAGACGGGATATCTACCGTAAAAGGTAACCTGCGAATGAAGGGGTTGCCTGATATCAACAATACATTTATAGACTATCAGAACGGAGACCTGTATACCAACGCAAACGGTATATTCAGATACGCACCTGAGCTTAGGAATAATAAGGATATAGCTATTGATAAACTTACAAGTGTCAGCTTCAAAGGAAACTTCACAGGTTACATCAACAATTTTGCATGCAATGGTGTGCTGGCTACCAACTTAGGTACTATTACCAGCGATGTGAAGATGAAGATACCGGAAGGGAAAAACAGCAATGCATTATACAGTGGTACCATCACTTCAGAAAGTTTCAATATTGGCGCATTGCTTAATCAAAGCACATTAGGAACAGTTACACTGAATGCCAAAGTGGATGGTAATTCATTCGACCCTGCACTGGCACACATCAATGTAGATGCCAATGTGAAGCATTTTGATTTTAATGGTTATCGTTATCAAAACATAACCATTGATGGTAACGTAGAGAAAAACAAATTTGGTGGCAATCTGCTGATAGACGACCCGAATCTTGCACTTGCATTCTATGGTAATATAGACCTTAGTCAGAAATTGGTTAGGATAAATGCGAAGGCCAACTTGCTGAAGAGCAATCTTGCGGCATTGAACCTGATTAAAGACAGCATTACCGCTACTGCCGACTTTGACCTTGACTGTGTTGGCAGCAGCATTGACAACTTCTCGGGCTTTGCGAAGCTGTACAACATCAACATGGTACGTAATGGTCATAGGATGGACCTTGACTCTGTATATGTAAATGCAGGAGAAGAAAACGGACAGAAACTGATAACAGTAGAAAGTAATGCACTTACAGCACGCATCAAAGGGCAGTATGAACTAAGCAAACTCCCCTACTCTTTTCAATACTACTTATCGGGCTATTTGCCAAACTACATCAGCAAACCAACACAAGCTGCACCACCGCAAGATATTACCTTCAATATAGTAACGAAGGAAATAGACAGCCTGCTTGGTATTGTAATTCCGAAAATAAAAGGCTTCAGCGGTGCTACAATAGATGGCAAGCTCAATACATCGAGCCAGCAATTGCAGCTGAATGCCAATATACCTTATGGTGAAGTGAATGGCATTTTATTAAGAGATGTCACTATTACTGGTGCGGGTGATTTTAACAAACTGGCCGTAGATGCAAAAACACAACGTATAATAGTCGGTGACAGCGTATTATCCGGCGCACTTGAAGTAAATACAACACTTGCCAATAATGACCTTAACTTTAAAATAGCTACCACATCGGCCGATAAATATGGTACTGCTACGCTGATAGGCAAAGTGCACACAGCAAGCGATTCTATATGGCTGACAATGCAACCATCAGAACTATATCTGAACGAAACCAAGTGGGACATACCAAGTGCATCATTGCTGTATAGTACCAACTACCTGTTTATAGATAAGTTTGAACTAAGCTCGGGGCTGCAGAGGATAAACGTCTACTCAAAGAACGGATTTACTACAGGTACCACGCCGCCGCTGTTTGTGGAAATTAAAAATATAGATGTATCGCAATTGGGCAATGTTGCCGGCTTGTCAGATTATCAGTTGGACGGACGCATAAACGGTGAACTGAAAGTTGACGACATGTTTGGTAATATGTTTGTAACCAGTAACATACGCGCAAGCGATGTAAAAATTGGCGCAGATACAATAGGCAATGTTGTTGTTGCAGGCTCTTACGAAGCCAATAAACAAAAAATACATCTTGACAATTCGAGCGGGGTGTATCGTGGCAATGCTTCCATTACCGCATATGGCGATATGTCTTTTGACAGTACCAGCAAAGAATCACTAAAAGGGAAACTCCAATTCAACAACACGCCTATGTCTTGGCTGAACCCCGTTCTGACAGGTTTTGTAAGCAGGCTTGGTGGTACTATCAACGGAGAAGTAAATATAGCAGGTAGTGCTGTTGCACCGGATATTGACGGTAACATCAAACTGAATGATGCTGCCATGCGTATAGATTTCCTTGGCACTTACTACACTATACCTAATGCTAACATAGCAGTAAACAATACCAAGATTGACTTAGGTAAAATAACTCTGTTTGACGTAAACAAAAATTCTGCCACACTATCAGGACAAATAAAACACGACAGGTTTAAGAATATGAACCTGAACATTAACATGTCATCCCCTAAGTTTGAAGTGATTAATCTGGACGAAAGCGAAAGTGAGCTATTCTATGGCAACCTGATAGCACGCATCAAACAATTAAGTGTAACAGGTGATATCGATAAAATCATCTCAATCAATATACAAGGTGCCACACCTGTTGAAAAATCTCATCTCTATTTGCCATTGAGCAGTGGCAGCGGATTGGGAACATACAACTACGTAACCTTCAAATCTTACGGTACCGAACAACAAGCTAAAAAGAAAAGTGCGGGCAAGTTGTCCATCAGTATAGAAGCACTGGTAAAAGACATATGCGAGGTGAGCCTTGTGATGGACCCCGCAACAGGCGATGCCATTAATGCAAGTGGTAATGGTACGCTACGCATAGAAATGCCTGCCAATAACGATATGCGCATGAGTGGTATCTACACCATCAAAGAAGGTGACTATACATTTACACTTAAGCAACTTGCCTTCAAGCGAAACTTTAAACTGAATGAAGGAAGTAAAATATATTTCAACGGTCCTATAGACCAAACCCAACTTGATGTTACCGGTAAATACACCACAAAGGCCCGACTGATGGACCTGTTGAGTCCTGGAGAGAAAACACTGATAGCAGGGAACAAACGTGAGGAGAACGAAGCTAACATCAGTCAGGATGTCAATATATTGCTGTTCATGAAGGGTTCGATGGGTACACCAAAACTTACTTTCCAATTAGAGCTGCCAAGCAATAGCAGTGTAGGCACAGTTGGCTATAACAAACTACAATACATCAATCAGAGTGAGTATAACCTGAATAATCAGGTAGCATCGCTGCTGCTTATCAATACATTCATTTCTGAGGATGCAAACATTGGTGATGGTGCGGTATCCGGCGGCATCAGTAATATCAGCCAAATGTTATCGGGACAGGTATCATCTCAGCTAACCAATGTATTGAATAAACTGACAGGTGACGAAAGCCTTAGTATTGATTTTAAGTACAAAAACTACAATCTTGGCGGTGGTGCCGCAGATGCTACCAGCAGAAACGAAGTATCGCTTGGTGTGAAGAAAAATCTGTTCCGCGGGCTTGTAAACGACAGGCTGACACTGGAGGTTGGTAGCTCTTACGACTGGGGTAAACCTACATCTAACAGAAGCGCCAGCAACTTCAACCCAGTGGGTGACTTCCGTTTGCAGTACCAGTTTCGCGAGGGTGGCAACCTGCGTGGCTATATATTCCGTACCAATAACTTCGATGTGGTAGACAGCCGTAACATAGCCCGTGGCGGTGTGGGTGTTAACTGGCACAGGTCTTTCAATACTTTCGGTGAATTCTTCCGTGGACGTCATTATCTCATCAGAAAACAGGAAGAAGAAGCGGAAAAACAAAGACAGGCAGACTCTATCAGAGACAGCTTTATGGGTGTTGGAACACAGTAAAACAGAGAATTATTCAGCTATCTGCATCAGGTAACCTTCCAGTGTTTTAGCAACACTATCCCAACCAAATCTTGATTGCATAACATGCATACCTTTAGCGCCTACTTCTTCGCGCATTTGTTGGCTATTCAATAGTTGTATAACACTCTGTGCAAATTGCTGCGGGTCTGTTTGCATGATAGCGCCTTCACCACTTTCTATACCAAGACCTTTAAAACCTATATTAGAACATACAACAGGCACACCCATTGCCATAGCTTCCAGTACTTTGTTTTGTGTGCCTGCACCAAACCTTAGTGGTGCTACTACTACACTTGCCTGATTATACACAGCGGCAAGGTCTTTTATAAAACCTGTTACCTGTACATCGTCAGATGCAAGATCTTGCACTTTCTTCACAGGTCGTTGTCCTGCAATGATGAACTTAACCTGTGGGTGTTGTTGCTTGATAATCGGAAATACTTCTTCTACAAAGTATTGCACTGCATCTACATTCGGTGCATAGTCCATATTTCCTGTAAAAAGCAAAGTATGATTATGGCTATAATCGTGCCCACCAGCAGTGAAAGTATCAAGGTCAACGCCATTTGGCAACAGGTTAATATTACTGATGCTGTGTTGTTCTTTCAGATAAGCAAGATCTTCCGCAGAGCACACTAAAGACATATTGTACTCGTGCATGATGCGCTCATACTTCAGGACACGCTTCTGCTCAATGGTTTCGAAAATCTTTTTGAAAGGATTTTTCTGCGCCTTCATTCTGCGCTCCCAATACAGCGAAAAAGCATCGGGCATATCAAGTATGCGGGGCAGTTCTTTATGCTTGGCAAGGTATGGACTCATGCGAAGGTGCTGGACATGGATGGCGTCAAACTTATCAGCAGCCAATACTTCTGCCAGCTTTTGCCGCATGGCAGCAGAACGGAAGTATAACACCTGTAGTGGCGTACCATTCCACAACGCTGCAATACAATTAGCAGTAGAGCGCCACTTGGGCAGGTATATGAAATGTACTTTCGTGAAAACTTTTTCAAGTTCTTCTTTGTACGTAAGGTCTTCCTGCGATTGCGCAAAAGTGAGCAAATGCAGTTCGTGAGACTTTGACAACCTTCTTGCAAGGTTGAAAATCTTCAACTTATCGCCACGATATGGCGGATACGGTACCCTGTTGGCAAAAAAGAGAAACTTCAAAACGGGCTGGCAGTTTTGCGCAAAATACTATTTTAATATTTCGTGACCCAGCTTGTCGCGTTTTGTTTGCAGGTAAAACTCGTTGTGCGGGTTTGGCTTTATCTCTATTGGCACATTTTCTACTATCTCCAAACCATAGCCCAGTAAGCCGGCACGTTTGCGCGGGTTGTTGCTCATCAGCCTGATTTTAGAAACACCCAGATGACGTAATATCTGCGCACCAACACCATAATCGCGTTGATCGTTTTTGAAACCAAGTGCCAGGTTTGCCTCAACAGTATCTTTACCTTCTTCCTGCAGCTTGTAAGCTTTGAGCTTGTTCATCAAACCAATGCCCCTGCCCTCCTGATTCATATAGAGTACAAGGCCCTTACCTTCTGCTTCTACCATTTCCATAGCTGCTTGCAGCTGATCGCCACAATCGCAACGGAGAGAATGGAGGATATCGCCCGTGAAGCAAGAACTGTGCACACGCACCAATACAGGTTCGTCTTTAGTCCAATCACCTTTTTTCAACGCAAGGTGTTGTTCGCCCGTATTTGTCTGGCGGAAAGCGATGAGTTCAAAATTGCCATGTTTAGTAGGCATCTGCACACGTACTTCTTCCTCTATCAGGCTTTCGGTACGCAGACGATATTCAATCAGGTCTTTTATAGAGATGATTTTCAGGTTGAATTTCTTAGCTATCTCCATTAGCTCAGGCAGGCGTGCCATGGTGCCATCATCATTCATGATTTCTACCAGTACACCTGCAGGTTCAAAACCTGCAAGGCGAGCTAAATCTACCGTAGCTTCTGTATGGCCCGAACGGCGCAAAACACCCTCACCACGCGCCCTTAATGGGAAGATGTGACCCGGGCGGCCCAGATCCTCTGGTTTTGTATTCGGGTCTATCAATGCCTGCACAGTCTTTGCACGGTCGTGCGCAGAGATACCGGTAGTACAACCGTTGCCAATTAAGTCTACAGATACTGTAAACGGAGTCTGGTGCAATACTGTGTTATCCTGTACCATCAGGTTCAGGTTCAGTTCTGCACAACGTTCTTCTGTTATGGGAGCACATATCAAACCACGGCCGTGTTTTGACATGAAATTGATTATTTCGGGAGTTACATTGCGCGCTGCGGTTACAAAGTCACCTTCATTCTCGCGATCCTCATCATCTACCACTATCAATAGTTTTCCGTTACGGAGGTCTTCGAGCGCTGATTCAATAGTATCTAACATATTATCTCTTTGTCTTTGATATTTTCAATAAAATATCGGGCACAAAGGTACAATCTATTGTATGTAAATGGTGTATAGAGGTATCAATTATGCTGATGGAAACGGACGAAACGGTAAAAATGCCGCACGGAAAGCTAAACACATTAAAAGCATCTATCTATCAGCAAGCAGTTGCTGTAGTTTAGCAGACAATAGCGCGGCTAAAAACTCATTATTATATAGTTGTTTTACCAATACGGATGCTTCGTTAGCTATTTCATTGACAAGACCGGTATTTGTTAAAGCCAATTGAATAGCATCTGCAAATACCTGCGGTGTGTCTGCCAGCAGGTAGTGTTTGCCTGAAACCGCATCTATACCCTGCATGCCTATTGTGGTGCTAATAACCAGCTTCCCCGCCGCCATGGCCTCCAGTATCTTCACCCTGATACCACCACCTGAACGGAGTGGGACTATGAGTATTTTCTTATCTGCAATGAAGGATGCAGCATCTGCTACTTCACCCATACAATGCATACCATCACCAGTCAATTCTTTAAATGCATCGGGCATATTGCGGCCCGCAAAGTAGAATTGAAAATCGGGGTTTTGTTTACGAACAACAGGCCATACCTCTGTAGCAAACCAACAGATAGCATCCTGATTGGGCAACCAGTCCATAGCACCAATATGGTAGCCAGTAAGCGTTTCATTACTCTGCAACTTTACTGTTGCTATATCTATACCAAAAGGAATAGTAAGCATTTGTTTTGACACAATGCTATTATTAACCACAGCTGAATCGGCATCTGTAATAGGTATCAGCAAATCGTATTGTTGCCAAACATGCTGTTCGTAGTTCTTTATACGTGCAGAAAGATTGGAGAGATACCATTTCTTTAACGGATTACCTGCTGCATCGGCCACACGTTGCCACACCTGCCACTCTATATTATGTAGCCTTAGTGCCAAAACAGCATTAGTAGCCTTTCTGATAGCAGGGAGATAACCTGACATGAAAACACTTTCCACCTGGACAGCATCGGGATTGAAGCTGTTGATAGCTTTTAGTATGGCATCCTGAAAATGTGCGTGCATGAAACGTTGCGCATGGTTTGGCTGCTTGCTGAAGAGCAAATTCTGTATTACACCAAGTGTAGAAACATCGTTGTTTACATCAACAGTCTCAAACTTGTAGATGTCTTTATAAAGCCCTTTGAGTACATCCTTGCCTATGCTATGCCTGCTGGTATTCATAGACAGCAGATACACTTCCCATCCTTGCGAAGCATATCCACTCACCATGGCATTAGTAGCCAGGTTACCACCGTCATTCAACGGAAATGGCACACGATTGGTTAAAATAAGGATGCGTTTTGCAGGCATAGTGCGAATTACCAAAATAAAACGCAAGTTTAAAAAGTTTATTTTTACAACCTTAGCATAAATGGGCAAATCCAAACATATCGTACTGACCGTAACCAACGATCTGAACTATGATCAGCGAATGATACGCATTTGCACATCCTTAGTATCGGCAGGGTACCAAGTAACGTTGATAGGCTTTAAAAGGAAGAATAGCAAACCACTTATTGTGCGTCCGTTTCAACAAGTGCGCCTGCCTATTATAGCCGAACAGGGGAAACTGCTATATGCAGGTTATTGGTTCCTGTTGTTTTTCTACTTGCTGTTCAAAAGATTTGATGCCATTTGCGCCATAGACCTTGACACGATACTACCCGACTATTACGCTGCCCGTATCAAGGGCAAACCATATGTATACGATGCACATGAACTGTTTACCGAACTAAAGGAAGTCGTTACACGTCCGGATGTAAAACGTATGTGGGAATGGATAGAACACCACACGGTACCACAGTGCAAATACAACTATACCGTTGGTGAATATTGTGCCCTATATTTTAAAGAGAAGTACAATAAAGATTTTGCAGTGGTGCGCAACGCTACAGTGTTACGTCCACTAACGATACCAGAGAAAAAGGAGAAATACATCTTGTATCAGGGCTGGGTGAATGAAGGGCGTTGCTTTGAAGAATTGATACCAGCTATGCAATTTGTAGATGCAAAGCTGATAGTATGTGGTGGCGGCAACTTCTTTGCACAGGCACAGGAGTTGGCGGTTAAGTTCGGGGTGCAAGATAAAATAGAATTTAAAGGCTTTGTACCGCCAGATAACTTGAAGCAATATACCATCAATGCCTATATAGGGCTTACACTGTTTCATGCAATCAGTAAGAGCAATGAATATTCACTTGCCAATCGATTCTTTGATTATATGCACAACGGTGTACCGCAGGTATGCATGAATTTCCCTGAATACATTAAGGTAAATGAGCGCTATGAAATAGGCACACTGATAAACGATCCTATGACACCTGAAGAAATTGCAGAAGCACTAAACAGGCTATTGAACGATACTGCCTACTATAATCGCCTGCAACAAAACTGTCTGCAAGCACGCGAACACTATTGCTGGCAGAATGAAGAGAAGACTTTATTGAAAGTTTGGGAAGATGTATTCAACGCTAAAACATCAGACAGATGAAAATAAGTGTTGTGATACCTGCCTATAATGCTGCTACGTGTATTGCTGATGCAATACAATCGTGCATGCAACAAACAATGCAACCGCATGAAATAATTGTGATTGATGATGCAAGTACTGATAATACTTGCGATATAGTTGCACAATACAAAGATGTAAGACTATTCAAACAAGCAGCAAATCGAGGACCATCAACAGCACGCAATCTCGGCATTACCGAAGCAACGGGTGATGTCATTGCATTTCTGGATAGTGATGATACATGGCTACCTGAAAAACTTGCTGCTATACATAACGTATTCAACGAGTATAATGAAGTTGTTTATCTGGGGCATCCCTATGTTCTGTCCACAAAGCAAAAAACTACCAGAACAAATAAACTATCCACACTTAGCTACACCTCTGTCCTGCTGAAAAACCCTTACCAGCCTTCGTGCCTTGCTATACGGAAAGGCTTGCCGTTACGGTTTGATGAATCATATCGTTATTGTGAAGACCATGAACTATCTATACGCGTAGCATATCAGTACAAAGTACATTGGTTAGCAGATGCATATACAACGCTAGGCAGACCACAACTTAGTACGGGAGGAGCCTCGGCTAATATTTGGAAGATGCGCAGAGGAGAGTTGCGTTTGTATTCTTCTATTTACAAACACAATATATTATTCCTCCTGCTGATACCATTCTTATGGATATTCAGCATAGGCAAAATGTTACTCCGCCTTATATTGAAGTAATTACAATCCTACTGCAGATATTTCTCTTACTCCTCCATGCTCTATGCGCACTACACGTGCGGGGTATTTCTGAATAATACCGTAGTCGTGCGTAGCCATGATGAATGCAGTATGATAATCACGACAGATATTGAATAGCAATTGCATTATTTCATCTGTCGTATCTGGATCAAGGTTTCCCGTAGGTTCATCGGCAATTATCAGCTTAGGGTTATTTAATAATGCACGTGCTATATCTACACGTTGCTGCTCGCCGCCAGACATTTCGTAAGGCATTTTAAAACCTTTACCCTTGAGGCCTACTTTGTTCAGTACGTTTTCAATTTTCTCTTTCATCAGGGCTTTGTCCTTCCAGCCTGTTGCGGTAAGAACAAATTCCAGATTATCATGAATGTTTCTATCTGTCAGCAAACGGAAATCCTGAAACACAATACCAAGGTTTCTGCGCAGCAACGGTACTGTTTTCCAAGTCAGGTCTTTCAGGTTAAAACCTGCAACTTCGCCCTCGCCTTCACGCAGATACAAATCTCCGTATAGTGTTTTCAGCAGGCTCGATTTACCACTACCCGTCTTTCCTATCATATATACAAACTCGCCCTTGCTAACCTGAAAATTCACGTTGCTGAGGATGAGGCTGCTACCTTGAAATATATTACCGTTCCTAATAGAAACAATTGTTGAATCGTTCATTCAGAGAAAATGCTTTAGACAAAAATAACAGTTAAATCCAGTAAGTAATCATAAAATTATAAAAATGAAGAAGCCTCCCTATATGGGGAGGCTTCTTAAATATTGAGAAACAGGTGTTGATTATCTAACAACCAGTTTTTCTGTTTTTGTTTGTGCACCTGCTACAATATTTACAATGTAGATACCTTTTGCTTCGATAGCGCTAGCAGGAATTTCTACACGGCTAAGATTAGAAGACAGCACTTGTTCTGTACGATATACAACTTTACCTGTGATATCAGTTACTGTTACTACAGACTGAGCACCCATGCTACCACGAACTACAACATAAGCATCTTTAGTAGTTGGGTTTGGCGCAATAACGATGTTATTATCACCCCCAACCAATGTATTAACACCCTGAGGGAAAGAACTTATATTAATACGATCAATGTAATAGTTATTACCTACACTCTGATCACCAAAGTTGAAGTTAGCAAATGGTTTGTAACGGAAACGGAAATAAACAGTTTCCTGACGTGCACCTTCCGGTATATTGATGCTTTTCAGCGACCAATCATCCATTGAAAGTGGCGCGAATGCTACTGCCTGATTACCTCTCACTAAATCTGCTTTCGTTAAAGAAGTCAATTTAGTCCAAGTGCTACCACAGTCTGTAGAATAAGCAATTTCTAAAGAATCCTGCATCAGGGCATAGTCATTAATCCTCCACATACCTGCATACATGAAGTTCAGGTTGCAATTACCAGTCTTCATGCTTGAAAGGTCGAATGCTCTACTGAAGAAATCGTCATAGTCACCAGATAGTTTTTGCGGATTAGCATACGCCGATGCTGCACCAATCAAAGCATTGTAGCCGCTACGATAGTCAAAACCTCTGTATACTATTGAAGAATTATCGTAGTAACCTACATTTGACAATTCCCACCTGAATTCATTTTTATAGTAGTTAAACATTGGCCACTTATCATTCTCAGCTGCATTATTAAATTCTTGATAGAAGCCATTAGGGTTAATCTTATCATTAGGATTAGCAGCATATACTTCTTTCTTTTCTACTGTAGAGTCGCCTGCATTAGAAGAAGCAGTAAGCTTTACCGTCACCCAGCCATGGTCTGCGAACTTAACACCAACAGTATTATTTGTAGATGTAGAAGGTGTAGCACCATTAGAGAAAGTCCATGAAATATTACTAATAGTATCTCTCCAACTTTGGTTTTTGAAATTGAATTGTTTATCGCCAGCACAAAGGAAATAAGAACGTTCAGGAGAAATACCTGTTACTTTTTCTATAGAAAAATCTGCAACCGGCTTCATGTCAAATTTAGGAGCAATAGTGCCTGCAGCTGTCATAATACCAGTTATTTTCAGGTTTTCTTCCTTAATTAGATTATCCCTGTTACCAACTGAGCTCTTCAATGCAGAACGCATTCTATCTACCTGCATATGGGTAAACATAATAGGGCAATCTGCATAGTCCATTATATTTTGTACGTTAGTAGTATCCGGAAAATCTGCTGTATCATTAGCACCACCTACGCCAGTATATACTTTGTAATAACCTGTAGCACATTTTGTATCATATAATACAGTATCCAGATTACAGTTACCACCACTTTGCGGAGCACCAGCTTTGCCAGAACCAAAGTGGCCAGTAGTTGGAGGAGTATCATCAACTTCGTCATCACCACAATCTTCGCTAACAGCTTTATTGCTGTTATTCCAAGGGTGGTAAAGATTGAGATAGTGGCCTATTTCATGCTCATAAGTCCTGTTTGAATTTATGAAGCCTGCTCCACCAATGATACCATCGTAAAATGAAAAACCAGCAGCTGTTGCAGGGAATGTAGAATAAGCAGCTACAACACCTGCAGATGCACCGCGACCAATCCTCCTGATTAACCAGATATTCAGGTAACGCTGCGGAGCCCATAAATCAAATTTTGCCTGATCATCACCACCTGTTGTAAGATAATGCTGCCTGCGAGTGATACCTGTTGTTGGATTTCCTGTAGGATCTTTTTTTGCAAGTACAAATTCTATATTAGGATTACCTACATACGGTTTGAACGGTGCTATGACACTAGCAATATCAGAATTTTGTTTTCTGAACGTAACATTCATTCTATTAACCCATTCATACACTTCATTATCACTGATATACTCAGTACCATAATCATGCACTATGTGGACAACCAAAGGAATATACACCTTAGCATAGTTACTATCCTTACTTGGCGTATAAGGATATGTTCTTGATGCTACGGTATTTGTCAGCCTTTTAGCTGCCATATCAGTCTGATACTCTTTCTCCAGTTGTTGTTGATATTGCTGAATAACAGGATACAGCCTTCTGTAGTCGCTGTTTACCTCATCGGTAGCACAACTTTGGGCTTGAGCATTGGCCATAGTAAATACGGCCGACAAACACAAAATAGACTTTTTTATCATTTGTATGTTATTAATATACGTAATTAAGAATAGAACCAAAGATAGCTATTCCTGTTAAAAAATTGCAAAGTTTTTTGTCACAGTATTTCTATAATTATGTAATAGAAACGTCATTATTAAGGCATGTTTAAGAAGCATTAAACGGTGAAATATGCAACAATAAATTATGATACATTAACTACAGGTAAACAACCCTACTTAACAAGTACAACCTCTCCCTTCTTTTCAATAGTTCTGCCATCAGTGCAAACATATTTAATATAATAAATATAAGTTCCGATATCTTGTGGTACACCATTCAATTGTCCATCCCACCCTTTTTGTTGATTTGTAGTTTCAAATACTTTTTGTCCCCATCTATTGACTACTATGAAGCTTTTTATTACCTGATTGCCTGAAGATATTATTCTGAAAATGTCATTTCTACCATCTCCGTTCGGGCTAAAAGCATCTGGCAATGAAATATCACAACAGTTTTCCGTATTAATGTATACGCTATCTACAGATGAGCAGCCATAAATGTTGTTAACAGAAACATATATCAACCCACCTTGCCATTTTGACACCATTATGGTGTTATTATCATTTGAAATAAATTTTCCTTCGCCACTCCATGAATATGTGTAGTTTTCATTGTATGAGGCTTTAATACTAACCGTATCTCCTATACAAATAGTAGCCCTGTTTACTTGTTCTATTTCAACAACAGGATTTTGATATATTGAAATAGTATCTGAAAGTTCAGGAGAAAAACAACCAAACGCTGATTTTGCTTTTAATTTCACAACTTTTGACCCTTCGAAAGCCCAACGAATTTTGTATAGCTTATCTTTTACCTTTTCTGCTACAACACCACCATCTGTAGTAAACAAAAGGCTTTGGGCGTCTTTCAGCTTAGTAGTAACAAATACCTGCTCATTGACACAAGCATAGTTCTGCAAATCAAACGCTGCTTCAGGTAATGCATGCACTGTAACTAAAACCGAATCCTGATCACTACAATACCCATCCGTCAAACTCAATAATATTCTTTTAACCCCGGCTGATTGCCATTTCAATATATAAGGCCCGCTATTATTGCCAGACAACACCTGTGCACTATCAAAATCCCAAGTATGTGTGGTATTTCGGTTATTGTTTGCAGTATCTGTTACCATAATTGTATCTCCAACGCATATACTTAACGTATTGGCCACAATGTTAGTTTTCAATGCAGGATGAATTATGATTGTTACCTTTCGCCTGTCACTTTCACAACCTCTAAAATCTGTTTGGGTAACATACCAATTGAACACTCCGGCTATAGATGTAGACGGAACAGGGGGTGTGGTTGTATATAAACCTCCAGAAGCAGTATTATACCATTTAATATTTGTGCCGGAAGCATACAGAGGTAAAGCGCTTGCGAACTGACAATATATGATGGTGTCAGCAGTGGTCGGCAACTGAGATTTAGCTTCAATCACTACTTGTATTTTAGCTCTTGGGCTTTCGCAGTTATTTACAGTTTGAGATACATACCAGTAATATACTCCAGGCTTGCTGGAGGATGGCTGTGGGGCAACCAAAGCTGGCGTACCTGCCAGTGCAGTATCATACCATTTAAGATTAGTGCCTACGGCTGTGAGCGGTAATGTTACACTACCCTCGCAATAAGTAATAAGAGATGGTGTAACTTTTGGCGCTAAAGGTTTGGCATTAACAATGGCTGTAGTACTAACAGGCGCAGATAAACACCCATCTGCATTAACAACTACTGTATAAGTGCCCGCATTGGCAAATGTAGCAGGGTAAAAAACCGGAGATTGGCTTGTAGATGTAAAACCGCCTGGACCACTCCATAAAAACGTAGTATTTGGTATAGTAGTTACATACAGTTGCAATACATCTCCTTCACAAACAGGCCCATTGTTTGATGCAACAGGGCTATTAGGTGTTGGCTTTACTGTCACAACTGTAGAAGAAGGCAGCGAGTAACAATTGTTCTTAGCTGCTATCAAAGTATATGTACCGGAATGAACAGGCAAACTATTGGTAATACTAGGGTTTTGTACAACAGAAGTATACCCCCAAGGGCCCGTCCAAGACCAAGTTACTCCTGCAGAGTCACTTGTACCATATAGGTTGATTGTACTACCCTCGCATATAGGTGTATTGTTTGATGCTGTCACAACAGGAGGGTTAGGGTCTGTTAAAACTAAGGGGCCTAGAATATTTGATACACAATTGCGAATGGTCGTAGTTATTGAATAAGAACCTGACCCCAATGATGGTATAATAATCCTACCTAACGCATCAGCTGTCGCAGAAAAACCAGGCTGCACTACTCCATTTTTTGAATAGCTCACACTATATAAGCTACCATTTGTCATACCACCAACAATGATATTGCCATTAGCACCCAAACATGTTGTAGGATTATTTTTCAATACCAATGATATAACCGGAGGTGGTGGATCTGAAACTACAATATCTGGTAAAGGATCTGATGAACACCCAGTTGCGGCGGTTATCTTAATTTCTGAATATGTTGCTGCAGTTAATGATGGTATTGTTATAAACCCTGCAGATGTAGATAAATAAGTTAATGGAGCCTGCGCTGCTCCATTCTTTTTATACGTGACAATAAAATACTGACTGGTATCAATACCTCCTAAAGTAATACTGCCATCGCTACCAAAACATGTGGTGGTATTAGAAACTGTATAGCTTCCGATAACTGGTGCCGGGGTAGGGTTTACAAGTACTGTAGTTGTGCTAACTGGAGAAACACAACCATTTACTGTAGCTATTACAGAATATATCCCTGAGTGAAAAGGCTGTCCGTTAGATATTTTTGCTACCCTTGTTGTAGCTGCAAACCCATTCGGACCAGACCATGTGTAAAATCCATTCAAAAAACTATCCGCTTGCAATACAATAGTATTGCCAGAGCACAAAGGACCATTGTTTATTGCATTGGGTGAAGCAGGTGTTGGATAGACTGTAACATATGTAGTGTCTGGAGCTGAGACGCAATTATTTTTAGTTGCTGTCAGTATATAATTTCCTGACTGAGAAGGCAATGCATTAGGTATACTTACTACAGGAAAAGTAGATGTAAAACCACCCGGACCAGTCCATAACCATGTAACACCGGTAGAGTCTGCAGTTGCATAGATTGAAAATGTATCGCCCTGACAAACAGGAGAATTATTTGAAGAGTTTACTACCGGAGGATTAGGATCAGGTATAAATATAGGATTGGTTGTATCTGATGAACATCCAAGCAGTGATATTGTGATTTTTGAGTAGGTAGCCGAGTTAAGCCCTGATATTACTATTGTACCAGTTGTACCGGAGTTACGTATTGTTGCTGGTTGAGCTGCTCCATTTTTATGATAATTGAGTGTATAATTTTTGTTGACACCTAGCCCATATAAGGTAATAGAACCATTACTTGCCCCACACGCCGTTGTTCCGATAAAGGAAACACCTCCAATTACAGGTTTAGGATTAATAACAACAGATGTTGTGACAGTATTAGAATTACATCCGTTAAGTGTTGTATATACTGAATATACCCCTGCAGCAGCCAATGAAACACTTGTAATACTTGGATTCTGCAGCCCTGAACTAAAACTATTAGGCCCACTCCATGTATAAGAAGTACCTGTTGGGGAATTAGCAAATAAGTTCAGCGAACTTTGCTCACAAACAGGTGTATTACTACTGATATTTGTTATTGAAGGTTTAGGAGTCACACGCACAGAAACAGTATCAGGCCGCGAGTAGCATCCAAGTTTTGATGAGCTAAGATAATATACCCCTGTAGCTATGGGCTGCGTTGCAAGTATTTGCGGATTTTGCAAAACTGAAAAGAAGCTATTGGGGCCTGTCCATCTGTAACCATAACCTGAGAGAGCTGTCGAAGAAAAAAGTTTCAACGTATCTCCCTGACAAATATTTACAGTACCATTTGCTATTAATGTATCATTTCTGATGTCTAAAACAGTAACTGTTACTGTATCTCTGTTTTTACTACAATATTGAATACTGTTATTTTGCACAGTGTATTGTGTGGTAATTAAGGGCTTTGCATATGGTGTTCTGCAAGTAGTACAACTAAGGGTTGACAAAGAAGCACCACCGGGCAACACTCCCCAGGTAAATGCATTACCACCTACAGCCAATAATGAAACTGAATCTCCATAACAGATTGTAGTATCCTTAATAATATCGGTAATTGGCCATATATACACTGGAAACACAAATGTTTGTGCAACACTGACGCCAGGGGAAACACATGTGGAATCTTTGGCCGTAACTGCAAATATCCTTAGTCCTGTATCAAGTGTGTTGGGAGTCCAACTAAAGCAACCCCTAACAGAATCTGTCATCTGCCCACTGTATGTTACTACCGCACCGGGTGTTGATGCTGCTGAGTTGTCTGATGCAACAATAATTGCTGCAGTATCGGTAGATTTTAAGTCGAAACAAAAACTTAACGGCACTCCTGCACAAGCTTCAATACGCCCGTTTACCATTGTACCGCCTGTAATTGTTGTAGAAACCGTATTTGCAATTGGGGCAGTAACCGCACAATTAATCACTTGCACTTGTATATCGCGCATTACAGACCCTATAAAAACACCATTACGATATTCTTTTACCTTAACAGTTAATGTATTTGAACCTGTCAACGCAGGCGTAAAGGTCATCTGCCCGGTAGATGCACTGAAACTAAATGTATTGTTGGTTTGGAATGGGTTGCTAATAAGGTTGTAGGAAGGTGTTGCAAAAGCAAAAGAAACAGGAGTAGGCGAAGATGTACACGAACCGTTACCTGTCAGCGGCATTACTAATTCAAAAGAAAGTGAATCAGAATTTGGATCGACACCTCCATTGTTGTACGTATAAGGTTGGTTAATACATATTGAAGGAACCGGCTTAACTGAAAAAAAAGGAGACGAATTGCCTTGTGCGACTACATTATTCAATGTTGCTTCGCTGTAAAAATCTCCTGCAGATGTAGAACCGCTGGCTAAATTTACACTTGCATTTCTGGCTGAAATATTAACAGAAAACCTCCATAAACTACAACGTGACGGTAATGTTACATTAGCACTATACCACCATTCTCTGTAGCCGGGAACAGCAGATGTTACATTAGTACATGTTGTGCCCACTCCAGGGCAACCTAAACTGACAGGCGAACCATTACTACTGCCATCTGGCAAAACAGAAACAGCAGAAAGCGTTCTTGTCCATGCTTGATTTGTACAGGTATTTACATAACATAAATCTACTGTTGTGGGAGCCGGTATACCTGAACAGTCTCGATAAAATTTGAATGTAACTCTATATGTAGAATCACTAAGCCATTGGTAAACAATTTCTCCTCCTGCTGCATGAGATGCATGAGCGTTATTGTGCTGCAACGAGAAAATGACTACAAGCGCAAAGAATAAAAAACGTTTCAGGTTTGTCGGTATTTGAAACATGATTAAGGTATATGCTGCAAAACTATCTGATAATAGGCTATTAACCTGAAAACACGCATTAAATAGGCATGAAAAAATACATTTTCAAGACAATTCTACAATACAATAAACAGACAGTTAAAAAAAATCAGAACGGAGAAGATACAAATGACTTAAAATAAGAAAGGTCACTTTTAAAAAAGTGACCTTTGAGTGCCCCGGGCGGGACTTGAACCCGCACACGCATTGCTGCATACAGGATTTTAAGTCCTGCGCGTCTACCAATTCCACCACCAGGGCTTTTGCATACGGTAGATGTAAGCAAAAAAAATTCCAAACCTAGAGGCTTGGAATTCTATGAGCGGAAGACGAGACTCGAACCCGCGACCCTCACCTTGGCAAGGTGATGCTCTACCAACTGAGCTACTTCCGCATGTGTTTTAAGAACTTTGGGATTGCAAAGATAGGGGCAAAAACCTAATCTCCAAACAGTTTTTCAAACATTTTTTTCCATCAATTGTTTTGTCATGCTCAAATGCAATCCCCATCAATCACACCAAAATATTTTTGATAAATAGACTTACAGAAATACATAGCTTACCTTTGCTGCCGCAAGATGAATCAGCTAATATCGCTCGTAAAAAAAGACCTTCTGATAGAATGGAGACAGAAGCATACACTGTTTGGGGTACTGCTATATGTCGGTGCTACTGTGTTTGCCGTATACATCATGAATGGCCAGCCGGAAGTGAAAGTATGGAATGCCCTGTTCTGGATAACCCAATTATTTGTGGCTGTAAACTCAGTAGCCAAGAGCTTTCTGCAGGAACATCCTAATCGTTTCAGATATTATTTCACTGTTGTAAAGCCTACTACTTTTCTACTGGCAAAAATGCTATATAGCATGGTATTGATGATGGGCATCAGCCTCATTAGCCTTTTCTTATTCTCTATACTATTAGGCAACCCTGTAATACAAACAGCTGTTTTTGTTGGTGTAACAGCCGCTGGTAGCCTTGCGCTTTCTGCAGTATTCACCTTTCTTTCTGCAATTGCTGCCAGAGCCCAACAAAATGCGGCATTGATGGCTATACTTGGTTTCCCATTGGTAATACCTGTACTGATGATACTGAGCAATCTGGCACTTTCAGCCATTTCGCCTGTGTATCAGGAGGGTTGGTGGGTAATGATGCTGGTACTGCTTGCATTGGGCATACTGGTTATCATATTAGGCTTAATCCTGTTCCCTTTCCTGTGGCAAGAGTAAAAGATGTAAACAAAAACCGTTACCGTGAATTATTCTCTTACATTTGCGGAAATTTAACCATCGCTTATGCGTAGCAACTGGTGGAAAATACTCTGTGTCGTCCTGCTGGCTTATGCCATAATAGGAGGCTTATTATTACCTGTACCTGCACGCCACATACTCAACGAAACTATACGCAATCTCTACTTTCACGTACCTATGTGGTTTGGTATGATGTTGCTTTTCGGCATATCATTCTACCACTCGCTGATGTATCTGCGCAAGCAGGATATGAACTACGATATTAAAGCCGTAGCATTCCTGAAAATCGGTGTTTTGTTCAGCTGTTTGGGTATGCTTACAGGTATGGAATGGGCCAAATATACATGGGGCGAGCCTTGGAGTAACGACCCTAAACAATTGGCTACCGCTATCTGCATGCTCAGCTATTTTGCCTACCTGATACTGCGTGGAGGTATAAAAGACGAAGAAAAACGTGCTAAGATATCGGCAGTGTACAATGTTTTTGCATTTGCAATGATGATACCGTTGCTGTTTGTATTACCACGCCTTGTAGACTCTCTGCACCCGGGCAATGGCGGTAATCCAGGCTTCAATAGTTACGACCTTGACAGCCGTATGCGCCTTGTGTTCTACCCTGCTGTTATAGGGTGGTTTCTGCTGGGCTACTGGATGAGTACCCTGCATGTACGTATCAATCAGATTAACCACAAAAGAGATAATACTTTTTAATATATCAACAAATGAGAAAAGTATCCATATCAATCATATTATTACTGCTCAGCCTGTCTGCAATGGCACAGGAGAACGCTCCTGAGATGGCAGATACATTCAGAGCAGACGGCAAAATATACGTTGTGGTTTTGGTATTAGCCACTATCTTTGCGGGGATTATTGCGTACCTGATAAGACTGGAACGCAAAATCAGCAAACTGGAAAAAGAAGATTAACATTATCCCAATTTATTTTTTTTAATCAAACATCAATATGGCAGAAACAGCTACAGCCCAAAAGCATTACAGCTTCTTTCAGGGTGTTGAACGCAACTTCGACAAAGCGGCTAAGTACACAAGATTTGAAAAAGGTATACTTGAGCAAATCAAAGCTTGTAACTCTATTTACCAAATGAAATTTCCGGTACGTATCGGCGATAAAATAGAGGTTATTGAAGCATACCGTGTTCAGCATTCGCATCACAAACTGCCATGTAAAGGCGGTATCCGCTACAGCATGGATGTAAACCAGGATGAGGTAATGGCACTGGCTGCATTGATGACTTACAAATGTGCTATCGTTAACGTACCATTTGGTGGCGGTAAAGGTGGTATCAAAATCAACCCTAAGAATTACTCTACTTTCGAACTGGAAAAAATAACTCGTCGTTATGCATCAGAACTGGTGAAGAAAAACTTCATTGGCCCAGGCATCGACGTACCTGCACCTGACTACGGTACAGGCGCACGCGAAATGAGCTGGATAGTTGATACTTACGCTTCTCTGAAACCGGGTGAAGTAGATGCTATGGGTTGTGTAACAGGTAAGCCGGTAAGCCAGGGTGGCGTACGTGGCCGTACAGAAGCTACTGGCCTTGGTGTATTCTACGGTCTGCGCGAGCTGTGTAATGTAAAAGAAGATATGGATCGCCTGGGATTGACTACAGGTGTTAAAGATAAAAGAGTAATCGTACAGGGCTTGGGTAACGTAGGTTACCACGCTGCTAAATTCTTCTTTGAAGGCGGTTCTAAAATCGTTGGTCTGGCAGAATACGAAGGTGGTATCTACAATGCAGACGGCCTTGATCTGGAAGCTGTAGTAGCTCACCGCAAAGCAACAGGTTCTATCCTTGGCTTCCCCGGTGCTACAGATTACAAAAACGGTTTTGACGTTATTGAACAAGATTGCGATATCCTGATTCCTGCTGCGTTGGAAAACGTTATCAATGCTGACAATGCTGACCGCATCAAAGCAAAAATAATTGGTGAAGGTGCTAACGGGCCACTGACTCCGGAAGCTGACGAAATACTGCTGGCTAAAGGCGTTATCATTGTTCCGGACATGTACCTGAACGCTGGTGGTGTAACAGTTTCTTACTTCGAATGGTTGAAAAACCTGAGCCACGTACGCTATGGCCGTATGGAAAAACGCTTCAGCGAAAACCAGAATACGACTATACTGAGCACTGTAGAAGGCCTGACAGGTAAAAAAGTTAGCGATATGGAACGTAAGCAAATCATGCACGGTCCTGATGAAGTTGACTTGGTTTACTCTGGTCTGGAAGACACAATGATTGGTTCTTTCCACGAAATCCGCGATACTATGCGTGAGCACAACATGAACGATATGCGTACTGCTGCATTCATCGTTGCCATCAACAAAGTTGGTGTTGCTTACGAAGAACTGGGTATCTTCCCATAGTAGATAACAATACTATACATAAACGAAAGCCCCTGCATATGCAGGGGCTTTTTAGTTGACTAGTGAAAGAGTGGTTACTCTTTAATAAACCTTGAAACGTATCTGTTACCATCACCATCTGTAGCCCTGATGATATAGATACCTTTCGAGTAACCCGAAATATCTATTGTTCCCTTTTTATCTATTGCAGCACTGTATACTACCCTGCCATTCACATCGCACACCAATACGTTGGCCTTATTTACTACTGCTATTGTTACAGCATCAGTTGCAGGATTAGGGAATACTTTTACTCCTTGTGTAATGCTTATGTTTTGTACACCTGAAGGTGGCGGTGTATACTTCAAGCCACATGCAGAGTCGTTAGCATAAAGTGTACTTATTTCTGTACCAGACAGTGCTCTGTTATACATACGCACATCATCTATCTTACCTTGAAAATACCTAGTCAATCCGGTACCCTGTCCACCGATATTAAATGGTGTAGCAGTATTCACCAACGAATCAATCAGATAAGAAGATGTATCCAATACACCATTCACGTATATATTTGTCAATCCACCTTTTGCCCATGTCATTGCCACATGATACCATGTAGTGTCTGACAATACAGTCCTGCTCAACATTGTAGACTCATTTACTTTGCCTTGTATTGCCAATGCAAGTTTGTTATTACTATATACACCAAACAAATATTCATCACCTACGCTATTGTCCCATTTAGAAACAACGGCACCCTCGCCTGTCAGCAGTGGGTCTATATATATCCATGCAGATATAGTAAGCCCATCCATTACACTAAACTTTGCTGCATTACCGGCAGATAAATAACCTATACCTGTAAATGCCATCGCGTTATTTCCGCTAAAGCGGTCTGATGTGCGGCTGTGGATGCCATTGTAGCTAACCAGTATACCTGTAGATGTACCATCTTTAAAGCTGTCTGCACCATTGAAAGTGAAGCAACCTTTGAGGCTGTCTGATAGTGTTTGTGCATGTGTAGCAGATGCAAGACCTAGCAATACTGCTATTGAAAGTAGAGCCTTCTTCATATTGTTGTGTTTTGATAAATTTTATAAGGGTTAAAACAAGGGTGCATAAGTGACCATACTTATAGCACCCTATGATGAACAGGGGAATATTATTCTACTCCACAGGCAACTACAGGAGCCTGAAATGCGAGCTTACCAAAGCGAGGAATTTTAGCATAAGCTGTGCCATCGTATTCAAAAACATAAGTTGTTTTGCATACCCAATAGCTACCGTCGAAACGCTTGTAAATAACTGATGCATCTATATTTTTACTTTCAGGATAGCCTGTCAGCGAATTACGTTTTACATTTTCTGTACTTACCAGTATAGTCTTTACAACTTTATCTACTTTCAGCTCAGGTTCGTTTTCCAGAGAGGCTTTGAACCTGTCGCCAATAGCTTTTTCTATTTCAGCGTTTGTAGTGGCGGCAGATGCACGTGTTACAAAATTACTCAGGTCTTTTACCTTATCTGTAACTTTTACATTGATAGTACCTGCAGCTAACACAGTACCACTACTTGCTACTTTTGTTTCTTTGGCGCTTACAACTTCTACCTTCACAGGAATGGTTGCACCTATTTTTACAGCCTTACCCAGTTTGTTCAGGAACATTCGGAATGCATCTTCGACAAGGTCGTATTGCTCGTAATACCAACCACGGTCGCTAATGAGTGGTACACCTGCAGCACCGCCACCTACGTAATAACCTGCACCTGCAGCACTGCTGTAGCTGTACACTTTCATATTCTCACCACGAAACTGTTCACTGGTATATGTAACACCGTTTGCAGAAAAGCGTACATCGTAATAGTCGCAATCTGCACAAACATCTTTCAGTTGTTGCGAAAAATAGGCGCGGAAATACAATGGTTCGCCAAGTGTGTACTCTTGCAGATAATTGGATTCATTATCGCCCGATGGATTGTGGTAATCTATTTTCTTGTTGAAGAATACCACTTCACCTTTATGCTTATCGGCTTGTGCATAAGAGGTAGTTGTCATAGTAGCTGCAAGCAGCAGCAGTGCAATTTGTTTCATAACGTGTTGATTATTAATTCAAAATTATTATCAACACGTCCCGTTTCATTGGCTTAATTCACGAATGGTAATTATCAATTCATGAGTGGCTCATTATCAACATGAAGCTATTGCCCCACCCTTACTTCTTTTAGTACATCTTCCAGTTCGCTCTTCTTTTCTTTAGATACAGGCACGGCTATTTTGTTATCCATCACCAGCATACTCTCGCCTTTGTTGTATTTAGTTACAAAGTTGAAGTTGACCATATAAGACCTGTGCGGGCGATAGAAATGTTTACGTGCATTCAGCACATCTTCAAAAAACTTCAGCTTCTTGCTTACCAGTATCTTAGAACCATTGCGCAGCCACACGTGTGTGTATGCACCATCTGCCTCCAACAGTATGATGTCCAACACCTCTACAAACAGCAAGCCGTCTGATACAGGCAGTGCAATGCGGGTAAACTCATTGGCTGTATTATTCTCTTTAAACAACTCTACACGCTTTTGCATATTCGCAGCATGCAGTTTGTTATTCAGCTTTTCAAGTGCGGCATTCAGTTGGTCAATGTTTACCGGTTTCAGTAAATAGTCTATGGCTGATACTTCAAATGCTTTTAGTGCGTATTCGCTATAGGCTGTAATGAAAATGATTTCAAAACTTACATCTTTTATGAAGTCAAGCAATTCAAAGCCATTATAGCCCGGCATTTCAATATCCAGCAATACCAGTTGCGGTGCTGTTTTGTGTATCAGCTTCACCCCATCGGGGATATTAGATGCCTCACCCAGATACTCTACATTGGGGCAATATTGCGATAGTATATTTTTCAGCGCCCTTCTTGCAGGCTCTTCGTCGTCAATAATGATGGTTCTTATCTTTTCCATTTTATGCTATATGTACTCTACCGGCAGATGTAACACTACCATTGTACCTGTGGGTTGCTCATCTGTTCCTAAATCTATTGTTTGCAATCCTATCTTACCCTGATAGTATTTATTTAATAATTCCAATCGCTTTTGGGTGGCATTAACTGCAAAGCTCTTATGGGTTTTTACCTTTCTGAGGTTTATTTCATCGGCACGTTTACGGCCAACACCATTATCTGTAATGGTACAAACAAGTTGCTTCTGGCTATGTTGCAGCTCAAACTGAATCGATAACTTCTTCTCTCCATCTTTATGCAGCAATCCGTGTTTCAATGCATTTTCTACAAACGGCTGAATTATCATAGCTGGTATGGCAAGCTCTTCTTTATCTGCCACGCCAATTACTGTTAATGCATATTCAAACTGCTTGCCGAAACGCAACTTCTCAAGTTCCAGATACAGCTCCAGCATCTCAAGCTCTTCCTGTAGTGGTAGTTTATCTTTCCCTGATGCGTCTAGCACTTTGCGCATCAGTGTGCTGAACTTACTGAAGTATACATTGGCACTGCGAATATCATTTTGCAAAACGAGGTCTTGGATAGAGTTCAATGCATTGTAAACAAAATGCGGATTCATCTGCGCCTTCAGTGCTGCAAGTTTGGATGAGCGAATACCTTGCTCCAACTGATTTCGCTTGTTGATGGTGCGGATACGTAAAAAGAATATACCCGATACAAGCAGTACCAACCCAAGGCCAACAACTACGAAAAACCACCATTGCAACCAGAAAGGCTTTGCTATATGTATTTGAACGGATGCTGTATTTACGGACAACCCTCCGTCTTCATTATATGCCCTTACCATAAAAGTATAGTCGCCGGGAGGTAATGATGTAAACCTGGCATAGTCTGTATTATAACCACTCTCTGTCCATACGGTATCTAAGCCTTGCATTTTGTAGCTGTATGAATACTGATGTTTGTGCGTGAAGCCCTGTGTGCCGAAATAAATAATCAGTTTATTCTGATCATGCGGCAGATTGATGTGTGTACTTATTGTCACCTCTTCATCATTCACCAACATACGCTTCAGGTATATATGAGGCTTTATACTGTTAACGGTTCGAACATTTGCAGGGAAAGTAATCAGGCCTTTGTTGGTTGCGAGATACACCGTATTATCAGCTACATGTATCTGCCTGATTTCTGCATTAGGCAACCCGTCGTGCCAATCTATATAGCTAACATCATCAGTGTTAGTATTAATGATATTAAACCCCTTTTCCGTAGCTACCCATACCAGCGAATCTTTACAAAATATGGCGCGCACATTATTGCCATTCAGCTTATCTGCACCGGATATATTACTGATGATACGTGCATTATTAACACGCATGAGGCCACTTGCTACTGTGCCAATCCATAAGTGTCCTCTGCTGTCAGTTTTCATTGCTGTGGCAAACACTTTCTGACCATTGTATAGTAGTTCTTTTTCCCTGTTCAGCGTATCGTAATAGTATGTACCATCTGAATAGCCCACCCACTTCAGCATATCTGCCGATGTATATGCAACATAGCGGGCAGCTTTGAGTTTGAGGAAGTGTATACTGTCTATAACATTGCCACGTAGCTGCATCCAACCGGCATTTTGTATAGATGCAAATAATGCTTTACCGTTATCGGCAAAACATATATCCCTGAATCCACTTCGCTGTATTTCAGATGTTCGCCCCTTGTCTGCTTCGTAGTAAGAGGTAATACCTTGTGCAATGATGTATTTAGTTTCTGTCGTATCAACTATTATTTTGCGCACCATAGATACAGCTTGGCCTGGGCTTACGGGATGCGACACTTTACCATCCCGCAGCATATCTACCACACCATTGAAGTAGCCAAGCAAAATATCTTTGCGTTTGTTGATGTACATCGATGTTATATTATCCGACGATATACCTGCGGACGACTGATTATACAACCAGATATCGATATTAGGCACTATATACATACCATTATCCAGCGAAGTGAACCAGTAATTATTTTCACTATCTCGCATCACGTTTGATATATCGGCCTCTTTAAAAAAGCGCAAACCGTTGTACTTCACATTCAAATCGGCATCTACACAAACAGCACCTTCCTGCGTGCACAACCATATAGCATCGCCAACTGCACTAACTGTAAATATGCGGCTACCCGCCAATACAAAGGGGATTTCTTTTAGTACAATCAGTGAATCATGTCTTATCTCGGACAGGTAATATCGTCTCTCAGGATTTGCTTCAGTAAACATCAATAATCTGTTACCGAAGTAAAAAATAAAATTGCGATTGGGTGCTATACGTGGCATCAATGTTGCCGCATTTGTCTTCTCTATCTTTGTAAACTTTCCGTTCGTCAAGCGATTAACACCATAGCCTATAACCGAAGCATAGATACTACCGTCACGTGCATACAGCATATTAGATGCCAATGCATTCTTTTTACTATCAGGATAAAACCACCTTTTTATTTTACCTGTAGTGATGTTATAATGCGCTATGCCACCTACTACAGTATAGTAAACTCCACCATCACCAATTGCATTTTCAGGAAACGTAGGGTATTCTTTAGACACATCTACAGCAATCTTTAACGAGTCACCTGCTATATAAAATATCTGTCCGTTAAAATTTTTACACCACATACGCCCCTGCGCATCTTCTTTCAGGTCCGATATGCTTTTACCATTCTGTCCTGCACAGGTATATTGTTTTACCTGCTTGCCATCGTAGCGAAAAACACCTTCGTTACCTGCTACCCATATATAGCCGGCCCTGTCCTGACGGATGCTGTAAACTTCGCTGCCAATGATATTTTCAGTTTCTTTGGGCTGGTAGAAATACGGATGCTGTGCTCTTGCCACTATGCAAAAGCATAACAATGAAAACAATATCCATTGCCGGAAAAACATACGACAAGGTACAGGTTTGCTATGTTTCTTAATAGCTATTCTTCACGAACCGTCGTTTTCAATTCATGAACGTATGATGCTGTGCTAATAATTAGGGATTTTGCTCCTATCAGCTTTCTGCAAATAGCTGCTGAATTTGTTGAGGTTAGAGAATATGCCACACATGTATTCAGGAAACTTATTGAAGTTCTGATACTTCAATACGTTTACCATAACGGTATTATTCTCGCTACGCAATGCAATGTTTGCACTCAGGTCTTTATCGGCATCTGCCAGCATATCCCTTAACAGCGCTTCCCATACATAACCGCTGAAGGTGTAGTGATATTTATCAAAAAATGGCTTATAGCGCTTGATAACCCTGATATCATCAAGATTAATCACAAAATCGTATAAATTGTATTCTTTATCGGAATTGAGCGGAAAGCACTTTCCTTCTTCCCATGGACCAAGTGAGGCCAACGATACGCTGTCTGATTTTACCGCCGGTTTCTTAGCCGCAGTTTTACCTGCAGGCATTGCTACCTGTTTCTTATTTTTTGCAGTTTGCGCCATCACCCCTGCAGATAGCAGGCATAATGCGAGAATTGATGCTATTTTTTTCATACCCTGATGCTATAAACTAACTCCTGCCTCTATATAAAGTAAAAATACAGATATATTTCCATGAAACGTACCTACTGCCCGATTAATGAAAATTCATTATATATATTCATTTAGCAAAGCAGTTATATTTTTCACTTTCTATTATGTGTCATTTTCGGTAACTTCGCGACGTCTTTTTAACCTCTAACAATTCAAAAATATATTTTAAGCAATGGCTTTTGATCTTGATCTTATCCAGCGTGTGTATAGCGAATTGCCCGGCAAAGTAGCCGCAGCTCGCACACTGTTGGGTCGTCCGCTTACATTGGCAGAAAAAATATTGTATGCTCACTCTTTCGAGAAAGCAACACAGGCGTATACACGTGGAAAAGACTACGTAAACTTTGCACCGGATCGCGTAGCGATGCAGGATGCAACGGCACAGATGGCGCTGTTACAGTTTATGACTTGCGGTCGTGCAAAAGTAGCTGTACCTAGCTCTGTACACTGCGACCACCTGATACAAGCCAAAGTAGGTGCAACACAAGATCTGGCAACAGCAAATGATGTGAACAAAGAAGTTTACGACTTCCTTTCTTCAATATCTGATAAATACGGTATCGGTTTCTGGAAAGCAGGTGCGGGTATCATCCACCAGGTAGTATTGGAAAACTATGCTTTCCCGGGTGGTATGATGATTGGTACAGACAGCCACACGCCAAACGCAGGTGGTTTGGGTATGATAGCTATTGGTGTTGGTGGTGCTGATGCAGTAGACGTAATGGCAGGCCTGCCTTGGGAGCTGAAAATGCCTAAACTGATAGGTGTGAAGCTGACAGGTAAAATGAACGGCTGGACAAGTGCGAAAGACATCATCCTGAAAGTAGCAGGCATCCTGACTGTAAAAGGTGGTACTGGTGCTATTGTTGAATATTTTGGCGATGGCGCAGACAGCCTGAGTGCGACAGGTAAAGGTACTATCTGTAACATGGGTGCTGAAATAGGCGCTACATGCTCTCTGTTTGCATACGACGAGAAAATGGCTGACTACCTGCGTGGTACAGCACGTGCAGATATTGCTGAACTGGCTAACGGTGTTAGAGAACATCTGCGCCCGGATGCTGAGGTATATGCAGACCCTGCTAAATACTATGATCAACTGATTGAAATAAATCTGGATGAACTGGAACCATACGTAAATGGTCCTTTC
The DNA here is from genome assembly GCA_035299045.1 of Flavipsychrobacter sp. Classification (GTDB taxonomy): domain Bacteria; phylum Bacteroidota; class Bacteroidia; order Chitinophagales; family Chitinophagaceae; genus Polluticoccus. Next base: position 35,967 of record DATGXJ010000002.1, read on the forward strand.
ACTCCGGATCTGGCTACACCTATCAGCAAAATGGCTGAAGTAGCTAAAGAAAACGGTTGGCCTGAAGATGTAGAAGTTGCACTGATTGGTTCTTGTACCAACTCTTCTTATGAAGATATTTCCCGCGCTGCTTCTATTGCAGAAGATGCAATGGCAAAAGGCCTGAAAGCTAAGAGCGAATACACTATCACACCTGGTTCTGAAATGGTTCGTTTCACTATCGAGCGTGATGGTTTCCTGAAAACTTTCGACAAAATGGGTGGTGTTGTGTTGGCTAACGCTTGCGGACCTTGTATAGGCCAGTGGGCTCGCCACATCGACGACCCTAATCGTAAGAATACAATCGTTACATCATTCAACCGCAACTTTGCTAAGCGTAATGATGGTTATGCATCTACACACGCATTCGTTGCATCTCCTGAAATAGTTACTGCATTCGCTATCGCAGGTAAGCTGACTTTCAACCCACTGAAAGATAAGTTGATCAACGAAAAAGGTGAAGAAGTAATGTTAGCAGAACCTAAAGGCTTCGAACTGCCTGCTAAAGGTTTTGCAGTAGAAGATGCCGGTTACCAGGCACCTGCTGAAGATGGTAGCAAAGTAGAAGTAAAAGTAAATCCGGAAAGTTCTCGTTTGCAACTGTTGGCTCCATTCTCTGCTTGGGAAGGTACTAACCTGCATGGCCTGAAGCTGTTGATAAAAGCATTCGGTAAATGCACTACTGACCACATCTCTATGGCAGGTCCGTGGTTGAAATTCCGCGGCCACCTCGATAACATCTCTAACAACATGTTGATTGGTGCGGTAAATGCTTTCAACAACGAGACTAACAAGGTTAAAAACCAACTGACAGGCGAATATGGTGAAGTACCTGCTGTACAACGCGCATACAAAGCACAAGGCATTGGCAGCGTAGTAGTGGGTGATGAAAACTATGGTGAAGGTAGCTCTCGCGAACACGCGGCTATGGAGCCACGCCACCTGGGTGTACGCGCTATCGTTGTTAAGAGCTTTGCTCGTATCCACGAAACAAACCTGAAGAAACAAGGTATGCTGGCGCTTACTTTCAATGATAAAGCAGACTACGATAAAATACAGGAAGACGATAACATCGACATCCTGGGTCTGACGGACTTTAAAGAAGGCACACCACTGACTATGATTCTGAAACACAGTGATGGCAGCGTTGACGAAATCATGCTGAACCACACTTACAATGCTCAACAGATTGAATGGTTCAAAGCCGGTGGTGCATTGAATGTTATCCGTGCAGAATTTGCTAAGTAATAGTTATTACTATTTTATACAAAAAGGAGAGCAATTTTGCTCTCCTTTTTTATTTGTAAATTGCATCATGAGCAACGAGTTCAGACTTGACAAAAGTGCATTTACAGCTTCTTCAGCAAAGGAAGCTGACAATCACATTTCTTACTGGAGAACTAAAACAATTACTGAGCGTTTGCAAGCCGGCTTTTACCTTATCAATCAATTCTACAATACTACAAACGCTACAAGTCTGGACAGAACTGTATTTACCAAAAGAAAACGAAGTTAACTACCCTTCCATCAAATCTCTGATAGCAACAGATGCTACACAAGCACCAAATGTTGCAGGCAGATAAGAGATAGTGCCATAAGCAGACTTCTTGAAGTTGCTGCCATCCGTTAGCATCAATGATTCCTTTATAGGGTCTTCAGGAGAGAATACAACTTTGATACCCTTGCGGATATTTGACTCCTTCAGCTTCTTACGTATCTGCTGTGCAAACGGGCAATTGTATGTCTTAGAAATATCTACTACTCGCAGTTGTGTAGGGTCCAACTTAGCACCTGCCCCCATAGAACTAACGATACGCAATCCTTTTTCATAAGCCGCTTTGATAAACGTAATCTTCGGTGTGATACTATCTATAGCTTCTACTACATAATCATACTGCGTATCTAAAACCTCTGCAACCTTCTCCGGCGTGATAAATTCTTTAATGCTTCGCAGCTTTAGCTCAGGGTTGATTGCCAACAGGCGTTCAGCCATAATATCAGCCTTCGATTGCCCGTGTGTAGTAGCCAATGCAGGCAACTGCCTATTTCGGTTACTAGGGTCAACCACATCACCATCAACAATCGTCATCTGCCCCACCCCTGCGCGACAAACAAACTCTGCCGCAAAAGAGCCTACACCGCCCATACCTACTACCAGTACGTGGGAGTTGATGAGCTTATTCAATTTTTCTTTACCAATCAGCAATTCTGTACGCGAGAGCCAGCTAGTATCTTTCATATATTAAAAACAGCTTGAAAGTTTTTTTGAAGCTGCAAAATAAGGTCATCCTTACCAGTTTTCCTTACATAGGCTGCTTTTTCATATATCTGCCCGATGGCTATGTCTGCATCATCTGTTTCAAGGAAAAACCTGTCTTCAGGACAGACCTGTATTGTCGTTATTGCTAGAGATTGATCGTTTAGTAATGCAGCACCAAAGGACAAGTAATACCCTTGCGCCAATATCCTTTGTGCTATCTGCACATTTTTATTAAACCCATGAAAGACGACAGGCACTGCTAACTGCTCTTGTTTCAGCAATAGCAACACTTCATCATAAGCACGTACACAATGTATTATCAATGGCTTATGCAGTTTGTTTGCCAGCGTTATCTGCCTGCGGAATGCATCTTCCTGCAATGACCAATCTGTATTTGTAAGCTTATCCAAACCACACTCCCCAATGGCTGCTACGTTTGGTAGCGATGCACATTTCTCTAACTGCACAAATTCATGCTCAATATCATCGGGTGTAATGTACCAAGGATGTATGCCCAATGAACATAACCCTCCCCCTTCAGCTTCTTCAAAAGCGTGGTACCTGTTTGTAATAAACAGTCCTTCCCCCACGTTATGATGGGTATGTATGTCTATATATTTGCTCAACGGGTACGAATATATCAATACTATAACAATACAGGCTTGCTATCCTGCAATCATTTTTAGTAATTTTACATTAGTCATTATGAAGCCACTGTACGATATAAAGAATTTTATAGAATGGAAAGCCTTTGGTGTATGTTCGGCTATAGGCGAAAAATTAGGCGTAGCGACATCGCGCATACGCCTATGGTTCATTTATATTTCTTTCCTCACACTGGGTTCGCCCCTTATAGTTTATATGGTGCTTGCATTCTGGATGAACATGAAAAACTACATCCTGATGCGCAGGCGCAACCCTATGAAGTGGTTGTAATTATTCTTCCTCTTCTCGCTCGCGCTCTTCGCGGCGTTGCTGGCGTTTTTCTTCGCGCAGCTTTTTAGCTTTGGCTTTTTCAATTTCGCGCTGTTCACGCTCCTGCTCTTCAGCTTCTTCCTGAGCTTTGCGCTCTGCCTCTTCGCGTGCTATACGTTCTTTTTCTTTCTTAGCCTCGCGTTCCTCACGTGCTATGCGTAGTTTTTCCTCGCGCTCTTCGCGAGCCAGTTGCAGTTTATATTCACGTTCTTCCTCTGCTTTTATAGCGGCTTCACGTTCTTCTTTTTCTTTCTGCAGTCTCGCTTTTTCCTGACGCTTTCTTTCCATCTCAGCTTTCACTTCTGCTTCTACCTGCGCATCTATTGCCTTCTGCCTTGCAGCTTTTCTTATTTCTTCATCTTCCTTAGCCTTCTTGCGTGCTGCTTCCTCAGCTGCATAGCGCTCTTCTGCAGCTTTTTCTTCTGCTATACGTGCTTTCTCTGCAGCTTCGTATTCAGCCTGTTTAGCTTTGCGTTCTGCTTTTTTACGAGCGGCTTCTTTTGCCATGCGTTCCTCTTCTTCTTTTGCAGCTTTTTCAGCAGCCTCACGTTCTGCAGTCAGCTTAGCCTCTTTAGCAGCTTTAGCCTCTGCTATTCTTGCTTCCTTCTCCGCTTTTTCTGCGGCTATTCTTGCTTCTTTTTCTGCCTTCTCTGATGCCAATTTCTCTTCTCTTGCAGCTTTATCAGCAGCTTCTTGTTGTTCTTTTGTCAGCTTCTCTGCTATTTTCTGTTTTTCCTTTTCAACCTTCACCAGATTGATGCGCTTTTGCTCTTTACCCAACTCATCGCAAAACACCAGATTTTTTACAAACTTGTCCTTAGGAATAGATGCCACAAAAACAGGCTTGGTAAAATAGTCGTTCTTGCTACCCTCCATTTTTATACAATGGATTTTCAGGTCTTTCTCATTTTCTATTTCTGTACGCTTAATTGCAAGGTATGTTTCCATACGCGTTTCAGGAGCTGCCAACGCAACGATATAGTTATTCTCAAAATCAGGCGTTACAATAGTGTTGTTCATTGTTTTAGCCATACCAAACAATTCATCAAACTGAGCCTGGTCTTCTATCCATATATATGTCAGGTCTTTCTTATTCACCACATCCTGTGATTTCAGGAAGTAGTTTTGCAATTCTTTGAACTCTACACGCTTAATGATTACTTCGGGCTGTGCAAATGCATTCAGCGAGAACGTAATACCAGCTATCAACAACAACTTTTTCATGTATACTTATTTATTAATATCCTTTATTGAGAACGTTGAAAAGTACTAAAAACTATCCGAAAGCCAAAGCTAATCTACATCCAGCGTAGTCAGCAGGTGTAGTTTTCTACCATCATAGAAATGCAGTTTCTTCACATTTTTATATTTCGGGATGATAGCCACTTTTATAGGATACGTATCGTAGCTATACTTACGTCGGCCATCGTCTATATGCGTGTACACCTCTATAAACGAGCCTGCTTTCATAGACACCTTATCTACATCAATCTTGGCATTCCATTTTGTCTTTGGCATAGCCAGTACTATCATCCATTCTTTGCTGAAATCGGGTGTATCGGGCCGGTTTGTTTTGCCAAAAAGCTTTTCAAACTCTCTGCGCTTAGTGACTACAAATGCATTCACACCCTCCTTCAGCGGATTGATACCATAGTAATAGTAATCCTGCAAAAAGCGCACGGGCACTTTCTCCGGTTGGGCTTTACCAAGCATTGGCAACAGCAAAAGAATGATTAAAATCACCTGCTTCATAGGTTTAAAAATACCAATTTGAGTTAACTTTGCACCGCAAATCATTATTTAACCTCAAAAGAAAGGAAGGGACACAATGCCAGTGTTACACAACCGCATCTCGAACGAGGAACTGAAGCAGCGTATGCTCGCGGAAACAGAATTCCGCAAGACAGTTTCCTTTTACAAGTATTTCAACATTGAAAATCCGCAGCAGTTTCGCGACGATTTGTGGATAGCTTTTGAAAAGCTGAAAGTTTTCGGACGTATTTATATTGCCAAAGAAGGCATCAACGGACAGGTAAGTGTACCTGAAAGTAATTACGAAGCCTTTAGAGACACGCTATATGCTGCAGCTCCTGAGCTTAATGGCATCCGTATGAATATTGCTGTTGATGATGACGGAAAATCTTTCTGGGTGCTACGTATGAAAGTGCGTGAAAAAGTGGTAGCTGATGGTATTGACGATCCAAACTTCGACCCGTCGAAAACGGGCAAATACCTGAAAGCAAAAGAATACAATGAACTGTCTGAACAACCGGGCACCATCATTGTAGATATGCGCAACCACTACGAGTATGAGGTGGGTCATTTTGAAAACGCAATAGAAGTACCATCAGATACCTTCCGCGAACAATTGCCGATGGCAGTTGATATGCTGAAAGGCAATGAGGACAAAAACATCATCATGTATTGCACAGGTGGCATCCGCTGCGAGAAAGCAAGTGCATATATGCTGCACAATGGTTTCAAAAATGTCTTTCACGTAGAGGGTGGTATTATTGAATATGCACGCAAGGCAAAAGAACAAGGACTGCCTGTAAAATTCAAAGGCAAAAACTTTGTGTTTGATGAGCGTCTGGGCGAACGTATTACAGAAGATGTACTGGCTCAATGCCATACCTGCGGCAAGCCATGCGATACACATACCAATTGCAAAAACGATGGCTGCCATCTCTTGTTCATACAATGTGAAGACTGCGCTAAAGACCTGGAAGGCTGCTGCAGCGTAGATTGCCGTACAGAGCACAACCTGCCTGAAGAAGAGCAACGTATACACCGAGCGGGCCGAGAAAACGGACAAAAGATCTTCAACAAATCGAAAGACCATCCGCTACGCAAACACCGCGAACAATGGCAACAGGAAAGAGAAGCTAACGCATAAAATATAAAGGCTCCCATATCGGGAGCTTTTTATTTGTGGAAACTTTGTAAAGTTGTGTCTATTAATATTACATGAGATTTACTACTCTATTCTCAATCATATTTGCCTTAATCGGTATTTCCTTTTCTATTGTGTGGCTGACGATACAATCTGCAATAAAAGTCCATTTACCTAAAAGCTCACAACCACCTTACTGTATCATGTTCGATACAATAAATGAGATTTATGTAACTATCAATAAAGAGCAAAAAGTTGAAGTAAAGTTTAGCGATGAAGCCGAAGTAACTTACTCATTTCAATACAAGGCATCGGAACAAAACACTGTAGCAACAGAAGTATTATCATGGCAACAAAAGCATACCCGTGCAGATGTTATAGTTATCGCCGATAAATCTTTATCCTTTCCGATTATTAGAGATATTTTATACTCTCTTAAAATCACCAAAATACATAAGGCACATTTTGTTGTTAGATTCTGACAAAACAATTACAATAAGTTTTGTGGAATACACACTGTAAAAGCGTTTTAATAATAAACGAACTACTATGGACGCAAAAGCATTATCACAAGCCGACTACCTCGACATCTTGTTCGATAACCGTAACAAAAAATATGGTAGCTATGAATTGCGTAAGCATTATGACAACCGTGCGGCAAAAGCATTATTCACTGTTATGAGTATTTGTATTGCTTTGGGTGGATATGCATTGATGCATAAAGAAGAAACTGTCGCAGTAATTGCGACTATAGCTAACAAACCAATAGAGGTGCACACGCTCAACATTGAACTTCCCAAACCTAAAATCGAACAGCCTGCACCTGTGACCGCTGCAGTTAAACCAACGGTTGCTAACCCTATTGCTAAGATAGTGCCGGATGAAAAGGTTATAGACCCACACAAAACTGTCGATGAGATGAAAGGCAAAGAAAGCGGATTGGTAGATGCTGAAGGAAGTAAAGATGGTACGGTTGTAGCAACTTCAAAAAACACAAACACAACAGGAGGAGGCACTGAAACAAGTACTGAACCCAATAAAATACTTACCTATAGCGAAGTCCTTCCATCATTCAACGGAGACCTTATAGCCTACTTACAAAAAAACCTGCAATACCCTTCTTTTGCTAAAGAAAACAATATAGAAGGCCGTGTAACTGTACAGTTTGTAGTAAACGAAGATGGCAGCATTGGTAATGCAATTATTAAAAAAGGCATAGGCGGCGGTTGCAACGAAGAAGCAATACGTGTGGTAATGAACATGCCTAAATGGAAACCCGGTATGCAAAACGGACGGCCTGTAAAAGTATATTACACACTCCCTATAACATTCATGTTGCAATAGATAGGATAAAAGGTTGCAGCACATAACTGCAACCTTTTGTAATTTTGCACCTCCCGATGCTGCAAATAGAACTACAAGGCGAAACCATTTGCCTGCTTCCTGAAAAAGCAATTTACTGGCCTGCACAAAAAGCCATTATTGTTGCAGACCTGCATTGGGGCAAAACAGGACATTTCAGAAAACATGGCATAGCTATTCCTGTCAACACACAAGTAAATGACGAAATACGACTGGCTGGCATTATTCAGCAATACAAAGCTGAACGCCTGATAGTAGCAGGCGATTTATTTCATAGTGTGCACAATAACGAAGTAGAAAGTTTCGGGCATTGGCGTGATTCTCACCCCAATTTGCAGATAGACCTTGTGATTGGCAACCACGATATTCTTGACAGCTCCTTATATACAAAATGGAACATCGCCCTGCATCAGGAAATATTAAACATCGGTCCGTTTACCATCAGTCACGATGATATTGAGACCGCTGATGGTTTTGTATTACATGGGCACGTCCACCCTTCAGTAAAGCTGGTGCAAAACAAACATATGGGTATCAAACTCCCATGCTTTTGCCAGACTGCAGGCAAAATGCTGCTCCCTGCTTTTGGCGATTTTACAGGTTCCAAACTGCAGGAAATCGAAGCCCATCAACACATATATGTAATTACTGAAACTGAAGTCATCCAATGGAAATAAATTAAGGGTTTTTAGTAAGTTTGCACCTTAATTTTAAAACTCATGCAGCCTTCGGTTTTCGACTTAGTACAGCAAATGGGTCACGAACAGGTAGTTTTCTGCCACGACCCTCATTCAGGCCTTAATGCAATCATTGCAATCCATAACACTACACTTGGCCCTGCTTTGGGCGGTACCCGTTTGTGGAACTATGGCAGCCATCAGGATGCGGTTGTTGATGCACTGCGCCTGAGCCGTGGTATGACATACAAAGCTGCCATCAGTGGCTTGAATCTGGGTGGTGGTAAAGCAGTTATCATCGGCGATGCTGCTACAGTAAAGTCTGAAGGTTTGTGGCGCCGTTATGGCAAGTTTGTCAATAGCCTGAATGGTAAATACATAACTGCTGAAGACGTAAACACGTCTGCACGTGATATGGAATACATTTCTCTGGAAACAGAACACGTAACAGGCGTTCCTGAATATATGGGCGGCAGCGGCGATCCTTCTCCTTTTACTGCTTATGGTGTTTTCATAGGTATGAAAGCATCTGCTAAAAAAGTATGGGGTAATGATAACCTGAGCGGCAAAAAAGTACTGGTACAGGGTGTAGGCCACGTTGGTCAGTACCTGGTAGGCCACCTGATAGAAGAAGGTGCTAAAGTATATATATCAGACATCAACGAAACGAAGATTAAAGAAACGGTTGATAAATTCCGCAGTGTGGAAGTAGTAGCCGGCGATAAAATCTTTGATATGGAGATGGACGTTTATGCTCCATGTGCCCTGGGTGCAACTGTTAATACAGAAAGCATAGCTAAAATGAAATGCCCTATCATAGCAGGTGCGGCAAACAACCAGCTTGCAGATGAGAATGTACACGGCCCTATGCTGGTACAGAAAGGCATCGTATATGCGCCAGACTTCCTGATTAATGCCGGTGGTTTGATAAACGTTGGTGCTGAGCTGGATGGCTACAACCGCGAGCGCGTGATGGGCAACGTAGAAAAAATCTACGACCGCACGCTGGAAATCTACAAACTGTCTGAGGCTGAAAACATCCACGCACAGGCAGCAGCTATGAAGCTGGCAGAAAAACGCCTTGCAGATATAGCTAATGTGAAGTCAAGACTGTAATCGCATCATAATTTTTTTATAAATGCCTCCTTCGGGAGGCATTTCTTGTTTACTTTTGCATTCCATTTCAGGGCTTTAGTGAACAGCGTTTTGAAAAAATATTATTAGTATATGTCAACATTCAATCTCCCAAAACAAACTAACTTTTATAAAGGAAAAGTTCGTGATGTTTATACCATAGCTGATAAATATATGGTGATGCAGGTAAGCGACCGTATATCGGCATTCGACGTTGTTTTACCTCGCCCTATACCATACAAAGGACAGGTACTGAACCAAATTGCTGCTCAGTTTCTGAATGCGACAAAAGACATAGTACCCAACTGGATGATAAGCTCACCATTGCCCAATATTACTATTGGCCACAAATGCGAAACTTATCCTGTAGAAATGGTAGTACGTGGTTTCCTGACAGGGCACGCATGGCGCACCTACAAAAGCGGCAAACGCGAATTATGTGGTGTAACACTCCCTGAAGGCTTAAAAGAAAATGACCGCTTCCCTACTCCTATCATTACACCAACAACAAAAGCACACGAAGGGCACGACGAAGACATCAGCCGCGAAGAAATCATCAGCCGTGGTTTGGTAGCGAAAGAAGAATACGAACAACTTGAAAAATATACGCTCGCTCTTTACCAACGCGGACAAGAAATAGCAAAAGAACGCGGACTCATTTTGGTTGATACAAAATATGAGTTCGGTAAAAAAGACGGAGTGATAACCCTGATAGATGAAATACACACACCTGACTCATCTCGCTACTTCTATCTGGAAGGTTATGAAGAACGTCAGGCAAAAGGTGAAGCACAAAAACAATTGTCTAAAGAATTTGTTAGAGAATGGTTGATGGCTAATGGTTTCCAGGGCAAGGATGGTCAGCAGGTTCCTGAAATGACAGATGAGGTTATCAAAGGTATTTCTGAGCGCTACATTGAGCTGTACGAAAATGTAACAGGCAAGCCGTTTGTAAAAGAAGATGTGAGCGAAGCAGATGCGGTAAAACGCATTGAAGAAGAACTTGCTAAACTGGGCGTCTAGTCTGATACTGCTTTATTAATTGATTTTTTGAAATTGAATATATGTCAACAACACATAGAGTAATACGTTCACCTAAGGGCAATCAGCTTAATTGTAAGAACTGGGTAAGTGAAGCTGCATTCCGTATGCTGCAAAACAATCTGGATCCTGAAGTTGCAGAACGTCCTGAAGACTTGGTTGTATACGGCGGTATTGGTAAGGCTGCACGCAACTGGGAAAGCTTTGACAAAATACTGGAACTGCTGAAAGGCCTGAACGAAGACGAAACCCTTTTGGTACAGTCTGGCAAGCCTGTAGGCGTACTTCGCTCTCATAAAGATGCACCACGTGTTATCATTGCAAACTCAAACCTTGTGGGCCGTTGGGCAACATGGGAGCATTTCCGCGAGCTGGAAGCTAAAGGCCTTATGATGTATGGCCAGATGACTGCAGGTAGTTGGATATATATAGGCTCTCAGGGTATTGTACAAGGTACGTACGAAACTTACCTGTCGTTGGCAAACATGCACTATGGCGGTACACTGAAAGGTACGCTGAACGTAACAGCAGGCCTTGGTGGTATGGGTGGCGCTCAGCCGCTGGCCATTACCATGAATGAAGGTGTATGCCTTGCAGCAGAGGTAGAAGAATGGCGTATGCAGAAGCGTATTGAAACGCGCTATCTGGATAAATACTCTCACAACATAGACGAGGCTATAGACTGGGCGCTGGAAGCGAAAGCAAACAAAGAAGCTGTATCGATAGGTGTATGCTGCAATGTAGTTGACCTGTTGCAGAGATTGATAGACCGTAACATAACACCAGATACACTTACAGACCAGACATCAGCACACGATGAGCTGATAGGTTATTTCCCTGAAGGCATGTCTGTAGAAGAAGCTAATGCTTTGCGTACGGCTAATGCAAACGAATACATGTCTCGCTCATTAGATACAATGGCACACCATGTACGTCAGATGCTGGAACTGCAAAAACGTGGCGCTATTACCTTCGACTATGGTAATAACCTGCGCGGACAAGCACACGATAAACGTGGTGTAAACGATGCGTTCAATTTCCCGGGGTTTGTGCCTGCATATATACGTCCGCTGTTTTGCGAGGGTAAAGGGCCTTTCCGTTGGGTAGCATTGAGCGGCGATCCTGAAGACATCTATACTACTGACAAAGCGTTGATGGAACTGTTTCCTGAAAACAAAGGCCTGCAACGTTGGCTGACGATGGCTAAAGATAAAATTGCGTTCCAGGGCTTGCCTGCACGTATATGCTGGCTGGGTATGGGCGAACGCGAAAAAGCTGGTTTGCTCTTTAACGAACTGGTACGTACAGGTAAAGTAAAAGCACCAATCGTTATTGGTCGCGACCATCTTGACTGTGGTTCTGTAGCATCTCCTAACCGCGAAACAGAAGCGATGAAAGATGGCAGTGATGCAGTAGCAGACTGGCCTATCCTGAATGCATTGATTAATACAGCAGGTGGTGCAAGCTGGGTATCTTTCCACCATGGTGGTGGTGTAGGTATGGGCTACTCACTGCACGCAGGTATGGTGATAGTTGCAGACGGCACACAGGATGCAGAAGAACGTCTGCGCCGTGTACTGCACAACGACCCGGCAATGGGCGTATTGCGCCACAACGATGCGGGTTATGAAATAGCTAAAGATAATGCAGATAAATTCGGGCTCAACGTTTGGTAGTTGCACGCGTTAAATAATCGTAAAAACCGTAGGAGTTTGATTACTTCTACGGTTTTTTATTTCGGCTTCGTTATATTTGAAATTATGTACAGAATAGGACAAGGAATAGATTTTCATCAACTGGCAGAAGGCCGTGAGCTGTGGCTGGGCGGCGTAAAAATACCTCATACAAAAGGTGCAGTTGGGCACTCTGATGCAGATGTACTGCTACATGCTATTTGCGATGCCATGCTCGGAGCGTTGTGCCTCGGCGATATAGGCAAGCACTTTCCCGATACAGATCCTGCATACAAAGGCATAGATAGTAAAGTGTTGCTACGCCGCACCTATAATCTGGTGCGCGAAAAAGGTTTCTGGCTGGTAAATATAGATAGTACCCTGCTGCTGCAAGCACCTAAAATAGCACCGTATGTACCTGAAATGCAAAGCACTATAGCCAATCTACTGCATGTATCTCTGGACGATGTTTCTATCAAAGCAACTACAACAGAACACCTCAGCTTTATTGGACGTGAAGAAGGTGTGGTTGCAACAGCAAACATATTGCTGCAGAAATATTAATATTTCTTAGAATTAATTCTACACAAGGTCAATTTGCCATTGACTTGTTAGTGGTTATCGATTATATTTAATAAATATCAATTGATAACCTTTTTTAATTCTTTCTCAGTATGGATACTAACAAGAAATATGTGGCATTGGTGACGGGCGGTACAGGTGGCTTAGGTACAGCCGTATGCAAAAGGCTTGCCGATAATGGCTTTCACGTGGTAGCCAACTACACCAACAAAGAAAAAGCCATGAAGTGGCAGGAGAAAATGACCGCCGAAGGTTACAAAGTAGATATGTATCAGGCAGATGTTTGCGACTATGAAGCTGTAGGCAATATGGTGCAGCACATAGAAACAGAAATAGGCGCAATAGATGTGCTGGTAAACAATGCAGGCATTACCCGCGACGGACAGTTCAGAAAGATGACGCCCGAAAACTGGGATGCTGTTCTTAGAACCAATCTTTACAGTGTATTCAATTGTACGCGCCAGGTCATCAACCAGATGATAGAACGCAACTACGGGCGCATTATCAACATATCTTCCGTAAACGGTCAACGTGGTCAGTTTGGGCAGGCTAACTACTCTGCAGCCAAAGCGGGTATGCATGGCTTCACCAAAACACTGGCAATGGAAGTAGCGAAGAAAGGCATTACTGTCAACACCATCTCCCCCGGCTATATTGCTACAGATATGGTAATGGCAGTTGCAGAAGAACACCGCAACAAGATTATTGCGGAAATACCTGTAGGGCGCATGGGTGGCACAGACGAGATAGCGCATCTCGTATCTTTCCTCGCATCAAAAGACACCAGCTTCATTACCGGTGCCAACTATGCTATCAACGGCGGGCAACACGTTTACTAAATCACTTATTCATATTACAAAAAAGCACAGGATTTTCCTGTGCCTTTTTACTTATTGCTTACGTAGGTCTGCTACACAGCACCATTTTTCACATATCGCTTCGCGGCATGTGCAGATTGTTCTGCTTCGTTCAACATCTCAATCAGTTTTTGCTTCACATCATCGGTCAGTCCTTCAATGTTCTTATTCAGATACGTCTTCAGGTCTTCGAGATTACCATTTGCTTTACCCAGCAACTTTTCGAATTTGTTTTTCAGTTTGTCTGCCTGGTCCGTAATATCATCTCTCAGTTCTTTTCCTTTGCGAGGAGCCAACAGCAGGCCCACAGCTATCCCGGCTGCAGCACCAATTAAAAATTTCGCATTTCCGTTCATAACATGTGTTTTTAATAAAGGTTAATCAATCTTGCGGATAGCATATGCGTATTGCTTATCGCCGCTTGTCATTATAAACTTACATACATAAAACGCGATTCCTGCTATATATACTGTTAAAACACCTGATGGTTTTCTTTATTTTAACAGTTGAGCAAAATCCATAAATCACAAATAGTTGGCGTACATTTGCAGCTCGTTTTTAGCGCATATGCAACACATTAGAAATTTCTGTATTATAGCCCATATCGACCACGGTAAAAGCACCTTGGCCGATAGGCTGCTTGAGCATACCAAAACAATATCTGACCGCGATATGCAGGCTCAGGTATTGGACGATATGGATCTGGAGCGGGAGAAAGGTATTACCATCAAGAGCCATGCTATACAGATGGACTATACGCATAAGGATGGCAAGAAATATGCAATAAACCTAATAGATACCCCTGGCCACGTAGACTTTTCTTACGAAGTATCCCGTGCACTGGCTGCCTGCGAAGGCGCACTGCTGCTCGTAGATGCGTCTCAAGGTATACAGGCACAAACTATATCCAACCTTTATCTGGCTCTGGAAAACGATCTGGAAATCATCCCTGTTATCAACAAGATTGATATGGATGGTGCTAAGATCCCGGAAGTAACAGACCAGATTGTAGACCTGATAGGCTGCAAACCGGAAGATATTATTCTGGCAAGTGGTAAAAGCGGTATTGGTATCGAAGATATCATGACTGCTATCATCGACCGTATACCAGCACCGAAAGGCGACCCGGAAGCACCATTGCAGGCCCTTATCTTCGATAGCGTGTTCAACTCTTTCCGAGGTATCATTGCATACTATCGTGTACTGAATGGTAGCATCAAAAAAGGTGAGAAAGTAAAATTTGTACATACAGGCAATGAATACTTTGCTGATGAAGTTGGTGTATTACGTCTGGGGCTTGAGCCTCGCAAAGAGGTAAAAACCGGCGACGTAGGTTATATCATCACAGGTATTAAAAATGCCAAAGATGTAAAAGTGGGTGATACAGTTACTACCTCTGTAAACCCTACTACCGAGATCGTAAAAGGCTTTGAAGAGGTGAAGCCGATGGTATTCGCCGGTATCTTCCCGGTAGAAACAGACGACTTTGAAGAGCTGCGCGACTGTATGGAAAAACTGCAGCTGAACGATGCTTCACTGACGTTTGAACCTGAAACATCGCAGGCGCTTGGCTTTGGTTTCCGTTGTGGCTTCCTTGGTATGCTGCACATGGAAATTATTCAGGAACGTCTGGAACGTGAGTTTAACCAAACGGTTATCACTACAGTACCGAACGTTAGCTTCAAAGCATATACAACGCGCGAACCTGAAGTGGCTATCACGGTAAACAACCCTACAGAAATGCCTGACCCTAGCAGGCTGGATAGGATTGAAGAACCATTCATACGTGCACAAATAATTACCCTGCCCGACTATATAGGCAATATCATGAGCTTGTGTCTGGGTAAGCGTGGTATACTTATCAATCAGCACTACCTGACGCCAACACGTGTTGAGCTGATATTTGAACTGCCATTGGCTGAAATCGTGTTTGACTTCTACGACAAGCTGAAGTCTTCAACACGCGGTTATGCATCATTCGATTACCAACCGCTTGACTATCGCGAGAGTGATATCATTAAAATGGACATCCTGCTGAATGCAGAAAAAGTGGATGCCTTGAGTGCATTGATACACCGTAGCCGTGCACAAGACTTTGGCCGTAAGCTGTGTGCTAAACTGAAAGAACTGCTGCCACGCCAGCAATTCATGATTGCTATACAGGCTGCAGTAGGTGCTAAAATCATTGCCCGCGAAACTATCTCTGCCATGCGTAAAGACGTTACGGCTAAGTGTTATGGTGGTGACATCAGCCGTAAGCGTAAACTGTTGGAGAAACAGAAAGAAGGTAAAAAACGTATGCGCCAGATAGGTAGCGTAGATATACCACAGGAAGCATTCCTTGCTGTACTTAAACTAGACGAATAGTTTCTCTGATATACTTAATAATAAAAGCCACCTTATAAGGTGGCTTTCTTATTTATCATTAAAATACTTTGATTAATCTCTCCTGTTACCAAATACTCTCAACAGCATCAGGAACAGATTGATGAAATCTAAATAAAGATTCAATGCTCCCATGATTGCCAGCTTGCGTGTAGCTGTAGCAGGCGTGCCTTCAAATTCCACACCTTCACCAATACGTTTCAGTTTCTGTACATCGTAAGCTGTAAGGCCTGTAAATACCGCAACCCCTACAATACTGATAATGTATTCCATCATTTCGCTTTTCATAAAAAAGTTAATCAATGATGCGATTACTATACCTATCAACCCCATTGTAAGAATACGGCCAAAGCTCGTCAGGTCTTTATCGGTAGTGTACCCCATCACAGCCATAATACCGAACATCAGCGATGCAGCGGCAAAACAACTTATTACAGAACCGGAAGTATATATCAACAGTATAAAGCTAAGGCTGATACCTGTAACGGCAGCATAAGCTATGAAAAACAACGTGAGTGCTGTTGCAGACAAACGGTTAAATGCAAAAGACATTGTCAACACAAACACCAGTGGTGCGAACATGGCTGCATAGCCAAGTATATTCAATCCGCCGGTGGTTTCATTAATCAATGACAATAACAATGATGGTGTTGTAGCAAATGCAAATGCTGTTGCTGCGGATATAGCTAATGCGCCAAACATCCAAAGGAAAACATTAGCCATAAAATTCTTAGCCATTGTACGTTTGCCACTACCCACAACAGTATAGTCGGCAAAATCGATAGGTGTGTTACGTTCTTCCATTATTTAGTATTTATTATGCTGTAAAGTAACACAAAAATCAGTTAACACAAATGTAAAAGCCGATGCTTTGTGCATCGGCCTTCCTCTTAGTAATGCAACACCCCTATTGCATTTTCTTTAGTCATCTCCTTAGTGATGTGGCGGAGGAGGCGGTCCAAAACGGCGCGCTATTGCCTCAATAAATTCGTCATAGAGCTTGTATTGCTCCGGTTTCAATATCGTTTTCAAATCGCGGAAGTGGTTAAAGTTTACCATTTCACGCTGTTTGGCATTTACTACTATGAGTTGCATGAAGCTATCTACCGCATTACTATCCACCATTTGCTTATGCAGCTCTTTATACAATGCATCGTGCAGGTTTTTACTTTCTTCACGTACCATTTGCATATTATGTTGGTGTTCATGCCTCAGCTCTTCAAACTTCATCTGTTGTTGCTCATCAAGCTGCAGGCTTTTTATAATAAACTCTGCCGGTTCTTTTCTCCTGTCTCCTTCTGGTCCTGCTTGTTGATGCATTTCTTTTTTACCCATCCACAAATAGCCCAGCACCCCAAAATTGAGCAACAGCAATGCAACGATAATTACCCTATAAAACACTTCCTTTCTCATATACCCAGCCCTTCACTTTCGTTAGTAATATCATAATAACGTGCTACAGAAGATACCTCGTCTTGTATTCCATTATCCTGTTTTCTATTATTACCTGTCAGTGCCATCATATTCAGTACTATCAGCAATAAAATACTCGCGGCAGCGGCAGAGAAAGTAGTCAGCGAAATAGCACGCCCTTTGGTAAACGGAACTGCTATTCTGCGTTCTATTTTACCATACAAATCCTCCGCTGGACGGGCTTTTTCTACCCCTTCCATGCTATTGAGGACATCCTCAACCCATCTATTTTCATCCTTCTGCTTCATAACCTATATCGTTTTAGACGTTTTCATATTTATAATCCTTCGTTTGAATTGTAATAATCCGATAAAATTTTTCTCAAATTAGCTTTTGCCCTTTGCAGCAGCGACTCTACTGCCTTTTCGCCCATATCCATAATCTGCGAAATTTCCCTTTGCGAAAGCCCTTCTATCTGCTTCAGAATGAACGCGGTTTGCTGGTTTTCAGGCAGTTGCCTGATAGCACTGAACAAGATGGCTGCCCGTTCTCTGTTCTCTGCCCCCACCCCGGGGTGATCAAAATGGGGTCTATCGTGCTGCAGGCCACCCGTGTCTTTGTTAAAAATGCTGGTGATAAAGGAGAACCGCTTTTGCCTTTTATTGTACCTGATACGGTCCAGACACTTATTGACCGTAATCCTGTATATCCATGTAGATACACTAGCACCACCTTTATATGTGCCAGCATTGTGATATACCTCTACAAAAACATCTTGTGTAATTTCTTCCGCATCATTGTCCTGTTGCAGATACGAAATACTGGTATTGTACACCTTGTCTTTAAACAAGGCATACAACTGCCCGAAGGCGTTCTTATCGCCTTTCGCCACAAGTATCAGTATCTCTTCGGGCTGCATCTTTTGGTTATAATTTTTACAATATATAAAATACTGTTTCAAACATGGAAACGCAGGAATAAGTATTTTCGTTTGTGAATATTCAGAATAACATTGTGATAAACAGATTCTTACAAACCATTTTGCTGCTTACCTGCGCCTTGCAACTATCTGCACAGGAAGCACGCATCATTAAACTAAAGCCCAACAAAAAGCTTTATACTCCGCACAATTACTACATAACAACGGTAGTAGACGACCGTGAGGAGAAGGATAATATTGGCACAATGCGTGCAGGTATAGCCAACAAAGTTGTACCTATCAATCTGGAAGGTGGTGCTGCAAAAGCAATTGAGGCTTTTATAAACAACAGCATTCAGCAAAACACGCAGCTAGATGGTTTGGAAATGCATATTACCCAATTACGTATTTCTGAAAAAAATGTAGACATGCGTCAGCAGGCCGACCTTGCATATGGTGTCGCATTTTATCAGAACGGGAATAAACTGGTTGAATACACAGGTTCAGGTTATGTACAAACAGGCTTCGATGCCAGTGCATACATTGAGAAATTGATAAAAAGCAATGTAGAACGTGGTCTGCAAGATTTTGATAACTGGTACACTAAATCGGAAGGCAATGCGGGAGTCATTGCATCGGTAAAGATTGTGCCTGCAGGCGATAAGGGTACAATCTATTACGACAAAAACCGAAAACTAACCCTTAATGATTTTGAAGGAGAGCCCGATGAATTAAGTAAAGGCGCTGCAGCTACTTATAGCGGTATAGCCATGAAGTACAGTCATGAAAGAAAGGGAAGAACCGTAAAGTTGGATGTATCATTGAATGTATATTTCGATAAGCAACATTCGTGGTGCAAACCCAATGGCAGAAGTGCAAAAACGCTTAACCATGAACAACTACATTTTGATATCGCAGCTTTAAATGCATGCAGATTGGCTAATAAGATTCGTAATTACAGCTTCACCATAGAAAACTACCAGACTGAATTGGAAAACCTGCTACGTGATGCAGATAAAGAAGGTGCTGTATTGCAAAACAATTACGACAAGGAAACAGTACATGGCACTAAACCAACTGAACAGAAAGCTTGGGATGATGACGTAAGAACTACGCTTGGCAATACTGGTTGCTATTAAATATCACTGATTTAACAGAGCTTTATATATTACACATTTATTAACCTCATAGTTTTGACAAGCTAATTTTTATAAAAATACTATGCGCAACAACCACGAAATTGATTACCACATCCACGGCGAAGAAATGCAATATGTAGAGATAGAGCTGGACCCGCAGGAGACAGCCATTGCAGAAGCAGGCAGCTTTATGATGATGGATGACGGTATACAAATGGAAACGGTATTTGGTGATGGCAGTATGCCAAACCAAAGCCTGATGGGCAAACTCTTTTCTGCAGGCAAACGCATGCTGACGGGTGAAAGCCTCTTCATGACAACCTATACAAACATCGGCCAGGGCAAAAAGCGCGTATCGTTTGCATCACCTTATCCCGGCAAAATCATCCCGCTCGATTTGCAGGAACTAGGTAACAGAGTAATATGCCAGAAAGATGCATTCCTGTGCGCTGCGAAGGGTGTTTCTATTGGTATCGAATTCCAAAAGAAACTGGGTACAGGCCTGTTTGGTGGCGAGGGCTTCATTATGGAAAAACTGGAAGGCGACGGTCATGCATTTGTTCATGCCGGTGGCCACGTAACAAAGCGTGAACTGCAAGCCGGCGAATTATTGAAAATAGATACGGGTTGTATCGTAGCATTTACCCGCAATGTAGAATACGACATACAGTTTGTTGGCGGCATCAAAAACACACTATTTGGCGGCGAGGGTGTCTTCTTTGCAACACTACGTGGTCCGGGTACAGTTTGGATACAGACACTGCCTATCAGCAGGTTGGCAGGCCGCATACTATCTTACGGCACCTACAAACGTAAAGAAGAAGGCAGCATCCTGGGCGGCATCGGCAATATGCTGGATGGCGACGGATGGTAATTTCACTTCACATCATTAAAAACAAAAGCAGCCTATGAGGCTGCTTTTGTTTTATCCCAATGCAGCAACTTCCAGTTGTTCCCTGTGTTTCTTTTTGATAGACTCCCCTATAGGTGTCGGGTTGCCATCATCATCTATACGCACAAATGTGATGGATGTAGTACATACCACAGTTTCTTCACCACTATACAGATTGTATTTACGCACATCAATATTCAGTGTAATGGATGTACTGCCCAAATGAGCCACCTCTCCATACACACGTATGTGGTTCCCCGTTTTGATTGGTTTTTTAAACAACAACTCACCTACCCTTAGCGTCACCATATTAGGGGTGTGGCAATACTCTGTAGCAAATGCTGCTGCTGCCTCATCAATCCATGCCATCAATATGCCGCCGAACAGATTGCCATGAATGCCAATGTCCTTGCCCATACATATTTTTTTGTTTATCAGTTTCATCTATGCCTGTTTTAGTATAGTTATAAAAAAAGCCCTTCGGGGTTTACCGAAGGGCTGTATATACGTTTTGTAAATAATCTTTCAGATATTAGAATAATGTACACGCACCCTTCGCTATGCAAGGCTTCCAACAATGTTTGGCGTGTTTATACATGTTATTCATCTTGCAATATTACAATGTTTGACTGCATATAAACAAAATAATTTTACACTCATATTTTCAAACTATTGATTTTCCTGCGTAGGGGCTTTTCGATGTAGCTATAACATAGTGCCGATAGAACAACCAATACAATTACAAAAAACAGGAAGAACCAATTAGTAGTAAGCCCCAGATATTTAGCGTTCAGTTTAGATACATAAAAGTTAACAGGCATCTGCAATATGTATATACCATAACTAACCTCTCCCAACCATACCAAAGGTTTTGCGCTCAGCCAGCTATCTTTCTTACAGGCTATACCAACTATCATCAATACAAACAACAGCGATAATAACCCATTGTGCTTGCTGAATGGCAGATATATAATGCTTAACACAACCATGACAAGCGTTACAAATACAGGCATCTTGCTTAGTTGCTCTTTATAATGTGTATAGAAATAGTATCCAGCCATACCTATTACAAATTCATTCAGATGGGCAAACGGGAAATAATAGGTCAGCTCGTGCCAGTTATTATTATTAGGTTTTGCGTGTACTACCATCCATAGGTGTATCAATTGCGATAGCACATAGAACAACAACGCACCATATGCAAAGCGTTTCTGATTGACTTTATATAACAAAAGCAGTAAAGGGAACAACAGATAAAAAAGCATCTCTACAGACAAAGACCACCCTGCACTATTTATTGTTAATGCATACCCGGGAACATAAGCCTGCGCAAAAAAGAAATTCAATAGTGTTTTAAATCCAAGCTGCGCTTCGTCTCTTACACGAATGATAGATATTATCATAGCTACCCAATACAGCGGTGCTATGCGAGCAATTCTTCTTTTCAGATAGTCTTTGTATTCTATCTGCTGATTGAAGTATGTATAACACATGATAAACCCGGACAGCGTAAAGAAATAACTAACTGCCACATTTCCTTTTGCGAAGAAGGGTTGCATATGTTTGAAAGGGAATACATTGAGCCCGAAGTGAAATATCACAATCATCAATGCGGCAAAACCGCGGGTTGCAGTAAGCCCGTTCAGGTGCTTTTCATTCATCTGTACTATCTGTTTTTGCCGCTGCCAAAATCTATGCGGTAGTAAAATAACGGCAAAAAGCCCAATTGATACGATTTCACAAACGGATATACCCCCTGCGCACCTAAATCTGCATTGTAAGTCAGCGACAGTATATTCTTAATCCCGAATACGTTTACAAGATCTACAGCTATTTCATGTGTCAGTTTCTTTGCGTTAATGCGCACACCCAACTTAGCATCGGCCCTGAAGTAGTCGGGGAAACGCAATGTGTTTCTTGCGGAATCGACTACTACTAAATCACCCAACGCGTTAGATGCAGCAACATCAGGCGGAGAATACAACCTGCCGCCAGCATAGGTTATCTTCACACCAGTTATCAGTACACTATTCTTACCCAGTTTGGGCTCGTAGCCCGCCAGCAGGTTGGTAGCAAAGCGTGTGTTGTAGTCTGTATTTCTATATATACCATCATTCCCTTTTGCTTTCGAGTCAAACACAGAACCGGTAGCAAGTACATAGAAATTTTGACTGAATGTCTTTTCTATCGTCAACTCTAGCCCGTAGTTATAACCCGTCCCTTTATTCACTAATACATCAGGAAACAATCTTGAAAATGATGCACCTTGATTAAGCCCTGAGAACGAAGAACCTGCTCGCATTTCTATCGGCACATTAAAGAGGTATTGATAATACACTTCTGTACGCAGCCTTAATACTTTAGACAATGCATGTTCATACCCTGCTACTACATGATGGCTCCTGGTAAAGCCCATATCGTAGTTGTGCATAACAGCCTGAGTATGCTGCGGCAGGTGTGCGTAATACTGATACAATTGCTGCATCTGGCTATGCAGGCCATAGCCCGCAGTCATAACACCTGAAGACGATACTCGCCAACGCATGCCAATGCGTGGCTCTATTACTGCTTTGTTATTATGCGTCAGGTATTGTGCATGCAGCCCCGCGGTTAGTGTCAATGCATCACTGGGGCGATACTTATATTGTACATAACCTTGCAACAAGTCTGTGCCACCTTTATAGCTAAGTCTTTGCTGCCAGTCTTGCCTGCTTGGCGGATACTGTCTGCTGCTATCCAAAAAGTTCACACTATAGTAGTTGTTTACTATACCTGCTCTTACAACAGAGCGTGCAGATAGTTTTGTATTAACGTACCAATGGGCACTAGTTGTTTTTGTATTGAACATATAGCCCAATACATTCTTCAAAGAATCTACCTGCCAGTTTGCATTGCGAAATACTTTATCATGATGTGCACCTATTTCGTTTACCGATTCTGCAATCACAAACTTTGTATAGGTATTCTTATTTATCAGGTAGTTGAATGACACCCCCAATACACCTGTGTTAGAATAAAAGTACTGATCTCGGTCGCTTTCGCCATATAGCTCTTCTGGCTGCTGAGTCTGGTTGCTAACTATCAGGTCTATTTTACTAAGACCTCCAATACCAAACACAGACAGGTTTGCTTTTTTACCTATAGGGAAGTTTAGTTTCAACGCCGCATCCTGATAGTTGGGTATAGAGCTGGTGCCTATTTTTATGTTCAGGCCTTCAAACAGTTTCAATGTAGAATATCTGTAGGTAAATATATAGGATGCCCCACTCTTTTTTGATAAAGGTCCTTCTGCTGCAAGCTCTGTTCCCAAAAACCCTAATTGCCCAGTGAACTCATGACGCTTATTATTACCATTGCGCATTTTCAGGTCGAAAACACCTGCGGTAGAATTACCATACTCTGCCGGGAAGGCGCCTGTATAGAAATCGCTGTTGGCAAGTGTCTTGTTATTCAGCATACTTACAGGCCCGCCAGTAGTACCCGGCACTGCAAAGTGATTCGGGTTGGGTATATCTATTTCCTCAAGTCTCCACAATACACCTTGTGGTGAGTTACCACGAATAATGATATCATTTCTGGAATCATCTGCCCCTTGCGCACCTGCAAAGTTGGATGCCATACGCGCAGGGTCTGACCTGCTGCCTGCATAGCGTTCTGTTTCCGATACATCAAAAGTCTTGGCACTTACTACTGCCATTTCGTTGATGTGTTCTTTTTTAGCCTTCACCTCTACATCCTGCATTTTTGTAGCAGACTCTTCCATCTCTATGTTCAATATTACTTCCTTGCCCGATGTTACAAGGATGTTGCTAAGGATTACCGGCTGATAACTGATATACTGTGCTGAAACTGTAAGCTTGCCTAAAGGTGCTGCATTCAACACATAAGCACCATTCTCATCACTTACATTTGCTATCTCCGGCGTTACACCTACCACCCTCACTACAACTCCTATCAGAGGCGTCTTAGATTCTTTATCGGTAATAGTACCGCGTATGGTTTGTGTGCGTTGAGCATGTACATACATGCTGCAACACAATAGCAGTAAAATAGTGTATAGTCTATACATATTACAAACAAATTAATCAACACAATCAGTAATTCACAACAATGCTATTTAACATAATGAAAATCAATAGATTAAAATATGGTTAAGAGCTATGAAAGCACATATATTATTTTTAACTTTTCATTAAACCTGCTAATAGGTACAATAGTCTATTAATAAAATATACGGTTATGGGTAAAGTAAACCGTCGTGAGTTTTTTGAACAAGTAATAGCTGAAAGAGAGGCTCACACGCAAAATATCAGCTTGGACAAAGACCAAGTTTACCAAAAATATGTAAATAAAGGGGCTCCAACAGGCCACAACAAAACCACTTCAACACTTAATCCCTACACTGGTACTTGGACTGAAGTTGAGGCTATACATCTGCTACGCAGAACTACATTTGGTGTAAAACCTGCAGATGTAAGTACATTATTAGGCATGACAATGAGCCAAGCCGTAGATAAGATACTCACGCTGCCAACTTCTGCACCAAATCCACCACTCAATAATTATAATGCTGTTGTAGCAGACCCGACTGTACCTCTGGGACAAACCTGGGTGAATGCTCCGTATGATAGTACTACAACAGGACAACGTTATTATTCTTTCAAATCATGGTGGCTGGGTCAAATGCTGAATCAGGATTTGAGTATTCTGGAAAAGATGGTGCTCTTCTGGCACAATCACTTCGCTACGGAAGTACTTACTACAGGTGATGCAAGAAAGTCTTATAAATTAAATGCCATGTTCAGGGCAAATGCACTTGGTAATTTCAAAACAATTGTAAAAAATGTAACATTAGACCCATCAATGCTTGTGTATCTAAATGGATACTTAAATACAAAGACCGCACCAGATGAAAACTATGCGCGCGAATTACAAGAGTTGTTTACCATAGGTAAAGGATTTACACCAATATATGATGAAGACGATATAAAAGCAGCAGCAAAAGTATTAACAGGCTGGCGTATTAATAACACTACTATTTCCAGCTACTTCGATTCTACCAAACATGATACCAGCCATAAGATTTTCTCATCTTACTATGGTAACTATGTTGTAATGGGGCAAACCGGTAGTGCCGGCGCTAATGAAGTGGATGATATGCTAAGCATGATATTCAGCAAGCAAGATGTTGCACTTCATATTTGCCGTAAATTATACAGATGCTTTGTTTATTATGACATTGACAGCTCTACAGAAGCAAATATTATTGTACCGCTTGCGCAAATCCTAATTAACAACAACTACAATATTAAACCAGTTCTGGAAACATTATTCAAAAGCGAACACTTCTACGACATTAATAGTGTTGCATGTTTCATAAGAACTCCTCTTGATTATTTAGTAGGTATGTTCCGCACAATGAAAATAACCATACCTCAAACCCTAACAGTAGATAAAACCTATGCCATATGGAACTACATTCGCAGCTATGGCAACACACTTGCTATGGATTTGGGCGATCCACCAAACGTGTCAGGATGGCCTGCATTTTATCAAGAACCGGATTATTACGAAATATGGATTAACTCAACCACACTCCCCAAACGCTTATCGTTTGCTGATATGATGTTAAGCTCCGGTTTCTCTGCAGGTACAGGTACTACCATAAAAATTGACCCAATAGAATTTGCAAAACTATGCCCTAATGTTGGGGACCCGAATTCGCTAATTGACTTTTTTGTGAAATATTGTTTAGGACTACCATTAACTGCCAACACCAAAAAAGCTATAAAAGATAGTCAGTTATTGTCAGGACAAACATCTGATTATTATTGGACTACAGCATGGACAAACTATGTATCTAACCCTACTACCAGTAATACAAATACTGTAAAAACTAGATTAACAAATACGTTAATTGAGATATTACGTTTACCGGAACACCATTTATGTTAAACTTCATTATCAGGTAAAACTGCAAATATGAAACGCAGAGACTTCTTAAAAATAACGCCTACCGCAGGTTTGGCTTTTATGATAAATGGCATACCAGTTAGTACATATGCCGATCACCCATTATTACAAATGATGGCTAAATCTTCTGCCAGCACTGGTCGTGTGTTGGTGGTAATACAGCTGAATGGTGGTAATGATGGGTTGAACATGGTGATACCTATCGATAAGTATAGCGAGCTTTCTAATGCCAGATCTAATATATTGATACCACAAAGCAAGGTTTTAGCATTATCCAATACATCCCTCACAGGATTACACCCTGCAATGTCGGGCATACAGAAAATGTACGCAGATGGTATGGTAAATATTACACAAGCTGTTAGTTACCCTACACCCAATTTTTCTCACTTCCGAGCAACAGATATTTGGTTCAGCGCATCTGATGCCAGCCAATATGAAACAACTGGTTGGTTGGGCAGATATTTGGATCACCAATACCCAGGCTACCCAAATAACTACCCTAACCCTACAATGCCGGATCCTTTGGCTATACAAGTAGGCTCAGGTGTATCAATGATAACCCAGGGAGCAAATGTAAACTCTGGCATGGCAATATCAAGTATTAGCAGCTTTTATAACATTGCTAATAACTATGTCGACCCTGCTCCTCCAACACATGCAGGGCATGAGCTTACATTTATACGCTACATTATGCAGCAAACTCAAACCTATAATCAGGTTATAAAAGATGCAGCTAATAAAGCAAACAACCTTTCTTCATTATACCCTTCTAACAATTCGCTGGCAGACCAGTTAAAAATAGTAGCTCGCCTGATTGCAGGCGGTCTTCAAACCCCAATCTATATTGTAAGCCTTGGTGGTTTCGATACACACTCTGCACAAACAGATGCTACAGACACAACAATCGGTGCACATGCTACACTGATGCAAAAAATATCCGAAGCAGTATATGCATTCTTTGATGATGCTAAACTTTTAGACTTCCAAAATCGCGTAGCTGCAATGACAATGAGCGAATTCGGGCGTCGTATAAAGTCTAATGCCAGTGGTGGTACAGACCATGGTTCAGCTGCTCCTGTTATGGTATTCAGCCCACACGTAAATCCCGGGTTAATTGGCTCAAACCCAGTATTGCCTGCCAACGCCGGCACAAGCGATAACATACCCATGCAAAATGACTTCCGTGGTATTTATGCAGCAGTGCTCGCTGATTGGTTTGGGTTAGATATCAATGATGTGAATGATATTCTCATGAATAGTTTCCCTGTACTGCCTGTATTCAAAAGTGCAGGTACATCCATCAACACACAGGAAGGTGGCAGCAATGAAGCACTGGAACAAAACTATCCGAATCCATTTATAAACAGTACTTCTTTCAGATTCAATTCTGACGGTGGCAATGTACGCATTCAGATATTTGATGCTAACGGACGATTAATACGCACCATTACAGACCAACAATACAGCCGCGGCCAACATGAAATAACTATCGACAGAAACGGTATGGCTGCTGGCAACTATTTCCTCACACTCACCAATAACAAAACAAAAAGCACGCGCCGCATGACGGTCGTGGATTAACCTATTCTATATATACACAACAAAGGGCGCCAATTCAGCGCCCTTTGTTATTTCACTCATTATAGTTATTTCTTTACAGCATCATCGTACACAGCTTTTGCAACAGCAGCTATCACACTTTCACCATATTCCATATCGCCTGTTATATCGTGTACATATACTGCCAAAGCAATATGTTGCCCACTTGGCAATGTTACTATACCAATATCGTTAATAGCAATTGTCTTACCATCTTTTGTATCGCTACTGCCGGTTTTATGTGCTACGACAGTACTTTCAGGCAATAATCCTTTTATGCGTTTAGTACCACCCGTAGTGCGCTCCATTATACTGCGCAATGTATCTGTAGATGTTTTGCTCATCAGTTCACCTTTATAAAACTTCACCATCAGTTTTGCCATATCCTGTGGCGTGCACCATGTATTGTATGGGTTTTCGAAATCTACATAAGGTTCGCCTGCACGTTGTGCTACACTAATACCTTGCAGCCCTGTACTTTTTATGTATGCTTCTATTTGCTTGCCCCCACCTACATACCTTGTAAAACCACAAAAGCTAATATTATCGCTCACATGCGTCATATATTCCAGCAAGCTGTGCACTTTCATACTGTTACCTCCTTTCAGTGCTTCCAGCAATGTTTGTCCACCGCGTATTTTCAGCTCTTCTTTAGTAAGTGTAAACTTTTCATCAAGCGATATTTTTCCACTATCAACAAGCCTCATTATCATAATTGCCAGTGGAAATTTGATGGTGCTTTGCGTAGGCACATGGTCTGTTCCGTTATAGTAAAATGTATCACCAGTTTCCACATTAATACTTGCTACAGCAATCTTTGCTTTTACAGATTTTGCAATGCTATCTACAGTTGTTTGTAATGCAGATACAGCAGGTGTTTCAGCAGCAGTTGCTGTATCATTTTTAGGCTGCTCGTTGCCGCAGCTGGCTAATAGTAATAATGAGATGGAGAAAATAACAGAACGCATGTTTTCAAGTTTATGAAACACGAATGTAGGGAAAAGACCAACCCCAAAAATAAAAGGGCTATCAAATTGATAGCCCTTTTTTATCGTATAGCCTTTCGGCATTTTATTACAGGTGGATAGCTTCGCCAAGTGCTACTTCAATAGCATCTTTCACAGCTTCGCTCATTGTTGGGTGAGGGAAGATTGTATCCAGTTGCTCTTGCCATGTAGTTTCCAGTTTGCGGCTTGCTACTGTTTGTGCAATGATTTCAGTAACGTTTGCACCTATCATGTGTGTACCCAGCCATTCGCCATATTTAGCATCGAAGATAACTTTTACAAAACCTTCGTTTGCACCCGCAGCACTTGCTTTACCTGAAGCAGAGAATGGGAATTTACCCACTTTCACTTCGTAACCGGCTTCCTTAGCTTGCTTTTCTGTCATACCAACAGAAGCAATTTCAGGCGAGCAATATGTACAGCCCGGTACATTGTTATAATCCAGCGCTTCCGGTACATGGTGGTATTTACCTTCTTTGTTTGCAATAGCTTCTACACAGATAACTGCTTCTTTCATAGCTACGTGTGCCAGTGCCTGACCAGGAACGATATCACCGATAGCATAGATGCCGGCAACATTTGTGTTGTAGTATTTATCTACAATTACTTTGCCTTTATCTGTAGTAATGTTCAGTGCTTCCAGGCCAATGTTTTCGATGTTTGCAGAAACACCCACAGCGCTCAATACTACATCTGCTTCCAGTGTAGACATATTGCCATCTGCTGTTTTTATGTGTGCTACAACACCGTTACCTTTTGCTTCTACTTTTTCTACAGAAGCATTGGTCATGATGCTGATGCCTTTTTTCTTGTAAACTTTTTCCAGTTCTTTAGATACATCCTCGTCTTCAACAGGCACTATACGTGGCATAAACTCAACGATAGTAACTTTTGTACCCATGCTGTTGTAAACATAAGCAAACTCCACACCGATAGCACCGCTACCTACAACAATCATTGACTTAGGCTGTGTCGGCATGTTCATAGCTTCACGGTAGCCGATGATTTTCTTACCATCTATCGGCAGGTTTGGCAATTGACGCGCACGGCCACCGGTAGCCAGTATCACATGCTTGGCAGCATATGCAGTTGTTTTACCATCAGCACCTGTTACTTCTACTTCTTTCTTAGCATTCAGTTTACCCATACCCATCAGCACATCTATCTTGTTCTTCTTCATCAGGAACTGGATACCCTTGCTCATTTTATCAGCAACACCACGGCTACGTTTGATAACAGCATTGAAGTCTGCTTTAGACTCACCTGCTACTATACCATAGTCTTGTGCATGGCTGATATATTCCAATACCTGTGCAGACTTTATCAGAGCCTTCGTAGGGATACAACCCCAGTTCAGGCAGATACCACCCAGGCTTTCTTTTTCTACGATTGCTGTTTTGTAACCTAACTGAGAGGCACGGATTGCCGCAACATAACCACCGGGACCGCTACCTACTACTATTACATCATACGCCATAAAGCAAATATTTTATAATATTAAATGTATTCTGAAATTTGAACGGACAAATGTAGTTAATAAATAGTATAGTTAAAAGGGAAAATACTGCATAGTCGGATATAACATACCTATAATGAAAACAGGTGCTCCACCGTAGCGAAACACCTGTAAAATAAGAATATACACAGCACTGTTATGCTGCGTCCTTTCTGCCTCTGCTCATTGTCAATACATACAACACAGCGTGCAGCGCAGCAAATATTAATGAGAAATAATACAAACCTGTATCATCAGTAGTGGTATCTGCATGATGCTTTATGGCGACAAATACCAATATCGCCACCATGCCCAAGCCTGTATACGATACTGTCTTGTAGCTTCTGTTATTAAACGCACCCTTATTCAGGTAGCTATTCTTCATGCCATAGAACAGGTATACGTCGAAACCAACCATCATCCATGCCACCAGGCGTATCCATGTATCTAATGGCAGGAATACCATCATAAACAGACAGGTAGCAATACCCAGAATTGGAACCAATGGAACCAATGGAGTGCGGAATGCGCGTGGCGCTTCAGGCATCTTTCTACGCATTACTATTACACCTACACATACAAGAATAAATGCAAACAGTGTGCCTATACTTGTCATTTCGCCCACAACGTTTGCAGGTACAAATGCAGCAAATATGCTCACAAACAACATAAACAGGAAGTTGTTTCGCGCAGGCGTTTGGAATTTAGGATGCACTTCAGAGAATACTTTAGGTATCAAACCATCGCGGCTCATAGAGAAGAATACACGAGACTGTCCCATCAGCATTACCATGATTACAGAAGAATAACCCGCAAGAATAGCTACGATGATAGCTTTGTTCAACCAAGGATAGTCCGGCACAACCACTCCATCGGCACCCGCTTTACCCATATGGTCTATTGCTACTGCTACAGGAGCTATACCATCTTTACCCGCAAACTCTGTATAGTTTGCAACACCTGTCATTACGTGTGCAAAAAGTATGTATAGAATAGTACATATAAACAGCGATAACAAAATACCTATTGGCATATCGCGCTTGGGATTCTTTGATTCCTGCGCTGCAGTAGATACAGCATCGAAGCCGATGTATGCAAAGAATACAATTGCCGCTGCACGTACTATACCACTGAAGCCAAACTCTCCGAACGTGCCTGTATTATCAGGTATGTATGGCGTATAGTTTTCAGGGTGAATGTATTGCCAACCCAATGCTATGAATATCAATACAACTGCAACTTTCAATGTTACTATCAGACCATTTATGAATGCAGACTCCCTTGTACCTCGCATCAGTAACAAAGACATCAGTATTATAATAAACACTGCAGGCACATTCATAATACCACCCTCAAACGGAGAGGATGTGAATTCAGGCCCAAGGTTTATACCAAAATACTGCAGGAATTTCACCAGATATCTTGACCAACTGATAGCTACAGTAGCAGAACCTACAGCATACTCCAACACAAGATCCCATCCTATTATCCAAGCCAGAAATTCGCCCATGGTAGCATAGCTATAGGTATATGCACTACCTGCAATCGGTATCATAGATGCAAATTCAGCATAACAAAGGCCTGCAAATGCACAACCCAATGCTGCTACTATAAACGATATTGTAATTGCAGGTCCTGCATTAGATGCTGCAGCGCCTCCTGTAATGGAAAATAGCCCGGCCCCAATGATGGCGCCAATGCCAAGTGCAACCAGTGCAGGTGCAGTCAATGTTTTCTTCAGGCCCTTTTCCGAATCCGATGCTTCGGCTAGTAGCAGGTTAAGTGGTTTTCGAACAAATAAACCCATAATATAGTCAGATATGCGTCCAAACTATAAAGAAATTGTTGTTTGTACAAATGCAGGTGCTTAATATGGGTTTATTATGATAAATGTTATAGAAAATAAAATCTTGTACGTCAGTTTTTATCAAACCGATTTTTACTGTAGGTTTGGAGGATGTTTAGGTTCGTCAGGGCTACTTTATCAGTTCTCATTACATTATTATATACAACAAATGCATGGGCTCAACCCACGCTGCCGGATATTACAGGTTCTACTTCGAAAGGGTTGAATATACTCAGTTGGACTTGTCAGTACGATGGCATTAAGTCTATCGCAGTTCAGCGCTCATCCGACAGTATATATAATTACATTACACTCGGATTGGTAAAAAACCTGAAAAAAGGTCCACAGGCATATATAGACGGGCACCCTAAGCCGGGCAAAAACTGGTATAGGCTTTACATAGTATTCAATTCAGACCTTACCTGGTATAGTAACCGTTTTGCGATTTCTGTTGATAGTATTGATATTATCAATGCACAAGTGTTGGCACCTAACGATTCTTTACAAAAACTAACAGCAAACATTAAAATAGAACCTATAAAAACCGAATCCACTACTATAACACCACAAGCCAATACTGTAGCCGTACCGGTTGTAGAGATTGCTCCACGTATTACACTAGATATTCCTGAAGAGGCCACAGAAGATGGTGTAGCCTATATAAAGTCACAATACATCTATACCAATCCATTTACCGGGCATGTAAACATTGATATCCCGAATTATACAAGACATCATTATGCTGTAAATTTTCTGAATAATGATAACAAACAAGTATTGGAGATAGAACGTGTAGGTGCCCCGATGATAATAGTTGATAAGCGCAACTTCCAGAAGAAAGGTATCTATAAATTTGAACTGAGAGAAGACAGGAAAATGCTGGAAACAGGTTTTATTACTATATACTAAGCTTCGCCTTCCACATCAAAGGTTTCTTGTGCCATGCGTTTCCATTCTGGGCCAAGACGCAGCGCATCACCCATATACAGCTTCATCATACGTATCATTTCTTCTGCACTCCAGGAGTATACGCCTTTTGCAAAACGCACAGGGAAGCCGCAATAATTGAAATATAGATTTCCCTCGTCATACATATTCTGTATCAGGTGTTCCTGTGTTTCAAAACCGAAATAATCATAACACTGCCCTTTCAGCGGATGGTCTGTTTTTGTCACCTTACCTGCATAGTGCAACGGGCCTACATCCTGCCAGTTATACCTGCTTACTTTACGTTTGAAGGGCGTAATATTCACAAGCATCAGGAACTCCTCGTCCAGCCACACCTCTTCTTTGTACAACATACGCGTCATAAACCTGTATGCTGCCAGTGCATATAAAAATGCAGACCCAATACCTGAAATAACGTGAATGAAACTTGCACTAAAAGGCAATGACTGTAGAAGGAATACGGTTGCCATACCCGCTGTCAACAAGAACTCACCCCAATACAACGCTTTGATTCTCGGAGCAATTCTGTCGCCTAGTTTTATCTGCAGGTGGTTAGTACCCCAGTTATATAAAATCTTATCGGGCATAAACGGTAATTAGCGTTGAAAGTATATCTAATATACTAATTTTTCAGCTATTCCGATTTAACTAAATCGTTAACTATTTCACACTCAAACACATTAGAAAATTCCCTTCTTAGTATCTCTCTAACTTCCAATTCATTTACCTCTCTGCCAAGCTCTTTCTGTATAGATGTCACCTGTTTGTCAGAAATACCACAGGGCACTATATAGTCAAAAAAACGAAGGTCTGTATTTACATTCAGTGCCAATCCGTGTATTGTCATCCACCTGCTGCTACGCACACCCATTGCACATATCTTTCGTGCTTTAGCGGGATTGTCAGGATCCAGCCACACACCTGTCGATCCCGGCAGCCTATCGCCTTTCAGTCCGTAATGTGCTATTGTTTTGATAACGACCTCTTCCAGATTGCGCATATACTTACCCAAGTCTGTATAAAACTGCTCCAGATCCAACACAGGATATGCTACAATTTGCCCCGGTCCATGGTAGGTAATATCTCCCCCTCTGTTGGTTTTATAAAAGCTTGCACCAAGTTCCTGTAGTCTGGTATCATTTACCAGCAAGTTTTCCATGTGGCCGCTCTTGCCAAGTGTATACACATGCGGATGTGTACAGAATAGCAGGTGATGCTTAATGCCGTTGTCTGTAGGGCGCTCTGCATCAGGTACATTATACCATTGCGCTTTGATGTCGAGCCCCTCCTTCATCAATGCTTCCTGCATTTGCCATGCATCGCCATACTCTATTGTACCCAACTCCCTGAAGTATACCTTTCTCATATCAACAATAAGGCTGCAATTTACGTTTATATACCTGAAAATCCCCCTTTTGAGGGCATTACAACCCGTTGGGGATTAGCTTTTTATTAACTCCAAATCAGTTACATTTGTTATAATAGGTTAATTTAACTGAGGACTATGTTACGTTTCATGAAGAACAAAATTTTGATACCACTTTTAGTTCTGTCTGCACTGGCTGCGTTTTTTTCGTTCAGGTATGCAGCAGATGGTGGTACACCGGATGATAAAAGAAAACTTGCTATTAAAACCGTTCTGAAAGCAATACAACAAAATCACTTTTCGCCTCGCGAAATGAATGATTCGTTTTCCGTTACAGCATACAATAAAATACTGAACGGGCTTGACTATGATAAGCGCATCCTGACACAAGAAGATATCAAAAGCTTCAAGAAATACGAGTTGATACTTGAAGAAAATGACGGTGAAAACGTGGTTAGCTTTTTTGACGATTTCAACGTTATTTACAAACAGCGCCTGAAGGATGCAGAACGCTACTGCAACAATGCGCTAAAAATGCCTTTCAGCTTCTCTACAGATGAAACCATCAACCTGAATGGTGAAAAAGTACCTTTTGCAAAAGACACAAACGAATTGCAAAGCCGCTGGAATACCTATATGAAATATAGGGTATTGGCTAAATATGTAGATCTGAAAGACGACCAGAAGAAGCGTGTAGAGAAAAAAGACACTACACTTAAAGTAGTAATGTCTGATAATCAGCTCGATTCTGTTGCAAGAGTAGCCATTAAGAAAAACATGGATTACTTCTTCAAACGCATGAACAAGCTGAAAGACGACGACCGTTTTACATTCTTCGTCAACAGCATTGCAGGCACACACGATCCGCATACAGACTATTTCCCTCCTGTTGACAAAGCGCTTTTTGATGAACAGATGTCAGGTACATTCTTTGGCATAGGCGCGCAACTGCAAAACGATGACGGAAAAGTAAAAGTAGTATCTATAGTACCTGGCAGCCCTTGTTGGAAGCAAGGTGAGCTAAAAGCAGGCGACGTAATACTGAAAGTAGCACAAGGCGCTGCAGAACCTGTTGATGTGCAGAACTATGATATAGACGATGTTGTAAAAATCATCCGCGGGCCTAAAGGCACAGAAGTACGCCTGACTGTTAAACAAGTAAGCGGTGCTACTAAAATCATACCTATCATACGTGGTGTGGTAGAAAGAGAAGAAACATTTGCAAAGTCTGCCATCATCAATAACAATGGTTCTAAAATAGGTTATATATATCTGCCCGAATTTTATGCAGATTTCCAGAACTATAACGGACGTCGTTGCTCTGAAGACGTGGCTATAGAAGTTGCAAAACT
Organism: Flavipsychrobacter sp.; assembly: GCA_035299045.1. Taxonomy (GTDB): domain Bacteria; phylum Bacteroidota; class Bacteroidia; order Chitinophagales; family Chitinophagaceae; genus Polluticoccus. The sequence goes on from DATGXJ010000002.1 coordinate 71,797, forward strand.
GAAAAATGAAGGTGTTAATGGTATCATCCTCGACCTGCGTGGTAATGGTGGTGGTTCGTTGACAGATGTTGTAAACATGGGTGGCCTCTTTATAGACAAAGGCCCTATGGTACAGGTAAAAACCAATGGCAACAATGCTGCTCAACTCGACGACCCGCAAAGTGGTGTATTGTACGACGGTCCTTTGGCCATTATGGTAAATACCGGTAGTGCATCTGCATCTGAAATTCTGGCCGCTGCCATGCAAGACTATAAGCGTGCCGTTATTGTGGGTTCGCCTACTTATGGCAAGGGTACCGTACAGAAAGTAATATCGCTTGATGAATACCGCACATGGCTGGAAAGTGTAGCTGCGGGCAAGCGCATAGCAAGCAGTGGTGATACCATCGGTTCTCTGAAACTCACAATTCAGAAGTTCTACCGCATCAACGGTGGTTCTACACAGTTGAAAGGTGTAACGCCTGACGTAATGCTGCCTGATGCTTACGAGCATATGGACCTTGGCGAACGTCGCGACAAAGCAGCTATGAAGTGGGACGAAATACCTGCTGTTAAATACAATGTGGTAAGTAATCCGGTAAACACACAAGAACTTGCAGCACGCAGTAAAAAACGTGTAGATGCCAACCCTTCCTTCGGACTGATAAAAGAAAGTGCTAACCGCATTAAAAAACTGGAAGAAGAAAACATAGTATCGCTGAACGAGACGAAATATCGTAAAGAGGTAGAAGAAGCAAATGCTGTAGGCAAAAAACTGGAAGAGGTGGAAAAGAAAATAACACCTTTGAGCATATCTAACCCACAGGTAGATATTGCAAAAATTAACCTCGACAGCAATTCTGTAAAGAAGAATGAAGAATGGATAAAAGCTTTGAAAAAAGATATGTACCTGTCTGAAACGGTAAATGTGATAAACGACCTGATGAAGATGGATACTAAAGTAAATATGGGTACCGGAATGAAATAATGGTTGCCTTTAACTAATATTTGCAACGGGTTATCTCTGCGAGATAGCCCGTTTTTATTACCTTTGAGGCGCTTTGGTAAAACTGATGTCTGTTACATACCGCAAATACACACTTCTTATTGCAGCCATGCTGTTGATTACCTTCAACACATCGGCACAATCTGTCAGCGATACGGCTGCAGGCAAGGAGCTGTCAACAGACACAACTCTTGCAGTTGTTGACCCTTTACCCAAAGCTGCACAAGACAGTTTTCGGGCAAAAGAAGTTAAGCCACACAAGTTTGAACCTAAACCTAAAAAAGCAGGTATGTACTCTGCTATACTTCCGGGTAGCGGCCAGTTTTACAATCGCCAATATTGGAAAGTACCTGCCATATATGTAGGCGTGGCTGCAGCGGGTTATTTCATCAACTTCAACCTTACCAATTACCAAAAATACCGCAAAGCTTACTATACACGTATAGATAATGACCCGACTACTGTAGATACGGATATAGAAACTAAAAAATACACCACCGAAAACCTGAAACAACTGCAAGATCAATACCGCAAATGGCTGGACATGACAGTGCTGCTTACTGCACTTGGTTACACCGTACAGGTAATAGATGCGATAGCTTCTGCACACCTCAAAAACTTCGATATATCGCGCGATATATCACTGCGCATACAGCCTGTAGCGCAGCCCAATTACATAGGCATGGGGCTGGCAGTCAATTTTAAATAAGCACTTTATACAGACTTTCTGATTCTGCAAGTTTTATTTCACAAACCTCGCTCGTAACTTCGCAGTATGCTGCACAGCAAACCGAAAGACGATAATTATTTACACAAAGGATTACGCAGAGATTTAGTAAATCTACTACGCGAAAAAGGCATTACAGACGAACGAGTACTTGAAGCTATCAACAGCATACCACGCCATTTCTTCCTCGACCCTGCTTTTGAACGCATAGCATACGAGGACAGGGCATTCCCTATTACAGCCAACCAGACTATATCGCAACCATATACAGTAGCTTATCAATCTCAGTTACTGGAGATAAAAAAGTTTGACAAAGTACTGGAAATAGGCACAGGTAGTGCCTATCAGGCATGTGTACTGGCAGAGTTGGGCGCATTGGTTTTTAGTATTGAAAGGCAAAAGGCGCTGTACGATTATGTAGGTGGTTTTTTCTTCATGAAAAACTACCCGCACATCAAACGTTTTTATGGCGATGGGTTTCAGGGTTTGCCTACTTACGGCCCTTTCGATAAAGTGATAGTAACAGCTGCAGCACCTTTTATACCACCTAAGCTGATAGAGCAATTAAAACCGGGTGGCATTGCAGTAATACCTGTTGGCGATGACAACGGGCAAAAGATGATGCGCATAACCAAAGATGTTGCAGGGAATGTAAAAGAAGAAACCCTCGGCGACTTCAGCTTTGTACCTATGCTGGAGGGAAAGAACAAGTAAGGAAGATATAATGTTAAATCTTGCAGAGAAAGATATATCGTGTTTAAGAACACTACTTGGATATTCTTTGCGGTGCTATAGCTCAGCAAGATTAAGCATTTATGATAAGTACTCAGTTTCTTATGATGGAGTATTAGCTCTTCGTTTTAGTAGGGCGAATGAACACAAAACAATGGTATTAAAAGGCATGGATTTTTTTGAAAGTCTTTGGGGAAAAATATACCATGATTATTCAATTGAATATGAAAACACTACTTCTGATAATGCTGAGGTATATTTAAATACGTCTCCAATAATAGAGATTGGAGTTTATGGAAAAGAATATAACCCAGAAGAATTTAAAGCATATCCTAGTGTCTATGCTAAACAAAATGAGGTAAAAACAACTGACGAAGTTTTTATTTTCAAATGTAAAAATGGTGAAAACATAACTGTTGGTTTCGACAGCATTTCACCATCTATTGATGTCTGGCACTACAATAATATTGAACATTATGTTACACTTGAGGACGACAAGCCATACACTTTAAACTATTCTATTACAATTAATTCTTAATCATTTTCAAATTCCGCTGCACCCCACTCCACTTAGTACGCTTCATAGGCGAGTTTTTAAATGCTTTCTTAAAAGCATCTTCACTCATGGCTTCCCATTCAGCAAGCGATAGGTTTAGTACTTCGGGGATAGGTGTAAAATGTGGTTCGGTATTGGGTTTTGAAAATCTGTTCCACGGGCATACATCCTGACATACATCGCAGCCAAACATCCACCCGTCCATCTTGCCCTCAAAACCTTGCGGCATCAGTGCATCTTTCAATTCTATTGTTAGGTAAGAAATACACTTGCTACCATCTACAATCGTAGGTGATACTATTGCTTCCGTAGGGCAAGCATCTATACACTTTTTGCAAGTACCGCAATAGTCTGTACTGAATGGTGCATCTGCTTCTAATTCTAAATCTGTAATCAGCGTAGCTATAAAAAAGAAAGAGCCTGAATGTTTTGTAAGCAGATTACCATTCTTACCTACCCAGCCCAGCCCGCTGCGTACCGCCCAGCTGCGCTCCAGCACAGGCGCACTGTCTACAAAACCACGACCATCCACATCGCCAATATATGCCTTTATAAATGTCAGCAAGTTATTCAGCTTCTCACGTATCACATAGTGGTAATCGGTGCCATATGCATACTTGGCTATCTTCGGTGCGTCTGGTTGCTGTTGTTGTTCGGGGTAATAATTAAGAAGTAGTGTGATAACAGACTTTGCGCCCGGTACCAGTTTTCGCGGGTCTGTCCGCATTTCAAAATGGTTTTCCATGTACTGCATCGTACCATGAAAACCATTTTTCAGCCAGCTTTCAAGCCTGCGGGCATCATCATCCAATTGCACAGCCATAGCAATACCACAGGCATCAAAACCCAGTCTGCGGGCTTCTTCCTTTATCAGAATGCTATGTTGTGCTGTCTGCATCAAATGAGCTTTACCTCCACACCTCTAATTTCCGAAAGCTTTGCGATATATGCATCTGCATGCGGCTTAGGTATACCTGCATGTACTATGCAAAACAACTGTAGGTCTTGCTTATACACAGTAGCCTCGCACTGACGCAGCAGATACATCACCTCACCCATCACAGGATAGTCAAACTGTATCTCTACGCGTTGTTCTATCCACTTCTCTATCAATACCGCTTGTTGCAGCGCATCCTGCGTAGCCGTCTTGTATGCATTTATCAGTCCCGGCACACCAAGCAGTGTACCACCAAAATAGCGCACCACCACCACAAGCACATTGGTAATACCTGCACTATCTATCTGCCCCAGTATGGGCTTACCTGCACTACCAGATGGCTCACCATCATCGTTGGCACGGTATTGCAACCCGTCAGTACCTATCCTGTATGCATAACAATGATGCACTGCCTTCGGGTGCTCCTTCTTCAGCAGTTGCAGCTTTGCCTTCACATCATCTGCACTGCTTACAGGGTATGCATATGCCAGAAACTTACTCCCCCTGTCTTTAAACTCGGCAGTAGTAGCTCCTTCAGGTGTTTTATATTTAAAATTATCGGCCATTAACCCAAGCTATCAATACTATAGACACAATAGCAAGCAACAAACCTATGATGCGTTGCTTTGTCAGTTTCTCTTTCAAAAATAATAATGCCACCAATGCACTCAGCAATACAATACCAATATTATTCAGTGCAATGGAAATACTGCTCTGCATGCTTTTATCATTCAGCATACGTATCAGGTAGTAGATGGAAAAATAATTGGGTACACCCAGTATTATACCTGCTACAATATTCCGGTAATGCAATTGTATCTTTTTCATCGCCGCAAGTATGATTACAAGCACCACACCAATACTTGCTGCCACAGCAAACACATGTATCGGGAATATTGCCTGTTGCTTCACATCCTGCAGGTGATGATGCTCTACGTATTTTGTAATCGAATCGAGCGTACCACTAAACAGAAATAGCAATGCAGGTAGCAACATACCATGCTTAGCACTGTGCTCATCCTTATTATTAACAGACAAATACACCGCAGGAAAAGCCAGTGCTATACCTACAATATTTATCAAACTTAATCTTTCTCCATACAACACAACAGCTGCCAACACTGGTATTACCAACGATAGTTTATTTGCCACCGAAGCAGTTGCCACACCATAGTTGCGGGTACAGTAAGCTATAAAATTGAACAGGCTGATGTACATCACCCCCATTGCCAATGCCCAGCCAAACCACGGCTGCGTTGCACTTTTGCTCCCTACGGGAAATTCACCTAAGAATATACTACCTGTTACCACACAGGTAATATAGTTTACTACAATAGCCTGCAGTGTGTCAACCTTGTATTTCGGGAACAGTTTAAAGAGAATAAAGAGGACTGCATTCAGCAGCACCGTCAGTAGCAGGAACATCATAAACCCATACCCTCCGCATAAGGATATTTGCTATCGCTGTTTACATACACCTGCAATACATCTTCTTCCAGTTCAGTTTCAAAAACTCTAGTAGCATTGGTAAGTACAGGTGCAGCAATACCATGTTCTATTACTTTATTGCCTGTTATCACACGCGCCTCGTCCCACAGTCCCTTATCAATAAATATATTCAGCAATTTTGCTCCACCCTCTACTATCAGCGATTGCACTTTAGCATCATACAATCGTTGCAATATATTTTCTAGCAGATGCTCGTCAAATTCCAGTTGCACATATTGCAGGTTTTCATCCTGCTCTTCCTTCATATCATTCACTACCCAAGTATCTGCTTCCCTGTTAAAAAGTTTCAGATTTGTTGGCAATATCAGCGAGCGGTCTATTACAATTCGTAGCGGACTCTTTCCTTCCCACAATCTTGATGTGAGTTGCGGGTCATCAGCTAATGCAGTATTCGTACCCACCATAATAGCATCTTCTTCCGTACGCCATTTGTGTACGATAATGCTGCTATATGCATTGCTTATCTGGTAGCGCCTGTTGCCATAGGGTGCAAATTTACCATCCGCAGACTGTGCCCATTTCAGGATGATATACGGACGCTTATTCTCCTGTACACAGAAAAACCTACGGTTCAGCCATCGGCCTTCTTTATCCAGTAAACCGGTAGTGGTTATTATTTTATTATCGTGCAATATCTGCATGCCGCGTCCGCCAACTTTTTCAAACGGATCAGGATTGCATACTATCACTTCTTTCACACGCTCCTTCACAAGGCGCTCCGCACATGGCGGTGTTTTACCGTGATGCGCGCACGGCTCCAGGCTCACATACATCGTACTCTCAGGTATCAGATGCCTGTCCACCTCTGCTACACTTTCTATGCAGTTCACCTCGGCATGTGCCTTGCCGTATTCTCTGTGCCAGCCCTCGCCTATCACACGCCCGTCATGCACCAATACAGCACCTACCATGGGATTGGGCGATACGTTACCCTTACCCATCTCTGCCAATTGCAGGCAGCGGCGCATATATGCTTCGTGCATCATGGCTGCAAAGATATTCTAAATTAATTGCCCGCTATTCTCTGCGCTTGGGGTATCTTTGCCCGATGCTCACATACAGCCAGGCCTACTACGATCTACGCAATACATTGCAAACCATATACGACGAAGGAGAAGCCACAGCAATAGCGCACGCTATGATGGAGCATATAACAGGCGATGATAAATTGCAACGCCTTACAGATAAAGACAAACCTTTTACAGCCGAACAACAAACCCAGTTTGACAATTATAAAGAGCTGCTCAAAAAAGCTACGCCAATACAATACATCATCGGCAAAACATGGTTTATGAACCGTGAATTTACTGTAAATGAAAGCGTATTGATACCACGCCCTGAAACAGAAGAACTGGTTGACTGGGTTGTAAAAGACAATTCGGGCAAATCTCCTGCCATTATAGATATTGGCACTGGTAGTGGCTGTATAGCAGTTTCTCTGAAGTTGGACCTGCCACAATCTACTGTTACAGCCTGCGATGTAAGCAGTGGAGCACTGTTGGTAGCCCGTATGAATGCAAGCAACCTCAATGCAACTGTTGAGGTAAAACATATCGATTTCCTGAATCCCGAACAGGTAGAGGCATTAGGTATGTATGACATTATTGTTTCCAACCCGCCATATATACCGGAAAGCGAAAAGGCATCGATACATGCCAATGTGCTGAACCATGAACCGCATGTAGCATTGTTTGTACCTACTACAGATGCTTTGTTATTCTACCGCATCATTGCAGAATTCGGCAAAACACACCTCAATGAAGACGGCCTCATCTATTGTGAGCTCGACAGGGACTATTCTATGCAGGCCAAAGAACTGTTCGAAGCAATGGGCTATACTGATGTAGAAGTACGTAAAGACATGGCGGGCAATACCCGTATGCTGAAGGCTATGCTCAAAAAATAAGTCCTGCCACGAAGGCAGGACTCAGTTATTAAACACTACAACAAACTATTCTTTTAATTAAGCTTTCTTGCTTTTGCTTTTAGCAGTTTCTTCTGCACCTTCAGTAGCAGTAGCTTCCAGTTGTTTTTCCAGGCTACGTACTTGTTTTTTCAGGTCGTAGATAGCTTTGTACATTTCGTCCATTTCGCTACGTGTAGCTACAGGAACTGCAACCAGCATTTTTTCCATTTGAGCTTCAACGTCTTTGCGAAGTTTCATTTGCATCGCACTAACTTCTGCCATCAGCTTGCTATACTCTTCGCTTTCAAACAAAGAAACATATACTTTATCGCTGATGTTCAACCACTCTTGGTATACAGCCATCATGTTGCTGATCTCTTCACCTTTCTCAACTTTAGCAGCAATGTTTTCAGCAAGGCTGTCCATTACTTTCACGCCTTGGTTGTATATCATATATTGCATTTCTGCATTTTTGATATTGTAAACCATCATGCGGTTTGCGATGTTGTTCCATTCCATCATAGCTTTTGTATGTTGGTTAGGCGTCATCATTTTTGTAATAGGAGACATTGCGTTGTTCAGGTTGCTGTACCATGTGTTATAGCCATTCAGCATACCAGCGAACATGTCAGATGTGTTAGGCATCATGTTATTCATCATACCACGCATTTGCTGATAGTTGCCCATGCCCATTTGGTTCATCTGACCCATACCTTTCTGCATCATGTCAGTCATGTTCTGCATGTACTGGCGGCTTTGTTCAGGCATAAAACCAAAGAACTTGTCCATTACTTCTTTGTACATAGCAGGGTTCATGTATTGCTTGTACATTTCAGTGTTGAATGTTTTTTCCTGAATAGACTTCATGAAAGGCATCCACATTTCTGCAAAGCGGCCGAAACCTTCAGTTACGTTTACCATATTGCGGTAAGCATCCTGTGTAGTACCGTTCTGCATGTTCTTTTGCATATCTGCAAAAGTGCTGTTCAGCATTGTATAATATTGGTTGAAAACTGAAGTCCAGTTATCGCTTGCTTTCTTCCATGTATCCATGCTGAATGGGTTGTTGTTCTGGAACTGATTTTGAAACTGGTTCATTGCATTGTTCCAGTTGTTCATCATGTTCATACCGTTCATCCAGTTGTTCCAGTTTGCAGTTTGTGAGTTCCACATATTGCTGAACTGTTCCATTGGGTTAGCAGCAGTAGCTTGTTGCTGTTGCGTAGCATTTTTCATGTAGTCCATGTTCATTTCCCACATTTGCTTAGCCCAGCCCATTTGTGTGTTGAACCAGTTTTGGTAAAACTCGTTCATCTTAGCCATGTTATCTTGTGCAGTTGCAGTAGCACTGTTAGCTTTTTCTGTAGTTGCAGAAAATACAGATTTCTGACCATCCAGCCAGTTTTTATACCACTCGCTACCTTTAGCCATTGTATCATTTACCATTGCATTACCGTTGGCAAGTTTTTTAGTGTTTTCCACTACTGTGTCAACAGCTTGTTTCTGTGCGTCCAGTACGCTCTCTACAAAGTTTTTGCTGTCTTGGTTAGCCATAGTTTAAGTTTTATACTTATTTTAAAATTGTTTCGTTAATTGTGTTGCACAAAAGAAAAACTCCTATATTAGCAATCTATTACCTCTCCATTATTCTTTCTGCACCTTTTTCTGAGGGGTTCCTTTTGGCGCCGCAAAGGTAGGTATTTCCTATTAAAAAAATGTACATTTTACAGGAAAATATCCCCTGAATTAATTCTACAAGCTGTGAATTTCGTAGCAAATCAGCCACTCTAAAGGATATCAGCCAATTGTTAATATTTTATTTTTTTTGAAATTATCCCCCTTTTTTCAAATTTCTACTATCTTAAGAAGGTAAAAACGACATTATTATGCTAAAAGTAGGAGACGAGTTCCACCACAAGTTCAGTTACACACAAGACGATGTAGATACGTATGCACGCGTTAGCGGCGACGTAAACCCGCTGCACATTGATGCAGAAGCAGGTAAAGCCAGTATGTTTGGCCGCAACATTATACACGGCTTCCTCGGCGCCAGTGTTTTCACAAAAATATTTGGTGCACTATGGTATGCAGATGGTCACGTATACATGAGCCAGAGCATGAAGTGGATGAAACCGATGTTTGTAGATACTGAATACGAAGCGGTAATAACTGTAAAAGAAATCTTTGCAGACAAAAACCGTATCCTTTACGACTGCGCGGTATACGAAGTAAGCACGGGCGACAAGACAATTGCCGGTGAAGCATTGCTGCTGAACAAGAAGCAGTATGTGTGGTAGTTTAATCTGAAGTAGTAAGTCATATGTAAAGCACCTCATATGGGGTGCTTTATTGTTTTACCACAACACCCTCATCGTACTGTACAACCTATAGAATAGATAAATAATTATCGCCCCGAAGAATCCTGCTATAAAGAACGGATGAAACAGGAAGATGCTATCATGATTGATATGCAAACCACGCATGCTTTCTTCCTGCACCAGAAAATAAACGAGAGAATATGCTATGTACACAATATAGTCTTTGGTATAAAAAGCATAGGCCGTCAGGAAAAACAATGCAGGGTGAGAATAGCGTTCGTGCATCTCTGTATTGAAATAGTAAAACAATAATGCTATCAAACTACAAACCACCCAAAGCACATCTTTTGCGGGCTGTACATTTGCCTGCTTTAACATCCATTTTTTATACGCAGCTTTCAGCAATGGCATCAATGCCACGAGGCTACTACCCATAAACAACAACAGACCTATCTGCTTATACGTCAACCCTACAAGCCATACACCCGCATCCGGTACATGAATGGTATCAACCGGCACTACAAAAGACCAGAAATTATTCTCTCCCAGTGTCGGGTATCTGTTGAAAGAATCAACCACTTGTTGCCACAACAAACTCAGCCCACCTTCGGGTTGTAATGCAAATGGCAATAGTATCAGCGCCTGCAATAACAACGCTACCGCTATACCCTTCGCCACTCTACGCACATTCAGGTTAGGCATCATAATATATAGCAAGCCCAATACTGGTAGATACATTAGTGCCTGCAGCTTTGTATTCAGTGCCAGCACATAGCAGAGCAGGCTGAGTGTCAGATTATGCTTCCATGCATAGTAGATAGCCATCAGTGCAAGACCAGAGAATATCCCGTCTATCTGCCCCCATATCAGTGTATTGTAGCCAAAGCCAATATTCAACATACTTATCAGCAACAGCACAAGGTAGTCAACACGCTTATCCATCCACTTGTATATATAATACAATGTGGCATAGTCAAAGACTAGCGTTACAATCTTCAGGTAAAAGATATGTTTTACAATTGCCCCCTCGCTACCTGCGAGCTTTGCAAATGCAAACAATACGTACTGGTACACAGGCATGTAGTCGTTCCAAATGGTATAGGCATTGCCCAGCCCATGCTGATACAAATGCACCGCCCATGTCTTGAATGTTTTATAGTCATGAGCATGCGCACCGTGCGCGGCGATATACCGGAGTTCAGCCAACCCTAGCACCATGACCAACACAGCTATTATTCTTTTTTGCAGCTTGCTCATTTGATGTAAATATAGCAAAGCCACCTCATTGAGTATATTCCATATTTTTACACCAAATGAAATATACCGTACTCTTTCTGCTACTAATCCCCACCATCTGTATGGGACAATTAATCCCCAAAGACAATCACCCAATCTTTGCAACTGGTCGTGTAAACACAAAACGTATCGATAAGATCAATGGCCGCCCCACATCCTACTATGTAAACAACCCCAAAATCAGTTTTTATGCAAAGGCATTTTATAATGGTCAGTTTTGTATGTATGACAATGATGAATTTTTCAGCCTGATGGATTCTGCTCTGACGAGCAACAATGACACACGTCCATTCTATTTCTATCTGTTCAATCGGATAGTTGAGCTAAGCGATGGTGCTGTATCTGAAGTAGCAGCTGAATATTGTAAAAATTACATTGAGAAATATCCATGCGAATTTCTGAACTATTACAACAAAAAGGAATTTGCTATTCCTCTTGATACATGGACCATGTTTGTCGGATTTATGTTCGACAATGCAAAAAATTGCAATGACTTGCTACAAACTATCGATAAGAAAATAACTGTTGGATGTCCTCAACTACAACAACAATGGGACAAACTAAAACCGGACATCCGGGCAAGTATAAACGAATAAAAAATGCCCTGCAATTGCAGGGCATTTTCATATCATACAAGTCCCCCTTCAGGGGATTCAGGGGTTCTATTTAATATCACCCACCATATCCTCAGGGCGTACCCATTCGTCAAATTGTTCAGACGTTACATAACCCAGGTCTATGGCTGTTTGTTTCAGCGTTTTACCTTGTTTGTGTGCAGTCTGTGCTATTTCAGCAGCTTTGTAGTAGCCTATCTTCGTGTTCAGCGATGTTACCAGCATCAATGAGTTGTGCAGGTTAGCATCAATGTTTGCCTGTATTGGTTCAATACCTTCCGCACATTTATCGTTGAATGATACACAACCATCACCTATCAGGCGTGCACTATGCAGGAAGTTGAATATCATAACAGGCTTGAACACGTTCAGTTCAAAATGACCGTTAGAACCACCAACAGTAATTGCAACGTCATTGCCCATTACCTGTGCAGCAATCATTGTCAATGCCTCACATTGTGTAGGGTTCACTTTACCTGGCATGATAGATGAACCCGGTTCATTATCAGGGATGAAGATTTCACCGATACCGCAACGTGGGCCAGAGCTCAGCATACGGATGTCGTTAGCTATTTTCATCAGGCTAACGGCAACTGTTTTCAGTGCACCATGTGCTTCAACAATAGCATCGTGCGCAGCCAGACTTTCAAATTTATTTTCAGCAGTTACAAATGGCAAACCAGTCAGTTTAGCAATATTACCGGCTACATGCTCTGCATATCCTTTCGGTGTGTTGATGCCTGTACCTACCGCAGTACCACCCAGTGCCAGTTCGCTCAGGTGAGCCAGTGTATTATTAATCGCACGCAGGCCGTGGTCCAGTTGCGATACATAACCGCTTATTTCCTGTCCCAGTGTCAGCGGGGTAGCATCCATAAAGTGCGTACGCCCAATCTTTACGATGTGCATGAATTCCTTCGCTTTCCTGTCCAGCGTATCGCGCAGTTTTTTGATGCCCGGTATTGTTACATCTACCAGCATCTTGTATGCAGCAATGTGCATTGCAGTAGGGAACGTATCGTTTGATGATTGTGATTTATTAACATCATCGTTCGGGTGAACGAATTTGTCTTTATCAGTCAGCTGGCCACCGTTGATAACGTGCGCACGATACGCTATTACTTCATTCACGTTCATGTTCGACTGTGTACCCGAACCTGTTTGCCATACTACCAGCGGAAACTCATTGTCCAGTTTACCTTCCAGTATTTCATCGCAAACCTGTCCTATCAGTGCAGATTTTTCTGCAGGCAGTACGCCCAGGTCTGTATTGGTAAGTGCTGCAGCTTTTTTCAGGTAGGCAAATGCACGGATGATTTCCTTCGGCATCTTGTTGATGTCTTGTGCAATCTTGAAGTTGTCGATAGAACGCTGTGTTTGCGCGCCGAAATAAGCATTAACGGGTACTTTCACTTCACCCATCGTGTCTTTCTCAATACGGTATTCCATTATCTGAGATATTTATAAGAAGTATGAAAATAATTTGCGGTGCAAAGGTATTAAATGAAGCGTTATGTGAAAGTGCATATTATTTATTTTAATTTTGCACTTGTGAAGCAAGGTATTATCATTACTACACTGGCTGTTGCCATAATATTGGGTTTCTCTTTCAGCAAGACACCGCAGAAGATTACCAAAGAACGCCTGGGCGAAATGCTATTTTTCGACCCCATCCTGTCTGAAGACAGCAGTATCAGTTGTGCTTCCTGCCACAAACCCGCTTTTGCCTTTGCAGATACATCTGCTTTCAGCAAAGGTGTTCACGGCCGCCTTGGCAATCGCAATACGCCTAGCGCCATGAATGTCAGTGCCCGCGATTTCCTGTTCTGGGACGGCCGCGCTGCTTCGTTGGAAGAACAGGCACTGGGGCCTATTGAAAACCCGGTGGAGATGAACCTGAAATTATCTGAAGCCATCAAACGCCTGAATCGCAGTAAGAAATACCGCAACCTGTTCTTTACAGTATATAAGACTGCTCCTACAACCAAAACTTTAGCCTCGGCCATAGCAGCCTACGAGCGCACACTCGAAACATCTGCCACACCCAACGACCGCTGGATGAATGACGAACCCAATGGCATGACTGACCAGCAGGTTCGTGGACGTGACATATTTCGTGTAAAAGCCAAGTGTTTTGAATGTCACTTCTCCCCCGATTTTACAGGCGATGAGTTTCGAAGTATTGGTTTGTTCAATGGCACTACACACAATGATTCGGGTAGATATTATGTAACCCAAAAACCTGCAGACATTGGCAAGATGAAAGTACCTGGCTTGCGCAATGTAGCCATGACTGCACCTTATATGCATGATGGTAGCTTCAAAACCCTGCGCGAGGTGATTGACTACTACGACAATCCGCACGCTAAAATGCCAGATGGCATCAACAGAGACTCTGTTCTTGCCAAGCCTTTAGGCCTTACAGAGCAAGACAAGCAAGACTTGGAAGCCTTCCTGCATGCGCTGACAGACGACCGGTTTACAAAGAAGAAATAATCTTAATAATTCTTTATTCTATTACTGCTGTTTTATATTGGGCTCCAATAAAACCAATATGAAACCTTTAGTATTATCTATCCTTAGCCTGGCCCTGCTAACCAGCAGCATAGCCAAGGCACAACCAACCGATGTCAAATACAGCAGTTCCTTCGATGAACCCGAAAATGGCTGGAATAAAGTAATGCAGCTCTCCAACGGCAATACTTTTCTTTTCAATTTCAGTAAGGAAGGTATTGAAGTAACCGTATATAATCAGAACCGAGCTTTTGCCAGCAAAAAAGTACTGCAGAGCAAACTATGGGAGCCTCGCAAAATGAAAGCTTCCGTTATCGAGGGATTGTTTGAGATAGACGGCAAACCTGTTATTTTCCTGCAACAATTGTTAGATCGCACGCCAACCCTCTTCCGCATTATTCTGGACCCTAATACGGGCGCTATGCTGAAGGAAGAAAACATAAACGAACTACAGCGTTATGGCGCAGGAGCTGCATACGCCATGGCTTTCGGCAAGGTAGAAGAAGCTGATTTTCGTGTAGAAAAAGACCCGCAGTCTGATTGCTATGCGATTGTAAACTTCAACTCTTTTGCAGAAGAAAGCAGTAACAGGATAGAAATTGCTCATTACAATGGCAGTCATAAAGAAATAAACAGAGCCAACTATCCGTCGCAAGGATTTAAATACATCAACCTCATTGGCCTTACTGTACACAGCGACAAACATATTATTGCATGTACATACGGGTTCAATACAGCGGCATCAGGTGGCAAAGACTCACGTGTTATTGTTTCAAAACTGAATGCAGGTGATACTACATTCCAGAATAAACAACTGGAAAACACAGACGATTTTAAAAACACAGAAGCCGTTATGCAATACAACCCGGGCACAGGGTTGATACAGCTTTTGACACTTACCGTAGGCAAAACAAAAGGACGTGGTTTCAGCGCTGCCACTACTACCTACTATGGCACTTTGTTTACAACAATAGACCCCGAAACACTGTTCATCATTAACTCAAAACCTTGTGGTGCTACTTATGCAGATGCTACCGCAAAATCTGCTTATGGTTTTCCCAAGGGCTTCCGTGGAATGCCTCAAAACATGGTCATTAACCCCGATAACAGCACTACTGTGCTGAGCGAAGAAATGACACTCGATATGCTTGTCAGTTCACAAGGCGCAGTATCATACCGTACACACCTCAACAATATCGGCATTGCCGATTACGATGCTAAAGGAAATGAAGTAAGTGGCACAATGGTACCAAAGGAACAAATGGCAAATGGCAAAATCGATCCTTTGTATATCTATAACAAATCAAAAGGCTTCTGGTCTTTCCGCGGTGCACAGCAGTTTGGTTATACCATGGGTGCTATTCACAACAACGCATTCCTTTCTTACGACTATGTTACTACACCTGACGGTCGTTATGTAATCTTCAACGATTACCCTGAAAACATTGAAAGAAAAGCAGAACAGAAATACAACAAACTAAAACAGGTGGTGGCTATCAGCGAATCGAATACAATGTGCTACAAACTGAATAATGGCAAAGCAGAAGAGTTTTATCTTTTTGGTGCTCCCAAAGATGATGGCTATTCAAGATTCTGCTATGTAGAGTCTTCTCACTACAATCCTAAAACCAAAACATACGCTACCCTGATGGTAGACCGTGATGGCAGAAAGAAAGTAGCAAAAGTGGCTTGGGTACAATTCAAATAAACTAACTCATTTAAAATAAAAGAGCCGCATCGTGCGGCTCTTTTATTTTAATGACTGGATACAAACTTCAATCCTATAATAGATGCTATCAGTGTGAAGATGAAAAACAACCGCCAGAAGGTTGCAGGCTCTTTAAAGAATACAATGCCAACAATTACAGTACCTACGGCTCCAATACCAGTCCACACGGCATAGGCAGTACCCATTGGCAATGTTTGCGTAGCCTTATATAGTAAATACATACTCATAGACAGCGAAACAAAGAAACCGACAATCCACGATGTAGCAGTACTGCCAGTAGCGTCTTTTGCCTTGCTCAGACAAAATGTAAAGCCTACTTCAAACAAACCTGCAATAATCAATATCAGCCAATTCATATCTCTTAGTTTTTCAAAATCAAAGTTGGCGCTTTATTCCACAGGCAACAAATCCAAAAACCAGAAGCCGGTGTTCCATTTATCTGTATCGTTTTGCGCAGGTGTGTAATTCTTGTATACCATCTCCCCTTGCTGCACAGCTACCTGTTCCTTAAAGTAAGGAGCATTGTATACATAGGTATGAAACTCGCCATTCTCTCCACACGGGTCTACGCCTGCGGGCAGGTCGTTCAGAAAACTACTATCTATCGTTCTCCCCAGAAACTCCTTGCCCAAAAACTTTTCATTTACACATATCACCATTGCCTGTATGCCTGTCTGTTCCAGTATGGCAATCATCTTGCGCGTATCTTGTTTCCATAACGGGAATACTGCATCAAAACCGACAGTAGCTAACTGCTGTTCTCTGTATTGCTTCAGGTCTTCTAAGAATATATCGCCAAATGCTGCAGTGCTGATGCCTTCATGTTTCAGTTCAGTAAGCGTTTGCTGCATGGCATTTTTGTAAGTACTATCATCTGGCGCTGCGGGCAGGTATATCTTTCTGCTCTTCACACCCATTGCCTGTGCCTGTCCATCCAGCAGTTGCTCACGTACACCATGCATTACAATACGGTCGTGTTCATTATTCACGGTCGTAAGCAGGCAGTCTACATGATAGATGCCTCCCTGTCGCAATACATGGTAGGCAAGCGCAGCATCTTTACCGCTGCTCCAGTTCAGCACTGTTTTTATCTTATCCATTTATGCGCAAATGAACGTATTTTACACACAAGAAAAAACAAATAATGCCATACGCAGTAATAACAGGTGCTACACAAGGTATTGGTAAAGCCATAGCCGATAAGTTTTTGTCTCAGGGTTTTGATATTGCCATCTGTGCACGCAGCAGTGCAGATTTAGATAAAGTGAAAAACAAATGGGCTACACAATACCCAAACAGAAAAGTATTAGCTGTAGTAGCAGACCTTTCAGACAAAGCTGCCTGCTTCGATTTTGCTGCACAAGTACTAAACGATACTACATCGGTAGATGCACTGATAAACAATGCAGGAACCTACTTCCCCGGCTCGTTGGCAGATGAACCTGACGGACAGTTGGAGCAATTAATGAACCTGAATCTTTACAGTGCATACCACATTACCCGCAAACTGCTGCCCGCATTCAAACAACAAAACAGCGGACACATATTCAATATATGCTCTGTTGCCAGCCTGAAGGCATACCCCAATGGCGGTGCTTACAGCATTACCAAATACGCGCTTATGGGTTTTTCAAACAATCTG
The DNA here is from genome assembly GCA_035299045.1 of Flavipsychrobacter sp. Lineage (GTDB taxonomy): Bacteria > Bacteroidota > Bacteroidia > Chitinophagales > Chitinophagaceae > Polluticoccus. The sequence goes on from DATGXJ010000002.1 coordinate 89,262, forward strand.
CGCGAGGAACTGATGCAAACAAACATTAAAGTAACTGCCATATCTCCGGGCGCTGTTTACAGCCGTTCGTGGCAAGGCAGTGGTGTCCCCGAAAGCCGCATTATGCAGGCATCAGACGTGGCAGATATGGTATGGGCTGCCTACAACCTGTCTCCGCAGGCATGTGTAGAGCACATCACCCTGCGCCCGCAACTCGGTGATTTATAACGCTATTTTAACAGTGCTTTCACAGTTTCTTATAACCACGTAGGGGGGCTAACTTATATTTTTGTATCAACCCCAAATGACACGCATTAGTAATATGTGGCGATATTGTATTGTTAGCCTGCTGGTACTTGCAGGGTGCGATATGGCATTTGCGCAGAATGTAGTTTTCGTGGCGCAGGCCGCTTCAGAAAAAATTGGTACGCAAGACCAGATGGAATTGCAGTACACCATTCAAAACGCAGGCGATATACAAAGCCTGATGCCACCGCCTACACTCACAAAAGACTTTATCGTAACACAGGGGCCCTACTCTTCTACCTTCTCCAATACATCTATTGTAAATGGTAAAGTAACCAGTACACAAGGCATCAATGTTACTTATGTAATACAACCACGCAAACCCGGCAACTATACACTTGGGCCTGCTACGGCAAAAGATGCTGCGGGTCACACATACCAATCCAACAGTGTAACTATACAAGCAGTGAATGGCTCTGTTGCACAAAGGCAACAACAAAGGCAAGACCCCTTTGGCGATGATTGGGACGACCCATTTGCTGCCATGCAACGACGCAGGCAACAGCAAATGCAGGCATTACGTCAACAGCAACAACAACAGCAGCAACCTGTTGAAGATGCAAAAGTAAATCTGGATAAAGACCTCTTTATACGTGTAACGGTAGATAAAGAAAAAGTACACGTGGGAGAACAGATAACTGCCAGCTACAAACTGTATTCGCGCATCCCTATGAACTGTTCTATTTCTAAACTACCATCGCTCAATGGTTTCTGGACACAGGATTTCGAAATGCCGAAAGGTAATATGAAACCTTCTGAAGAAATAATAGACGGTAAAAAGTATCAGGTATTTACGCTCAAAAAATCGGCACTGTTCCCGCAACAAGCCGGTACGCTTGAGCTGGACCCTGCCGAAGCAGAAGGTATTGCACGCATCATACAGCAAACAAGACAACGCAATCCGTTTGGTGGAATGTTCGACGACCCGTTCTTTCAAAATGCTTTCGGTAGCCTGATGATGAACGATCCCTTCTTTAATGACGACTTCTTTGGTGGCATGGCTTATCAAGATGTAAAAGTGCATCTGAAAAGCAAGCCTGTAAAAATAACCGTTACCCCACTGCCTGAAGATGGTAAGCCTGCTGACTATACAGGCGCTGTAGGTAACTTCACCATCAAAAGCGAGCTTGATAAAACAAGCCTGACAACAGACGATATTGCCAACCTGAAATTGACCATAACAGGCACCGGCAACCTGAAACTGATAGAAGCACCCAAGCTGAATCTGCCAAACGGCATAACTTCGCTCGACCCGATAATTGTTGATACCATCACTGGTCGGACCACAACTATCAGTGGTTCTAAAATCATTACTTATTCCATTACGCCAAACACAGCGGGAGACTATACCATACCGCCGGTTGCATTCACATTCTATAATGCACAAACAGGAAAATACGTAACGCTGAATACCGAAGCATACAAACTGAATGTGAAACAAGGTAAAGGCGGAGGTAGCAATGCACGCATGCCGATTACCGATATTCATGATATCAATACACAACCGCTGAAAGATATCAGCTTCAACAGCAGACCATTACTATTCAGCGTTGGCTATTGGTCTTTATACGCAGCTCCGTTGATGGCGTTTATCGGTATTGCCTTCTGGCGCCGCAGGGAGGATGAGCTTTCTAAAGACACGGTACTACTGCGCAACAAACGCGCAAACAAAGTGGCACTGAAGCGTCTGGCTACTGCGCAAAAGCATCTTGCACAAAAGCAGGAAAAAGCTTTCTACGAAGAAATATCAAAAGCTGTATGGTTGTACCTGAGCGATAAGCTGAACATACCGCTCTCTACCCTATCGCACGAAATGGCAAACGAGGCAATGACGCGCAAGCAAATACCTGCCGACCTGATGGCACGCACGCAACACATCGTAACAGATTGCGAAACTGCCCTCTATGCAGGTTACAGCGGTATGCAGCAAATGAATAACACGTACAACGAGGCAATAGATATTATCAGTAAATTGGAAGATTGTTTTAAGAAATGAGAGCTCTAGCACTATTGGTTTGTTTACTGCTGTCGTCTGTTGCTATGCATGCTGCAGACAACTATGGCGCCTACTGGCAAAAAGCCAATGCTGCCTACAAGCAAAAAAACTACGACAGCGCCGCTCATTACTACGAGCAGATAGCATCTGCAAAACCAGCCGACTACGAGGTCTATTACAACCTGGGCAATACTTACTACAAGCTAAACCGTATTGGCGATGCAGTACTCAATTATCAACGTGGCCTGCAACTCAATCCTTCAGACAAAAACATACAAGACAATCTGCTGCTGGCACAAAGTCGAATTGCGGGACGCATTGTAGAGATAGAAGACATTTTCTTTGTTCGTTGGTGGAAGTCTTTAACTGCTGCATCTGCTGCTAATACATGGGCTACTGTTACGCTCATACTGTTTCTGCTGCTGATAGGTTATGCCATACTCAACAGGCTTGGCAAAGCACCGTTCTCGCTGCCATTTCAGGCAAAAGCAGGCGGATGGGTATTGCTTGTACTCTTCATTACCATATCTTTTGTTGCTGCTATGCACAAAGCTGATAGCCACATGGCAGTAGTAATGAACAATAGCCAGATGATGGATAAACCTCCAATGGGCAAATCTCAACCTGTGCCAGAAGGCACTACCATCAAGCTGACTGGTGAGATAACAAAAGGTGAATGGCATGAGGTTATCCTCCCCGATGGCAAAACAGGCTGGATGCATAAAACCGACTTTGTTGAAATCTGATATTAAAAACGGGCTTTTTTTCGTTGGTTTGCACTATGGCTTACTTAGTTAAAACGCCATGGTGGCTCAGCCGTTTGTTTTACTGCGATCTTAACTGGAAGATACAGCAGGATGCAAAGCCATCTGTATACCTTACGTTCGATGATGGCCCACACCCTACTATCACCCCTTTCGTGCTCGACCAATTAAAGGCACACAACGCAAAAGCTACTTTCTTCTGCATTGGCAAAAACGTTGCACAGCACACAGATGTATATAAACGCACCATTGCCGAAGGGCACACAGTTGGCAACCATACACACAACCACCTCAATGGCTGGTTTACCAAAACAGAAGCCTATATAGAAAATGTAGAACAGGCCGCAAAGTTGATTAACAGTCGCTTGTTCCGCCCCCCATACGGACGCATCAAACGCAGCCAGGCCAACAGGCTGATGCGCAAAAAGCCATCTTACAAAATCTATATGTGGGATGTACTTAGTGGTGATTTCGACATTGCACTGGAGCCTGAAAAATGTCTCGCCAATGTGCTGGAAAACATTGAGCCTGGTTCTATCGTCGTATTTCACGATAGCGAAAAAGCATGGGACAGGATGAGCTACGCACTACCGCGTGTGCTGGAACATTGCACACAACAAGGCTGGGATATTAAAGCCCTGCCACAACACTAACAGAGAATCATGTATATAGACACACATACGCACCTTTACGAAGAGCAGCTGAACCTTGATGAAACAGAAATGATAGAACGTGCCTTAGATGCGGGCGTTACAAAAATGTATATGCCCAATTGCGATAGCGGCACTATCGAATCTATGATGCGTATTGCAAAGACATGGCCTGCCAATTGCTTCCCCATGATGGGGCTGCACCCTTGTTATGTAAAGGACAATTACAAAGACGAACTGGCTGTTGTTGCAGACTGGTTGGCTAAAGAAAAATTCTACGCTGTTGGTGAAATAGGGCTCGATTACTATTGGGACCTAACACACACTGCACAACAAAAAGAAGCATTTGCATATCAGATAGACCTTGCACTGCAATACAATCTGCCGATTGTAATACACAGCCGCGAATCTACACAAGACTGTATAGACATTGTACGCAGCAAACAAAATGGCAAGCTGAATGGCATCTTTCACTGCTTCGGCGGCACTATTGAAGAAGCAAAACAAATAATAGATTTAGGTTTCTATATGGGTATTGGCGGTGTAGTAACATTCAAGAAAAGCAACCTGCCAGATATTATAAAAGAGGTAGGCCTCAGCAATATAGTGCTGGAAACAGACGCGCCCTATCTGGCACCTGTGCCATATCGTGGCAAGCGCAATGAAAGCACCTACATACCGCTGATAGCAGAAAAAATAGGCGATACCATGCAAATGAGCCGTGAAGAAGTAGGCCTCGTCACCACAGCCAACGCAGAAAAAATATTCGGTATCTGATTTTTAATTAGATTTGCAGCCCTTACGGAGAGATGCTCGAGTGGTTTAAGAGGCACGCCTGGAAAGTGTGTGTACCTGTCAAAGGGTACCGAGGGTTCGAATCCCTCTTTCTCCGCATAGTAAAAAGACCTGCTCTCAGAGCAGGTCTTTTATTTTGGAATACTGCATAAGCAATATCGAAACATCGCTTCAACCTATCTTACCAATGTCACATCACCCCTGTAGGTTTCAACTTCTCCGTCAGGATATGCTACACGTATGAGATAAGTGTATGCCCCAGACTCCTGTGCAACACCACGCCATTTGCCGTCCCAACCATTATTACCATTGTATACTTCCTGCCCCCATCTATTGAATACTCTGAATTCCAGATAACGCTGTGTTGTCATATTCGCTATTCTGAACAAATCGTTCTTACCATCGCCATTCGGACTGAATGCTGTAGGTATAAGTAAGTTATCACGATAGCTTACCCCTACTCGTAACGTATCATATGCAACACAGCCATTACTTGCTATGCCTGCAACAACATACATTGTAGACTCAGTTGGCTTGGCAATTGGATAAGAAATATTCGGATTATTTAGTGATGATACAGGCGTCCAATTGTACATACGAGCTCCGTTCACCATCAATTGAACACTCTGCCCGTATTTAATGACTGTATCCTTATTAAGAATGTTTACAATCGGATTTGCCTTTACTTCAACATACGCATCAATAGTATCATAGCAAAAGAGTTCATCACCTACTTTGATTTTGTAATGTGTAGTTTTCTTTGGCTTCAATACCGGGGTTGCGCAATACTCACAGCTTACTGATTCGTGCGCAGATTTAAACTGCCCATTTTCGTATTCAAACCACTGATAGTAAGCACCATTTTTTACAGTAGCTTTTGAGGTCTCACCAAAACATATGGCAGTATCTTTGGGCAACACGTAAAAATCATGTTGAGGTACAATAACATTCAAAGTATCAGTTAGCTTGCAGCCGCTGCGGCCAAACGTTTGCAATACTACAGCAGAACTTTTAGACACATATGCAAGCGGTTGTTTAATTGTAGAATCAGAAAGGTAGGCATCTGAATGCCACGTAAACGCAAACCCTCCGCTCGGCGCTTCATTATAGTCAAAACTAAATGTAGGCCTGCTCTCTATTTCAGCTATATTATTTACAATCGTTGCATTGCAAACGTCCTTCACACTACCATTAACAGGTTTGTAAACTAAGCCTGCAGAATATGTAACAGGATTAAACTTGATAATCGGCGGTGTACCATTAAGCGACGTACAAGACGCTACTGTGTCAGGATTATCGCTATAGCATATCTGCACAATCAGGTTCTTATTCATATCAATATTGTAGGGAACATCGAAATTGAATTTATGAAAACCATCAGGGAAGCTCGTATTGCCTGTTGCAGTGTATACAGGAACTACACCTGTTTCAAAACCTTTATCCTTGTCAAGTTCCTTTTTCTCGGTACACTTTAATGATATCGTGAAATTTTTGTACTCATAACTATTAGGAGTAGTAGATTTTGCTGTTTCAAAAGCTAAAGAACGAAGTGTAGATGAAGCTATACCGTATTCTTTAAACTCGCTACTAAGAATGAGGAATTGCATCTTGGCAGTTCTCACGTTATTGTACAATACAGGCGTACTGCTACCAAGTGTATCATAACTAAAGCCTGTACCAAAAACCGAAGAACCATATACTGTAAACGAATCCAACTTTGTATTTGGATTTGTTGATGGGCCACAAGGCATATTAATCAGGGGTTCTTTTCCGGTAAGCTTCATGTCCAGTTGCAAATACCCCGGTTTGCACATTACAAAATCTTCAACTTGAGGGAATATATCAACACCACTACTGTTATCAATATACACCGATACTGTATCTTGGTTCTTACAATTACCCGCCAAGTCTGGTGTTGACACCACATATTCTGTTGTACCCTGTGGTGTAGCTATCGGGTTGATAATATTATCGGCAGAAAGATACTTGGCCACCCCTCCGCTGATATCTGTCCATTTTATGGTATTGAGCATTTCTGCACCTCTTACATACAACTGTTTGGAGGTTGGGTTTAATGCACAAAACGGCAAGTCTTTACCTGCATCAAGCCCTTGTAATACACGAATTAATATTACCGAGTAGTTTTTCAATACTATAGACAACCCGGCTGTACCTGAGCAAGTAGAATCTTTTGCTGTTATTATTAATGTATGTTCGCCAATATCTGCAGTAGTAGGCGTCCAATCAAATGTACCTGTTATACTTGCAGTACCGCTACCGGCAGTTGTAAAAGACGATCCGGGAATGATAGCTGTATTGGCTTCCATATACAATTGATTCCCGGGATTTGTTGATTTACTTTCAACACTGAAATTCAGATTACTACCTGGGCATACCAGCAATGCATTATTTACAAAAGTCGCATCTTTGATTTGTAGCGGTATACTGTCAACCGATGGAGGGGGTGCACTGCAATTCAAAACACTTATTTGCGCATCACGTGTTACATAACCGGTTCTCGTCCCCGTAGCTTTATCATACTCTTCACAAAGAAATGCGACAACATAATAACCTAGCCCTGTTGGTGTAAATGTAGCTGTGCCCGTGTTTTTATCAACATTGTAAGGGTTATTACCTGCCGATGCAACGGGATTTGAAAGTGAGTAGTTTACACTGTAATTGATGGGGATGCCTATATTATCCAATGGTTGTACATTGGTTACGTTAAGTGAATCACCATCTTCATCATAAGGGCCATTTAAGAAAATAGCCGGCTGATTTACGCATATATATGGTATTGGAGAAACAAGGTATCTTGGTGTGCTGTTATTCTTCGTGCTGTTATCCAATCCGGCTTCAACATACAACTGTGCAGTATTTGCGTTAACCAAATTAACTATGTTCGAATTCCTGTTACCATTTCTCCAACTGAATATCCAATCAGGTTGTGCCGATGCAAGTGTAATTGTTAAAACATAACGATGCCTCACAAATCCCGGCAAATTACTGCTTGCAGGCACTCTGCATGAATTTTGGCTTTTGAACGCATCGCATAATTCATCTAATGTATCAATGCTGCTTACAGGCACATTGATAGTATTGTCGAAAGCAGCATTTGCACTACGTATCCTTATATTTTCTGTGGCCCCAAGATTGGCATTACCCGGTTCACAAGCTTTGTAGACATCAAGCGTTATCTCATACTTATAGTCCCTCAAGCCAGAGCAGGGATCTACCCCTACGCCTACATATTTTGCATAGATGTCTGCGGCGGCAAAGTGAGTAGCCTTGGATGCATTGCTAAACAGCACTACAAATAACAATAGCGTTATCCTGCAGATTGTCTTAGAATATTCTTTCATATTGGTCAGTTTATGACAATTAAATACGATTACGAAAAAAACTACCCCGCTATTCGCGGGGTAGTGCCCCAACAATCAAACTATACTACTTGCTCAGAAAAATCATTGATCGATATGTTTGCTTTTCAGACAGCAACTCAAGTACATACTGACCTTGAGCCAAATCAGACAGGTTGATTATTTTGTCTGTTGGCAACAACCCGGATGCAGATTTTTGGCCTGTCATATTGTATACATTGTAGTTATAGTTTCCACTCTCTGCATCAATATGCAGTACACCGCTTGATGGGTTTGGATAGACAACAAACCTATTAGTGCCGGCTGTATTGTCAATACTTAACTTCGCCACAATATCCATTTCATACCAATCTCTGAAATACGATTGAGTGGTACCATCAAGTCTCCATCCGCATCCTGCATAAGCTTTGTTACCTACAACTGCAGCTACACCGTACAATCTTGACGTTGCTGTCCAATTGCTGAATAAACCCGACCAACTATCAGTTGCAGGGTTGTAATAAAAAAATGTTGACTTGTAATCTGTATAGCTAGTACCTCCTAACCCTACGAAACCTTTATTATCAACAACAAATGAGACTGCACCATATCTTGCTAAATCAGGAAAATCTGCTTTGGGGGTCCAGGTGTTGGCAGTAGGATTGTATTCATATGTCTTAGCAGTATTGGTTGTTCCTACTTGTCCGCCCGAAACATACCCTTTGTTATTAATGGCAAATGCAGCAGCATTTTCTATACTTGTTTCAGGATAATCTGCCTTTTTTGTCCATTTATTAGTTGCAGCATCATACTCCCATACTTGGTTAGTAGCACTTTTACCAGCACCAAAAGAACCAGCACCACCAACTATATAAGCTTTATTATTTGCAACAAAAACACTTGATTCTGTTCTGCCAGAGTCTGGCAGGCTTGCCTTCTGTACCCACGCTCCTGTTGACGGTGTAAACTCCCAAAGGTCTTTTAGGTTTTTCTGACTACCCGAAATACTTAAAAAATTCTCAGCACCAAGACCCAGGTACATTTTCCCGTTTATGGTAAATGCTACGCCTGCAGAGCGGTTCAACGGCCCGACAGGATTTGTTATCAGATTTTTCCATGCACCTGTTGCAGGGTCATACTCTTGCAGGTCATTCAACCACTGCATATTGGCATAGCCGCCAGTCAGATATATTTTACCCCCAACCACAGCACTCATACCTCCCCAACGTCCAACCTGAAACTGTAAATTATCTGACTTTTTTACCCATTGCGCAGATAAGTTTGATATGGTACCAACAACCATTAACGCTGATAATCCCAATTGAAATAAAGTTCTTTTCATAATCTAAGTATTTTACTTACACACCTAGACAATGAAAGAGTAAAAACAAGTTTGCAAAATGTACATAAAGAATAATAACAAAACTTAACGATTCTAAAATCGTAATAATTCAAGCTGTTATTATAGCTGTTAGTTAGTCAGTTAGCATTAAACTAAATCAATTGAAACAGAGATATGCTATCGATATTGAACCTCTCGACACTTTATACAAATCCTCAAATCACTACATAAGCAAACGCTTATCTCCGTAAAGCTGTCTGAAAACTTAAAAAAGCTTAAAAAATGAATAAATACCCACATAAACATTAGGACAAGTAATCATATTAATATCTTTGATAAATGAATAAAGGCAAATCTAATCCTGTATATCTGTACTATATAATAGGCTTTGTAATAGCCACTCTAATAGGCGTACAGGTATATTGGATAAGAAACAGCATATATGCCGAAAAAAAAGCTATAGAACGAAGACTGAAAGAAGACATAGATGATGTTGTAAAAAAAGTAGAAGAAGATGCATATTGTTTCACATACTATTCAAAAGCCTATGTAAAAAAAGGGGAAGGCATTTTCATGTTGAAGCAAAAATGGGCGGATGGTCGATTTGTATCTCCTGATGCAGGTGGTTATGTCGATACAATGTCATTATATAATCTATTCCCCTCAAAAGCCGATACGGATGTTTTTGTTGCTGATAAATCCATTTGGTTCGAAACCTATCCCGCAACGGTAGATGTAACAATGAAATTTTCTTTTGTAGGTCTTAACCCTGATATAAAACGAACAGACACAATGTCTTACCAGATAGGCAACATCAGTGGTGATAATTTCAGACAACTATTATCAAACAAATTTAAAGTGACTGATGCTATTAATACTATTCTATTGAACAATCTGATTGTATCTGCACTCAAAAAAAATAAGCTTGATACTTTTTACTATGCCGGGATAAGAAAAGAAGGCTTCGAAAACTATGAATACATAACCAATGGTAGCAACACGAATGATTTGAAAACAACGTCAATCAAAGCAACATTTCTACATAACAAATTTGATACACCTTACGAATTGGATGTGTATGTACCGGACTCGTTTATGTCGGTAGTACGCTCACTACTTATTATGATGATTTCCTCATTGCTTATCATCATTATTCTTATCGCATCTTATATATACTTTGTACGCACCATTTTTAATCAAAAGAAACTTTCGGAAATAAAAAACAACTTCATAAACAATATTACACACGAGTTCAGAACACCTATAACAAATATTAACCTTGCTGTAGAAAACTGGAGAGACGCAGGAGAGACAAACAACTACTACCTGAATATTATTGAGGAAGAAAACAAACACATGGAGCGAAATGTAGAGCAGATACTGCAATTGGCTTCATTGGAAGAAAGAATCGGTAAAAAACACTTCACCAAAGTAAACATACCTGCTTTGATAAATGAAGCAGCTACATCTTTTCAAATACAAATTGACAATACAAATGGCCGAATTAAACTTGATCTAAACGCAACAAACCCTTATTTATACTGCAATGCACAGCATCTGAGAAACATGTTACAAAACCTGATAGACAACGCCATCAAATACAGAAAAGACACACCCTTTATCACTATTTCCACATTCAATACCGGTAGCCACTATGTATTGCAAGTAGAAGACAACGGTATAGGAATGAGCAACGAAACACAAAAGTATATTTTCAACAGATTTTACAGAGGGGATACTGGAGACAGGCATGATGTTAAAGGCTTCGGGTTGGGGATGAGCTATGTAAAACACATTGTAGATGAGCATAACGGGGAAATAAACATAAAAAGTAAGCCCGGGAAGGGCACAAAAGTCACAATTTATTTACCTGAACTAAATAACCAGTAACATGTCGCGAATCTTATTTGTAGAAGATGACTTAAATCTTGGGATGCTCCTTAAAGAGAATCTTAACAACAAGGGCTTCGATACTACCTGGTGTAAAAACGGCGAAGATGGCCTGAACATGTTTAAAAAAGAGAAATTCTCATTATGCATATTGGATGTAATGATGCCACTAAAGGATGGGTTTGCTCTGTGTAAAGAAATCAGATTAATAAATGCCGAAGTGCCTATCATATTCCTGACCGCAAGAAGTATGAGTGAGGATGTAATAAAAGGTTTTGAATATGGTGCAGATGACTACCTAACAAAACCATTTAATACACAAGAGTTGTATCTGCGAATCAAAGCAATTCTGAAAAGAATGCTACCAAAAGAGAGCAACCAAGTTAAAACATACAATATTGGGAAATACCTCTTTGACCATAATAAAATGACACTGGAGTATGAAGGAGAGATCACTAAACTAAGCTCGAAAGAAGCAGATTTATTGTGGGTATTGGTAACAAATAAAAACGAGCTGACACAACGAAATTTGATACTGGAAAAAGTATGGGGCAATGATGACTATTTTGCCGCAAAGAGCATGGACGTTTATATCAGCAAACTCAGAAAGTTGCTGAAAAACGACCCTGAAATTGAAATCCTAAACGCTTATGGCATTGGGTTTAAAATGATAATAAATGAATAAGCGTTTGATTAGAATACAGGTAATAAATGTATTTTCTAAGACTTTAGAATGTAGAAAAGAAGTATATACCCGAACAAGCAAATGAATCACCTGAAATATCTACACTGCACAACTTATTGATTTACAATATACTTATAGTCTAGTATAACAGATAAATAATCATTTTTCCTAAAAAATTTGGTAAATTGAATATATTACTATTACATTTGTACTATACAAGTTGAATAATACATGTTACGTACAACAAATAAACAAGAACAATACAAAAACGAATTGCTTGAAGCTTGGGAAGAAACCTACAAAAAAGGACAACTTACGCTTTGGATATTCCTTGCATTGAAAGAAAGTGAAAAATTTGTTGATGATATAAAACAGTATGTTGAATCTGCTTCCGGCAATACTCTGACATGCGAGGAGCAGAGCCTGTATCGTACACTGCGCAAATACAAAGAGTTGGAAATGGTAGACTATAATACCAAACCCGGCGATGGTGGACCCGAAAGAAAATATTATTATCTCACCAAACTCGGTGAGGAATTACTACAACGCTTTTGCGAGCGAAACATCAAACTATTTTTTCAACCACAAATAAAAAATTTAATGTTCAAAAACTAAGTATATGAATTTTATCAACCGTTACATTCTATTATTTGCAGGTATTGCTGTAGTTCTGTCAACTACTTTTATGCTTTTGCTATACAATATGCTGACAAACAAAGCATATACCGGCATCATTATCCTTAGCGTATTATACGCCGCAGCCTATTTTATAACAGCATTATTAATTGGCAAAAAAGATGTGTATGAGGGGTATATTGGTTTTAATTATCACCTTACAACCTATATAGTTTGTATGTTAATACCTATTTCCTTGGCAACCATTGGGTATCTGCCAATGTATTTCATTGGCCAGACATTAAGTATTGGCATTTTTTGGGGCATTGGATTGACAATACATTTTATTGTGTTCTTGACAAACAGAAAGAAGAGCATCAAAGGGTTTGATAAGACCGAGTTGTTTGAGTAACCGATTGTCATACAAGGGTGAAATAAGGGGTTAGTTTAAGCTTTATTAAGGATTATTAATTTTTGTTATCCACCATAAGAAGATATTGTAAATAATTTTTCGGTGCATTATTCAAAATTTAAAAACATGTACCAGATGAAAAATTTATCTACACTCCTTTTGTCAATTACTATGCTGGCTGCCACACATACACAAGCACAGTATTGCATGTTACCTGGGCGTACATCGTATAGCACTACACAACCGGGTATCAAGATATTCAGACTCAATACCATCAATCGCACATCGCTGCAGGTTGAAAACCCGCTTTCGCAACCTTCATTAGTAGTCACTACAGACACTACTACTTTGCAACGCGGACAAACCTATACAGTAAACATACTACACACAAGAGATAGTATTATTACCAGCTTCGCCACAGCGCGCAACAATATCCGCATGTGGATAGATTACAACAATGACAAAGACTTTGACGATGCAGGGGAAACAGTTATAACTGCAGACCTGCAAACGGCAGGCTGGTATACCAATACTTTTACAGTGCCTGCCACCACTCCCTTGGGCACCGTACGCCTGCGTGCTACAGCTAAAATGAGTGCTGACGCAGGACATAGTGTACCAACATCATGCGATATACCCAAAGACCCGATAGACTACCACGGCGAGATGGAAGACTACCACCTGAAAATTGTACCTGCTACGGACATAGAGAATACAGTAGAGAATAATTTACAAACATCTCTGTACCCCAACCCGACAACAGGCATTGTGAGCGTAATGATAGATAGTAAAAACAACACACAGCTTGGCATTCAACTATACGACATTACAGGAAAACTTGTAAAAACATTACTCCAGGAAAACACCCAAAGCAATTACAGATACGATTTCAATCTAAACAACTATAGTCTTCAATCAGGTGTGTATTTTATAAAGATCACCTCGGCACAAGGGCAATCTTATCAAAAATTCGTGCTGAGCAATTAAGTAATACACACCAAACACGGGTACACCCTAAAGGTGTACCCACATTTACTTTCAAGGCTATGAAGAAATACGCTATCCTATGGCTGATAGTATTATATGCCTGTCAAAAAGAGGAGAAAACAAATAATACAACTCCTGCTTCATGCAAGGCATCATACATTACTGACATTAAACCAGTAATTGCAAACAAATGTGCCACAATAGGCTGTCATGGACATAATGGGCTGGCAAATCTCAATGACTATAACATTTTGAAAGAACGTGCTGACAACGGCAATGTCAACAAATTTGTGTTTGAACTGAAGATGATGCCTCCAACAACAGCCACACAAATAACTGATACAGAAAAAGAAAAACTGCAATGCTGGCTCAAAAATGGTGCACAGAATAACTAAATATACGATTGCATTAGCATTACTCTGTGCGTGTAAACATCAGCCAAACTTACCTTTGGGCGACTACCCCAAAGACGTAGGGAACATTATCATCCCAAAATGTGCAACAAGTGGCTGTCATAACAATCAAAGCGCCGCAGGGGCCGGCGGACTAAACCTGACAAACTGGAACGATATGTTTGCAGGTGCAAGATCAGGCGCAGTAACGATACCTTACAGGCCTGATTTCAGTACCCTTTGCTATTATACCAATACCGATACCTCACTCGGAGTAGCACTTATACCTACCATGCCGGAAGGGCAGCTCCCACTTACAAAACAAGAATACCTCACATTGCGAAACTGGATAGCCGCCGGCGCTCAGAATGCAAAAGGTGAAGTAAAATTTGCAGACAACCCAAATCGAAAAAAGATATACGTATTGCACCGCATGTGCGATGTGGTGACAGTATTTGATGCTGCCACCCTGCTCCAAATGCGCTATATAGATGTAGGTGTGAAGCAGTTACAAGATTATCCCTATAGCATAAAAGTATCTCCGGATGGAAAGTATTGGTACGCATCTTTTTTTGCTCAGTCAAATATTATTCAGCAATATGACGCCGTTGATGACAAACTCATAGGCAACATTACACTTGGCGATGGTATATGGACCAGTTTCACTATCAGCCCAGACGGACGCTATGGATATTTTGTTGACAACAGCAGCCCCGGCAAAATAGTTTGTGCCGATCTGCGCAACAGGAGGATACTAAACAAATACACATTCAATAATACCTTGCACTATCCATACGGCATATCTTACAACGAGGCATCTGAGCAACTGTATATTGGCACTACAGCAGGCAATTTTATTTATACCATAGATATGATCAACCCATCCTCCCCTATTTTGCATCAAATACCGCTGGATGGTAGCGCAGCAATCAGATATGAGCCAAGTGTAGAACCCATACAGCTTCTTACTTTAGGAAACTACTGTTACATAATTTGCCAGAATACACATGACCTCAAAATACTTAATACATTAACAAAGGCAGTAATTAAAAGCATCCAACTCCCAGCGGCACCTGCGTGTATAGACTATTCTGAAAAATATAACAAGCTATTTATCAGCTGCACAGAAGACATCAGCAGCTTTGCACCTCTCAGAGGCAGTATATGTGTAATAGACATCAACACACTTACACTGCAAAAAAACATCTATAGTGGTTACCAGCCCTATGGCTTAGCTGTAGATGATGCAAGTGGATTAGTAACGGTAGCAAATGCAAATCTGAATAGTGAGGGCCCTTCACCTCACCACACAAGCAACTGTGGCGGACGAAATGGTAACGTGAGCTTTATTGATATGCATACACTATCACTCATTAGTGGTAAAAAATCTGAAGTTGCCGTATTCCCGATAAGCGTGGCTATCAGGTGATAATAATCATTGATATTTTTACCCAACAAACATTCTGTCAATAGAATGAATACCCCCATGTTTAAGTGGGGTACTTTGTTTATTAAAGATCATCTCAATTTAACGGCTCAAAACAATAAGTGTATTATTACAAGTCAATAATTATCTATTATTGCAAAATGAGAAGCAAGATTACACTACTATTCATCATCATCATTATACCCTTATGTACCATTGCGCAAGATTGGAAAGAATATTGTGTTACCGCAAAAGGAGATACCCTGCGCATCGGAGACAGAGTAATATTACAAAACGTGCCAGAGTATAAATTTGTAAAACCCTCTAAATACTTCCATGCCAACAACCTGATAGAGCAACAGCCCGTATCGCCCGCACGGTATGGCAGCTATACAAAATACCTGCACAATAAACTGAAAGGCAATATAGTAACCATAACACGCTTTACTCGGTACAAGAAAGGGAAAGAATACACACCTATTGCAGTATTTCAGGTGAAAGACCCGGATTTAACCTTCACTATGGTAGACTATACCATCGACGTGAACAACGCTATTGATGCAAAAGAAATAGAAGTAGTAAGATAACATACCCCCTCCTCAGAGAATATTAACCATCCATTTTCTTCTTTCTGTTTTTGATGAGCACATAAACCGAAAACGCAAAGACAGCCATATACACAATAGCCAGTGCCGTTTTCTTAAACTGCATGGCATCAAAATCAAATTGCTTGTACAGCGCTACACCTACTATGATGGCTACTATCCACATAGTAAATATCGGTGCTTTGCTTTTTTCCATATTCATATTGTGTATCTAAATGAGTTTCTAAGCTACTACTCCCACTTCACATCAAACTTACCATCTGTTACCATCACACTATCGTCTGTCTGGAAATAGAAAGTACCCTTTGCGCTTTTATCTCCCGTACTGATAACTTCTATTTCACCATATACAGCGTTATGCGTTTTTGAATCACGATATGTTGCACCGTTATACATATATGACAACTCGTACTTACCTGGCCCTTTATATTTCAGAAGGTCTATATCTAAAGACTCCTCATCAGACATCTGCGAACCTCTGAGCATAAAGGTATTATCTGTCACTGTTACTGCAACGGTGCCTGCCGTGTATGTTCTTCCTTTAACGGTACATGATAGCGAGCCTTTGGTAGCTACCTTATTAACCGTTTCTTCAAACTTTTTACAACCACTAACAGCCAATAGGGCTACTGACAATACTATAGGTATAAGTTTTTTCATTTTATATTATTTGCTTACAATGATATAAAAAAAAATCATTTGAGAAATTTGCCGTAGCAAGGACTCTTCAACAACAAGTGCTAAAAAGACTAAACCTTCTGAACATTTCGGCTCTACTTATTTGTTGATTTACGTTTGTATTCATTTTCTACTCTGATTTTCTTATATCGTGGGTATTCTTTGAAATATTGTTGATCTTGCGGTAGTTTACCTAAATCATAATAGAAATACTTTTTAAATCTTGATGAGTTATACTTATAAACAACTCCCTTATTGCTATGATTAATAGCCCCTTCGCTAATAGGCATTAATCGTTGCAATACATTGGCATATACACTTGAATCTTCTAAACTCTGAACAATCATATCTGCAAACAAGTTATTCTGATGATTATTATTACATACTAAAACGTAGTTAGTATCAATCACAGTAAAGTGGGTTGCATTTCTTAGCTCCAGCTCGTACGCATTTACAATCTTTCCAACCGTAAACCCATGACAGCCTTTTGTCTTATTATGAAATTTTAATACAAAGACGTTGTACTTACCATCAAACATTGATATGGTGTTCATACTATCTAAGTAGACATCTAAGTCTGCCAATACCTTCTTTTGTATTGCACTATTTTGCCCATAAATATGAATAGAGCAACACATCAGTGCAAGTAAAATCAATCTCATCATTACTACTATTTTGCGTAAATACCCACTACCCCACCCTCACACTCTGCGGGTGCCTTATCACATCATCTGCATCATACTTCTTTTTAATGGCTTGCAGGCGTTTGTAATTGTCTCCATAGTAGGCATGTTCCCAGTCTTCAAACTCTGCACTGCAATAGTTTACGTATTGTGTATTAATGCCGCTTTGCTTTGTCAGCCTCAGCACCTCAGTAGTACATACTGCTGTGCGTTCGTGTTGCGTAGTCGATGCACTGTATGCTTGTATCTCAGACACAAACTCATATTCCCTGTGCGGAAAGCACGAGCCTTTTTCAGCCTCAGCGTCGCGCACCTTACCACCCAATGTATTTACCTGGTATATCATCCCCGGTGTAACTACCACTTTTGCCAATGCTTCTTTTATAAACGGCGCCACATCTGCATAGCCATTAAAGAACCCTGCCGATGAATTGCGGAAATACAATGGCTTGCCCACCCCATAGTAATTGCGCAGCATGTGCTGCAAATCGCCACGGCTGCTGCTACGGAATTGGTCAGTAACACTCGCAAGCTCTTTCAGCAATTCCTGAAACGCTGCAGTATGTTCACCATAATTCGTTATCAGTATGTTCAGCGTACTACCATTCAGCACATAGCCCGAGAAACATTCAGCAGGTAGCTTCGCTGTCACTTCCATCCATTTCTGCAGTATCGATGCCGCTCGTTCAGCATCCAGTTTGCGTGCCTTCAGGTAGTGCGCTTGCAGCGTCTTTGGTGCTTCGTGTGTGCGGTACACCATCTCTGTCACTATCCCAAAGTTGCCCGTACCACCACCACGCAATGCCCACAGCAATTCCCCGTCGTCTTTGGTGCTTACTATATTACCATTACCATCTACCATGGTAGCCTCCAGCAGGTGGTCGCAGGTCAGTCCATGTTTGCGGGAGAAGATACCGTAGCCGCCACCCAACGTCAGACCACCAAGCGCTACAGTAGCACAAGAACCCGCAGGCAGTATTATGCCTTTGGGCAATATCTCATCATACACATGGCTCAGCAAACAACCCGGCGCTGCTTTTATCTTACCGTCATCCAGCCATTCTATCTTGTTCATCAAAGAGAGGTTTATCACCATCCCGTCGTCATTGCAGGAATAGCCCTCCATACAATGCCCGCCACTTTTTACCGCAACAGGCAGCCCCTTTGCTTTGGCATAACGCACCGCTTCGGCAACATCCTCAGTTGTTTTGCACAGGGCTATTATCAACGGTTTCTTATCTATACGTGTATTAAAGCCCTTACGCAGTGCATCATAGCGCGCATCGTTCTTGTCTATCAGCTCAACAGCAGGCTTGTCCACTACTTTGCCGGGCACATTGGCAGGTGTGGGTTCGGCCTTAGCATCTGCGCCTTTCTCCTCATTGCCACCATCTACACCACAGGCTGCCAACCACAGGGCTACACCGGTACCTGCACTCATTTGTATAAACTGCTTACGGCTATATTTCTTCATAGCATTTGATGCTTTAAATAAATATACAGCCTTTTCTGCCACCAACTCCCCCGTGCTTTCACCCTATATTGGTTTTCTTTCCCATGCTTGCTTTACTATCTTTAAGCAAAATCATATTTGTATGACCTTCAGAAAATTGCTGGCTGCTGCCTTACTGATACCTGTTTGTGCACAGGCCGGCGATAAAAAGAAATGGGATATCGAGAATCCCGGCGGACCACAAAAAGAAGTAGCCTTCACGGTAAATGAGGGCACATGGCTGAACGTAGACATTTCTCCCGATGGCAAAGACATCGTGTTCGACCTGCTGGGCGATATATACATCATACCCGCTACCGGTGGCAAAGCCAAAGTGTTGCGTCAGGGAAAAGCAATAGAAGTACAACCACGCTTCAGCCCCGATGGCAAAAAGATATCTTTCACTTCTGATGCAGGTGGTGGCGATAATATATGGATAATGAATCGCGATGGCAGTAATGCCAAGCAGATAACCAAAGAGAACTTCCGCCTGCTGAACAATGCAGTGTGGACACCCGATGGTAAATACATAGTAGCACGCAAACACTTCACATCTACCCGTTCATTGGGTGCGGGCGAAATGTGGATGTATCATACAAACGGTGGTAACGGGCTGCAACTGACGGTAAAGAAAAACGACCAACAGGATGTAAACGAACCTTGCGTATCGCCCGACGGACGCTATGTGTACTACAGCGAGGATATGTATCCCGGTGGCTATTTTCAGTACAACAAAAACCCGAACGAACAGATATTCGTCATCAAGCGCTTCGACCGTGAGAAAGGAACTTCTGAAACGGTAACAGGCGGCCCGGGTGGTGC
The DNA here is from genome assembly GCA_035299045.1 of Flavipsychrobacter sp. GTDB lineage: Bacteria > Bacteroidota > Bacteroidia > Chitinophagales > Chitinophagaceae > Polluticoccus. The sequence continues at coordinate 109,140 of DATGXJ010000002.1, forward strand.
TGTTCGTCCGCAAGTATCGCACAGTGGTAAGCTGCTGGCATTTGTAAAAAGAGTTCGCACAAAATCAGTACTCTATCTGCGTAACCTGAAAACAGGTGAAGAATGGCCTGTGTACAACAACCTGTCTAAAGACCAGCAGGAAGCATGGTCTACATTCGGCCTCTACACTGGCTTTGCATGGACACCCGATGACAACCACATCATTATTTGGGCTGGCGGCAAAATCAAGAAGGTAGATGTAAACAAACCCAACACGGCAACAGACATTCCTTTTACCTGCGATGTAAAACAGAAGATATCAGAAACCGTGCGCTTTGCGCAAGACATGAATCCAGACAGGTTCAATGTCCACGTCATCAGGCATGCAACAACATCGCCCGATGGTAAATGGCTTGTATTCAGTGCGCTTGGGCATATCTACAAAAAAGCATTGCCAGATGGAAAACCAACACGCATTACAGACTCCAGAGAGTTTGAATACGAACCTTCATTCTCTCAGGATGGCAAAAGTCTTGTGTACGTTTCCTGGAACGATAGCACAAGTGCAAGCATCTGTAAAGCAACCCTTGCAAGTGGCAGCTACGAAAAACTGAACAGCAAGAAGGGCATCTTCCGCACTCCGTCATTCTCTCACGATGGCAAATGGATTGTGTATGAACGCGAAAACAGCAGCAACACACTGGGCCCTGCATACACTGCGAAACCTGGCATCTACATGATGGCTGCAAACGGTGGCAAAGAAAGCTTTGTAACAGACAAAGGTGAAAAACCTTCTTTCAGCAAAAACGACAAACGCATCTATTACAATGCAGGTGGTGGCCTCGACAAGACTTTCAACAGTTGCAATCTGGATGGCAACGAAGAGAAGACTATCTTCAAAAGCACCTACGGCAGCCAGTTTACCGTATCTCCTGATGGCGATTGGGTAGCTTACGTAAACCTGCATCAGGTATATATTGCAGCATTCCCACATACAGGTCGCATTATTACTTTAGGTAGCGATTCTGCCGACTTCCCAGTAAGACGTGTATCTAAAGATGCGGGCTATAACCTGCACTGGAGCAATGACGGAGACAAGCTACACTATACACTTGACGACCAATATTACACCATCAACTTAAAAGACCTCTTTCAGTTTGTTGGTGGCAAACCTGATTCTACATTCAACATTCCTGCACAAGGCATCGCTATCAACCTGACGGCAAAAACAGACAAACCCAAAGGCATAGTAGCATTTACCAATGCTCGCATCATTACTATGGATGATGGTGGCGTGATTGATAATGGCACCATAGTAGTTGAAGGCAATATCATAAAAGCCATTGGCAAATCTGCTGATGTATCAATACCTGCAAACGCAAAGAAGATAGATTGCAACGGCAAAACAATCATGCCGGGCTTGATAGATGCACATGCGCACGCAGGACATTTCAACAGCGGGATCATCCCTGAGAAACATTGGCCATACTATGCCAACCTTGCATATGGCATTACTACTATGCACGACCCATCTGCCAACAGCGAGTTTGTGTTTGCACAAAGCGAACTGGTAAAAGCAGGCAAAATGGTGGGCCCACGCGTGTACTCTACAGGCACTATTCTGTATGGTGCAGATGGCGATTTCAAAGCAGTTATCAATAGTTACGAAGATGCGAAGAGTGTATTACTGCGTACAAAAGCTTTCGGTGCATTCAGCGTAAAGAGCTACAACCAGCCACGCCGCGAACAAAGGCAGATGGTGATAGAAGCTGCCCGCGAACTGAAGATGGAAGTGGTACCTGAAGGTGGTTCTTTCTTCTATCACAACCTGAGTATGATACTGGACGGACACACAACCATAGAGCACAACATACCAATAGCACCACTCTATGATGATGTGGTACAATTATGGAAGCGTGCAGGCACAGCCAACACCCCAACACTCATTGTTGCTTATGGCGGCCTCTCAGGCGAATACTATTGGTATCAACATACTAATGTTTGGGAGAAAGAAAGACTGCTTCGCTATACGCCGCGCCCTGTTATAGACACACGTAGCAGGCACCGCATCATGGCGCCTGAAGAAGAATATGAAAATGGCCACATACTGGTATCTAAAAGCCTGAAGAAACTGAATGATGCAGGCGTTACCATCAACATGGGTGCACACGGGCAGATACAAGGTATAGGTGCACACTGGGAAATATGGATGATGGCACAAGGCGGCATGACACCTATGGAAGCACTGCGCACAGCAACCATCAACCCTGCAAAAAGCCTCGGCTTCGACCAATACGTTGGTTCACTAAAAACAGGCAAACTTGCAGACCTGATAGTACTTGACAAAAACCCGCTTGACAATATATACAACACAGAAAGCATCCGCTACACAATGGTAAACGGCAGGCTCTATGATGCAGAAACGATGACTGAAGTTGGCAACTACAAGAAGCCACACAGTCCATTCTATTGGGAGCAGGGCAAGAATGCAGACTCATTCCCGTGGTACGAAACAGAGCAGCACCTCGAAGACTAAACACAACAATACATAAAAGTAAAAGCAAGCCAATAGGCTTGCTTTATTCATTACCCCTGTACCCCCATTAATTATTCTTCTTCACCTGCGTTCTTCAATTTCATTAGCAGGGTATATGCGTTTTTCAGCACTACATTTGTACTGGCAAGGTCTATACCTTTTGCATCTGCTATGGCTATAAAACCATTTTGTGTGCTTCCTGTCAACACTTCTTTCATTTCATAAGTCTTGCTGCCGCTTGCTACAAATATGTATTGCTTATTGTTGTAACGCACTACCGCATCTTCAGGCACAGCCAATACATTTTCTTTCTGCAGTTCCAGTTCTGCATTCATATACATGCCAGGCACCAGGGTTTTATCATAGGCTTCAAAATGGCAATGCACCTGTACCGCACGCTCGTTGCTCACATCTTTGCCAATCAATATCACCTCGCAAGGATATTTCTTATCAGGATTATTATTGGTAAACGCCAGTACCTTCTGCCCTATATACAGCTTGCTCATGTCTTTCTCATATACTGTCAATGCAAGATGTATATCTGTCGGGTTCACCAGTTCAAACAACACATCAGATGGCGTTACATACTTCCCTATGTTCACATCTACCGCAGACACAAAGCCATCAATCGGCGAATGCACACTTACTGATTTTGAAATATTCGATTCACTTAGCTTATCTGCATTGATGCCTATCAGCTGCAGTTTCTGCCTTAGGCTGCTGATAAGAATACGATTGCTCTTATACTCTGCCATTGCCTGCTGATACACTTTATCGCTGCTTGCCTTGCTCTTATTCAGCTCTTGCTGGCGCTGATATTCAGCCTCCAGATATTCCTGCCTTGCTTTGGCTGTCAGGTAGTCTTGTTGCAGCTGTATGTATTGCTGATCTTCCATCACAGCTATCACATCTCCTTTGTTGATGTGCATACCGGGTAGCAACTTAGTAGATTTCAAATACCCTCCCAACGGAAAGCTGACAGACACCATGTTCTGCGGTGGCACATCTATCTTACCACTCACTTTTATCACAGACTGTATTTCCCTTATCTGCGCCTTACCTACTTCCAGCGCTGCATTTTTCAGTTGTGCATCTGTAAGCGTTACAGTGGTTTCAGAAACCGTTGCTTGTTCCTTTGCTGCCTCAGGCTTATTGCCACCTCCGCAGGAAGCAAGCGCAATAGCAGCCGTTATTAATATTATATTCTTCATTGCAGATTCTTAATTTTTAGTGAGGTAGTTTAATTCATATGCAGCTTCATTCAGTTTCATCATGGCATCATAATATCCGCTGTTGATGTTGATTGCCTGATTGAGCAGCAATGTGTATTCCATATAGTTGATCTCGCCTGCGGCAAATTGCATACCCGCTGTTTCTATCAATACGGCTGCGTTTTTCAATGCCGTGGTTTCGTAGTATGCAACAGCTTTTAATTGTTGCTTGTATATTGTCAGTGCCTGCTGATATTGCATTGCCAGCATATTATTACCGTCCTGCAATTCTGTAGCGGCTATTCGTTTATTCAACGAAAGCGCATTTATCCTTGCGCTGTGCGAGAAGAAGAATATCGGCACACCAACTCCCAACATCACAGAACCAAACCTGTTAGACTTTGTATAAAACCTATCAACATCATCTACCTTCTGCCAGCCGCTATAGCTTTGGTTGAAATACCCACCATTTATTTCAGGCAACAGCTTCGTCATCTCCAGTCTATACATAGCTTTCGACACCTGTTCCTGTTGTTTCAGGTAAGATATATATGGGTGACTGCTCAAATCCACATCACTACCTGCAAGCTTCGCTTCTGCTTTCGCATTCGTTTGTTCAGGCACAAACAACTCGTCCGCATTCAGCATATAAGCAAAGCGGCTTTGCTGTACTTCAAGGTCTGCTTCAAGCTGCTGCAATTGCAATGCTATCTGCCCGCGCATATTCTCTGCAGCTGTCTTTTCCAACAGGTTAGATTCTCCAAGCTTAAATCTTAATGCGGACCTTGTTTCAAACACTGCATATAAACTATCAGCACTCAATAGCAAATCGCGTTTGTGGTACAATGCATTTATCTCGTTATACAATACCGACACCTGCTTTATCAATTCCTTTTCTTTCAGTTGTGTTTGCGCAGTTGCCGCATTCCACTCTTTTTGCGTCAACGACCTTTGCTTTACATATACTAATGGAAAGGCAATACTTTGCGTAATGCTGTAACGCGTATCACTGTAAGCACTATTGATATTACCCCACTCTGCGGTCAGATTGGTTTTATTAATATCGAATGCCGAGCCACGCATACGCTTGTAATAATCAGCCGTCATACGTTGCGATTGCATTTTCAGGTTGTTGTGCAATGCAGTATCTATTGCTGCCTGCAGACTGATAGTTTTTTGTGCATGCGAAGCGAGTGGCAGCATAAGCAGTAACAACACTGCTGCAGTTTTAGCTTTCATTTTAAAATTCACTTTATCGAACAAAACAAATAATACAGGGAGTAAAAACAGGGTGAGGAAAGTGGCTGTAATCAATCCACCTATTACTACAGTAGCCAACGGGCGTTGCACCTCTGCACCTGCACCATTACTGATAGCCATTGGCAGAAAACCAAGCGATGCCACAGCAGCCGTCATCAATACAGGGCGCAAACGCAGCTTCGTACCATTCAACACTACTTTGCGAATATCCGTCTCACCATCCTGCATTTGCCTGCGGAATTCTGATATCAGCACAATACCATTTAATACAGCGACCCCAAACAAGGCAATGAAGCCAATACCTGCACTAATGCTGAATGGCATACCACGTAAAGCCAGTGCAAATGCACCACCTATTGCAGACAATGGTATGGCCGTGTAAATAATAAGGCTGTGCTTTACAGACTTGAATGCGAAATACAACATCAGGAATATCAGCCCAAGAGCTATTGGCACTACCAATGCAAGCCTTTGTTTTGCCTGCACCAGATTTTCAAACGCGCCACCATAGGTTATATAATATCCTGCTGGCAGCTTCAGCTTTTCAACCTTTTGCTGCAGCTCGTTTACAATGCTCTGCACATCGCGTCCACGTACATTAAAGCCAACTACTATCCTGCGTTTGGCATCTTCGCGTTGTATCTGGTTCGGGCCGTCTTTCACTGCCACATCTGCCAGTTGATGCAAAGGCACTTGCACGCCACTGGCAACGGGAACCAGCAGATTCTGTACATCTTCCACTCGCTGACGTTGGTCACCATCCAGTCGCACTACAAGGTCAAAACGTTTTTCGCCCTCATATACCGTGCCTGCTACCTGACCGCCAAATGCGGCATTGATGACGCTGTTCACTGTTGCTATATCCACACCATACTGTGCCATGGCAGCACGGTTATGTTTGATAATTATCTGCGGCAGCCCTGTAACGGTTTCTATGTACAGGTCTTTAGCACCATCTACAGAAGATGCAAGCGCACCCAACTTATCGGCATAGTATGCAAGCGTGTCCAGGTCTTCACCAAATATCTTACAAACCACATCCTGTCTTGCACCTGTCATCAGTTCATTAAAGCGCATCTGTACAGGAAACTGAAAACCTGTAGTAATGCCGGGCACATCAGCCAACGCAGCACTCATTTTCTCTGCCAGTTCAGGAAATGATTTTGCAGATGTCCACTTGTCTTTATCCTTCAGTATCACCATCATGTCTGCAGCTTCTACAGGCATCGGGTCTGTAGGTATTTCGCCACTACCTATTTTGGTTACTACTTTTTCTACTTCGGGAAATTTATTCAATAATATACCTGCTGCTTTCTGTGTGGCATCTATGGATGTATGCAGGTTGCTGCCTGTCAACACACGGGTATCAACAGCAAAGTCACCTTCTTCCAACTGCGGGATGAACTCACCTCCCATAGACATCAGCACAACTACCGCAATTACGAATAGCGAGAACGCACCACCAATCAACGATTTGGGGTATTGCATCACTTTCTGCAATGCAGACTGGAACCTGTGCTCCACTTTTGCCATCACCCTGTCAGACCATGTATCTTTATGCGTTATCTTCTTACTAATAACCCACGCACTCATCATAGGTATGTAGGTAAGCGATAAGATGAATGCACCTAACAGTGCAAATGCTACTGTCTGTGCCATCGGGCGGAACATCTTGCCTTCAATACCCTGCAAAGAGAATATGGGCAGATATACTATCAGGATGATGATTTGTCCGAACACGGCACTGTTCATCATGCGCGATGCGGAAGTCTTTACCTCACCATCCATCTGGACCTGTGTCATTCTGTTTACATCCTTGTATAACTTTGAATGGCTGAGCCTGTGCATTACTGCTTCTACAATTATCACAGCACCATCTACTATCAATCCGAAATCCAGTGCGCCAAGGCTCATCAGGTTACCACTCACGCCGAAGATGTTCATCATGATAACTGCAAATAACATAGACAACGGTATGATAGATGCTACTATCAACCCAGCCCTTGCATTACCGAGAAACAACACCAGTATAAAGACTACAATTAAAGAGCCCTCCAACAGGTTCTTCTCCACTGTGCCTATGGCATGCCCTACCATTTTTGTACGGTCCAGAAATGGCTCTATTACCACACCTTCAGGCAGTGTCTTTTGTATCTGTGTTATCTTAGCCTTGATGGTTTCTATAACCTTGCCACTATTCTCTCCTTTCAGCATCATCACCACTGCACCTGCTACCTCACCTTCATCGTTATAGCACATAGCACCATAGCGTGTGGCGGCACCAATCTTTACCGTAGCCACATCTCTTACCAATAGTGGCGCACCACCCGCAGACTGCTTTATGACGATGTTCTCAATATCGGGCATACCGGTTGCAAGACCCTCGCTACGTATATATAATATGGCAGGGCCTTTCTCTATGTACGCACCGCCCGTATTGCCATTATTCTCTTCAAGTGCGGCAAATACATCTTCTATAGTGATATTGTAAGATGCCAGCTTGGTAGTATTCACTGCTACCTCGTATTGCTTCAGGTGGCCACCAAAGCTGCTTACATCTGCAACGCCTTCCAGTCCTAAGAGTTGTCTGCGCACTATCCAGTCTTGTATAGTACGTAGTTGCATAGCATCATACTTAACCTCATAGCCGGGTTTTGCCTTTACTACGTACTGGTATATCTCGCCAAGCCCCGTAGTTACGGGTGCCAGAGACGGTACGCCTATACCCGCAGGTATCTGTGTCTGCACCTGTTGCAGGCGTTCGCTCACCTGCTGGCGTGCCCAGTACACATCCACATCATCTTTAAAGACAATGGTAACCAACGACAGCCCGAAACGTGAAAAGCTTCTTATCTCCTTAATGCCCGGGATATTGCTGTTGGCCTGCTCAATGGGGAATGTTATTAATCGCTCTACATCAGGTGCACCGAGCGATGGTGTGGTGGTTATAACCTGCACCTGGTTATCTGTAATATCCGGTACGGCATCTATCGGCAATCTGGTAAGTTCATAACTACCATAGCCAACAAGTGCCAATACAAATAGTACAATGATCAGTTTATTACTAACTGAAAAGCTGATGATTTTACTCAGCATACTGATTGTATAATTTTAAACTCCTTGCATCGACAAACTAACCGACACAAATCAGGAATCAATAAATGAAGTTAAAATCAATGCAAGTATTGCATTGAATATGAAACGAAAGAATGGATTAAGCCCGTGGAGGCTGCCAAATATTAGACAAGGCTTCAGCAGCATAGTATGGCGACTGATAGCCTGTAAGCACCTGCTCTTCAAGAACGAAGACAGGCTTTTGTTTTATAGTAAAGTCTTTCTGCTCAAAGTATGTAAAGACCATTAAAGGAGCGTGGTTGCATTGCTTGAATGGCAATTGCATATCCCTGTCATAGTCTCCATGCCTGGTATCGTCTGCATAGTGCATGGCAAGAAAATCGACAAAGTCGATACCCTCATCCAATGCCTTGTGCTCAAAATAGTGCTCTACCAACACCTTCACCTTCATCAACTGATGAACCGGTGTTTGTGCAAACACGATTGTGAACAATAACGATATGGCTATAAAACGCAGCACTTATACAAAGGTAGCAAACCTTACAGTAATTTCTATAAATATATCCTACTATAAGTGCAATCTATCCGGCTTTTACCACTATCGATTTTTCAGACCTGTGCATTTTATACTCCAGCGGAGAATACCCGGTTTGCTTTTTGAAGAATCGGGTAAAATATGCGGGGTCATCAAACCCCAAATCATAGCCTATTTCTTTGATTGTCTTTATGTTATGATACAAATCACGCTGCGCTTCCAGCACTATCCTGTCAGCTATTACGGCTGTGGCATTTTTGCCTGCATACTTCTTAGCTATGGTGTTTAGCGTTCTTGTTTGGGTAAATAGCCTGTCTGCGTATTGCTGTACGCCATGCTCTTGTCTGAAGTATTTTTCTACGGCCGATTTGTATTGTTGGAATAAATTGTAATCGGCACCTGTAGGATTAGTTGCATCTTGCCTGTTTGTTCGTTTCAGTCTTTCTATATGGGTAATGAGTATTTGCAGATAAGAAAGCATGATGCGTTCTTTATCCTGCTCATCGGTATTGAACTCTGTGGTAAGTTTACCAAACACATCATCAAGCACGGCATATAATGACGATGTAACTTTCAGCATCGGCTGCGCCTGTATATTATCAAACACGTTGTTTCCTGTCAGATAAGTATCAGCATCTGCAGAATGTCTGAACAGTGAAGGAAGAAACTTCACCACATAACCGTCTGCTTTTTCCTGTGGTTTTATCTGATGCATCTGGCCGGGAGATAACAGAAACAGTACGGATCCGTTGTATGCATAATCGACCCCGTCTATCATATGTATTCCCTTGCCTTTTCGCAGCCATATTATCTCATAATAATCGTGCCTGTGCTTCTCGTCAAACTCTGCAATAGTACAAGCCTCTTCACTGAAGGAAGACACTTTAATATTCCACACATCTCTGTCTGTGCAATACTGCGCAATGTTAAGTATCGGTATCACTTTGTTTTTGGCTTTCATACACCCACATCAGTTACATGCAAAAATACCATTAATTGATTTACCGCTGCTTGCACTATCCGACATAAATCTTGTACAAAAAGACACCGTTATCGCGACATTCACCATTGATGCCGTAAAGTGCAATACAATTGCTGTTTTGTCCATTCTCTAACGCATCTGCACACCACAACTTTGCATCAGCAAATAACACAAAGCTATGCCTTATGTAAAAATTGAAGTTACACGCGATGGTGTAACAAAAGAACAAAAACAAGCACTCATTCACGGGGTTACAAAACTTCTTTACGAAGTACTGAACAAAGACCCGCAACTAACCCACGTAACTATTGATGAAATAGACACCGACAACTGGGGCGTAGGTGGCGAGCAGGTAACAGAAATCAGAAAAAAGACTAAACAATAATATATACATGCAACCAAAAACAATTGTAGTAACAGGCGCATCAACAGGCATCGGTTATGCCATAGCAAAATTGTTCATTGAAAGAGGACACAATGTTATGATGAACTCGTTGAACAAAGAAAACCTTGTAAAAGCCTACGCCAGCCTCGGCTCTCCATCTAATGCAGTAGTATTTGCGGGAGACATCAGTGAAAAGAACACCAGCAATGCACTGATAGCAGAAGCCGTAAAACATTTCGGTAAGGTAGATGTGCTCATCAACAACGCAGGCATCTTCTCTCCAAAACCATTTCTTGATGTAGAAGAAGCTGATATAGACAAATACATCAAAACAAATCTGAAAGGCACTTTCTATACAAGCCAGGCAGCTATTACCAACATGCTTGGTAATGGTGGTGGTTCCATCATCAATATAGGCACTGTATTGGTAGACCATGCCATCGCAGGCTTCCCGGCATCGGCACCTGTATCCAGCAAGGGAGCTATACATGCACTCACACGCCAATTGGCTGCAGAGTTTGGCAAAAACAATATCAAAGTAAACACCATAGCGCCGGGTATCATCCGCAGTCCGTTACAAGGCAAGATAGGTATTGACAATGCAGACGCTCTCGCCGGTTTGCACCTGCTGGGTAAAATAGGCGAAGGCAACGACATTGCAGAAGCAGCTTACATGCTTGCCAATAACAACTTCATTACCGGTGAAATATTGAATGTGGACGGCGGCCACGTAGCAGGGCATCTTTTCGCATAGGCACAAACTAATTATTCAATCATAAAACATAGAAAATGAAAAAAATAAGAAGCGCCATATTACTAACATTGGTAGGCATCCTTAGTTTAAATGTAACAGCACAAACACCGAAAAAGAAAGTATTGTTCGTCCTTACATCTCACGACAAGCTGGGCAACACGGGAAAGAAAACAGGATTCTGGATTGAAGAGTTTGCCACACCTTACTACTATTTCAAAGATAAAGGCATTGAAGTGGTGGTAGCATCGCCAAACGGTGGTCAGGCCCCAATAGACCCAAAGAGCAATGAACCTTCATTCCAGACAGCATCTACCAAAAGATACTTTGCAGACAATGAAACACAAAAGGTCTTAAGCAATACAGTTGCACTTTCTAAAGTGAACACCAAAGATTATGACGCTGTTTTCTACCCGGGTGGTCATGGCCCAATGTGGGATTTGTCGAAGGACAAACACTCCATCAACCTTATATCATCGTTCTATAACAGCAATAAGCCCGTAGCCTTTGTATGTCATGGCTCTGCAGCATTGGTAAACGTGAAAGACAAATCGGGCAACTACATCATCAATGGTAAACGCCTTACCAGCTTTTGCAATACAGAAGAGTCTGCCGTACAGCTAACAGAAGTAGTACCCTTCTCGCTGGAAGACAAACTGAAAGAACGTGGTGCCAATTATGAAAAAGGCAACGACTGGTCTTCATTTGCCATAGAAGACGGACTGCTGATAACAGGACAGAACCCGCAATCTTCAGAAAAGGTAGCCGAAATCTTATTCAATCGTCTTTACTAATACCACTATATATGTATAACAACGAAGTTGAGGCCATTAGTCAGGTGATCAATGATTACTTCATGGGCTTGTATAATGGCGACATCGACAGATTAAAGCAAGCATTCCATCCTACTGCAATACTTTGGGGAGATATCAACGGCAGTGAATACATGAAGTCGTTGGAAGAATTCACTACGGCTGTAAGCAACAGGAAAAGCCCGGCAGATAATAATGAACCCTTCAACATGAGTATAACTGGCATTGAAGTACTGGGCAATAATGCCATGACCAAACTGCATGTACCCATGCTGGGCAATAACTACCATGAGTTCATCTCACTATCTAAAGTGAGTGGCAGATGGTGGATTGTAAACAAGCTTTTCACAAACATCAGCCATGGATAGTAAACACAATATCAACTCATTATTAGGCATACGCTATCCTATTTTACAGGGACCATTTGGCGGAGGGTTATCCTCCGTCAAACTGGTTGCTGCAGTATCTGATGCCGGTGGACTTGGCGGCTATGGCGGTTATCAATTGGAGCCGCAAGCATTGGCTGAAATCATAACGGATATCAGAAATGCTACGAACAAGCCTTTCAACATAAACCTATGGGTAAATGATACGGATGCAGCGAGCGCCAACTATACAGATGATGCATACCTGCAGCTATGCAAACTATTCGAACCCATCTTCAAAGAACAAGGATTGGCATTGCCACCTAAACCTGCCAACGCAATAAGCAAATTTGAACAACAGGCAGAGGTGGTACTACGCATGAAGCCGGCCGTATTCAGCTTTGTATTTGGCATACCCGACACAGCTATACTACAAGACTGCAGAAAGCTCGGTATAAAAACCATAGGTGCTGCAACTACTATAGACGAAGCAATCGCCTTGGAAGAGGCAGGTGTTGATGCCATAGTAGCCAGTGGTTTTGAAGCAGGCGGACATCGCCCTTCCTTTTTAAAACCTGCCTACGAATCGCTGCATGGCACTTTTGCCCTTACACGCATACTCACCGAACACCTCAATACCCCGATAATAGCGGCAGGTGGTATTGCAGATGCCAAAGGGGTAAGGGCTGCAATGGCCCTCGGAGCAGCAGGCGTGCAGGTAGGCACTGCATTCCTTGCTACAGATGAATCGGGCGCAAGTGACAAACATAAAGAAGCCCTGACATCCGACAAAAGCAGGCAGACAACACTCACCAAAGTGTATACAGGAAGATTGGGAAGAGTACTTACCAATACAGTAACTCTACTCATCCTGCAAGATGCAAGCACTGCTCCATTCCCTTTGCAGACTACATTCATGTCGACACTACGAAAGCACGCTACAGAGAAGGGTAATGAAGACCTGATCGCATATTGGGGTGGGCAGATTGCAGCCATCACAAAACGGCAAACAGCCCAAGCACTGATGCAGGAATTGATTGCAGGGCTTGATTGACCTTACAGCTTTTTAACATTCACATTACAATACTAAACCATTGCGGCACAAGGTTTGATTGAGTATATTAGGAGTAAATCCGTAAGTTATGAAGCTAAGCGAAACATGGTTTATGGAAGGGTATATAGACTTTGAACTACAGAAGTACCGACTGCTTGCCTACCTGCAAGAGGTAAACCAATACTTTACCGAACACAAGCTATACCCTCAACTGGGCGATATCGTCTTCCACTACAACAATCTGGTGGCTTTCAAAGAACATAAGAAGCTGATGCAAGACAGCTTTCCCAAACAGCTAAGCAATGTAAACCTGCAAAAGCTGGAACTGGTGTATGAAGAAATGCTGCAGGACAATGCCATTATGCAGGAACTGGAAAACATCATACAATATGCACTGGCACAAATGAAGCCAACACTGAATAACGGCGCAGAACTCTATGAACAGATAGAAAAGCAACTACGCATAGAACCCGTAGGCATCATGCCGCTGTACAAGAACGAGGGCTATATACTGGTACGCTATGGCAACTATAGCGAGGTGAAGGCTTACAACTACACCATCACCCTTTTTGAAAACCAGAACGATAAGTACCGTGGCATACGTCTGAGCTATATAGACACCTGGCAAAACAGTATAGCCAATACCTACGAGAGCATCAAACGTGATATTATAAAAGCCATTCGTACATTGCCCAATCCTGCGGTCTTCAGTGTAGAATACCCGCTACATGTACCACTGGACGAAACACTGCTACCTGTTGCCAAACGAGCACTGGTAAGACAGATAGGTATTGCTTAAAGCTAACCTTCCATACTGTGGTGCTCTTTGGCCATCTCTACCTGTTTACGCGTTGGCATCAGTATGAGCCTTAGCGTGGTATCGTTGGTAAAGTAGCTGATAGCCCAGTTGATGAAGATAATCAGCTTGTTCTTGGCATTCAGTATCAGCATCAGGTGGAGGAACATCCAGAACAGCCATGCAATGACACCCTGAAAACTCATGAAGGGCAAATCGACCACAGCCTTACGTTTACCAACTGTTGCCATAGAACCGGGCAGCTTGTAGGTAAATTGTTTCAGTTTGTTGCCGTTTTTAAGTGCCTTCAGGTTTGTTGCCAGATGCGTAGCCTGCTTGCCTGCCACGTTGGCCATTTGCGGATGACCAGTTGGCCAATCCTTTGTTTCCATATAGGCAATATCGCCGATGGCAAATACATTTTCCGTACCTGCTACCCTGCTATATTCATCTACTTTTATACGATTGCCGCGCACCAGCAAATCTTTCGGGATGCCCGCTGGCACATTGCCTGTAATGCCCGCAGCCCATATCAGGTTGCGTGTCTTTATCTGCCTGCCATCTTTCAGTATAGCCGTATGCCCGTCATAGTCCTGCATGATGGCATTGGTCCATACCTGCACACCCATTTTCTCCAGGTATTCCTGCGATGTGCGTTGCGATACGGGGCTCATGGCAGAGAGTGTATTAGGGCTACCCTCTAAGAGATATACATTCAGCTTGCTGAAATCCATATCGGGATAGTCGCGTGGCAATATGTTCTTTTTCAATTCTGCCAAAGACCCTGAAAGCTCTACACCAGTAGGGCCACCGCCTACTACCACGATGTTCATAATCTCCTCCATCTCTTCGGGCGTGGCGCTTAGTGCATCTTCAAAATTGAGCAGGATGCGGTTGCGGAGTGTGATAGCCTCTGTGGTCGATTTCATAGGGAAGGCATACTGCTCCAGATTTTTATTGCCGAAGAAATTGGTAGTGCAGCCTGTGGCAATCACCAGTTCGTCGTAAGAAAAAGAACCGTCTTCAGTAACCACCTGCTGCGCAGCCATATCTACCTCCTTCACTTTGGTATTGCGCACACGTACGTTTTTGCTGCGCTGAAATATTTTGCGGAGCGGGAAAGAAATAGAACTGGGTTCAAGGCGCGCTGTGGCTACCTGATAAAACAAGGGCTGAAACTGATGATAGTTGTACTGGTCTATCAACGTGATGTCGTAAGCCGTGTTTCTGAGTTTTTTGGCGAGTTGCAAGCCTGCAAAGCCCGCACCAAGTATTACGAGCCTTGGTGCACTGTCCGATTGGCGTTGTGCGGATATTGCCATCGTTTTATGTTTTGCAGCACTATGACAGGCATAGTGCCTGATGAAAGATATAAATGCGCCGCAAAGCTACGATGCTTTGTAATGTCAAACATCATTTATGCAGGGATTTAACAGTTTGAACAGGGGATTTTATGGATTAATGGATTTGCAGGGTTAAAAGGCTTTCTTATCCTGTTTGGGAATAGAGCGCTATGAGCCTATGTTGTTGTTTTTGGGGTATGGCTTTGAACCATAATTCTTTAGCCTGCCTGTCTGCCGCGGGCAGGCGGCGGGTATTGGTATCGGCAGCAAGGTATTGTTTCCAAAGCTCATCTGCAGTAGGCTGTGCGGGTTCTTCGTGTTGGGGCTCGTCTGCTGTTATTACAGGTTTTTCGGGATTGGTAAGCACATCCTGATAAACAGCAGGGTTATGGTGCTTCAGGTATTCCATTGTCTGGCGGATGCGGATTTGATGGTATTCGTCGGTGAGATTGTTGTTCAGGTATGGCAACCCGTCGTCCAATGTATCGAAGCCGAGGCGTTGCACATCCTGCACGGGTACTTTTATACACCTGCCCTGCCAATAAGCATGACCGTAGGGATAGATTTTCAACAGTTCATCGAGTGGTTTCTCCTGCGCGGGTTTAACCACCCCAGCTGACACAGCCTGCTTCGCAGGTGTGTCAGCATCCCCTCCTAAAAACAGGAGGGGAGCTTTAGTGGATTGTTCTATTTTCTCTTTGTATTTGTTGGCAGCAAGGCGGCTGTCGAGGTCGATAGCGCGGACGAGTGCTGCGGGGCTGACATCGTCATACACTTCTACAATAGTATCGCGCAGGCGGATGTGGCGCTTTACCTGCATCTGCCCTGTTATCATTTTGCCCAATACTTCTCTTCGCTGTTGCAGCGTGCAGATATTGGTTTTGATAACTTCTTTAGCCTCCGCCATCAGTTCATCGAGCGCCAATGTGGTGGCATGTGCGGTGAGGCTTTCAATAAAAGGCTGTAGCTGCCTGTACAACCGATTGGCAGCAGAACGCAGGCTATGACCATCGGCTACATTGGGATATGCTTCTTTGTAAGCCAGCTTTTTGTTTTGTGTACGCAGGTAGTGGGTGATGAATGTTTTGTGAGCGGGCTTTAACGCCGCCCAATCGGCATGGTTTTCGGGTGTCATTTTATAGGGTATTCAGGGTTATTAATTATAGCAAATATACAAATAAACGAACAAATAAACCTATCACCCTATTGAACTTTCAGAACTCTTTTACAATACACTTCGTTATCATCCGAAATATAGATGCAGCTATACATTCCTGTAGGCACATCAGGAAAATTTAATTTACTATCACCTTTACGCACTACCATCTTTTGTATAACCTGACCTAAAGAATTTTGTATAAATAATACTCCATCAGCCGCTGCACGGACGATAAATTTTGAACTTATAGGATTGGGATATATTGCAATTGGCTTAAGGACAGCATTTAATTTAGAGACACTCTCGGGGAATTGATTAAATCTCAACAAAAGATATTGGTAAACCGATACGCTATCCCTATACTCACCCGCCATCAATATCTTCCCATCTGTCTGTACTAACATAGCATGAATGCGCTCCCTGTCATCACCAAGTGATAATACCAACCCTCCACCAACAAAAGAGCTATCTATGGTTCCGTTGTTATTACATTTTACAAAAAAAACATCCTCAAAGTATTTGTTTACGTAAATATGCCCTGCTATATATAAATGACCGTCAGCACTCAGTTCAATTTGCTCAGGACCTGCAACACCTTTTGGAGATATTATTTCAGCAATTCCGTTTGCACCAAAAGTACTATCCGGCGAGCCGTCTATGTTGAATCGTACCATTACACCTCCGGTAAATACATCTCTTCCTAAAAGAATAACTTTACTATCAGGCTGCACAGCCATATCATGTACAATACCACCACTATCGGGCGATATCTCTGCTAATCCATTAACACCAAACGACGAGTCAGGTTGACCGTTTGGCATTAGCTGAAGCAAGCAAAACCTATCATCAGTACCCCCAAAATCCGCAACTCCTCCTGCGATTATTTTCCCATTGGCACGAATAGCAACTCTCCTGAAATAACTTCCATAATTTCCATAGCTTTTACGATATATGCCATTGTTGCCAAAACTGCTGTCTACCATTCCATTTTCTTTCAATCTTACTATCGCAAATTCATTAGCACCTGAACCACACAACAATATCTTATCATCTGCTTGCAAAGCCGCTCCATAACAATAGTCTTGACCTGGCCATGTCGGGTATAAATCTATGCTTTGATAGCCCGTACCATTAAAAGTTTTATCAATTGAACCGTCAGGCAAATAGCGCGCAACTATAAAATCAGTTTGCGTGGCACTTGTTGAATTGGAAGATGCACTGCCCGATACTATAATCTTACCATCTGCCCTAATAATAACTGACGATGAAGTAGGCGACTCATAGCCTGTAAACACTTCTTCTATTCTGCCATTTATTGCAAAAGAACTATCAACTTTACCATTGGGTAAGAAACGAACAATTCTGAAATAACTGTCTGAAGAAACTACTTTACCATCTTTCTGTTGTGCAATTGCATAGATATTATCCCCGTTACCATACTGATAAGTATCAAAAGGGGTGATAAGAACACCATTGTTGCCGAAGCTTTTATCAAGCGGTTGCGCAATGCAGTTAGTTGCGCATTGTATAATAAAAATTAAAGGGAACAGGTATTTAAGCATAATACAATATAAGCCTTTTACTCTTTAGAGGACGTGATATAAGCTATTACAATAGCCAGCTATAAGGTATTAATCAAATCAACCTTTCTTTTTCTTCACGATAAGATTCTCTTCATTCATTATAAAGTACTCAAAACAAACGAATAGATAAATTAAATATATACAACCTTGTCCCAACGCATACATTGATTGGATAGTCTATACCATTAACCTTAAATCAATTTCTTATGACCCGAACCTCAATTTTCACGTCTTTACTACTTGTTTTCACATTCTTAGGTACTTATCAGGCAAATGCTCAATACAAAGTGTGGTCAAGAGTTATTACTCATACAAGCAGCACGAAGAGCTACTACGACTCTGTACGGTATTATCATTCAAACGGAAGAGGGTATACCGCAAGACTCGACATACTGAATGATTGGAGTGGCATTTATGGCAATATTGGCATGTTTTACGCTGATGCTTTTGATAATGACTACGATACAAAAGAATACTACAATCCTGCAGTAGCTCCAACAACGGCATTTGTAACTTATAATAAGTCCTACAACTCTGCCAATCAACTTACTACAACCAATGCTTATGGTTATGGCAGCAAGACATTTTTATATAACACAAGCGGCAACCTCATAGCCTGGTATGGCGCAGGCGGGAAAGCTGTGGATACATTTATATATACAGGCAGCCAGCTATCAAAAGAGATAGAGCATGGCTATTACAACGGCAGTTGGAAAAAAATGAAGCAAAGAACTTTTGACTATAATACTGCAGGTCAAATAACCCAATTAACAGATAGTATGTGGCATACTGACGGCACTCTATCCTATGCAAGAACAGAACAATATACGTATAGCGGCAGCCAACTACAAAGTGTCAAAGTTGCCAGATGGGATGCTACACTTACAGAAACAACAGACAACTATAGCTACAATACTGCCGGACAGGTAGATAATATTGTCTGTACTATATGGAACAACGCTACAAGCAGTTGGGATAATCTTTACAAAAAAACATACACCTACAACTCTGCCAATCAACGTACAGAATGTATAAAACAAAACTGGAATGGCAGTGCTTGGCTGAATATAAACAAAGCAACACAAACATATACTTCAACAACACTTACCGGAAATATATATGACTGGAACGGGTCTGCATGGGTTGTACCATCAATGGATACTGTATATAAGTATCATTATGGATTCCCGACATCTGCCAACAACATAGCAAAGGTTGAATTAAAAAAAATGCTATATCCCAACCCAGCAAATACCAATACAACATTAAGTGTATATACCAACGAGAATACGTTTGCACAGATATCTGTTATCGACATTACAGGTAAAGAAGTATTAAAACTGTATAACGGTGAAATTCAATCGGGCACAAACAACTTCATAATAGCTAAAGAGAAACTCAGCACCGGAACCTATATGGTGAATATTAAAACAGATACTCAAACAGAAACAATAAAATTAACCATACTCTAAAGAAGAAGCAGAAGATTACTTCTGCTTCTTCTTTTTTACTATCAGATTGTAACTATCCAGCACCATTTCTTTGAGTTGTTTATTTGTGAGCGTACCATCTACAACAATAGTGTTCCAGTGCTTTTTATTCATGTGGTAGCCAGGTAGTACGCAATCATATTCTTCACGTAGTTCTATGGCGCGCTCGGGGTCGCATTTCACGTTGAACTGCAGCGGGTCTGCATCGAGTGACACCAGCAGAAACATTTTCCCGCCTGCTTTCATTACCAATGTAGTATCATCGAAAGGGAAACTCTCCGTAACATCGGGCAGGCTGAGGGCGTATTCGTGCAGTTGTTCTATGTTCATCATGCTAAAATAATGAAAGCTGTCTGTGGATAGTTTTATTACAAGCTGCAAAGTATTATTTTTCGGGAAACATCATTTATGCCTGCCCAAACCATCGACGAAGTAATAACAGAACTAGAAGCCGTGATACAGGAATGTATCGACACCAACAACCGTGCAGGATATTTTGCCGCATTGTATCATCGTGTTACCTGCCGCATCAAACAAGGAATAGCAGCCAACGAATTTGAAGACAATGCACGCATGGAAGTGCTGGATGTATTGTTTGCCAACCGCTATCTGGATGCATGGTACGCATGGAAGGCGGGCAACAAACCAACGGCATCGTGGGCGGTGGCTTTTGAGGCCGCGCAGACGAAGGGTGTCATCATGCAACACCTGCTATTGGGCATCAATGCACACATCAATCTTGACCTCGGCATATCTACTGTTGCTACTATGAATGGTGGGGCGTTAGGTGGCATGCATAATGACTTCAATAAGATAAACACTGTACTGGCATCGCTGATAGATGTAGTAAAGGCAGAGGTATTCAAAGTATCGCCGCTGATGTTTCTGATAGACAGCTATGCTAAAAACTATGATGAAATGCTGGTACAGTTCAGCATAGATACCGCAAGAGACGGTGCATGGCTATTTGCAACAGAGCTGGATGGCAAAACAGGAAGTACTTACGACGACTGCATCAATACCCGCGATAATGCCATTGCACAATTGGGCACAGCATTGGCAAAACCAAAAGGCTGGTTCTTTGGGGCGATAGTAAAATTTGTTGGCTGGTTTGAATACAAACAACCGAAAGATGTGATAGCAAAGCTACGCTACAAACTCTAAACCACTGCACCACCCACACTGCCTGCCATAGCCTGCATTTGGTTACAGCAGTAAATAAGTATCAGTATCAGCAGTGCGCTTTTGCCTTCGGTATAGTTATCGTCTGTTTCTATCTGATAATTGAAAGAGAATTTTGTCCATTGAAAATCGGGCTTCAGCGTGATGATGGCATGGTCGGTATCTGTAACCAATGAAAACTTATTGTGCCACATACCTGCTTTGAACATATAGGTCTTGCCCTGATAATCTATAGACATACCACCCCAACCAAATTTGATGGTTGCTGCCACCTCGTCACCTTTCTTTACCTGCAACTCTGTATGCCAGAAGTTGGCAGACTCTACATGATACTGACTACTACCCTGTGTTATTTTCACCTTCATAGAAAACCAGCCATCGTAGCCTATCATACCGAGGGAATTGTCGTTTTCGTCAAACAATTCAAAATTGCGATTGTGTTCTCCTTTTGCTGTGTACTTCATAAGAAGGGATGATTTTTATTAAAGTTAATGTTTTGTATTTATGTTTTACAAATACATCCCGTACTGTATTTACAAAAAACAGTCACTAATTTGTATGATGAGCGTCATAGCAGAAAAACAACCTACGCAGTATTTTCACGCTGATATTGCAATATGCCACTACAGGTTTTGCGCACGCTTATATTTCTACTTCTATCGGTAACGGCAACAGCACAGGAACTAACGCTGTATGTGCTGCCTGCGCCCAAGCCTATCAACTGGCATTCGCCCAGCAGCCTTGTTTTCAGCTACATCAACAATGCGATTGTTGCCAATAAATATGGCAAGGGGCAAAAGCACGCTATAGGCCATGTGATGGTAGAATTGAAGTACAAAGAGCGTTATGCGTTGGTTGGCACAACGGCAACATCCAACAGGTATATGATGCACAAGGTGATGCACCGTGGTTGGGGGTTGGGTATTCTGTTTGCAACAATCAACGGAAAGCTGGAAGAGGCTGACATTAATCAACCGCAGCTACAAGAAAGAGCAGCAAGCGGGGAAATGGCATACATACGCTACAAGATAAACGCGCAGATGTTTGAAAGGCTATGGGCATACCTGCAGGAATACAAAGCCCGTGGCTATGACAAATACTATAACGGTGAAAACAATCCACGTGCGGGAAAAGGCGCGGGATGCTCTGCCTTCGGGCATAGTTTTCTGGAAGTGGGCGGGCTACAGCATATACTTAATGACAGTGCATGGAAGATAGATGTAAGCGTACAAGAGGGCTTAATTGGCAAACCCATAGCAGACAGACGTGTAAGCATTTTCATACTGATGATAAAAGCCAGATGGGCAAAGGAAACAAATAAATATCGCCGCTTGCAATACTATGAACCGACATTGATGTATAAAGATGTACTGAGCAAGATGAACAATAATACCATAGGTACAAAAGATAGTGTAGGACAAGCAAAGGGAATTGTAATAGATGCGAGTACATTACCACCACCCGATGAACCTATCTGGAGGGATTGACAAGTTTATTATTGTGCAAGCCATTGCAATGCGCCTTTTATATGTTCTTTAAAAAGCGGCTCACTATAGGCCTCTTCTGTATGCCCCATGGCAGTGTAAAAAACCCTACCACCATCAAAATAACGATACCATGACATAGGATGTGAAGCGCCGTGAGTGCCTCCTGTGTATGAAGATTCGTCGACTGTTATGAGCGTATGATTATCGGGTTGCAATTGTTTAAAATTATACCACTCATCTGTACGCTGCCATAACTGTGGCAGATTTGCAACAGCAGGGTGTGAAGATACAGGCACTTTGCAAGTAGCTAATTGTATAGCGGGATGGTTATCGAACCATGCACCGAGCATCTGTCCATACCATGGCCAGTCATATTCAGCATCTGTTGCTGCATGTATAGCCAATATACCTCCACCTCTTCTTACAAATTGCTGTAAGACTGATTGTTCTTCGGCATTAAATATATCACCTGTTGTATTCAACAAAACAATTACATCATAAGCATCCAGGCTGTTACCAACAAAGGCATTTGTGCCTGTTACTACTACGGGAGAGATATTCCATGCAGTAGCATTATTGAGGAACATGGCTGTACCAGCCTCTATTGATGTATGCCGGAATCCATTTGTTTTAGTAAGAATTAATACATTTTGTACCAATGGTTGTGTACTACCTGGCTCAGGTGATGCATTATTGCACCCTATACAAATGATACAGCATAATATTATCGTCCAAACGCGCATACTGTAATTTACAGAAATAGACAATGATAATTGCCTTAAACTACTCCACTTCTATATTATACTTGTGCAAGAGACCTTGCAAACCATCTACTGAAAACTTTGCGCGGTTGATGCGGCTATTTTCAGGGTCTATAGAAAAACCGATGGCTGTGCGCAGGTCTGCTTTTTCGAGGGTTGTATTATCGAACATAGCGCCTGCAAGTATGCTGCCATCAAAGGAAGCGGCTGTAACATCTGCAGATGTAAAATCTGTTTCCTGCATGTTGCAGTTTGCAAATTGTGTGTTGTGAATCTTCAGTTTGTAGAACGACGAGTAACTGAGATTGCAACCATTGAAACTGAATGACAACAAAAACGAGCTGCAATCTGCAAACACAATACCCAGCATTTTACAATCAGAGAAACTGACATTACTGAGGGTTGTATTATTTAGCAGTACATTGCTGAGGTCGCAGTTTTGAAAGCTGCAATCTGTGAATGAGCATTTAGATAAATCGGCTGCAGAAAAATTACAGTCCTGAAACTTACATTTTTCAAATTCGCTTTCGTCGAAGTTTATGACATCTGCTGCTGTAAAGGATTGGCCTTTGTAATATTGTTCGCTCATCCTGATAAAAATAAGTAAAAAGCGACAGCCAAATGACTGTCGCTTCGTTTTCACGGTGATATAAACCAATATTTGCCCCTATTGTACTTTGGTAACTTTTATTGTTTGTTTCGTTTGTCCGTCTACACTCACATTCATGATGTAAGCGCCGGGAGATAATGACTTGCTCAAATCTGTAAGATGTGCATTTACTTTAGACACCTGACCGTTATATGTATCTATCACTTTTCCTGTCATATCGCTTACCACAACAGATGTTGCAGATTGCTGCATTGATGCAGGGAAAGACAAACCTAATACGTTTGTAAACGGATTCGGATAGGCTTTGATAGCAGATGATGTAACTATGTTCTTTTTAAACTCAGCTATACGAGCCTCGTCATTACATTCAAAACCATGCCTCTCTTCACCTTTGAACTGCGGTGTAGGCCAATTGTGGTATTTATTTTCTAACCTGTAACCGGGGAAAGTAGGATCCCATTCAGGGAATACGGTGTACAGGAAAGGAAACATGTCATCTTGTTTACTGAAAGACAATACGTGTGTTTGTGACGCCCAAGTAGGGTTGTTAGCTATTGTCAGATAGTCTATCGGCGACAATGCAACTGTACCACTTTCATTCATACGCAGACCTATATAACCAGCAGCAGCCATTGTAGCGGGATTTGTAGTGGTTGTGTACCAGCCTACATAAATACTTGTTGCTCCCGGTGAGTGGTTAGGGTCATATGCCGGAAAAGGATGTGCGTTATAATTGCCATTAATAGCCTGACATCCCAGCACAGACATATCATTTATAACCCTTGTAACAGGTGTTGCAGTAGTATGATAGTCTATCAGGCGAACCGATATATCCTGACTGTTTGTTGTATATGTATAAGCCCAGTTTTCAACATCATAGTGGCCGGGACAATCTATATTTGTTATGAGCGGATCGCTATAAAAACCAACGAGATTGAGGTCGTTAATTGCTACCGGCACAATACCACCACCCATATATATCATTGTCCAGAAATCATAAGAGGCCTCTGTAATAACACCTGTAGAAGGGCTGTAATAAGAGTAATGAACATTGAGCGTACCTGCCATACTTGTATGGCTAAATGCGCAATCAGGCTCATAATCTTTTTTACTGCCCCCAATTTGCAATACACCGCTGAACGTAATCAGAGATGGTGTGTTCAATCCTACCATTGTGTAGATAACACCCGCTTCTTCCCATGTTATTGCAACGGCATATTCTAAGTGGCAATCCATGCTGATACGACCATAATTGGGTGATGTTGATAACGTATTTGTATATAAAAATGTAGGTCCTGTATTTGTAAGGTCATAAACATCTACCATGTGGCCAACACCTATTGAATAGTAAGCTACCAACATCTGTGTATTGCCACCTACATTAAGGTATCCCACCTCTAGGTCTCTGGCATTTGCGTACGGAACAACTCCCTGATTAATTATCATGGTCGGGTTGCCGGGCTGCAAATATCGCCACGATACACCACCAACTGTACCTGATGGGTCGTCCCAACCGGCCAACACAAGGTCGCAAGGCATGCCCATGCCTGTAATATTCACCAAAGCAAAAGAATATGCAGAAGTGTGTGTTGTTATGTTTATATCGGGGCTACCTGCCATTGGCCAAGAATCTTCAAAAGCTATTGGCGGAATAAACGTTTGTGCAGAAAGCCTAACAGAAGAA
The DNA here is from genome assembly GCA_035299045.1 of Flavipsychrobacter sp. Taxonomy (GTDB): domain Bacteria; phylum Bacteroidota; class Bacteroidia; order Chitinophagales; family Chitinophagaceae; genus Polluticoccus. Next base: position 134,180 of record DATGXJ010000002.1, read on the forward strand.
CCAAGCAATAAGCAGAACAAAATTGAAAGCGCGGAGAGAGCCCTCCTGAAGGAGAAATAATGATGTTTCATGATTGCGATGTTTTATTGGTGAGATACAAAGTAAACACATCGCAAAGGCGAAAACACCAGTGAAAACACTGGAATTTTTGAAACACGCATCATCAAAAACCTAATCGATTATCAATCAATAATTTAATCTTCAAAAAAACTTTTGCGTTAACAAAAAGCCACCCATTCGGGTGGCTTTTTGTATAAAAAACGGTGTTTATACCGTTGCTATTTCGTCAACAAGGTCTTTTTCTACCCGCAGATTATCAATAATATCGCGCTGACGGTCCGGGGTGTTTTTACCCATATAATATTCCAGCAGCTTTTGTATCTGTGCTTCCTGACCAAGTATCACGGGCTCTTTGCGCATGTCTTCGCCAATGAACTGTGCAAACTCTTCGGGGCTTATTTCACCCAAACCTTTGAATCGTGTTATCTCCGGTTTGCTGCCCAGTTCTTTGATAGCACGCTGACGTTCTTCATCGCTATAGCAATAGATGGTCTTTTGCTTGTTGCGTACACGGAACAGCGGCGTATCAAGAATATATACGTGTCCGTTCTTTACCAGATCGGGGAAGAACTGCAGGAAGAACGTCATGATAAGCAGACGGATGTGCATACCATCCACATCAGCATCGGTAGCTATCACTATATTGTTGTAGCGCAAACCTTCGAGGCCTTCTTCAATATTCAGCGCATGCTGCAGCAGGTTGAACTCTTCATTTTCATACACTACTTTTTTGGTAAGACCATAACAGTTGAGTGGCTTACCACGAAGGCTGAATACCGCCTGTGTTTCTACATTGCGGCTCTTTGTGATGCTACCACTGGCACTATCGCCCTCGGTAATGAAGATGGTACTTTCCAGTTGCTTCTGCATAAACTCTTCTTTGCCTTTGTTAGGCACTTCACCATTTAGGTGTATGCGGCAATCGCGGAGTTTTTTGTTGTGCAGATTGGCCTTCTTGGCACGCTCGTTGGCCAGCTTGCGGATGCCCGAAAGCTCTTTGCGTTCGCGCTCGCTTTGTTCTATACGCTTCTTCAGCGCATCGGCAGTTGTCGGATTTTTGTGCAGGTAGTTATCCAGCTCTTTGGCAAGGAATTCCAGCACAAATGCCTTCATGCTCTGCCCGCCTTCTGATACTGTTTGCGAACCCAGTTTGGTTTTTGTCTGGCTTTCGAAGACTGGCTCCTGTACACGTACCGATACAGCTGCACAGATGCTCTGGCGAACATCTGCCGCATCGTAGTCTTTCTTATAAAAATCGCGGATGACTTTTACAAAAGCCTCGCGAAAAGCTGCCTGGTGTGTACCACCCTGGGTGGTAAACTGACCGTTAACGAATGAATAGATATCCTCGCCATAATCGCTGGTATGCGTCAGGGCTACTTCTATATCATTGCCCTTGAGGTGTATGATAGGGTAACGGCAGGTTTCAGGATTTGTTTTGCGTTGCAGCAAATCGAGCAGGCCGTTTTTAGAAATATAGTTACGACCATTGAGGTGTATCTGCAAACCCGCATTCAGGAAGCAGTAATTCCACACCTGATTTTCTATATAATCATTGATGAAATGATAGTGCTTGAACACTGTATCATCGGGCGTGAAGCTGACAAGCGTACCGTTTGGTTCCTTTGTTTCTACTTCTTTGTGCTCTTTTACAAGTATACCACGTTCAAACTCGGCAGTCTTTGATTTACCGTCGCGAAATGCTGTAACCTTGAAGTATGTACTCAACGCATTCACAGCCTTTGTACCCACACCGTTCAGGCCCACAGACTTCTGGAAGGCTTTGCTATCGTATTTGGCACCTGTGTTTATCTTACTCACTACATCTACAACCTTGCCCAGGGGTATGCCGCGGCCATAGTCGCGAATGGTAACGGTACCCTTGTCTATAGACACCTCTACCCGCTTGCCATAGCCCATGGTGTATTCATCGATACAGTTGTCTATCACCTCCTTCAGCAATACGTAGATACCATCGTCCACACTGCTGCCATCGCCCAGCTTGCCTATATACATACCGGGGCGGAGGCGTATGTGTTCGCGCCAATCGAGCGACCGTATACTATCTTCCGTGTATTGATTTTGTTCTGCCATACGGGTGCAAATATAAATTTTGGGCGGGTTAAAGAGATATTTCGATTTTTATTAGTTGATAAATGGGTTTAATGTGTGGAGAAATATTAACATTAATTAGAAATAGTCGACATGCTATAATCAATTAAATTGCGGAATACCGACAAACAGTATTAACATGAAAGAGTCAAGTGTACATTCTTTTTTAAGCACAATAATAGACTGGAGGGATTTTGAATTATTTGTAGCAGAAATGTATAAACAAAGTGACGATGTTATTGTAGAACATAATGTTACAGAAATTGGGAAATATGGAGATAAGCGTCAAATTGATGTAAGAGTAATTCAGAAAGACAAACTTCATACTACAAAAACAATAATTGAGTGTAAATTCTGGAAAAGTAAGGTCGACAGAGGCATCGTAGATGTTGTAGTTGCTGCTGTTGATGATTTAAATGCTAATAGAGGTGTAATCTTTACTACTGTAGGCTATGAAGAGGGAGCAAAAAAATATGCTGAAGGAAAAAACATAGACATATTTACAATCAGAGACGTTAGGGCTGACGAGTGGGGTGAACCAGGCAGGCATATTTATTTTTACATCCAATGTTTTTATGGTCTATTACAAAACATTGCATTTGAAAACATTCAATACATTTCAATTAATGGTTCCCAAGCTCAAGGAATAAACCTTAGCTTGAACATATCCAAAGATGCAAACTATGATAGTGGTGTAGCCTTATATTCTGGAACTAACAGTACAGACTCAAAATATCTTAATAAAATCATTATCGAATGTCGCAATAAAGCATTAGAGCATCTTTCCTCATTGTTTTCAGGCATCATGCAACCTGATGGAAAACACAGTGAACAATACTATACATCTAAGGTTACGGTCGATTTTACAAATTACAAGTATAGAGCTATACGTGATAATGGCGGTTTAATGGTCTTTGACAAGATAACTTTTGACCTTATACATCTTATTTCACAAAGCAAATTTGAGTTTGATAGAGCGAGTTCATCAGATTTTGTTTTAATTGTTGAAAACTATATTACAAACCAAAAAAACTTTGTCTCAAGAGTTAAAAATGAAAACAAAGTAGTTTTATCAAACCCAATAAAGAAAAAAGAGGATTCTAGTAATGATGCGCTACAGAATGGAAGTGTTTTAAAAATACTAATGGAACCATATGTACATTTTGATATCCCAAGTGCTGACAAGATACATAATGGTCCGCCCATTATTATCAATTTAGCAAATGAATAACTCGATTTTCTGAATATCCCACAGGCTATTTGAAAAAGTGTAGTAACCCCATATTACAAGATTGCTTCGTTCCTCGCAATGACGCGAGTATTAAGATAAACAAAAGGCGGGGCAATTGCCCGCCTTCTCTTTATATGTAGTATTATTTTATAACCCCCAATAGCACACCTGATTCTTGCGCAGTGCGTTGTGCTTCAGCAGGCGGAAATCGATACCAATCGTGAAAGACTGGTAAGCATCGGGCTTGCTTGAATATACAGCTGTTGCATAGCCATCCAGATAGTCGTTGAATAATACGTGGTACGTATATTCTGCAAACAACCTGACACTAGGGCTGATGAGTACGTGTGTACCAATACCTACAGGCATTACCAGCATGCCCGACTTATATACTTTATTCTTCTCTTCATTGTATTTTTCCCAAGCCCTATCGCCATAGAAGTACACAGAATCTATACCATCCATTTCGCGTTCCAGTTTGTTGTTCAGATAGCCAACACCTGCAAATACGTAAGGAGATAATATCTTGTAACGTTTGATTTTGTAGTTATCTGTATAGATTTCGTTCTCTGCACGCTCCCACTGCTGCCCCCTGAATTCCCATTGCACCATGGCCGATACTTCTGTTACCGTAGTTTTAAACGCGAAACTGCGCTTGGGCCTCCAATCATCGTAACGGTTATCATCACCATCCAGATTGCCTGTTATGAATGTGCCACGTATGCTCAGGTTTTTATTGATAGACGCCATAATAGCTGCCTGTGCACCGAGATTTGCCTGTGCAAAATCGCCAAAGCGGCTAGGCGTCAGGTCGCCCAGATATATCATGGCAGCAGGACCGACTGCTATATTCATCCCTCCATATTCGCGCGGCATCTTCCACTGTGCATTTGCAGGCAAATGCGCAGTTGCGAAAATGGCTGTTATGAATAATAGTTTATGTAATAAATCTCTCATTTTATTAACTGTTAAGTAAAACTACACAAGTAGTTTGTTTTATTCCAATGTGATATTAACGGGGTAAAACTACAACAGGCTTCAGGCAATAACAGTAAATAAGGAGCTACTTAACTGCTGAATAACCTCTGATTAACCACTGGATAACAAAAACGGCTGTCATGTAATATGACAGCCGTTGCGTACAAACTTTGTAAACTATTTAAAACTTAACACCAAAAGTGAGCGCGGCGTTGTTGAAGTTGTTTTTGAGTGTTGCTGTAGGTACTATCACATTTGCATAACCTGATGCTGATGGATCTAATGTATATGGCTGTTCTTGTATCTGGCTCTGGCTGTTTACAAAGCCAAGGTCTATAAACCATGAATCGGTACGGAAGCCAATACCCGCAGACAATTCTATCCTGTCTGTATTTACAGCAGTTGTTTTATACGGGCTGCCGTAGTAACCAAAGCCTACACGCAGTGATACCTGGTCTATCCTGCCTTCTATGCCTACACGCAAGTTAGATGCACCTTTATAACTATTCTTAATCGCTGCGTTCACATCGTTTTGCAATGTACGGTCTGCATTATCGAAATAGAAGCGTGCCGAACCATAGTTTACATATTCGTAATCGACACTGATAAAACCATATTTACCAATAATACCGGCAGCACTCAACACACCACGCCAAGGTGTAACCAGGCTATATTGGTATGTATTTGTCGGTGCATCTACACGCGTTGTAGATGAGCCTCCTACCCCTAAATCATTTTTGAAATTCTCGGAGTTAACTGTAAGCGATTTATTAAACTCATCTTTCAACGTCATTAGCGTAGGTGTGTGTATAGCAGCACCTAAACGCAGTGCTTCCACAGGTTTGAAGATTGCACCTAATTTCAGGTTGATACCACTACCACGTGTGACGAGTGATTCTGTATATGTGAAGCTATCAAAATAATTATTACCGTTGTTTGTAGCATCTTTCTCTTCATACACTATCTCTCTTTTGTAGCGCACTACAGGAATACCAAATGTAGCACCCAACATCAGCTTTTCTTCATAGTTGCCGCCAAATGAAATTGCCAGTTCTGATATACCACCTCTTTGTGTTACGCTACGCAATTGATTTACACCTGTAGTATTGAAGGTAACAGGTACATACCTGCCACCTGCCGTATCCAGCATATAACTTTGATACCCCATATAAGCAGGTGTACCTGAAGCACCACTGTTGTTTACGTCTCCGGGATACTTATTTGCATCTATAGAAAATACTTCTGCACCTGATGATGAATTGTTATCTAATGGATTGATAGCCATGTAACCACCATACGAATAGTTATTACTGAAATCGGCCAGACGATTGATACCAAAACCGAATGAAGTTGACTTCCAACTGCTACGTTCATAACGCTGACCACGCTGTGCACTGGTAGCTACCAAGCCAAGATTATTAATAGTAAACCTAGTACTATTATCATCCATCTGCTTGCTTAGGTATGTACCCTGTGTATTATTTAATTTAAGCGAAGGCGTGAATGTGAATTCTGAACGCCTGTAGACACCGATACCAGCAGGGTTGATGCTTAGCGAAGCAAAATCTCCCCCCAGAGCACCTAGTGCGCCACCTATACCCATAGAGCGTGCTGTAGCCTGTGGTTGTAAATAAGAAAACCTTAAGGCATCCGTCTCATCTTGTGCAAATACGGATGATGCGGAATATGCCAGAAATAATATTGAAGCGGATAAGTAACTGCGGATATTCATAGAAACAGATTTCTGTATATTATGACAAAAAAATTGAGCGAATGTTTAAAATAAAGGTTTAACAAATATCTGTAATCAAATGCTATACCAATGTTAAAAGCCTTGTATTTATTAAGATAGCTTTAACGGATTATAAAACAAAAGGGGTGGCAATATTGCCACCCCTTTAAAATATTATCTGCGTCCACCGCCGCCGCCAAATCCGCCGCCACGGCTACCTCCACCACCGCCGGATGAACCACCGCCACCACGACTGCCTCCACCACCAGATGGAGCATTGTATGATGGTTGTGAACGCTGTTCGTAGCGAGGCTGTTCATATCTAGGTTGTTCATAACGTTGCTGTTCGAAACGCTGTGGTTGCTGAGCAGGCACTTGTTGTTGTTCAACACGTTGAGGCCTTGAGCCTTCTCCATAATTTCTTGAAGGCCTTGACTCTATACTACCGTTATTATAACTATTATTTTCAGAAGGAATATTTGCAGGGCGATCTATCGTAGTATTTCTACCACGAGATGGCCTTGACTCAAAAACATTGCCATTACTATTTACATCAGCCGGTCTTTCTGTAGTTGTTCCCGGACGGCTTCCGTAACCGTTATTACCACCACGAGCAGGTCTGCTACCCATATCACCGCCTCTGTTGTAAGTACGTACTGGTTCTCCGTTATTATTTACAGAACCACCTCTTAATGAGCCTCCATTAGTACCAGGCGATGTACGAAGCTGTCCACCACCACTACTACCCGGTGCTGACCTTAAAGCTGTAGAGCTTCTCAGAGTATTATAATTTCTGTTGAAAGATGTACGCGGACCGTAGGTGATATTGCTGCGGAAGCCGCCACCGTTATACAGACCACTGTAGTAGCCATCCCAATAGCCGTTATAGTAACCACCCCAGCCGCCAAAACCATTGCCCCAGCCACCGTAGTAATAGCTATTGAAGCATGAATAACCATACCAGTTATTCCACCCCCAGTAAGACGACCAGTATGGGCCGCCCCAGCCACCCCAACCTACACCAACAGACCAACCCGGGCGCATACCCCAGCCGTAGCCCCAACCCCAATAAGGATTGTACCAAGGATCATAACCCCAGTAAGGATTGTAAAACGACCCGTAGCCAAAGCGGTTGAAACGATTGCTGTAGTAGCTATCGTCGTCATAATCTATATATGTATCATCTGAATAACCGGAGCCGGAACCATCGGAATAGGTGCCATTCTGCTCATCGTAAGTGCGACGCGCGGCGGCTTCTTCCTCCTGCTTCCGGCGGTATTCTTCGTCGGCTTTTTTCTCAGCCTTTGCTTTTCGCCTTGCTTCTCTGCTGGTAGTGTATATATCATCGTCGTACTGCTGTGCATACACAGTAGTACCTGCCATACTCATCAGTACAAGACCTGTTAAAAGAAAGCGTTTCATCTTAATATGTTTTGCTTAGTGAAATTAGTACATTTGCGCCACTAAAACGGCAACGAAAAGTGTGCCAAAAGACTTATGGCAGATAATTTAACATCTCGTAAACAGGATTATTCTCAGTGGTATAATGACCTGGTTTTGAAGGGCGGACTGGCCGAGCACTCAGACGTGCGCGGGTGCATGGTAATTAAACCCTATGGGTTTGCGCTGTGGGAAAACATGCGCGACGTATTAGACAAAATGTTTAAGGAAACAGGCCACCAGAATGCCTATTTCCCGCTATTTATACCCAAAAGCTACCTGAGCAAAGAAGCATCGCATGTTGAGGGCTTTGCTAAAGAATGTGCTGTAGTAACCCATTACCGCCTGAAGAATGACCCGAATGGTGGTGGTGTAATTGTTGACCCTGAAGCCAAATTGGAAGAAGAACTGATAGTACGTCCTACTTCAGAAACCATCATCTGGAGTACCTACAAAGGCTGGATACAAAGCTACCGCGACCTGCCGATACTGGTGAACCAATGGGCAAACGTAGTACGTTGGGAAATGCGTACACGCCTCTTCCTGCGTACAGCAGAATTCCTGTGGCAGGAAGGCCATACTGCGCATGCTACCAAAGAAGAAGCGATTGCAGAAACAGTGCAGATGCTGGATGTATATGCAACATTTGCAGAAGAATACATGGCGATGCCTGTAATAAAAGGTGTAAAAACCGCCAACGAACGTTTTGCTGGCGCTGAAGATACTTATTGTATCGAGGCACTGATGCAGGATGGAAAGGCATTGCAGGCAGGCACTTCTCACTTCCTGGGACAGAATTTTGCAAAGGCATTTGATGTAAAGTTTGCTGACAGGAACAATAATATAGAATACGTTTGGGCAACATCTTGGGGCGTATCTACCCGTCTGATTGGTGCACTGATAATGGCACATAGTGATGACGAAGGCTTGGTGATGCCGCCACGTATAGCACCGCTGCAAGTGGTGATAGTACCTATCTACAATAAAGATGCAGAAGCAAGACAGAAGATAGATGACAAAGCCGCACTGCTGGTAAAAGAGCTGCGCGCGAAAGGCATCCGCGTGAAGTTTGATAATGACGACACTTCTCGCCCGGGTTGGAAGTTTGCAGAGTATGAACTGCGTGGTGTACCGGTGCGTATAGCACTTGGCGCTCGCGATCTGGAAAACAATGTTGCAGAAGTAGCACGCAGGGATGAGAAAACAAAAACCTCTACATCGCTGGACGGACTGACTGATTATGTAAGCGCCCTGCTGGACGAAATACAGCAGAATATGTACAACAAAGCACTGGCATTCCGCGATGCAAGCATCACGAAAGTGGATAGCTGGGAAGAGTTTGTAAGCACGCTTGACGGAAAAGGCGGCTTTGTGGCAGCACACTGGGATGGCACTGCTGAAACAGAAGACAAGATTAAAGAGATGACGAAAGCCACCATCCGCTGCATACCGTTGAATAATGAGCAAGAAGCAGGCAAATGTATATTGACAGGCAATCCTTCTACACAACGTGTGTTGTTTGCTAGAGCATATTAAGTTTTACTAAGAAGAATATATATATAAACAGCGAGGCATACCGTATGGTATGCCTCGCCTGATTTATGAAGATATACGCCCTAGTATTTGATGGCGATTACATTGAATGCAACACCATTTGTGATAGCAGTGCTATTTTCTGTGAATATTACCCACTTTCCTGAAGCACCATCATAGTAAACACCTACAGGAGTATTTACGTAAGTAGCACCACTTGTTGCACTGAGGTTGTGTGTTACAATCAGAATAACATTCGGATCGCCATTGATAAGTGGATTGTCTATAGATGTACCGTTTGATGCATAAGAATTGGTAGATGTTTTTGTGTGAATGAATGCAAACTTGTTGGTACCGATTGCTTTCACATTACCTTCTATGCCCAATGCAGGTGTAGAGGCTGAAGCACTTGCTACATTTAGCCTTGCTGCAGACGTAGAAGTTACAGGTCCAACACTAACAGTCTGGCTACCGAGACCTACCTGCATTACAGTAGTACCACCTGAAAGGAAATTGAAATTGTCTGCAGGGTCGCTATACTGCAGGCCCCAAGTAGGATATGCAGGTGAGTGTTGTACTATCATTTTATCAGCATTAGAAGTACCAGAGCCATATGTCATGATGGTAGATGCTTGTTTAGCTTGCAGAGCATAAGGTACATTCAGCAATTGTGTAGTACCAAAATCGGCATAGCTTGTGCCGCCTGCAGGGTCTATTTCCACTTTCAGGAATTTGTTACTATCCAGCCAGTTCAGTGTGGTAAGGTTGCCCGTAGTAGTGGTTGCATTGCCATCACCAATTTGTATGTTCAGCAAGCCTTGTGCAGTAGTGGTTGCTGTGCGAGCTTCAGAATAAAGCACTGTAGTACTTGTAGGCGAACCATTGATGATGCTGAACTTCACGCCTACATTAGCACTTGCCATTAACGAACCCGAAGCATTGCGAAGCACTGCCTGATAATTGAAGCCCTGCGGACCTTGTGCAAATGCAGCCACAGAGAAGAATACGTACACTGCAACCAGTATGAGAGATTTAATATTTTTCATAACTAATGATTTTATAAATAATGGTGTAAATGTTTTTTTTGAAGAATTAGTTTTTAGTAAATGGAATTGTTTTCACTTCGCTACCTGACAGGTTTACCACCTTCAGGAAATAGTTGCCCGTAGTGAAAGATGAGATATTGAATGTGCGGCTATACTTTGTAGTATTTACCGCTGCTTTATCCTCTTGCAACAAAAGCCTGCCTGCTGCATCGTATATGTAGAATGATGCAGAGAAATTGCCCTCTGACTGCAGTGAGAGTGTTATGGCATCCTGTGCAGGGTTGGGATACAGATTATAGTTGACCAACACCTGTTTGGTGTTTGCAATACCCGTAGGATTGGCATCGGGTTGCTGAAAACCCTGCGTCAGTAAAAAGGAGCCAGATGTCGCGGTAGCAATGACGATTTCGCCAACGGTGCTACTGAGCGAACCGGCGCTATTACTGGCAGTACCACCCGCAGAAGCCACTACCTGCCGGGATATAGACTGCGCATGCAAACCATGCGTAGCAGCACCCAACAACAGTACCAATAATGCTTTTTTCATGTTTGAACGTTTTAAATGTTTGTAGAATTAGTTTCTCAAGTATCGATCGATGATGTAAAACTACCTTCAAGATGCTTGGTTGCGGTTGAAATAAATCGTACCTTTTGGGTGCATTAGCATATATCTCTCTATATACAAACGAACTAAAACCCTTTACCGACAGGGGATACAGACAAAACACACTATACAGCCTTTTTGGGCTTATCTATAAATTTGAGGATTGTAAAACAGTGGCAACACCGTCTAACAACATATGGACATTGGTACACAGCCTGTCTGCACAGGAAAAGCTATTTTTCCGCAGAGACTATGTAAAAGCCTATGCATTGCAAGGCTCAGAACCGCTGTACCTGAAAGTTTTTGACCTGATAAGCAAACAAAACAACTATGACGAGGCCAAACTACTGAAGCAGCTAGCACCCGCACTGAATGCAAAGAACATATCGTACACCAAAAACTACCTGTATGAACAGATATGTGATGCGCTACTCTACTTCAACAATCACGATAATACTAATGCAAGCATATTTCAGCAGTTATCGCTGGTAAGGATTTTCAGAGAAAAGGGACTATATAAAGCAGCGTTGAAGATCTGGGAGCATGCTATAAAAGAGGCTAATAAGTATGAGCTGCACCCTATGATACAAATGCTGAAGGAAGAATACAGGCGCCTGCAGCTATACAGCAACCCGAAGGCATCGCAGAAAGCAATGATGAAAGAGTATGAGGAAGACAGTATATCTGCCGATGAACACTTGCGCATATTGCAATTGCAAGAACTGAGTTTCCACGCATTGCTGCTTAGACGAAAAACGCACTTCAGACAAAGTAAGGAAGACAAAAAGATAATCAATACACTGTTGCAGAATCCGCTGTTACAGAAAGAACCAAAATCAGCATCTTTCTGGTACCTGCACCACTACAGAATGACTAAGGCTACACTCGGGTATCTGAGCAATGATGCAACATCATACAATTACGCATACGCCAATATACACGCATGGCAAAAAAATGAGCACTTTATAGCACACGATTGTGAGAACTATATGGAAGTGTTGTATATCTTCTATTACACTGCCATTCTTGCCAAAGACTACCAGCATGTGCTAGATGTGATGCAGCACAGTGCCAACAAGCAGATAAAAGGTGTGGCACACAAAGCCTATTTTGAAACCATCAGGCATCTTGCACTGAACAGGGTGTATAATAAACTAGCCGACTACGACAAAGTGAAAGTGCTGGTAAAAGTGATGAAAGACCATATTGCAGGGTGGGAACAATACATCAATACCGACCTGCAACGTACACTGCGCTTATCGCTGGGCATCAGTTGTTTTGTATTGCAGGATTATGAAAACGCATTTCACTATGTGAAGAATGCAACACTGCTATTCAATGACGACACCAGGCCTGAGCACTACTCTTTTGCCAATCTGTACCTGTTGATTATTTGCTTTGAAATGAAGGACGATTATATGTTCGACATACAATACAAAAGCACCTACTCTTATTTCTACAGGCACGAAAAGCCATTACCATTTGAAAATGCCATTTTGCAGGCACTGCACAAAACATATAAGACAAAGAGCTTCCGCAGCCTGCAAGAGAATTTTAAAGAACTGCAGACGAGCCTCGCCATCACAGCCAACGACCCTGTACAACAGATAGTGTTCAGCATGTTTAATGTACCCGTATGGATAGAAAGCAAGCTGAACCGTGTACCATACAAAGACTGGGTGAAACGCAGAGTGGAGAATGAGCTGAAGGAAACGCGCTCTGCAGGTTAGCAGATTCGGCATATATATTGCACTATCAGACATACAAACAACGCCTATGCGTATATTTTCATACACGTTTATTGCCATCTTATTGCTTGCATTGCAGCTGACAGCCGATGCACAATCTATAGTGAGAGGGCCATACCTACAGGCAGGTAGCAAAACAGAAGTGACGATACGCTGGCGAACGGATATTGCAACCACATCTAAAATAGAAATAGGTACTACATCAGGCACCTACCCCACAAGCTTTACAGACAACACATCTACTACAGAACATATCATAAGAGTAACGGGGCTTACACCCAATACCAAATACTACTATACTGTGGGCACAACAACCATAGTGCTGCAAGGCGATGCTGACAACTATTTTGTAACTGCTCCCGCAGATACATCTACCAGAAAAATAACTGCTGCCGTGTTTGGCGATTGCGGCAGGAATGACAACAACTACCAAACTAACAGCCTGAACCAATACCTGACGCATCTGCAAAACAAAGGAATGAAAGCTGCAGACCTGATGCTATTGCTGGGAGACAATGCTTACCAGAACGGAACAGATGCGGAGTATACAAGCGGGTTCTTCGGCGCTTATCAATCAACGATATTGAAAAACCACATGCTCTTTCCTACACCCGGCAATCATGACTATGCAAATGATGCAGGCAGACAAGACGACCATGCTGTACCCTACTACGATATATTTACCGTACCCGACGCAGGGCAAAGTGGTGGTGTGGCATCTAACAACAAAGCATACTACTCTTACAACTGGGGCAATATCCATTTTCTTTCGCTTGACTCTTACGGAGAAGAAGATGCAGGCACAACAAGGCTCTACGACACGAACGGAAAACAAGTGCAGTGGATAAAAAACGACCTTGCTGCCAATACAAAAAAGTGGACTATAGCATACTGGCATCACCCACCCTATACAATGGGCAACCATAACAGCGACAACGAAAGCGAACTGGTTGCCATCAGACAGAATTTCACACAGATACTGGAGCGTAATGGCGTAGACCTGATACTATGCGGGCACAGCCACAACTACGAGCGTTCTTATCTACTGAAAAGCTATACAGGTAATGAGGCCGCATTCAATACTACCGCACATACAGCAGACAGCTCGAGTGCGAAGTACGATGGCTCTGCAAACTCCTGTCCGTATATATACCCAAGCGGTAAAAAAACACACGGAACTGTATATGTAGTAGCAGGCAGTGCAGGTGCTAGCGGCGGTGTGCAGGCGGGCTATCCGCACAATGCTATGCCGTTTTCTTACAACGATGGTGGTATGCTTTTATTAGAGATAGAAGACAACAGACTGGATGCAAAATTCATCAGGCAGGACGGGGTGATAGCAGATAAATTCACTATCATAAAAGATGCCAACAGAAGAGATACATTTACCATAACACCCGGCAGCAGTATAGAACTATCCGCCAACTGGATAGGCGGATATGTATGGAGCACAAGCACCACTAGCAAAAAGATAATTGTAGCGCCAACAACCAATACGCTCTATAGCGTAAAAGACAGCAGTACGAACACCTGCATCAATAACGAGTTTTATGTAAAAGTGCAATTCCCTGCGGGCGTACAATCTACTACAGGCAAAGATGGTGTTGTTATTTACCCCGTACCTGCAAATGGTATGCTATACGCTAAAAAAACAGGCATCTTTAATGCAAAGGTAAAAGCAGAAATTATATCCTTTAACGGGCAGATATTACAAAACGATGTTGTAAACACAGATAGCGAAGGTGTACTGCGTATAGATATCAGTCACCTGCCTAAAACCATACAATTGATACTCCGCATCAGTAGTGAAGTAAACACATATAGCATTCCATTCACTGTACAGTAGTTTTAGTTGAGTGTATTGTGCAGCCACTGTCCGAATGCATAGCCCGACTTAGCAATTTCAATAACCAGATATACCGACAGAAGCAATAATGCTACAGTCATCATCTTAGATTTCTTTTTAGTCTGTGCTTCCTGCACTTGCTGTTCATTAGTCATGGTACGAATATTATCTACCTAAAGGTATTACACTGCAAGATGAGCTGCGGGGTGATATTAGGGTGAAATTACCATTGTAAGTTTTATAACTTTGGTGCAATGGCAATACAGAAACTGGCGATAGACGATTTTCTGCAACTGGCAAAAGAACACACCGTAATAGATGTACGCAGCCCCGGCGAATACAATCATGCGCATATACCCGGCGCACTGAGCCTGCCATTATTCAGCGATGAGGAAAGAAAAGTTGTAGGCACTACCTACAAACAACAAAGCAGGGAAAACGCCATCAAAATAGGGCTTGAATACTATGGCACAAAGATGCGTGAAATGGTTGAGCAAGTGGAAGAATGGCTGAAAGACAAACAAGACAAAACCGTACTGGTACATTGCTGGCGTGGTGGTATGCGCAGCGCAGGTGTGGCATGGCTGCTGGATTTGTATGGATTTAAAGTATATACCCTTGTTGGTGGTTACAAAGCATTCCGTACAAAAGTTCTTTCGGAATTTAAAAGGCCTTACAGCTTTAATATAATTGGTGGCTATACAGGTTCCGGCAAAACGGAAGTACTGCATAAGATGAGCGGCTGCATTATAGACCTGGAAGCTATTGCAGGGCACAGAGGGTCGGCGTTTGGTGCTATTGAGGGTGTAGAGCAGCCATCGCAGGAAATGTTTGAAAATAGGCTGGCATTGCAACTGATGCAACATGCAGGTCAAAGCATCTGGTTGGAAGATGAGAGCCAGCGCGTGGGTCATGTAAACATTCCGCACGAACTGTGGAAACAAATGCGTGCATCGCAGGTGTATTTTCTTGAGATACCTTTTGAAGAAAGGCTGCAATACATTGTGGCAGGCTACGGCAAGAAAGATAAAGAGAAACTTATCAATGCCATCATCCGCATACAGAAAAGACTGGGGCCGCTTGAAACAAAGACAGCCATCAACAACTTGCTGGAAGACAACCTCAGCGATTGCTTTGCCATACTATTGAAGTACTACGACAAGCAATACAAAAAAGGATTGCTGGAACGCAAGCCTGAACAGGTATATACAATAACATGCAGCAATACCAATGCTGCCAACAATGCCATACTGATTGCCAATACAATAAGACAACATGGATAATACTACCAACGATATAAAACTGACACAATACTCTCATGGTGCAGGCTGTGGCTGTAAGATAGCCCCTGCAGTTTTGGAGCAGATATTGAAAGGCCAAACAACAGCCATAAACGATGCGAAACTATTGGTAGGCAATGCCAGCAAAGACGACGCCGCGGTGTATGACTTGGGAAATGGCACTGCACTAATATCTACTACCGACTTTTTTATGCCGATAGTGGATGATGCTTTCGACTTTGGCAGAATAGCAGCAGCTAATGCCATCAGCGATGTGTATGCTATGGGCGGCAAACCGCTTGTAGCCATAGCCATACTTGGATGGCCCGTTGAGAAACTACCCGCAGAACTTGCACAGCAACTGATAGCAGGCGGCAGGGCTACCTGCGATGCAGCCGGCATACCACTGGCAGGTGGTCATAGCATAGATAGCACAGAACCGATATTCGGGCTGGCCGTGACAGGGATAGTACCGATAGAAAACCTGAAACAAAACAACACAGCCAAAGAGGGCGATGTATTATTTCTTACAAAGCCATTGGGTGTGGGTATATTATCTACCGCACAAAAGCGTGGTGTGCTGACACCTGAACTGCAAACCGTAATGACAGAGCAGATGGCAAAGCTGAATACCATTGGCGAAGCACTGGGCAAAATAGAAGGCGTACATGCCATGACAGATGTTACCGGCTTTGGCTTGCTGGGGCACCTGATAGAAATGGCTGATGGCAGCGGGCTTGGCGCAGAAGTGTATTATAACAAACTGCAAATATTGGATGGTGCAAAAGAATACCTTGCACAACGCATAGTACCCGATGCTACCTACCGCAACTGGAACAGCTATAGCGCACAGGTAGGTTTTGAAACGGGCGTAGATGTAATGCAGGCATTCAGCATACTACCCGACCCACAAACCAATGGTGGCATGCTGATAAGTGTTGCTCCTGAAACTGTAGTTGAAGTAAAGGGTTTATTTGAAGCTAATGGATTGAGCGGCTTTATAGAGCCTATTGGTAAGATGATAACCAAAGGGGAAAAGATGGTGAGGGTGATGAATGGGTAACTCTCATTGTTCAAGCGAAAGACACTTGAACAATGAGAAAAGTATAAATGATCTTAAAACACTATTAACTGGCTACTCTCCATAAATATCTTCAATCACATTCGCGTATTTCTGCTCTATGACTTTACGTTTCAGTTTGATGGTTGGTGTCATTTCTCCGCCATCAATTGTCCACTCGTTGGGGAGCAGTGCAAATTTCTTTATCTGTTCAGGATGACTGAATAGCGGATTGAATTTGTCTATCTGCTTTTGCAGTAGTTCTATTACTTCCGGCATTTTTACCAATGCATCGTTGCTATCGGGTGCGGCAGGCATGTCGTGATCTTTCATGTATTTGCGGATATTGGTAACAGAAGGCACTATCAGCGCACTTACAAATTTGCGCCCGCTGCCTATTACCATTATCTGCTCTACAAAAGGACTTTCCTTCATTTTATTCTCTACCACCTGCGGTGCTACATACTTGCCACCTGCGGTCTTAAATATTTCTTTTTTGCGGTCTGTTATTTTCAGGAAGTGATTATCTATCCACTCCCCTATATCACCTGTTTTAAACCAGCCATCAGCGTCAAATGCTTCTTTAGTCAGTTGAGGATTCTTGTAATACCCCATCATTACGTTGCGACCTTTCACCATTATCTCTCCATCATCACCCAGTTTTACCTGTACATTTTGCACAACAGGGCCAATGGTACCAACGCGTCGGTCTTCGCTCGCAAATTTATTTACGGATATAACGGGAGAAGTTTCGGTAAGGCCATACCCCTCCATTATTACAATTTTGGCAGATGTGAATACACGTATCAGGCGTTGTTGACAGGCAGCTGCACCTGTCACAATGGCTTTCACGTTATTGCCCAATGCCTCTCTCCACTTCTTAAATACCAGCGCATTGGCAATTGCCAGTTGTAAGCGATACCAGAGATTACCAGGCTTAGCATTATCGTATTTGAAACCTAAATCTAAAGCCCAGAAGAAGAGTGCGCGTTTGATACCCTTCTGCTCCATGCCTTTTGCAAGTATCTTCTCATACACTTTCTCCAACAGGCGCGGTACTGTTGTAAATACGATTGGTTTCACCTCTTTCAGATTCTCACCAATTGTGTCCATGCTTTCGGCATAGTAGATAGACACTGCTGCATTGATATAAATGTAGCTGACCATCTTCTCAAAAATATGGTTCAGCGGCAGAAAGCTAAGCGCCTTGCCACCACGAACTGCAAACCAAAACTCACATTCGCAATCCAGCACATTGCGCACAATATTTTCGTGGCTCAGCATTACGCCTTTGGGGTTGCCTGTTGTGCCGGATGTATAGATGATTGTTGCTAGTGTCTTCTCCGTAATGCGATTTACGATTGAGGCATCGGGTTGCAGATTTTTATTAATGAGCTCTTTCCAGTTTTTTACCCCAGGAACTTCATCGAAAGAATAAATATGTTGTAATGTAGGCACTTGCGCAAACGCATCTTTGAAGCGCTCATACATATCAGCATTTGCAATAAACAAAATGCGCACCTCTGCTTCGTTCAGCACATACGCCAAATCGTGAGGGCTGATGGTCGGGTACAGTGGTGTAAGCACTGCCCCTGTCTGCTGCACGCCGAGGTCTGTAATCAGCCATTCGGGACGGTTGGGCGATATAAGCGCTATTTTCTCCTGATGTTCAGGCTCCAGCACATCGTTCTTAATGCCTAATGATAACAACCCGCCACAAAGCTTGGCAGCCATATCCCATGCATCCTTATTGGAATAGGTACGATAAGCCCCATTCTCCTTACCGGCCAGCATCACCCCGTTGGGGTCTTCTGCTACTCGTTTTGCGACAAAATCAAAAAGGCGTGTTATCATACCTAAATTTAATTCTTTTTACTCATTTCCTCAATAGCCATAGATAATGGCAGAATATCTGTAACCTTATTTTAACAGATGTTGAAACTATGCTGTGGGGCAATAAAGATTTTCAATTAATTTCACCCCGTGCGTTTAAGCCTTGAACATATAGTACCCATACCGCTGAAGGATAAGATAAACGAATACAATTCCCGCGTCTGGAATCAGCAACTGACATTCAACAGCGGGGAGCGAGTGTTTATACAAGCGCCATCAGGCACAGGCAAAACAACGCTTGTACATTTCCTGTACGGGCTGCGAAAAGACTATGAAGGCAAAATACACTGGAGTGCATTTAAGATGCACGAAATAAACACGGAACAACTATCTCAACTACGGGCGTCATCTGTCAGTGTTATTTTTCAGGATATGCGCCTGTTTCCAGAACTGACAACCTGGGAGAATATTGAAGTGAAACGCAGGCTTACCAATACGGTAAGCGAATACGATGCAGAGAAATGGCTGGATAAACTGGGTGTAAAGCACAAGGCAGATAGTCCTGCAAGCAAATTATCTTACGGAGAGCAACAACGAGTAGCTATTGTAAGAGCATTGGTGCAACCATTTGAATGGCTGATAATGGACGAGCCATTCAGCCATCTGGACTATGCCAACAGGCAACGCGCCATAGCACTGATAGACGAAGTAGCGACTATGAACAGGGCAGGACTGTTATTAGCAGACCTTGATGACAATGATTATTTCACCTATTCAAGAAAACTGCTGCTGTGAAACCACTGAAACAATCGCGTCTTGTACAGAAGCTATTGCTTCGCCACCGCAGCAACAACAGGCTGTGGGCATCGCTCATTGCGCTTTTTGCAGGCACTACCCTGTTGCTGATAGCTGTGATGATATGGTGGAACTTCAGCCTGATACTGAGTGGCACGCATGATAATGACAGTCTGGGCAGCACCTTCCTGACGATAGGTAAGCAGGTAACAGACCAATCGATGGGTAAGAAAGGGGCGTCGCTTTTTACTCCTAAAGAAATATCGACCATAGAGAATGCACCACAAGTGCAGGATGTGGGCATGCTGGTATCGAACAGGTTTCCGGTATATGCATCGCTGAGTGTGGCAAACGGATTTTCAACAGATATGTTTCTGGAGGCTGTGCCAGATAGGTTTATGGACAAACAACCGAATGGCTGGAACTGGGAAGAAGGCAATACACAAGTGCCTATCATACTATCATCCGATTTTTTGAATCTATACAACTATGGCTTTGCACTGAGTCAGAACCTGCCACAACTATCGCAAACCACCATACAGGCACTGGCATTTGATATAACCATAGGCAGGGGCTTGTATACAGAACAATACACAGGTCGTGTAGTTGGCTTCAGCGACCGTATCAGCTCTGTACTGGTACCGGAATCTTTTATAGAGCATGGTAATAGAACATTTGCACCGAATGTACCCGTTGCACCATCGCGGCTGATACTGAAAGTAAAAGACCCGAGCGACAAACGCTTTGCGGAATTTCTGCAGATGAACAGCTATACTACAAATGCAGAACAGCTGCGCTGGAATAAAATGCGCGGTGTAGTAGATGCAGTGGCTACTGGCACAGGTGTACTTGCATTGTTGCTGATGGGTATCGGCACACTTGTATTCATACTATTTATAGAACTAACGATTGCAAAGGCTGAAGCATCATTATCGCTGCTGCTGCAAATGGGCTACAGCCCACGTTACCTTGGTATGTTTATGCTCCGCAGGTTTGTACCGCTGATAGTGATAACATTAATGGCATCTGCCATAATAGCCCTCATACTGCAAGAGGTGATAGCTGCCAAAGGCAAAGCACTGAACGTAACACTACCCTACCTGCCGGGGTGGCCTGTGTGGGCGGCACTAGCAGCCAGTGCAGGTGTATTGCTGGCATTTGTCAGCAGGTCGATTTTCAAGGCTATTAACCAGGAGCAATAGACTGTGTACGCTACATGTTTTATGTATATTAGCGTATGGAAACAAACTTAGGCATTGGCTCTCGTGTAGAGCACCCTCACTTTGGCAAAGGCGTGATTGTGGACCTTGCCAGCGAAACATATACCATCTGGTTCAAATCACAGAACGGAACAAAAAGCATTAATAAAGATTACGAACTGAAAGTACTACAAGCAACAGAAGCAGGAAGCGAACCTACAACTGCAGGTGGGCTGACACTTGCTGATATAGAACAGGCGCTTGACAATATACTGGAACGCCGCCTGCACGATATGCAACTGGTGCCGATGGGTACTAAATGGAATAATGGTGTGATGATACTGAAGCCCGGCGATGACAGCCTGCAGCAAAAAGAAGTACCGATAGAAACTTTCTTTCATAAAATAGTAATGGTGCGCGACAGGATGCGCCTGATAGAACAAAAAGTAAATGCCCACAAAGTATTGACAGATGAAGAGAAAGTAGATATACAACAATACATCACTGCTGTATATGGTTCACTCACTACATTCAACGTACTCTTTAAAGAAACACACCACCAGTTTAAAGGCAGTAGTAAAGACTAACGCGTAAGCTCATTTATAATAGAAGCGTGTTGCGGGTATTGTTGCTGAAACACGCTTTTTTGTGCCAGCTCAAAATCGGCAAAATCGAAACCTGGTGCTACGGTGCAGCCGCAAAGGCAATAAGCATCTGCAACCTCTACCCTTGATGCAAACCAGCTACCTGCGGGTATCAGTATTTGCGGATGCTCACCTGCTTCTATATCCAAGCCTAGTTTATGTACTAATAATGTTCCGTCGGGTTGTATCTCGTAAATGTAAAGTCCAGTACCATCATAATAATGCCACATCTCGTCTGAAGCTATCGGTGGAATGCTGAGAAGTCGCCATATTCCAACAGGAAGTAAATAGCCGTAGATGCATTGCGCTGTCCTGTATGCCCGGGCGCCAAAACCTGTTGAGGAAATGTTAAAGCAGCGCGGTATGTTTCTCTAAATGCACCGCCTTCCACATGGCTTTCCATCTGTAGTTTTTCCTTCCAATACTTTGCTGAGCGCGGGTTTTGCATAAACTATTGTTTGCGCTAAGATATGTTAGAACCTTGTTAAATGGACAAGGCACCCTGAAATTGGCACGCAACGGGCATACTTGTTGCCTATGTATTTGCAAGTAAATGAATTGTATGAAACGCTTATTACTCATAGGTTTGATTTTTGCAGGTGTTACAACACTTACATCCTGTGTAAAGAATGAATATTATAACACTACCCCGAACACAACACCTGTAGGTTATCAGAATATATTTGACGATAATTTTGACTACGACTCTCACAACTGGTCGTTTACAGATGCTTACAACAATGCATCCGTACGTATTGCGGGCGGTCAACTGAAATACGTTTACAACCCGGCTAATGATGGTACAAATACAGTGGCAGTAAATACAGGGCTTAATACCAATTACAACTTCCTAATACAAACACGCATGCAATCAAACAATGCAATGGGCCTTGTTTGGGGTGTATCGAACAACGACTATGGTTATTCGCTTTTCATAGACGACCAAGGGTATTTTGCCGTATATAAAGAAGGTAATGCGAACACTGCCGTAAAGACATTAATAGATTGGCAGTATAACAGTGCTATCGTTGCAGGCTGGAATAATATAGAAGTAGAGCAACAGGGCGACTATTGGGTAGGATATGCAAACGGTAAGAAACTGTTTGAGATTGGGGCACAGAATTTATATGGCAGTAAGGTGGGGTACATAGTAATGGCAGGCACCACAGGTTATGCAGATTATTTGACCGTTCAATGGTAAAAACTGCGGCTTCGGTGCGGGGCTTGGGCACAAAAGATAAATCCTTGTAACTTAGTTGCAGGGATTTATTATTTATGAGCGATACGAATGGCCTGAATGGCAAACAATTTACACCTGTTGGTTCTCCGAAAGAGGCTGTATTTCTTGAAGGTCCGCAATCCAGGTGGCAAGAGCTTAAATTTCTTTTTAAAGTAATGCGCCAGTTTATACATGGCTTCCGCAAGCTGCACTTTCTTGGTCCATGTGTCACGGTTTTCGGCTCTGCAAGGTTCAAGGAAGATCATCCATACTATCAACTGGCAAGGGAAGTAGGCCGCGGAGTGGCAGATTTGGGCTTCACCGTGATGACGGGTGGCGGACCGGGCATTATGGAAGCAGCCAATCGTGGCGCACAAGAAGCCGGCGGAGTTTCTGTTGGCTGCAACATCATCTTGCCTCACGAGCAAAACCCCAACCCCTACCTGGACCATTGGGTGGATTTTGAATATTTCTTCGTACGTAAAACACTGCTGAGTAAATACTCTTATGGCTTTGTAGTAATGCCGGGAGGCTATGGTACGCTCGATGAGTTTTTTGAAGCCATTACGCTGATACAGACAGGCAAGTTTCAGAAATTCCCGGTAGTGCTGATGGGTAAGGAATACCATAAAGACCTGTATAACCATATACACAGCATGGTTAAGAATAAAACTATATCTGACATAGATACAGACCTGTTCTTGTATACTGATAGTATTGAAGAGGCTATGACACACCTTAATAAATACGGGGTTGAAGGCTTTAAACTAAAAAAACGTAAACGTATCAGGCCATCGGGTATATTGGGAGAGAAATAACAGATTTATGACCAAACGCATAAGCTGAAAGGTATATATTTTGTACATTGGCTATCAGCAAACAAACGCCGTTAAATAATACCTTTTGGAAACCAGGATAAAGAAGCTGTACAGATCTGTTATCGGGCATCATTCTGAATTCACGCTGGAGAACAGAATGTTTAACATGATAAACATCATAGCAATCATAGCCGTTGCTATAGCCCTGCCAATGAATTATATGCTGGGCTACCCTACATGGATACTAATTATTACGGCATGTATTTTGGGGTTGCAGACATACCTGTACTACCTCTCAAGAATCAGGAAGAAGTTCTACCTGAGCAGAATACTATTTGCCGTTCTCTCCTACTGCTTCCTAACCCTGAATTTCTTTTACAACTCAGGAATAGACGGACCTACTTTTCTTTGTTTCTTCCTGACATATATATTCCTCATAGCCATTTTCCCAAGAAAGACATATTGGCTTTGGACCGGTCTGCATATACTGAATGTACTCATACTATTAATTATCAACCACTACAACCCCAGCATTGCACCTGTAACATACCAGACACTTACAGACAGGGATATTGATATTGCTGTGTCTTTTAGTATCATGTTAGTATTATCGTATGCAACGCTGAACTTTATACGCGCTAATTACGACTATGAAAAGTCTTCTGCAGATAAGAAAGCATTGGCCATTCAACTGCACAATGAAGAACTGGAGAAAGTGAACGCTGAGAAAAACAAACTATTCTCTATCCTATCTCACGACCTGAGGAGCCCGTTAAATACCATGCAAAGCTACCTTGAACTATTATCCTTTAACATGCTGGATGAAAATGAAAAAGCTGTTGCAAAAAAAGAACTCTTAGACCTAACAAAGAACACTTCAGACCTGTTATTCAACCTGCTGTCGTGGTCTAAAACCCAAATGGAAGGTGTGAGTGCAAAACTAAAAGCCAACAATATATCAGAGGTACTCACCAGCACCATCAATACACAACATGCCATAGCCTCTCAAAAAGATATTCGCTTTGAAAACAATATAGATAAACGACTAATGGCTACTTGTGATGAGGATATGCTGCAGCTTGTGGTGCGCAACCTGTTGAATAACGCCATTAAATTCACTTCATCATTCGGAAAAATAACTATCTCCACAACTACTGATAATGACAGAGCTATCATAGCTATTACCGATAACGGAGCAGGCATACCATTGGAACAGCAAAGTGAGATATTCTCTCTCAAAATACGCTCTACTTATGGTACTAATAACGAAAAAGGCATAGGCCTTGGTTTGGTACTTTGCAAAGAATATATAGAATTACAAAATGGCAGCATTGGGTTTGAAAGCCAACCGGGAGAAGGGACAACATTCTTCATATCATTACCAACTGCATAAAAACAGGAAAGCCGACGGGAGAACCCACCGGCTTTTGTTTAAATAAACCACATGTAAATTATTTGATAACAGTCAGTTTAACTGTTTTCTGACCATTTGCAGATGCTACTGTTACAAAGTACATACCTGCATTAACATCAGCCAGATCTACATTATAAGTCTGAGAACCTGAAGTTTTGCCAGCGAATATGTTTTTAACAACACGGCCTGTCATATCTACCAGATAGATGTTGACATCTGTATTTTGTTTCAGTGCTATGTTTACATAAGCATTAGTAGTAGCCGGATTAGGATATACTGAAGTAGCTTCAATATTTTCTTCGATATTTTCTACAGAAACAACTGTTTCATAGTATGTATTATTAGGGTCGAAGTTTGTCCATTTAGACATCCAGTTATCACCAGCGCAACCAAATGCTCCTACATAGCTAGTTTTTGTAAAGAACGGATCGTTCACTTTTGAAGAAGCGAAGTTTGGTACTACAGTTGGAGCATTGTAGTTAGCAAATTTGTTTGAAGTATCTGTATTGATAGCTTTTGAACAATCAAAAGGATAAACATTACCAGGGAACGTACCTGCAGGTATGTAAGAAGGTAATGCCCTACTATTATATATTACAGGAGAAGAGCTTTTAGGGAAGAAGTTAGGATTTATTTCATCAAATGGATTCCACAATGCAAGCTGACTAGTCATAGATGCATATTGGAAGTTTCCAGAAGCAGCGTCTTGCAAATAAGCAAATGGACCAGAATAAGGAGTCCAGTCAGTATTGCCTGAAGTAGCAGAGTCTGCATTAGCCGATGTAGGCGTCAGTGAGCGAGCACCGTTAACTACAAATACTATGTTTTTGTTTGGTGCACCTGAAGGTATACCTGTAGTAGATGTACCTGCGATGATGTTTGATTTGAACTCCATAGAACCGCTACCGATATTTTTAGTAGTAGAGCCATAAGAAGAAGAAGACTCATCAATCAGCAAACCACAAGCAAAACCACCGATGATAGAGTTAAAAAGGCTTAGAGAGCTGCCACGACGGATGTGTACACCTGCAGTGTGCTGAGCAACGTCGTAAGCAGTAGAAGTAGGTGTAACAACCGGGCCTATCATAGTACCGTTAGAAAAAACGGCTTTCGTAGCTTTTGAAGCATCCGTTTTACCATCTACTGTACCAGCCAGATAGCTGTCTGATTCAATAGCTTTAGAACCGCTGATATCTGCTACGTTAGGATCTTTCTGAGAAACGAAAAACTGTACTTTACCGTTGTAACCGTTATCGTTATCAAAATCATCATCTACCATGCGGTGCGAAACCAGGTATTTAGCATTTACCGTACCGCCAAACCATTCTATACCATCATCGCCACCATAAGACACCATGATGTGATCTATTTGTGTACCTGCACCAACACCACAAAGTGTAAGGCTGTTCACCTCATTGTTCGGAGAAAATGCGATACCGCCAAATTCTATGCGAACATAAGAAAGCACACCACTGTTATCGTTAGCATCTGTACCACCGTAGAAAGAGCGAGGGCCACCTTCTACTTGCGCTTCACCTGCAGTCCAGTTTACAGGAGCTTTACCACATATGATAACGCCACCCCAGTCACCATAAGTACGGCTGCCCTGCGGTTCGTTTGATGTAAAGATGATTGGCATATCTGCAGTACCTGCAGCCATAATTTTAGCACCACGTTCTACAATAAGTGCACCTTTTGTAGCCTTATCGCCACGAATGATGGTACCAGGCTTAATTGTAAGTGTAGCACCACTTGTTACGTACACGTAACCTTTCAATAAATACTGTTGATCAGCATTCCACGTAGTATTTGTAGAGATACTGTCTTTTACTGTAACTGTATTGAACGCAAATGCTTGCGATGCTACAGCTATCAGCGATACTGTTAAGAAGAGAAGTCTTTTCATGTTTTATTATTTGATTGCGAAAGTATAATGAGTGTGTTACCAGAAGATTGCCGTAACATTAACAAGGGATTATGTCAATGTTACGGCAATATGTATTAAATCTTCATTTTCAAGCCTATAGTGAAATAACGACCGGGCCTGTATTCCATGATGCTTTTATCAATAGAGTTCACATCGTTGTAATCTTTCTGAATTTTGTTGTCATAATTTACATCCTGCACTTGTCTTACTTTCTGGTTCAATAAATTTTGGATACCGGCAGTTAAGGTTATATACTTGAAAAACTTTTTAGAGAGTATCACGTCAAATGAATTGAAAGGCATTTCCCAAATATTACCAACGCCATCATCAGTTGTACCTAATATTGCGATACGTGGGCCAAAAACATTGTACAGAGCAGACACCTGCAAGCCTATAGAGTCATTCTGATAATACAGTCCCGCATTATACATATACGGAGACTGGCCTTGTAGTGGTGTTTTTATATTCTTAACGTTGGTATCAGGGGTAACCTCACTTTTTATTAAAGCCATATTACCCGTAACAGCTAAGTCTCTGAATATATTTTTAGTGCTTAATGCATTGTCTATAAATGCAAGGCTTTTTCTTGCTTCAATCTCCAGACCAAATGTATATCCACTTTTCAGGTTTGCAAAAGTAAACTCTCTGGCATCACCTGCAGGTACAGATATTATTTGCTGGATTGGATTTTTAATACTCTTATAAAAAACACCGGCTTGTATTACTTCGCCAGCTGCAGGATAGAATTCCCAACGGGCATCAATATTGTGTATCTGCGCCACATCGAGTGTATCTCCTTTAGGATTTATTTTTGTAGGGAACATTGCACCTTTTATACCCCAACGATTTTCAAGATCGTAAAAATAGAATGGTGAGTTCTCCCTGAATTCAGGCCTGTTTAATGTTTTACCATATGCTAGACGTACAAGGCTTTTTTCGTTCAGGTTATAAGAAACATTGAGTGATGGCAACCAAAATTTAGTTACCACCTGTGGATTCAGAATATTAAGGTTTTGTGCAGCTACTAGCGTGTACTTATTGTATTCATACCTTACACCACCATACAAGGTTAATTTCTCTCTTGCTGTTACCCACTTAACTGCAAGGAAACTTGCAATCAAGGTATTTGAAGCATCGTACCAGTCATAAGGCCTTGTATCTTCATCCAGTTTGAATGTTGTGGCAGTTGCAAGATTTTCTTCTGCAAAAATTTGGTTTACATCCAGCCGCTTCAATTTGTTGGCAATAACCCCAGGCTTTATGGAATACCCCAACTGTCTTAACTTATATGCACGCTTCTTCAATTCAATATAATTACCAGCACTTACCTCTAAATTCAGATTTTTGAAAGGCAGCAGGTGTGAATACTGATGATTGAAACTGTAAACTTTTTCATACAACTGTGAAAAAACCCTGCCACCACCATATACCGGATCAGTAGAACCAAAAGAAATAGGCGCGGAGTACATTGAATCATCCTGACCGTATGTTTTAGAGTACCGTATGCGCCTCAAGTCGGGCATGTTTTTGAACAGGTCGGTATAACCCAATGTCCAATAATATTTTCTTGCATCATTACTACTTTTATGCGAACCGGTTAATTGTGTATTGTATGAAGCACGGCTTTCATAGCCCATATTAAAGGTTCTTTCGTAAGCCTCCTCCTTAGTAGTATCCGGCAAATTGACACGATAAGTAAATGATGATGAACCTGCCTGATTATAAAGGTTCTTAAATTCAATTTTATTGTTACCCCAAGCTACAGCCAAGTTATCCATCAATGCTACATTAATATTATTCACAGAAGCTTTATCCTGATAGATATACATAATATCAGTAGAGTCCCAGTCTTTACGGCTTACTGCATAGTTTGTCGATGTATTACTGTAGTTGACAGCAAATGTGTTACCTAACCTTACTTTATTAATCCTGAAAACATTAGACGCAGAAAGGTTTAACCTCATATCTGGTGCCAGTGTTTTTGTTTTGTACTGCCAATTATTATTCAGCGATTTTGTTACCTCTGCATTATCCGGATCGTTTTTACTGATTCGCTCCTTATCTGCTATAAGAGACGGCAACTCTCTTTTACCATCATCAAAACCAAGCCAGTCCGTTTTAGACGGTTCGTTGTAATTGAACTGTGTACCTGTAGAATATTCCCTGCTTGAAGTTGAAAAACCTAAAGAGTAGGTGTTCTTTGCAGGTATAGATGTTGTGTACAGCTTTACCATACCACCTGCAAAGTCACCGGGAAGATCGGGTGCAGGGGTTTTATATACCAGCATACGGTCTATCTGTCCGCTTGGTATTGCATCAAACGAAAAAGATTTGATATCAACCTCGCTACTTGGTGCACCAGCATCATTCAGCCATACATTATTATACCTGTCGTAAAGCCCACGCACCATAATAAATTTATCATCTCTGATGGTAACGCCAGGCACGCGTTTAACTACATCAGCAGCATTGCGGTCCATTGTTTTAGCAATCTGTTGAGCACTGATACCGCTTACAATCGTATTACTCTTGCGTATTTCCATTAATACCGCATTTTCGGTATTGGTAGCTTTCGCTGCCTTTACAGTAACCTCGTTTAGTTTATTATTACCTTCTTCCTTCAGCACAGCATCCAGTTCTACATCTTTACCTTTCAATACAGTAATTGTCTTCAGCGCTTTCTTATATGTAACCATAGAGAATACTATCTCATAGGTTCCGTCTTCAACATTATTGAATTCATACTTGCCATCTATATCTGTTTGTGTACCTTTTTCCAGCCCTTTCAGAACTACTACGGCACCAATCAGTGGTTCGTTTTTTTCATCTCTCACCACACCAAAAATCTTTGCTGCAAATGAATTGAAGGATAAAAGAATGTAAATACCAATCAAAATAAATGTGAGGTATAACTTATTGCGCATACATATATTTTATGAAATGCAAAACTATAAAGGCTTGTAGCTAAAGGGGTTTAGTAGATGTTATGAAAATGTATACGCAGTATTAACAAATTGAAACGAGAATGTTAAGCCACTGGTTAAAGCCTTCTTTAATAGTGTCATAATGATGTTAAAATATTTATCGGTAATTGAGTGTTAACAATAATGCCGGGTATATGTAGTTAACTTGTAGTGTGCATTATGAAAAAGACGCGGATTACCATATTACTATTACTACTGTTGCCGCTGTGCTCCATTGCACAGATTCAGTCAACTATATCTATAGGCAGTGCAATATCTTATACTCATGCTAAGAACACAGAGAAATACCTGCCAGTTGTACAACCTAATGCATCCCTGAGTTTCAATATACCTGTTACTAAAAGTGTATCGTTGCAAACAGGATTGATGTACTCTATAAGGGGATATAATACTGTACAAAAAGAGACTTTCGAAAAAGACAAATCTTACTACCTGACACAATACAGGATGCAATATCTGTCTGTACCATTGATGCTGTCTGTAAAAACCATCAATACCGAGAAACTGCAAGTATGGGCAGAGGGTGGTATGCATTACAATTTCTTTCTGTCGGGCAGCATGCGATACGATTATGAAAACTATAAGAATAACGAACTGGTAGAAAACAGCGGTGCTACTTACAGAATAAAAGGATGGTTTACCCCATCTAAATACAGCCCTACGCGCAACAGCTACGACATGAATGCACTAGACATAGCCTTAAAATTGCAGATGCGTTTTATATACAAAGACAGGTATTCGCTTGCAGTATACCACGAATACAGCTTGTATGATGTACGTTCTAATCCTGATAATGCTGCCTCATCTGTCAAGGCGCAATACTCTGGCATATCTTTAGGATACAGATTGTTTTAATTAGCATAGCTTTACCATGCCATAGATTAAACATTTCTAAAATCGGGCTGTTATATTAGCATGTTAAGGTTCATTATATTTCTGATAATAAATTTTGGGGCACTGGGTATTGGCGGCCTTATGTTGGGCAATCCGCAAACCAATGAATGGTACCAGTCCTTGAACAAAGCTCCGTGGACACCACCGGGATGGGTGTTTGGTGCGGCGTGGTCATCCATCATGCTTTGCTATTCCATATTTATGTGGAAGGCATCTTCTGTAGCAGAGCCGCGTTTATATCCTAATCTATACTTGTTGTTCGCCATCCAGTTTGTACTGAATGTAATGTGGAATCCTATCTTCTTCCGATGGCATATGATGGGATTGGGGGAATTTGTAATCATTGCACTGTTGCTTGTTGTAGCATGGTTTACATGGTGGGGATTTAAAAATCTGGGCGCTTGGGGCCTGCTGATGTTGCCTTACACTATTTGGTTATGCATAGCAGCATCGTTGAATATATATGCTTATTCCAACAACTAAAACGGATTGCTAAATGCTGCATCTTTTACAAAACAGCTATCGTCCAGCGTTTTGAGAAATGATATGACTTTACGTTTTTGCTCTTTGGACAGATGCACTCCACCAATGTGAGCAAAACCCATTTTGCTGTCTGTATTGATACCCGTATTTACATGTTCGCTATAAAAATCCAGAACCTCCTCAAGTGTTTTGAATCGGCCATCGTGCATGTAGGGTGCAGTGAACGATAGATTTCTAAAAG
The DNA here is from genome assembly GCA_035299045.1 of Flavipsychrobacter sp. Lineage (GTDB taxonomy): Bacteria > Bacteroidota > Bacteroidia > Chitinophagales > Chitinophagaceae > Polluticoccus. The sequence continues at coordinate 165,301 of DATGXJ010000002.1, forward strand.
AGGGGATTTTGAACTTACCGTTATCTTCTTTTTTAAGCGTAATGCCTCCTCTACCTTTATCTGTATAACCATCTTCTTTGGAAGTACTGTCAAGTCCGTTGTTACTAAACCCGAGCGTTGTCCCTAATGGGTCTGCATCTGTTGTATGACAATGCAGGCAATCACCCATTGTCATCTCATTCATTATTTCAAAACCTTCGGCTTCTTCTTTGGTAAATGTTGTTTTATTAGCCAGCACCATATCATACTTTGAGCGATACGACAATAGTGTACGTTCAAACTGGGCAATAGCATTTGCTATCAGTGTGCTATCAATCTTTCTTCCGGGAAATACACTTGAAAAGCCTGAATAATAATACGGACTGTTCAAGATGCGTTTTACCGCTGTATTCCAATCCAACCCCATTTCGTCATGCGCCTGTACAGGCTGAAAAACCTGCTCTTCGATACTTATTACTCTGCCATCCCAAAATAAAGCGGGATACCAAGCGAGATTGAACAGCGGCAGCGTATTTCTTTTTTGCAATACACCTCCCAATCCTTTATTAAAAATATCGGGAGAACCACTAAATGCAGCTTCCTGCCTATGGCAGGATGCGCATGATATTGTACTGTCTCTGCTTAATATAGGATCATAAAACAGATACCTACCTAGCTTTACCCCTTCATTAGTTACAGGATTACTTTCCGCAACCGGCATTGTAGGAAATAAATGTAAATACGGAAATTGATACGGCGTGTTGCCATGCTTTTTAAATCCGTATAGCAGGCAGGCAAACACCAGACAATACCAATACTTAAGCATAATGAATACTATCTGCTAAGTGTTACCGGATATGACAATGACACTTTATTTGTAATTACCTTCAAGTAATATATACCGGACGGATTGTTTCCTATATCTATAACAAAACGGGAAACTGATGGAGCATACTGTTTAAGTATTTTACCATCACTATTAAAAAGCATTATTTTTTCTATAATTTGCCTGGCATCTGCCTTATCTACTTCAATAGTCACAGGTCCGTTTGTTGCATTAGGATAAACGCTTAAAGCTTTTGCTTCTGCCGTATTTTTCACAGTGTGAAAATAAGTAGGCTGCACCATCATATTATCAATCATCCATCCTTCTCCTGTATTGGTTGATGTATCAGAAACAAATGTGTATCTCAACATAAATGAGTCTACGTTGCGAAAATATATCCCGTCAAAACACAACCATATATCTCTCCACACTGTATCTGTACCACTTATAGTATAAACACCATTCAGAGTATCTCTGTTGGCCAACGTGTCATACCCATAAAACTTGTAGACTTCCCGGCTGTTAAACACATTCTTCCATGTCTTACCTGTATCTGCTGAAAATTCTATTATTCCTCCGGCATGTTTTTTATGCATGTCAATTTTTTGCTTCCATCTTATTGCAACAATTCCCACGTTAAAACTCAGCCTGCGCAATCTGAAGTAAAACGAGGACGTGTCATTAGGTGGGTAGTTATTTGTAGTATCAGTTAGTAATGCATTGGGCTTAGTTGCTGCGCTATCAAATATGATTTTTTGCGGCTTGCCTATCCGCCATAGGCTACTTGTATCTTTATGTATTATTACAGAGTTCAACATAGTTGTATCTGCACCGTCAAAGTATTGAGTAAATACTTGAGATGTAGCAGCGAGTGGAAATAACAAAAGAAGAAGTAATAATCTACACATGGGGGTATTTGTTTATTGGTTTACATTATATGACGTACAGATAATTTCAACTATTAGTTAACTTGTTTTAAATGACAGTATCATGACAATGCATGAAATTAAGACAAAGCTGAATGCAAAAACCTGACATTACATATCTAAACTATCAGTGTACAAACTTTACCTTTAAACTTATGATTATATTTACCTGTATATACCTATGAATAAATACATCTTTATAATAGTATCCGCACTGCTTTTATCATTGGATACGATTGCTCAACCAGGAACAGGGAAAGACACCGCTGATTTAATGTACAATAAACGCATTAAACGCAGGCTGTCTTTAACTGACCCTAAAAACAACGTGCTGACTAAAATCTATGACAGTACCGGCAAAGTTTATACTATTTCAGATGTAGTAAATGACATCATTCTGAAAAACAAATTTACCCTATTGGAAGGTAACGATTATAACAATTTAAAAGATGATAGTATCCCTCCCACAACAATAGTATCATATAAATATGATACTCTACTAAGCAAAAACCTACCAACTCCAGACAATATCATTATAGCAGAAGACTGGAAGATTGATCGTAACACTAGTAGAATGACACGGGAATTTGTATCGTTTCTATTATGTATTGACAAACAGCTAGCATACGATAAAACAATTCGGATTTACAAATTGAGTGCAGCAGGATTCATGAGTATGTGTAAGCCTTACTATGTGTTGATAGATGGTAATAAATTGCCCGTTACAGACTACTTTGAGAACAGAAAATTCAACAGCAACATCATCAGTTTGAAAACTGTTGAAACAACATCTTACGATAAATCTAAACGACCTAAAGAGTTTTCAGAGGTTATATTAACTCGCTGACTTTTCGGTTTCCCATTTGCTGCGGCCTTCGCCTTTTATTACGTGGCGCTCGCTATGGTAAGAAGAACGAACCAATGGGCCGCTTTCTACATAGTCGAAGCCCATTTTATAGCCTTCCTCACGATAGAACGCAAACTCATCAGGATGTACGAAACGGATAACAGGCAAGTGCTTTGGTGTAGGCTGCAGGTATTGTCCTAATGTCAATACATCCAGTCCGTTATCGGCCAGATTGCGCATAGTTGCCAATACTTCATCCTGTGTTTCACCAATACCCAGCATCAGGCCGCTTTTGGTACGCATACCACCATCTTTCAGGCGGCGCAGCACTTCAAGGCTGCGGTGGTATTTTGCCTGTATGCGCACTTTACGTGTCATGCTCTCTACTGTTTCCATGTTATGAGAAACCACTTCGGGAGCCACGTCTATAATGCGTTGCAGGTTATCCCATTCGCCTTTAAAGTCGGGTATCAGTGTTTCGAGTGTAGTATCAGGATTCAAAGCACGAACGGCTTTGATAGTATTTGCCCAGATAATAGAACCGCCATCTTTCAGCTCATCGCGGTCTACAGATGTGATTACAGCATGTTTTACGCTCATCAGATGGATAGCTTCCGCTACACGTTGCGGCTCATCCCAATCCACAGGTTCAGGACGGCCGGTAGACACTGCACAAAAACCACATGAGCGCGTACAGATATTACCCAGAATCATAAAGGTAGCAGTACCCTCGCCCCAGCATTCTCCCATATTAGGGCAATTGCCACTTTCACATATAGTGTGCAGCTTGTGCGTATCTACCAGATTACGCACATTACGATAACCCTCACCTGTAGGTAGTTTTACCCTCAGCCAGTTTGGTTTCTTTACCCTTGTCTCTGTATTGTTTGCCGCAGCACTAATAACCGGTAATTCCTGCATAATAAAACCCTAAGATTTGCCTGAAAACGATGCAAATTACGATACCTAACGACGTTTGCCAAATTGGAAGGCCGCATACACATTAAAGAACATAGACTGCTCCTTCTGCATAGCCATTTGCTGTATCTCGCTGGTATAATATTCAAGCGTAGCACCTGTTTCAATGGCCATTTTAGCGCGTTTGTTGTTGGCAAAGTCGAAATGGAAGCCTGTTCTCAGGAAAAAGCCCGGAACTATTTTGGTTTCACTCAGACCTTTGCTCCAGCCAGAAGAGCCTACAATCTGGTTATAATTGATGAACTGATTGCTGGTGCTGTCTGAATATTTGATGCTTTTGGTCTCAAAACCATTGCTCACGTTGATATAATATGGCTTCAACAGGCCCAAAGACAAACCACCGACATATACCCAGTGGATAGAAACAGTGCCCTGTTCAGGCTTGCCAGCAATCATTTTGCGATTGCCATAACCCAGTTTGAAGGTATAAAAGCTGTTTACCTTACCATATATGAAAGAAGAAGGGTTTGAAGCACCCGGTGTAGATGATGAAGTATTGGAGGCCTTTATTTCTTTGAAATGCCTTCTTTCTGAAAGCTCTACCTGTATGATACGAACATTATGAAACATATCAGGGTTTCTGTCTTCGCTACGCAGGCGTCCACGATCTACAAACAGGCCCCACCCGTCAGAATTGACACGAAGCCCCACGCTGAATTCTTTACTCAGCGGTTTTGGTTTCTTAATCACCGGCTTTTTCTGCTGGCCTGCTGTTTTGCTATTAATATTCAAGCTGTTAGAGCCGCTGCCTTGCGCCACAACATATTGAGACATCAGCAATGCTGAAATACAGAAAGCACCCGTTATTATTCTTTTCATGCCCATATTCTATGAACGATACATCGTAAATTTAACACAAAAAACGATACATGGCATTCAAAGTAGTATATACAGGCAATTTAAGGACAGAATGTACACACCTGCGCTCGGGATCGGTAATAGAAACGGATGCACCTACCGATAACAGGGGCAAGGGAGAGCGTTTTTCACCAACAGACCTTGTAGCTACGGCGCTGGCAGCGTGTATAGTTACTACAATGGGTATAGCGGGCGATACGCATGGTATAGATATTGACGGTACGGTTTGCGATGTTCAGAAGATAATGGCAAGCGACCCAAGACGCATTGGTGAGATAAAAGTGCATATCACCATGCCTGCAGACAAAACCTATTCAGAAAAAGAAAGGTTGATACTGGAGCGCGCGGCTGTTACCTGCCCTGTAGCTAAAAGCCTGCACCCGGACCTGAAAGAAACCATATCATTTGTCTGGGGTTGATTTCAGCAGACTAAGCCCTACTGCACATTCCAAACAACGCTTTTTGCTGCAATAGTTATTATATAATTGAATAAACGCCTGCCCTTGCGCGGCGTTTATTGCTTTCCAGCCAATGGTGTTGTATTCTTCTATAATGTGGTTCCTTTCTGCAGGCAGTTCATCGAGCAATTGCAATGCAAGTTCCTGCTGCTTGTCTGTGCCATGCGCCTGCGCATATAGGTAGCGAATAGGCGCTATGGTATTGATGATGATATTCTGAATAGATGATTTACCCAGATGTTTTGGTGCCGGTGTATCTGAGGGCTCATCAAACCTGTAGTGCGTATCCCAATAATCGCTTGCAGTTACATCCAACAACTGTGTTACTTCTTTTACAGTATTGGTTTCTACAATCTGCGAAAACAGATGGAATGACTTATGTACCAATGCTGCAAACTGTGCTATGCGGATAGTAGGAAAATTGGCAGGACGCAGCCGTAGGTATTTCCAACGGTGTACGGGTAGTGGTGTCAATTGGTGTTTCTGCTTCAGGTATTGGTATTCTTTCTTTAGGGCATTAGGGTATTCATCTGTAAAATCAGCATCCAACATACCCGTCTGTCCGAAAAGGACTGCTTCTATCTGCAGGAGTGTACCTCCTTTTGCAAATACATTGTGCGGAATAGATAGTGCCAAATCAAGAAACACATCTGCATTCAACTTGAAGCCGAAATTAGATGCCATCCGCCAATAGAGCACATTACACCAATCGCCCGCACTTTTATCTAATAGCTCTTGCCACAATGCCTGTTTTTCTTCCCAGCGCTCTGCCAGTATTCTTGTCAGCCAGCTTTCTTTTGTTATATCCTTTACCTGCTGCAATTGAGAAGCGCAGGGTATAGGCTGTACTTGTGCCATTAGTGCATTGTATTGCTGCACCACATTCGGCATTATATAATTACGAAGTTCCAGTACCGGTGTATGTGCAGGACCTGTATCACTGTCATGGTTATACACCACATGGAGTATCACATTGCGATAAGCTTCGTCGTGCTGGTGCCCGTGTTTCAGCCAATCGCTATTATTTACGTGCAGCTCTACATGGCCTGCCAACAAGGTATCTCCCACCCTTACTTTGGCTTCCAGAAAATCGGGGCCTGCATTGGTATTGTACCTGCCGGGGTGAACAACGGTTATTGGTTCACCATTGGTGGTTTGTAGCTGTGACGGATTGTAAAGGCTGTATTGCCAGATAAACTGCAATAGTTTTTCCTGCATTGTGACGGTGTATTATGCTACCATCAAATTACAAATAAGCAGCCATTTGTTGCTGATAATCTTTTGCAGCTTCACCTGCTTTTACAGCAAAATCCTCGCCACTGCTTGCAAATATCACTGCACGAGATACATTGATAAGGATACCTCCATCTTTATTCAGCGCATTTTCACAAACAGTAGGCACATCACCACCCTGTGCACCAACACCCGGTATCAGGAAGAAATGGTCGGGCAACATCTGACGTACGTGTTGCAATTGCTCTTTGCGTGTAGCGCCTATTACAAACATCAGATTTTCGGGTGTTCCCCAGCTTGCTACTGTTTTCAGTACACGCTCGTACATCAGCTCATCACCGCTTGGCTGCAATTGAAAATCTGCGCTACCTGCATTAGATGTAAGCCCAAGGACAATAGCCCAATGACCATTGAACTGCATAAAAGGCTGTACACTATCTTTCCCCATATACGGGGCAACCGTTACACTATCGAAAGGATATGTTTTAAAGAATGTATGTGCGTATTGCTCTGCCGTATTGCCAATATCGCCACGCTTGGCATCGGCAATAGAGAAAATATCTTTCGGGATATATTCCAATGTTTTTTGCATGCTTTCCCAACCCTTCAGGCCTTGAGCCTCGTAAAAAGCAGTATTTATCTTATAAGCTACAGTATAGTCTTTAGTTGCATCAATAATAGCTTTATTGAACGCGAAAACAGGATCTTCCTCTGCAAACAGGTGCGCAGGCACTTTTTTCAGATCGGTATCCAAACCAACACACAATACAGATTTCTTTCTTTTTATCTCGCTGACAAGCTGCGCACGATTCATATTAAAACAGATTGGGCTGCAAATTTAATGGCATTATTTGTACTTACCTATCTTATCATCAATTGCAATATCTTTTACAAAGCTGCGCTGCAGTTTCATATTAATTAATAATGATTGTGCACCAGCTTTATTACAAGCCGTTTGTATATCATCTACCAGCTTCATTACCTGCTCATAAGGGCCTTCTATTACTGTTTCGAAAGGACAAACCAAGTATTCCAAACCTGATGCTTTGATGCAGTCTATAGCAGCATCTACCACTGCATAGGCTTCGGGCTGAGGCAGATGGGTAGGTAAAACCTGTATGGCAAGATTGACTGTATGGCTCATTTTCTGTGTTTTGATTGGCAAAGTAACGTACTTATCAGCACACGCCTAACGGGCTATAGAGAATATCTTTTTTGCGGGTACATTAAAGTCGTAAATTTGGCACTCTGTAAAAATATATACATATGAAACGTCTCTCTTTCATTCTGCTTTCTGCTTTACTGACATCTGGTGTTTACGCACAGGACCTGAAATTGCCTGCGCTTAGCCCGACATCAAAACTGACGCAGGAGTTCTCAACTTCAAACATCGAAATATCATATAGCCGCCCATCTATGCGTGGCCGTAAAATATTCGGCGAACTGGTTGCTTTTGGCAATGTATGGCGCACAGGTGCCAACTCTGCTACCAAAGTAAAATTTGGTGAAGATGTAACTGTTGGCGGCCAGGCTGTAAAGGCAGGCGAATACGCTATATATACTATACCTGGTGCTACAGAATGGGAAATCATCCTGAACAAAGGCGTAGGTAACTGGGGTAATGCCGGTTATGACAAAGCTGACGACGTAGCACGTTTTAAAATAGCGCCGAAAGCACTGGACAAAAATGTACAGACTTTTACTATCAACATAGGTAACATCACTTACAGCACTTGTAATATCGAGATGATGTGGGAGAAAACAAAAATTATCATCCCTGTAAAAGCTAATAACGAAGAACGCCTGAGTGCATCTATCGACAAAGCTATCAACAATCCAAACATTCCTTACTTCCAGGCTGCTAACTACTATTTTGAAACAGACCAGAATCTGGATAAAGCTATCGTGTACGTAGACAAAGCACTGGAAGCTAATCCTAAAGCTTTCTGGATGTGGAGCCTGAAAGCACGCATAGCACAGAAAATGGGCAAGAAAGATGATGCTATCAACGCTGCAAACAAAGCAATGGAAGTAGCTAAAGGTTCTGCTTTTGAAGCTGAGTATGTAAACAACATGACAAAGCTGATTAACTCTTATAAAAAATCTTAATTGCCTGCATAAATAGATACAGGCAACTATTCAGTAATTTAGACTACCCACAGTAACATATACTGTGGGTTTCTTTTTCAGATACCATTATGAAGAAACTGATTGCAATAGCTGCACTTGCAGCAACCACTTTACAAACACAGGCTCAACAGGTGCGCCCAGCATCTTCGGCTCAGATATACCACGAGATAGCACAGCTGAATAATCTTGTAAATGTATTATATCTGGCAGCACACCCCGATGATGAGAACACTCGCCTGCTTGCCTGGCTAGTGAATGACCAACACCTGAATACAGCCTACCTATCGCTGACGCGTGGTGATGGCGGGCAGAATATACTTGGCAATGAGCAAGGCGCTGCGCTTGGGCTAATACGCACACACGAGCTACTGGAAGCACGCAAGATGGATGGTGCGGGTCAGTACTTTACCCGCGCTATTGATTTTGGGTTTTCTAAAAATTATGATGAGACATTTAAGCATTGGGATAAAGGATTGCTGACAAAAGACGTAGTATGGATTTATCGCAAATTTCGCCCTGATGTAGTGATATGCCGCTTTCCGCCAAATGCTAATGCAGGACATGGTCAGCACGCAGCATCGGCAATACTTGCAGAGGAAGCATATAAAGAGAGTGGTGATAAGAGCATGTATCCCGAGCAACTGAAATATTACAAAGCATGGAAACCAAAGCGCGTATTATTCAACTCATTCCGCTTTGGCGACAGGAACACAACTTCTGAAGACCAGTTTAAACTACCAGTAGGGCAATACAGCCCTGCTATAGGTATGGGTTATGGCGAGCTGGCAGGCATCAGCCGCAGCATACATCGCAGTCAGGGTGCAGGTACACCAAGCACACCGGGTGTACAGACAGAATACTTCAAACTCGTAGCCGGCGACAGCCTGAGCGCTTCTTTGTTTGACGGTATAGATATAACATGGGGGCGTGTTGACAGACCGGAGATTGGAGAACATATCGACGCGATACTGAAAGGATTTGATTTTAATCATCCTGAAAAATCGCTAAAGAAAATGCTGGCAGTACGAGAAGAAATTGAAACAGTAAAAAATAATTACTGGCGCACACAAAAGCTGAAGGAGCTGGATGCTTTGATATTGCATTGCAGTGGGTTGATGGTTGAAGTATACACCAAACAAGCAGAAGCAACACGTGGAGAAGTATTGCCGTTCACACTGCGCATTATAGCACGTACAGATATACCTGTGAAGCTGAATAGTATTAAATGGCTGCAAACAGACAGCAGTGCAAATCTGCGTTTGGGCAAAGACAGCCTGTATAGCTTTGAAAGGAAAATAAAAATTCCGGAAGATGCTGCCTACACAGAACCATACTGGCTGATAGATGGTAAGAACGACAACGGACATTTCAAAGTACCTAACGATACATTGATTGGCTATCCTACCACACCAAATGGTTTATCGGCTGCACTTAGCATCAATATCGACGGTAAAGACTTTACCCTGCAGGCTCCACTATCTTTTAAAAAGCTAGACCCTACGCACGGCGATGTGATAGAGCAACTACGCATAGTGCCTGATGCATCTGTAGACTTTACTACAGGGCTGATTGTAGCTAATAATGATGGCAGTGTAAATGCTGCAGTACGCATTCACCCGAACAAAGACATCGCAAATGCAAGCTTGGTGGTTTACAGCAAGGATATGGTGTATGAAGCAAAAGGATTAAATCTGCGAAAAGGTATTGATACAACTATCAATGCTGTATTCAGCAATAAACAAGTAACTGCATACAGCAAAGATGATTTCTTCTTGCTGGCAAACCTGCAAACAAGCAAAGGGCTTTGCGACAGAAAACAGAACATCATTAAATATGAACACATGCCAACACTACAATACTTTACACCTGCATATGCAAAAGTGTTGCGTAGTAATTGGAAAAGCACAGTAAAACGTATTGCATATATAGATGGCGCAGGCGATAATGTAGCTGAAGTATTAAGGCTTACAGGACTGCAAGTAGATATACTGAGCGAACAGGATATTACTGTTGAAAAACTGAAAAAATATGATGCTGTGCTGACAGGTGTGCGCGTTATCAATACCGAAAAACGCATGAACTACTGGATGCATGTATTGAACCAATATGTAAACAATGGTGGTACACTGGTTATGCAATACAATACATTGCAGGATATGGCAACTACGAATATCGGTCCACACCCTATAACACTTTCGAGCCAGCGTGTGACGGAAGAAGATGCGACAGTGAACCTGCTTGATCCGAAACATAAACTGCTGAACAGTCCAAACAAAATAACCAACGAAGATTTTAATGAATGGGTACAGGAACGTGGGCTATACTTTGCTACCAAGTGGGACGATAAATACAAGCCACTCTTCCGTATGAATGATACAGGTGAGAATCCATTGGATGGCTGTACGTTGTACACACAATATGGCAAGGGGCACTATGTATATACTACTCTTTCATTCTTCAGGCAATTGCCTGCGGGTAATAAGGGAGCTATCCGTTTGTTGATGAACATGCTGAATGCAGGTAAATAATGACTAGTAATAAACATAACTGGAATCTGCGCTATGCAGTGGTACTACTACTACTGCTGGTGCAGATTATTTGTTATTACCTGTTTACCCGATACTGGCAATGAGTACACTCGACTGGGGCATATTATTATTAACGCTTATCGGCATCATAGCATATGGTGTCTATAAAGGGCGCAACCAGCACGGTAGCCAAACCTATCTGCTGGCCGATAAGAATATGCCATGGTATGTAGTGTTACTGGGTATTATGGCAACGCAAGCCAGTGCCATTACATTTCTATCTGCACCGGGGCAGGCGTATACAGATGGTATGCGCTTTGTGCAATATTATTTCGGTTTGCCGATTGCCATGGTTGTCATCAGCATTACGTTCATCCCTATCTTTCAAAGGCTGAATGTTTATACTGCATACGAATACCTTGAAACGAGATTTGACAGAAAGACAAGGGTACTGACATCTGTACTCTTTCTATTATCAAGAGGCCTTTCAACCGGTATCAGTATCTACGCACCGTCTATTATTCTATCGTCTATCATGGGATGGAATATCTATCTGACCAATATCATTACAGGCGGCTTGTTGATTATATATACTTATACAGGTGGTGCTAAGGCAGTGGCACACACACAGAAGCTGCAATTCCTCATCATCTTATCCGCGATAGCTATTGCAGGATACCTTATTGTAGCAGACTTGCCACAGGGCATCAACATGGGCGACGCTTTATACGTGGCAGGCAAATCGGGAAAGCTGAATGTGATAACTACAGATTTTAGCTGGAAGGACAAGTATAATATATGGAGTGGCATTATTGGTGGGTTCTTTCTTGCACTCTCCTATTTTGGAACAGACCAAAGCCAGGTAGGCAGATACATATCAGGCAAAGACACAACGGAAAGCCGCAGAGGCCTGCTGATGAATGGCATAGTAAAGATACCCATGCAATTTGGCATACTGCTGATAGGTGCGTTGCTGTTTGCACTGTATAGCTACAAACCTGCACCACTTTACTTTAACGATAGTGCCTATACATCATACAAAACTGCTAATACTGAAGAAGTAACACAGTTGGAACAACAATACAAAGTATTGCATAACAACTATGAACAACAAGCAACAAAGCTTGCAGAAGAGAGAAAGCAAAATTTAAACAGTGCATCTACACTACAGGAATTCAAGGAAACACAAGCTGCCATACAATCCATAAGAGATACTGTAAAGAGCCGCATAACGCGATACGGGCATAGCAAAGACAATAGCGATACCAACTATATATTCCTTTACTTCGTAAAACACAATCTACCCAAAGGCTTGGTGGGATTGCTTTTCGCAGTGATATTCCTTGCGTCATGGGGCTCTATTTCTGCAGCGATCAATTCGCTTGCTTCTTCTTCATTAATGGACATTCAACTACTAACTAATAAAGAACCATTAAGCGAAGAAAAACAACTAAGCCTTGGCAGATGGCACACGCTTGTATGGGGCATCTTCTGTATAGCGGTTGCTATGTTTGCAACAAAAATGGGTTCTTTGATAGAAGCTGTGAATATTCTGGGGTCGCTTTTCTATGGCACTATCTTAGGTATATTCCTTGTAGCATTTTATGTAAAAAAAGTAAGAGGAAATGCCGTGTTTATTGCTGCATTAATAACTGAGTTGATGGTAATAGCTATCTATATTGCAGATGTAATATCTTTCCTTTGGCTAAATGTAATTGGCGCATTACTTGTCGTTGCTTTCAGCTTATTAGTACCAGCAAAATCAAAATAATGAACCTGACCTATACACACGGCACTTCATCAGATGCCCAACAGCTATCTATACTTGGGCTACAATCTTACGGCGTATTTGAGAAAACGCTTGGAGATGAATGGGGAACCATGAAATCGAGACTGGAAGACCTGCAAGCAATGCAGGAGCTTATTAATAAAGCACAAACATTTATTTGCAAAGATGGTGAGTCTATTGTGGGTATGATATTCCTTGTACCGAGCGGCAACCCAACCAACATATACAGTGCTGATCAGTGTTATATTCGTATGCTAGGCGTACATCCGGAATACAATGGCAAAGGTATTGCTTCCAATCTCGTAGATATGAGCATAAATGCAGCCAAAGCAAACGGCGAACAAACAATAGCACTACACACATCCGAATTCATGGATGCAGCAAGGCACATCTATGAAAATATTGGTTTTAGCATTGAAAAAGAAATACCTCCAATATTCGGCAAACGATATTGGCTTTATACACTTACTTTGTAGCTATTTAGCAAATACCTATGATGGCATTTACACAAGAAGAAGCCGAAGAAATACGCGAAGACTTTGAAGACCTTGAAGGCACAGAGTTGATAATACATACTGACGAAGCACTCAGATGCGAGGTAGAACACGTTGCTGTAGCACCTTTCGAGAGAGAGGACTGTGAAATATTTCTTGAAGCGTATACAGCAAATAACAATCCCACAGAAGCATTAACATCATATAAAGGAACGGGCTACGATGTTATCATCATAGCCCGCTCTGAAAATAATGAGTTGATTATTCAACGTATCAGGGAGTATATCGACGCTAATGGTGTTCGATATAACTTTCCTGATTAGTAGTGTGTAATTTCTACAACTTTTGTTGGTTCAAGATCAGCATTGCGAATTGAAATGTTCCTTGCTACTTTTTGTGTAAGGTTCGTAAATATTTCCTGCGTCAGCGACTGATCATCAAGGATTGCAGGTATTCCCCTGTCGCCACCCTCACGAATGCTTTGCACCAAAGGTATTTCGCCGAGGAATGGCAGTTCAAATTGCTCTGCCATTTGCATTGCACCACCTTTACCAAAGATGTAATATTTATTTTCAGGTAGTTCAGCAGGTGTGAAGTATGCCATGTTCTCAACAATACCCAATATCGGAATATTGATGTTAGGCTGTTTGAACATCATGATAGCTTTCTTGGCATCTGCAGCAGCAACAGCTTGCGGCGTAGATACTATCACTGCACCTGTTACAGGTACTGCCTGCACCAGTGTAAGGTGTACATCACCTGTACCAGGCGGAAGGTCTATCACCAGATAATCCAGTTCACCCCAATAGACGTCTGATACAAATTGTTTCAGTGCAGAGCTTGCCATCGGCCCTCTCCATATCACTGCCTGCTTTTCATCTACCAGCAAACCGATAGACATAGCTTTGATACCAAAACGCTCAATAGGTACTATCATGCCTTTGCCATCTACATCCATCATCTTAGGGCGCTCATCGCGAATACCCAACATTATTGGAATAGATGGACCATATATATCTGCATCCAGCAAACCTACTTTTGCACCTTCTTGCGCCAAACCTAGTGCGAGGTTTACAGATACGGTAGATTTACCTACGCCCCCCTTGCCCGAAGCTACCATGATAATATTCTTCACGCCAGACAATACAGCTTTGTTGTCTTTGCGATTAGAGCCCACATTGGCAGTCATATTTACTTTTACAACGGCTTCCTTATCAACAAGTATATGAATAGCATTTACACATGCTTTTTCAATCATTTCTTTCAATGGGCATGCAGGTGTTGTGAGCACCACTGTAAATGTCACGTTTTTGCCATCAATTTCTATATCCTGTATCATGTTAAGCGTTACAAGATCTTTGCCCAAGTCGGGTTCCTGTACATTGCCCAACGCCTTTAATACCGCTTCTTTCGTTATCATACTAAACCTTTGTTAATAGTGGATGTGGAGTGTGCAAAAATACATCATACCTGCTTTCTTTGTATAAAATAATACTGATACGCCTATTGCATTTAGATTGCGCTAATGTATATAGATGCCGTGAAAGTAGCTTAACTTTGATTGGTATGATACAGTACACAAGGCACTTAGTTTTTACTCTTATATGCAGTATTACTATGGTATACGCTGCAATGGCGCAAGATCCTTATGAGAACATCATTCAGATAAATGGTGTAACGATGACTGCAGACAGCCTTAGGGCTGTACCCAATGTAGTCGTAATGGTTAAAAATAAAAACCGTGGTGTAGAGTCGAGCGAAAAAGGGGTATTTTCTATTGTTGTATATAAGGGCGACACACTTCAATTTTCGGAAATAGGGTTCCGACCAAAAGAATATGTAGTTCCGAAAGACATTAAAGGTCATTACTTTTCAATGATTCAACTGATGGTACAGGACACTTTCTACCTGCCTGAAACTATCATCAAACCTTTACCTTCTAGAGAACAGTTTGACTATGCCTTCAAACACTGGAATATTCCTGACGATAAATATGAAATAGCACGTCGTAATACTAATGCTCTGATGTTGCGTGCACTTGCATATAGCCTTCCAAGAGACGGCAGAGAAAATCAGGCTGCATATCAGCAAATACAATCTCAGAATGCGGTCTATTACGGTCAGCAAAAGCCAACAAACTTATTCAACCCTATTGCATGGGCAGAGTTTTTTGAAGCCTGGAAGAGAGGAGACTTCAGGAAGAAGAATAAGTTTTAAATATTACACATTCATTTCATAGACTTTCTGTTCTTTACGAAGTCTAAACCCATTACGTTCGTAGAAGCTATGTGTGCGATGACGAATAACGTTTGTACGCACTTTTAGCTTGCGTATAACTACTATCTTGCACCAATTTTTTGCATAATTAATCAGCACATTACCCATGCCTGCTGAACGATGACACTCATCTACTACAAGTCCTGTAATTTCTATAAAATAACCGGATTCTATTCTTAGAATGTGAGATAGTTACATCCAAGCAATAATACTACCCAAGTATTCAGCTACAATTAACTCTTCATTATCTGAATTATTGAGTGATGAGATATAAAAATGGGGTATCTATTATTGGTTGCGTTTTGTAACCAAGTTGTGTTAATAGTTGATTAACTACTGCAACATCTGTAAGGGGTGCATTTCTGAAGGTAATGTTCATGCTTATAAAATAGGTAAAGTATTTCATGTACATGATACCGGTACAAAATAAAGAAGCCGTTCTGTTGTTTACAGAACGGCTTAGTAATAAATATGGCGGCTACCTACTCTCCCGCATTGTGGTGCAGTACCATCGGCCATGAGGGGCTTAACTTCTCTGTTCGGAATGGGAAGAGGTGAACACCCTC
>DATGXJ010000003.1:0-16716 GCA_035299045.1 Flavipsychrobacter sp.
TACCATGAATAAAGGATTGTAACTACAATATGGCACACCAACTGCTGAAAGGAAAAAAGGGAATCATCTTCGGCGCGCTCGATGAACGCTCAATTGCATGGAAAACTGCTATCCGTGCAGTAGAAGAAGGCGCAGAAATCGTACTGACAAATGCACCTATCGCATTGCGTATGGGCAAAATCAACGAACTGGCAAAGCTTTGCAACGATGCCCCTGTTATTCCTGCAGACGCTACCAGCGTAGCAGACCTCGAAAACCTGCTGCAAAAAAGCATGGAGCACTTCGGTGGTAAAATGGATTTCATTCTGCATTCTATAGGCATGTCGCCAAACGTGCGTAAGGCTATACCATATACAGATACCAATTACGACAACTTCCTGAAGACACTTGATATATCTGCACTGTCATTGCACAAAGTGCTGCAGTCTTCTATGAAGCTGGATGCACTGAACGAATGGTCTTCTGTAGTAGCATTGACATACATTGCGGCACAGCGCACATTCCCTGGCTATAATGACATGGCTGAGGCAAAAGCACTGATGGAGAGCATAGCACGCAGCTTTGGCTACCACTACGGTTTTGCTAAGAAAGTACGTGTTAATACTATCTCTCAATCTCCTACTATTACAACTGCAGGTTCAGGCGTATCAGGCTTCGATGCGTTTTTTACCTATGCCGATAAAATGTCGCCACTGGGTAATGCTACCGCAGAGCAATGTGCAGACTACTGCCTCACACTGTTCAGCGACTATACCAAGATGGTAACTATGCAAAACCTCTTCCACGATGGTGGCTTCTCTAACACAGGTGTTAGCCAGAGCATCATCGAAGAAATGGAAAAAGCAGCACAGGCAAACGGATAATCTCATTTTCTCTACATAGTAAACAGCAATAATTCCCTGTCATGATACGTTTAAGGCATATGCAATGGACTAAATGGAGCGGCTTATTGCTGTTTACTTTATCTGCTTTCGTTACACAGGCACAGGTTACGGGTGGCCGCTACGCGATGGAATTTCTCAGGCTGCCCAATGCACCGCACATCAGCGCACTTGGTGGCATCAATGTAGCCAATCCCGATCAGGATATATCTTTCGCAGGACAAAACCCTGCACTGATGCGCCCCGGTTTGCACAACCAACTGGGCCTCAATCAGAACTTCTACTATTCAGGCATTGGTATCTCTAACCTCATATACGGTTACCACCTGCCGAAAATCAATACTTCTTTTGCACTGGGTGTGCAGTACATCAACTACGGTTCGTTTACAGAAACAGATAACATAGGTAATGTATACGGTACTTTCCGTGCAAATGATTATAACATCAACCTAACTGCCAGCCGCCAATACGGCAAGCATTGGCGTTATGGTGCTACGTTGAAATGGGCACATTCTAAACTGTACACCAACACAGCATCTGCTATCCTTGCAGATGTAGGCGTAAACTATTACGATACTGCCAGCCTTTGGGATATAGGCATTGTTGCCAAGAACATAGGCTTTATGGTAGATAGGTATACAACAACCAACAGTGCAGAACCGCTGCCGCTGGATGTGCAGATAGGCATCTCCAAGCGCTTCAAGCACATGCCGCTGCGCCTGATGGCAAACATTCACCATCTGTACGAATGGGATATCCGTTATGATAACCCTGCCGATGCGCAAACAAACTTGTTGGGTGGTACAGATACTACAAGTACGACAAAAAGATACTTTGGCGAAAAGCTGATGCGCCACTTCATATTTGCCGCAGAGTTAACGCTGGCAAAACGCCTGACAGTAACTGCCGCATACAACTATCTGCGTCGCAGCGAAATGCTCGTGAAAGATAAACCTGCGCTTGCAGGCTTCTCATTCGGTGCGGGTTTATATCTCAATAAGTTTCAGGTACACTACGCACGCTCCTACTACAGCCTTGCAGGTGCGTACAACGAAATAGGCATCAACATGCAGCTTAACCAATTATTCGGCATTGGTAAGTTTGGCAACAAAGTAGGCTGGAAAGATACTTATACCGACTGGCAGTAATTTTATCTCTTTTCTCCTTTATGCTTAGGGAAATTGAATAGTATCGACCCCAATACAGGGACGATGAAGATGGCTATACTTGTAAATGAGGTAATGATATCGCCCCAGATAACAGGATGTTCGCCAAGCGGCAAATGCTTGCCTTGCGATTCCAAACAAGATTGCGGCCCCTCCAGAAACTGTGCAAAAGGAGAACATGGATTGAAGTGAGCTACCAAAGAAAGCGTCAATTTTGTACCAAGCAATCCTATAACGATATATGCACATGTATCAAGGAAAGGATACTTCTCCATCAGCTTCACAAAGGCCTGTGCCACAAAGCGCATGGCCAATATACCGATGAATACACCAAGCCATATCAGTACAATGTTTTTGGTATAGGCATTGGCAGCTATCACATTGTCTATAGAGAATGCCAGATCCATCAGCTCTACCAATATTACAGTTGCCCAGAATGGCCCGAATGCACCAAGCGTTTTGCGATAGAGCCAGCTTTTATGCGCATGCTCCAGTTCTTGTTGCAGCGTCTCCTCTTCATCATCTTTCGATTTCTTTTTTGAGAAGAAATGTTTGATAGCCAGTATCAGCAAGTAGATACCACCTACAGGTTTGAACCACCATACTTGTATCAGTAAGGATGCGAACAGCAGGCATATACCTCGGAAAACATACGCACCAATGATACCATATTTCAACGCTTTTTTGCGCTGATCTTTTGGCAGGTCTAGCACCATTGTAGCCAACACTGCGGCATTATCTACAGAAAGCAGGCTTTCTATCAGTATCAGATTCAGCACCACCATAAGTGATGGCACCGGTTTGTCTATTATTTGCTGTACTAGATGTAGTATCGAATCCATTACTTGCTATGGGGGCTATCCTTGCAAATGTAGGGGCAAAAGCAATATGTACGCCACATAGGTTTTTTAATATTTAATGAGGCGTGCAGACACTGGGCGGCTGCCTTTTTTACTTACAGACAGTGTATAGCTACCGGGTGCCAAATCCTTGGCGGGAACTACAATATCACCTTCAGCCGTTTGCTGCCACAAAACCTTGCCTGCCATATCTGTCAATATACACAGCGCACCTGCGGGAATGCCTTTTACCAACCAGTTATCGCTTGCAGGGTTTGGCTGCACTGTAAATTCATTCAATGTAATACCCGCTACTTTTAGTACTGCATTATCTTTTTGCACAAGTCCACCAGCATTCAGTATATGGTCATCCGGGTCTATCTGTATATTGCTCACCTCATCTGTGCAGGTTGTTACAAATGTTTGTGTATTGGCATTGTTATACAGTTTGATGATTTTATCGCCATTGTTGGTAATGAGCTTTATTTCTATCGGCATATGGAAGCACGGTACCGATGATGCCTTTGTGGTTGTCTGCTTTAGCTGTATTACAAGCGTATTGCCTTGTTGTGCCCATTTAGCATTGTATGTCGGGTAGCCCTCTCCATATATCCATTGGTTGAAGAATGTATCGAGGTTGGTGCCGTATACCGACTCCATTGCCAGCTTCAGGTCTTTGGTAGTGGCAGTACCGTTATAGAACTGCTGCCTGTAAGTACGCATACCCTTAAAGAAAAGACTGTCTTGCGGTGCCAGATAGCGCAGCATGTGTGTTACCGATGCACCTTTTTTATAGGTAAGCGTACCGTCAAATATGCGCCACACTTGTGTGGTATCATCTACATACACACTACCCGTTCCTGCCTTCGCCTGGTTCATCACCATAGTACGATATGCTTTTTGCGCAGATGCACCCCTGAATTTTTCTACAAACAACTGCTCACAGTAAGAAGTAATGCCTTCGCTCAGCCACACATCTCGCCAGCTTGCAAAGCTCACATTATTGCCCCACCACTGGTGTCCCAGTTCGTGTGCTATCAGTGTAACATCAGTATATGCTCCCGTACCCATGGTCGTCATGGTCTGGTGCTCCATACCACCGCCAAGCGGGCTCATACTGTGCCCATACTTCTCATCGTCAAAAGCATATCTGCCAAATATGTTAGAGAAGTGGTCCACAATCAGCCCTGTGCTATCCAATGCTGCTTTAGCAGTTGGTGTAAAATGCCCGGGTGTATTATACACATAGTTTTGTATCAGCATAGAGTCGTTACTGCCATCTGTGTAATGCATGTAGTAGCTATACTCGTTATACGGTGCTACCGCTACAGAAATGAGGTAGTATTCAATCGGGTGTTTTGTCTTCCATTCATAGCGCACTTTATTGCCTGTTAGTGCCACGGTATTCTTCAGCAGGCCATTGCTGCCCACTTTCAGTGTGTCATCTACCGTCACCCACATATCTACACTGTCTATCTTGTCTTGCAGGCTTTGCTTGCAGGGCCACCAATCGTCTGCAAACAAATCGTCGCTGATGGAGTACATGAGTTTAAAACCATTTGCGGTAACAGGGTGCAGACCCGCGCTGAAAAACTGCCCGTTACCCGCTGTTGCAGCACCATGATAAAACACTTGGGCAGTAAACACAGCATTCTGCGCAAGTGCAGACGATAATGTTACCTTTCTTACAGCACCTGCAGATGTTACAGGCATCAATACACCATTCAGCTTAAAGGAATCTATTATTATAGCAGCATCCAGTTCAAATGCATATACAGGCAATGTAGTTGCCGTTACCTGTGCAGTAGTCGTTACATCGCCGCTGACGTATGTAGATGTATTGGTTAATGCCAGATTGAACTTCAAATGCTTTACATCATAGTCGTTTTCTTCAATAGTTGCAATGGTAGTTTTTGCTGCAGCACCGCCACTTGCCACGCGTCGCTCAGCACAAGCACTGCCTGCATCTTGTTTGTGTGCGTATGTTGCCGTGCCCGCACACACCATCATCATCACTGCTATGTATTTGTAAAGCATACTATTGTTTAATAAGTTTTAAACCCGCAATCTTGTCCTTACCGTTTCTTACCTGTAGTATATACATATCTTTTGCAAGCATACTACCATCTATGGTAAATGGCATATTACTTCCTGCTTCACCCCTCAGCACCACACGCCCCGCAATATCTGTCAGGATTACAGATGCCCCTTGTGGTACACCCACTACAACCCATTTGTCTGCCGTAGGATTCGGGAATACGATTACGTCATTTGAAATTAATGTATTTGCGCCTAATTCAGGTGTTTTATCTATTCTGTCAACCAGGTTCAGCATATTGTTTTTAGGGTCTACAACTATTGCTTTCACAGGTTTGCCCCAACCAAATCTGTAGTCTTGTATAGCTGCGTTATTGAACACCCTGACAGTTGTATCTACTCCATCGCCTATTAGTTTTATATCTACCGATGTGGTAAACAAACTGACAGAAGCAGGGTGTGTGGCACGTTGCTTCAAACGCAGAAACACTGCATCGCCCAACTGATTCCACTCAACCGTATATGCCGGCGCACCTTGTTTGTATATCCACTGGCCAATGAAGTATGCCCAATCTTTTTTAGTAACCGTATTAAGTACTTGCAGAAAATTATCTGTGGTAGCTGTTTTATTTGCGTATGTGTTCAGGTATGTTTTCAGCACTGCAAAAAACAGGCTGTCGTTAGCTATCTCGTACCGCAGCATGTGCAACACAGCTGCGGGTTTGTTGTAAGACAAGCGCCCGCTGAATATCCTGTCGATATTTGTCGTGTCGTCCCCATATACTGTACCGTTACCATTTTCTTTATCCAGCACACTGTTATGAAAACTATTCATACGTGCATCTGCAACTGTGTGCCCTCTGTAGCGTTCATAAAAAAGATACTCGGCATACGATGCGAAACCTTCGTTCAGCCATATATCGCGCCATGTACCACAGGTTACGTAATCTCCAAACCACTGGTGTGCAAGCTCGTGCGATATTAAGCCCGGGCCTGCATTGCCACAGGTACTCATTGTCTGGTGTTCCATACCACCAAACAGCGGCGCTATGCAATGCCCGTATTTCTCTTTATAGAAAGGATAGATACCAAATATTTCGGAAAAGTATTGTAGCATCTGTGCAGTACTGTCGAGCCCTGCCTTATACGTTGCCATAGCGTCCTGTACGTCGTACAAGTAGTTTTGCACCAACATACTGTCTGCAACATCCGGCAAGGCTACTTTATAGCTATAGTCCTTGTATTTTGCCACTGCAACGCTCAGCAGATAGTATGCAATAGGGTATTGTGTGTGCCATTCGTACCGCAGCAAGCCACCTGGCATGGGTGTTATTTTTTTCAGCAGCCCGTTACTGCCTGCTTTGGTGCTGTCGGGCACGGTAACCCATATTGCCACGCTGTCTATCTTGTCTTGCAGACTTTGTTTGCAGGGCCACCAGTCTTTGCTCATATATGGCTCGCTAAGCGTATAAGTTACGTTGATGCCGGCAGGGTCTGCTTTGTACTGGTTCAGCCCCAGCCGGGTGAAGAAACCATTCCCTTTCTCCGGCGTGCCATGATAATACACTTGCGCTGTAAACAGATCATCTTTTACCAATGCTGCAGACAATAATACTTTGCGAATATTGCCATCTGATATCAAGGTTTCTTTATTGCCGTTGATGAGTACAGAATCAACTGTTAGGGCAGGTGTCAGCTCAAATGCATAAATACTCATGTTGGCAACCGTAACCACAGCTTTTGTTGTTGCACTGCCACTGATGTTTACACCTGTATCGTTCAGCGCTATATCTAGCTTCACGTATTTTACATCATAGTATTCTTCCTCGGGTACCTGTATGGTTGTTTTGTTAAATGCCTGATTTACAGCAGACTTATAATGGCTGCAGCTTATCTCCTGTCCGTACGTCTGCACAGTCATTAATACCCCAAACAATAACACAAGCCTGTAAATCATTTAGCCTTATACTTAAACACTTAAAGTTAGCCATTCGGCATGGAAATCCCCCCAAACGGGTTAGCAGCCAAACGTCACATACAAGTAATTTTATTATAACATCATTTCTTGCAGGATATGAAAAGCATTGTATTAAAACATTCAAGATTCATCGGGCAGTCTTTGCTCTGGTCTTTGCTGCTGTACATAACCACCATATTGATACTGGACTGGGAAGATGTGAAGCGTGGATACAAAGACGGTGTGCAGGCAGTACACATCAGCACCACGGAACAGCCCACTACAACCAAGCATATAAACTACACTGGCAATGTAAGTGTGTTGAAAGCAATATGGCTGCACCTTATCAGGAGCAGCCATAGCTAAACATCTCAAAATCAAAATATTATGCAGCGGTTTCCGCGTGTTCTATCAATTGTTTGTGCTCATCGCTTACAATTTGTAAAGCAAGGCTCTTGATAGACGGGAAAAGCATTTCGTACACTTCCTTTCGGCTGTCAGGTACATCCGTATCCTGCATTCCTAATATGTAAATTATTGATTCTGGTAAATCTAACACTTCGCACACCTTCTTTATGGTGCGTGTGCTCGGGCGTTTTACACCGTTTTCAATCTGCGACAGCGATGTCTGCGAGATATTGCATTTATCCGCCAACTCGTATTGAGTTATGTCCAGCTGTCTCCTTATCGACCTAATTGCTAATCCAATATTCATAGGTTTTCGTATTTGGTTGCTTCTGATTAATAAGACGACAACCAAATTGAAAAGGTTGGTAGGGCTGAAAAAAAACTTTAACTCATAGAGAAAGATTATAATCTTTATAACCTTCCCTGATAATATTGAATGCGTAAAACCTAATCCCTTACTTTTGCGCGATGGCAGGAAATTTCACACAACGTGTAACATATAACGGCACTTCTGTATTGGCAGTAATTGTACCCCAACTGCGCAAGGACGGTATGTATTACGAAGTGAACATTGCCGGCTTTCCTCGCTTTTATATGACGTGGAGTGCACTGGAACGCTACGATGTAACAGGTGATGAAACACAATCCATACCCTACGAGCTGCAATTGGCAGTAAGCGATGTGATTGAAGCACGTAATAAATAGAACACTAATCTTCCAGCCTGCGCCATGCAAGATGGAAGGTTTCCACTTTGCCTTTTTTCTTGCGCAATACAACTGCAAGCATTCTCGACTTTTCATCAAAATGTTCACTATCAGCGTATAGCTGTGTATACGTACCAGCTTCCTGTGGTGAGCAAAAAGCACGTTTTACCAATACATTCTTACGGTTCAGATGGCATAGCACAGCATCTGTGCTATCGTATTGCATGATAGGTGTTCTTGGCATAGCTATAGACGAATCAATATTAGCCAAATTATCATTATACAACACGTAACCACTATTTTTTGAAAGTAAACATATTGGCCTATGTAATGATAATCTATTGGGTGTTTTATAGAATACAGTAGGATAAACAGCAGTGTATATTTGATTGTGCGCTGATGGCAAAACAATTGCACTCATCTCATCTCCGTTGTCGTCTATTCTGGTAATGATATATTTTCCATATTTATCCATAGGGTATCCTTTATACATTTCATCTGTTGCAACTTCAGTATGTATTATTGTGGTAATACCTCTGTCATTGGTAGCATATGAACTGATATCTGCATTCTCAAATATTGGCATCTCATTTCCGGCAGATTGTTTTATCACATACTCCTTAGCTTTTTGAAATTTGAGATACTTGCTTGTCATAGTTGACATGTCTTCAGGCAATATAATTTGTAAATAATTCCTTGAATTATTTAATTTCCTTTCTAAGCCATTTTGTACTAAATAATAAGTGCTGACATTCAGCATAATATTAACACTATTATTAAACTCATTCTTAGAAAAACGCATCCCAGAAAGAGCTATATTATCTTGTAGTCCTACTTCTGTAATACTTAGTTTATTACTCTCTTTAGGCAAATAAATCAGCTTCACTGCTACTTTGTGTAGTTTTTCAAACTGAACGATCTTTTCCGTTTTTATTACTGCCATAACAGACCCATCATTCGCAACATCTGCACCTATAAAGTAATAGTAATCGTATTCTTTACTTTGTATACTGTAAGACAACTCATTCTCAATACTATGTTTATCATTATATTTCTGAATGGTGATTTTTACTGAGTCTAATTCAGGGTGCTGTAAAAAACCAACAACTACATAGCCGGTTTCTCCGAAAGCTTTTTTTACAGACATCTTTATCTCTTTCTGAAAACTTGGTGATGCCAACATAACAGATTCAGACATCAGTGCGCCTGTATTTGCATTAAATACTAACCTGACAAGCGATGCCACATTATCTATTTGCTGGTTAGTAAACAACACCGCATTGCCGCCTATCTCGTACAACCCCATAAAACGGGCATTATCCAATATACTTACATCCAGTTTTTTTGTCTCAGATTTTGAGTTAGCAATTTGCTTGCCTTGTTTATCAAAAACTATTGAGCGAATCAGCTTTTTATTTTCGAAATGGAATAGTATCGTATTCCCATTGCTCAATTGCAATGCTTTATTCCATCCATCAGGCCCAATATCTATAGGCTGGCTGATGATGAGTGTACTATCTTGTGCAGATGCTTGTACAATAAATAATGTTAAGAACAACAAAATGGGGGTTATCAGTCTCATTGAGGGTAGTGTATTTGTGGCTGCTAAAATAATACACAGCATTGTATTCTAAAATAGCACTCAAAAACAAAGCCCCTGCAATTTGCAGGGGCTTATTATATTTCTGTTACGTAAGTATTACGCTTCCGCTTCCATGTAAGAAGAAACAGGCTCGCAAGTACATATCAGGTTGCGGTCGCCGTGTGTATTGTTTACACGTGCTACGCTTGGCCAGAATTTGTTGTTCTTCACCCATTCCAGCGGATATGCTGCCTGCTCGCGTGTATATGGGCGTGCCCAATCGCTGGCTACTACTGCAAACTGAGTGTGCGGTGCATTCTTCAGCACGTTGTCTTTCTTATCTGCTTTGCCTTCTTCTATAGCGCGTATCTCTGCACGGATGCTCAGCAATGCATCGCAGAAACGATCCAGTTCTGCTTTGTCTTCACTTTCTGTAGGTTCTATCATAATAGTGCCCGGTACAGGGAAGCTCATCGTAGGTGCGTGGAAGCCATAGTCCATCAGGCGTTTTGCTACGTCTTCTGCTTCTATCTCTGCTGTCTTCTTAAACGGACGCAGGTCTACGATGAATTCGTGCGCGCATGTACCACCGGTACCTGTGTACAGAATGTCGAAATCGTTTTGCAAACGTGCACGCATGTAGTTGGCATTCAGGATAGCAAATTCTGTTGCTTTGCGCACACCTGCCGAACCCAGCATACGGATGTATGCATAAGATATCAGCAATATGCTTGCAGAGCCGAATGGTGCAGCAGATACCGCGTTAGCAGCCTTACCGTCTGTATCTACCACGTGCGATGGCAGGTGTGGTGCAAGGTGTGCCTTTACACATATAGGGCCCATGCCGGGACCGCCACCACCGTGTGGTATTGCGAATGTTTTATGCAGGTTCAGGTGGCAAACGTCTGCGCCAATCAGGCCCGGCGCTGTAAGCCCTACCTGTGCATTCATGTTTGCACCATCCATATACACCTGTCCGCCGTGTTGGTGAACGATGTCTGTAATTTCTTTGATCGTCTCTTCGTACACACCGTATGTAGATGGGTATGTAACCATGATACCCGCAAGGTTTGCAGCATGCTGTGCAGCTTTTGCCTTCAGGTCTTCTACATCTATATAACCGTTTTCCAGTGCCTTTACCACTACCACTTTGTAACCCACCATTACTGCAGATGCAGGGTTGGTGCCGTGTGCAGATATTGGTATCAGCATCACGTTGCGGTGTTTGTCACCGCGGCTGTCGTGGTAAGATTTGATGGTCAGCAAACCTGCATACTCACCTTGCGCACCACTGTTTGGTTGCAGGCTGCACGCGTCAAACCCTGTGATTTCGCACAGATAGTCAGACAGTTCTTTTGCCATTTGCAGATAACCTGCTGCCTGGTCTTTCGGTACAAACGGGTGCATCTTGCTCCAGTGTGCCCAGCTAAGCGGCATCATTTCTGTTGCAGCATTCAGCTTCATGGTACAAGAACCAAGCGATATCATACTTGTGTTCAGGCTCAGGTCCTTGTTCTCCAGCATTTTGATGTAGCGCATCATTTGCGATTCGCTGTGATGGCTGTTGAATACAGGATGTGTAAGGAATGAAGATGTACGCGTAAGAGATGTACCGATGTTTGTCAGTACTTCATCGTGGTTGATTTCGAAACTTACCGGTGCATCTGCATTATCAAACACTGCTATGATGTTGAACAGGTCTGATGGTGTTGTAGTTTCGTCCAGAGAGATACCCACCAATGTATTATCTGCAAAATAGCGGAAGTTGATTTGTGCTGCTTCTGCCTTTGCTTTGATGGCACTTGCATCAACTACTTTTACTACGATGGTATCGAAGTAAGATTCTGATACGATGCTTACGCCATGTGCTTTCAGTTGGCTTGC
This sequence comes from Flavipsychrobacter sp., assembly GCA_035299045.1. Classification (GTDB taxonomy): domain Bacteria; phylum Bacteroidota; class Bacteroidia; order Chitinophagales; family Chitinophagaceae; genus Polluticoccus. The sequence continues at coordinate 11,460 of DATGXJ010000003.1, forward strand.
CAGTGTATGCGTCAGTACGCTTACACGTTTAGCAATGTTTATCAGCCCGTCAGGGCCATGATACACTGCATACATAGCTGCCATGTTTGCCAGCAATGCCTGTGCAGTACAGATGTTTGATGTTGCCTTCTCACGTTTGATGTGCTGCTCGCGTGTTTGCAGCGCCATGCGCAGTGCACGGTTGCCGTTAGCATCGATACTTACACCGATGATACGACCCGGAATAGCACGTTTGAAATCTTCTGTACAAGAGAAGAATGCCGCGTGCGGACCACCATAACCCAGTGGTACACCAAAGCGTTGTGCACTACCCAGTGCTACGTCAGCACCCAGTTCGCCCGGAGGAGTAAGGAGTGTAAGCGCCAGCAGGTCTGTAGCCATAGCCACATAAGCACCGGCAGCGTGTACTTTTTCTATAAAGCCTCGGTAATCTTCCACACTACCCTTATCGTTAGGGTATTGTACCAGTGCACCGAAGTAGGTGTTATCGATAGTTGCTGTTTTGTAATCGCCCACAACAACCGTTGCGCCCAGTGGTGTAGCACGTGTTATAACAACGTCCAGTGTTTGCGGGAAGATGTTCTCGTCTACAAAGAACTTAGCACGCTCCAGATTATCGTGGTCTTTGTTCAGTGTAGCAAGGAACATGTGCATTGCTTCTGCAGCAGCAGTTGCTTCGTCCAGCAAAGATGCATTGGCGATAGGCAGTGCTGTCAGGTCGCTTACCATTGTCTGGTAGTTCAGCAGGCTCTCCAGGCGACCCTGAGAAATTTCTGCCTGATATGGCGTGTACTGTGTGTACCATCCCGGATTTTCGAAGATGTTGCGCAGTATAACGCTTGGTGTCAGGGTATCGTAATAACCCTGTCCTATATAGTTTCTGTAAAGTTTGTTTTTAGCAGATATCTCTTTAGATATACGCAGGTATTCCGCTTCGCTGATGGCCTCAGGTATGTTCAATGCTTTGTTCATGCGGATGGCTGACGGCACCGTTCGTCCAACCAACTCTTCCATATCTGCTACACCAATAGTTGCCAGCATCTGCCTGGTATCGTGTTCGTTAGGGCCTATATGGCGACCTTCGAACTCCTGATTTTGAAGGGAAAACAAATTCATAATAATATCTTAGAACTCCTTAAAGATTATAAAGAAATGCAAAGTTAGCGGGATAGCGGGGATTTGCAAAACGGAACCCCAATATCATAAAGAAATATCGCCATATAAACAGAAAGTGGCGATAAATCGCCACTTTCTGTTTATAAAGAACACTGGAAAAACTTAGTGCTGTATTACTAGCTGTTTAACCTCAATAGCATCCTGTGTATATATCCTTACACGGTACGTACCAGATACCATATTTTCGGTTTGCAACTTATGATTCAATTGCCCGTTTGCAGCAGTCACAGTTTCTTTTTGCACTGTCTGGCCGAGTGCATTTATTAAATCTATCCCAACCTGCGTACTTGAGGCAGCTACCTTGCCGCTAATTGTAATGCTACCTGATGCAGGATTAGGATATAAATCCAGAGATAAAATATCCTTTGTTGTATTGTTCACAGCTAGTTTACTGTAGTCAGTAATTTCAGATGGAGTTAACACCCTGCTATACAAACGCAAATCATCTAAATGGCCAATAAACGCATATTTTAACGGGCTGCTTGGAGACAAATAAGTTGCCCCAATAAATATACTATCTGTACTAGTTCCTAATGGCACTGTTCCAGCAGTAGAAAATGCACTATCCCTTAGCACACCATTAATGTACACCAATATCTTAGTCTTATTAAAAGTTAGTACTGCTGAATACCATTGGCCTGTGTGTAAAACATAAGGATATTGCCAACTACTTGTAGGCACATTTATATTGAACTGGCCCGCTTCACCAACTATAGTATTTGCATTTGTATCTGCAGGCGGATTACAATTATCTATTGTATCCATAAAACACATTGTGTAGTTGCCCAAACTATGGCTGGCACCTCTTTGCATTATTGTATTCTGCTGACATACATCATTGTTAAATGCATTGATTTTGAATATTGCACAAATAGAGAAATCTTCTACATTCAGGTCTGATTTGTATGGAGCAGTTACATAAGTATTAGTGCCATTAAAAATAGCGGCACTACCTGTAGCACTATTTCTGCCGCTTGTATAGGTAATGTTATGTGCTGTTCCGTTATGCCCATTACCGGTAGAATCGGTAGTATTTCCATTAAAAGGCCAATGTGCGACAAGGCCAACTGTAGATTGTGCATTTACTGCTGTTGCATTCATTACAAATGCTACTGATAACAGCGAGAGTAGTTTTTTAACCATAGAATTTATAAGTTTTAGAAGTGTAAACTTACAAACACATGACAAAAAATGCAAATCTACCTAATTAAAATATTTAAAATTCAATCAATAATGAACTACCAATATATTGGCATACTATGTCTTATAACAGACATTATTATGTATTAACCTTTAATGCAAAACCAATATATCCAAAAAATGTATACGGGCTGAAAAAACAGGCGGGATATATTGTAAACACTTGGCTTTATTATTGCCACATATATGTTAGCAGGAAAGATGCATATAAGTAGTGCTATAAGACCGTACGCAGCATACACCCTTGTACCACCAAACAACAGCCCGATTGCTAATAACATCTCTGCTGCACCGCTGATATAATTCATAGCCTCGCGATATGGCCAATTTGGGGGAATCATCGCTAGCAATTTATCGGGTTTTGCGAAATGAGATATACCAACCATCACAAACATGATAGTTGTTGCCCAAATACCTCTCATAACAGACTCTTCCAACCAGCCGATTCCTGCAAGTGAAATGAGCCACATCAGCACGTACATCATTAATAACCCAAGAAAGAAAGCCATAACATATTATTTGGGTTCAAAAGTATCTTACAACAATGCCCTGAAAAATGAACCCGGGTTAATTTTTTCTTTTACGAATACGGCTGAGAGCCTCCGGAGTAATGCCGATGTAGGAAGCGAGGTATTTCAACGGTATTTCCTGTATCATTTCAGGCTGTTCATGCAGCAAATGCCTGTAGCGCTCTTCTGCAGACTGGGTAAGGAATGACAGTTCTCTTTTCGTTTTCCTTATAAAGAGCTGCTCTGCAGCAAGTCTGCCTATCATCTGGGCTTTTTCGCTATACTTATATACGTCCTGCAGGTCTTCATATCCTATCCTCCACAAACTTGTATCTGCAATAGCTTGTATAAAAAAGAGCGATGGATCGCGTGTAAGAAAAGAACTGTAGCCGGATGTAAAATTCCCGGCAAAAGCAAAATCAAAGGTTATCTCTTTGTACTCTTTTTTTACATAGAATCGCAGCAAACCACGCTCTACAAAAGACAAATAGTTTTCGGTTTGCCCTGCCTTTAGTATTATGTCATTTTTCTTGAAATCTACCTGTACCAGTTTGCTAAAGAAATGGCTGATCTCTTCATCGCTACTGTCATTTGCCTTCAGAAAATTCTTAATGAGGTTCATCTACTCCAATACTCCTTCTTTTATCTCATTCCACAAAGCGCGATAGCAGGTTGCGGCAAAGCTGCTGGGGGCAAATGCCTCTACAGGCGCGTTTTTAATACCCATCCTTTCAATATCTGACAGATAGGGCACGTAGTATTCAAAAAAGCGCTTGTCTTTATAGAGCTGCGCCATTACGTCTTTGTGCATGTTCTTACGGATGTCGACCATTGTAAAGAAGCACATCAGCTTTTCCAACTCACCTGCCTTTTCCTCAAAATAGCTCTTTACAATCTCGTAGGTGCGTACCGATAGCGTAGTTGGTATCACAGGCATCAGTACCGCATCCGAAGCATAGAAGATGTTATCAGCAAGGTGAGAGAAGCCCGGCGGGCAGTCGATGAACACAAAGTCGTAATCGTGCTCTAGCCCCTTCAGCAGGTTGCGGAGTTGCTTTTTGGAATGCTTGTCGTCCAAAAGCAGGTCTAATTTGCGGGCAGAGAGGTCTGCAGGTATTATGTCCAACCCTTCATAATCTGTACCCATGATGGCTTCATCTATCGTCATGCTATGCTCTATCAGCTTTTTGGCCGCGCCTTTTTCCTTGGGCTGTGCTTTGTAGTAAAAGCTGGCAGCACCCTGCGGATCCAAATCCCAGAGCAGGGTTTTATAACCGTCTTTAGCGGCCATGTATGCAAAGTTGACACAAGATGCCGTCTTACCTACACCACCTTTCAGATTGTACAATGATGCTACGAACATAACAATAGTATTAAGCCTTTATATAAAACTACATTTTTATACGTAGGATAGCAACGACACATTGTTATGTTTCTGCAACCGATAGCCGCTTATCCCCTACTTTTACAAGTGCTCACAAAGAGATATGGATACTTCTTTTGATTTTGACCATGTAATAGCTGCCATAGAGAGCAGATACTGCAAACTACAGGCAGACTGCATTGCAGCACTGCCACAGCACTTTCGCCCCATGCAGGTAGCTAAAGAAACCAAGCTGGTAAAGGAAGGACAATATGCCGACAAGACCTACTACATAGTTAAAGGCTGTGTGAGGGCTTATTATGTAAAAGATGGTAAAGAGATAACCGACTGGTTTGCTTTTGAAAATGAGTTTGTATGCTCCATCCACAGCTTCTTTAACAATGTGCCCAGCCCGCATTACATAGAAGTACTGGAAGACAGCCTGCTGCTGGAAATAAGCCGAGACAGCGCACAACAACTCAGTGAAGCATTTCACAATTTTGAGACGCTGCAAAAGCAAGTAGTAGTACTCACACTACTGAAGCTGCAGTACCGCGTGGAAGGGCTGTTGTTTGAAAGTGCCCATAATCGTTATCAAAACCTGCTGGCCTATCAGCCGGATATTACACTGCGTGTACCCTTAACACACATTGCATCTCACCTTGGTATAACGCTGGAAACACTGAGCCGCATACGCAACCCCAAGTACGGAATTTGATATATATCAAATGTAATCTCACATTGCCAGTTCAATTTTGCCTTTGCAATAAAGACAAACATGACAGGCAAGAAGATATTGGTCATCAACGGCCACCCAGACGCGGAAAGCTTTAACCACGCCCTAGCTGATGCTTATGTGAAAGGCGCACAGGAATCAGGCGCTGATATAGCAGTAATAGACATCGGCACACTCAGCTTCAGCCCCAATCTGCAATATGGCTACAGACAGCGCACCGAGCTGGAACCCGACCTGCTGGATGCACAGCAGAAGATACTATGGGCAGAGCAT
>DATGXJ010000004.1:0-69732 GCA_035299045.1 Flavipsychrobacter sp.
GTGCCATATTGTAGTTACAATCTTTTATTGATGGTAAAAGTAGAAAAAAACTGCCAAGCAACAGCAGTATATAAATTATGTTAATAAGCAATAATTCGCGATGCGTTATCGCCTGATGATGACCTCGACACGGCGGTTAAGATTTTTGTTCTCGTCCGAATCATTAGGGGCTACAGGATTGGCTTCGCCCCAGCCTTTGGCTTCTATATTGGTGGGGTCTATGCCCATTTCGCTTACAGCATCTCTTACCAGATTGGCACGCAGGTAAGAAAGCTCTTCATTCAGCATAGGATTGCCCGAATTGTCTGTATAGCCATTGATGAGGAAGGTTATACCCTTTTCTCCCAGCCACGGGGTGATAGCAGCCTGCAAAATTATTCTGCCTGTGTCTGTAATGGCCTTGCTGTTGATAGGGAATGGCACAATGGCAATCATGCTATCATATACAGGTTTTACATAGTCATTGGGCAGTAGAGGTATGCTGTAGTGCAGCACCTCTGTATTCTTCTTGCCTGTAAGGTCTATTGTGCCTGTAATTGCAGAATAGCCGATACGGTCAGCAGTATAGGTATATACATAACCTGCAGGCAGCGTCATCATATAGGAGCCATCACCACGGTTGGAAGTATAGTGGTACATCGGTTCGCCTGTTTTAGGGTCGTTGATGTAGATGCTCGTCATGTTCAGCCTTTCGCGGTTCAGGCTGTCGTAGGTGCAGCCTTTTATCAATGCCACAGGAATAGGTTTAGCTGTTTGTGGCATCTGCATTTCATACAGGTCGAAATTGCCTGCAGCACTGTCTCTGTCTGATGCAAAGAATGCTCGCGAACCATCAAAACTCAGGTTGATGCTGTTCTCATCATAAGCAGTATTGACAGGGTAACCCATGTTTTGTGGTTTGCCCCATGTAGTATCATTCACCCTGCGGCTGTAGTAGATGTCTTGTCCGCCCATGCCAGGGAGGCCGTTGCTGACGTAGTACAACGTGTTATTATCTACATGTATGAAAGGAGCAGTTTCATCGTAAGAAGTATTGATTTGCGGGCCCAGATTGCGAGGGGCTTGCCACAGACCATCTCTGTATTCACTCATCCAGATATCGAAACCACCGTAGCCACCTTCACGATTGCTGACAAAATACAATTGCCTGTTATCGGGCGAAAGGCATGGCATACCTTCAAATGCAGGCGTGTTGATGGTGCCACCGAAGTTTTCGGGTACGCTCCACACACTATCTGCCGTATAGGCCATAAACAAATCGCAGCCACCCTGATCCCAGCCAGTTTCGCTGCGGTTTTCGCACTTCATAAAAAACAGGTAGTGCCCATCGCCCGAAATACTCTGCGCAGACTCAGGGTGTTTTGAATTGGGTGGGCTACCCATATTGCGGGCCTTGAACCAGCCACCACAGCTATCTATGTGTGCGGTATAAAAATCTTCGTCCATGCCGTTTACCCTGCGGGTAAAGAACAGGTTTTGTGTATCGGCAGTTATGTAAGGGAATGTTTCCGCATCGGGACTATTGACACGGATGCCCATGTTGAATATCGTATCTCTGAACGGCGCAGCAAGTGCCTGACGCATAAAATATGCCTGTTCGCGCAGCAGTACCCATTGGCTTTTCTCGCGCATGGTACCATAGGCTGCTACCAGTTGCAGTGCCTGATCGGGGCTGTAGCTATGCAACAGGCTTTTTGCCAACGGCAGAGCAAACGCTTTGGCTCCGTTCTGGCAGCTTTGCGATGCTTTGATGAAAACCTCTGTTGCTTCTTTAAAGCGATGATCTTTAAAATACCATTGCCCAAGCATGCTATATACATCGGGGTTAGACGGCTCTTCGCGTAGGGCAGCCTGCATGGTTTCGTAGGCTTTGGCCTTATCTTTCTTGGCCATGTAATCCAATGCCTTCAGATAGCTTTTACCGGGTACTGCGTTTTGCTGTGCTACGGCAGTGGCACAAGACAACAGGCAGATGAGTATGAACGCGTAGCTAAGGCGCATGAAACGGAAAAGTACATAAAAATAATAAGTGCGGTTCATTCCTGCATATCTCCGAACTTTGTATTTTCCCAATCCATAGCGGTTATTATGAATACAACGATTACATGTCCTAATTGTGCGCACGAATTTGAGCCTACGGATGCCATACGCGACGAGGTGCAGAAAGAACTGCGTGCCAAGATGGTAGATTGGCAGCGAACAAAAGAAGAAGAGTATAAAAGAAAGGAAGCAGACACTGTAGCACAGGTAGAACAACACCTGCGCAAACAACTGGCGGGAGACTATGAGGTGCAGATGAAAATGCTGCAACAGGCAAATGCGGATAATGAAGCACGCCTGAAGGAAGCAAGGGCTAAAGAACTGGAATACCTGAAACAACAACAGGAACTGAAAGCGCGCGAAGAGCAACTGGAAATAGAAGTGCAGCAAAAGCTGATGAACGAACGCGAGCAACTGAAGACCGTATTGCAACGCGAAGTGGAGGAGATGAACAAGTTGCGCGAACACGAGCACTTTATGAAAGTGAAAGAGCTGGAAAAACAACTGGAAGACCAGAAGCAACTAACCGAAGAGATGAAACGCAAGCAAGAGCAAGGCTCTATGCAACTGCAGGGAGAGGTACAGGAACTGGCGCTGGAAGAAATGCTGCGTGTCAGTTTCCCGTTTGATATGGTGGAAGAAGTGGGCAAGGGTGTGCGTGGTGCAGACTGTATACAAACCGTGCGTAATAACTACGGACAGGAGTGTGGCAAAATCATATACGAGAGTAAACGTACCAAAGACTTCAGCAATGAATGGATAGAAAAGCTGAAAGCTGATATGCGCAATCTGGGTGCGGATATTGCCGTGATAGTAACACAAGCCATGCCGAAAGATATGGATGGCTTTGGTGAAAAAGACGGTGTGTGGATATGCGACTTTATGGAAGCTAAATCGGTAACTACCATACTGCGTGAACTGATTATAAAAGTTTACAACGCAGGCAAGAGCCAGGAGAACAAAGGAGATAAGATGACATTGCTTTACAATTATCTTATCAGCAGCGAATTTTCTGAACAATGGAAAGCTATACGCGAGGGCTTTATGAGCATGCGTTTATCGATACAAAAAGAGCGCGAGCAAATGGAGAAGCTATGGAAAGCACGTGAGAAGCAATTGGAAAAAGTGTTGCTCAATGCTGCACATATCAAAGGCTCAATAGAAGGTATAGCAGGTGATGGTGTTGACCTGAATCTGGAGAGCAGTGATAGTACTTACCTGATAGAATAAGTATTAACCATATTGAAAAAGAAAAGCCCCGCAACCTGCGGGGCTTTATTTTTTATTGTAGCGTGATTGATTTGATGATTCTGTGACCACTGTCTGTTTGCAGCTTTAGCTGATAGACGCCTCTCGCAAAAGAAGATGTATTGATACCTGCATCGAGTGTTCCGTTTTTAACAGTAGCAGTTTGTTTGTAAACAACTGCACCTGTCATATTGGTGATAATAATGGTAGCTGTTTTTGCTTCCATGTCTTCCGCTTTTACATACACTACTTCGTTGGCAGGGTTTGGATATACCTGTACAACTGCATTCTTGTTGATGTTCCTGATGCCTACACCTGTTACATTGTATGCTTCAGATGTGTCGCTGCAACCATTGCTGTCAACAACATACACACGGTAGCTGCCGTTTTTAGTAGCCGTATAAATGCTATCTGTAGCGCCTGCAATCACTGTGCCGTTGTAGAACCAGGAGAATGTTCCTTTAGCACCTGTAGCTTTCAACTTGAAGCCCGTAGGTGTGATGTTAACAACAGGCAGTGTATTAACGTGCACATAGTTTGTCCATGTTTTGCTGGTAGTGCCAAAGCTGTTGGAAGAGAACAATGATACATTATAAACACCAGGTGTGCTGTAAGTAATAACAGGATTATTAGCCGTAGATGCACTTGGCGTGCCGCCGGGGAAACTCCATGAATGGGAAGTTGTATTGATAGTGCTGTCTGAGAACTGAATGGTTTCGCCTGCACACACTGCAGTATCTGATGCGCCAAACTTAACGTATGGCGATATGCTGATGTTTACATTGTCTATGTATAAAGCTTGTCCGTATCGGCCTATGTTTTCAAAAGATAGCTGTATGCTGTTGCCTGTGTAGCTATTCAGTACAATCGTATCTGTGCGCCATTGTGTGGATGATGGCACGAAGGTAGAGCCGGTGTTAGATGGTGCAGTAGCAAGCGCAGTGCCTGTTTTTGCATACACAGGCGTAAATGTTTTACCACAGTTGGTAGATAGTTGTATTACAAGACTATCAGGATACGCGGTAGAGTATGGTGCATATGCGACATCGAACGTGAGGTGAGCAGTAGACACATTTGTCAGGTCTATCTTAGGCGTTTGTATAATAGCGCGTTTGCCTTGTGCATCTGTATTGTAGTTGTCGAACATAATACACTTAATACTAGTTCCATATCCGTTTGCGGCAGTGGTAGTAGCCCACTGATAGTTGGTAGTGCCTTGTTGCCAGCCGACAGGTGGATATGTACTGCCTTCAAAACCTTCTGCTACGTTGGTTTTAGAACCGTACGAAACATTGATGTAGGCAGTCTTTGTATTGTTGTTAGTGCCGGCGGTATTTGTAGCAGCGTATGTTGCATTGTACACACCGGGTGTGTTGTATACTACAAACACGGTGTCTTTGGTAGAGCTTGCCGGGCTGCCACCGGGGAAGCTCCATGACTGTGATGTAACAGTACCGTATGATGTCTTTGTAAAACGTACCGTATCGCCCGGGCAAATGAATTGCTTGTTGGCGACAAAGTCTGTAGCAGGGACAAGATTGTTATAGATAGGACATTCCCATACACCACGACCATAAGTAGATAACCTGAGTATGCTTGCTGCTGTACCGTTGTTGTATATCATAAAGTCGGTAACATTGGCAACAGAAGGTAATCCCTGATTGGTACTATGGTTGGTCCATGTGGTGGTAGTGTTATCTTTCAGATATACATAGCCACCCATACTAACGAATAGCCTTTCGTTTGTAGAGTAATCATCGTGTATTACCCTGCGGATATTAAGGTTGGGAAGATTGCCTGTAATGGTTGTCCAGTTGGCTCCTTTGTTAGTGCTTACATACAGGGCATTGTTGCAACTGAGGTACACAATATTTGCATTGTTTTTATTAGTTGCAATGCTTGCTGCTGCACTGGTAGAACCCGGTGTGGTAAGCATGGTGTATGTAGGTGTTGTAGAAAGTGCATTATCGCTTCTATACAGGTGGTTGGCATTGGTTACAAAATATACCACGTTGGTATCTGCCGTACAGGAAACAATATCGCGAATGGTTTCTGTGTTTGGTATGATGTATGTCCACGTAGGCGATGAAGTATTGATATTGATACTACGCCATAACGTGTCTTTGCCGAGGAATGCTACATTGGGTTTGTCCTTTACAAACTCTATATCTGAAGATTGTGTGGCGGTGAAAGGTGAGTTATAACTCTGTTCGCCAGCAAGTGGTGCAAGGTTTCTTCTTCTACCTGATGCCAGATAGTACACAGGTCCTGAAGACGAATAATCAATCATACACTTACTGGTCCAGTCGCCGCCACGGTTACATTTCCAGATGCCATCATAGAATAACTCACCATTGTCTTGTGTGCCTATGCTGATTGTTTGTCGCAGTGCAGGGCTTTGTGCCGCACGGTATATTTCTGTTGCCGCAAGACCATCGCTACGTGGCGACCATACAGTTTTCAGTGTATCGGTAGACATCCACACACCACCATCATTCGCGTTGAATATCTGCGCGTTGTTGTATGGGTTGAATTCTATCTGGTGCATATCTGTATGCACTTCATTCCACCAGCTAGTGCGCTTGCTCCATGTAACGCCACCGTCTGTAGAACGCCACACATTATGTGCCACCAGTAGCAGCTCATTTGCATTCAGCGGGTTCGCATTCAGGTCGATGTTATAATTGCCTTGAGAGCCTGATGACGGGTTGGCATCGTAACAAACAAGACATTGTGTCGTGCTGTTGTAAACAGTTGTGAAGTTGCTACCACCATCGGTAGATTTCATTACTACACCATTGCTGCCAGTAGTTACCAGATATACAACATTGGTGTCAGCAGCACTCACTGCAATACGCATACCGCCATTACCTGATGGTGTTGTAACGCCACTCGTTATTTGTGTCCACGTATCTCCAAAGTCGGTACTTCTGAAAAACTGTGTAGCAGTAACAGCGTACAGAGTGTTTAAGCTGCCCGGTTTCTGCTTCATATCTCTGAACTGTCCGCCGGATAGTTTATTCGTCCAGCTACCTGCTGCATTGGTTGTTTTCCAGATACCATCTCTGGTGGCCGCAATCAATGTGTTACGGTCGTTTGGATGCATCAGTATTTCTACACACATACGGTTGCCTATACCCGTGTTAGCTGAACTGTATGTGTATCCTGCGTTAGTGCTTTTCCATACACCGTAGCTGTTGCCATAGTAATCAGCATCGCCAAGACACAGGTAGATGGTTGAGTCATTTACATTGTCTATACATACGGCTGAACAAGACGACTGCGGCAGTTGTTCTGAGCCCGGGGTTGGTGCCCATGTAGCACCATTGTTGTTGGTTATGTACAAACCGCCCGATGCACTCACTGCGTACATCTTCTGCGGGTTGGTATTGTGAAACTTTATCTGGCTGACACGGCCTATACCATGCACCTGCCCGCTCACATTTATCGGGAAGTTTACCGGGCCTGTGTTGCTCCATGTGCCCATACCTATTTGTGCATCAGCAGCTACTGACGATAGTAAGCCAATGCCGCAGAGTAATAATTGTTTTACTGAACGTTTCATAAGCATACTATTGTTTGTTTTGTTTTTTATTTGCCTCCCATATTTTTAAACGCTCCTCAGCAGTGAGGATGCGACCATCACCTTGTACATAAGGCAATGTCTGTTCGTGCCACCAGTTGTACTTGCGCATAGCCATGCGCATCTTACTTTCAGCTTCTATTTTGCGTTGCTTTCTTTTGGATGGTATTTTTTCACGTTCCTGATATTCGCCAATTACATCATGCTCGCCTTCCGGCTCTTCATGATGTTCCCAATAAATTTTGTAGGCTTTTTCTACTTCAAAGAAATTAGACTTTTCGTCTTCCATCATGTCTATCCACAATGGTTGCTTTGCATACAGCTTTTCTTTGTTAACATCGGTTTGTGCTGTGGCTGCAATAGATATTGCACCAAAACAAACCAGCAAGAGTTTGCGTATCATAAATGTTTGCTTCTTAGTTAAATATACAGTTTTTGTACAGGTATAAGAAGCTGGTTATAAATAAAAAAGCCCGGCAATCGCCGGGCTTTCAAAATGAAGTATTGAAAAGCTTATTGCAGAACAATTTGTTTTACGATGTTGCCACCGTCTGCAGCTTGTATTTTAACCTGATAAACACCTTTGGCCATATTGCTGAGGTCTATTGTAGCAACCGAACCGACAGCAGATGCATCAATGGTTTGTGTAGCCACCAGAGAACCCATTACATTATAGCACTGTACAGTTACTTTACCATCAATGCCTTTCATGTTTACATTAAACACGCCCGTTGTAGGGTTAGGGCTTATAATGATATTGTTTGTGTTTAGTACATTTTCTACACCAGTAGAGAAATACATGTAGTTGGATGTAGCAGCACAACCTGCGGTATTACCTGTACATGTGTAAACACCTGTGCCTTCTACCGGATAATGCTTTTGTGTATTAGCGCCCGGTATTACTACACCGTTGAATTTCCATACATAATTGTCACAAAGTGTGCCTGTTGCTACGAGTGTGTCAGATTGTAGTTTTATAGCAACTTTGATATTTCCTAAAACATTCAGAGTTTTACAGAATGCTGCTGAACCACTACGGCTTCCCTGATTGCAGAATACAGTAATATCATATATTCCACCAACTGACATAGATTTACTAAAATTACTGTTGCTGAAATTAAGTGTTGATGACGTTGCGGGGAGTGTCATTACGTTATCATAAAGTACGATTGCAGAATCAAGGCTACATCCAAGCATTGCAAGTTTGTTGCCATACCAAATAGTTGAAAACTCACTTGTTTGGCTATTTACACTTAATGTACCTAAGTCAGTTGCACTAGGGGCACCAGTAATAACACCTCCTACGAAGTCAATCTTAATAAGCTTACGGTCATTTTCATTTGCTGTCAGTGCAAATGTTGTGTCGCAATTAGAGATAATTGCAAGTGCCCTCGGGTTTCTAAATAGATTACTTGGGTTTCCTAAATCTGTATGAGTAGGAGAATTGTTTTTGATATTTGTACCAAAGTTCCAACGAACAAGTTTATCTCCACCACCAGGTCCGCCACCAGAACCAATGTTAGTAATAAGAGCGTACCATGTACCAGCTTGTTGTTGCAATGCAATATTGATTGGTGCATTCAGGAAACCACCTGATGGTGTCAGTGTAGTAGCACTTGGTGTTCCCGATAGGTTTGTTCCAAATTCAAGGCGAACAATACTACTAAAGGCTCTGTTAACAACAAATGCAACCCATTCATTGCCAGATTTTTTAAGCGTTATTGAATATGGCCAGTAGAAGGAAGAATTAAATGCCATTGTATTAACTGTAGGCACATTTCCTAAACTTGAACCCCAATAAAAATGTATAAGGTTTTTACCATCTACAGAGTAGCCATGCCAATTGCTGCTGGCATCTTTAACAATATCAAGGCCTAAAGTACTGTCATCAAGAGAGCCCCCGAAATTGCCTAAATCCACTATAGTCGGAGAACCGAGCGAAGACCCGAAGTCAAGCCTCAGTAAGCCACCATGGCGTTGTGTAACAAAGCCGTAATAGTTTCCGTTATCATATTGCAATGAAACGCCTGAAGGCAGGTAAGATGTATTGCTGGTAATATTAGTGGCAGTTACGCCCGAAGCATCGCTAGGCACATCGCCAATAGCCCATGCGTAACTTTCAGCATTATATGTTGTTGAAAACGTAACGTTTGTATTCAGACACACGGTGTCCGGACCACTTATTTGCGAATAGCCTATTAAAGAAGATAAACCTAATAAAAGAGTTAAGTAGGCTTTTTTCATATTTTACCTGATTTTAGAAATTGTAATATAAGCAATATTTTCAGAAACGGAATGGATTTTTTGCCGTTTCAGTGAATTCTGACCAGATTTCTACCACAATATTAGCTGCGGGTTTAATATCCTTGATAATGCTGCTAACCTGTCCTATTTCCAGCTCTCCTTCCGTCATGTCACCTTCAAACATGCCTTTTTTGGCTCTTGCCCTGCCCAGCAGTTCTTCCATCTGTTCTTTAGTAGCACAGTTTTCTTCGGCCTCTGCTACACGGCGGTAGAAGTCGTTTTTGATAAGGCGTACCGGTGTAAGCTCTTTAAGCGTCAATACCGTGTCGCCCTCGTTAGCGCTTACAACAGCATCTTTAAATGCCTGGTGGCTGGAAGCCTCCGGTGTACATACAAAGCGGCTGCCTATCTGCACACCTTCTGCACCCATTGCCATCATTGCGTACATGGCGCGTCCTGTAGCTATACCGCCTGCAGCTATCAGTGGTATGCTAATGCTCTGGCGTACGTTTGGTATCAGGCAAAGGGTTGTTGTTTCTTCGCGCCCGTTATGCCCGCCGGCTTCAAAGCCTTCGGCCACAACCGCATCTACACCTGCTTCTTCACACTTCTTCGCAAACTTGGCGCTCGATACTACGTGAACTACCGTGATGCCATTTTCTTTTAGCTTGGCAGTCCATGTTTTAGGATTGCCTGCAGATGTGAATACGATAGGTACTTTCTCTTCGAGAATAATAGCGATGTGCTTGTCTATATCGGGATAAAGCAATGGCAAGTTTACGCCAAAAGGTTTGTTTGTTGCTGCTTTGCATTGTTGTATATGCTCGCGCAAAACTTCGGGGTACATACTGCCCGCACCTATCAGACCAAGGCCCCCGGCGTTGCTTACAGCAGATGCCAGCTTCCAGCCCGATGCCCATATCATACCGGCTTGTATAATAGGGTACTGTATGCCAAATAGTTTTGTAATACGGTTATCAAAACCGTTGTCTGTAATTTTTCCTTCAAAAAGCATGATGGTTACTGCGCTTTTCTTTTATAAAATAATGTGTTGCTGTTTTCTTTTTTGAATACCTCCTGCGCTGTTTGTTGCAGCATTGCAGTTGTTACTACATTGTAGTTGTCCCACTCTTTGTTGATAAGGCTTGCGTCGCCAAGCAGTTCGTAGAACGCCAGATTATTAGCACGAGAAAGAATGGTCATGTCTTCAAAAGTTATCATGGCCTCGATCTTGTTCTTTGCTTTCTGTAGTTCATCTTCCGTTACGCCACCGCTTACCAGTTTTTCAATTTCAGCTTCAACAGCAGCATTGGCATCTTCTATGCTTTTGCCTTCTACTATCTTGCCTTCTATTACCAGCAATCCCGGGTCTGTACTGCCTGTGTGGTAGCAACTGATATTGCTGAACAGTTGCAATTCCTTTACTAGGCGCAGATGCAAGCGAGATGCTACGCCATTGCCCATAATTTCCGTTATCAGATCGGCAGTGTAGTAAGACGGAGACATGCGCCCGCCTATGTGCCAAGCTTTGTACAGTCCATCGAGTGGTACGTTTGCTTCTACCGTTGCTACACGTGCTTCTGTTTGCTGTGGCTCTTGTGGCAAATTGCGATTGTACTTATCGCCCACAGGTATGCTACCAAACCATTTTTCTGCAAGCTGTCTTACCTGTTCGGTAGTTACATTTCCTGCAACGGAAAGGATGGCATTGACTGGGCGGTAGTGCTTGTAGAAGAAAGATTTTACATCATCCAAATGCGCTTCTTCAATATGCTTCAACTCTTTACCAATGGTCATCCATTGATAAGGGTGTTGCTTGTATGCAAGCTTCCGCAGGTGTTCCCACGCGTCGCCGTAAGGCTTATTGATGTAATGTTCTTTAAACTCTTCACTTACTACTTTGCGTTGCACATCAAGGCTCTTGTCGCTGAATGCAAGTGCGTTCATGCGGTCACTCTCCAGCCAGAAAGCAGTTTCAATATTCTGCAATGGCAGCTGTATGTAGTAGTTGGTTATATCATTGGTTGTGTATGCATTATTCTCGCCGCCTGCCATTTGCAAAGGCTCATCGTACGATGGTATGTTTTCGCTGCCGCCAAACATCAGATGCTCGAAGAGGTGCGCAAAACCGGTACGTTCGGGGTTTTCATCTCTTGCGCCTACGTCATACAATACATTCACCGCTACCATCGGGGTAGTGGTGTCTTTGTGTACTATTACGCGCAGTCCGTTGTCTAACGTGAATCTTTCAAAATCTAACATATCTCTTTCTCTGTGAAACGCTAAAGTTAAGCCGTTTGTATCTCGATAAAAAATGCACACCCTGAAGTGTGCATTGGTATTATTTATTCTTCCAGTTTCAGGGAAGTGCTGTTTTCTTTTTCCTTCTCTATTCTCCCGCGGCGCATGGGGTTGGCAGTGTAGGTAGCATATTCTGCACGCTGCCTTACCAGGTCTATCGCCTGAAACAACGCCTCTTGAAAAGATGAAGGATCTGCGATGCCTTGCCCTGCAATATCGAAAGCTGTGCCGTGGTCTGGTGATGTACGCACTACAGGCAAGCCGGCAGTGTAGTTTACACCTTCGCCATGTGCCAGTGTTTTGAATGGTATCAATCCCTGATCGTGATACATAGCCAGCACTGCATCGAAGTTTATATAGCTGCTGCGTGCAAAGAATGCATCTGCGCTATACGGGCCGTATACCAGATGCCCCGCCTGTTGCATGCTGTCAATTGCCGGTTTGATGACATTCATGTCTTCGTTACCTATTTGTCCGCCATCGCCGGCATGTGGGTTGAGGCCCAGTACTGCAATCTTTGGCTTATCAATGCCGAAGTCTTTGATGAGTGTTTCGCGCAGTATGCCCAGTTTGCTCAGCAACAGTTCTTTTGTAATTGTCTCCGCTACTTTTGCAACAGGTATGTGCTCCGTAGCCAATGCTACGCGCAGGTTGTGGCTGTAGAGTATCATTACCACGTCCTTAGCGCCGAATTTATCCTTCAGAAAAGGTGTATGACCTGTAAAAGGAAAATCATTGCTCTGTGTATTGTTCTTATGAATAGGTGCAGTAACGATTGCATCCAGTTCGCCATCCTTCAGGCATTGTGTAGCTACCTGCAGTGAGCGGATAGCGTACTTGCCTGCAGCATCCGTGAGTTGCCCGGGTTGCAGTGGCACTTCTTCCTCCCAACAGTTGAAAATGTTTACCTGCTTAGGATGCAGCTTGGTAAGGTCTTTCGTACTGCTGAAGTTCATAGGATGTTCTACCGTAACAAGTTTTCTATAAAAATTAATAACCTTGTTAGAGGCGAAAACTACCGGTGTGCACAAATCCAGTACTCTGTTGTCCGACAATGTTTTGATGATTACTTCGGGGCCAATACCATTCAGGTCGCCTGTTGTAATGCCAATTATCGGTTTTTCTGTATTGTTAGGTTGCATGAGCAAACAGCTTGTTGTTGAATTATAATTATGCTTTACCGTAATGCATCAGGAAGTCGAGCAGCATACGAATACCGTAACCTGTACCACCTGCAGGCATGTAGCTACGTTTAGTGATGCTGTGTGATACGCCTGCAATATCGAAGTGCATCCACGGATATTCTGTAAAATGCTCCAGGAATTTACCTGCTGTGATAGCGCCCCCAGAAGGGCCACCTACGTTTTTCAGATCGGCAATGTCAGATTTTATCTGGTCGCCGTATTCATCCCACAGCGGGTATTCTACCAGTCTTTCGTACTGACGGAAACCACTGTTTTTGAATGCTTCTTTTGTATTGTCATCAGCAGTACCCATACATACTATACCATGCTCACCAACAGCTACAGATGCAGCACCAGTGAGGGTTGCAAAGTCTACTACCAGTTCAGGCTTGTAGCGTTTTGCCCAATGCAATGCATCTGCCAGTACAAGGCGACCTTCAGCATCTGTATTTAATACTTCTACTGTGGTACCATCGTACATTGTGATAACATCACCGGGAGTATATGCGTTTTCGCCGGGGCGGTTTTCTGTAGCTGGAACCAGTGCTATAACATGCAATGGTAATTGCATTTTGCTGAGTGCATACATAGACGCGCTCACCAATGCGGCACCGCTCATGTCGCTCTTCATGCGGTCCATTGAGGCCAATGTAGGCTTCAGGCTAAGGCCGCCAGTATCATACACAATACCCTTACCTACCAGTACGATAGGCTTTTTGTTGATGGCTTTTTTAGGTTTGTATTCCATGATGGTGAATGTTGGCGGCAAAATGCTACCACGGTTCACTGCAAGGATACCACCCATTTTCTCTTTGATAATCTGTGCTTTGTTGAGCACACGTACCGTAAAGCCTGCTTCTTTACCCAGTTGTTGTATTTCTTTAGAAAGCTGTTCTGCTGTCAGGTAGTTTAGCGGTTCATTTACCAGTGTACGTGCACGATAAACAGCCTCGTTGATAATGCTGAGTTGTGTTACCTCTTTCAGCGTAATGCTTTCTTTTGTAAATGATATTGTCTTCAGCGATTGTGTTATTTTCTTTGCATCGCTGCGGTATTTCAGAAACTGATAAGCAGCCAGTGCCATACCCTCTGCCAATACATAGGCAGCATTTGCCTGCGCAGAAAGGTTGGTAATGGTAATATCAGCCAGTTTTTGTTTGTTGCATACAGCATGCCATTCCGCACCTGCTTTGCGCAGTGTTTCGGTAGTTTGCCAATCTGTTTTCTTTGCTTTCAGGTTGTATATAAATACGAGTGCGCCATATTGGTTGATGGTAACAGACGTTTGCTCGCCCGCAATAACCTCTGCGGCATATTTTTGTTCCTTATCGCTGAGTGATGCAATGTTTTTTAAAGCTTTCGCGTCATCAATTATATACAAATGATTCTTGCCCGATGGCTTTTGCAGTATCTTAAATTCCATGAATACTAAACAGATTAGGCTGCAAAGTTATACTTCGGTGCGATAGTTTGATAAGTTTAAAACTAACTTTGCAGTCATATTGCTTATATAACACGAATTGTAATACATTGTCTCAGCCATATACATTAAAGAAAAGCCTCGGCCAGCACTTTCTGCACGACGAAAATATGTGCCGCAAAATAGTAGAGCAACTGCATGTACCTGCAGGTCTGCAACTGGCAGAAGTAGGTCCTGGCGGTGGCGCCATTACCAAATACCTGATAGAGCTGCCCGATGTACAATACAAGGCTATTGAGATAGACGACGAAAAGGTGGAGTATCTGAAAAAGACCTATCCTGTGCTGCAGGATAAGATTATTCATAAAGATATTCTGAAGGCAGATGTCCCATTTGAAGGTACTTTCAGCGTGATTGGCAATTTCCCTTACAATATATCTTCGCCCATATTATTCAAAGTACTGGACTGGGAGCCGAATGTGGCAGAGGTGATTGGTATGTTTCAGAAAGAAGTAGCACAGCGCGTAGCCTGTAAAGAGGGTAGTAAGACCTATGGCATATTGAGTGTGCTGATGCAGGCGTTCTTTAAGGTAGAATACCTGTTTGATGTGCATGAAAACTGCTTTACCCCACCACCAAAGGTAAAAAGTGGAGTGATACGCCTTACCAACCTGCACAATCCGCATGGTATTACAGATGTAAAGAAATTCAAACAACTGGTGAAAGCAGCCTTTAACCAACGCCGCAAAACCCTGCGCAACGGGCTGAAAGGCACATTGCCACCCGAAGCATTGACTGATAAGATATTTGATAAACGCGCAGAGCAGCTGTCTGTAGTCGATTTTGTTGCCCTGCACAAGCAATATCAGCAATCATGAAGAAAGTACTGATTGCCGCACCTGTACATCCCGTGCTGACGGATGGCCTACAGGCAGCAGGCTATGAATGCCTGATACATGAAAAGATAAGCCAGCAGCAGGCTTTTGAGTTGGTGAAGGACGTTACAGGCATCATCACATCTACCCGCTTGCAACTGGATAAAAGCCTGATAGATGCTGCTCCCCAACTACAGTGGATAGGCCGTATGGGTAGTGGTATGGAGGTGATAGACGTGCCCTATGCAGAAACTAAGGGCATTAAGTGCTTCGGTAGCCCTGGCGGCAATGCCAATGCCGTGGCAGAACACGCACTGGGCATGCTTTTGAGCCTGAATAAGCGCATTATACAAAGCAATAACGAGGTGAAGCAAGGCCTGTGGCTGCGCGATGAAAACCGCGGTACAGAACTGGAGGGCAAAACCATTGGCTTGATAGGTTTTGGCCATACGGGCAGGGCTTTTGCAAAGAAGCTGATGGGTTTCGATATGCAGATTCTTGCCTACGACAAGTATAACAGGCAAGACTTTCCTGCTTATGTTAAGCAGTGCGAAACATTAACCCCCATTTTTCAGCAGGCAGATATTATAAGTTTTCATGTTCCGTTGCAGGCAGATACGACTCATTATTTTGACGAAAATTTTCTGCGAAGTGTTAGAAAGCCATTCATATTAGTAAATACTTCAAGGGGTGTAGTGGTAAATAACGAAGTTTTGCTGCTTGGTATGCAAGAAAAGCTAATTTGTGGGGCATGTATTGATGTTTGGGAAGAAGAACCACTAAATGTGATGAGTGACAAACAACGTGTACTGCTTGCACAGGTAGCAAACCTTCCAAATGCAGTACTGACGCCACATATAGCGGGATATAGTTTTGAAGCGGTGTATAAAATGAGCTATATTTTGCTTCAAAAAATTGTCAATAATTTGTAAGATGTATGGGCGTTTACGATAATGTAACGAAAACCGACATAAATCTGACAAAAAATCTAAACTGCCGTAGTACTTTTAACAGAAGTTTTTATCTTTACCGTTCATTTGGTTAATAATTTATTAATGCAGGATATGACACGTTCACTACGTTATTTATTCCTTTTACTGTTTGTAGGCGTTGCCGGTGTAGCTATGGCCCAGGTGGGTGGTATTACCGGTAGGGTATTGGACAATACTAAGGAACCTATTATCGGTGCTTTCATAGAAGTAAGCCAGGCCGGTGTTGTTAAGGTTGGTACAGTTACCGATGAAGATGGTAACTATATGGCTAAGCCGCTTAACCCGGGTCGCTATGATGTAACTGTTAAGTATACAGGTTTTAACACCAGCAAAACAAATGGTGTAATAGTAAGCCCTGATAAGAACACTACACTTAATGTGAATATGCAATTGAACCAAAAAGAATTGGATGAGGTTGTAGTTGTTCAATATAAAGTTCCTTTGATAGGACAGGATGAAAGAAAAACTTTCACTTCTGAGGAAATTGAAAAAATGCCTACACGTAGCACACAGACAGTAGTTGCTCAGAGTGCCGGTGTTTATCAGGCTCGTGAAGGAAGCGGATCTTTGAATATAGGTGGTGCACGTGGTGATGGAGCTGTATATATAATAGACGGTATCAGGGTGTATGGTAACCGTGGTACAAATCTTTCACAAGGTGCTATTGACCAGGTAGAGGTGATGCAATCTGGTGTGTCAGCAAAGTACGGTGATGCCATTGGTGGTATTATCAACATTACTACAAAAGGTGTTTCAAGACAATTGGCAGGTGGTATCCTTTTGGAAAAATCTGTTGACGGTTATGGTCACAATCTGGTGAACTTTAACCTGTCTGGTCCTTTATTCAGCAAAAAAATTGATAGTGTAAATAAAAAGCCTGTTGTAGGTTTCAGGTTGGATGGTGACTTTTATTATGACAAAGACAGGAATCCATGGTGGACTAGACATTATCAGCCAAATGACGATGTATTGCAGCGTGTGACTGATAAGCCGTTGGTGGCTACTCCAAACCCTAATGGTGCTAAAGTTTTCAACTATTCTACAGAGTTTTTGAGAGAAAGTGACTTCTATACAGTAAAGGCTCGCCCTAATGCTGATGTGATGGAAGGTAGGTTGAACGGTCGTCTGGATTTTCAATTGGACGATAATTTAAACCTGCAAGTGGGCGGTACTTTTAACTACTCTAAATCAAACGGATATAGCCGCGGGCTTTCTTTATTTGCTCTCGATGCGATACCTGAAACTGATAACTATACAGGTCGTGCGTACGTTAGGTTAACACAACGCTTTGGCTCTGCTAAGACTGCACCTGGTGAAAAGAAACCAGTAATATCTAATGCATATTATAGTGTTCAGGCAGACTATCAAAAAGAGTTCCAGTATACAAAGCATCCACAATATGGAGAAGATTTGTTTAAATATTACTATGTAGGTAAATTCAATACTAATTATGTTCCATTATATGGTGCAGGTGTTGATGACACTACAGGTATATCTGGTATTCGCCTGTTGATTGACAGGTTTGCAAATGGTGTTAGCTACGAAAGGTCTGAGCTAAACCCTCACCTCGCAAACTATACTACACAGTATTTTAATGAAATAGGTACTACACCTCAAAATATTTCGCAAATTATTGGTCAGCATAACCTTGTAAACGGGTTTGCTCCAAATAGCGTATATGGAAGATATAATAACGTAGGTACTTCTATAGGTAGTTACAGTAAAGCATCTGTAGACCAGTTTGCTGTTGGCGTTGATGCATCTTTTGACTTCCAGCCTGGTAAAATTCGCCACCAAATTGAGTTTGGTTTGTATTATCAACAACAGGTTGATAGGGGTTATGGTGCAGGAGCATTTGCAGGTAGTACAAATATCTGGCAATATGCTCGTCAGCTAAGCAATGCACACATAAGTCTGGATTATTCTAATCCAGTGTTTATTGTAAACGGTCAGAAGTATACAAGAGATCAAGTGAATGCAGGTGTTGTATCTCCATCTCCGTACGATACTATTATATATAACAGGCAATCTTCTGATACTATCTCAACATTTGCAATTAACCTGAGGAATAAATTAGGCTTAACCAGAACTGATTATGTTGATGTAGATAACTACGATCCTTCAATGTTCTCTTTGGACATGTTCTCTGCGGATGAATTATTGAATAATGGTAATCAATTTATTGGCTATCGTGGTTATGATTATACAGGTAAAAGGTTGAAAGGTCAGGTTAACTTTAATGACTTCTTTACTAAGAAGGATGCTAATGGAAACTATACAAGAGAAATCGGTGCATACAGACCAAGTTATATAGCCGGTTACTTATTGGATAGGTTTGCATTTAAAGACATTAACTTTAATCTGGGTGTGCGTATTGAGCGTTTCGATGCTAATACTAAAGTGTTGAAAGACCCATATTCTCTGTACGAAGTACATACAGCTAAAGATGTGGCAAACGGTTCTGTAAGCAGGAATATTACAAATACATGGAATAATAGTGTTCGTCCTTCAAACATTGGCGATGACTATGTAGTATATGTTAATAATAACCAGTCTACAACCTCAAATATTATAGGTTATCGTAATGGTGATGATTGGTATGACTATGCTGGTAAGCTTATTGAAGATCCGAACATTCTGAAAAATTACAGTGGTGGTCGTGACCCTCAGCCGCTTCTGAAAAGGCCTAATGATAATATTAAGGAATCAACGTTCGATCCTGATCAATCATTTACTGATTACAAACCACAGGTGAATGTTGCTCCACGTATATCTTTTAACTTCCCGATATCTGAAGAGGCGCTGTTTTATGCACACTATGATGTATTGGTGCAAAGGCCAACTGAAGGTGTGTTTACCCCGGCAACATCTTATTACTTCCTTACAAATAATACACAAGACATTATTGGTAATCCAAACCTGAGGTCTCAGAAAATGTTTGACTATGAAGTAGGTTTCAAACAAGCATTGACTAAACAATCTGCTATTACAATTACTGCATTTTATAAAGAGCGTAAGGATATGATTCAGGTTCGTCCATACTTGTTTGCATGGCCTGTTACATATTATACATATGGTAACCGTGACTTCTCTACTGCAAAAGGTTTTACGCTTACATATGATATGCGTAGGGTTGGTAACCTGAGGTTGAATATCGCATACACATTGCAGTTTGCTGAAGGTACTGGTTCTAGCTCTACAACAAGTGCAAGGGGTGGTGTTGGTAGCGGTATATTGCAAAACTTTATACAAGCGGGTCTTCCTAATATGCGTATGACGAATGTGCTTGACTATGACTCTAGGCACAACATAGCTGCTAATATTGATTACCGATATGATAAAAATAGTGGACCGGTTGTTGGCGGCAAGCATATCTTAGAAAATGCTGGTGTTAACTTCATAGCGAGGGCACGTAGTGGTGAGCCTTACACTAAGTTCAAAAGGCCAGTTGCTACTACAAACGAAGTGCAAGGTGGTATCAACGGTGCACGTTTAGGATGGCACTTCGGTTTGGATATGAGGATAGACAAGGATTTTGAATTGAATAAACTGTTCTCTGGTAAAAACACTGAAGAAGCTGTCGGCAAACGTCCTTTGATGTTAAATGCTTACGTATTTGTTACAAACCTGCTCAACATTAAAGATATATTAGGTGTTGATGGTTTTACGGGACGTGCTGATGACGATGGTTATCTGGCATCACCTCAGGGTCAGTTAGCTACGCAGACGCAGGTTAATTCCGCTTCTTATATTGACTACTACAATATGACATTGTGGAATAACAATAATATTAACCTGCCAAGACGTATTAACGTAGGTCTGCAGCTTAACTTTTAATATAACAATTGTTTGATATAATAACTTAAAAGGAGTTATGATGTTTAAGGATAGAAAAATAATTGCAGCTGTCACTATGTTCGCACTTTCAGGAGTGTTCTCGAACGTGAATGCGCGCCCGAACATTGATAATAATAGCCAGTTGAAAACTGGTGGGCACTTGAAAACTACTGCAAGTACCTGTAAACCTGCCGAAGCTAAAATTGACCTGGACATCAACAATGTGCGTGCACGTTTGATGACCGGTGGTGATATGTGGTGGGATAATGGTACTGCTGAAGCGCGCTATGAGGTGCCTAAAGGAAGCCGTAAAAACTCATTGTTTGCAGGTTCTGTATGGATTGGTGGCCGTGATGCTCAAGGACAATTGAAAGTTGCCGCACAGACCTACAGACAGGATGGTAATGACTATTGGCCTGGTCCATTAGACGATCAAGCTAGCATCACCGAAGGTGACTGTGCTGAATGGGATAGATTTTGGAAAGTAAACAAATCGGATATCCTCAAGTTTAGAGCATTATCTTCTCCGGAAAGTGCCTCAGGAGATCCTGCTTCTTTCGAAACTATTATCCAGTGGCCTGCAAAAGGTAACCCAGATGCTGTAGGTAATAGAGGTAATAATCTTAACCTTGAAACAGTAACTAAAGAGTATGCGCCTTTTATCGACTTAGATAAAGATGGTAAGTATGAATGGAAAGATGGTGATTATCCTGATATATTTGGTGATCAGTTTATCTGGTGGGTTTTCAATGATAAGGGTAATACTAAACAACAATCTCAGACAGAAGGTATAGGTATAGAGGTACAGGCGAGTGCTTTCGGCTACTCTACTAAAGACTTTCTGAATGATGCGACTTTTTACAACTATCGTGTTGTAAACCGTAGCAATCTACAGTTAGACAGTACTTATATAGCTACATGGACAGATGCTGACCTTGGTTACTATCGCGATGACTATATAGGTTGTGATACTACTCGTGGATTAGGTATTCTTTATAACGGTGCAAGTACTGATGGTGCTGGTCAAATTAATAGTTACGGTACTAAGATTCCTATGGTTGGTATAGACTTCTTTAAAGGACCTAAGAAGCCAGATGGAGATACTGTTATTGATGGCGTTACACAAACGAAGTATAAAACTTTGGGAATGGAATCGTTCACATATTATAACAACGATGCCACTATTATAGGTAACCCAAACAATGGTGTTCAGATTTATTACTATATGACAGGTTCTATACGTAATGGTCAGCCATTCACATATGATTTCCAAGGTCCTGGTATTAACTCAAAAGCTTATGGAACTACAGTTCCAACTAGATATGTTTTCTACGGTAATCCGGATGTAAAGGCTGAGTGGTCAGAATGTTCTTGTTTGAATCCTGTAGGTGACAGACGTTTTGTGCACTCTGCTGGTCCTTTCAAACTGGAACCTGGTGTTGTTAATGATATTACCATAGGTGCTGTTTGGGTATCTGATGCAGGTGGTTGTCCTTCAACAAGCTTCAAAAAAATACGTGTAGCTGATGATCAGGCACAGGCACTTTTTGATAATAATTTTGAAACAATTGAAGGTCCTGAAGCACCAAGATTGGTTGCTAGGGAAATGGATAGGAAAATAATTTTTTACATAGTTAATGATTTTGGTAGCAATAACTTCAGGGAACGTTATGGTCGCAGTACTGACAAAAAATATCAAGTAGCGTCTCAGAAAGCAGCTAAGTATGTAAAATCGGCTGACTCTTTGTACAAATTTGAAGGTTATAGAATATTCCAATTAAAGAACTCTACTGTACAGCCGGCTCAGATTTATAATGAAGATGGTACAATCAATTCTGATGTAGCTGCTGAAGTATTTAAATGTGATATTAAGAACGGAGTTACCAAAATTATCAATTACGATAAGAAAACGGATATTGGTGACTCTATATATGTTCCAATTGTAAGAGTGGAAGGTAAGGACAGTGGTATTGTACACAGTTTTGAGATAACAACAGACCTGTTTACTACTACAGATGATCCTAGACTTGTAAACTATCGTAACTACTATTATGTAGCTGTTGCATATGCGTACAATAACTTTGCTCCATTTGATATCAACAAACCGGATTCTACACAAGATGTAGCATACCTTGAAAGCTCTCATGGTGCAGGCGGTATTCCTATACCTGTAGTTGCAGCAATGCCAAACCCTGCTAATGGAGATATGGGTACTGTTTTAAACTCTGACTATGGTACTGGTGTCATTATTAAAAGACTTGAAGGTACTGGTAATGGCCATAATGAATTGCGTCTTACGGAAGAATCTGAAAATGAGGCTCTATTAGCCCCGTATCAGGCAGTATATCCTACATATCAATCTGGTTATGGTCCGGTTTCTGTAAAAGTGGTTGATCCTAGAAAAGTACAAGCAGGAAATTGGGAATTATATATAGGTTCTGACACTCTTGTTAGTTCTTCGATATTGAGCCCATATAATGGTTGGAAGCTTATCAATACAACTAATGGCGATACTATTTACAGTGAAGGTAACTTCGGTATAGTTGAACCTGACGAGCAGATAATTGAAAAATATGGTATTGCTGTAACTGTACAACAACCTAAACGTCCGGGTGAAGATCAGGCAGGTACTAACGGTTTAATTACATCAAGCATTTCATTTGCTGATGCTGCTAGGCCATGGTTAGCTGGTGTACAAGATGAAGAGGCTAGGTCTTTGAATAACTGGATACGTAGTGGCCATACTACCGATACATTCGGACGCTGTGACTATAACGACCGTACAGGCCAGGGTTATGATACAGCAAACCAGATATACGAGCAGTTGTTGGCTTCTAGCCCACTACACAGAGGTACTTGGGCACCTTATGGCTTGGCAGCAGATGAAAATCGTTATGTATGTGGATTCGGCGTAATCAAAAAAGGTACTACATATCCTCTGTACACATTGCCTAGTGTTGATATTGTTCTTACATCTGACAAGTCTAAATGGACAAGGTGCGTTGTTTTGGAAATGCAGGATGAGCCAAACCTTTCTGAAGGTAAAGCTGAAAAAATGCAGATTCGTAGCCACAAAAGTTGGAATTTGGATGTTGATGCTAATGGCAGGCCGCTATACTCTCAAACAGCAGGTGATACGGGTATGTCTTGGTTCCCAGGTTATGCAATTAATCTTGAAACAGGTGAGCGTCTGAACATCGCATTTGGTGAAGACTCATGGTTAAAGCAATATGGTGGTACAGACATGATCTGGAATCCTACGTCTGATAACATCTCTGGTTTTGGTAGTGTTATTAATGGTGGTAAGCATTATATCTATGTTATGAACACCAGATACGATTCATGTAATTGGTTCAAACAACAAATGAAGCAGTCTTTAATCTTACAAACTGCGGCATACAAAACTATCAGTTGGGTTGGTCTGCCATTGTTGAACAGAGGTTACACATACAAATCATTAAATGATGGTATTATACCTAATGATGTACGTATAAGGTTCAGAGTAGATCGTCCATATGCTAAATACAGGTCTACACTGCAATCTGGTGCACCTAAGAATGCTAATGCTCCTTTATATAGCTTTAGCACAGATGGTTTGCAACCTACTCCGCTTAATGATAATGCAAATGCTGATAAGGATGCTTTGTTGAAGAAAATTGTAGCAGTACCTAATCCTTACTATGCATATTCCGGATACGAAAACAACAGGTTAGATACACGTGTAAGAATTATTAACTTGCCAAAACGTGCTACCATCAGCATTTACACAATAGATGGTGCGCTTATACGCAGATTAGAAAAAGATAACCCTAACGTGTCTTTTGTTGATTGGGATATTCGTAATGCTAAAGGTTTACCGATTGCTAGTGGCATGTACTTAATGCATATAAATGCAGAAGGTATCGGTGAGACCGTTGTTAAGTGGTTCGGTGCTATGCGTCCGATAGATATCATAAGCTATTAATAGTAATTAAAATAGGGCCGGTAACGCCGGCCCACTTTAACATAACATTCATATGAGAAAAATATCTACAGGGGTTCTTCTTGCAAGTATTGCTCTTGGTTCTTTTACAAATGCGATAGCAGGTAATAAGGATCGTACTGGCCAGGCCGGTGCAGCAGAGTTGCTCATTAACCCATGGGGCCAAAGCACTGGTGTGTTTGGTATGAATACTGCGCAAGTACGTGGGGTTGATGCTCTTAAAACAAATATTGCTGGTTTGGCATTTGTGAATAAGACAGAACTCGGAGCTTCTTATAGTTTATTC
Source organism: Flavipsychrobacter sp. (assembly GCA_035299045.1). Classification (GTDB taxonomy): domain Bacteria; phylum Bacteroidota; class Bacteroidia; order Chitinophagales; family Chitinophagaceae; genus Polluticoccus. The sequence goes on from DATGXJ010000004.1 coordinate 23,993, forward strand.
TTAAGAGGTGCTAATATTGGTGTTAACAACCTTGGTTTTGCTCAGAAGCTGGGTAAAAACAGCGGTACTTTGGGGGTTAATATCATGGCAGTAAACTATGGTGAGATAACAGTCACTGATTATGATAATCCTGGAGGATCGTCAGGCTCGTACAAGCCACAGTTCTTCAATATGCAGTTAGGATATGCAAAGTCATTTTCTAAAAGTATACATGTAGGGATTGGTGCTACATTCGTATCGCAGCAAATATCAAATATCAAATCAAGTGGTATGGCTTTTGAGGCAGGTATACAATATGTTACCGGCAAAAGAGATAACTTCCACTTTGGCATTACATTGCGCAACATAGGCACTAACATGCGCTTCTCAGGTAGTGGTTTCAGTACTGAAAACATTTCCGAAAGAGGTGAATATTCTATGAATACACTTGTGCCTGCTGAAAAGTTTGAAATGCCTACATATTTGAATTTTGGTGTAGCATATGACTTCTATCTGGATGAAAATAATGTTGCCGCTGCTGATGCTCAGGCTACAGAAGTTGCTAAGCCAAAACATAGGCTTACAGGTATGGCAAACTTTACGTCTAATTCATTTAACAATGACTTTATTGGTGCTGGTGTAGAGTATTCATTTAAAGAAATGTTTATGCTACGTGGTGCATATCGTTATGAAAGGGCTATAGGTACCGCAAACAGTACTACAATGTATACTGGTATCAGTGCCGGTGCTACTGTACAAACGCGTATAGGTGAAACAGGTCCGACTCTGGCTATAGACTATTCATTCCGTCCTACTCAGCGTCCGGCAACAGGTGTACACGTATTTTCACTGCGTTTCATCCGTTAATCGAAAATTCCTTATTTTTGAATACACAACGCTTCTGCTAAAAACAGAAGCGTTGTATTTTTTTCTGATTTCAATTAATAATGTAAAGTTTACAGCGAATGGCAGGAGTAAATTATGTTACCAAAGAGACTTTGGAACAAATGAGGGAAGAACTGACACAATTGAAGACGACAGGACGTGCAGAAATAGCACGTGCTATCTCAGATGCACGCGAGAAAGGCGACTTGAAGGAAAATGCCGAGTATGATGCAGCTAAAGAGGCGCAAGGCTACCACGAGGCTAAAATTGCACAGTTGGAGAATGCAATTGCAACGGCAAGGATTATCGATGCCAAAGATCTTGACATGAGCAAGGTGTCTATTCTCAGCCGTGTGAAGCTTACAAATATGGGTACCAAAAAGGTAGTTGAATATCAACTGGTATCTGAAACAGAAGCAGATCTGAAAGCAGGTAAAATATCTATTACATCACCTATAGGTAAAGGGCTGTTGGGCAAAAAAGTGGGTGAGATTGCAGAAATATCTGTGCCAAATGGTGTAATAAAATTTAAAGTAGAAAGCATCTCTGCATAATGGCTACAATATTCAGCAAGATAATAGCAGGCGAAATACCATCTTACAAGATAGTGGAAGATGATATGTTCTTTGCATTTCTGGACATCTTCCCGATGGCTGAAGGACATGTATTGGTAGTACCTAAAGTAGAAACAGACAAGTTTTTTGATGTCAGCGATGAATACCTTGCAAAATGGTTGCTGTTTGCCAAACCTATTGCTAAGGCTATTGAGAAATCGTTTGATTGCAACAGATGTGGCATCAGTGTGATAGGGCTGGAAGTACCACATGCACATATGCACTTGGTGCCTATCAACAATGCAGATGATTTGAACTTTACCCGCGATAAACTGAAACTGAACGAAGAACAGTTTAAATACATTCAGCAAACAATCATCAATAATATGTAAATGATAACGGGGCTCATCAGCCCCGTTTCTTATTCTATAATCATTCGTTGGTTTACGCTCCAAGCCTGTGGCTTATCTGCAAACAATGCTTTGGTACGTGTCCAAGTATCTTTAAATAGTTCCGAAAACCTGTAATGATTCAGGTGTTCTTCGCTATCCCACATACTGTAGGTGAAGAATATATTAGAGGCATGTGCATCTTGCCATAGTTCCAGATGCTTGCATCCTTCAAAGTGGCGAATCAGTTGTTTGCGCTCTTCAAACAATGCAAGAAAATCACCTACACTGCCTGGTTCAAATGTCATTTGTACAATGCGTACTATCATTCAAAATCTATTTTAATAGTTGTGTATAGCAGGTGTTTTTCTTTATCCAGCTTCAGCCCCAGCATACTGGCAGCCTTGCCGCGATTAATGGCAATCTCTAAATGTCCTGTGCTGTTGAACCAGCAAAGTATATCATCCATCCGCACATCTGCATACCCGTTACTTATTTCTGTAACAGTATGGCGTGCAAACTGTATGCGGAAATTGCGGCCACGCCTGCTGTTTTCAAATGTTTCTTTCGTTAGGTTAAGGATTACATTCTCAAACCTGTCTATATGCATCACATGGCATTCCAGCGTATTGCCAATAAGTGTTGGCTGCCAGTGCACCAGCTTGTTGCTCATAGTATGCTGCTCGTAGCCCAGTGCATTGATGTCTGTAGCCTCGCTAACTCGCCTAATTATGTTTGCTGCCTGATTAACCCAATCATTAATATTCTGTCCTTCTGCCATATCGTAGCAGCGCCATGCAGCATCGTATTTGTTGAAGAAGGCAAGCGGTACAATACCATTGTCAGGAGTCAGGAAATAGTGCCCGTCTTTCATACACAACACCATAGTAGGCTTGGCTACATGATACACATCGCACAACACTATATGAAAGCTGCCTTTCGGGAAGTTGCCATAGGCCATTTTGAGCAGGTAGCTTGCCTGCTGCATGTGGTAGGGCTCTGCCATGTGAGATATATCGAACACAGGCAGTTCAGGGGCATGTTGAAACAGCAAGCCCTTAACAGATGCCACTGCGGCATCTTGCAGGCCAAAGTCTGATAACAATGTGATACATGCCATACAAAGGGCAAAAGTAATGGCTGGATGCGGCAAAGCAAAGCTGAATGTTTAAAATAAATGATGGATATTTACGTTTATAGATTTAGCAAATCCTGATAATACCAGATGAATAGATATACGACCGGCATCATTTTGTTTTTTATAGCATTGATGACTGTTTTTAATACATCGTGCAAAAAAGAAAAGTTCCTGAATGCAGGTGGTGAGTTGAGGTTTTCTGTTGATACGCTCAACTTTGATACCGTATTTACTACCATGGGCAGCTATACTGCACAGGTTAAGATTTACAATCCGCAAGACCAGAAAGTAAACATCAGCAATATCAGGTTGCAATCCGGTAGTGCATCCTACTTCAAGCTGAATGTGAATGGTATATCAGGCAATGATGTATCGAACATAGAGCTGGCAGCAAAAGACAGTATGTATGTTTTTGCAACGGTGAACATAGACCCTACAAATGCTAACACACCTTTTGTGGTAGAAGATAAGCTAACGGCTACGATGAATGGTAAAGAGTTTTCTATACCGTTTATGGCATACGGACAGAATGCGTACTACATACGCGATAGTGTGATGAAGACACAGACATGGAAAACAGATAAGCCATATGTTATCATCAACAATGCACTAATTGACGAAGGACAAACGCTGACAATACCTGCAGGCTGCAGGATATATGTACATGCAGACAGCCGATTGCTGATATGGGGAACGCTGAATGCCGTGGGTACAAAGAAAGACAGTATCATATTTCAGGGAGACAGGCTCGACAGAAAATATTTCGGCAACGTAGGTTATCCTGGTGAATGGGGTGGTTTGTATTTCAACAAAACAAGCCACGATAATCTGATGAACTATGTGATACTGCGCAATTGTGGTAATAGTACAAAACTTGGTAACGGAGTTTTTTCTCCTGCTGCTATACAACTAAATGCTGATACTGTTGGAGCTCCTACACCTATGCTAACTATGCGCAACTGCGTTGTTGAGAATTCTATTGGATATGGTATATTGGCGTTTGGTAGTTCTTTGTTTGCAGAAAACTGTTTGATAAATGCATGTGGAGCACAGGCATTGGCTACTTTCGAGGGTGGTAGATACGTTCTACGACATTGCGATCTGATAACATACAGCAGCAATAAAATAAGCCATATAGATAATCCTGTATTGGCATTGATAAACTACAGAGATATAGATGACGTAAGCTATGTTGCAGGTAATCTTATTGCGCAGTTGGATAATTGTATCATTTGGGGCTCTTTAGAAAATGAATGTTTTATAAAGAAGCGTGGTAACACTATGTTTAATGTAAGCCTGAATAATTGTCTGATAAAAAATGCAGAAGCATTGTCGTCTGATGCTGTAGTGACTAATTGTATACTGAATCAGGACCCGCAGTTCGAGAATTATCAGACATTCAATTTCAGACTCAAATCAGGCTCGCCGGCTATTGCAAAGGGGTTGCCATTAACCCCTGCTGTAACAAGCGATTTGGACGGTAAGCCACGCGATCCTTCTACACCTGATATTGGTTGTTACGAAAACTAAGCTGTAAGAATTTTATCTACTGCGAGCTTTGCAGAGCGCAGGCATAGTGGTATGCCACCACCCGGGTGTACACTACCACCTGCAAAGTACAATCCCTTGTATTGAGATGATACATTGCTATGTCGCTTGAAAGCAGCCATCTTATTGTTGGACGCTGTGCCATATAATGCACCCAGATAGCTATTGGTACGGCTTTGTATAGATGTTGGCGTGAGTGTGTGCTCTGTAGCTATGTGCGGTGTAATGTCTTCTCCCAGCATACGGCTCAGCTTGGCAACGGTGTATTTTTTTATTTCAGCAGTTACATCATTTTCATTCGCTTCTATGATGGCGGGTTTGTTTACAAACACAAACCAGTTTTCGCAACCTGCGGGTGCATGTTGGGGTTCCATTTTTGATGTAATGTTGATGTAAATTGTAGGATCGTGATAAGGCTTTTTGAGCTTGCACGTATAGTCAAACTCTTCTTTATAATTGTCTGAAAAGAATAGATTGTGCAGGTTCAGTTGTTTGTATTCTTTGTTGATGCCCCAATAGAATATCATGGCACTGGTACTACGCTCCATCTTACCGATGCTGCTGCCTTTTTCTTTGTCTTGCAGCAAGTCGTTATAGCTGTAAAATACATCGCTGTTTGTTACTACAATATCAGCACGATGCTCTTTGCCGTTTGTAACGATGCCAGTTGCTTTGTTGCCTTCCAGTATGATGCGTTCTACTTTGCTGTTGAAATGAAACTCAACGCCCAGGTCGTTGCATAGTTTGTAAACAGCATTGGGTATGCTTATCATGCCACCTTCGGGGTAGTATGCACCATCGTTCATTTCCAGGTGCGCTATCATGCTTAGCATGGCAGGTGCTTCAAAAGGATTGGAACCATTGTAAGTTGCAAACCTGTCGAACATCTGTACCAACTTGGGATGTTGCAACTTTTGCTCATGATAGTCGTGCATAGACTTCAACAAGTATTGCCACTTCAGCGATTTCAATGCTTTGGGTATGCGTGCTGTAGTCCATGTTTGCAGGTCGTGTATATGCTCGTCAAGAAATATCTTGCCTATATCATTATACATACGCTCTGCTTCCAGCAGATAGCTTTCAAGACGCGATGTATCTATCTGCAATTTCTCGCGTATCTCAGCTACAAACTTTTCTTTGCCTTTGTAGGCATGTATTACAGTGCCGTCGTTAAAGAAATTGTGTGTGTTGACACTAAGATTCTGATAGCGGAAATAATCGCTGAATTTTTTGCCACAGAAATTAAAGAGGTCTTCCAGTACAAAAGGTTGTGTAAAGATAGAAGGGCCCATATCGAAGGCATAGCCATCCTGTACATGCAGTGCCAACTTGCCACCGAAGAAATCATTTTTCTCAAATACATGTACATCATATCCTCTTGATGCCAGCCTTGCAGCACTTGCAAGCCCTGCTATCCCAGAACCTATGATGATGGCTTTCTTGGAAGGTGTACTCAAAATATCAGGCAGCTTTTTCTTGTTGTGTAAGGTAGTCTATAAACCTTGGCATTGCAAGATGAAACCATGCAGTGAATGCCTGTGGCTCTTTCTTCATCCAGCTCATCAATTCTTCTAAGCCTACAAACTTCGCATCCTTTGCTTCGCTGCTGTTCAGCTTTGCTGTGCCGTTGTGGTAGCCTATGTAGATGTGGTCGTACTCATTTTCTATCAGCCCGTTTCCTACGTCTGATTTATAACGGAGTTCAAATATTTTTTCGATGTCGCAGTCAAAGCCCATTTCTTCCTGCAGCCTTCTGTGTGCTGCAGCAGTAGTACTTTCGCCAGGTGCTGGGTGAGAGCAACAAGTATTGCTCCACAGCCCGCCTGAGTGGTATTTGCCCTCTGCACGTTGTTGCAACAACAATTCGTTTTTATCATTCACTACGAATACAGAAAATGCTCTGTGCAGTACACCTTCTTTATGAGCCATAAGTTTCTCCATAGAGCCCAACCATTCGTCTTTCTCGTTTACAACTATCACGTTGTTTTTATCGTACAACATACTCCTAAGTTTTTATATCATATTCAGGCGGTTGTTGAGGCTCGCCGAAAAGATGATGAATGCTTTTTGATAATCTGGTACACGAACACGCTGCTGCAATACACGCGCGGGTTGCATGCTCTTTATTTTTTCAAACAGTGCATAGTAGTATCTGTAAGCGGTGTACACGCCAAAGCGTGCCTTCCACGGTAGTTTACGTATGCCTTCCAATGCAGCGGCAAAGTCTTTTTCAATATCTTCTTCTATGCGCTGTTTTGTATGCTGGTCGAAGCGATAGAAATCGAAGTCGGGGAAGTACGTACGATTCAGGTTGTTGTAATCAGCTTGTATATCGCGCAAGAAGTTTATCTTCTGAAATGCAGCGCCAAGGCTTCTTGCTTCTCCTTTCAGTGCTTCGTATTGCTGCATGTCTCCTTCGCAGAAAACACACAGGCACATCAGGCCCACTACTTCCGCCGAACCATATACATATTCGTTCAGTTCGTGTACTGTTTTGTAGTCTGTCTTGTTCAGATCCAGACGCATACTGTGCAGGAAGGCAACTATGAGCTCGTGTGGTATATTGTATTTGCGTACCACATGCTGAAAGCTATGCAGGATAGGATTGAGGCTGATACCTGTTTTGATGGACTTCCATGTTTCTGCTTCAAAATCATTCAGCAGTGTTTCTTTATCGTAATCATGAAACGTATCTACAATCTCATCTGCAAAGCGCACAAAGCCATATATATCGAATATAGGCGCACGCAAATCTTTATGCAGCAGTTTGATAGCACTGGAAAACGAAGTACTGTATCGCTTCGTTACAGCCTCACTACACTCATGGCACACTTGATGGAACAGTGATATCATAGTCAGGTAGTTTTTAGTTTTAGTTGTTGCAATAATTGGTTGGCCACCACTTCGCCCGAAATAAGTGATGGCGGAACACCGGGCCCGGGCACCGTAAGCTGCCCGGTATAGTACAGATTAATCAGTTTCTTGTTTTTGATAGACGGCTTCAAGATGGCCGTTTGCGTCAGTGTGTTGGCAAGCCCGTAAGCATTGCCTTTGAATGCGTTGTAGTCTGCCACAAAATCGTTGTGTGCATAGCAACGTTTGTATACTACCGCATCCTGTATCTTGGTGCCCAGCCTTTTTTCAAGCCTGCGCATGATGATTTTGTAATAATGCTCTTTGATGCTTTCATTATCTTCCATGCCCGGTGCTACAGGTATCAGTACAAAGAGGTTTTCGCTACCCTCGGGTGCTACTGTATCATCTGTCTTAGAAGGGCAGCAAACATACATCAGCGGATTTTCAGGCCACTTTGGTGTGGTGTACAAATCAGCCGCATGTTTTTCAAACGGTGCATCAAAAAACAGATTGTGGTGTAGCAAGCCATCTACTTTTTTGTTTACGCCCAAATAGTATAGCAGGCAAGATGGTGCCATGTTGCGCTTGTCCCAATAGTCTGCTGTATAGTTCTTAAACTCATCAGGGAGCAACTCACTATCTGCATGATGGTAATCGCAAGCTACAACCACTGCATCGCTGCGGTACACGCCATAGTCTGTAGTAACGCCTGTGGCTTCTGTGCCCCATGCATTTATTTTAAGTACCGGTTCGTTGAATTTGAATTGTACGCCCAGACTCTTTGCTAGTTCATACATGCCTTCTACAATCTTGCCCATGCCACCGTCAGGGTACCATGTACCCAGTTTCATATCGGCATAGTTCATCAGGCTGTAGAGCGCAGGTGTGTTTTGTGGCAATGCGCCAAGGAAGAGTATCGGAAACTCCGCAAGCTGCAGCAGCTTGGGGTGTTTAAAGAAGCTACGCACATGGCTGTGCATAGAGGTAAACATATCTATCTTGAACAGGGAGCTCAAAACATCCCAGTTCATGAATTCGAATATAGATAAGCCCGGTTTGTGTACAAACTTATTGATGCCTACATCGTATTTGTAAGCAGCCTCTTTCATAAAGGCTTCCAGCTTTTGCCCTGCACCTTGTTCTTTAGCATCGAAAAATGCCTGTAGTTCGGTGAAGTTGGCAGGAATATCAGCTACCTCATCTTCCCAGAAAACACGGTACGAAGGGTCGAGCCTTTTTAGTGTGTAATAGTCTTTGGCAGATTTACCAAACTGATTGAAAAAGCGTTCGAAGATATCCGGCATCCAGTACCAGCTTGGGCCCATATCGAATAAGAAGCCATCCTTTCTGAATACCCTTGCCCTGCCACCTGCTTGCTCGTTTTTCTCCACAACGGTGACATCTGCACCCTGTTGGGCCAGAAAACACGCGGCAGATAAACCGGCAAAACCACTTCCTATTACTATTACTTTTTCCAATACAGGGTACCGATTAAATTTAAGAAATATTACCTGTCCAATTTTGACATTAACATTTTGCGAGCAAAATGTATACGGCTTTTAATAGTGCCCAATGGTTCGTTCAGCAGATCTGCAATCTCCTGATACTTGTATCCTGTATAGTGCAGCTCGAAAGAAAGACGAAATACCTGTGGCAGGTCGTCTACTGCTTTCTTCACTTCGCTGAGCCTTACATTGTGCCATCCTTCATTGTACGCAGTTTTGTCTGCATTGTACATTACATTTTCAGACGGTGCATCACCTGCTACTTTGGTGAATTTTTTGTTGCGCCTGTAATTGTTGATGAAGATGTTGCGCATGATGGTATATAACCATGCTTTCAGGTTGGTACCAAACTGGTACTTCTCTCTGTTGAGCAATGCGCGCATCATAGTTTCCTGAAACAAATCTTTTGCATCTTCATTGTCGTGCGTCAGCGATACTGCATAAGGTCTTAAAAAGTCGCTATGACGTACTACCATCGAATTAAAGTCTGCTGTTGTCATATTGTTTAACTTTTACGTGTACGAAGTTAAACACGAACACATTCCAACGAAATAGATTTTGTTTATCCTTTCATGGTGTTTTCTTAAACAAAACAGAATTCATTGAAAATCAAGATTATATAAAGAAAACAGGCTGAAAAATTAATTTCAGCCTGTTAGAGAATTAGTTAGATATTTTAATTTAAAGTTATAAGAATGTCTCTTACTTGTTGTAGAGTATACATAAACTGCACGTTCCTCACAGGTATTTGCTTGGTTACATTCAACAAACTACCCGATACCAGAATTTTACTGTCAGGGAAAGTGTTATGCAGTTTTTGCATGTATTTGTTTACATCAAAGTCTGATGATACAGAGGTAAGGTGAACATAAAGATAATCCGGATGCTTGGCTTCAACCACCATCTTCACGTCTTTAATAGGCGAATTAGCACCGAGATATATCGGGTTCTTACCGTATTTGCGTAGCAGGTAGTTTACGTACATCAGGCCAATATCATGTATTTCGCCTTCTGGCAAAAACAATAGTACCGATGGGCCTGCATCTGCTTCTTTTGGTGGCAAACCTTCTATCGCCAATGCCAGTTTGCGATACACCACATTGCTCACCATGTGCTCCTGTGCAGGGAAGAGCCTGTCGGTCATCCACATCAGGCCTATTTTTTCCAGAAAATTGAAAACAAGCTGTTCTATGGTTTGTTCAATACCATACTTGCGCAGGTATTCATTCACCAGTTTTTCGTACCTGTCTATATCCATAGCCAGTGTAGCTTCCAGCAGTTCGTTGACAAGTACCTGTAATTTGAAGTCCTTATCGTTTATCTTCTGAATGAGCGAGTTCATCTCCTCATCACTCATTTCATGAATGCGGGAAATCTTGTAGCCGTAATTGTTGAGGAGCGATATGCGTAGTGCCGTTTTCAGGTCCAGCGCATCGTAGTAGCGTATATTTGTAGGTGTACGCTTGGGTTGCAATATGCCATAGCGTTGCTCCCAGATGCGTATAGTATGCGCCTTGATACCGGTGAGGTTTTCAATGTCCTTAATGCTGAACCTATTCATTTCTGCAGTATCCACAGTACCAGATTTTGCTTTTAAAACAATAACAGTATAAAAAAGTTTATTTATTGAAGTGCTTTTCTATCTGTTGGTACCGATAGTCAAATATATCTCGTAATTGTTTCTTTACGAAGAGTGTGTGCGCAATATTGCCAAGAATACCCAATGGCAGGCGATAGTGCACAAGATCGGTCATCATAATGCCTTTGTCTGTTTCCTCGAACAAGTGCTGGTGGTGCCACATTTTGTATGGGCCTACACGCTGCTCGTCTACAAAGCGCTTATTGCGTTCCACATGGGTTATTTCCGTCATCCAATTGAGCGGTATACCCAGCAGCGGAGAAACTTTGTAGGTAATGACCTGCCCTGCGTACACATCACCTTTCGGTATATCGCAGGTTATTACAAAGTTCATATAAGCAGGTGTGATGGCCGACAGATTGCGTGCATCTGCGAAGAATGCCCAGAGGGTATCTATATCGCACCTGATGAGTTGTTTACGTTCCAGCTTGAAGACAGACATGCAACAACAACAGTATTGGCTGCTGATTGTTCAAAATGCACTGTATCAATGTTTGTATCGATAAATGCAATTAGCAGCAGAAGCTTTAAAGGCTGTAACTTCATGTCAGGATGAAAGGATTTGTATTTACGCAATTCAGGGAGGAAGATAACAGGTCGCCGTTTCAGAAACTGTTTGACCTGTTTATGGAGCTGTTGCAATATACCAGTGGCGATGCTACGGAGGCGCTGGACTGGCTGACACAGCTTGACAGGAAGTACGGGCTGACGAATAACAACTACAGCATTGGCGATTTTATAGATGAGCTGAAAGAGCAGGGCTACCTGCAAGAGAATGAAAGTGATGGTGCGTATAAGATAACAGCTAAGTCAGAACAGACCATCCGCAAACGCTCGCTGGACGAGATATTCGGCAAACTGAAGAAAACAAAACAGGGCAATCACCGCACTTTCCGCAGCGGCCAGGGCGATGAACTGAACCCTGAAACAAGGCCTTATGAATTTGGTGATGCATTGGAGGCGATAGACTTTACGGGGAGCCTGCGCAACTCTTTTGTGAACCACGGTGTGGAGAGTTTTAAGATGCAGCAGGATGATCTTGAAATCCACGAGATGGATTTTAAGACGCAGACATCTACTGTGTTGATGATAGATATCTCTCATTCTATGATACTATACGGTGAAGACCGTATAACGCCTGCTAAGCGCGTGGCTATGGCATTAAGTGAGCTGATAACAACACGCTACCCTAAAGACACGCTGGACATAGTAGTATTTGGTAACGATGCCTGGCAGATAGAAATGAAAGACCTGCCTTATCTGCAGGTAGGGCCATACCATACCAATACCGTTGCAGGGCTTGAGCTGTCTATGGATATACTGCGCAGACGCAAGAACCCTAATAAGCAGATATTTATGATAACCGATGGCAAACCTACTTGCCTGAAAGTTGGTAATAAGTACTACAAAAACAGCTTTGGTATAGATACCAAAATACTGAACCGTACGCTGAACCTGGCAGGACAACTGCGCAGGCTGAAAATACCTGTAATAACATTTATGATAGCCAACGACCCGTACCTGCAGTCTTTTGTACGCGAGTTTACAGAAGTGAATAATGGCAAAGCCTTTTATTCATCGCTAGATGGTTTGGGACAATTTATATTTGAAGACTATGAGCGCAATAAGCGCAAGCGTGTACGCTGATTAGCTAACCAGTGTACCGATGTTTTTGCCCTCAACTACTTTTTGCAGGTTGCCTGTCGTGTTCATATCAAACACAATGATAGGCAGCTTGTTTTCCTGACAAAGTGTGAAGGCAGTCATGTCCATTACTTTCAGGTTCTGGCTGATGACTTCTGAGAAAGAGAGCTTCTCGTACCTGGTTGCAGTAGGGTCTTTTTCAGGGTCTGCAGTATAGATACCATCTACACGTGTACCTTTCAATATCACATCTGCATTTATTTCTACAGCTCTCAGCGAGCCTGCAGTATCTGTCGTAAAATATGGGTTGCCCGTACCTGCACCGAATATTACAACACGGCCTTTCTCCAGGTGGCGTATAGCGCGGCGGCGAATGTAAGGTTCTGCAACTTGTTCCATTTTAATAGCCGTCAGCAAGCGTGTTTTAACACCTGTTTTCTCCAATGCAGACTGCAATGCCATACCATTGATAACAGTTGCCAGCATGCCCATATAGTCGCCCTGTGCGCGTTCTATGCCTGTTTCTGCTTCGTTCATACCACGGTATATGTTGCCGCCACCAATTACAACTGCTACCTGCACACCTAGGTCGGTAATAGTTTTAATATCTGCAGAATACTGTTCCAGCATTTTCGGGTCCAGACCAAAGCTGCGGTCGCCCATTAAAGATTCACCGGAAAGTTTCAGCAGTATTCTGTTGTATTTTGGAAGCATATACCTAATGTTAATATTAACGGGGCTATTTCGCTTGCAAAGAAATGAAAAACTTACGGCTTTTAGAAACTATCTGCTTTAATCGTTTATAATCTTCTGCTTAGTGCAGCTGGTATGGTATCAGATATTTGTACTTATAATTCTTAACATAGTTTTCCGCTATACATCCCCATCTGTCTTTGAAGACTGCAATATTTATACCCTTATTGCTCAGGATACTCATATCGCTTTCTGAGATTGAATAGTTGTAGCAAATTACATTGTCAACATAAAACATTACCTCTACATCCTCAAAGTCTTTAGTATTCATAATAACAGGTATATTTTTAGGCAGGTTTTTATTCAAATGCTTAAAGACAGTTGTATTATAAATCTTTCTGCTTCTGTACGTATCATCATTATTGAACTGTTGCTGTAGTTTTTCATAGTTAAAAACAGGGACCAGGCATAGGCAAATAGCAAGCCAGTATGGTATTCTGGTTTTTAACTTAATAGTTGTGATAGAATAAACTGCAATTGCAATACATATGAATGCAAATGGTGCAAGAATAAAAACAAAGCTTGGCATCTTTGTTTTTACTATAAACGAGAAAAATACAACAGGTACAATGATAATAGTAGTGAGTGCTATAGCAGCTTTACGATTTAGCTTTTTTGAGAATACTAATATTACGAATCCTGCTAAAAACAAAACCCAAACATACTCACCGAGATACCCTGATAGTAGATTGTAATAATAGTCATATCCTCCATTATGGCCTTCTACTGCTTCTGTAATATGCTTTAGATTAAATGTTCGTTCGAATTTTGCTTGTTCAGGAAAACGATAATTGATATAAAACTGCCAGGGTAAAAATATTACTGCACATACCGTAAGTGATACAAGTAGCTTTTGTATTTGACTTTTCAGGTCTTTCTCTTTTATGTCCATTAGCAAATTGATACTCCAACCTGCATATACCAGGAGTCCTGTAAGCCATTTGTTGAGTATAGCACAGCCTGCAAATACACCTATTAATATTGCACATTTCCAGCTTTTTTCTCTAAGGAATTCGAGATAAGCCCAAATACTTGCAAGAATATAGAAGCAGAAAGCAACATCATTGTGTTCCATACCCATTCTACCTGATATTAAATCGAGGCTGTAGTAAGAGACACATAATAGTGCAGCAGCACTAAATGATATGTCTTTATTGTTGGTTAATAAGTTTGATATTCTGTATGTAATAGGCACCATAAGAGAGCCTAACAGCATACTCGGATACCTCATGACAAATTCGTTAACGCCGAAAATCTTCATGCTCAATGCCATTTGCCATAAGAAGAGCGGTTGTTTATGAATCCATATATTGCTGCAACACCAATCTATACCATTGTTTGGTAATATAGACTGCGGTCTTAGTATAGGCGTAAATGGATCGTTTATTAAATGTTTAGCAACAAGTGCATGAAACTTCTCATCCCAGTCATGTAAAAAAGGGTCTAAATAGATTGCAAATATTCTGAATGAAACTGCAGCGAGGAATAGTGAGATAATAGCTTTCTTATATTCACCCCTTAGGTGAAAAAATAAACCTGTAGCTAGCAGGAAAACCCCAACAAATATTAACAAATCGTTTCTCATGAATGTTTGTATGCCCAAAACTATTGGTTTGGTAAAACAAATAGGCTCTAATTTAACTGGCTAGTTTCATTCATCAAAAGACCAAATCTGTAAATCATCTATCATTAACAGCTTATCACTTCCGGGATTCCACAAATAGACTTCTGCTTGGCTGATACCGTCAGGTATGTGTATATCAAAATGAATAAGTTTCTGTGCATTGTTAGTCAGGTGTCTGTGCAGCCGTATCATGCTCGTTTCGATAATACCCCCCTTACTATTGAACAACCTGATGGAGAATTGTGGCATCTTCCATACAGTCCATTCCTTAATTGTACATTTTGCAATTGCCTGCACGCGTAACCATTTTTTATTGGTTTGTAGCGGGAAGCGTAAAATCTTGCTAAATTCTACGTTCTCATTTACATAGGCAGATTTGCTGCCTTCTATTGCTGGTAGAGGCATTTCAAGTATGGTAGTGTCGTTTTCATAATTGCTACTGTATTCAAGTTTCTTATCCTTTAGCGTACCCGTAAAGATGTGCTCAGTGTCTTTCAGCTTTTCGGCCTCTTCTTTATCGTTAATATGCCAACGGCCTACTACATGCCAATAGTAGGCTTTACTCATACTTTCAACATCCAGCAATCCGGTACCTTTATGTGTCTGAATTGTAACCCAAATGCTTACATAAGAAAATGCCAACATAATTGGTATTAACAGTATCATCAACAATTTACGATTAAACATTTCTGTTACTAAATAGCCAAATGGAATAAATAATATTGGATAACTCTGTATCATAGCCCTGCCACCAAGACCACCGTACCACCATGTGTCCCATGCACTGACAATGTACAGTGTACAAAACATAAAGACTGATACCGCCACAAGGTTTTGCCCTTTTCTGAGAAAGGGTAGAAAGCCTAACAATGCCAGCATCATCAACGGAGTGTATATGAGCCAACCGCTGCGGTAGCTGAAGAGATAATCATCTATATGTGGTGGCAACCATGTGAAAGATTGCCTTGGTGCGGTGTAGCTGTAAAATAACCAATGTCCCGAACTGTATTTCCAATAGAATAGCTGTACAGAACCGATTGATATGACCGCTATAACAGCCACCAGCAGCTTAATGAAATGTTGCTTAATAAAATGTAAATGCTGTTTTATGTCAGTTAAAGCAATACCATTCAAACCCCATAACAATGGTATACAGACAGCTACTATTTCAGACGGACGTATCAGGATTGCAAGGCCACATAATATGCCTATACGAAGTGCATACTTGTAAGATGGAGACAGATAAAAGTTGCGTGTATTAAGCAGTAATAAGACATAGATAACAAACAGCCAGTTGTGTGTCATGGGGCCATCTATGGCTGTATAATTGAGATAATTGGTGCCTATGGCGAGCAGCAGTAATAGGATGGCTACAACTTTATCTTCGAAATAGTACAATAGAAACCGCCTGAAGTACCATAAACCAAACAAGCCTATTAGTAAGCTGCCAACCTGTAATGCAAATTGATAAGGTGGTGAAAATCCATCAGCTGGATAACCAAGCATAGGGGCTGTAATATGTGCTGCGGCAAACAGTGGCAGGTACATAAATGCCATACCGGAAGAGTATGTCATAACACAACTACTATCCTCAAGCCGGGTGAATTGCTGTATGATGGGTGTGGGCTTGTATTTGCTAATCACACTATCTGCAAAAGATTGGTATTTCAGGTCTTTGTATATAAAGACAGATGGCAGGTACCAGTAATATCCGCTTACATCCCAGCCAATTGGTACTTCTCCTTCATCCTCATTCCATTTAGGATAGAAACATAGACAGCCGTATGATATTATCAGTAGGCAGATGAAATAGGATATACGAGATAGCATTGAGTTTAAGGCTTTGTATGCTAAATATAATGGCAAATGGCCACTTTTATTGCGGCCATTTACTTAATTCTTACAATATTATTACCCGATTATGCAAATGGTATTTTCACCACTTTGGCTTTAAGCGCTTTGTCGCGTACGGCTACAAACACTTCTGTGCCTTCTGCTGCGTTCTCTTTAGTAACATAAGCCATACCGATAGCTTTGCCCAAACTTGGCGCCTGTGTACCAGATGTAACGAAACCTATCTCATTGCCATTGGCATCCTGTACTTTGTAGTGATGGCGAGGAATGCCCTTGTCTATCATTTCTATGCCTACCAGTTTGCGTTTCAGGCCTTCTGCTTTCTGTGCTTCGAATATGCTGCGAGAAGTAAAGTCTTTCGTGAATTTAGTTATCCAACCCAGGCCGGCTTCCAACGGAGACGTAGTATCGTCGATATCGTTTCCATACAGACAGAAGCCCATTTCAAGACGCAGTGTATCGCGTGCTGCAAGGCCTATCGGCTTCATGCCATGTGGCGCACCTGCTTCAAATATTTTGTTCCAGATTATTTCTGCATTGTTGTCTTTGTCTTCAAAGTATATTTCTACACCACCTGCACCGGTATAGCCTGTAGCGCTTACCAGTACGTTTTCAATACCTGCAAAAGTGCCTTTAGTAAAAGTGTAGTATTTCAGGTTGGTAATGTCCATATCTGTAAGTGTCTGCATGTACTGCACAGCCTTAGGGCCTTGTACAGCCAACAAACCTGTTTTGTCAGATATGTTGTGCATTTCAACACCTTTGGTATTGTGCTGGCTTATCCAGTTCCAGTCTTTTTCTATGTTCGATGCATTTACAACCAGCATGTAAACATTGTTGGTTTCTACGCAGTACACCAGCAAATCATCTACGATACCACCTTCATTGTTTGGTAGGCAAGAATATTGTGCTTTGCCATCTGTTAGTTTAGAAGCATCGTTGGTTGTAACACGCTGAATCAGATCCAGTGCATCAGGTCCTTTCAGGATGAATTCGCCCATGTGGCTTACGTCAAATACACCTGCATTGTTGCGTACTGTCTGGTGCTCTTCGTTAATGCCTGAATAAGAGATAGGCATATTATAACCTGCAAATTCGGCCATTTTAGCACCGAGGTCGATGTGTTTTTGAGTAAATGGAGTATTCTTCATTTTCCTGAATGTATTAAGATTTGATTGGGTGCAAAGATAAGTTATTGCTCGGTTAGTTAATATGTTTGTTTGTTTTAATGTGATGAATTGTTTCAGATAAAATGGTTACAAACGGTTACGGATTTTTTGTAACAGCTATTTTGGTTACAGGCTATCTGTTAATGGATAGTAATACTGATATTTGTTCGTATTAGTTTCAGTTTTTACTACTGCAAAAATACAACTATTATTTGTTAAAACACATTTATGACGCAGCGTATCACCAAAGCCGATTATCACGAACACTTGTCGAAAGACAAGAAGATGCAGAAGCTGGTAGCAGCATTCCCAGATTTGCAACTGAAAAAGCGAAAGAATATATGCCTGCGCCTGTGTGCATCTATCATGAGCCAGCAACTGAGTACAAAGGTAGCAGATGTTATCTTCAAACGATTTTTGCTATTGTTTGATGGCAAGGAACCTACACCGCAGCAGATAGCTGATATGCCACACGAAACGCTGCGAGCTATTGGCCTGTCGAACGCGAAAGTGACTTATGTGCAGAACGTAGCCCGCTATGCACTGGAGCATGGCATGGAAGACAAGAAGCTGTATAAGATGAGCAATGATGAAGTGATGGATTTTCTGCTACCCATAAAAGGTGTGGGCAGGTGGACGGTAGAAATGCTGCTGATGTTTACGCTTGGCAGGGAAGATGTGTTTGCTGTTGACGACCTGGGTATACAGCAGGGCATGGCAAAAGTGTATGGTATTGACATGACGGATAAGAAAACTATGAAAGAAAAGATGTTGAAGCTTTCTGCCAAATGGAGCCCTTACAGAACCTATGCATGCCTGATGCTTTGGCGATGGAAAGATGATAAATAAGAAGAGGCGCAATCTGCGCCTCTTCTTATTTTACTTTATAACCGAATACTGTGATATTTAAACAGCTATCGTTTCTATAATTGCGTTTCAGATAATTAACCATCACACTATCTCTTCGGAACCAAATTTTAGTGATGTCGAAATTGGGGTCATATGCAATGTATTCGCTCAATACGCCTCTGCTTTCAACAAAACGTAGTCCGTGATAATTAAATACACCTACACCATTTTCAGTGCCTACATTGATAGTATAGTTTGCATTAATAGGCTTTTTATACTGTGGGTCTATTGGTTGGTAACCCTCATTGCCAATGTAGTATATACTGTCGTACATACGATAAGTACCGGATATCTGATCGTATGTTAAAACGGCGTTGTTAAAACTGGTATTCGCATTTTCAGGGTAGGTAACTACTGTACCCTTATTGCAGGAAAAAACAAAGATTGTAACAATTGCTATCGATAGCAGTGAGATATATTGTTTCATATTTTGAAAATTTTGGCCTCTCTACCTTCTATATCTCTGCTGCAAAGATAACAAATGCTCGTAATCTTTGGTTAAACGCTGGTTAACGTTTGTCGATTTTGAAGATTTGTGTGTTATTTCTAGCGACACTACAAAAGTATATCAGTCTTTTAAAAGCTTTTTAATCTGTACCTCTTCGCCCTGTACATAGCGTATAATGTACATTCCTCGGTTTAATGAACTGATATTGATTGTGTTAGTACCTGTGTGCGCCTCTGTAGCCAGTATTGTCTTGCCATTCATATCTGTAATAAGCATCAGGAATGGAGCATTGTTGTTATTAACGTATAGTATATCTCTTGCAGGATTTGGGTAGAAGTTGATAGCCTCTGTAGCTGCTACCTCGTTTACGCCAACAGACCAAGGTGTAAAGAACGATTGCATAGCCCATGCAGAATACACTGTACCACCACAACTGGTACGTGCAAACGCATAATACGTTTTGGCAGGTTTCAGTCCTTTTACACGTACTGTATTGGTGTTGATGGCAGTGCCGGATGTTGGTGTTGTGCTGAGCGTATCTACATAGTATTCGTAATTAGCACCGGGGCTAACAGATGTCCATGTAATATCTGCACTATCTGCTTTTGCGTGTGTTACCGTTATAGTGCCCGGTGCACCACATGGGGTAGAGAAGCTTAGAGATGTCCATGGGGTAAAGAGACTTGCACCACAGTAGGTACGATGCCATGCTTTGTAAGCTACTCCGGGTGCAAGCCCACCCACACCAGCTGCAACCAGTGATGTAGATGTGCCTGTAGTAGGTGCAGCTGCGCTTGCGGGCAATACAGCATATTCATAAACACCTGCGCCTGCAAAAGCCCATGCCATACTTACACTGTCTGCCTGAATATGAATAAGCGATGGGGTAGCGGCAGGGCATTGAGCCGAAGCATTGAAACCCGATAACATCAAAAAACAAACAATAGCATAAAAATAGGCGCGCATCTTATAATAATTCTTTGCCTTAAAGATACGTAGAAATAGAAGAGTGCTTCTAATAAATAGAGCCGTC
The DNA here is from genome assembly GCA_035299045.1 of Flavipsychrobacter sp. Taxonomy (GTDB): domain Bacteria; phylum Bacteroidota; class Bacteroidia; order Chitinophagales; family Chitinophagaceae; genus Polluticoccus. The sequence continues at coordinate 43,920 of DATGXJ010000004.1, forward strand.
GTATTCAAATGCAGTGAAATATTATGTTAGGGTTAATAAGCTTAACCTTAAAGCCTTATGCATTTAACAGGATGAATGTAAAAACTACGGTTTTGAAGCATTATTTTTATAGAGAGGCATGAATCATTTACCACATCTTATACAAGACCTTGCGCTGATACTGATAGTGGCAGGTATAACCACATTGCTCTTCAAACGGCTGAAGCAACCCGTGGTGCTGGGGTATATATTGGCGGGTCTGCTTGTCAGCCCCAACTTCAAACTGTTCCCTACCGTAACGGATATAGAGAACGTGCGTGCATGGGCAGATATTGGTGTTATATTCCTGCTATTTACACTTGGGTTGGAATTCAGTTTTAAGAAATTGATGCACGTGGGCGGTACATCTTCCATTACAGCATTGATAGAAGTATCGGCCATGTTGGGCATTGGTTTTGTATTGGGTAAGCTGCTTGGCTGGCCGCTGATGGATTGTATATTCCTAGGTGGTATTATGAGTATTGCGTCTACTACTATCATCCTGCGCTCGTTTGACGAGATGGGACTGAAGGGGCGCAAGTTTGCAGAGCTGGTATTTGGCGTGCTGATAATAGAAGACCTTGTGGCCGTTGTACTTATGGTATTACTATCTACCATTGCTGTGAGCCGTGAGTTCGCAGGTACGCAGATGTTGACATCAATCCTTACACTGGCATTCTTCCTGATACTATGGTTTATAGCAGGTATCTTTTTTATCCCTTCGTTCCTGAGCCGTGCACAAAAACATTTGAATAATGAGACGCTGCTGGTATTATCTATTGGTATGTGCCTTGGTATGGTAATGTTGTCATCGCAAGCGGGATTTTCACCTGCATTGGGTGCGTTTGTAATGGGCTCTATACTGGCAGAAACAACACAGGCAGAGAGGATAGAACATATTGTGCAGCCCGTTAAAGATTTATTTGGGGCAGTGTTCTTTGTATCTGTAGGTATGCTGATAGATCCTAAAGTACTAATAGACTATTCAGGGCCGATACTGATTATAACATTAACATTGATTGTGGGTAAAGTGCTGCACGTAATAGCAGGTGCACTGATAGCAGGGCAACCTTTGAAGCGTGCCATACATGCAGGTATGAGCATGGGACAGATAGGTGAGTTTTCTTTCATCATTGCTACGCTGGGTGTTACACTGGGTGTGACGAGTAGCTTTCTGTACCCGATTGCTGTGGCGGTATCGGCAATTACTACATTTTCTACACCATACCTTATAAAGCTAGCCGGGCCTACCTACGAAGTGGTAGATAAATTGCTGCCTATAAAATGGAGAAAAGCACTGGACAGGTATAGTACAGGTGCACAGTCTATAACCACTGCCAGCGATTGGCGGAAAGTGATACAGGCAACGCTTGTCATCATTATTGTATTCTCATTGGTTATCATTGGTATTATCTTCCTGTTTGTCAACTATGTGCAGTGGTGGGTAGCTGATTATGTGAAGTCTGATGTGTGGGTGAACATTATTACAGCAATATTGTGTCTTGCAGCTATGTCGCCGTTTTTGTGGGCATTAGTACTACGAAAAGTGGCACCGGAGTCTACGGCATTGCTATGGAGCAACAGACGCTATAGAGCACCGTTACTATTTCTGCGGTTGGTAAGGGCCGGTATTTCTATTGTTTACATTAGCTTGTTTATGCTCAGCTTCTTCCCTGTGATTGTTGCCATAACAGGTGCCATAGTGTTGGTAAGCTTTGCCGCCATATTCTCTAAACGTATACATAGGTTTTACATCAGGCTCGAGAATAGGTTTATGTTCAACTTTTATCATCGCGAACTACAGGAAGCCAAAGCAAGCCTGCGAGAGCTGGCACCGTGGGATGCGCATATTGCACGTATAACATTTCCTGCAGGTGCAGTATGTACGGGTAATACACTGGAAGAAATGCAGATACGTGAACGCTTTGGGGTGAATATAGCCATGATAAAACGTGGTGAACTGCATACGATACCCGCACCTGGCAGGTATGAACGCCTGTATCCCGGAGATAAGTTATTTGTAATAGGTACAGATGAGCAACTGGAAGCATTTAAGAAATATGTAGAGCCTGAAAACGGACAGAGTCTGGTGGCACAGGAAACACGAGAAGTGGTGCTGAAAAAACTGGTACTGAATGAAAACTCCGAACTGTTAGGACAAACCATCAGAAATAGTGGTATCCGTGAAAAAACGAATGGCCTGATTGTAGGCATAGAACGTGATGGCAAACGCATCCTGAACCCCGAATCGAATACCATATTTGAGGATGGAGACAAGGTGTGGATAGTTGGCGATGCAGAGTTGATAGCAAGAGTGATATAACGACACAATATGTAAAAAATAAACCCCAACCAGATGGTCGGGGTTTTATAATTAAGAGCGTTTAAAACTCAATTAAGCGTTCTCCATCACTTTTGGTGCAGCGGCCAGAATTTCTTCGTTAGCCTGAGAAGCATATTTGTCAAAGTTTTTCACAAACAGTTGTGCCAGTTCGTTTGCTTTCTTATCGTATGCTTCTTTGTCTGCCCAAGTATCGCGTGGGTTCAGAATTTCTGCAGGTGCACCCGGTACGCTTTGTGGTACCAGTACGCCAAATGTTGGGTGAGCTTTGTATTCTACGTTGTTCAGTTCACCATTCATAGCTGCAGTAATCATAGCACGTGTGTAGCTCAGCTTCATACGGCTACCTGTACCGTATGCGCCGCCACTCCAACCTGTGTTGATGAGCCATACGTTAACATCGCTGTGTTCTTCCAGTTTCTTACCCAGCAACTCAGCATATTTAGTTGGGTGCAGAGGCAGGAACACGCGGCCGAAACAAGCAGAGAACGTAGTTTGTGGTTCTGTAACACCAACCTCGGTACCTGCAACTTTTGCAGTGTAACCACTGATGAAGTGGTACATAGCCTGGCCTTTCGTCAGTTTGCTGATTGGAGGCAGGATACCGAACGCATCGCAAGTAAGGAAGAATATGTTTTTAGGATCGCCACCGTAAGATGGTTCTTTTGCATTTTCTATGTGGTAGATAGGATATGCAGCACGTGTATTTTCAGTGATGCTGCCATCTGCGTAATCTACAGTTTTAGTGCCTGCATGGAATTTGATGTTTTCCAACAGTGCATTTGGCTTGATAGCGTTGAAGATCTGTGGTTCTTTTTCAGCGCTCAGGTCTATACATTTTGCATAGCAACCGCCTTCAAAGTTAAATACAGAACCATCTGCCCAGCCGTGTTCGTCATCACCAATCAGTGCGCGGTTAGGATCTGCAGACAGGGTAGTTTTACCTGTACCGCTCAAGCCGAAGAACAGGGCAACATCGCCATCTTTACCTTCATTTGCAGAGCAGTGCATGCTCAGTACTTTATGATCGTGTGGCAGTACAAAGTTCAGTACGCCGAAGATACCTTTCTTCATTTCGCCTGTGTAAGCAGAACCACCTATCAGGATAACTTTACGTGTAAAGTTCACGATAGTGAAGTTTGCCTGACGAGTGCCGTCAACTGCAGGATCTGCCTGGAAGCTAGGAGCCTGAATGATGTGCCAATCAGGAGTCTGTGTTTCGATTTCCTGTGCAGAAGGGCGCAGGAACAGGTCGTTACAGAACAGGTTAGCCCAAGGAGTTTCGTTTACCACACGGATGTTCAGGCGGTATTTAGGGTCTGCACAAGCATAAGCATCGCGTACCCATACTTCTTTACCACCCAGGTAAGCTACTACTTTATCATACAGTTTGTCGAAAGCCTCCGGAGAGAAAGGAATGTTAACATCACCCCAATCAACACTGTGTTCAGTGATAGCGTCCTTAACTGTGAATTTGTCTTTAGGAGAGCGGCCCGTAAATTTTCCGGTGCTAACACACAGTGCGCCAGTATCATTCAGTTCGCCTTGTCCCAGTTCTAATGTTTTTTGAGTCAGCTCTTCAGGAGAGAGATTCCAGTGAGCAACGGCAACATTCAGCCCTATGTTACTAAGATTAGCTGAAGGGTTCTTTTTACCAAATTCCTGCATAGAATTATCTTTTTGTTATAAAAAGTTGAGGCGGCAAAAATACTACATAAAACATTTAACCACTATTAAATTTCAGGCTATTGCTACAAAATTTACAAACAATAACAAGCGGCTAACGAGACAATTAATATAGAAATAATATATCTGTAAGCCATTGAAGCTATAAAATGGGGGACAGTTGACGAAAAACGTGTATTTGAAGCTTGCGATTTTAACAAATAGCCTCATAAATCGGTGTCTGAAAAGCGTACGTATTTTATAAAAAAACAAATCGCCCTTTTTTTTGAACGATAAACCCGTATCTTTGCGCAAATTTTCAGGGCAGAATAATGAGATCCGGACGTTTATTTTCCTTACTGGCATTGACTTTCGCGCTATCGAGCGCACCTGTTTTTACATATGCGCAACATGAAGAAAATCATGAGGCAGCCCCTGTTGCAGTGGCTGAAGCAGCACATGAAGGACACCACGAAGAAAAAAAGGAGGGTTTTAACGCTTCTGAAGTAATCTTTGGCCACATTGGCGATTCTCACTACTGGCACTTTTTTGATGTTAATGAACATCCGGTAAGCTTGTCTTTACCTGTTATTATATATCATCCTGAAAAAGGACTGGAAGTTTTCTCTGCATCAAAATTCCACCACGGGCATGAAAGCTATAATGGCTATATGATTGACCCGAACAGTAAGATGAAAGAAAAAATCATCTCTGAGGATGGTGCAAAAATTATTGATTTTTCTATTACTAAGAACGTTCTTTCGATGATTATATCAGTAGTACTGCTGCTGACCATCATGCTGAACGTAGCTAAGAAATATAAAAAGAACGGTGCTATGGTAGCGCCAAGCGGTTTCCAGAATGCACTGGAGCCAGTTATTACTTTTGTGCGTGACGAGGTAGCTCAGCCCAACCTGGGTAATAAATACATGCGCTTCATGCCATTGTTGCTGACGGTATTCTTCTTTATATGGATAAACAACCTGTTGGGTCTGCTGCCAGGTGGTGCTAACTTTACGGGCAATATCTCGGTAACAGCTTGTTTGGCTATTATATCGTTCCTGGTAATGGTATTTAGCGGTAACAAACATTTCTGGGGCCACTTGTTCAACCCTCCTGGTGTACCTCTGGGTGTAAAGTTCTTACTGGTACCTATCGAAATCATTTCTCTGTTTATTAAACCGATAGCACTGATGATACGTCTTTTTGCCAACATACTGGCAGGACACATCGTTATCCTTAGCGTTATCTCAATGATATTCATTTTTGCCGGTTTGAGTAAAGTGGCAGGCTGGGGCTTTGCACCTGTATCTATGGCGTTCACTATCTTCATGTTCTTCCTGGAGTTGTTGGTGGCTGCTATACAGGCGTTCATCTTCACTAACCTGACAGCAGTATTTATAGGACAGGCGGTAGAAGAAGGTCACGGTCATGACGAACATCATGCTGATGGCCATGCTGAAGCTGCACATCATTAATACGTGTTCAACCAACAAAAAGGAATAAAGTAATTAATTAGTTTTTTAATCAAAATCCATAATAACATGTCTCTGTTAAACACAGTTTTGTTAGCAATTGACGGTACAGCTGCCGCTGGTGGTGCTATCGGCGCAGGTATTGCAGTATTAGGTGCTGGTCTTGGTATCGGCCAAATCGGTAAAGGTGCAGTAGAAGCTATCTCTCGCCAACCGGAAGCTGCTGGCGACATCCGTGCGAACATGATCCTGACAGCTGCCTTCGTTGAGGGTGTTGCGCTGTTCGGCGTTATCGCAGGCCTGCTGGCTGTAGTACTGTAATCGTACTTAAAGAATTAACTGCACTCAACGCACAGGGCAGCGAGTGCAGTTATTTTAGATTTTGATTGACAATCCGTGCTGTTTTCAGGTACATCGGTACAGGGTTGTAAATGAAAAACCTGATAATAAAGAGCATCATAAATCAATAGATAACATGGATTTGTTGACCCCGGAACTCGGTTTATTTGTATGGACGCTGCTTGCGTTCCTCATCGTTTTCTTCATACTGCGCAAGTTTGCGTGGAAACCAATACTAAACTCGCTGCACGAGCGCGAAACAGGTATTGCTGATTCTATAGCTGCTGCAGAGCGTGTGAAAAAAGAAATGAGCCAGATGCAGGCTGACAACGAGAAGCTGATGATGGAAGCACGTGCACAAAGCGCACAAATGCTGAAAGAGGCGAAAGAAATGAAGGACAGCATCATCAACAAAGCAAAAGAAGAAACTAAAGTTGTTGCAGATAAGATGATTGCTGACGCTCAGCAACAAATTCAGCAACAAAAAATGGCTGCACTTACCGAAGTGAAAAACGAAATCGGTAAACTGGCTGTTGAGGTAGCAGAAAAAGTAATCCGCAAGCAATTGGCAACTGCCGAAAGCCAGAACGATTATGCACAGATGCTGGCTGAAGAAATAAAAATGAACTAATAACTGAAGTAACAGAACAGATATGCCAAATCCACGTCTCGCTTCACGTTATGCCAAAGCTCTGCTGGACCTTGCTGTAGAACAGAATGCTGTTGACAGCACGCTGCAGGACATCCGCTTGCTGGATGCCGTAAGCAAACAAAGCCGCGAGTTTACTAACATGCTGCGCAGCCCGATTATAAACGCTGCTAAAAAACAGGAAATAGTTGCTGCTGTATTAAGTGGTAAGATGAGCGCCCTGACAGATGGCTTCATTAAACTGCTTGTAAGCAAAGGCCGCGAGGCTAACCTGCCTGAAATAGCTGATGCTTTCATAACACAGTACAAGGTTATGAAAAACATCAAAACTGTAAAGTTGACGACGGCGACGCCACTCAGCGATACTGTAAAGCAAAATATTATTAAGAATGTAGTGGCTTCTGTACACAAAGGCGAAATCGAAGTGACAGAAGTAGTAGATCCTAATATCATTGGTGGTTTCATTCTGCAAATGGATGATAAGCTGGTAGACGCAAGCGTGCGCCGCGACCTGAATGATGTGAAGACTCAGTTCCAGAAGAACATCTATGTAAGCACTATCTTCAATTAATAAAGTACAAGAGAAACAGTTTTTATTATTTATAAAATAAAAAGTCATGGTTGAGATTAAACCGGATGAAATATCGGCGATACTTCGCCAGCAGTTAACAAACTTCAACGCTTCTGCCAATCTGGAAGAAGTTGGTACCGTACTGCAAGTAGGTGACGGTATTGCCCGCGTGTATGGCCTGAATGGCGTGCGTCAGGGTGAGCTGGTAGAATTTGAAAACGGCGTAAAAGCGATAGCGCTGAACCTTGAAGAAGACAACGTGGGTGTGGTATTGATGGGTGACAGCGGTAGCATTAAAGAAGGTGCACAAGTAAAACGCACTGGTCAGATTGCCTCTATCAAAGTAGGTGAAGGTATGGTAGGCCGTGTTGTAAACACACTGGGCGAACCAATAGATGGTAAAGGCCCTATAACTGGTGAACTGTATGAAATGCCTATCGAGCGTAAAGCACCGGGCGTTATCTTCCGTGAGCCGGTAAAAGAACCACTGCAAACAGGTATCAAATCTATCGATGCGATGATTCCTATCGGCCGTGGTCAGCGTGAGCTGGTAATCGGTGACCGTCAGACAGGTAAAACTGCTATCTGTATCGATACCATCATCAACCAAAAAGAATTTTACGATGCAGGCAAGCCTGTATACTGTATATATGTTGCGATAGGCCAGAAGGCATCTACTATTGCCGGTGTTATGAAAACACTGGAAGAGAATGGTGCTATGGCATACACAACTATCGTTGCTGCTCCTGCTGCTGACCCTGCTCCGTTGCAGTTCTACGCTCCGTTTGCAGGTGCTGCGATAGGTGAATTCTTCCGTGATACAGGACGTCCTGCACTGGTTGTTTATGACGATCTGTCTAAACAAGCTGTGGCATACCGCGAGGTATCTCTGTTGTTGCGTCGTCCGCCGGGTCGCGAAGCATATCCTGGTGACGTATTCTATCTGCACAGCCGCTTGCTGGAACGTGCTGCGAAAGTTATCAATAACGATGCTATCGCTAAAACAATGAACGATTTGCCTGAGAGCATCAAACACCTGGTAAAAGGTGGCGGTTCTCTGACAGCATTGCCAATCATTGAAACACAAGCGGGTGACGTATCTGCTTATATTCCTACAAACGTAATCTCGATCACCGATGGTCAGATATTCCTGGAATCAAACCTGTTCCTTGCAGGTATCCGTCCGGCTATCAACGTTGGTATCTCTGTAAGTCGCGTGGGTGGTAGTGCGCAGATCAAATCAATGAAAAAAGTTGCCGGTACACTGAAACTTGACCAGGCGCTGTATCGTGAGATGGAAGCGTTCTCTAAATTCGGTGGTGATCTGGATGCTGCTACAAAAGTAGTACTGGATAAAGGTAGCCGTAACGTGGAAATCCTGAAACAAAACCAATACTCTCCGTATAGCGTAGAAAAGCAAGTTGCTATCATCTACCTGGGTACAAACAACCTGATCCGCGAAGTGCCTGTTAAGAATGTAAAAGCATTCGAAGAAGCATTCCTGCGCGAACTGGAATTGAAGATGCCTGAGTTGCTGGCAGACTTCAAAAAAGGTAACCTTCCTGAAGACGGCATCGCTAAGATGGTGAAAATGGCACAGGATATGATTCCTCAGTTCAAAAACTAATCATCCATTCCCGAAAGGGATGTGATATAAAGTAAAAGCCCCGCATCAGCGGGGCTTTTACTTTTAACAGGTAGTAAGCGGTATTTAACCAAAATGTATTAATAGAATTCAGGACAGATAGTGCGGCTCTTTTCTCTGTTGGGGCTGTTGATGAGCCCGGTCTTCACTACACTTATTTCGTAGCCACCCTGCATATTGCTTGCTACACGTAGTTTGGATGCATTGAGATCGTAAGCGCACGTAAATGCAAGGTCTTTGTAACGCAGTTTGACAGTAGGGATAATAGCGTCATTGTAGCGATAGAATACGCCACCGAACAGCACAAATAGCAAACCATCATTAGGACCGTATTTGTGCCAGCCTATCATACCACCACCAATTATTTCGTTGTAGCTGCCTTGCTTGCTGTAGTTGGCATGTATCTGAAAACTGAATTTCTGATTCAGCTGTTTACTGATGGCTACATTACCATTCCAACGTGTCATAAGGCGCGCGTCGCTACTATTGTAGAATGAAGTTTTTGGCTTCATAATGTGATAAGCACCTGCACCTATTACATAGTTCAATGCATTCTCTTCTCCGCTGGTAGAACTGCTATAGGTAACACCTGCACCCATATCCCAATAGTTGATGGTTGGGTTGCCCATATTCTCACCACTTGGATTGGAAGCATTGAACGAATTGTTCATGTACTGATTATTGAACGTGGCTCGCGTAGGGTCGAAGCTGCGTTGTATATAACCTGCAGTAAAGCCTACTGATAAGTAAGAGTTGTGGCCGTCTTCCAAAGACTTGTTGTAGTTGATTGCAGGATATACAGATGTAGTCTTGAGATTGATGCTGCCAGCCCTATCGTAATATCCTAATACACCAATGCTAAGGTAGTCGTTTACTTCATTGATTGGTATGCGTGCTTCAACATTTGCCAGTGCAGTTTGGAATGGTTTGCTAATGCTGCTCCACTGATTGCGATACACAACCCCAACTTTATAATCTCCTGTGAAAAGCCCTGTCAGTGAAGGGTTTCGCAGAATGGATGTTTCGTAGAACTGCGAAAAATGTATGTCCTGTGCAGTTGCTTGCTGTAAGCCTGCTGCCGCAATGCCAGCCAATAATATATGTTTCAGTCTGTTGTTCATAGATTCTATCTTATCAGGGTTACATCGCCTTTAATAATCATTATTTCACCACTTTCGCAAAGCGCCTCTACCACATATACAAATACATCTGGTGGTAATGTGGCTCCTTTGTAAGTACCATCCCATGCATATGCAGCATCATTCAATGGCATACCGGTTCTTTCAAATACTACTTCACCCCATCGGTTGTAAACCCTGAAAGAGCGTACTTTATCAAGACCTGTACCACGTGGATAGAACACGTCATTTTGCCCGTCGCCATTTGGTGTAAATGTATTTGGTATGAACAACTGGCTTTCATCGCAAAGCACTTTTACAGTTACTTTATCAGAGTCTACGCAACCAAAGTCTGTAAATACTTTTACTGTATATTCCGTTGTCTTGCTTGGCGATGCAGAAGGGTCCGGACAGTCACTACAGCTTAAGCTTTCTGCAGGCTCCCATTTGAATCTATCAATTCTGTTACCATTTGCATTCAGGATAGTAGAATTACCAGCAATAATTGTTGCCGCGCCACTTGCTTGTACTTCTGGTAGTGGGTGGATTTTGATGTTTACAAAATCTGTATCCGGGATACAACTACCTTCATAGGTTATCACTTTATATTTTGTTGTAGCATCCGGCGATACAACTGGTGTTCTCGATGCAGGGTTATCCATTCCGCCAGTAGGTGACCAAAGATATGTTTTGCCCCCATTTACATATAACATTGCTGTGTCTTTAAGGCATATTTCTCTATCTGGTCCAACTGTAGCCTCTACCTTTGTTTTAATGTTGATAGTTACAGTGTCAATGTTACTGCAATTGTTAATGTCAGTTCCTTTTACAATGAACTTAAAGAATGTTTTAGGTGATGCAAGTGGGGCAGCACAATTCAGACAAGACAAATAAGGTGTAGTGCTCCAAATGTATGAGATGCCACCATTTGCAAAGAGTTGAGCAGTATCATTAAGGCATATAACTGTATCAGGGCCTGCAACTATATCCGGAAGTTTATGGATTTCCAGATCTTTTGTAATGCTGTCAATGCATCCACGAGTATTTGATACTACAAGTTTTACAGGGTATTTACCTGATGCACCATAGTAGTGTGTAGGTGCTTTTACGTTGCTTGATGTACCATCGTGAAAATACCATTTCCATGTACTAACGTTAGAGAAATAACTTTTGGTAGTATCTAATAACGTAACCGTACTGTATTGGCATGGAGCATCACCTTTAAAGCCTGGTTCAACAGCGTCTACCTTAATAGTGTCTATACCTGTACTAAGGCTTTTGCATCCATTTGCATCTTCAAAGATAACACGCGGCATATATGCGCCGGGTCTTTCATACCTATGAGAAATAGAACTGGATGTATTTGTTATCACAATACCATCATCAAAATCCCATGAAATTTTCGCTACATTATTAACGATGGCAGAGAAGTTTACATCCAATGGCTTGCATCCTATAACAGGGGTATAGTCGAATGAACCATCATATCCTAGTACTCGTACATTGCCGATTGCAGAGTCTACACATCCATGTGCATCAGTTGCAACCAGTACTACTCTGAATTTACCTTTAGTAGTATAAAACTCTGATGGACTGGCTAAAGTTGATGTATTGCCTAAGCCCATACGCCAATAGTACTGTAGTGTATTTGTAGATGTACTTGTAAACTTAACAAGTAAAGGAGGACAAACCGCTACAGAATCCGTCATTGTGAATGAAGGAAACGGTTTTGATGTAGTAACTGCTTTGGCTTTGAATAGTGTGTCTTTGCACCCTAATGTATCTGTAACAATGAGGCGAACATCATAGCTTCGTAGTGTTGTGTATGGATGTTTAGGGCTAGATAATGTAGAAGTACCGCCATCTCCGAAATCCCAAGCATATGTAGCTGCATTAGTAGAGTTATTGAAAAATTCAACTTGCTCATTCAGGCATGCAGTATCTTTTACTGTAAAATTTGCAATTGGCTTGTGCGGATGAATATAGTTTGTCATAAACATAGAGTCTTTGCATCCTACATTATCTGTAATCCACAATTTGACATCAAAAGGTCCTCTGTTTGTATAATTGTATGATGAAGTAGTGCCTGTTACAGTAATATTACTACCCACGCCATAGTTCCATGTTCTGCTTACAATATTGGCGCCTGTAGGTACTGTAGAATTGTCTGTAAATGTGACATTCATAGGTAGACACCCTTTCAATGGACTGGCAGTAAATGATGCAACAGGCCTTGAAACAAATATCCAATTGTTCTTAACAACAGAGTCTACACATCCATATATATCAGTAATAACAACTTTTACTTTGTGAAATCCGGTACCTGTAACAGGATATTTTAATACGCCCATAGTTGTACCGATATAGTTGTTATCCAAGAAGAAGTCATAAGATAATGCGCTAGTACCGGATAGATTAGCTGAGTAGGTAATAGAGTCGCCATTGCATACAGCAGTATCGTTTGCCGTTAGTGACATTGATCTGTTTGGTAAGTCGAGCGAGAGAAATGCTGTATCTGTACAGCCTGTACGGCTACTATATGCTAATAGCATTACATTATAGGTTCCCGCAGCAGGATACCGGAAAATCGGATCATTATCTGTAGTTGATACAGTGTTTAATGGATCACCGAAATACCACTTGAATGAAGTGTGTCCTTGAGATGAGTTATGAAAACGAATTTTCAATGCCGAATCACAATAACGATCGTATGTTAGTATGGCTTTGGGAGAGTCTACAATTATGTAATTGGGTTTTGTGAGGCTGGCTTTACACCCTTTATACTCAGCAATGAGTGTAACATCCATTGTATCGGGTTTATTTACATACTGATATCTGGGGTCTTTGGTATTGCCAATACCACCGTCGCCAAAATGCCATTCCCATCTATCTACCGGGCCGGTTGTAAGGTTTGTGAACTGTACATACCCTCTGATACAAACATGTAGTGGAGATGCAGTAAAGTTTACTACAGGTGGTTGGCCTACACGTACTTCAACAGTGTCTTTTGCAATACAACCTTTTGTTGTAGTAATTGTAAGAATAACTTTGAATGTGCCTGTATCGGTAAATGTATGTGTAGGGTACGGGAGGTTACTATGTAATGTACCATCCCCGAAATCCCAATCATAAGTTTGTATAGGATAAGGATAATGACGTTTTATTCCACCAGGTATGGTTGTATATGCAGTGTCTGAAAAGAATACAGTAAGTGGTTTACAGCCGTGTATTTTATTCAGATCTACTTTATTGCCATTGATGTGTGGAACTATTTCTACATCAAGATCATGTATTTTTACATAAGAACTTTTGTAGATAGTATCCCTGCAGCCGGCAGATGAAGATACGGCAAGCCAGGGGCTAAAATATCCGTTTTGATAATATTGAAAAGTAGGATTAGAAGATGTACTTGTAGATGGAGGCGCGGCACCATTATTCCAGTAATAACTGGTATAGGTTCCATTAGGAACAAATTGAACATTCAAAGGAGCGGGGCATAAAGTATCGGGTACAATTGTAAAATCTGCAGTTGGTTTAGGGTGAACAACTATTGTTTTCGTTGCAACAGTAATACAACCACGATAATTATATGTGGCTGTTACCGTGTATGTGCCTGCGGTATTATATACGTAAGTTGGTGAATATTGTGAAGAAGTGCCAGCAGGCGGTCCATCTCCGAAATTCCAATTCACGGAACCTCCGCTAGGTGTAAATGAACCAGTAAAATTGATATTTACTCCCTGACAAACTGAAGATGCAGATGATATTGAAGCAGTAGGGTAATGAATATTGATATAGTTGTTACGAGTAATAGAGTCTTTACACCCGTTAATGTCAGTAACAATTAATTTTGGAGACCAAGTATTGGGAGGTGCAGTGTATGTATGTGTTGTCGATGCTCCGCTTCCGGGAGTTGGGCCATCACCATAATACCATGTATATGTGAAAGGTCCGTTTCCTGTTGCATTTCCTGTAAGAGTAGTAGTGGCTGGTGAAGAACAAAAATCTATAGGGCTGCCTGTAAAGGAGGCTGTAGGCCGACCTTTAGTGCTGATATAAGCGGTTTTAGTTAGCAATTCAGAACAGCCATAGCTGTTCGTCACAGTCAAGGTTACATCTTGGGTGCCTGGATTTGTAAATGTTGCAGTTGGGTTGGGCCCAGTCCCTAAGCTGCCCCAAAACCAGCTATATGTTCCCGTGCCTGGCGCGTTCAGTGTACTGGTGTTTTGAAAAGATACTGTAAGTGGTGCGCAACCTGTTGTTGGAGTAGTTGCGTTAAAATTTACCGTTGGCTTTGGGTTAACTATTATATAATTTGTTTTGATTTCAACATCTGAAGATGATCCGTTTGATATAGTTAATTTGCATGTGTAACTTCCAGGTGTGCCTATTGTATAAGATACATATGGAGTAGTGGTTGTAGTTGTCCAAATGCCTATCTGCCATGTGTAGCTGGTAGGGCTACCAGTAGAAGTGCTGGTAAGTGTAACTGCAAATGGTGCACAGTTTGAGGTACTCGACGCAACAAAATCTGCATTAAGTTGCGCAGATGCCAATATTGGCATGATTAACATGGTAAGAAAAACGCATAGGAATTTATTTACAGAAGGCATAACAGGATTGAAATTTATTGCTTCTTTAAAGTTAAACAATACTTAAAAGTTTAGGTATTAAAATCGCCTGTTACGCTTGCTTTTCATCGTATTTTAATCAGATATTCAAATATTATTAATCTATGGTTAAAGTCAGTGAAAATTATCTAAAACATACTATTAACCGATAGTAAAAGAGCAATTGAAAAAGGCCTGATTAATTGTCTGTAATCTGACTTATGCTTTTCATACCTTTGCAGTCCTTTTTTTAATAAATATGTCTTATTCACTCAGTAAAGAACAATTGATAAGTGTGGCCAATGAATTTGGCACACCGGTATATGTGTACCATGCAGAAAAAATTGCTGAACAGTACAATAAGCTAAAGGATGCGTTCAAGAGCCATCCTACGCGGTTTTTCTATGCATGCAAGGCCCTGACAAATATCAATGTTCTGAAGTACATGAAGAGCCTCGGCGCTTCTGTAGACTGTGTGAGCATATATGAGGTAAAATTGGCGCTGAAAGCGGGTTTTGAACCGAATGAAATACTGTACACACCAAACTGTGTAGATTTCAATGAGATTGTAGATGCACAACAATTGGGCGTAAACATCAATATAGACAACATATCAATACTGGAGCAATTCGGTAACAAATTCGGTAGTGGTTATCCTGTTTGTATCCGTATCAATCCGCATATTGAAGCAGGTGGTAACTATAAAATATCAACAGGCCATATAGACAGCAAGTTTGGTATATCTGTACACCAACTGCGCCATATAGAGCGCGTAGTAAAAACAACCAAACTGCATGTAAAAGGTCTGCACATGCACACCGGTAGCGAGATTAAAGACGTAGATGTCTTCCTACGCGGACTGGATGTGATGTTTGAAATAGCACGCCATTTCGATTCGTTAGAGTTCATCGATATGGGTAGCGGCTTCAAAGTGCCATATAAAGAAGGCGATAAAGGAACAGATGTTGCCCTGTTGGGCGAAAAGCTGACAGCTGCAGTAAAAGAGTTTGAAGCAGAATATAACCGTACGTTGGAAGTATGGTTTGAACCTGGTAAATACCTGGTGAGCGAGTGCGGTTATTTTGTAGTAAAAGCAAACGTCATCAAACAAACGCCAGCAACAGTTTTCGTAGGTGTTAACTCAGGCTTTAACCACCTGATACGACCAATGTTCTATGATGCTTACCACCGCATCGAAAATATATCGAACCCGAATGGTGCAGAGCGTATCTATACCATTGTAGGTAATATCTGCGAGACAGACACATTTGCATGGGACAGGGTTATGAATGAAGTGCGTGAGGGCGACTTCCTTGTATTCTACAACGCGGGAGCTTACGGGTTTGAGATGAGCAGTAATTTCAACTCGAGGCTGAAACCTGCAGAAGTAATGGTGAAAGACGGAAAAGCCTTCCTGATACGTGAACGTGATGAGTTTGAAGACCTGTTGAGAAACCAGATAGAAGTACTTTAAAATACAAGCTCCCGATATCGGGAGCTTTTTTATTGATTTTATAACGCGGTGATTGATTTGTTTCATCGTATTTTTAAGGATAATCATTTTCAGCCTATGAAAAACATCGTTGTCTTTTGCGGTTCTAAAGAAGGATACAATGAAGCCTACAGCGAAACTGCCTATGCGTTGGGTGCAACACTTGCAGAACGTGGTATAGGCCTTGTGTACGGAGGTGGGAAAGTAGGGCTGATGGGTGCCGTGGCAGACGGTGCGTTGCAGAATGGCGGCAGAGTTGTTGGCGTAATTCCTGATTTTCTAGAAACAAAAGAAGTAGCGCATGATGGTGTTACAGAAATGATTGTTACCGACAGTATGCATAGCCGCAAGGTGAAGATGCATGAACTGAGTGATGGTGTGATAGTGCTGCCGGGTGGCTGGGGCACGATGGATGAAATGTTTGAAATGCTAACATGGGGACAATTGGGGCTGCACAAAAAACCAATTGCACTGCTGAATATAAACGGCTACTACGACAGCCTGAAAGTATTGGTGAACAATATGGTGCTGGAGGGTTTTCTGGAAGAATGCACCGCAGAAATATTAATGACCAGCGAATCGGTAGAAGAATTGCTGGGTATGATGGAGCAGTTTGAAGCACCAAGTGTAGAACAGGTGATGGATCACAAATCAGATACTTAGATAATTACCTGCTAAGTTTTATCTTCATAGCCATAATTATCAATACAGATGGCACTTAGCAGGATATGGGCAGCATTCATTATCATAGCCATCAGTGTGGCAGGGTACAAAGCTTTCTTTGCATCAGACAAGGCTATCTTCAGCCGTATGGTAACGGGCAAGGCAGATGATGCGTATGATACAGTCTACTATCAAAAAGCGGGTTCACCTGTCAATGAAGGTTTTGTATCAGAAGAGAGCTTTACCAAATACATTGCGGGTTACGGATATAAAGAAGCAGACTCGCTGCATTCGGCAAGCGTTGCGATAGCAGATAAACAAACACTATCTGCAACACAGGCATCTTTCAAAGGGCAGGTATTTACGTACAAAAGCATACAAGCAAAGCTGACAAAAAAGGCAGACGGCATCATAGAAACCTGTAAGAGTGCAGTGAATATCTGTATTGGCCTGATAGGCATTATGGCATTGTTTATGGGCTTTATGAGTATTGCAGAAAAAGCAGGTGGCATCAATCTGTTGTCTCGCATCATAGGTCCGTTCTTTTCAAAGCTCTTTCCCGAATTGCCGAAAGGCCACCCTGCCATGGGGCACATGATGATGAATTTCTCTGCCAATCTTTTAGGGCTAGATAATGCCGCAACACCATTTGGCATCAAAGCCATGGAAAGCCTACAGGAAATAAACCCGGATAAAAAGACTGCCAGCAATGCACAGATAATGTTCCTATGTCTGCATGCATCGGGCCTTACATTGATACCTGTCAGCATTATAGCTGCTCGCTCTGCAGTAAAGGCAACAAACCCAACGGATATATTTGTGCCTTGCATGATAGCCACATTTGCCGCTACGATGGCGGCTATGTTTATTGTGTCAATGCGCCAGAAGATAAATCTGTTGCAACCGGTGATACTTGGTTGGGTAGGAGGCTTGTCTGCAGTAATAGCAGGTATAGTAGTGTATCTCCGCAGCCTTGATACAGATGCCATGCAGTCATTCTCATCGCTGCTTAGCAATGGTTTGATACTGCTGATATTTATACTGATAGTATTGGGCGGATTGTATAAGCGTATCAACATCTTCGACGCATTTGTAGATGGAGCTAAAGGAGGTTTTGAAACAGCGGTGAAGATTATTCCGTATTTGGTTGGTATGCTGGTAGCCATCAGTATGCTACGTACCAGTGGCACGTTTGATGTGGTGATAGCAGGTATGAAATCTTTGTTTGGTGCTATGGGCACAGATACCCGTTTTGTAGACGGCTTGCCAACTGCACTGATAAAACCATTAAGTGGCAGTGGTGCGCGTGGTATGATGATAGATACGATGAAAAATTTCGGCCCTGATTCTTTTGCGGGCAGATTGTCTTGCATATTACAGGGTTCTTCAGATACAACTTTCTATGTAATAGCCGTGTACTTTGGTGCAGTAGCTGTAAAGAATACACGTTATACAATAGGTGCCATGTTGTTGGCAGATCTTGTGGGCATCATCACCGCGATAGGCTTGTGTTATATGTTCTTTGGGGCATCTGCATAAAAATAATAAAGGGCTGCATTTGCAGCCCTTTTGTTATTGAAATTATGTTGATTATTTACTTGCTGTATCGTTGGTTGGAGTAGCAACTGCTGTATCCGGTTGTGCTACAGGTTCTTCTTCCTGTTCTTCATTCATGAAGTCATCATTCTTTGTGAAGTTTACCAACCATTTATCATTTTGCTTGATGAGGTTCAGTTTCTTTTCATCTTTCATTTCAGATGTTTTGTAAAAAACTACGGCCTTATCGCCATTTTCCTCAACTTTTGTAATTTCTACAGTTACTTTCTGCGCTTTTTTCACTTCGCTGTCTGGCAGGCGAACTGCCATAGTTTCCAGCATTTCCAGCATTTGTTTTGTTGCGTCTGTAGATACAGTTTTAGCCTCTTTGTAGTTCATGTGCCAGAAGCTGGTAAGGAACTTTTCAGCAACCGGTTTGGGTGAATTAGAATTACATCCTGTCGCAATAACAGCAACGATAAATGCCAATCCTAAAAGCGCTTTTTTCATATTCTTATTTTTCAAATTTCGGCAAAGGTATCTATTTAAACCTAACCTGACAAATCCATTCGCAATAGCTGTTTTGGGTGATGTTATCAACGGCTACATAGGTATATCCCATCCATTTGGTAGGTTTTATAACAGCTTTTCCAAGGCTTTTGTTGATGGCTTGATACAATAATTCTGCACAGTACAATTTGTCATCGTTTGATATATCAAACTGCAGGTCGAATTTCTTGTGTTGGTTGTAATAGCCGCGTGTTATGCTTGCAAGGCTATCTAACTGAGCAGGTGTAAAGCTATAACGCAAAATGCCAATGCCACTGTTGTGCAATGGTGATGCCCAAGTCTGTATATTATCGCGGCGCAGCACCTCGTCAGGGTTATCTTCCCCGCCAATGCTATGATATATATAGGGTTTACCTTCCTCAATCAGTACTATGCCGCAGTGAGAATAGGTTTTGTCTTTTCTGTTTGCCTCTCTAAACATCTCGCTGGTCATGTCGTTGCCTGTACGCACTACAATATCTCCGTTTTGAAGCAGTGCCTCGCAGGAATCTATCAAGTGGAGGTTGTATGGATTGGCTGCCATTGCTGCAATGCTGTGTTCATCTTTTCTGCCAGTTGCCTTATAATACCAAAAAGCCGTTCCTGCAGCAAGCAGGGCTGCAGATACAATCAGTAAGCGGGTATGTTTTGACTTCGGTATCAATGTATTGCAAAATTAGCCAATAGTTTAGGTACTACAGCCTTAACTTTGCGGTGCACAATGAACGATATGGAAGCATATTTGTTATAATTGTGCAATTGGTATTATGGCACATAAATCATTAAGGGCATTTGTAGATGCGCTGGATAAGGCGGGCGAACTGATAAGGATAAAGACATTTGTTGATCCCGTACTGGAAATAGCAGAAATAACGGACAGGATTTCAAAAACACCTGAGTGGAACAAAGCATTGTTGTTTGAAAATACGGGAACAGGCTTCCCGCTATTGATAAACAGTATGGGTAACGAACGCCGTATGTGTATGGCGCTGGGTGTAGAGGATCTGGATGATGTAGCAAGAGATATTGAAAGCCTGCTGAAAACAATCACAGCACCTAAAAATGGTTTGCTGGAAAAACTGGCCATGCTGCCACAACTGGGCAAGTTTGCATCCTGGATGCCGAAGGTGGTGAGTGGCCGTGGGGAGTGCCAGCAGGTGGTGATGGATAAGCCTGATTTATCTAAACTACCGATACTGAAGTGCTGGCCAAAAGATGGTGGGAGGTTTGTTACGCTGCCAGCTATTCACACAAGAGATTTGCTGAATGGTACTCGCAACATAGGTATGTACCGCATGCAGGTATTTACCGAAACCATGACGGGTATGCACTGGCACAAACACAAAGTAAGTGCACGCCACTATAACGAGTACAAGAAGCAAGGGAAGATAATGCCTGTAGCGGTAGCGCTAGGTGGTGACCCTGTATATACCTATTCTGCAACTGCACCACTGCCTGAAAATGTGGATGAGTACATGTTGGCAGGCTTCCTGCGCAAGAAGCGTGTGGAACTGGTGAAATGCCTGACACAACCTGAAATAGAAGTGCCTGCAGACGCAGACATCATTATAGAAGGTTATGTAGACCCGAATGAGGAACTGATTTGGGAAGGTCCGTTTGGCGACCATACGGGTTATTATTCATTACCCGATTTCTATCCGCGTTTCCATGTTACTGCCATCACGCACAAGAAAGATGCGATATACCCAGCAACCATTGTAGGCATACCGCCGCAGGAAGATGCATGGATAGGCAAAGCAACGGAACGTATATTCCTGGCACCTATCAAAATGACGATGGTGCCTGAGATAAAAGACATGAATATGCCAGTAGAGGGTGTGTTTCACAACCTTGTGATCACTACCATAGATAAAGAATATGCTGGGCAGGGGCAGAAAGTGATGAATGCCATGTGGGGTGCAGGGCAGATGATGTTTAACAAGATACTGGTACTGGCAGATGGCAAAGTGAAGATTGATGATTACAAGACATTGGCCAAGTATGTGTTTGATAATGTAAACCCTTCAACGGATGTATACTTCAGCCAGGGGCCTATGGATGTGCTGGACCATAGCTGCAGTAAGCTGGGCTTTGGTGGCAAGATGTGTATAGATGGTACGAAGAAATGGGAAGAGGAAATGACAATGCCGCTTACGCCATTCAAATTGAATACTGCGTTTAATGCTGCTGCATTACAAAAACAATATCCCGAAATAGCATCGCTGAATGATAAACTGGCGCGCGAATGGGAAATACCTGTTTTGTTTGTTGCGATGGATAAACAACGCAAAAGGCATGTGGAAGAGCTGCATGCTGCGCTGTGCAAAGAGCCTGCTATGCAGGGTATAAAAATGATACTATATGTAGAGCATACGGTAGATGCTAATGATATAGCAGATGTGTTGTGGAGGTTCTGCAACAACCTGGACCCGCGTCGCGACCATTTTTACGGTGGTGCAGATAAAGCCATACTGGGCCTTGATGGTACAAGGAAAACAAAAGCACTGGATGGCTTTGAACGCCCTTGGCCTAATGTGATAGCTGCCGATGCAAAAACAATAGCAGTAGTAGATGCTAAGTGGAGCGAGCTGAATCTGGGAACACTGATAAAATCGCCATCGCTGAAATACCAGCACCAGATGTATGGTGAAGAAGCACAAGTGATGGAATAGTCATAATCACATAAGAGAAAATACCTGCCCGCAAGGCAGGTATTTTTTTATGGATACAATAGAATGTGCATATTTGTGTTATATAAATACATTGTATGAGCAACGAACAGAAGAAACGCGTAACAGGTATTGGTGGAATATTTGTAAAAAGTAATGACCCTGAACACCTGCGCAACTGGTATAATAAACACCTGGGCTTTAACGCCAATCAATACGGCGCAACTTTTGAATGGCTGAACGTAGAAAAACCTGAAGAAAAAGGCACCACGGTTTGGAGTACGTTCAAAAATAACTCTGACTATTTCACACCATCACAGAAAGAATATATGATAAACCTGCGTGTAGATGATTTGGAATGGCTACTCGCAGAACTACGCAAAGAAGGTATAGAACAAATAGGTGAAATGCAGGTGTATGACTACGGCAAGTTTGCGCACATAGTAGACCCCGAAGGAACGAAGATAGAACTGTGGGAGCCTGTAGATGAGAAGTTGTAGGTAAACATATTAATATCAAATTCGGTGTTTAAAAGGCATTTACCCAAATTGCTGTATTTTCACACACGGAAGCAAAAACATTAATTGTGAAAGCCATTATCCCGGTTGCCGGTGCAGGTACCAAACTTCGCCCGCTTACTTATACACAGCCTAAGGCGCTCATACCTATCGCGGGTAAAACCATTCTTAGTGTAATAGTAGACCAACTGCTGGAGGCAGGTGTTACAGAGTTTGTGTTTGTAATAGGCTACCTCGGCGAAAAGATTCAACGATATATTGCTAAAACATACCCCAATCTTTCTTATACCATTGTAACGCAGGAAGACAGGCGTGGTACAGGCCATGCAATATGGCTTACCAAAGATGCGGTGAAAGATGAGGAAGTGATAATAGTACTGGGAGATACAGTGTGCGACTATAATGTAAAAGACATACTAAACCACAGCACATCGCAGATTGGTGTTAAGAAGGTTGACGACCCTCGCAGTTTTGGTGTAGTAGAGTTGGATAATAAAGACATGGTGCTGAAAGCGGTAGAAAAACCATTGATACCAAAGTCGAACATGGCAATGGTGGGCATCTACTGTATCAAAGAAACAAAAGCATTGTATGCCGCTCTTGAAAAGCATGTAGGTAGCAAGCTGGATGAAGAAGGCGAATACCACCTGACCAATGCACTGCAGTATATGATAGAAGGTGGTATTAAGTTTGAAGCCTTCAGAGTAAATAACTGGTTTGATTGCGGTAAGAAAGAAACATTGCTATCTACCAATGCTACATTGCTGAAAGAAATAAGCGAAGAGCGCGGCGAAGACCAGAAGCCTTACAATCATGGTACAAGCGTTATCATACCTCCTGTTAGTATAGCAGAAGGTTGTAATCTTCATAATTCTATCATTGGTCCGAATGTAACAATAGGTGAGTTTACCAA
The DNA here is from genome assembly GCA_035299045.1 of Flavipsychrobacter sp. Lineage (GTDB taxonomy): Bacteria > Bacteroidota > Bacteroidia > Chitinophagales > Chitinophagaceae > Polluticoccus. The sequence goes on from DATGXJ010000004.1 coordinate 66,691, forward strand.
TGTACAGTCTTCCATCATCAAAGATTCTATCATCGGTTCTTATGCAGAGCTGGAAGAGGTAGTACTGCATTCATCCATCATTGGTAGCGATGCTTTTGTACGTGGTCTCAGTCAGAGCCTGAACATAGGTGATAATACAGAAATAGATTTGGGTTAGAGGTTGTATACATCTTTCGCTATTCGATAGGTGTTACAATGTGCTGCAACGATGTGCTTTACATCGGGAGAATAACCGCCACCCATTGCGGCAGCTACAGGTATGTTGTGTTTTTTGCAAAGATTATAAACTACATAATCCCGCTCAGCACATTCATCTATAGATAGCTGCAACTTGCCGAATTTGTCTGTAGCCAAAACATCTACACCTGATAGGTAAAACACTATGTCAGGTTTTACAGTGTCAATCAGTTTGGGTAAAGTATTGTTGAGTATGCTGAGATATTCGCTTCCGGTAGTGCCATCTTTCAAGCCAATATCAAGATCACTATGTTCTTTATGAAACGGATAGTTGTGCTGACCATGCATGCTAAAAGTAAATACGTCTTCCCTACCACTAAACAACGCAGCCGTGCCGTTGCCCTGATGCACATCTAAATCCACTATCAGGATTTTCCTAACAAATCTTTGTTGCAAGATATAATTGGCAGCCACTGCAAAATCATTCAGCAGGCAAAAGCCCTCTCCTTTATCGGCAAATGCATGGTGTGTACCACCCGCTACATTCAGTGATGCGCCATATTGCAAGGCATATTCCGCACACATGATACTGCCTTTGCAGATGCGAATTTCGCGCTCTACCAGTTGTGCAGATAAAGGAAATCCGATTGCTCGCATTTCCCTGTTGGTAAGCTGTAGGTTTTTCATGCGATGCCAGTAGTCGGTATCGTGTGTCAGCAGGATTGTTTCCTCGTCAAGTGGTTCGGGAGCAAAGAGGTTTTCTTGTGTTATTATACCTTCATAGAGCAGTTGTGCCGGTATCAGCTCATATTTTTCCATAGGGAAGCGATGCCCGGCAGGGAGCGGGTGTGCATATAATGTATGGTAGGCAATTTTGAGCATAGCTAAAACGATTGCCAATTTAACAATATAAAGCGGCGGTTGTTTCGTATCTTTGCAATAGTTCTTTGAAAAAGACCCGGGGCCGACTGGTTTTGACAGCATAGGGCAGGGTAAGTAAGCATGTCGTGCGTTGGATAATTAGCACGTAAATCTGAATATTCAACTTTTGACTGGCGAATCTAATTACGCCATGGCTGCCTAATTAATTTAGCGCAACCATTATGGCCGCGGATGGCTTTGGCCTGTTGACGTCACCGCCGCCTAACTCAACTCTCAATAGGATAGCCTCGTGATGCTGCGCTCGCTTGGCGAAACTCAAAGCAGATAGGAAGTTTGTAGGTTTGTCCCGTTCCGGCACTCTTCCGAAATCAAATTCAGGAATACACATGTAGAAAGCTTATTGGGCATATGTTTGGACGCGGGTTCGAATCCCGCCGGTTCCACTAAATAAAATCCTCCAAGAGTCAATGCAGTAAAGACTTTCGGAGGATTTTTCTTTTAAGTTCATTTCTGCCAGTAAGTCGTAAAAATGGATAAAAACACCCTTTTTACTTGAACATTACTTGAACACGTTCAAGTGGACCTCATGCAAACTTTTAAAAGCATGGGAATCACATACAAATTCCTTTTAAATCAGCGTAGAAAAAGCACCAGTAATGAGTATTCAATTGTACTTAGGATTTACACTTCAGGACGGTATAAGGAGTATTCATTAGGGGAACAAATAAATAGCAAGCCCAGTACTGTCCTTGTACATAATATTCTAACTATAAAAATCTCCAATTGCTTGGAATGCTAGATTTTTGCAAATTTCTTTTCATTAAATGAATGCCCCCTGAAAGTTGCTGTTATGTAGCTTTTTCAGGGGGTGTCATTTTTGATATATTTTTGATAGTATTCTTATCAGATAGAATTAAGTTTATTTTTTCTTCATGTCCTTCAGCTTCTTGGCACCGTAGGCAGCACCGGCTATTACCAGTGCGCTTGCGCCACCGTCAATGGGCACTTCGTCTACTACATCATCATCAAAGCCTGGGCCTTGTGCATATGCGGTAGCAGATAGCAGCGTGAAGAATATATATGCGGCAATTATTCTTAGTTGTTTCATATAGAGAATCTTTTAGCGAGTGAAGGGATTATTGTTTTATCAGTTTCTGTGTCATCACTTCGCTGCCGTTGTAGATGGTTACGTTGTAGATGCCGTTGGCAAGTTGCGCTGTTGGTATCGTTACGTTACCGTTTACATTTTCAGCTTTCGCAGTTGCCACTTTTACACCCATCATATTTGTTACAATGATATTCAACTCTTTGCCCGCACCTTCATAATACAGCGTTACATTCTCTGTAGTCGGGTTAGGAACTAGCTTCACTTTCAGCTTGCTTGCGTTTACGTTCGCGATGCTATTGGTAGGTACGCCTTGTGTGTTTAGTTCAAAGCGATTGTTACCCCAAGACGCGCTACTTGTATCTACAGTAAACCAGTATTCAAATGCAGGTGTTACTTCAATTGTTTTGCTCAGTAGCTTATCTGTAAAGAACAGTTTAGTACCCGCAGGCATATTTACATTCGGTGCAGTGAATTTGAAATCCTTTTTAATACCTGCATACAAACCAAGCTTGATGACTTCGCTTGCTACATACGGACGTGTATCTATAGACAGCATCGAATCATCTTTACTCAATGTATAGAAAGTCATATCAGGATTGTACAACTTAGCAGCATCGGGATAATCTACTGTAGCCATTGCATTGTCATCAAAATTTAGCAATAGCCTGTCCCAGAATATAGTGCTGTCTTCCAGTTTTATTTCTACCTGATTGGCGATGCCTGTAGTTTTGAATACAGCACCTGCAGTACCGCTTGTTTTGTCTGCTTCTTCAAACACAATAGAACCATTTGCAGAAAGGGTAGTAGCAAACGCACCACCACAAGGCAGATTGAACGAAGAAGAACCGAAGGTATAAGATGTATAAGCACCACGT
>DATGXJ010000005.1:0-71105 GCA_035299045.1 Flavipsychrobacter sp.
TGTAGAGTTCCGCGTGTTCAACCGTTGGGGTCAGGAAGTGTACAATGGTACAGACGGCCGCAAAGGCTGGGATGGTACATGGAAAGGCGTACCACAGGAGATAGGCAACTATCAATACCTGATACGTGTAGCATATCCTGACGGGTTTGTAGAAACCTACAAAGGTGATGTGACACTGGTGAGATAAAAATCAACTAAAATCATAAGTTAAAAGCCGGGATATATCCCGGCTTTTAACTTATTGTAATATTTTATAAAGCACCCAACATTTGGTCTAAAAAAGCAGTCTATAAAATAAGCATACAAGCTATAAATAATATAAATTACAGTACCAATTACAATTTATCCAATAGTTGTAAGTAAAACACATTAAAAAATCGTATGAAATTAAGACAACTACTACTTGGAGTAATGCTTACAATACTTGCAGTATTGTCAAATCCAAATGATGCAAAGGCAGACCACTGTGCAGGTGGAGAGCTTGTATATGAATGGATTTCAGACTCCACATATCGTTTTATTCTAAAGTTTTATAGAGATTGTAATGGTATAGATGCATATGCTAATCAAAGTCTTTGCATGTATGATTCCTGCAATAACTTTTCATCGTCTGTAACTATGAATAAGTGGACAGGTACACTTCCTGATGGAAGGCCAAATGGCTCTCCGGTAGCAGCAGGGTGCTCAGGCTACCCTACTAAATGTGAAAGTACATCTTCGTCCATTCCCGGTTATCGTGAATGGTGGTATACTTGTATAGTCCAATTACCATCACGATGTAGATATTGGAAATTTGCAATATGGATAAGTGCCCGAAATTATAGCTTAAATATTCCGGGAGGCAACCTGTATTTAGAGACTACTTTTGACAATCAGAATGCACAAGGTAACTCCTCTCCATACTTCTCAATCAAGCCTGTTCCATATGCTTGTATAAATCAGGCAACAACATACAATAATGGTGCGATTGACCCTGATGGGGACTCATTGTCAACTGAAATATTGAATCCTCTTACGGGCTCCAGTTGTACATCTCCCCCAACCAATTTAACATTAACACCATCGCAGGTTCCGCCTTTAAGTATACCCAATAATCCATTTCAGACTAACAATACCTTTAATACCAATGCTATAACAGGTAATTTGTCATTTACACCATCAGTGTTAGGCCCAGGAACTGTTACAGTACGTACTAAAGAGTATAGAAGAGGATTACAAATAGGGTCTATTATGCGCGATGTTCAGGTTCAGGTACTTGCCTGCAGTGCAGTTGTTCCAACTGTTAGCCCGATTACAAGTACTATTGTAGGTGGAAATTACTCCCTAAATCGATATAACGGTTGTGCAGGACAAAACCTAAGCTTCTGTTTTGAAATTAAATCAACTGATACAGGAGCTATATTAATTGCTGATGACAACCATCAATTCTCAATGCCGGCAGCAACGATTACATATACTAATCAAAAAAGCGATTCAATTGTAGGTTGTTTTAATTGGACACCTTCCCTTGCTGACTCCGGTTTAAGAAATCTGATTCTTACTATAAAGGACTCTACATGTCGTCCTCCAGGCATTTTGTTATATCAGACTTTTACATTGCCAATTTATATATGGCCTGTAACTAAAGCAGTACCTGATACTACCATCTGTAAAAATCAAACAGCTTATTTAGGCGTGTCAGGTGGTGGTAATTTCCAGTGGTCTGTTTTACCGGGAGGCTCTCCTATTACAAGTTTAAATAATCCAAACATACAATACCCAATAGCTACACCAGCTTTAACTACGACTTACGTTGTAGTATCTACAGCAAATCCTTATTGTAATAGAAATAAAGATACAGTTGTAGTAAATATGATTGACGGGCCACAATTCACAACACTAAAAGACACATTAACGTGCCCAGGAAATGATGTCAAACTCAACCTAGGTGTACAAAAAATACCTGGCGTAACTTACAAGTTTAAATGGTCTCCAGCTACCTATTTAAATAGTGATACTTTAGAAGCTCCTATAGCAACTCCAGGCGACAATATAACATACACAATACAAATAAGCTCAAGTCAAAATAATTGTAAATCTTTTGATACAGTATTTGTAGATGTACTTGACGGCTTCTTACTAAGCAATCAGGATACCGCTATATGTGATGGTTCTCAAGTGAAGCCTAACATAATTGGTGATAGCAGATATACATACTTCTGGTCTACTACATCAACAATACCTGGCTTATTCAGTAATCAAAATATTATTGATCCTGTAATAACTCCGGCTCCGATAGGTGTTAATACTTATACAGTAAAAGCATCCCATGCAAACTGTCCTAATAAAGATAGTCTCGCATCATTCAAGATTGATGTACAACCAGTTCCAACAGTTACATTAGGTGCAGATGAAGCTATGTGTGAAGGTGATACATTTAGATTAAGTGCCAATATATTCCCTTCAAACTATCCATTTGCACTTAACTGGACACCAGGTTCATCATTAGATAACCCAACAATAGCTAATCCAATATTTAAAGCGACACAAACAACAGAATTAATTCTTACAGCTGTTGCAAACCCAGCGGGTTGTACTGACTCTGATACTATCAAACTGACTGTATTCCCTGCTAATTTCATTACTGCTACTGGCGACACGAGTATATGCCCGGGTAACAGTACTATGATATCCGTAACCGGTAATGGCGTCAAATCTTTCAGATGGTATCCTGATTATCGTATTAGTAATCCACAATCTAATAATCCAACAGTAAATCCAACTACTACACAGGTATACACAGTATATGCAGTTGATACGAACTCTTGTTTAGATACAAGCATGGTTAAGATTAACGTGTATCCAGGTGCAATGATTTTCCTACCAGATATTATAAATATATATCCTGGCGAGTCTTATGTTATGAATCCAGCAGGCAATTGCACATATTTCAGTTGGTTCCCTCAAGTTGGACTTTCCAATGCTAATGTATCTAACCCGATTGCAAAACCTGATGTTAATACTAAATACATCGTTACCGCAACAACCGAGTCCGGATGTACAGTAACGGACTCTGTAAATGTAATTGTATCTTCAGAAAGCATCCTGAATCTTCCTAATGCATTTACACCAGGTAACGGACCAAATGGAAAATTCAAATTAATAAGAAGAGGTGATGCTACATTGAAAAAATTCGAAGTATTCAATCGTTGGGGTCAAAAAGTATTTAGTACTACAAACATCGATGAAGGTTGGGATGGTACATTCAATGGTGAGCCACAATCAATGGGCGTATATATATACTCTGTTGAAGCAATTAATGCTAATGGCAACAAATTCACCAAGCAAGGCAATGTCACCCTTATCAGATAATTAAAGATTCAATTATAAACAAAAGAGCCGTAGCAAATGCTACGGCTCTTTTGTTTATAAGCATCCACCCTTTAACACTCAACTCATATTAAATATTACAACTAAAAACCCAACACATAGCAAAGAAAACATGTCTTATTATTTATAGCAATTAATTAACTAAAATAAATATTATTAACATTAATTAAACGCTAATAAAAAGCTTGTTTTATTTACTGTAAAATAATAAACTATGAAAAAACTAATAAACATTTCCATCGTATTGATACTCATCTTGCTACCTATTGTTACAAAAGCTAACCATGCAGCAGGTGGAGAAATCATATATCAGCATATCTCCGGAACTACATACAGAGTGATTTTTAAATTTTACAGAGATTGTTCTGGGCCAGCAGCCCCTTTAACACAAGTACTATGCATTAACGAGTCTTGTAACAGTACAACTTATAACGTTAACTTGAAAAAATGGCCGAATACCGGCAAACCAGTTTCTCCAGGTTGTTCTCAATACAAAACTGTATGCGACTCTCCAGGGTCAACATTACCAGGATATGAAGAACATTGGTATTATGAGGAAATAGATCTTCCATTACAATGCGACTCTTGGAAATTCTCAACATTTATTGGCAACAGAAATACAAGTAATAACATACTTAATTCATCGGCAGCATATTTTTATATAGAGACGACATTTAATAATACCGGAACATTCGAAGGTAATTCTTCACCCTATTTCTCAATAAAACCAGTACCATATGTATGTGTTAACTCTCCATATTCTTATAATAATGGTGCTGTAGACATAGACGGAGACTCCCTTGTAAACGAACTTGTAATGCCTTTAACTGGTGTTACAACATGTGGGGCTACACCTACAGCCATGACATTTGCAACAGCTACCCCACCCTACAATCTTACTATTAATCCACTGCAAACCAATAATACTTACATTCTTAACTCCGCAACCGGACAGATGAGCTTTACTCCATCTGCTACAGGCTCATATATAATTACAATCAGGACAAAAGAATACCGAAAAGGAAAATTAATAGGCTATATAATGCGTGATGTACAAGTAAGAGTACTCAATTGTTCGAATATTGCGCCACTTGTAGACATAAAAACAAATACACTTGTAAATGCTAGCATCATTGGTGGAACAATATATGGTTGTATAAATCAACCTATGAGCTTCTGTTTTGATATCATATCAAGCGACACTGATGCAATATATTCAATTGAGGATAACCATGCTATGTCTGTTCCCGGATCATCTATGACATATTCCAATCAATACAACGACTCTGTAAGAGGATGCTTCTCGTGGACACCACAAGCAACTGACGCCGGTATTCTTAGAAATCTGATTATTACAGCAAAAGACTCAACATGCCGACCTCCTGGTATAATGCTATACTATTCATATACTCAACCAATAAAAATATGGGAACCTACAAAAACAGTTAATGATACTACAATTTGTCCAGGAGAGAATGCATATCTCAATGCAACAGGCGGAGGTAATTACCAATGGTCGGTACTGCCGGGAGGTGATCCTATTACTAGTCTTAGCAACCCCAATATTCCTAATCCTATTGCTACACCTTACAAAAAAACTACCTACGTTGTAGTGTCAAACGTAAATACATACTGCAATAATAATAAAGATACTGTAACGGTAGATGTATTGCCAGGTCTGAACTTCCAAGCATTAAAAGATACAGTGACATGTCCAGACAATCCTATCGTGCTCGACTTGAAAGTAAACCCTCCGGCAGGTTCAAGATATTCTATAAAATGGTCACCAGCTACATACCTTAACAATGATACCTTTGAAGCACCAACCGTAACTGCAAAAAAAACAATCACTTACACTGTATTAATTACGTCAAGCGGCAGTAAATGTAAAGGTTACGACACTGTTACTGTAGATATTCTAAAAGGCATGACACTATTCAATATAGATACCGCAATTTGTGATGGGCAAAGTGTACAAGCTAATATCATCGGCGATAGCAGATATTCTTATAGTTGGTCTTCAACTGGTAACCCGGGAGTATTTTCGAACCCGAATATTATTGACCCAGTAATAACACCAGCACCTGTAGGAAAATCAAGGTATACTATAACAGGCAAGTTTACAGGATGTAAAAAAGATACAACTGCTGAGTTTGACATTGAAGTGCAACCAAATCCGATTGTTGCACTTGAAGACGATGGCATAAAATGCTATGGGGATACTATGAAACTTAAGGCAACTGTACTACCATCAAATTATCCATTCACCTTAAAGTGGACACCAGGTTCTTCATTGAATAATGCCAACATTATTAACCCGATATTTAAAGCTACAGAGACTACAAATCTAACACTAACAGCATCAAGTTCAGCCGGCTGTATAAATAAAGACAGCATCAAGATAACAGTGTTCCCTGCAAATTTTGCTATAACTACAGGAGACACAGCAATATGTCCTGGCAATAAAGCCCAAATACATGTTAAAGGTGGTAGCATAAAATCATTCCGTTGGTATCCAGACTTAGCAATTGATAACACAGAATCAGCTAGCCCTGTTGTATCTCCTGGCACTACACAAGTATATGCAGTGTATGCAGTAGATACAAACTCTTGTTTGGATACATCTTATGTAAAAGTGATAGTGCACCCAAGAGCTACTATGCAACTGCCAGACTCTATAATACTCTACCCCGGCCAGCAAGCTCAATTATCTCCTGAGGGCAACTGTACATACTTCTCATGGTTCCCTTCGGTAGGGCTCAGCAAATCAGACATTGCCAACCCTATTGCAAAACCTGAGGTGAATACTAAATACAATGTAACAGGTACTACTGAAAGCGGATGTAGCGTAACAGACGAAATAAACGTAATCATTTCTCCAGAAAGCATCATTGCAGTACCTAATGCATTCCGTCCCGGTCATGGCTTCAATACTACATTAAAAGTGATAAACCTGGGTGATGCAACACTCAAAAACTTCAGCATCTACAACAGATGGGGTATGAAGGTGTTTGAAACAAAAGACATCAACCAAGGTTGGGATGGTACATACAACGGCGAGCCACAACCACTGGGTGTTTATGTATACATTGCTGAAGGCGTAACAGCTACAGGCAAAACATTCAGGAAACAAGGTAATATAACGCTGATGCGTTAAGACAATAATAGCCCTATACATTTAAATAGAAAACAGGCTTCACAATATGTGAAGCCTGTTTTCTATGCTGTAGTATTTAAGTATGAGTACGAAACATACACAAATAATAAAGCCCCTGAAAAAAATCAGGGGCTTTCATTTATCTACAAGTAAGGTGAATTAGTCTGCACTTACTTTACCTTTCGCTTTAGCAACTACTTCCTCTTCGATATTGCGAGGAGCAGGTGAATAGTGGCTGAACTCCATTACAGATGTAGCACGGCCAGAAGACAGTGAACGCAATTGAGTTACATAACCAAACATTTCGCTCAGTGGTACTTTAGCTTTAATAACCTGTAGGTTATTACGGCTATCCATACCTTCCAGCATTGCGCGACGACGGTTCAAGTCACCTGTTACGTCACCCATGTATTGATCTGGAGTAGTAACCTCTACTTTCATAATAGGTTCTAGCAGAACTGCTTTTGCTTTACGACCAGCTTCACGGAAACCAGACTTAGCACACAATTCGAAAGACATCGCATCAGAGTCAACCTGGTGGAAAGAACCATCAAATATACGAACCCTCATGCTCTCAACAGGGAAACCTGCAAGTGCACCATTCGTCATACAAGATTCGAAACCTTTCTGAATAGCAGGGATAAATTCACGCGGGATAGAACCACCGAAGATATCGTTGATGAACTGGAACTGACCTTTACCTTCTTTCAGGAATTCTTCGTCAGCAGGTCCGATTTCAAACTGGATATCAGCGAATTTACCACGACCACCTGTTTGTTTCTTGAACACTTCACGGTGTTCAACTTTCATTGTGAACGCTTCTTTGTAAGCAACCTGCGGAGCGCCTTGGTTGATTTCTACTTTAAACTCGCGACGCATACGGTCAACGATGATTTCCAAGTGAAGCTCACCCATACCTTGCAGGATAGTTTGACCTGTATCTTCGTCAGTTTTAACGCGCAATGTAGGATCTTCTTCAACAAGTTTAGCAATCGCCATACCCATTTTATCAACGTCAGCCTGAGTTTTAGGCTCAATTGCTATCGCGATAACAGGTTCTGGGATAAACATGTTTTCCAGAACAATCGGGTGTTTTTCATCACACAGTGTATCACCAGTTTTGATGTCTTTAAAACCAACAGCAGCACCGATATCACCGGCTTCGATGAAATCTATCGGGTTTTGTTTGTTAGCGTGCATCTGCATGATACGGCTGATACGTTCGTTTTTACCAGAACGTACGTTCAGTACATAGCTACCTGCATCCAGGTGGCCAGAATAAGCACGGAAGAACGCCAGACGACCTACGAATGGATCTGTCATGATTTTGAACGCCAATGCAGCGAATGGTTCTTTTGCATCAGGCCTGCGAATCAGTTCTTCACCTGTATCAGGGTCAGTACCTTTAATAGCTTCGATATCTACCGGAGCTGGCAGATAACGGATAACCGCATCCAGCGCTGTTTGTACACCTTTGTTTTTGTAAGCACTACCGCAAAGCATTGGGATGATGCTCAGATCGATAGTTGCTTTACGGATAGCTTCGTGGATTTCAGCTTCAGAGATGCTGTTAGGATCTTCGAAGAATTTCTCCATCAGTTGATCATCATATTCAGCAACAGCTTCTACCAGTTGAGCTCTCCAGTGATTAGCTTCTTCAACCATATCAGCAGGTATTTCACCTTCTGTATATGTCATACCTTGTGTAGCATCGTCCCATACGATAGATTTCATACGGATCAGGTCAACCACACCTTTGAAGTTATCTTCTGCACCGATAGGCAATTGCAGCGGCACTGATTTTGCACCCAGCATATCGCGCACCTGCTGAACAACCATCAGGAAGTCTGCACCGATACGGTCCATTTTGTTTACAAAACCGATACGTGGTACACGGTAGCGGTTTGCCTGGCGCCATACTGTTTCAGACTGTGGTTCAACACCATCAACCGCAGAAAACAATGCAACCAGACCATCTAGTACACGCATAGAACGCTCTACCTCTACGGTAAAGTCAACGTGACCCGGAGTATCGATGATGTTGAATTTGTATTTTTTAGCATCTGCTGTAGGCTTACCCTGTACAGTAGGGAACTGCCAGAAGCAGGTAGTAGCAGCAGAAGTGATCGTGATACCACGCTCTTGTTCTTGTGCCATCCAGTCCATGGTAGCTGCACCTTCGTGTACTTCACCTATTTTGTGGTTAACGCCGGTGTAATAAAGGATACGTTCTGTCGTAGTGGTTTTACCCGCATCGATGTGCGCAGCAATACCAAAGTTGCGCTGATAGCGTAAGTCTGCCATTGTTAAAAATTATGAATTTGTATTATTTTTCTAAATTGAGGTGCAAATGTAGGGAATTTATACGAAAAATATACTTTTTATTACCCCTCCTCTATTCCCTTCATCAAAAGAAAATATTGCTATCAGTTTGGGCAATATGGTTATAACACATTATTAAGACAACATATACGCTTTTAACAGTTTTATAATAATCTCCCTTTATAAATTTGGAGCATTGAACGAAACATAAAACAGTAGAAGATTATATGAAAACAAGACTTTTCCCGGTTATAGCCACAGCGGCAATTACCTCTTTGGCAACGCTCTATGCAGCAAGCAAGCTTTATGAACCCAAACCTTATTTCGGAGTAAAAGAACAGCAGACGGAAAACACTGGGGCAAAATTCGCATCTTACGAAAGCGGAAGTGTACGTACAGGAGCTATTGCAGACTTTCAACCGGCTGCCGAAAGCTCTGTAAAAGCTGTAGTACACATAAAAACAGAAACTAAAGCCCGGACGGTACAAGCTGATGATGTCTTCGGTCGTATGTTTGGTCAGCAATATTATATACCACCTCAACAGGGTTCAGGCTCGGGAGTTGTAATTTCTCCTGATGGATATATTGTAACTAACAATCACGTTGTTGCTAATGCAGATCAGGTAACAGTAACCTTCAACGATAGATTTACAACAAAAGCAAAAGTAGTATCGACTGATGCAGCAACAGATTTGGCTGTATTGAAGGTTGAAGAAAAGAACTTACCATTTATGGAGTTTGGCAATTCAGACAATGTGAAGCTTGGCCAATGGGTATTGGCGGTAGGTTATCCACTGACACTGGATGCTACAGTAACTGCAGGTATTGTCAGTGCTAAAAGCAGGTCAATAGGCATAAACAGAAGTCAGGCTAATCAGCCTGTAGAATCATTTATACAAACAGATGCTGCGGTAAACCCCGGTAACAGTGGCGGTGCGTTGGTAAATACCGACGGTCTTTTGATAGGCATAAATTCAGCTATAGCCTCTCCTACAGGCTCATATGCCGGCTATTCCTACGCAATACCTTCTAATATTGTGCGTAAGGTGGTAAACGATATGGTACAATTTGGCTCTGTACAGCGGGGTTATATGGGTATTACATATATCGACAGCAAGAATGCCACACCTGAAGAAATCAGCTCGCTGGCACTTGACAAAACAAACGGTGTATATATTACAGGCATAATGGACGGTAGCGGGGCTGAAAGATCGGGGTTGCAAAAAGGTGATTTCATTACTGCTATCAATGGAGTTCCAGTACGCACATCACCTGAGTTGCAAGAACAGATTGCCAGATACCATCCTGGAGATAAACTAAGCATTACCTACCTACGCAACGGGGCAACCAAAACAACTAGTGTTGAATTGAAAAAAGAAGTAGGAACACCAAAACTATTTGGTGCAGACCTGCGCCCTATGACAAATGATGAAAAAAGAAAATATGGAATAAATGGTGGTGTTGTGGTGACAAATACCGGCAAAAGTGTCCTGGCGCAGGCTAGAATAAAGAACGGCTTCATCATTACATCTGTAGATGATATGGCAGTGACCGATGTAGAAAGCCTGAAAAAGGCATTGGCAAATACACAGGCGGTACAAATTGCAGGTTTCTACCCCGGATACAGAGGTATGTATTACTATAATATCAATGGTATGAGCCAGCCAAATCAGGAATAGAATTAATTCTACTGAATATTCAACTAAGGGTAGCAACTACGCTACCCTTTTGTTTTAAACGCTCATTTTTTTACACACTGCTTAGTAAAGCAGGATATTATGACTATTTTTGCATCCCAAATTGAAAGAAAGTTCGTGAGACCCGTTTATATTACAAGGCTATCTAAGTTTTTACCCAACGATCCTGTTAGTAATGACGAAATGGAAAAAGTACTTGGATTGGTTAATGGAAAACCATCTAAGGCTCGTTCTATTGTGCTGCGTAATAACGGCATCAAAACACGCTACTATGCTTTTAAAGACGGCAAAAGCACACATACTAATGTAGAGCTATGTGCCAATGCAATACGTGGTCTTTTTGACGAAACACTTCCGCTGGAATCTATTGATATACTGGCAGTTGGAACAAGTTCTCCTGAACAAGTAATACCATCTCACGGCTCTATGGTACATGGAGCATTGGGCATCAACAAAGGTGTAGAACTTATCTCTGCAATGGGCACTTGTTGCAGCAGCGTTCAGGCATTGAAATATGCCCAAATGGCTATTGCAAGTGGTATGGCAGAATCAGCTGCAGGCTGTGGTTCTGAAAAAATGAGTACATGGATGCATGCTTCACGCTTTGAACCTGAAGCTGAAAACCTGACCAAACTTGAAGAGAACGGCTATATAGCTTTCGAAAAAGACTTCCTGAGGTGGATGCTGAGTGATGGTGCTGCGGCAGTGTTACTGCAATCTAAACCTAACGAAAACGGTAATTCTTATAAGATAGAATGGCTTGAAACCATTTCTTATGCCAATGAACTGGAAACCTGTATGTATGCAGGTGCTGTCAAAAATGAAGATGGTTCATTAACCGGATGGAATGACCTTTCTATAGAAGACTGGACTAAACAAAGCGTATTCTCTGTAAAGCAAGATACAAAGATGCTGGCAGAGCATATTGTTAAAAAAGGTGGTGAGTTTTTAGAAGGCTTGATGCAGAAATACAATCTGACATCTGATAAAATAGACTATTTCCTGCCACATATGTCCAGCGAGTTTTTCAAAAAGCCTATCAAGGAAAACCTTGCAAGCATTGGGCTGGAGATAAATGACGAGAAATGGTTCTACAATCTGCCACGTGTTGGTAATGTAGGTAGCGCATCTGCATATATGATGCTGGAAGAACTAATGAACACCAACAAGGTTAAAAAAGGCGACCGTATTCTGGTAATGGTTCCTGAAAGTGCACGTTTCTCCTACGCATATCTGTATCTTACAGTCGTATGATGAAGCCTCGTATCCTCGTATTATACTATTCGCAGACAGGGCAAATGCTTGATATTGTAAACAATATCCTGTCTGATGTTAAAGATAAAGTAACTATTGACTATGCTCTGATAGAGCCAGAAAAGCCATATAAACTACCGTGGAAACCTAATGAGTTTTTTGATGTGATGCCCGAGACTGTGCAATTGATACCTATTGAGCTGAAGCCACTACCACAGAAAATAAAACAACAAGAATACGACCTCGTAATATTCGGGTACACATCCTGGTTTGTAAATCCTTCTTTACCTATCAGTTCTTTTCTGCAGAGTAAAGATGCCGAAATACTAAGCGGCAAAAATGTTATAACTGTTATAGGTTGCCGCAATATGTGGCTACACGGGCAGGAAGTGGTGAAGCGTTACTTCAAAGACCTCAAGGCAAATCTTGTAGGCAATATTGTTTTAACCGACAGCAACCCAAATCTTGTTTCAGTACTTACTGTCATCCGTTGGATGTTTAAAGGCAAGAAAGAAGCATCGGGTATGTTGCCTGCAGCAGGTATTCAGGAACAGGATATGAGACGTGCATCGCGGTTCGGTATGCCGATATACAGGCACTTGACTGAAAACAAACTGGCTCTGCTCCACAAAGAATTACTGATGCTTGGTGCAATACACCTGAAATCGGGCTTGATAGTGCTGGAACGCAGGGCAATAACAAATTTCAGAAAGTGGGCAAAATTCATTCGTGATAAAGGTGGACCGGGAGCTCCTGAAAGATTAGGACGTGTTGTCCTCTTCAAAAGGCTGCTAATTGTTGCCATATTCATACTGTCACCCATTTCATCATTCACCGCATTCATACAGATGCAATTGCAAAAGCGTAAGTTGCTGAGCGACAGAGAATATTTTAAAAGCCTTAACTATAAAGACAACGTATTTTAATTACAATAAAAAAGAGGGTATCACTACCCTCTTTTTTATTGTCCGTAATATGCTATCTCCTCTCGTCCTTCGCTGTTTCTCATGCCGCGATACATACCGGCAGAGTTCATACAGAATTCGTGATTACCATACTTATCTACACCTATCAGACCACCTTCACCCCCCATTTTCACCAGCTTATCTTTCACAACAATATTGCATGCTTCATGCAGTGAAAGTCCTTTATACTCCATCAGGCAAGAAACATCGTGTGCTACAACAGCACGCAAAAAGAACTCGCCGTGGCCAGTACATGATATAGCACAGGTATTGTTGTTGGCATAAGTACCACTACCTACTACGGGGCTGTCACCAATGCGGCCAAACCTTTTGTTGGTCATACCACCTGTAGATGTACCTGCTGCTAGGTTACCTTCAGCATCGAAAGCAACCGCACCTACTGTACCAAACTTATAATCGGTATTAGGTGCAGTACCACCTTTCAGGTTATCACCTTCGTGGTCCAGTTGGGTAAAATCACTATCACGGATTTTCACCCACTGTTCGTATCGTTGTTTATTAAAGAAATAATCGTCTTTTGCCTGCTCTATACCACGAGACAATGCAAACTCTCCTGCACCACTGCCACTCAAAAACACATGCCCTGAATGTAGCATTACTTCACGCGCCAACTTGATAGGATTCTTTATATTCCTGACACCTGATACAGCACCGGCTGAAAGGTCTTTACCATTCATTATCATGGCGTCCATTTCGTGCAGCCCCTTTTTTGTAAATACAGAACCGCGACCCGCATTAAAAATCGGGTTGTTTTCCAACTCTACAATAGCGGCCACAACAGCATCGGTAGATGTACCTCCACCTTTCAGTATATCATAACCAGCATCTAATGCAGCTTTCAATCCTGCATCATATTCTACTTCCATTTCTTTGGTCATCATTGCAGGGGTAATATTGCCTGCGCCGCCGTGTATAACGAGTGTAATCATTCTTTGTAGTAATAATTGATATGAGATTATGACAAATAAGCACCTGTAATTTCGCCATCCGTTGCCTCTACCTCTATATGCTCCTGCAATGTGGTAGATACTGTATGGCCAACTATATCAGGTGATAAAGGATATGCTTTATGCTTGCGTTCCACCAATACTGCAACCAGTATTTTCGAAGTATTATAATCCAGCACCGGACGTAAAGCATACAGCAATGTTTTACCGGAATTAGAAACATCATCGACCAATACTACAGATTTGTTTGTGAGGTCTGCATCTATTGTAATATTATCAGCAAGCGGATTGCGTTTATTCATTTTTACAGACAAAACATCTACCTGCAGCTGGCTGATTTTTCTGATACGGTTTGCCAGACTTTGTGCAACCGTAATACCTGTAGTCTCAACACCTATCAGTGTAACTGATGTTTCGTTACTGTTATGCTCCCATACTTCGTAAGCCATTCTTTGCAGCTTACTATCTATTTGTTCTTTATCAAGTATGAGTACTTTATTCTTGTCCATTATGCTGTTAATTTGAACGTATAGCTACTACAGGATTTAACCTGGATGCAGCACGTGCCGGAATATACCCTGCAAGTATACCAACCAACGCGGATATTCCTATGCCTAAAGAAAAGTTTTTGAGCGAAAGTGTTACAGGGAAATCTGCACCGTAAGTGAGTGCAAGACTTAGTAATAACACGATAAAAATACCAATCAATCCACCTGCTATACAAAGCGTGATGGCTTCCATCAGAAACTCTGTTAGTATACTGCGCGAACGTGCACCGATTGCTTTCTTCAAGCCTATCTGTTTGGTGCGTTCTTTTACTGTTACAAACATAATATTGGCTATACCAAATGCACCAACGACTAAAGAGAAAGCACCTATGATAGCACCAATCAGATTAATACTGTCAAATATCATATCCAACCTTGCAGATACTTCGCTTAGTTGGTTCATGGCAAAATCGTTCTTCTGCCCTGGTTTTATCTTTCGCTCTCTTCGCAATGCACCTTCTACTTCATATTTTACGTCTTCGGGGCTTCTACCTTCAGCAACTTTAATAATCAAATTCGGGTCATTGTTAAGCGAGCGGGTATCTAATAGCGATGATGCTGCATAATAAGAAAATACAACACCCCTGTCAAAATTGAAGCCAGCCATATCCTGCCCCACTTTTTTCATAATCCCGACCACCAGAAACTGCCGACCTAAATAAGAAACAGTTTTGCCTATTGCATTGGTATTACCAAATAGTTCATGGTATACTTCGTCACCTATTACTGCCACATTACTACCACCTTGCAGTTCCGAACCACTCATGTAGCGGCCTTGTGCTATCTCTATATTCTGTACTTTATCAAAATAGTCAGTAACAGCATATCCTGATATACCTTCCAACTCCTGATCCTGATGCTTAACTACCAAACCACGTTTGGTAAAACATAATGTCGCGTACTGCGCACCGGAAACATTTTCCTGTACTGCCCTCAACTCATTTGGAGACATGCTAGGGCGGCGCCAGAATTCCCACCATTTATACTCTCCGCCTTCATCCATCCACGGCCAACGACCAACATATATTATATCACTACCAAGCGCAGACATCTCTTTACTAATATTATTCTTCATGCTATCCAGTACGGTTAACACAGCTATAATACAAAAGATACCAATGGTGACTCCTAACAATGAAAGGAATGTACGCAGCCTGTTTGCACGAAGTTCGTGAAGTGCCTGTTTAATACTGGTGCCTATTATCTGCGCGGTTTGAGCCATGAATAAGCAAATTTAACTGAATTATCTGCATCTCAATTATGCTATATGCTAAATTTGTTACTCCATCATGCGTCCATACATATCTTTCTTAGTCAAGAATAAAACATTAAACTATCCCATATTCAGAAACTATCTGGTGATGCGCCTTGCCATCATTATGGCTTTGAACATGCAAATAACCGTTATAAGTTATCTTGTCTATAGAATAACCAAAGACCAGTTATCGCTAGGCATAATAGGACTGGCAGAGGTAATACCTGCCATAATATTCTCGCTCTTTTCGGGACATTTTGTTGACCAAAGGGAAAAGAAAACAACACTAATGCAAGTGGTAATTGCTTATCTGGCACTATCTGCATTCTTCATTATGCTGGCAACCAATAGCTTTCAGGCAATGGCAGGTAAGGACGTAACGGTATGGCTCATATATGCAGGTGTGTTTGTAAGTGGTATTATCCGGGCTTTTTTAAGCCCTGCTACATTTGCACTGCTTGGCTTGATAATACCTAAAAAGCACTATGCTAATGCAAGCATATGGAGTAGCTCTGCATGGCATATGGGAGCTATTGTAGGACCATTATTAGGTGGTTTTATAATTGCCTTAAGTGGCTTCAGCACAAGCCTTATAATTGTGCTATTGCTAATACTCATATCATTCATAGCACTGCTGAGAATACCGAAACAAGCCATACACAGTAATGGCAAAGAACCTATCTTGAAGAGCTTAGGCGAAGGGTTACGCTTTGTATTCAGCACACAGGCGGTGTTGGCTGCACTTTCACTGGATATGTTTGCAGTTCTATTTGGTGGTGCCACTGCGCTATTACCTGTTTATGCAGATGATATTCTGAAAGTGGGTGAAATAGGCTTTGGATGGTTAAGGGCCGCCCCTGCAATCGGCGCCATCATAATGTCTGCTTTCCTAGCATTCATACCACTGAAAACCAAGGCAGGACCTAAATTACTTTGGAGTATAGCAGGGTTTGGAATTACTACCATTATATTCGGCATATCTACCAATTTCTGGGTAGCGTTTTTTGCGTTACTACTTGGTGGTGCATTCGACCAGATAAGTGTCATTATCCGCGGCACCATTCTTCAACTATACACGCCCGATAATATGCGCGGACGCGTTGCTGCGGTAAATACCATGTTCATTAGTTCATCGAACGAATTAGGAGCTATGGAAAGCGGCCTCACAGCCAAATGGATGGGTACCGTACCGGCAGTTGTATTTGGCGGTATCATGACTATGGTAGTAGTTGGGGTAACCTACTTTAGTGCACCTGTTCTAAAAAAACTCAAACTGGATCCTAACGAGAAGGATAAAACATAAAATATACCGCACCAATTATCAGTGCAAATGACACTGCATAGTTCCATTTAAATGGTTCTTTGAGAAAGAAAATGGCGAATGCACAGAACACTGCTAGCGAAATAACTTCTTGTATAGTCTTTAGCTGAAAAGCTGAATAACCTTCCTGCAAACCATACTTATTGTTTGCGGGAACCATAAAAAGATACTCAAAGAATGCTATACCCCAACTGATAAATATCAGTTTAAGCAACGGTACTTCACCTGCTTTTTTAAGATGCCCATACCAGGCATATGTCATAAAACAATTTGATACTAACAAAGCCAATATAGTGCGCATTGTTCTTATTTATTTTGGTAAATATAGCGCAAAAAGAAAGGCACCTGTAAATACAGATGCCCATTAAAACCAACCAAATCACAAAACCTTTTACGCGTCGTTTCTCATTACCACAATACCATCAAACACATCTATCATCACCGGTTTTGTTTTATCTATCTCACCACCTATTATCTTTTTACTCAACAGGTTCACTATATCTTTTTGTATCACCCTTTTCAGCGGCCTTGCTCCATATTGCGGGTCAAAACCACGCTGTACCAAATAGTCGAGTGCATAGTCAGAGAATTGCAGGTTGATGCCTTGTTGCAACAATTGCTTTTGCAGATTTTCTAATTGTATGCGGATAATACCTTTTATCTCTTTACGCATCAGCGGGTGGAACATCACAATATCATCAACACGGTTCAGGAATTCAGGCCTCAACGATTGACGCAGTAAGTCCATCACTTGTTCTTTGGTAGCCTCTACCACCATATCTACATCTTTCCCTTCTATTTCGGCAAAATTTTCCTGTATAATATGGCTACCCATATTACTGGTCATGATGATGATAGTATTCTTGAAGTTTACTACCCTGCCCTTGTTATCGGTAAGCCTGCCGTCATCCAGCACCTGCAACAGTACGTTGAATGTATCAGGGTGTGCTTTTTCTATTTCATCCAACAGTATTACAGAATATGGTTTGCGGCGCACTGCTTCAGTCAACTGGCCGCCTTCATCATAACCCACATATCCTGGAGGGGCACCAACCAAACGGCTCACGCTATGTTTTTCCTGGTACTCACTCATATCTATGCGTGTCATCATATTATCATCATCAAACAACACTTCAGCCAGTGCTTTGGCCAATTCTGTTTTACCAACACCCGTAGTACCAAGGAATATGAATGAACCAATTGGCTTACGCGGGTCTTGCAAGCCTGCACGTCCACGACGGATGGCATCTGCAACAACTTGTATTGCCTCTTCCTGTCCAACAACACGTTTATGCAATTCTTCTTCCAAATGCAGCAGTTTTTCACGCTCACTTTGCAACATACGCTGTACAGGTATGCCAGTTGCTTTTGCTACATTCTCCGCAATATCTTCGGCATCTACTTCCTCTTTCAGCAAGCGCTTGTGCTGGCTGTCCATTTCGTCAAGCTGCGCGCTGAATTGCTGTACCTTTTCTTCTTCTTCTTTTATCTTACCGTAACGTATCTCTGCTACTTTACCATAGTCACCGTCACGTTCTGCTTTTTCGGCTTCCAGCTTCAACACTTCTATGCTTGCTTTTGCCTTGTTTATTTTATCAACTATTTCTTTTTCATCCTGCCACTTAGCTTTCAACGTATCCCGCTGTACTATTAGCATAGAGATGTCTCTACCCAATTCTTTAAGCTTGTCTTCATCATTCTCACGTTTGATGGCTTCACGCTCAATTTCCAATTGACGAATTTTACGTTCCAGTTCGTCCAGTTCTTCAGGCATAGAGTTCATCTCTAGCTTCAGCTTGGCTGCACTTTCGTCTATCAAGTCTATCGCCTTATCGGGCAGAAACCTATCGGTAATATATCTGTGAGACAGCTCTACCGCTGCAATAATTGCTTCGTCTTTAATGCGCACTTTATGGTGACCTTCGTACCTGTCCTTCAAACCACGCAGGATGGAAATGGCATCTTCAGGTGTGGGCTCATCTACCAACACTCTCTGAAAACGGCGCTCAAGCGCTTTATCCTTTTCAAAGTACTTCTGATATTCGTTGAGTGTTGTTGCACCGATTGCTCTCAACTCGCCCCTTGCCAGTGCAGGCTTCAAAATATTGGCAGCATCCATAGCGCCTTCCATAGCACCTGCACCTATCAGTGTGTGTATCTCATCTATAAACAGTATCAATTCACCATTGCTTTCTGTTACTTCTTTCACTACGGCTTTCAGGCGTTCTTCAAACTCACCTCTGTATTTAGCACCAGCCATCAATGCCCCCATGTCAAGTGCATAGATGATTTTAGATTTGAGGTTATCAGGTACGTCACCATTGATAATACGGTGCGCCAGACCTTCTACAATGGCTGTTTTACCAACACCAGGTTCACCAACCAATATCGGGTTGTTCTTGCTACGGCGAGAAAGTATGTGTAGCGTGCGGCGTATCTCTTCATCACGGCCAATTACAGGGTCCAGCTTGCCGTTGCGTGCTGCCTCATTCAGGTTCTTTGCATAGCGTTGCAGCAAGTTGTATTGCTGCTCTGCCGTTTGCGAACCTACTGTACTACCCTTGCGCAAATCTTTAATTGCTGCCAAAAGCCCTTTTTCTGTAAGTCCTGCATCTTTCAGCAGTTTAGCGGTATCGTCATTTACTTGTAGTAGCCCTATGAGTAGGTGTTCCTGTGTTACAAATTCGTCTTTAAACTCTTTTAAAGCATTACCTGCACGCAGAATCACATTATTCGTTTCGCGACTTATTGTTTGTGCAGGCTCTCCGCCTTGCACTTTAGGCAGTTTATTTATTTGTTCAGCCAACTTACCCTCTATAAAATTGAGGTTTACATTGTTCTTTTTGAGCAAGTGAGAAACCGGTCCATCTTCGTCATCAATCAATGCTTTCAGAAGGTGGGCGGTTTCAATGTTAGGGTTTTGGTTGTTAAATGCCAGTTGCTGCGCATGTTGCAGCATTTCCTGAGCTTTAATGGTGAAATTATTCAAATTCATATGCTACTTTGTTTCTTAATTCTATTCTGTAAAAACTGTTCCAAAAACATTTTCAAGCCGTATTGACAGCTTGTTACACAATGTACAGGACAGGTTGTCTTTATACAGATATCGCACCTGAAAATATAGCAGTTTTTCTTATGTAACCTGTATTTATGGCGGTATTGTCGCCAATAAAGAGGAGTTATTTACATTTACAGCATGGCAACGGAAAAAAACAGGCGTGTATTAAGAAGAATGAAAGTAAAACCAACAATCGTGTTGGACAGAAGCAGCCTTGATAAGGCTGTGATAGACCTTATACTGAAAAGCCTTTATAACAATGCCGACAAAGAAGCACTGCATATTGATAAAGACATTTACGAGCCGAACGGTGTTAAATTGCCATTGAAGGAAATAGAACGAATATGGGATGTGATGGTTGCCAGCGGATGGATTAGCCCTGTAATAGGCTTTGGTAATGCAGGCAAAATTGAACTGACAAGAGAAGGCACACAGCTTATGGCTCAGTTTGGAGGTTATAAGGAATACCTGGATGCTATGAGCCAAAGCAATAACCAACAACAAACAGTAATACTGCCAATACAGATAGACGAAAGTCAGGACCCGCAGATAACACCTTGCGAGGACGAAAAGAAGCAAAAACCTAAAAAAGGGAAAAAATAGAAGCGTTAAAAAACGCTACAGGTATGTGCAGCTTATGTATTTGCGCTATTTTTGTTGTATGCGCCGCATATTAACGCTCTGCTTACTTATCACAACTGTTTCAGCAAAAGCTCAATCTGAAGACGTATGGTCGTTGCAGAAAACCATCAATTACGCTTTAGATCACAACATCTCCATTCAGCAAAATGAGCTGAATAAGCGATTGGCCAAGCTTACAAATCTTCAGAATAAGTTATCGCAATTACCAAATGTAAATAGCTCTGCAGCCTTAGGTCGCAGCTTTGGCCGTTCTGTAGACCCGACAACCAACCAGTTTGTACAGGGTACCAGTTACGACTTCCTGAGCCTTAGCGGCAATGCAGATGTGTTACTTTTCGGGTGGTTTCAAAAAAGAAATCAAATCAGCGCCAGCAAATACAACTATTTGGCTGCAACTGCAGATTTAGACCAGCTTCGCAATGACGTTTCGTTGAATGTGGCTACAGGTTATTTAAGAGCACTGCTCGCTAAAGAACAAGTTAAGGTGAGCGAGAAACAGGTAGAACTTTCTTATGCGCAATTAGCACAAACTAGAAAATTTGCAGAAGCAGGCCGCCTACCAGAATTAAATGTAGCACAATTGGAGGCCCAATTAGCTAGCGACAGTGCAAATCTGATTACTGCAATATCAGATTATACTTCATCTATTCTAGATATTAAGGCGTTATTGAATCTGGACTTTCAAATTCCGTTTAATGTAGATGTACCTAACGCAAATTTGGGAATACTGAATATGGATGCAAGTTTGACTCCTGAAGATATTTATGTACAGGCAGCTAAAAACTTCGGAACTATACGTAGCAGTGAGTATAAACTGAAAGCAACTCAAAAAAGCTTATGGGCTGCCAAAGGTGCTTTGCTACCACAATTAGGAATGGGCGCACAGTTGGGTAGCAACTGGTCGAGCACAGTGAAAGAATATACCGGTTTCAACATTACTGGCATCAGGCCTACCGGAGATATAGTACCCGTATTAGATACGGTATTAAATGTATACAGGTATGATGGCACATATACCACCAAAGATGTACCCCTTGGCGAACAATTGGATAATAACTTCCGTCAAACGGTTTCTTTAAGTCTGAACATACCGTTATTCAATGGTTGGCAGGCACAATATTCTGTTAAGCAGGCTAAAATCAACATGCTCTCTCAAGAGTTAAATAAATACCAGGCAGAATTGAAACTGAAGCAAGATGTTTATAAAGCATACAACGATGCAAAGAATGCAATCCAAAAATACAATGCTGCTGACAGGGCTGCCAGCTCTGCACAACGCGCATTCGACTTTGCGCAAAAGCGCTATGATCTGGGGCTGACCAATACAGTTGAATACCTGACTACACAAAATAATCTGTATACAGCATCAGCTAATCTTGCTAAGGCTAAATACGATTTGATATTTAAACTTAAGGTAATAGATTATTATCTTGGTAAAGAATTGAAGCTCTGACATGACAGCATTAAAAGAGGTACTATATGAGGCTACAAGAGAGGCCGGCAAGATAATTTCAGACTACTTTCAGGGTAGTTTTACGGTTGATAATAAAGAAGGAATCAACAATCTGGTAACAGAGGTAGATAAACACTCTGAAAAGAGAATCATTGAAATCATCCGCAAGCATTACCCAACCCACAGCATAATTAGCGAAGAAGTAGGCGAAATGATACAGGACTCTCCCTATCAGTGGATAATAGACCCGATAGATGGCACTGTAAACTTTGCACATGGTATACCATTATGCTGTGTCAGTATAGGACTGAAGCATAATGAAGACCTGATATTAGGCGCTGTTTACAACCCTATGATGAATGAGTTGTTTTTTGCCGAAAAAGGCAAAGGTGCATTCCTGAACGATAAACCAATATCCGTATCTACTAAATCAGATTTCCGCAAAGCTTGCCTTGTTACAGGCTTCCCTTATAAATGGCCCGATTCTAAAGAGCACCCAATAAGGGTATTTGAAAGGTTTATTATGGAAGGGTTGCCTGTCAGGCGTTTGGGCTCTGCAGCTATAGACCTTTGCTGGGTAGCTTGTGGCAGGTTTGATGGCTTCTGGGAGTACAACCTTAGCAGTTGGGATGTGGCTGCGGGCTACCTGATAGTACAGGAAGCGGGTGGCAGAATAACCAATTTTGAAGGTGATGCATACAGTGTTTTTGATAAAGAAACACTGGCTACCAATGGGCATATTCACGAAGAAATGCTGCGATTGATAAGAAAGAAACAATCTTAATAAATGAGTGAAGAACGTACAGATATAGCATCTTTAGGAGAATTCGGACTGATAGACCACCTTACTAAAAATAACGAAACGAAGCAGGCAGGTACTCTACTAAGTGTGGGGGACGATGCTGCCGTTATAGACCATTTCGGCAGGCAGACGGTTATAACTACCGATATGCTACTTGAAGGTATACATTTCGACCTGATGTACACACCTTTGAAACATCTGGGGTACAAAGCAATTGCAGTAAATCTTTCAGACCTGTATGCAATGTGTGCTACACCAACACATATTACAGTCAGTATCGGTATTTCCAATAGGTTTTCTATAGAAGCCCTTGACGAACTATATGAAGGTATATATGCCGCTTGCGATAAATTCAATGTAGACCTGATCGGTGGTGATACCTGCAGTTCTCAAAAAGGGTTGGTCATAAGCATTACAGCTATTGGAGAAGTGGCGCCCGATAAATATGTAACACGTTCTGGCGCACAGAAAGGCGATTTGCTTTGTGTATCAGGGGACTTAGGTGCTGCATATATAGGATTACAACTGCTTGAAAGGGAAAAGAGAATATATCTTGAAAACCCGGGTGTACAACCCGACTTACAGAATAAAGCCTATACTGTAGGCCGGATTCTGAAACCTGAACCAAGGGCAGACATTATAGGTTGGTTGGAAAAGCATGATATAAAGCCTACATCTATGATAGATGTAAGTGATGGACTAAGCTCTGAAATACTACATTTATGTAAGGATAGCAACAAAGGCTGTATTTTATATGAAGAAAAGATACCTATACACGACGAAACCAAGGAAACAGCACTTGAATTCAATTTGGACCCAACAACCTGTGCTTTGAGTGGCGGTGAAGATTATGAGCTTCTATTCACAATCAAACAGGAGGACTATGAAAAAATAACTCTTAGCGAGCAGATAAGCGTTATTGGTTATATGACAGAAGCTTCAGAAAGCGCTAATCTGCTTACCAAAGGCGGAAACAAGCACAAACTCATAGCACAAGGCTGGAATGCGTTTAGCGCAGAAAAAAACGGCTAATAACTATAAAACGTAAAATATTTTTGTATTTTGGCATAAATAAAACGATTCTTTTAGCATGAAGCTTTGGAAACATACCCTCGTATCAGCAATTGCATTTTTAGGTGTATCCAGCACTATTTTATATACTTCTTGCAATGACGATTCATGTAAGAAATTGAATTGCCGTAACGGTGGTACATGCGCAGATGACCTTTGTAAATGCCCTTCGGGATATGAAGGATCACAATGTGAAAATAAAATCGCTGACAGATACATCGGCGTTTACTATGGTATAACTAAAGTAAATGAAGAACCACCATTCTTGGATACAGCAAGGATTCTTTTGGATAAATATCCTTCATCTGTTTCATTTGTAAGAGTTAAACGATTGGATGATACTATACGAGGAACTATAAATCCTAACAATGTTATTATTTTAAGTGACTCAAAATACGGAGGAAGAAACATTACAATATCTGTAGACAATGCAACAAATAAGCTTACATTTCAATCAGTTGAAAAAGAAAATAGTCTGATTAGATCTTACAATTTTACCGGAACTAAGTTTCAATAATTAATACTACATAACTAAATATATCTTAAAAGCCGGGTAATGTTTACCCGGCTTTTATTTATGCATTAAGAATTATGTAAATTGCATTCATGTCAATAATTGTTAGCGCTGTTTCTAAAATATACGGAAGTCAGAGAGCGGTAGATAATATCAGTTTTGAATTAAAAAAGGGAGAGATTGTAGGTTTTCTTGGACCTAATGGTGCAGGTAAATCTACTACAATGAAGATGATATGCGGTTATCTGCCTCCAACATATGGCAATATTAAAGTTTGCGGACACGATATATACACACAACCAATGGAAGTTCGCCAATCTATTGGCTATCTGCCGGAGTCTAACCCACTGTATTATGACATGTATGTGCGCGAATATCTGGAGATGAGTGCTGGTATTCATAAACTCGGCAGTAAATCTAAAGCTCGTATCGAAGAAATGATAGAGCTTACTGGCCTTAACAAGGAAGCACATAAGAAAATCGGGATGCTTTCTAAAGGCTATAAACAGCGTGTTGGTCTTGCACAAGCAATGTTACACAATCCGCAAGTACTCATACTTGATGAACCAACCACTGGTCTTGACCCTAATCAGATTGTAGAAATCAGGGAGCTGATAACGCGCATAGGAAAAGAAAAAACTGTTTTACTTTCCACACACATCATGCAGGAAGTACAAGCTATGTGTAGCAGAGTTATTATCATTAACAATGGTACTATAGCTGCAGATGACAGTATTGATAAAATACAGCAAACAAACACCAAGCAAGACATAGTATTAGTTAGTTTCGAGTCTGTGGTTGAGCATACAGCTCTTAGCAATTTGAAATACGTACAAAAAGTAGAATCTGCCGGAAACAACCGTTGGAAACTATTTACTGACAAACCCGATGAACTGCGCAAAGAAGTAATGCAAATGGCACTTAACAACAATCTGAACATCAGTGCTATTGCTACTGAAACAGTGTCGCTTGAAGATGTATTCAGAACATTAACCGTTAAAAACTAATACCTCTACTTCATGCAACGCATCAAAATGCTCCTACAAAAAATCAATGAAATTGCTCATAAAGGAGACAAGGCAACATTGATAGAAATAGACCTGATGATGGACTATACAAGGGTGTTGTATGCAGACATAGCAGAGATAAGAAGCAAACTTACATTCAGAACAGAGGTACCGGATGTTGCTAATAACCCCATGCCTGTAAAGGTTGAAGAACCTATTCAAGAAATCATTGAACAACCAGTTCAAGAACAGGCTGTAACAACGACTACACCTGTTGTGACTATTCCTGAACCGATAATAAAAGCAAACAAAGCACCTATAGAAAAGTTAATAGGCATTAATGACAAATACCAGTTTATCAGTGAATTGTTCAATAACAATACCGAACTATACGATACTACAATAAAAGAAGTTGGAGATTTTGATAGTAATCAACAAGCCATAGATTGGTTAAATGCGAACTTTAAGTGGGATTCGGAAAATGAAACCGTACAATCATTTTTCAGCATCATCAACAGACACTACACTGTGTAGCCTATTCAAAGAATATCTCTTCAGATTTTCTCTTAAATATAGGTATATACCAACCACCACGAATACCGAAGAAAATATCAAGACGAGACTTGTCATCAGGACGTTGCACATCATACAAGTAATCTCTTCTGCCCTTCGTAAATCCGGCAGTAATATCTAAACCAATATTGAAGTTAATCAGGCCATTGTTGGCAAAGTATGCGTAACCAATATATTCTTCTATAAATGCTCCATTGGTAAGCCTGTCGTAACCTTTCTTATATGTTTTATTAAGTTGTGGTGTAGACTGCGTACGATCAAAAATATTAATCTTATGCTGCATAAACCCTACAGTAGTAAGAAACAGAATGCCATTATCACCGTTTCGTTTACCTAAATTGATGATTTTACCGGCATTCACGCCTATCATGTACCCTCTTTGAAATGTACCTACACCAATACGTTGGCCGTCTTGGCCAATAACTTGATCATTTGCATCCTTCAGGTTTATTATTAGTGAATCTTCTTTAATATTATTACCAAATATAAAGTCTATCCCGGCACCAAAAATCCAATTTTTTGTCGTTTTATAGGATATATTACCTCCTATCCTAAAGCTATTTCCGAAACGCTTTGCCATATCACCAGCTGGCATATCATAATTACCATTCACACCAAATATTAACCCCTTCCTTACAGGTAATTTCGGGGCACCGAACAACTCGTCCTGAGCAAATGAAAGTATGGGAGTACAAATAAGAAGTAATGAAGCAATGGCTTTATTCATACAAAACAGCTATAAAACGCTGTGAAGATACAAGAAAAACAATGTAAAAATCTGTTAGAAAAAAGGTAAAACCGCATTTTGACAATAACATTATACTTTGATGAATGAAGGCTAAGGCGTAGGTTTGCAGTCCGAAAAGCGATATATGTTCAATTTACAAATGGTTGACCTCAAGCGTCAATACGAAAAGATAAAACCTGAAATAGATGCTGCTATACAGAATGTGATAAACACAACTGCATTTATTGGCGGTCCCGATGTACAGGAGTTTGGTAAAGAAATAGCTCAATATCTTGGAGTGAAACATGCTATTCCTTGTGCAAACGGTACAGATGCATTGCAAATAGCCCTGATGGCACTGGATGTAAAACCAGGAGACGAGGTCATTACAACTTCGTTTACATATATCGCAACGGTTGAGGTAATGGCACTGCTCCGCCTGAAACCAATATTTGTAGATGTTGATGCAGATACATTTACAATGAACATTGATGCGCTGAAAAAAGCTATCACTCCAAATACAAAAGCAATCGTTCCTGTTCATCTGTATGGGCAAAGTGCTAATATGGAGGCTGTGTTGGCTATTGCAAATGAGCACAACATACCCGTGATAGAGGACAATGCGCAGGCCATTGGCGGCAGCTACACCTTCAGCGACGGAAGAACTGTGAAAAATGGTTCTATGGGTTTAATAAGCTGTACTTCTTTCTTCCCGTCAAAAAATCTTGGTTGCTATGGTGACGGTGGTGCCATGTTTACTAACGACGATGCATTGGCAGAAAAACTGAAAATGATTGCCAATCACGGGCAGAAGGTTCGTTACTATCATGAGATGGTAGGTTGCAATAGCCGCCTTGATAGTATACAGGCTGCAGTATTGCGTATCAAACTGAAACACCTGGATGAATACTGCGATGCACGACGTGCAGTTGCAGATTATTATGACAATGCTTTTAAAGGCAATGCGCATATCATTACACCATTCCGTGCACCATACAGCAAACATGTTTTCCATCAATACACACTGCAACTGAAGGGTGTGAACCGCAATCAGGTACAGGCGCTGCTTGCTGAACGCAAAATACCAAGCATGATATACTACCCTGTACCATGCCACAAACAAAATATGTTGAAAGAATTTGGCGGTGCTGACTTTGTTTTGCCAACAACGGATATGCTGCAAGATTGTGTAATTTCTCTGCCTATACATACAGAGTTTACAACCGAAGAACTGAACTTTATTACAACAAACTTCCTGGAAGTAATAGCACAACTGGCTATATAATGAACGTAATTAAAACGCCTATTGAAGGCTTACTGATACTGGAACCTCGTGTATTCAATGACGACCGTGGTTACTTCTTCGAAAGCTACAATGCTAAAACACTGGAAGCTGCTATTGGCTACCACATACCTTTTGTACAAGATAATCAGGCGCGTTCTACTATCAATGTATTGCGTGGTTTGCATTATCAGAACAACCCAAGCGCACAAACAAAACTTATACGTGCATTGGAAGGTACTATATGGGATGTTGTAGTAGACCTGCGTAAAGACAGTGCAACATACGGACAATGGTTTGGTGTAGAGTTATCTGCAGAAAACAAACGTCAGTTTCTGATACCACGTGGTTTTGCGCATGGCTATTCTGTACTCTCCGAAACTGCTGAAGTATTTTATAAGTGCGACAACTTCTATGACAAATCTGCTGAAGGCGGGGTAAACTATGCAGATGCTTCATTGAATATAGACTGGAAAATAGACCTGAAAGATGCTATTGTTTCAGAAAAAGATTTGGTGCAGCCGTTGTTTAAAGATGCCATCCACAATTTCTAGAATAATAAAGCCCCGAATATCGGGGCTTTCTCTTTTCTTATGATTTCATATTTACAAACTGCAACGGAATATCAAGATTAGAAGAACGGCACAGCTGAATTACCTCTTGCAAGTCATCTATCTTTTTACCCGATACACGAATGATATCATCCATAATAGCAGGCTGAACTTTTGATCCGTTATCTTTTATCAGCTTGACAATTTTCTTTGCCATTTCCCTGTCTATACCATTCTTTACAGGAATAGTCTTTTTGATGTATTTACCAGATGCTCCAGGTTCTTTACTAAGGTCAAAACAATTGGCTTCCAATCCCTGGCGCATTGATTTTGTAATTAGAATATCTTCTACCTGTTTCAACTGCATATCGCTTTCCACCTCCACATTTACAATCATATCTTTCTTATTCAGCTCTATAGAAACATGAGAGCCTTTGAAATCGTAACGATTATCTATTTCCTTTTTAGCAATGTTTATTGCATTATCAAGTGTTTGCAGGTCTACCTTACTGGTAATATCAAATGATGGCATATACTAGTTTTAAAATTCTTACTGTAAAGATAATTATATACAAAAGCGAATACAATACCTGTTATAAACCAATCTTTTCTTCCAACTCTAGCACCAGTTCAAAAACGCGGTCATATTCTTTTGTAAGCGCATCAATCTGTGATGTTTGCTGTTTGTATTTTGTATCCAGTTCCGCAAACTTGTTCTTATCCGAATAAACATCAGGATTGGATAATTGCGCTTCAATTTCAGCCTTTTCCGTATTCAGTTTATTCAGTTGCTCTTCAAGCTTCTGAAACTGCTTTTGTTGTTTTTGATGTTCTTTACGCAGTTCTCTTATTTCGTTATCGTTCTTTACAGATTTAGGTTGCTCTACTTGCTTTACTTCTTTTTTCTCAACAATAGGAGCAGCCGCTTGCTTCATCCGCTTCTCACGATCTGCCATAAATACGCCCCATTCATCGTAACTACCTACAAACTCCTTAATCTGTCCTTCTTCTATCCACCATATTTTATTAGCCGTTTCTTTGATGAAATAACGATCGTGTGATACAAGAATTAGCGTGCCTTCGTATTTATTCAATGCATCTATCAGCATTTCTACAGACTGCATATCCAAGTGGTTGGTAGGTTCATCGAGCATCAAGAAGTTGCCCTTCATGGCAATAGTCTTTGCCAATGCCACCCTGGCCTTTTCACCACCCGACAATACTTTTATCTTCTTGAAAACATCATCCCCACTAAAAAGGAAGCAACCCAGCAGTTGGCGCAATTCCAATTCTGTTTTACCTGTACCTGCCTGCTTCAGTTCATCCAATATTTCATTTTCAACATTCAGCGATTCTAACTGATGCTGCGCATAGAAACTCTCTTCAACATTATGCCCGCCTTTGCGTTCACCTTCAATAGGCTCAACACCTGCTATGATACGCAGCAAAGTAGATTTACCTTTACCATTGGCACCAATCAGGGCTATCTTATCACCACGCAATATCTCACCACCTGCATTCTCTAGTATCGTAAGTTTGCCGAAACGTTTAGTAACGTCTTTCAGCGTACAGATGATTTTACCCGGTTGTACAGCCACGTCAAAATTGATATTCATTACCGGCGTAGAGCCATCCGGGGCTTCAATACGATCCAACCTGTCAAGCTTTTTCATGGCACTTTGTGCCTGTGCAGCTTTTGAAGCTTTTGCCTTAAAGCGCTCAATAAAACGCTCTTGCTGGCGTATATAGTCTTGCTGATTTTCAAAAGCACGTTGTTGCAGTTCCATACGTTCAGCCTTCTCTTGCTGGTAGAAGGTATAGTTGCCACTATACTGATGCAAATCCTGTTGCCATACCTCCACAATTTTCGTCACCATCCTATCCAGGAAGTACCTATCGTGCGATACAATTACAACACTGCCCGGATAACCTATCAAATACCTTTCCAGCCATTCTATAGATGGTAGGTCCAAGTGGTTGGTAGGTTCATCGAGTAATAGTAAATCCGGTGCTTGTAGCATCATTTTAGCTAACAATACACGCATACGCCATCCACCACTAAACTGGTTGTACGGACGTTGTAAATCTTCTGTAGAGAAACCTAAGCCCTCCAAAACTTCCGCACTCCGGTGTTCCATCTCATAACCTCCCGCTACTTCAAAATCATGCAAGGCATGGCTATAATCGTCCAATAACTGAGCATCATCAGGTTTTGTTTCCAGTTCCTGTATCAATCGCTGCATTTCCTTTTCAATCTCATGCGCACGCTCAAAAGCTGTCATGGCTACTGAAAGGATAGAATTATCTGTAGAGAAACTGAGCAAATCCTGATTAAAGAAACCTATCGTGACATCTTTGGGTTTATTAATAGTACCTGCATCAGGTGTATATTCTCTTGTTATTAGCCTCAATAAGGTAGATTTCCCTACCCCATTGCTACCTACCAAACCAATACGTTCGCCCGTTCCTATCTGCCAACTGGCATCTTCCAGAATTGTTCTTGAGCCGAAATGAAATGAAATATTTTGTAATGCGATTAACATAAGCCAACAAATTTACGACAGATACGTTTAGCATTAAAGCATACCTTAATTTTACATGCATTTTTGAACGGAATTAAACAAAATAAATAGCTCAACACCATCATTTTATATGCATAGCAGAAAGATAATTGCATCATTCGTTACCCTGATAGCCATATTCAGTATTATACCACAATCAATATTTGCACAGAAAAGAGTAACGCTTAGTGGCTATGTAAAAGACAAAGAAAGCGGTGAAGCTATTATTGGTGCTATCATATTTGTTAAAGAAGCAGGACAAGGTACTGAAACCAATAACTATGGCTTCTACTCGCTAACTGTACCCGCAGGCACATATACAGTTACATATTCATATGCGGGCTTTTCCAGTAAAACGGAGGCTGTAACACTTACCGAAAGTAAAAAGATAGATGCCGAGCTACAAAGTAAAACCAGATTGCAGGATGTAGTTATATCTGATACTAGAAGAGATGAAAATGTAAAAGGCACACAGATGGGGACCATTAGCCTGTCTGCAGATAAAATAAAAACACTGCCGGTAATATTCGGCGAAACAGACATCCTGAAAGCATTACAGTTGATGCCCGGTGTACAATCTGCGGGTGAAGGTAATTCGGGCTTCTATGTACGTGGAGGTGGCCCGGACCAAAACCTGATATTGCTGGACGATGCAGTAGTGTACAACACAGGCCACTTATTTGGCTTCTTTTCTGTATTCAATACAGATGCAATCAAAAATGTAACACTGATAAAAGGTGGTATGCCTGCTAACTATGGTGGCCGCTTATCTTCTGTAGTAGATGTATCTATGAAAGAAGGTAATATGAAAGAATACCATGGGGAAGGCGGTATTGGCCTTATTGCATCTCGCCTTACGCTTGAGGGTCCTATAAAGAAAGATAAAGGCTCATTCATTTTATCTGGCAGGCGAACATATATTGATGTGCTTGTTAAACCATTTGTAACAGGTGCATTTTCAGGTTCCGGTTACCACTTCTATGATGCGAACTTGAAAGCTAACTACAAAATAACAGAAAAAGACAGGATATACCTTAGTAGTTATTTCGGTCAGGATAAATTCAAATTTGCAAGTAGCAGCGGCTCTTTCAATGCAGATATACCGTGGGGTAACAGTACTGCAACATTGCGTTGGAATCACCTGTTTAATAACAAACTATTCCTGAATGCAACGGCTGTATATAACGACTATAAATTTGCTTTCTCTGCAAAACAAAATGAATTCCAATTCAAACTGGCATCAGGTGTGCGCGACTGGAATGGTAAGGTTGATTTAGACTACTATACTTCCTTCAACCATAAAATAAAAACAGGTATAGCTTATACCTACCACAAGTTTATACCAAATCAAATATCAGGACAAGCAGGTGCTGTAGAGCTGAAGCCCAACAATGCTTTAATCAAATACGCACATGAAGGTGCAGCGTATATCTCAGATGATTTTGAACCTACTAAATGGTTGCGTATCACAGCTGGTTTACGTTATTCATTCTTCGGACAAACAGGCCCATACATATCATACAAAACAGACTTTAACGGAAAGCGAGTAGATAGTACTGTTTATTCAAACGGAGAAATTGTAAAAACCTATGGTGGCCTAGAGCCACGCCTGAATATGCGTTTCGATATCACTAACAGTTCATCAATCAAAGCAAGTGTAAGCAAAGCGTATCAATACATTCACCTCGTATCTAACAATGGCAGCACACTGCCTACCGACCTTTGGGTACCAAGTACGCTGATTGTACAACCACAGCAATCATGGCAGTATTCAGTAGGATATTTCAAAAACTGGTTGGACAATAAGTTGGAAACATCTGTTGAGGTTTACTACAAAGACATGAGAAATCAGGTAGAATACCGAGAGGGTTATATACCATCTACCATTCAGGATCCTGAACTTGATTTCGTATTCGGCAAGGGTGAGGCGTATGGTGCTGAGTTTTTCATAAACAAAACAAAAGGTAAATTCACGGGTTG
This sequence comes from Flavipsychrobacter sp., assembly GCA_035299045.1. Taxonomy (GTDB): domain Bacteria; phylum Bacteroidota; class Bacteroidia; order Chitinophagales; family Chitinophagaceae; genus Polluticoccus. The sequence continues at coordinate 33,078 of DATGXJ010000005.1, forward strand.
GATAGGTTATACACTCGCATGGACATACAGAACATTCAATGACCTTAACAACGGCAAAAGATACCCTGCCAAGTATGACCGCAGGCACGACTTATCGTTGGTTGCTACTTATGAGCTTTCTAAAAAATGGACTGTATCAGGCGTATTCATTTATGGTTCAGGAAATGCTATAACCTTGCCAACTAACTATTATTTCATACAAACACAAGTTGTACCACAATACAGCGACCTGAATGCTTACAGGCTATTCCCATACCATCGTCTCGACCTATCTGCTATTTATACTCCCAAACGTAAAAAACAACGCAGGTGGCAAGGTAGCTGGGCATTCTCTATATACAACGTATACAGCAGGCAAAATCCATACTTCCTGTATGTAGATACACAAGGCGATGTAAACCAGGGTGTGAAAGCCACTGTTAAACAAGTATCGATATTCCCGATACTGCCAAGTATTACGTACAATTTCAAGTTTTAGGGTACGTAGTTATACGTATTATCAGAATTAAAGCATTACTAATCTTGCCAATCTATTGATTTTGATATATTTTTACCCTCCCAATCACCATAAATTAGTGATACTCAAAACGTTCTCTCTTATCCTCTATATGTAACAGAAGCCTCGTTTTCCACGAGGCTTATTTTTTCGGTACAATAATTGCCAAACTTAATCTTTGGAAACCCATTATGAAATTAAAGACCGACCAGAACGACTATAAATTACTTACCGACACTATTAACAAGTGGGTAGAAAACGGCAACATCGACAAACCGAAGGCTGATGAGCTGTTAAATACTTTAGAGCAACCTAAAAGCACTACACAACAAATTGCACAATACTTCTTTTTCATTGCCCTATCCTGCATACTATTGGCATTTGCAGCAATATTTATTGATGACAAATTTCTGGAAAAGCTGAAACAGCATTTTTCGCTTACTAACTTTTTTATTGCCATACTCTTTACAGTATTCTCTTTACTCTGGTTCTATTTTCTTAAAAAGAAGAAAAGCACCATTAATGCAGCACCTTTTGAAATATATTCCGTGATAGGCGGTTTGCTTACAGTTACCGCGCTGACGTATTACAGTAAAGAAACTGGAGAAGGTCCCAACTATTCGGGCTTGTTGTTTGGCATAACTGTTGTGCTATTTGCACTTGCAGGTTTCATCAGGTCTTACGCACTTTGGATGGCAGGCATACTTGCTACTATGGGATGGTTTGGTGCTTTCAGTACTTGGTTGAGCCACGAAGACTTGTTTCTTGGGATGAATTATCCTGTAAGATTCAGCGTATTCGGGATGTTGATAATACTGGCGTCATTGGCACAAAAGAAGTTTGGCACTATTTCATTCAGCCAGCGTATCAACTATCTGGCAGGGCTTATCATATTCTTCACAGGCGTGTGGGGTGTTTCGATATTTGGCAATTATAACAGCCTTGCAAAATGGGCTGAAGTAAGGCAAACGCAGGTTATCATTTATGCAATCGTTTTTGCAATTGCTGGGGTAGCCAGTTTTTTACTGGGCATAAAATACAAAGAAAACGCTGCCAGAGATATTGGCATTATAGCATTGCTTGCCAACCTGTACACCAGATATTTTGAATACTTCTGGGATAGTACAAACAAGGGCATATTCTTCCTGATACTGGCTTTATCATTTTGGTTTATTGGTAAAAGGCTGGAGAAATTCAAAAACCGAAATGCGGTTTCGTCCTGATGTAGAATTTCTTCTGCAAGTATTACTCTCAGTAAATAATTCTACAAGTGCAGACTATGCTTAGGCATAGCTTTGCTAAACATTCATGAATCTTGCTATGTGTTCTGTATCCAAATAAGATATTAGCGTAGATTCACCATATTACCCTATCACCATTAATTTCCCCTCTAAAAGAGCTAATATTGCGCTTTGAAACGTACTGCATGGCTCGATACTTTCTGGAAGTAATGTATGATGGCACTGCCTTTCACGGCTCTCAACTGCAAGGTGATATACCTACGGTTCAGCTAGCTGTAAATCAGGCATTATCTACCCTGCTTCGCGAGCCTGTTATATCTTTCGGCGCCAGCCGAACAGATGAAGGCGTACATGCGTTATCAAGCTTCTACCATTTCGATACAGAAAAAGAGCTGCACCCTGCATTCCTTTACAAGATGAACGCGATACTGCATGAAAAAGTAGCTGCCAAAGCATTGTTTATTGCAGAAAACCCTGAATTGAATGCCCGATTTGATGCTATCAGCAGGCAATACAGGTACAGGATTTATAGTAACAAAAATCCATTCCTGCAGGAAAAAGCACTGTATTTTCCTTACCATCTGAACACAGACATACTAAACCAGACAGCAGAAATATTAAAAGAGTATACCGATTTTGAAAGCTTCTCTAAACGCAATACACAAACCAGAACTTTCAAGTGCACTATTATGCAGTCGTATTGGCTGCAGCAAAACGGAGAGTTGCAATACATTGTAGAAGCAAACCGTTTTCTGCGAGGTATGGTACGAGGCTTGGTTGCTACACAACTGCAAGTAGCACGCGGCAATTTCACAATTGAAGAGTTTAGAAAAATTATTGAAGCAAGGGATTGTACAAAAGCCTACTTCAATGTTACGGGTCATGGCCTGTATCTTGAAAAAATAGCCTATCCAAAAAACTGTCTTACCGAAATTAAAGACAGACGTTAGTCGAATAGCTTAGCAATCATATAAGCTGCAGCGGCTGCAGCCGAACCTATTGATGCTACATAAAATGCACCTTTCAGTTTATTCTGTCCGGTTACTTTTGCCTTGAAATAGCCGAATATAAACAGGCAAACTACAGTAATTGCAGCCGATATTTTCAGCCCGTCTTCGGGGTTGGTTACAAAGAAATATGGAGATAGTGGTACCAATCCACCAACTATATAAGACAGCCCTATATTGAATGCACTGTTTCTGGCCCGCTTGGGTTCTGGTTTATCCAAACCCAATTCGTACTTCATCATGAAGTTGACCCACTTCTGCTTATCCTTTACCAGTTCATCTGCTATGTGGTTCTGCACTTCCATACTCAACCCCATTTCGGCAAATACATCTCTCACTTCCTGCTTCTCTTTTTCAGGCACCTTCTCTACTTCATCCCACTCTCTTTTAAGCTCTGCGTTATAATGGTCTACTTCTGTTTTACCTGCAAGAAAACCACCCAAACCCATTGCAATAGAACCTGCAGCAACCTCTGCTAGCCCTGCTGTTATGATGATGCCGGTACTATCTACAGCACCACTAAGCCCCGCAGCCAAAGCAAAAGGCACCGTAAGCCCATCAGACATACCAATAACGATATCGGTAATCAAATCAGAACTTTTAAAGTGCTTTTCTTCGTGCAGGTGCATTTATGCTATTGATTCTAAACTGTGCTTAATGATACCCACACACTCGTCAATCTGTTCTTTGGTAATAACGAGTGGCGGTGCAAAACGTATTTTATCGCCATGAGTTGGTTTTGCCAACAGGCCATTATCCTTCATTGTCATGCACAAATCCCATGCTGCTTCTTTATTAGAGTGGTTGATAACTATTGCATTCAGTAAACCTTTACCACGCACCAAACCAATATTAGGATGATTGAGTGCTGTTAACTGATTGCGCAAATATTCTCCCTGAATAGCCGCATTTTCAACCATTTTTTCGTCTTTCAATACTTGCAGTGCTACCATAGCCATCTTACATGCCATTGGGTTTCCACCGTAAGTAGATCCGTGTTCACCTGGTTTGATAGTCAGCATGATTTCATCATCTGCAAGAACGGCAGATACAGGCATTGTACCACCTGACAAGGCTTTACCAAGTATCAGAATATCCGGGTGTACATTTTCGTAATCGCAAGCAAGCATTTTACCTGTACGTGCAAGACCTGTTTGTATTTCATCGGCAATGAAAAGAACATTAGCTTCTTTACACATCGCCGCAACTTTTGCCAGATAGCCTTCATCAGGCACTACAACACCTGCTTCACCTTGTATAGGCTCTGCCATAAAAGCAACTACATTCTTATTCTGCAATGCCTCTTGTAGCGCAGGTATGCTGTTGTATTCTACAACTTGATAACCCGGCATGTACGGTCCGAAATTGGCCTTAGAGGATGGGTCTGTACTGAAAGAAATTACATTCAATGTACGTCCGTGGAAGTTTTCACTACAAACCAATATCACCGCTTTGTCCTGCTCGATCCCCTTTACCTCATAGCCCCAACGGCGTGCCAGCTTCAATGCTGTTTCCACAGCTTCCACACCGGTATTCATTGGCAATACTTTATCGTAGCCAAAATACTTTGTTATATATTCTGCATATTCTCCAAGCAGGTCGCTATGGAATGCACGAGAAGTAAGTGTCAGTTTTTGAGCTTGCTCTATGAAAGCAGCAATTATTTTAGGATGGCAATGCCCCTGATTAACTGCTGAATACCCTGAAAGGAAATCGTAATAACGTTTATCATCAACATCCCATACATATACACCTTCGCCACGGGTTAGCATTACCGGCAGCGGATGATAATTGTGAGCGCTGAATTTTTCTTCTCTTTCTAAAAGCTGTTGTGTTAGTGACGACAAAGACATAGATGCAATCATATTGCAAATCTACGCATTAACGCTTGAAATAACCATTTCGGGAAGCTCTGCTCTTTCATGATCACTGATTTTTGACAAATCCAGGATAGTCGTGCTGTTATCTTCAGATCGGTGGAACATTGGTATGTACTTGGCGCCAAATACCATTTCCTTGAATGTATATGATGTTCTTTGTTGAACAATATTGCTGAAATGATCGTCAAATGCTTTGATGAAATATAAAAGCTCTACCTCTGCCTTACCTATTTCCTCTTCACTCATCATGTATAATGGGCTCTCTTCATCTATAAGGTGAACCATAGTCCAGTTTATAGCCAGTGAATTGATTTTAGATATCTCTAATGGCAATGCATAAAACCGTCTTACACGCTGGCCATTTTCTTCCACATGCATGGCTATTGTAACCTGAGCCTCTACATCTGTCAGATGATTATTTTTGAAAGTTGCTAACCTTGCCATCAGCGCTCGTTTTCCCTTATGTGGAGCTACAATCACATTTTCACTAAATAGCAGATACGCTCTTGGTCTTGTAAAGCGTCCATATAATAACCCTGTAACCAAAGCGAATGATAAAATACCCATGAACGACTCTAAAGAAGCCACAATATTAGTTGCCAACCCTACAGGACTTATGTGCCCGTAACCAACCGTTGTGAGTGTTTGCGAACTAAAGAAAAAAGCCTGTTGAAAATTGGTCATCAAATCATTGCCCGGGATAATGCCTTGTAAATGTTGAACCCCAACCATCATGTAAATGGTTGCGAAGATTATATTCATCGTTGTATAGAACGAAAAAACAATCAACAGGAATTTTCCCCTCGACATGCGAAGCAAGCTGTGGTACATGCTGATACGCTCCCAAAATGGCATACCGACTTTTCGCAAGTTGATGCTACCATCTTTATTGGTAAGACGCCCCCCTTCAGTACGTGTATTATTAGTACTGAAACCCGTATTAGTTATTGCTTCAAACTTTCGCTTGCGGATGGCCATAGATACGTTTCACTGCTTTTAATTCTATCAGAAATGCCGTAAGCATTACTAACAATGTGAACACTATGCCCGAAATTAATATAATTTCCTTTTTATATCCTGCTGGCAACAGATAACGAAAACCTATAAAGACAATGCCAAAAACTATGAATTTTATAGCCCAATTGACAATGGGCATCAGTTTTATCACCGATACATTCAACACTTTGGCAGTGTGGTACAAATAATACCCGCTTTGTATGTATGTGCTGATAACAAAGCTAAGAGCAATACCTGAAAGTCCCATTTTGAGATATAACGGATATGCCAACCCGCAAGCAATTGCAATATCTAAAACAGCACCGATGTTAATGATGCGCCCCATATGCTTGTGTTGCAGTATGGTAGTAAACTTGTAAGCCCTAAGTGGTAATACCAGAATAGACATCAGAAATATAGGCACTGCTTCCAGATACTGTACAGAGAATGTTAGCTCTATAAACTCGTACCTGAAAAGATAGAAAAAGAAAAACGCAGGAAATACAATACATGATAGTATACGTCCTGTTTTGTTTTGTATCTGCAGAGGTGCTTCTTCTCTGTTATCGTAGGAAAGCTGCATGAGCCCTGAGCTACCAACCGCACCTAATAACAATGGCAAAAACGGTATATCTACAGAGCCGTTAAAGTAAACAGCAAACAAGCCTGCGCTTAATACCAACCCCAGTACAAACTTATCTATCCAACGGAAAACCATTTGCGACACATCATAAAAAGCCATGTGTGCCCACAGGTTTCTGATTCTGTTCACATTTGCCACTTTCGATATGGGTTGTTTCTTCATATCGAAATAATAAGCTATAGAATATACTACCAACTTAGCCGATGCCAGCATCAACAGGTACATGAATAAAGTATCCAATGCACCTGTCTCTTGTTGAACAAAGCGATAGTGGACCCATCCAAAAGCAATGCTGTACGCAACATTTACCCATATCAGCACTACCCTGTTCTTAAATACCATCAGTACAGACTCAACCACTATGCTCAGCACATAAACAATGAAAAAGCAAAACGGCAACCAAAGCAATGCAAACTGGTAACGGTAAGCACTGAAAGCGTCAGAAAAAGACGGCTGATGTATCATTGCAAGATTTTGCAAAAACGTGAACATCAGCCCCATCAGACACACCCAACCGACATAGTAAAGTTTATGTTTGCTAGTAAGCGTCTTAATCAATGACGCAACAACCGAAGGAGAATAGGTAACCAGAAAATTCTGGATACCTAATGCCGCCACTGTACTTACCAGGTATAGCCTAACCCAGAAATTGTTATAATCACCGTATAAATCAAAAGACAGATAATGGGAAAAATATATCATCACCAGCAGTGTAGCCAGTGTTGGGAAAAAGCGCGTAAGAAACAAGAAGATACTGTTCTCGATGAAAGTATAATTCCGTTTAATACTGCCGTCCGTGTTCATTTTTACTAATCTTAAACCTGTCTTTTCTATATAATAACTCCTATACTACTTTGTTTCCTTCTTATTACCACTTATCAATTTAAAAATTGAGAACCCGGATATCGCAAATAGTAGTATAGATGCTATTAGCGCAATGCTCTCACCTTTATAATAAGTATCTGGATGAAATTTAAACTCTATTTTATGTGTGCCGGCAGGTACTTTAATCGCCCTTAATACGTAGTTAGCTCGCACGATTGGCGTCTCTTTCCCATCTACATAAGCCTTCCATCCATATGGGTAATATATATCAGAGAAAACTGCCAAACCATTTTGGTTATTACTAGACTGAAACTCTAATTCATTTAATCCATATTTAGTAAGCTGAACTTTTGCTAAGCTATCTTTTCCAAATGAATAACCATCTATATCTTTCTTAAATGTATTTCTGACTACAGCAGTTTGTAGTGGATTAAATGCATTTGGAACTAAAACTGTATCGCCAATTTTTGGAGCATCTAACGATTTTATCTCATCATCAGCAGTATTTACCCACTTCACCTCATTAACAAACCATGCATTACCACATGCTGAAGGATTGACAGACACCTGTGGAGATTGTGGATTGAAAATAATGTACTTGGTATTTAGCATGTTTAACACAGAACTCGTAAATGAGCCACTCATATGGACATCAATAAGGTCCTGATATATCTCCATTTTTGTTGGACTGTAACCTCCTATAACTTTATGATGATATGCTTGTATTGCATCATTATACGTATCTTTTGTTAAATCAAGAACACGGTAATAAGGATCTTTATCTTGCTTAATTTGTAAATCTACATTGCGGGGTTCAAAACCAGCTTTTAAATCGCTTTCTTCAACGTAACTATCATTATTTACATAATGATTGTAAACGCTTATCATATCAATACTTATCAAAGCTAACAGACCAATAACGATAGCATTTACATTTTTTACTTTATCGCTTATAAATGCCCAAAGTAGCCCTGCAGCTAATAGTATGTATACTGCACTGGTAAATGCGCTTTTAGAGGCTATTGCAGCCCTATCCTCTTTTAATGCAGGCAACAATTGCGCACGCATATTCTCAGGTATTTTTGCATCTACCATACCAGAATAATCAAAAAACACACTTCCCCCAACAGCTACTAATACACATATACCAGCTGTAATTCCGGCAGCAATTTTCAGTTTTTTGAGTAACTCCTTTTTATCTGCATTATCACTTATAACATCATGAATAGCCCATATTGCCAGAAAAGGGAACATCAACTGCGCAAGAATCATCCACATTGATGGAACACGAAACTTATTAAGCATAGGTAGCGTATCAAAAAGGAAATAATTCAGCGCTGGGAAATGCTTACCCCACGAAAGCATAATGGATATACAAGCAACAGCTATAACCCACCATTTATGGGGACTGCGGACAACCATAATACCTAACACAAACAGGAAACATATGATTGCACCAAAATAAGCTGGTCCTAATAAGAATGGTTGAGGCCCCCAATACATCAACTGTCCTGCCTGATCTCCTAATATTTCAGATGTTTTCTCAGCTACTTCAGCTGGCTCTGCAGAAGAACCTCCATATAGATAGGGTATCATGAAGTTGAGCGTCTCTCCTATACCATTACTCCAACGGAAAGCATACTCTTTATCCAAACCACCATTCTTTTTATCCTGGTCGTGCTGAGTAAACGTTAACTCACTTTGACCACCACGCATTGTTGTCTTATTGTACTCCATAGTACTCAAAATACTCCCCAAAGATGGTCCCACGGCTACAAGTGCTACAACAGCTGCGATAATTGATGAAATGAAAAACTGTTTTATAGTTTTCTCCTTAATTGCCAGAATCAAGTAACCAATTACAATAATAAAAGTCATTATCATAACATAATATACCACCTGATAATGCCCGGTACCAACTAATAATGCCAATGAAAAACCTAACAACGCTATACCACGCCACCAATCACTTCTATATACATATATCAATCCAGCTAATACAGCAGGCATGTAGCATATAGCCCACATTTTCGTTTCATGCCCACCTACTAAAAGGCTTGCATTGTAAGCACTGAAAGCATAAGCAATACCACCTGCTACTGCTAACCATCTATTAACTTTGAATGTCGCCATTAAAATATAGAAACACAACATAGCAACAAACAAAAATGCAGCAGGCCTGCCTACTACATCTGATATGAGATTCTGAACCTTATAAACATAGTTATTACCCTTAGGCACATAATATGTGTAGGTAGGCATACCGCCAAACATGCTGTTACTCCACAACACATTTTCACCTGTTTTTTCATAATACTCTCTGCCTTCCTGACTCATTGCCATCCAACTTGTAGTATCACCGCTACTCAAAACTTTACCCTGCAATTGGGGGTAGCAATAAATAAGTGCCAAAAGGAGCATTGCTCCAACAGCAATAAGGTGTGGTGTGAACTTTTTGATATCGAATTGCATATTATGTATTTAACGGAAAACAAAAATAGGGCTTCTATCCACTTATCGAAGCACAGCGGCACAAAAATTGAAATGTTATCAAGATTATAACGGTTTCTTTATCCACAATTACATATTGCCTGTCCAATATCTTCTGTATTAACTGTTTTAGGGGTACATTTGCGCCCAAGCTCTCTGAGAGCATATATTACAAAATATGTTATCAAAAGAATTATTGCTGAAAGCTTACCGTCTGATGATGACGGCAAAAGCAATGGCAGAAACATATGATGCCAACAGGCAAATCTGTAAATACGTACACAGCACTTCCCGCGGACACGAGGCTATACAACTTGCTACTGGTTTCTTACTGAAACCATATGACTATGTGAGCCCGTATTACAGAGACGAAAGCATAATGCTAGGTATGGGCTACAGGCCATATGAACTGATGCTTCAATTGCTGGCAAAAGGTGAAGATCCTTTTACAGGTGGCAGAGAGTATTATAACCACCCGAATATCCGCAGGGATAATTTCCCTAAAATAATACACCAGAGTAGTGCTACCGGTATGCAGGTAATACCAACAACCGGTGTGGCACAGGGCATACAATATATAGAACAACAAAAACTGATAGACTACCCTGCCCCACCCGTAGCTATCTGTTCTTTGGGGGATGGTAGTGTTACAGAAGGCGAAGTAGCAGAAGCATTTCAGTTTGCCTGTCTGCACCAATTGCCTATAATATACTTGGTTCAGGATAATGACTGGGGGATATCAGTAAGCAGCGACGAGGCACGTACTATGGATGCTTATGAATACGCTGCGGGCTTTAAAGGACTGGAGCGCGTACGTGTTAATGGCAGCGATTTCGAGGACTCTTACAAAACAATGGAATATACCATTGACTGGGTAAGAAAAGAACGTAAACCAATACTGGTACATGCAAAAGTACCATTGCTGGGACACCATACATCAGGGGTGCGCAAAGAATGGTACAGGACTGAAGAAGATCTGTTCAAACACAGCCTGAATGACCCGGGACCAAAATTGCGCAAAAGGCTGTTGGAAATAAAAGGGTTTACAGAAGAGCAACTGGATGCAATTGAAGCCGAGGAGTTGGTTTATGTGCAGCAAGAGTTTGCCAATGCAACTGCTGCTGCCGAACCTGACCCTGCTACAGTAGCAGACCATGTTTTTGCCCCGACAAAAATTACCGAAGAAAAAGGAACACGTACACCTGCAGGCAAGGATAAAGTAGTGATGGTAGATGCAGCGCTGCATGCTGTTGAAGAAATACTGCGCGACCACCCTGAAGCACTGTTTTACGGGCAAGACGTGGGCCGCAGACTTGGTGGTGTATTCCGTGAGGCAGCTACACTTGCCGATAAATTTGGTGACGACCGCGTTTTCAATACTGCTATACAAGAAGCGTATATTATAGGCTCAACTGTTGGTATGAGTGCTTTGGGACTAAAGCCGATTGTTGAAGTACAATTTGCAGACTATATCTATCCTGGCATCAACCAATTGGTAACCGAAATCAGTAAATCGTGTTACCTCAGTTGTGGTAAGTACCCTATCAGTGCTGTGATACGCGTACCTATTGGTGCTTATGGCGGCGGCGGTCCATACCATAGTGGAAGTGTTGAAAGCACACTTGCTACTATCAAGGGTATTAAGATTGCCTACCCAAGCAACGCAGCAGACATTAAGGGCTTAATGAAAGCAGCTTTCTACGATCCTAATCCGGTAATCATGCTGGAGCATAAAGGACTCTACTGGAGCAAAGTACCTGGTACAGATGATGCCAAAACGGTAGAACCCGAAAAGGATTATGTGCTACCATTAGGTAAAGGCGCTGTGGTTGTTGAAGCATCGCAGGAAGCTATAGATAACGGAGAAAGCCTTTGTATCATTACCTACGGCATGGGTGTTTACTGGGCTAAAAATGCCGCTAAGCAATTCAATAACCAGGTAGAAGTAATAGACCTACGTACGATATACCCTCTGGACGAAGAGTTGGTTTACAACACCGTTCGCAAACATGGCAAATGTATTGTTCTTACAGAGGAACAACTTCGCAACTCATTCTGCGAAGCACTGGCAGGGCGTATTGCTCAGAACTGCTTCAAAGAATTAGATGCACCTGTACAAACCATTGGTGCCATGGACTTACCCGCTGTACCAATGAATATGGCACTGGAAGCTGCCATGCTGCCAAATGCTGATAAAGTAGCGCAACGCATTGCCGAATTGTTAGCCTACTAAAGAATACCGAATATAAAAAGTCGACTCAATTGAGTCGGCTTTTTTCTTTAATGGTCAAGTCATACTAATGCATTCTATCCCCTCTTGGCATCAGTTGTTCCAAAACTTTGGTTTCTATCTGTAGCCATAGTTTCCATGCATCCCTTACTTTTTGTTCATCATAATATTTCTCTGCCAAGTCTATGAACATTCTGTAATGCCCTGCTTCGCTTATCATAAACTTATAGTAAAACTTCCGCAATGCTTCTTCTTCAAGCCCCTCGCTCAATAGCCTGAAACGTTCGCAACTACGAGCCTCTATCAGTGCACAAATCATTAGTTTATGTAGTAATTTCTCTTCTCCAGGCACACCCTTGGGTTCATTCTTAATCAATAGGTTTACATAATCATCTTTGCGTTGTTTACCAAGTTCGTACCCACGTTTTTTCATCTCTGCCCATACCATACGAAAATGCCCCCATTCCTCTGTTACTATTGGTGACAAGGCATTAACCAAATCAACTCTATCGGGATATTTTTGTATCAATGAAATGCACTGTGTGGCAGCTTTTTGCTCACAAAATGCATGATCAGTTAATATTTCTTCCAAAGAAATAGAAGCTAGGTCTACCCAACGTGGGTCGGTAGGCATTTTTAACCCCAAGATGCTATTATCCGCAGTACTCATAATTATCTCAAATAACCAATGCGAAATTACCTGTAGTTGCACAATAAAAAAAGACCGGAATGTGTCCGGTCCTTTACTTTCTTACAATATTGTTTACCCGATTTTTCTAACGTTAACTGCGTTTAGCCCTTTTTTACCCTGCTGTGTTTCAAACTCAACATGGTCGCCTTCCTTTACTTTATCAATCAACCCCGTAACGTGTACGAAGGTTTCCTGGCCAGAGTTATCGTGTTTGATAAAACCAAAGCCCTTAGTTTCATTAAAGAACTTTACAGTTCCGGATAGTTTTTCTTGTTGCACTGTAATAATATTTTATTGGTAATTATATAAAGATAATACTTATAACATATTATCAAAGTGCCCAACCAAGAATTTAATCCTCATTCCCAAGCTTACGAAGCATTTTACCATGTACTACAATGGCATGCAGGAAGGTTGGCTGTTCCTGATATGGCAACCCAAACTCTTCGGCAGTTTGCTTTACGTATTTCGCAATGTTTTTATAGTGCACATGGCAAATATGCGGGAAAAGGTGGTGCTCTATCTGCCTGTTAAGACCTCCAACAAACCAGTTCATCAATGGACTTCTTGGCGAAAAGTTTGCAGTATTCAATACCTGATGTACTGCCCAGCTATTCTCCATTTTCTTATCATCAGATGGCATAGGAAATTCGCAACCTTCCATTACGTGTGCAAGCTGGAAAATAACAGATAACAGGAAACCGGCGGTAAAGTGCATAATCACAAAACCAATCAATACATGCTGCCATGCCAGACCCATTACAAATATTGGCACAACTATGATGTACAGATAGTAAAACAGTTTATACAACGAAAGCTGTATCATAGCCTGAGACAATGTCAGTTTTTCTTTTTTAAGCAGATCTTTTTTATGATAATCATAAACCTGACGGAAGTCTTTTACCGTTGCCCACTGAAGTGTTAGCAGACCATACAATACCCATGCATAAATATGTTGAAAACGATGCATAAAATACTTTTTGCTGTGTGGTGAAAAACGTAAGAACACCCCTGCATTTATATCATCGTCCAAACCTTCAATATTGGTATAGGTATGGTGCAGAATATTGTGCTGTATCTTCCATGTCACTTCATAGCCACCCACCAAAGCAATTATTTTACCCAGATATTTATTCAGTGTTTTGTTATCGCTATAAGAACCGTGATTGCTATCATGCATTACAGAACATCCTATACCGGTCATACCGACACCCATCATAAACCATAAACCGTAAAATACCCACAGGTTTGTAGCCACACCCGATATCATGACGAAATATGGTATCAGGTACATTGACACCATGGCAAATGTTTTCATTTTCATAGAAACATTACCATGCGGATCTATATTATTCTCTGTAAAATATGCGTCTACTCTTTTCTTTAAAGTATCATAAAAACCATCGCTGTTTTTAGACGCAAAACGAACGATGTCTAGTTTTTTAATTTCAGACAAAACTTAAAAATTTATGGCAAAGCTACGCTTTTAAGCCTAAAATTGATAGTTTGTTTAATGACAGTTATCACCAAGCTATATATGTTAATAACAAAAGAAGGCTGCCTTTAATAGGGCAGCCTTCTTAAAATATAGTTCGAAAATACTATTTAGCCTTAGATGCTTCCAGTTTTGCCTTGTATTCGGCAGATTTTGTCATATCATTTTTACGGGCATAAATCTCTTTCAAAGCAATAAGAGCGCTCTGGTATGAGAATTTATCATCTGAACTCAGGCTTTTGGCATTAGGTTCATATGCAGCAACTGTTTTGACTAAAAAAGGCAGTGCCTTTTCAAAGTTTGCATCCCTAGTGACATTCAATTTAGCATAGGCATCTTCATGCTTTTTCTTTTCTGCAGGTACTTTTGATTTATTAATTACATCTGCCAACTCATTCATACGCTTGTTATAATCTGTAGCAAGATTGTAATATAATACTCCCATATTGTAGTTATAACCACCATTAGAGCCATCTATTGCTAAGGCTTTTTGATAGCTTGATTCTGCTTTTCCAATTAACTCATCAAAGTTTGCAGGTTTTGTCAATTCTTTACCATTAGCATCTTTAGGGAAAGCCATATTGTTATAGCCATTTGCAAGATTGAATTGTAGTTCAGCATTGTTAGGTTCTTTCGCTACAGCATCTTCCAACTTTTTCATCAATACATCTTGCTTGCCAGCTTTGATGTAGTAATTCAATTCCTCGTTACGGAGATTTACATTATCAGGGTATTGAGCTTTACCTTCTTCTATTACAGCAATCATTTCAGCATCTTTATTCAGGCTTCTGTAAACATCTATTAATGCCAGATATACGCTTGCATTTTTTTCAATAGGGTTAGCTTTCAATGCTTGTAATAAAACAAGCGCATCATCATATTTTTTTGCATAAAGTGCACTATAGCTTTGTATCATTAAAGCACTGGCAGATACAGTATCAAAGTTTTTATTAGCAAATCGTTTACCGCCTTCCATGTCATGGATATCAATAGTACTTTTTGCCAATTGATATGACTGTTCGTATTCTTTCTTATTGAATGCGCCAACTG
Organism: Flavipsychrobacter sp.; assembly: GCA_035299045.1. GTDB lineage: Bacteria > Bacteroidota > Bacteroidia > Chitinophagales > Chitinophagaceae > Polluticoccus. Next base: position 48,122 of record DATGXJ010000005.1, read on the forward strand.
CATCGTTATAGTAGCTATAAGCAGCAACCATAAGTGCTTGTGTAACTGCATCCTTTTCATATTTAGCATCTAACTGAGCAGCTTTCATAAATGATGTAGCAGCTTCACGGTAAGGACTGTTACTATTCTTACCTGGTTCATTTTGCATAGACATGTAAATGTTACCACGCGTAAACCAAGCTTTTGCATTATCCTTCGTATCAGGATTGTTTACAGCCAAGTTGATGTACTCAACTGCCTTGTCATAATCCTTATCACGCAAATAGTCGTTTGCCGTTTGTATATTTTGCTTTTGTGCCCAGCTGAGTGTTGTAATAGAAACCGCGGCTGCAATCAGAATAGCTTTTTTCATTTTTACCTATTAATTAATAAATCGTTTGCTAAGATATTAAAGAAAACACCCGTGTGCATATATACGGGTGTTTTCAGTGTTAATTTTGCAATTATTTTACATTACTCTGTTATAGGAGTCTCTGAAGAATCTGTTGCAACTTCGCCTGTTGAGAGATTATCACCCTCTATTGCTTCATTCTCATTTTCTTCTTCTTGTTCATCCAGACGTGCTATTGCTGCTATTTCATCCCCTTCGTCGAGATTGATGAGTTTTACACCTTGTGTTGCTCGGCCTGCTTCACGTATATGCTCCACTTTCATACGGATGGTGATACCCGATTTACAAGTAATCATTAAATCGTCCGTTTTTTCTACAGCCAGCAACCCTACAAGCGCTCCTGTCTTTTCGGTAATGTTGATAGTCCTTACACCTTTACCACCGCGGTTAGTGATACGATAAGCCAATTGATACAATTGATCATTACCATATGCATCTTTCAGCGTAATAGCTTTAGCTTTATCTTCTTCTGTGGCTGTATCGTCAAGCAATTCCAGGAATGGAGTACGTTTACCTAAGCCTTTTTCAGAAACAACAAGTATTTGTTTGGTAATGCTTTCTTTAGATACGCATACCATGCCAATCACTTCGTCATTATTCTCATCCAACTCAATACCATAAACGCCTATAGCACCGCGGCCTGTTATACGTACTTTTTCTTCTTCAAATGATATTGCACGGCCACTCTTCACTGCCATCATAATATAGCTGTTACCATCTGTCAATGATACATCCAACAGTTGGTCGCCTTCCTGAATTGTAATGGCATTTACACCATTAGCGCGTGGACGGCTGAAGTCTTCAAGCTTCGTCTTTTTGATAATACCTTGTTTGGTACAAAGCATGATGTTATGATTTTCAACATACTCTTTATCTTCCAGATTCGGTATATCTATTACAGTACGTATTTTATCATCAGGAGGCAATTGCAAGAGGTTTTGTATAGCGCGGCCTTTTGCATTCCTGTCAGCTTCAGGTATCTCATACACTTTCAGCCAATAGCAACGTCCTTTTTCTGTAAAGAACATCAGTGTATGGTGAGTAGAAGCAATGAACAGGTGCTCGATATAATCTTCCTCTCTGGTACGGCCACCCATAGCGCCACGGCCACCACGCCTTTGTGCACGGTATTCTGCCTGTGATGTACGTTTGATATAACCTAAGTGCGAAACTGTGATAACCACATCTTCTTCCTCAATCAGGTCTTCAATACGCATTTCATTTGCCAGATACTGAATTTCTGATTTACGTTCGTCACCAAACTTAGCTTTTACCTCTGCCAGTTCATCTTTGATGATTTGGTAACGCATACCTTCATCACTCAATATTTCTTTCAGATGCGCTATTAACTTCATCAGTTCGGCATGTTCTTCGCGTATCTTATCGCGTTCCATACCTGTCAGGCGTTGCAGACGCAATTCAAGCACTGCTTTTGCCTGTATTTCGGTCATACCGAATTTCTCTATCAATCCTGATTTAGCTTCGTCAGGATTAACAGATGCACGTATCAAAGCAATTACTTCATCCAGATGGTCTAATGCAATCAGGTAACCTTCTAAGATGTGTGCACGTTTTTCGGCTTCGCGCAGTTCATATTTTGTGCGTCGTACAACAACCTCGTGACGGAAACTGATAAACTCTGAAATCAGGTCTTTCAGGTTCAATATCTTAGGACGACCACCAACAAGTGCTACGTTGTTGATACCGTAAGAAGTTTGCAGTTCACTGTATTTATATAGTTGGTTGATGATGACCTGCGCTACTGCATCGCGGCGTAGCTCTACAACTATACGTGTACCTTCTTTATTCGATTCATTGGCAACGTGTGTGATGCCTTCGATAATCTTATTGTTAACCAGAGAGCCAATTTTCTCTGCTAAGGCATCACGGCTTACCTGATATGGAACTTCTGTAATTACAATTTGTTCTTTACCACTCTTAGTGGTTTCCACATTCACCCTGCCACGCAACACTACCCTACCACGGCCGGTATGCATACCGGCTTTAATGCCATCTATACCGTATATGATACCACCTGTTGGGAAGTCTGGGGCTTTCACATACTTCATTAATTCGTCGATGGTAATATCTCTATTATCTACATATGCAACGCAACCATCTATTACTTCAGACAAGTTGTGCGGCATCATATTCGTTGCCATACCAACCGCAATACCTGAAGAACCATTCAACAACAACTGTGGTATGCGCGTAGGCATAACTGTTGGTTCCTGCAAAGAGTCATCGAAGTTGAGAGAGAAATCGACTGTTTCTTTATCGATATCGTCCATCATGCCTTCTGCCAGACGCTGCAGGCGCGCTTCCGTATATCGCATTGCCGCAGGGCCGTCACCATCCTGAGAGCCATAGTTACCCTGACCATCAACCAGCATATAGCGCATACTCCATGGCTGTGCCATACGCACCATTGCATCGTACACAGAACTATCGCCGTGCGGGTGATATTTACCGAGTACCTCACCCACTATACGGGCAGATTTTTTATATGGTTTATTATAGTTGATACCCAGTTCGTGCATAGCGAATAACACACGGCGGTGTACAGGTTTAAGACCATCTCTTACATCGGGCAATGCACGACCAACTATTACCGACATTGAGTAGTCGATATAAGCAGTTTTCATTTGCTCCTCGATGTTTACCTGTATTATCTTGTTCGAATCGTTAGACTCACTTCCGGGCGTTAAATCCAGGTTGTTTTCTTCCATAAATGGTTATTAAAATTCAGATTGCAAATGTAACCATTTTAGCCTTAAATTACTACCTGAAAAACACGTGGATATGTTGATAAATAAGACGATACAAGTATTTTTTATTCTACTTACAATAACTATATTCAACATTTCCTACCAAGAAGCCAACACACGCTATGTTATAGCTCTGCAGCCTACAGGAAGTATACCTCAAAAAGCATTAAATATTTGAAGAAATTCAATGTAAACAAATGATACAATAGTGTCATAATAAAGTAATACATACTGAATAACATAAACACTACCGCGAAGAATCTACACATGAAATAACAGTACTGGGCAGCCCTATTCTGAGAATCAGGAAAATGAAGTAATTACTTCTTGAGTATCGCGACAGTAAGCCTGCTTACACATACCAGCTTGTCTCTTTCATCGTTTATTTTAATATCCCAAACATGGGTAGTAGCACCTATGTGCAATGGCTTTACAATGGCTGTTACAATCCCATCTTTTTTACCACGAATGTGGTTACAGTTTATTTCTATACCCACACATATTTGTTTATCCGGATTTATACATAATGACGAAGCTACACTTCCTATGGTTTCTGCCAAAGCTGCAGAAGCTCCACCATGCAGCAAACCGTATGGTTGTTTGGTTCTGTTATCTACCGGCATTGTCATACCCAAATAATCATCCCCTATTTCAGTAAACTTCATATCCAAAAACTCGCCCATCGTTCCTTTACTTCTTTCATTCAGTTCTTCAAGCGTATATTCCTGAAACCAAATTTTGCTCATAACTCTATGATTATTAACAAATATTAAATAAAATATTATTAGAAAATGTTTGTACTAAACCCTTTACCCCTTACATTTGAAGTTCAATATACACCAATTGTAAGGTATTTCTTATGCAAACAATATTGGTAGCCGGGGCAGGCAAATCATCTATTTATCTGATAGAATATCTTCTTAACAATGCGTCGCGCAACAAATGGAAGGTAATAGTTGCCGATGGCAGTAAAGAGGCTATAGAGGAAAAAGTAAAAAATCATCCTTGTTCGGAAGTTGCAGTAATTGATATTACTGACAGCACACAGCGAGAACCACTTGTAGAAAAAGCAGACATGGTAGTGTCATTGATGCCACCACACCTGCATATACACCTTGCAAAAGACTGTCTGAAACATAAAAAGAACCTTATTACATCGTCCTACATTTCGCCTGAAATGAAGGCTATGGATGCAGAGGTAAAAGCAGCGGGTTTAATGTTTATGTGCGAAATGGGCCTAGACCCGGGAATCGACCATATGACTGCCAATCAGATAATACATAGTATAGAACGTGTAGCTTCTAGTATTACTTCATTTAAGTCTTATTGTGGTGGGCTGATAGCACCAAGCAGCGACAATAATCCTTGGCACTATAAGTTTAGCTGGAATCCTAAAAACATCATCACAGCAGGTGCAGACGGTGCACATTATTTACAAAATGGTAAGGAAGTAAATGTACCATACGAGGCTATGTTTGACAACTGCAAAAAAATAAAAGTTGACGGACTGGGCAGTCTTGCATACTACCCCAACAGAGATTCTCTTCGTTATCTTGATCTATATCATGTACCTGAAATTAAGACCTTCATCAGGGCTACGCTCAGGTATCCTGCATTCTGCAAAGGCTGGCAAGCTATTATACTGTTGAACCTGAATGACCAGAAAGATAGTATCGATACAGCAAACCTGAGCTATGCAGATTGGGTAAAACAAAAAACAGGCTATCAATCCGGCAGCCTTAATAGTCATATTCAAAACCAGCTTGGTGAAGATGGCGACAGCAAAACAATGGAGATGCTTGCATGGCTTGGCATTTTCGATGATGTAAAAATTAATCAGGGCAATATTTCATCTGCAGACATACTGCTGAACCTCCTTTTGCAAAAATGGGAAATGGCACCTGAAGATAAGGATATGGTGGTAATGCAACATGAGGTAGAATACATGCACCGTGGCGATAAAATCAAAATGACCAGTACAATGGTTATAGAAGGTGAAAGCCGTGACCATTCTGCTATGGCAAAAACCGTAGGTTTACCAATGGCTATCCTTGCCAAAATGGTATTAACTAATAAAATTGTACCTCCACAAGGCGTATTAATACCAAGTATGCCCTCTGTATATAGGCCTGTATTGACCGAACTGAAACACCATGGCATAGAGTTTATAGAAACTGTTTCTTAAGAATAAACGACCCTAACCTCACAATACTTCTTCTACTCTCGTTATTACAATAAGTTAGTCTATAGCAATAAAATATTGCATAAATGATTGATTTATTGGGTAATTCATATTACATTCGTATTCCATCACAGCGAAAACGTGGGATTTGTGCTGTAACTGCAGTCAATCAGGAAGAGAGAACTGAAACTGCGAAACATATAGAGGAGGAAATTATGGCTACCCTGCGTTATGCAGCACTTTTGTGTTGCCTGATGGTGTTTTTTACGCCTAAGACGTTTTCGCAAACAGTAAGTTGCCCTACAAACATCGATTTTGAATTGGGTAATTTTACAAACTGGCGCTTGTATACAGGTACATGCTGCGCAATTAATACCCCAACATTATCAGGCCCTGTTACTAACAGGCACGTCATCACAAGTGGTACAGCCGTAGATCCATTCGGTGGCTTCCCTATTGTATCTCCGGGAAGTGGCAGCTATTCCATGAGGCTTGGTAATAGCGGTACAGGCTCTCAGGCAGAAAGGGCAAGGTACCACGTACGTGTGCCTAATGGAGTGAATGACTATAGTCTTATTTTCAGATACGCGGTCGTATTTCAAGACCCAAGCCATACTGCTTCGCAACAACCAAGATTTGAAGTAAAAGCCTTTGATTCTATAACAAATGTAATTGTAAACTGCAGCCAGTTTACATACGTGGCTACTTCTACCCTTCCAGGTTTTACATTATCAGGGGTAGGTAGCAATGTTTGGTATAAATCATGGACTACTGCAAGTATCGATTTATCAGGCTATGCAGGCAGAACTGTAACTGTAGATTTTGCCACTGGGGACTGTGCATTAGGCGCTCACTTTGGTTATGGTTATGTTGACCTTGACTGTGGTCTTTTTAAAATCAACACTGTAGCATGTGTTAACTCTCCTACCACAACACTGACTGCCCCTCCGGGTTTTCAATCATACACATGGAAGGACTCTACTTTGACAACCACATTAGGCACTGGGCAAACTGTAATCATCCCCACTCCGTCAACAACTACTAAGTATGCCGTAATACTTACACCATATACAGGCTATGGTTGTCCTGATACATTATTTACTACTGTAACGGTTCAAAACCTGAATATTGCGGGCAGAAATGATACAACTATATGTTTGGGGGATAGTGTACTCCTGAACAATACTGTAACTGGAGATGGTGCACCATTTACATATAGTTGGTCACCGACAACAGGTTTAAGTTGTAGTACTTGCGTAGCACCGAAAGCAAGCCCCTCTACAGACACTCGTTATATATTAACTGTTACCAATAGCAATGGCTGTACAAAAAAGGATAGTGTAACAATTTCTGTCAGCGATTTATCTATAACAACCACAAAACAAAATATTAGTTGTAATGGTGCCGCTAATGGCAGCATTACTGTAAACCCGGTAAATGGTAATACACCATACGCTTATAGCTGGAATACAAGCCCCATCCAAACAACACAAACAATTTCTGGCCTTACTACCGGCATCTATAGTATTAAAGTAACAGATGCTATAGGATGTTTCAAAACAAAAACCGACACTATAACACAACCCACACTACTTGTAACAACCAAAACCCAGACAAACATAAACTGCTACAATCAAAATACAGGCAAGGCGAAAGTAACAGCAAGTGGTGGTACCCCTCCATATACATACAGCTGGAATACCGGAGGAAATACAACAGACTCTGCTAACAATCTTGCACCAGGTACGTATATAGTGACGACTATAGACAACAAAGGCTGTAGCAAACAAGACACATTTGTCATTACCCAACCACCACAACTTATTATATCAGTTACAAAATCAGATGTTAGTTGCAATGCAGGTAACAACGGTACAGCAAATGTAACTGTAACAGGAGGGACTACACCATATTTATACAATTGGAATACAAACCCTGTCAGAACAACTGCCACTATAAATAATTTATATGCCGGCACTTACATATCTACAGTTACAGATAACAAAGGTTGTACTGTTGCAGATACTGTTCTCATTACTCAGCCTGCAGCCATCAACACATCATTCACTAAAGCAGATGTAAATTGTTACGGTGGCAATAACGGCAGCATTATTTTATCGGCATCGGGCGGCACAAACCCATACACCTACAGTTGGAATACAACCCCGACAAGCACTACAGCAGCTATAACAAACCTAATAGCAGGAACGTATATTGGCACAACTACTGACGGACAAGGATGTAGTAAAAAAGATACTATCATTATTACACAACCAACATTACTAACCCGAACAAAACAGCAATCAAACATTAACTGCTTCGGTGAAACAAATGGTACTGCTAAAATCGTTTTATCTGGCGGCACACAACCATACAGCTACTCTTGGAACACTTCTCCGATAAGTACAACAGACTCAATTGGCAGTTTAGGTGTTGGCACGTACATTGTGGTTACCACAGATAACAAAGGTTGCTCATTAATAGATACTTTCCAGATTACAGCACCAACTAAGCTATCCAGTTCTAAAGGCAAAAACGATGTAAGTTGTTATCTTGGCAACAATGGTCTGGCATATGTAATTGCGTCTGGCGGAACCCCTCCATATACATATGAATGGAATACTAATCCGGTGAGGAATACTTCCGCGATAAATAACCTGAATGCAGGCATATATATATCTACAATTACGGATGATAACAGATGTACTAAAAAAGATACACTGATACTAACGGAGCCACCATTATTAACAGTAACACATACCAAGACCAATGTAAATTGTCATAACGGTAGCAATGGTAGCATCAACCTCAATATATCAGGTGGTAGCGCACCATACACTATAGTGTGGAATACTATACCCATTCAATCAACAACAAATATAAGCGGCTTAAAAGCCGGCATATATATAGCAACTATAACAGACAGTAAGGGCTGCATAAAAACAGATACTACAATTATTACAGAACCACTGCTGCTGTCAGCTTATGTTAGTCGTACAAATGTAAGCTGTTATAATGGTAGCAATGGCAGTGCTACTGTATTGGCAACGGGTGGCACACCACCTTATACCTATACATGGAATACAAATCCAGTAAGAACAACATCTACAATTTCAGGTGTTACTGCTGGAACATACATAGTAGTAGTTACAGACAGTCTTGGGTGCAGTTTTACAGATTCAGTTACCATTACACAACCAACACTACTTACAAATACGAAAACGAAAACAGATGTTAGTTGCTACGATGGAACAAATGGCACCGCATCTGTGATTGCTAGCGGCGGTACACCGGGATATACCTATTCATGGAATACCTCTCCTGTAAAAACAACACCAACTGTTACAGGGCTAAATGCAGGTACATATATTGTAACGATAAATGACACAAACAATTGTACTAAATACGACACAGTAGTCATAACACAACCAACACAACTTATCAGTACGTTAACCAAAACAAATGCATCTTGCAATGGCGATACAAATGGCAGTGCAATAGTAGTGGCAAGTGGTGCAACGCCGCCATATACCTATGTATGGAGCAATGGTAAAACAACTGCATCAAACAATAATTTAGGTGTTGGTCGCTACATTGTAACAATAACAGACAGTAAAGGGTGTAATAAATCAGACACTGCTGATATCATACAACCAAATCCATTAAATGCTATACTGACAAAAAATGATATCAGCTGCTACAGCAAAAATGATGGCGATATTACAACAACCGTAAATGGCGGTACTACCCCATATTCATTTAGCTGGAACACAACACCGATATCTACATCAGCTTCGTTATCTGGACTGAAACCGGGTACTTATATACTGACAATAACAGACGAAAAAGGGTGTAAGTATATAGATAGCAGTACAATAACAGAACCACCGTTGCTTAATATCTTAGCTAAAGACAATGGTAAAATATGCGTCAACTACAGCACAGGTTCTATTAATACAATTACCACTGGCGGCACATCACCATATACCTATGCATGGACTAATGGCTCTACAACTGGTAGTCCTTCAGGACTGAGTGCAGGCACACATATCGTAACTGTTACAGACAATAATGGGTGTACTGCAACTGATACTGCTACAATTATAAACTTCCCTGAAACTGTTATTGAAGTAAGCCCCAACGATACCATTTGTATTGGTGAAATTGTATTACTAAACGTCAAAGGTGCCAAAACATACACATGGACACCTTCCGCTACACTGTCTTGCAATACATGCACTACACCTATTGCAAAACCAAACACATCTACGGACTATACAGTAATAGGTGTTGATAGTAATAGTTGTCTTGATACTGCTACTATCAAGATAACAGTGGTACCTAAACTTCCTGTTTCTGTAGGCCCTGAAATAAATGTGTGTGAGGGAGATGAAATTCAACTGAATGCCAGCGGCGGTATTGCTTATGAATGGACACCTGAAAAAACACTGAACAATAGTAAGATTGCAAGCCCGGTGTCATCAACCGACACTAATACCAGATACCGTGTAGTCATTACCGAAAACGAGTGTTTCAAAGACACTTTGTATCAGGATGTTGTGATTCATAAAAAGCCAACCGTAGAACTTGGCCCAGATCTGAAAGGTACACCTGGTTCTGTAATACAACTACGTGCCGATGTAACAAAGGCAAACATCATCAAATGGACACCTGCTGAAGGATTGAACTGTTATGATTGTATAGATCCGTTAGCTTCTCTGTCAAAAACCATTACATATACGGCTACTGTATATACTGACTATTGCGAAGCGAAAGATGATATAACAATACGTGTAGCTTGTGATGGCGCATTATTCTTCATTCCTAACACTTTCACACCAAACGGAGACGGGGCGAATGACAAGTTCTACCCAAGTGCATCAGGGGTTACCAATATTGATATATTCAGAGTATATAATCGTTGGGGCGAAAAAATTTATGAAGCCAGAGACTTCCCGCCAAACAAACCGGAATATGGTTGGGATGGTACCTACAAAGGCAAAGCACAATGGCCTGACGTGTTTGTATACTTTATAGAATCAAGATGTGCTAACGGCGAAAAAATATTCCTGAAAGGAGATATTTCACTCATTAGATAAGAGAGACTATTTCAGATAGCGTTTCATCTCTCTTTCGGCATCGCGAGACTTTATTGTCTCGCGTTTGTCGTGGAGTTTCTTACCCTTGCCCAAACCTATTTCAAGTTTTGCATATCCCTCATCGTTTATAAACATGGCAAGTGGTACTATCGTATACCCTTTCTCGCGCATTTTGGTTTCCCATTTGCGCAGTTCTCTTTTATTCAGCAACAACTTACGTTCACGCACAGGGTCGTGGCCTGCATAACCGGCATTTACGTATTCGGCAATATGCAGACTCTTAACCCACATTTCGCCTTTGTGAAAGAAACAATAACTATCATTAAAGCTGACCTTACCATTGCGAACAGACTTAATTTCTGAACCGGTAAGCATAATGCCGGCCGTCAGCCTATCCTCGATAGCATATTCAAATGTTGCAGGTCGGTTTTTAATATATACTTTATCTGTAGCCAATGTGTTTACTCTCCATTAAAAAAAGGGAGTGTTACTTCCCTTTCATATACCATTCAATTACTGTTGCTAATTTTTCTTTCAATGTAGGGCGATGAACGATGAAATCCAGAAAACCATGGTCCAGCAAAAACTCTGAACGCTGGAAGCCTGATGGCAGGTCTTTCTTAATAGTTTCTTTGATAACACGCGGACCTGCAAAGCCTATCAACGCTTTCGGTTCTGCAATGTTTACATCGCCCAGCATAGCATAAGACGCTGTAACACCACCTGTAGTTGGGTCTGTCATCAGCGATATGTACGGAAGCCCTGCTTTGGCCAATTGAGTCAGCTTAGCAGATGTTTTAGCCATTTGCATCAACGAAAAGGCACTTTCCATCATACGCGCACCGCCTGATTTAGAGATGATCATAAATGACATCTTATTGGCAATGGCATAGTCTATGCCACGTGCTATTTTCTCACCTACTACACTACCCATAGAACCACCAATGAAGTTGAAGTTCATACAGGCAACCACCAATCCATAACCATTCACATTACCAACCCCTACGGTCATTGCATCCTTCAGGCCTGTGCTTTTCTGCGCATCCCTCAGGCGTACATCGTACGGTTTCAGGTCTACGAAGCCAAGTTTGTCTTTCGGAACGATGTTTTCAAATAGCAGTTCGTACTCTTTCTCATCGAAGATAATCGGAAAGTATTCAGCAGCGTTTATGCGATTGTGATAACTGCACTTCGGACAAACATAATAGTTATTCTCCAGCTCTTGTGTGGTAGTAGTTGTCTTACATTCCGGACACTTATGCCACAAGCCATCAGGGGTTTCCTTCTTCTCACGCGTATCGGTCAATATACCCTTCTTAATCCTACGAAACCAGGTAGATGCCATATAAAGTCTGTTAGTTAGAAATTTGTCTTAATTCGTAAAACTTACGGTTCAAAACAGGCGTCAAAGATACGATTAGATTGTTAAGAGGAAAGCTAAAAGCCTTCAACTTTTTACATTTAGATTTTAAACAATTAAAATTATTCTAATTCACTCTTGCCTGATAACAAGTAGATTACAGCCATTCGGATGGCTACACCGTTTTCTACCTGATCTAATATTATAGATTGTTTACTATCTGCAGCGTCAGAGCTCAACTCTACCCCCCTATTTATTGGACCCGGGTGCATGATGATCATCTCTTTCTGCAGGTCGTCCAGCATCTGTTTATTGATGCCATAGTATAGTGCATATTCTCTGAGTGTAGAGAACAATGGTTTATGCTGGCGTTCCAGTTGTATTCTCAGTACGTTGGCTACCTCTCCCCATTGCAGCGCCTTCTTTACATCATACTCCACTTTCACATCCAAGCCTTCAATATGCTTTGGTATCAGTGTGGGCGGGCCTGCAACCATTACTTCTGCTCCCAGTTTGTTCAGGCAGTAGATATTGCTCAATGCAACCCTCGAGTGCATGATATCTCCAATGATGGTGATACGTTTACCCTTCAGGTCACCCAATTTTTCGCGCATAGAGAAAGCATCGAGCAGTGCCTGTGTAGGGTGCTCATTGATACCATCCCCTGCGTTGATGATGCTTGCATCTATATGATTGGCCAGAAACCATGGAGCTCCGCTGGCAGAGTGGCGCATTACCACCATATCTACCTTCATGGCCAGTATATTGTTTACCGTATCTATCAGGGTTTCGCCTTTAGATACCGATGAGCCTGATGCAGAGAAATTTACCACGTCTGCACTCAGCCTTTTCTGTGCCAGTTCAAATGATATGCGGGTGCGGGTAGAATTTTCAAAAAAGATATTGGCTACTGTGGTATCGCGCAGGGCAGGTACTTTCTTTATCTGCCTTTGTAATACCTGTTTAAAATTGTCTGCCGTGCGAAAGATCGTATGAATATCTTCCGTTTGTAGTTCTTTAATACCCAGCAGGTGTTTTACAGATAGCGACATCTATATCTTTTTATTCTAATTTATTTAATCAATAAGTACTACTTCGTCTTTCTGGTCTTTTTCCTTCCAGTACACTTTTACCTTCTGTGTGATGATAGTATCAACAGTACGTCCTACATAATCTGGCTGTATCGGCAGTTCGCGGCTGAACCTGCGGTCTATCAAAACCAGCAGCTCCACACTTTTAGGCCTGCCGTAGTCTATCAGGGCATCCATGGCACTGCGAATGGTGCGCCCTGTATGCAGCACATCATCTACCAGTATCACATTTTTATCTTCTATGCTGAAGGGGATTTCTGTTTGGGAAGGCACGTGTATTTCGTTGCCCTGATGCACATCATCTCGGTAAAAAGTGATATCCAGCTTGCCATACGGTATACTTTGCTGGCCTGTAATGCCTTTCAGCAAGCCTGCAATACGGTCAGATAGCCACACACCACGTGGTTGTATGCCTATCAGTACAGTATCTTTAAATTGGGTATGGTTCTCAATCAGTTGATGAGCGAGGCGTTGGAGCGTAATGTCTAATTGCTTAGTATCAAGCAGGGTCTTCAAACTTACGAGATTTATGCAAAAGTAACATTCCGTGGCTGAAAGTCAAAATAAGCTTACAAACAGCTATCCTTTCAGCTCAAAATCAGCTATCACACGCTCTGTACCATTTACAATCAGCGATACCTTCTGCTTACCGGGATAATATACCCTTGTAGTAATAGGCCTGAAGCTTTGCTTACGGGTAATGGCTATTGTTTCTCCCGGTTTACATTCCCGCTCGCTTATTTTGAATACTTTTTTAGAATGGGTACCGTTTGCACGCAGGTAGTGCATACCATATTCAAGCCTTACCATTTGAGGCTTTTTACCAGTGTTGGTTACACTGAATGAAAACTGCAGGTCTTGCCCGCCTTTTACCTTCGGTGTCTCTATATTAAAATGGTTATGCTGAATACTACCATCATCTCCAAACCCGAATAGCTTCATCAGGTCGGCATTGCCTTGTTTCAGCAATGTGCGCGATGCATGTTTGATAACCCAATCTGCATTTTTGCTCTTGCCATGCCATTTCTTAAACAGCTTCAGTACCGTATCAGGATTATCTTTTGATACATCGTTCAGGTTGTTGGCAACACTAAGCCTCACCCACTCGTGTTCATCATCCTTCAGCCTTTCCAGCAAGGGCAGTATTGCCGATGGGTCTTTCTTCAATGCTGGCAATGCCATGCCCCATGGCAGACGCGGGCGACAACCTTCAGAAGCCAACCTGCGTACTTTATGGTTCTTATGGCTACCCCATGCATCCATTTGTTGCAGCATCTTTTCGCCATACTTTATGATGAAAGGACGGACGGCAAATTCGCAACTGATGAATTGGGTAATCACCTCTATAGCTTTTACAGAAGACTTGTAATCCTCTATCCCGAATACCTCAATATAATCGGGCAAAGAAAGAAACTCTATACCAAGGCTTTCTATACCCTCTTTGCGCATTTGCATTACGCAGTCTATCAATACTGCACTGCTTTCTTTAAAGCTTGCAGGTAAAAACTGATTGAGTGAAAGCGTTATATGCCGCATGCGTTGCTTCAGTTCCTTTTCCTTCCAGCCTTTATCAAAAACTACCTTCTCAAACTTATCTTTCTGAAACTGCGGATAAACTTTCTTTATGTATTGCCCCAGCCTGCCTACAGACTGTGGAGAGTATAAATCTTTGAACGGTTGTAATTCTGCCATGCTGCAATAATATGCAACTGTAGCTTATTAATTAATAGATTTGTTCTGTGACAGAATTGGAGCAATATATACAAACCTATTTCGATGCCAGGACAGAAGACCTTGCATCCATTGCATCTGCATTCACCTACAAAACTGTAAGTAAGGGAGATTATCTCCTCAAAGAACAACGCCCTTGCACACAACTATCGTTTATAAAAGCCGGACTTGTAAGGATATACGCCAACAAAAACGACAAGGAAGTAACCCAGTGGATAAGCACGCCCGGCTATTTTGTAACAGACCTTGCCAGCTTTATTTTCAATACACCCGCACGTTGGAATATGCAGGCATTGACAGACTGCGAACTGTATACGATAGATAAAAACAACTACGATGCACTAGGTAATAACATACCCGAATGGCATAAACTCGAAAAACTATTTCTTGCCAAATGCTTTATCATATTGGAAGAAAGGATAAACAGCCACCTCTTTATGACGGCAGAAGAAAGGTATAATCAACTGCTGTCTATCAATCCCAAATTATTCAATCAGGTGCCATTACAATACCTCGCATCTATGCTTGGCATGACCCCTGAAACACTAAGCCGACTCCGCAAAAAATCCATCGGCTGAAATTCTTGATATTTATCAATTCTGCGCCTTTGTATGCTTCAGACCTTTGTGATACAAAATCATAAAGCAATGAAATACGTACTTAGAATTGAAGAACTGGCAATGACTGCCATCGCCATCTACATGATGACCAAACTGAATCTGCAACTTGGCTGGTGGGTATACCTGTTATTGTTCTTCGCTCCTGACATCAGCATGCTCGGCTATCTTGTAAATAACGAAATCGGCGCATTTACTTACAATCTGTTTCATCATAAAGCAGTAGCAATTGCTGTGATAGCATTGGGCATTATCACAGGCAACCAATATATCCTGCTCGCAGGTTTAATGCTTTTTGCACACGCTTCTTTCGACAGAATGATGGGATATGGGTTAAAACACATTACCGGTTTCAACGATACGCACCTTGGGCTAATAGGCAAGAAAGCTGCCTCACCACTAAAATAAGCGTACCTTTGCCAATCGTATTATAAAATTTATGGTTCAGGTAGGGCAATACAATACACTTAAAGTAGTAAAGAAAGTAGACTTCGGCATGTATCTTGATGGTGGCGAAGACGGTGAAATACTGCTACCCAAACGTTTTGTACCCAAAGGACTAAAGCCAGATGATGAAATAGAAGTATTTCTGTATCACGATGGCGAAAACAGGCTGATTGCTACCACACAAAAGCCATTGGCAGTTGCGGGTGATATTGCTTTATTAAGAGTGGTAAGCATCAGTAACCAGGGTGCATTTCTTGACTGGGGTTTGATGAAAGACATCTTCCTGCCCCTTTCTCAGCAAACAACCCGTATAGATGTTGGTGGCGAATACCTTGTAAAACTTTATATAGACGAACGTACAGGCCGTATTGCAGCTACACAACGTGTAGAACGAACACTGAGTAACGAGAACCTTACAGTTAAAGAAAAAGATGAGGTTGATATGCTGGTGTACCAAAAAACCGATATTGGTTACAAGGTCATCATCAACAACAAGCATTTAGGTGTGTTGCACTATAACGAGGTGTTTCGCGAACTGGAATACGGTGCACACGAAAAAGGTTTTATCAAGTCCATTAAAGAAGAGGGAAAAATAGACGTATCGCTCGGTGAGGCAGGTTATAAAAAAGTAGAAAGCGAAACGGATAAGATATTGAGACTGCTGGAAGAGAATAATGGCTACCTGCCATATCATGATAAAAGCAATCCCGAAGAAATCTATGAGTTCTTCGGGATCAGCAAGAAAGTATTTAAAATGACAATTGGCGCTTTATACAAACAGCATAAAATAGAGCTGACACAAACAGGTATCAAGCTCATAAACGCTGAGTAACATATCTACATACCCTGTTTTTTATAATCGCTCATTGTCACATTATAGTTGGCACTTGTATTGACACTTGTCACTTCCATTTTGCTTTCAATTTGGTCGTTCTTATAAAAACTACCCTCCATCATCATCCCCGCCATCTTATTGGTACTTACATATGCATAGGGGCTGCGCATAAAGCTTTGTGAAATATCTACCGGTATCTTTGTAGTTACCCATATCTCGCTGCGGCGATTACGGTCTTCGTCAATACAAACATATTCTTCGCAGCTATAGCCCTGTATGGTTTTCGATTTTCCACTCTTCTTACAGTCGTTCTTATACTTACCGTCTGTGGTAGTCTTCCCCCTGTTAGCCTGCGCTTCGGCACTCATAAAAGCATTAATGTTTACAGCCATATAAGTTTTCTCGTTTTCATCTATCATAATAGAGCTGTTATTATCATAATCGTAGATGGTAAACATGATGCTTTTATTCTTACGTTTATTATTATCCGTTATTCTTGCACCAAAATATTTGGCACCTGTATTCAGATAATAATCCATGTCATTTTCATCTTTTACTTCCCCATTCTTATAAGTAGTCATGTGCATCTTCACGTTCAACGGAAATTTATAAACCTCTTCCGTTTTGCCATTCATGGCATTGTTCAGCCAGTCCATACCCTTCTGCTTGTTGCCTGCATTATCTTTTTCGTATTTATCTTCTATTGCTCGGCGGGCATAGCCACTACCGGGTTGTGCATGAGCGTGTTGAACCAGGAAAAGAGATGCGGCGATGATGATTGTCTTTTTCATAAATGGGGGTGATTTTGAGATGTATAAAATTAATAAATCTCTAAATGTGTAGCGATTAATTTATTGCTGTTATTTAACAGAATCTTGGTAGAGGATTGTTTATTTTCATGCACAGATAAACTATGCGCTGGAAACAACTGAAATGGCTGTTGCGGTACTATTTGCAGTACCTACCCTTTACGCTGAACACCCTGATATACGGTTTGGCCGCATACATGGCTTATCGCATATTGTACCAACCGTTGCAGAAAGATGAAGTCACTCCTTTTCGCCCTTTTGTAATACTGATGGGCAAGATTGTGTTCTGGTTTTTATTAGCACTGATAATACTTTCGGCACTGAGTACCATAGCCAGTTGGCTGTATTATCTGTGGTTGAAACACAGCAAACAATACAAGCTGGACGTAAGCTTCACGACCGAAACCGTTAACGGTAAAAAGAATAAACTGTTTCTGAATGCTGCAATAAGTGGTGTATACAGGCCTTTACTTGGTTTTGTAAAAGGACGTTTGTTTTATGATAATCATCAGATGACAGACACCTTCACCCTGCTGTCAAATAAAAGAAAAGAAAAAAGCCTGTTACGTGCCGCCATTACAGGCCGTAGCAGAATGGAACTGCCTGACATAAAAGAATATGAACTGAAAGGTGGTTTCGTATTTTTTGAAGATATGCTGCAGATATGCAAATTGGCAGTATCTCAGCCTATTTCAGGGCATTTTTCTCAACCACCTGTACTGAAAGAAGATGACGACCGCGAGGTATATCCAAAGAAGACAGAAACGATGGATATACGTATAGAGCAACTGCGACGTGTGGAGGGAGAATACCTGAATTATAAAGATTTCGAATCGGGCGATGATGTGCGCCGTATAGTATGGAAAGTATATGCTAAAAGCGGTGAACTGGTAGTTCGTGTACCCGAAATGTTTGAGCCATACGCATCGCACCTGTATTTCTATGCATCATTTCAGCACAGCCTGAAACAACAATGGCTTAGCGAGGGGTATTATAAAGAGATGCTCAACTATTATAAGAACTATGTATGGACAGTATATGATACCCTGAGCAAAAAAGAATGGGCACTACGTTATGTCCCCGACCAACACTTTAATATCCCTGAACATCTGAACGATACTGAAAAAGCATCACGCATCATCAGCAATAGCGAATGGAATAATGAAAAGTCGTTGCAACAGTATTTCAATCCCAAAAATGGAACTGTATTGTGCATTTCCTCTCTTACAGATGTAAAGGAACTGGAAATGCTACTGAATCAGGCAGACAATAGTACCGTCATTTACTTTGTAAAGCTATCTGGTGTATTCAGGCATTTTGCACCTTTAACATGGCTTAAACGGCTGCTGTTATTGCCTCCTAAAGACAGGCTGAATAAACTGAGAGCTACGTGGCTGTTTTCACCACTGCGTATGCAGATACTAAAAAGAGAAAAGGAAATTGAAGTATTATTAAACAAAAGCAATGCCACTACGGGGATGTTATAATTCTATTATGTGTTGAATAGTTCTACACACAGCTACCCTACAAGTTTGTATATTACGTCATTCAATCAAAACGATATTTTTATGTTAGATCAATTAATGAACATCATAAAGCAACACGGCCAGCAAGCTGTTGTTGAAAATAATGCCGTACCTAACGAGCATAACGATGCAGTAATGCAGGAAGCGGGCAACTCAATTTTCGGTGGCTTGCAGCAAATGATGAGCGGTGGTAATATGGAGCAATTAACAAGCCTGCTGCAGGGCAATAACAGCACTGCTGTAAATGGCCTGTCTGAAAACTTTGCAGGCAATATCGCACAGAAATTCGGCATCAATGCAGAGACAGCAAAAAACATAGCTGGCGGATTGATACCACAGGTACTTAATTCATTAAAGAATAAAGCCAATGACCCTAACGATAAAAGCATCGATCTGCAAGGCATCATAGGCTCGCTGACAAGTGGCCAAGGTGGTGGTGTTCAAAACATCATCAACTCTGTTGGCTCTCAGTTTGGACTAGACAAAGACAAGGACGGCGATGTAGATCTGGGAGATATTACCAAAATGTTCGGCAAGTAAAAAACTACTAATTATAGTGATATAAGCAGCGTATCTGCATCATATCTTTGAAATGTTTTCATGGTGATAGGGTTTATAGGGGCTGGCCTGTTTTCAGGCTGGCTTTTTTATTTTCTAAAATGTATGTAGGATGTATGCAAATGAAAAAAGGGTTTCAAACCGTGTAGCTTGAAACCCTTTGTGTTGTAGTGACCTCGTCAGGATTCAAACCTGAAACCTTTTGATCCGTAGTCAAATGCTCTATTCAGTTGAGCTACGAGGCCATTCCCGTTTTGGGATTGCAAAGATAGGGTAAATGCCAGATTTTACAAACAGTTTTTTTGAAAATTTTATTTCAACTTCTTCAAAACCGCATGGAATGTGGTATTTTGGCGGATTATTAGAAGTATATGAATATCGAAATCTGGTCTATCGGTAAGGAAAATGAGTCTTTTATTGACGAAGGTATTACTCATTACTTCAAAAAAACAAAGCCATACAATCCTGTAGAGCTCGTTATACTTCAAACCCCTAAAAAATTAGCAACAACAGATATAGAAAAAACAAAACTACAGGAAGAAGAACTGATTCTGAAACGCCTGCAGCCACAACACTATCTGGTATTGCTTGATGAAAGAGGCAAGATGCTTAGCTCCCCCCAATGGGCGCAGCAGTTTCAACAAATGATGAATCAGGGTGTAAAAACAGTCGTGCTATTAATAGGTGGTGCATACGGTGTGTCTGACAAAGTGCGTGCCGAGGCCAAACAAGTATGGTCTTTATCCAATCTTGTATTCCCGCACCAGTTAGTGCGCCTCATATTAGCAGAGCAGGTTTACCGTGCTTTCAGTATTCTTAACAATTCTCCATACCACCATTCCTGATTCTTACGTTATATTCGTCAACACATTCAGCATACATGTCTTACTCACTCATATTTGTAATAGTTACAGTAATCATTTCACTGGCCGCGTTCAATAATGACCAACTAAGAGGCAAGCTTATTTTCTGGCCTTGGCGAATGAATGATACCCCAAGCGAATATTACAGGTTTATTACTGCGGGTTTTATACATGCCGACTACATACACCTGTTCTTCAACATGTTTGCACTATACACTTTCGGCGATGTGCTGGAAATGTATTTTCAATACATAGGTAAGCCCTACCTATTTCCCATAATGTACTTATCGGGTATTATCGCAAGCGGACTGCCATCCTTTGCAAAGCATAAAAACCATAGCTACTATTCTGCGTTAGGGGCATCAGGCGGTGTATCTGCAGTATTGTTTTCTTATGTATATTTTGCCCCATGGCAAATCATCAGAATATGGTTCATACCTATACCTGGTATCATTGCTGCAATAGCTTATCTGGCATATTCTGCTTACATGGGCAAAAAGGGGAGTGATAACATAGGACACGATGCGCACTTCTGGGGTGCAGTATATGGTTTCCTGTTTACTTTATTGTTTGACCCAACGCACGGACAAATCTTCTTCGGACAGCTTATGCATCCGTCTTTTTAACAACCAATACATTTTGGGTAGTTTCTTTCACCTTGAATCTTTCGTCAAGACGCATACCCGCAACCCAAACAATGTGTTTATCGCTTTCCAATACCCATACATGTTCTTTTTCATGTAGCGGCACTTTGTTATCTATAAACAGTTTGCTTAGCTTCTTTTTCTTCATCCCCATTCCCAACGGATAGAAATAGTCGCCAGTTTTCCACCTTCTCAATATCAAGGGGAAGCTCAGTTTTTCGATGTCAATATGCGCAATGTTATTATCAGATGGTATATGCTTATTGTCATCATCTGCACTAAATACAAATTGATGCTTGCCTGCATGAATATTGCAAGGCACAGAGTCTATCTGTATAAAGTCGGTAGCATTGAATTGCTTAGCTGTTATTATCAGAAAATCTCTGTTACGAATTATATGATGCGTCTGAGACTCTACCCTCTTACCAGTTTCCGCAGTCAACAGATTTATCACAGGCGCAACCTGTAACGCCGTAAAACCAAATGGCTGTAACAATTCGTAACAAATGGTAGAAAGTGGTTCGGTTTTTATCAGCTTCCTCACAGGAATGTAATAATCATTACCTCTTTTCTCTATCAAACGCTTCAGCTCTCTGTCAACAGCTTTACGATATAACGTCTCAACTTCCGAAAAACGGGTAATGCTTTCATTTACCTGTTGCACACCATCTTTAAACCATTCCTCAACTACAGGCACTATATGATGCCTTACAGCATTGCGCAAATAGTTGTCTGTAGCATTAGAAGCATCATCTCTATAGGGTATGTTATGCTCAGCAATATAGCATGCTATCTCTTTCTTCTGTGCGAACAACAGTGGACGAATGATACGTTCGTTAACAACAGGTATACCGTGCAGGCCTGCAATACCAGTGCCTTTAAACAGGTTCATCAGCAGTGTTTCTACATTATCATTTGCATGATGCGCTGTTGCTATATGGCTATACCCCTGTTCTTTCCTCAGATTTTCAAGCCATTCATAACGGAGGATGCGGGCAGTTTCCTGCACACCTTTACCCCACTCATCCATCTTTTCTTTTGTATCAAAACGTACATGATGGAAGACAATATTATTATCAAAACACCAATCCCTTACCAGCTGTTCATCTTTATCTGCTTCCTCTCCTCTCAATTGAAAATTGCAATGCGCTATCGAAAAAGACAACCCTGCCTTCAGAAACAAGTGCGACATAGCCATAGAATCGCTACCGCCACTTACAGCCAGCAGCACAGTTTGTTGTTTATCAGCAAACTGTCGTTTATTCCAATTTTCAATAAATCCTTTCAATAAATCCATATCAATAAACAAGGTCTTCGTATGCTCCCTGCAATTCGTTATAACTATGATTATCCCCTACTGTTTTGGCTACTGCCATCCCTTGCTCGTATATCTTAATAGCCCCTTCCTGTTCACCGACGCGTTCCAGCAACTTACCCAGATGATAGTACGTGGCAACGTAGTTAACATCAGTACCTATGTTCTTTTCAAACAAAAGCTTTGCTTCCGTGTCATCGCCCAGCTTTATATACTCCAATGCCAAAGCATGGTTCAGAAAGCAGTCGTTCGGAGTGTCGTTTAAAAACGCTTTTAGTTTTTCAATTCTGTCACTCATACCATACAAAATTACAAAGCATTGTTCTAAATAATCAGGGCTGCCATGTGGCAGCCCTGATATTAATTTATTAAATGGCGGATTATTTAGCAATCACCAGTTTCGATTTCAGTTTTACCTCTGCATTATCAGCTACGTAAGTAACGTAATAAACACCATTAGCCAGTGCAGCAGTATTAATGATCGTTTCTTCGCTATTAGCAACTTGCGATGCAACAACCCTACCTGTCATATCTATCAGGTTGATAACACCTTTTACAGTGTTTGCATCAACAGCAACAGTAAATTGTGTTGAAGCTGGGTTTGGGTATACTGTGATACCTGAATACGATTCATTCAGGTTGTCAACCCCTGTTGGCCAAGATATTGTGAATTCCTGTGTAAAGCCACAACCAAAATCACCTGCAAAATAGCCAGATAATGCGAATGGGCTAATATTTGTTAAAGAAC
>DATGXJ010000006.1:0-100364 GCA_035299045.1 Flavipsychrobacter sp.
TTGTTTTCCCAATCTTTCAAAGAACATCGTCACCTACGTGACTCTTGCTGTAGTTAAGGACTTGAACCTCACCATCGGCCTCAAACCGAACCACTCATTTTGTTACCGTTTAAAGAACTCTTTGTTACCTTTTCGTTACCGTTGCACCGCTAAGGGAGCGCAAAGATAATTGGTGTTTTTCAAACCGCAAAATTTATTTTTAAAGAACTTTTTTCGCTGCAGCTCTTGCGAGCTTTTTGCTTCCCTTTCGTTACCGTTGTTCCGCTAAGGGAGCGCAAAGGTAGAAGACATTTTTCAAACCGCAAAACGTTTTTTAAAACTTTATTTTTCTAATCAGTTACCCACCCTCTTTTACCTTACTACACACTGACTATTTTGCTGTAACTATCGCTTTAAGAACTTACCCGCTCTGTATCGATTGGGAGTGCAAAAGTAGATAAGAAAGTTCTACTTCCAAACATTGTACTGCATATTTTTATTCAGCATTTGTAATATGTCGGCGCTATTACTTATCTGGTTTGCTTTTGAGCCGATTGTTGCATTCTGCGAATTCTGTCTTCCAACTTCTCACTACTCAATTCTTCGCGCAAAGAATCAACTTTTATAGGGAAACAAAACGGTGTAAGATTAGCAGGACGAGATATAATAATGCTACTAGCAGCTATGCGTTGCAATGTATTATATAAGCGTGTTGCTTCTACTTCATACGTCAACACTTCTGTATAGGCTTGTTGCAACAATATATTAGAGGGTTCGTTCTGGCTGATCACTTCATATATAAGCGATGTAGAGTTTTGCAGATGACGCTGTTTCTTATATGCACCCGGCATTCCCTGAAACACAAGGCCAGATATAACGGCTATATCGCGAAACTTTCTGCGCCCCATCTCTGCGGCATTAATACTACGTTGCAAGTCTGCATACCATACATCGGGGCTCAACAATTGTTTTATATTCTCTTCGCTTACTGGTATCGGTTGGTCACTTAATAACTCGAAACCATAATCATTCATAGCTATTGAGAAGGTAATAGGCAACAGCCGTGATATTCTATATGCAAGCAATGAAGCCATTGCCTGATGCACCAACCTGCCTTCAAAAGGATATACAAACAGGTGATAGCCATCTTTAGTATTGATAAGCTCTACCAGCAACTCATCTTCTTTCGGCACGACAGATAGTTCTTGCTGCTTAAGGAATAGCGGTTGCAAAAAAGTAAGTAACTCATTTGTATGCGGCTCTAATGCTGCCTGCTGAAACGTATGACGCAACACACTACCCAGATTGGCAGACAATGGCATACGTCCGCCTGCCCATGCAGGCACGTGTGCTTTCTTCGCATTCGACTTGCGCACGTATACTACCATATCGCGTATCATCACCAACTCCAGCTTTCTGCCCGCCAACACAAACACATCTCCGGGTACAAGCTTTGAAATAAAGTATTCTTCTATCGTACCTACATTACCACCACTCATAAACTTTACCCGCAACAATGCATCACCCACTATAGTACCTATATGTAAACGATGCCGCATAGCCACACGCCTGTTAGCTATACGATACACACCATCTATATTTACTACACGATGGTATTCATCATATTCTTTCAGCAAAGAACCACCATGTGTAATGAACCCTAACAACCAATCCCATTCGGCATCTGTAATATCTCTGTAGCAGTTTGTTGTTCTTACCTCTGCAAGTAAAGCTTCGCTTACAAAGCCATCACCTACAGCACGGGTCACCATATACTGCACCAATGTATCAAAAGCCAGCACCACAGGGCTACGGCTTTCTACCAATTGTTTTTCATATGCCTCCTGCAATGCTGCTGCCTCTACTATTTCTAAGGTATGCGTGGGTACAAAGTAAATATTACTGACTGCACCCGGCTCATGACCACTACGCCCTGCACGTTGCAGAAAGCGTGCAATCCCTTTAGGGCTGCCTACTTGTATGACAGTATCAACAGGTCGAAAATCGACACCTAAATCTAAACTGGCAGTGCATACAACTACCTTCAACGTGCCTGCATGCAGTTGCTCCTCTACCCACACACGCACATCTGCATCAATTGCACTGTGATGCAATGCGATGACACCTGCAAGATCAGGATCAGCATCAAGCAATGCCTGATACCATATCTCTGCCTGCGAACGGACGTTTGTAAATAAGAGTGTAGACCTGTTATTATGTATTACAGGTAGCACGTGTTCTATCATACGCACACCTAAATGCCCTGCCCATGGAAAACACTCAACCGTTTCGGGCAATATGGTATGAATGGCTACTTCTTTACGGATATCTGCTTTGACAATAGTCCCATTGTGGTTGTCGCCCAACAAGACATACAGTGCTTCTTCAAGATTGCCTATTGTTGCTGATATACCCCAGATGCGCAACAGGCTTTCCTGTGCAGGCAGTGTTTTCAAGTAAGACAAAGCGAGCTCCATTTGCACACCACGCTTTGAACCTAATAGCTCATGCCATTCATCAACAGCTATACATCTGAGCGACCTGAAGATATCCTTATTGTTTTTAGTGGCTATCAGCAAGTGCAAGCTTTCGGGGGTGATAATCAGCACCTCGGGCATATTTGTTTTCTGCCGCTGCCGCTCTGCGGTTGATGTATCTCCGTTTCTCACAGCCACCTTCCAGGGAATATCCAACTCTGACAATGCCTGTTCCATTGCCCTGCCAACATCTTTCGCCAATGCACGCAACGGCGACACCCAAAGTAGTTGCAATCCGTTTTTGGTTTTCGTTTTGTAGTCAGGATTGTTGTTTATCCAATCTACCACTACTCCCAGAAAAACAGAAAATGTTTTACCAAAGCCTGTCGGGGCATTCACAATACCACTCAACCCTTCTGCATACAACTGCCATGCCTCTTCCTGAAAAGGAAATGGTTGCAAGCCCTTAGCCTGCAACCACTCTCTGATTACGTCAAACCCATTAACTGATATATCCGATTTCCTTTTCGCCACTTATTTCTTTTCTGCTACAACAGCATACATCAAAGGAAGTTTACCTTCCATACCTTTCAAACAAAATCTGTCCAGTGCCACCTCTACCATGTTTGCAAAGCAGTTTTGTGTAGAATAATCATATTCATTAAACATCTTTATCTCCACCCCTGCATTAATTAACGACTGCATCACCTCTGCCAATGAGTGATTCCACCCGATTTCCTGTAGTTCTATATCTGCGCTTCTATCCGCATAAGTACCCTGCAGTGTTTCTACAATAGCTTCTTTATTAAAATACGGATATTGCACATAGGTAAATGCATTATCAAACATCCATACGGCAGGGTGCAGCTCTACCAATACCAGTTTTCCACCGGGTTTCAGAAAATGTGATACCACATTTGCCCATCGTTGCATATCGGGCAACCAACCCAATACGCCATAAGTAGTAAATACGATGTCAAATTTTTCATCCAGCACTTCCGGCAGCTTGTATACATCAGAGCAGATAAAAGTTGCGTCTAACCCAAGCTGGGCGTTCAACTCTTTCGCTTTGTCCATGGCCACATCTGAGAAATCAACACCTGTACATTTCGCCCCCATACGAGACATTGACATCGTATCTTGACCAAAGTGGCATTGTAAATGCAACACTGATTTGCCATTAATATCGCCCAGCAAACCAATCTCTACTTCTTTAAGTGTTGATTTACCGGCAATAAAGGAATCATTGTCATAAAAATCTGATGTTACATGATGTGGAGTTTTTGCATTCCACAGTTTTCGGTTTACCTCCAGGTATTCGTTCTCTATATTCATAATGCATTAAAAATACTGAAGAATATCCAACCCTGAATATTCAGCACTCAATCAGGTTTGTGTAGAATTACTACCACACCCTATTGCAGATGAAAAAAATCGCCTATCTTGATATCATTATAGCACCGGGGGGCGCTTATGCTAAACAAAACAATTCTCATCATTGATGATGAGCAGGACTTATGTGAGCTATTCACCATGTACCTGCAACCTAAGGGATATACTGTCTATACTGCTAATAACATAGATGTTGGCAGAAAATCTATAGCCTCTATTTCTCCTGATATTTTATTTATTGACAATAACCTGCCCGACGGGCTGGGTTGGAAGTTTGCTGTAGAGCTATCAGAGACTCACAGAAACCTGAAGATCATCTGCATGAGTGC
This sequence comes from Flavipsychrobacter sp., assembly GCA_035299045.1. Lineage (GTDB taxonomy): Bacteria > Bacteroidota > Bacteroidia > Chitinophagales > Chitinophagaceae > Polluticoccus. The sequence goes on from DATGXJ010000006.1 coordinate 4,178, forward strand.
ATTTGATTATGATATCGACACCACGAACAGCCACAAACTGAAAATAATAGAAAAGCCAATAAAGCTATCTGATATTGACGAGGCTATTGGTGCGGGCCATTAATCTTTATAAAGTGGTATATATACAGAGAATACAGCACCATTGCCCGGTTCTGAAGCTACTTCTATTCTACCCTTGTGTGCCTGTACTATATTGAATGATGCGGCCAAACCCAAACCCAAGCCATTGCGCTTTTGTGTGAAATATGGCTCGAAGAGACGCGCTATATTTTCATCGCTGATACCACTACCATTATCTGCTATGTTAATGATTGCGTATGACTCATCCATCTCAACGTTGACACGAATAAGCCCTTTACCTTCTTCCACAGCTTCAATGCCGTTTATTATAATGTTGAACAGTGCAATCGGTAATTTATCTGCATCTGCTTCAATAAGGATATGTTCAGCAAGTTGCCTCCTTTCACAGCTTACACCTTTCAGCAACATACTATCTGCGGCTCGGTTTAACACAGTATCAATTACAACTGTAATATCAATCGGTTTCAAGACAATATCCGTAGGTCGCGAGGTAGAAAGTAGGGCTGTTATCAGGCTATTTATCCTTGAGCTATTGCGTAGTACTATTTCACTGTAAAACTGTACGGTTTCATCCACCCCTTCTGCTTTCATTTGCTCTACAGAAAGAATAATGTTATTTAATGGATTACGCACCTCATGTGCCAATGTCCTTACCAGACGACCTGTAGCAGCCAGCTTTTCAGATTGTAATATTGCCCGCTCTGCTTTTTTTAGTTTTGTTATATCGTGTATCACACCCTGCACATATGCGCTCCCTTTTGTATCGAAATGTGTGGTGGCAGATACGATACAATTACGCCATTCTCCATCTGCAGTTTTCAGCACTACTTCCACATCTTCTCCTTTAGCATGTATCAATGCTATCGCAGAGCTTTCCATATCCGGAAGCGGCACAAGCAAATCCGTCAGTCGCATTGCAAGCAAATGCTCTTTGCTATAACCAAACATTGCAATAGCAGCATCGTTAATATCCAACAAATGTAACGCTGTATCTGCTACAAATATCACGTCCTTCAACTGTTCAAAAACGCTCCGGTATTTTTGTTCGCTAGCTTTCAGCGCTTTGATACTGCGAGAGCGCAACAAGGCATAGCGTATACTACGCTCTACTTTCTCTGTATTAATCTCTGATTTAACAAGAAAGTCTACAGCACCGGATTCCATCGCTTCAATATCCAGCAACCTTCTACCTTTGCCGGTAAGCATTACAATAGGCTCTTCGCAGTTCAATTTCAAGGCATCCTGCAACAGTTCTACCCCAGACTTTGCACCTAACAGATAGTCTACAAAGTATATATCATAATTCCTATGCGCAATATGGTTCAATGCCGTATCATAATCATCACACCAATCTATTTGTACATTGATACGAGGTATTTTTTTAATGTGCTCACTAGTGATAAAGAAATCGTCTTTATCATCGTCAACAATCAATATCCTGAAAAATGAAGACAGCATAGTTTACATCTCTTGTTTTTCAGGCAGTACAACAATAAATTTTGCGCCGACACCTGGCTCACCTTCGGCAAATATTACCCCCTTGTGGTGGTCGCATATTTTCTTGCATATTGCCAGGCCTATACCCGACCCTGCATAAGTAGAACGGCCATAAAGCCTTTTAAAAATCTGAAATATGACATCCGCATATTCCTGCTTAAACCCTATTCCGTTATCACTTACAACTATTTTATAGTATTTCACTGTCGGGTTCAGATATAACGCAGTTTTTTCTTCATCCTTCAAAACTTCCCCCGAAATATTTACAACAACGGGAACATCATTCTTTCTGAACTTTATTGCATTGTTGATAAGATTTACAAACAGCTGTTTCATCTGTGAATGGGAACATTCCAACTCAGGCAAACCACCCACTTGCAAGGTAGCCCCAGTTTCCTCTATCAGCAGGTCTAAATCTTCAAGCACTTCTTTCAAGACAGTATTAAGCGACTCCTGACCATAAGGATCTGAATACTGATTGAGTAGCGAAAACTCAAGCAGATTATCTATCAGCTTCGTCATATTATCTGCTGAATATTTTATTCTGTCCAGATAATGACGACCCTCTTCTGTTAGTAAATGATTACATTCATCAAACAGCTTTTCGCTGAATGTTGTAATCTTCCGCAATGGTTCGTGCAAGTCGTGACTGGCTACATAGGCAAACTCTTCCAACTCTTTGTTAGACCTGTATAATTCTGCTACCGTCTTCTTAAGGTCTGTTTCTATTTGCTTCTGTCCCGTAATATCAAGCACACTACCCACCATCTTCACAACATTACCGTGCTCATCTTTCAGTACCCTACCCGATGCGCTAATTATCTTCACCTTATTGGCAGGCGTAATAATACGCATCTCTATATCATAGTCTTCGCCCGTTTTCAGTGCATTCGCAACTGCTTGTCCTGCTCTTTCCTTGTCGTCAGGGTGCGAGTATATCCTTACTGCATCATAAGTAAGTGGTGTCTCTTTGTCTAATTCATATACTTTGTAGATACCATCAGACCAGAATACTTTATCCTCACTTACTATCCACTCAAACGTACCAAAGCTGAAATTGCTCAGCTTTTCAAGAAACAATCTTCTTGAGTCGAAAGATGTAAATGGGAGTTCCTGTCCCGACAAATCGGGGATAATCAATACAATATAATAATCCTTAATGCCTGTAGTACCAGCAGGTGGCGTAGCAAACAGAAAACACATCTGCTTCCTGCCGTCCTTCATCAGGATGCTATACATCACATATTGGCTCTCGGCATTCTCTGTATTGAATATTCTTGCGGTCTGATGCGTGAACTGGTCTTGTTGGCGCTCATCTATAATATCAGGAATGGTAAGCCCTTTTTGACTTATTTCTTCCAGACTGTAACCCAATACTTGTTCTGTATGGTTGGTACAATGCAATATGCGGTTGGTGTTTGTTTCAACAACCAACATTGCATAAGACCCTGAAAGCAGTTCTGCGTTCTTAAACACAGCATCTGCTTTATCAAGTCTTGCATCGTTCATGTTATTCTGCTCAGCCATACCTTATTCCAAGCCTTTGTATTGTTTAATCTTATTATACAGCGTTTTCCGGTCAATGTTCAACAGCTTGGCTGCTTTGGTTTTATTGAATTGTGTACGCCTCAATGCCTCCAGTATTACTTCGTATTCAGCGTTTATATTGACAGCCTTATATTTATTCTCAAGGTTTTCAATGCTATCTGCCTGCAAGTCCGATTTTATATTATCAAACTGCAACTTTTTATAATTGTTTATTTCAAAAGGCAATGCCGTTACCTCAATCAGCTCTCCGTCCGTCAATAACGTAGCACGCTTTACTACATTCAATAGTTCGCGCAGGTTGCCGTGCCACACGTATTCCATAAATATATCTTTCACATCTTGCGAAAAGCCCCGGACATTCTTCTTCAGTTCTGCATTGGTACGTTTCAAAAAATGTTCTGCAAAGAGCATAATATCATCTTTCCTATTCCGCAATGGCGGCACTTCTATGCTGAATTCGTTGAAGCGATGGTATAAGTCCTCACGAAAACGACCTGCCATGGCAGCATCCCACAACTTTTCGTTGCTTGCTACTATTATGCGCACATCCAGCCCGATATCTTTCACGCCACCTACACGCCTTATTTTACGTTCCTGCACTACACGTAGTAGCGACACTTGTGTATCGTACGAAAGATTGGCGACCTCATCCAGAAAAACAGTGCCTCCATTAGCAGTTTCCAGCGAACCTATTTTTTGCGATACAGCACCCGTGAATGAACCTTTTTCATGTCCAAAAAGCTCGCTACCTGCCAACTCTGCCGTTAATGCACCGCAATCGATAGCTACAAATGGTTGATTGGCACGTTCACTCTTTTCATGTATCATTTTAGCGATAGCTTCTTTACCGCTACCGCTTTCACCATATATTATTACACTGAAGTTTGTAGGTGCTACAAGCCCTATCTGTTTTATGATATTCTGAAATTCAGGGCTATTGCCATATATGTGTTCTTCCTCCGTTTCTATCGGTGGCTTTACCTCTTCTTTCTTTTCTTTTGCCCCCTGTGTAGATAGTGCTTTTTTTATCGTCAGCAGTATTTCGTCTGGGAATAGCGGCTTGGTAACATAGTCATAGGCTCCCATCTTCATTACCTCTACCGCATCCTTCACATCGCTATAGCCTGTAATAATGATAACCAGTGCCGCAGGTATCATTTCTTTGATTTTCTGCAACAGCTTAGAACCTGTCATATCATCAAGCCTGAAGTCGCAGAGGATTATATCGGGTTTATTCTTTTGCAGGTACTGCAACGCATCCTTACCTGTATGCAGGTATTTTACACTGTAGCCGTTCCTTGTCAGGAAACGGTCCAGCAGCATGCACATGTCCTTATCATCATCTACAACTAAAATCTTATACATAGAATCCTCTCATTGCAGGTGTAATATTATTACATCCTTTTCAAAAGACCTTTATAGATACGTATTAACCAATTTACCCTATAAATTACGACTGAAAACGTTATAAATACTAGTCCTTACCCGAAAAAATCGATAATTTGCGACGCAATAATTTAATATGAACACTGTATTAGAGATACTGAAATACATCCTCCCTGCTATAATTGTACTGATAGCATGTTATACGATAGTACAGAAATTCCTTGTTACGGATATGCAACGCAAACAAATTGCCATGCTTCGTGAGAATCAGGAGTTTACCGTTCGCATGCGCCTGCAGGCATTGGAAAGGCTGGCATTGTACATTGAACGTATTAACCCACGCTCTCTTATACCTCGCGTATATATGAGCGGCATGACGGTTACAGACCTGCAACAAGCATTGGTTTTTACTATTCGTGGCGAGTTTGAACATAATCTTTCTCAACAGATATATGTATCGAGCAATGTATGGAATACTGTAAAAGGTGTAATGGAACAGGAGATAAATATGATTGGCGTTATAGCACAGCAGTTGAAACCGGATGCATCTGCTAAAGACTTGCATATGCGCATTGTAGATGTGGTGCTGACAGACGCCAGCGAACCACCAACAACTGTTGCCCTGCAAATCATTAATGAAGAAGCTAAACGCATCCTTTCGGGTGGTGCTATGGCTTAGTTTTTTCTTTTTTTTAAGTACGCAAATTCAAATACATACAAGTGAGCGAAAAGAAGATTGTTACAGATTCAGGTATTGAAATAAAACAAGTTTATTGCGAACCAGTTGCAATGACCGAACAACCGGGTGAATTTCCCTTTACCCGTGGCGTACACGCTGCCATGTATCGCGACAGGCTCTGGACAATGCGCCAATACGCGGGTTTCAGTACTGCCGAAGAATCGAACAAACGCTACCACTACCTGCTGAGTCAGGGTGTGATGGGGCTTTCTGTTGCTTTCGATTTGCCTACACAAATAGGCTATGACTCTGACCATGCCATGAGTGAGGGCGAAGTAGGTAAAGTAGGTGTTGCCATCGACTCGCTGGAAGACATGGAGATACTTTTTAAAGGTATCAACCTTCAGGATGTATCCACGTCTATGACCATCAATGCTACAGGCTTTATTCTGCTGTCATTGTACATAGCACTTGCCAAGAAACAAGGTGCTGATGTAAGGAAAATATCAGGTACTATCCAGAATGATATATTGAAAGAATATGCAGCACGCGGTACATATATATACCCACCTGCACCATCTATGCGTATTATTACAGATATATTTGAATACTGTAGTAAAGAAGTACCTAAATGGAATACTATCTCCATCTCAGGCTACCACATTCGCGAAGCAGGCTCTACTGCTGTACAGGAATTAGCATTTACACTTGCGAATGGTAAAGCATATTTACAAGCAGCTATTGAGAAAGGGCTTGACATCAATGTATTTGCACAACGTCTTTCTTTCTTCTTCAATGCACACAACAACATATTTGAAGAAGTAGCCAAATTCCGCGCTGCGCGCCGCATGTGGGCTAAGATTACCAAAGACCTCGGCGCTACAGACCCTAAAGCACAAATGCTGCGTTTCCATACACAAACAGGTGGCAGTACACTTACGGCACAGCAACCGCAAAACAATATAGTACGTGTGGGGCTACAAGCGTTGAGTGCTGTGTTGGGTGGCACTCAGTCTCTGCATACAAATGGCTATGATGAAGCACTGTCGCTGCCGACAGAAGCAGCTGCAACTATCGCATTGCGTACACAACAAATCATAGCATTTGAAAGTGGCGCAACTGATACGGTTGACCCACTGGCCGGTTCTTACTATGTAGAGCAACTGACTAACGAAGTAGAATCTGCAGCATGGAAGTTGATAGATAAGATAGATGCTATGGGTGGAGCAGTAAAAGCTATTGAACAAGGCTTTATACAGGAAGAAATAGCCCGCAGCGCTTATAAATACAACAGCGCCATAGAAACAGGCGAAAAGATAATTGTTGGCGTAAACAAATTTACTTCAAAAGAAACAAACGATACACCACTGCTGAAGATAGATGACTCTATCCGCGTAGTACAAAGCGAAAAGCTAAAAGCACTTCGTGCAAAACGCGATAATGCAAAAGCAGAAGCCAGCCTTGCAGCTATCCGTGAGAAAGCTTTAGGTACGGAAAACCTGATGCCTGCTGTTATTGAAGCGGTAGAAAACCTGTGTACACTTGGCGAAATTTCTGACACACTGCGCGCAGTATGGGGAGAGTATAAAGGCTAAGGGATATATAGTTTCTCCGTTTTGCTATTGCATTGCTGTTCCCACAGCCACGCACTTACGGTTACTTTATCGTAGCTCTCAATGCCATCTTTCTGGCCGTTGAGCTTCAAGTATTGGTCATACACATCACCTGTGTATGCACCTAGCTTGCTGCGGTACTTACGTCGTTGTTCTCTCAGTGCTTTTAAGTGCGCAATAGTTGTCGGGTTTAATGATTCCTTAATTGCATTAGCCGCAATAGTATCACGCATGCGCAGTTGCATATGTGTATATAGCCAGATGTTGAAATAAGCCGAGTACATAAATGTTGTATCTCTCGAGTTGACAGATAGTGCATAAGCTAACAAGTTAGCATCGTCTTCTGCACCAACACCTGCCTGGTGTGCCATTTCATGGCACACTACATATGGCAACATAAATGGTAACTCTCCGGTATTAACTTGTCCTTCTCCGGTAAACGGATTGTAATAACCCTGTACGCCCATGTATTGCATCCAGTTACCAAACATAGACGGCTTGATGGCAAGCCCTTTCCCATTGCGATAACAATCTGTATTAGCTTGATAATATGTTTTTGCTTTTCTGGTTATGTCATTAAATCTATGGGGCTTGTAATGAGGCGCTGTAGCATTCAGTTGTTGTACCAGAAATCTATCGAACTCAATAATAGAACTATCATTCCACCTTGCAGTATCTATATGCCAGTAGTTGGCTAATGGCTCTTTGTAATAGTTACCACCCCACCCAATCATAAACACAAAGTAGATACCAACCAATGATGCTATGCCTTTTACAAAAGAGTACTTTAGCGTATCTGTATAATCTTTAAGGTTCAACAGATAATATACCCACCTGATAACCAGCGCCAATAAGCCAAGCCCCCATAACACATAAACAATATCACCTATACTGAAAGGGATTTTTCCGAAAAACAGATTTCTCAACAGCTGATAGGGCTGAAATACATAATAATTATACGCATCTGCATGACACGGACAATCAGCCAGATACCACATACCAATAGCAGATAAAACCGCTACTACAGCTATCTTTATTAGTTTTTGCCTATAGCGCCAATGCCATTTATGATGTGTTTCCTGCATATTGCAAGTTCAGTTATCGATATATTTGCTACACAATTTCTGAATAAATAATGAAAGGAACGAGCATGGCATATCAAAAACAGGCAGCGGCATTATTACTCTTGGCAACACTTGCAGGTGCATGTAGCAGCGGCGAAGATGAAAATGCTGCCAAGAATAAACCTAAGGGATTGAATGCAGAGGCTTATATTGCTACACCACAATCTTTCAGCAGTGAGTTTGAAGCAAGCGGTTCATTGCTGGCAAATGAAGAAATTGAAATACACCCTGAAATAGCAGGCCGCGTTACAGAAATCAACTTTAAAGAAGGTAGCAAAGTACATAAGGGACAAACCCTTGTGCAACTATACGATGGTGAGATAAAAGCGCAAGTACAAAAACAACGCTCTCAACTGAAACTGCAACAGAACATACTGAAACGCCAGGAAGAACTTTTGAAAATTGGCGGCATCAGCAAGCAGGACTATGAAACCACCGAAGCACAGATTGCATCCATTAACGCAGACATTGCTTACGCAGATGCACAATTGAGGGCAACACGTATTGTAGCACCTTTTGATGGCACAATAGGCATTCGCTCTATCAGTGTTGGTGCAGTGGTATCTCCTACTACCGTAATATCTACCCTGCAGCAGACACATCAACTGAAAATGGATTTCAATATACCTGAGCAATATCTGAAATCTGTTGCTGTTGGTAATACTGTTTATTTCTCTGTAGCAGGCAGAATGGATACGTTGACTGGTAAAATAGCTGCTATAGATGCAGGTGCAGAAGCGGGCACTCGTACCGTGAAAGTGCGTGCTACGGTAGCTAATGCCGATGGCAAATTGACCGCTGGCTCTTATGCCAATATAAAACTGCCGCTGAATAGCGAAAACAATGCGATACTCATACCATCTCAGGCCATTATACCTACAACAAAAGACAAGAAAGTAGCCCGTATAAAAGATGGCAAAATTGAGCTTACGGTTGTAAAACTGGGCCAACGCACCAGCGATAAAGTAGAGATACTTCAAGGCCTTTCTGCAGGCGATACCATCATCCTGACAGGGCTGATGCAAGCCAAGCAGGGTATGGATGTGAAAGTTAGCAAGCTGCGTAGCTGATAGTACTTACACATTATATATTTAATAACAGCCTAAAGCGTAACTTTGCACCGCAATGAAATCGTTCGACGTTCCGGTACACTACCGCAGTACACTGGTTACTGCCATCAAACAAAAGCGCAAAGCAGCTGACAAGATGAAAAAGGACTTCAGCCCTACTATTCTTGAGGCTGGTTCACTGCATATTGTATTGGCAAGGCATTTTGGTTTTTGCTATGGTGTAGAAAATGCTATCGAGATAGCATTTCGTGCTGTTGCTGAGAATCCGGGCAAAAGAGTTTTTTTGCTGAGTGAAATGATACACAACCCGGGCGTAAACGCTGACTTGCAGAATCTGGGCGTGAAATTCATCATGGATACCAAAGGCAATATGCTGATGGCTTGGGATGAGTTAACATCAGATGATATTGTTATCATCCCGGCATTCGGCACCACGCTGGAGCTTGAAAAAACACTCCGCGATAAAGGTATTGAACCAAGCAGATACGAAACCACTTGTCCGTTTGTAGAAAAAGTATGGAACCGTGCAGAGAAGATTGGCAAAGATGGCTATACTATTATAGTACACGGTAAGCCAAACCACGAAGAAACACGTGCTACTTTTTCGCATAGTCAGGCAAATACACACACTGTTGTAGTAAAGGATATGGAGCAGACGGAACGTCTGGCTAAATACATAACAGGCGAATTACCTGCTGAACAGTTTTATACAGACTTCAAAAGTCAATACTCTGAGGGGTTTGATGTTACGAAAGACCTACAACGCATAGGTGTTGTAAATCAGACAACCATGCTTGCCAGCGAAACACAAGGCATTGCAGACTATCTGAGGCAGGTAATGATAGACCACTACAAGCCGACGGCAGAAAACATCAGCAATTATGTTGCTGATACCCGCGATACCCTTTGCTATGCCACAAACGACAACCAGAGCGCCGTACAGGGCATGCTAGATACAGATGCTGATCTGGCCATTGTAATAGGTGGCTATAACAGTTCTAACACTTCTCACTTGGTAGAGCTTTGCGAACTGAAGTTGCCTACCTTCTTCATTAAAGACGAGCATTGTCTGATATCTGATACACTCATCAAACACTTCGACCTGCATACACATACAGAGATTGAAACAAACAATTATCTGCCAAACAAATCGCCACTACGCATAATGATTACATCTGGTGCTTCTTGCCCTGATGCTTTAGTAGAACGTGTAATGGAACGATTGGCGGAATTGACTAGTAACAATGAGGCATTAGCTACTGTTGCTGCCACTTGGGCTTAATTATAAAAAGATTGAACATAAAAAGGTGCCAACTCACATTGGCACCCTTTCTTTTATTATGAACTCTATCTTATGCTATTACCATCACGAGGTCTCCTGTGTTTACCAGTGTACCCGATGGTAAGTCTATACTTGTTATAGTTGCGTCATGTGGAGCAGTTAAAACCGTTTCCATCTTCATGGCTTCTATCACAAACAGTGGTTGATTTTTCTTTACCTTATCTCCTTTGTTTACCAACAATTTCGACAGCATACCTTGCAGTGGTGCGCCTATCTGGTTGGCATCTGCTTTGTCTGCTTTACGATTTTCAACCTTCTGCACTTTTACAGACTTATCCAACACATCCACATTGCGCGTCTGTCCGTTTAGTTTGAAGAATACTGTACGCTTACCATTATCATCAACAGGTCCAATGCTCAGCAAGCGTATCAACAATGTCTTTCCTTTAGCTATTTCTATTGTTGTATCCTGCCCCATTTCCATACCGTAGAAGAATATAGAAGTAGGAACTGCAGACACATCACCGTATTCCTGCCAGAAGGCAAAACCCTCTTCAAATACCTTTGGATAGAATTTGTAAGAAAGAAAATCCGTCATCGTCAGGTCTTTGCTGAATTTCTCTTTGAAAGCTTCGAACTCTTTATCAAAATCAACAGGTGGCAGGTGTTTGTTTGGCCTGTCAGTGAAAGGTGTTTTATCTTTCAATACAATCTTCTGCAAGTCTTTAGGCAAGCCTCCTTCAGGCTGTCCTATCTCACCCATAAAGAATTGCTGTACAGATTCAGGGAACGAAATGTTCTCACCATTAGCATACACATCTTCACGCGTCAGGTTGTTGGCAACCATAAACTGCGCCATGTCTCCCACAACTTTCGAACTTGGCGTTACTTTCACAATATCACCAAACATATCGTTCACCGTAGCGTACATGTCTTTTATCTGTTCAAACTTATCACCAAGTCCTAATGCTATGGCTTGTGGTTTCAGGTTTGAGTACTGTCCGCCTGGTATCTCGTGCTGGAATACATCTGCAGCACTTGCTTTCAGGCCTGATTCAAACGGATAATAGTATTCACGTACAGCACCCCAATAATCAGAATACCTGTTGAGCGATTTGATGTCATACTTATTTTCACGCTCATGGAATTTCATCATCTCCACAATAGCATTGAAGTTTGGCTGAGAGGTAAGCCCGGACAGTGAGCCCAATGCACAGTCCACCACATCTACACCTGCATCAATAGCCATCATATATGTAGCTGGCTGCAATGAAGATGTATCGTGCGTATGCAGATGTATTGGAATATTTACTGTACTCTTTAAAGCGGTAATCAATTCCTTGGCAGCATATGGTTTCAGCAAGCCACTCATATCCTTAATAGCAAGGATGTGAGCACCTGCATTTTCTAAATCTTTTGCTATACGCAGATAATAATCGAGCGTATATTTCGTACGCTTCACATCCAGTATATCGCCTGTGTAGCAAAGCGATGCTTCTGCAAGGCCACCTGTGCGCTTGCGTACCATGTCTATTACAGGCACTACATTTTCCATCCAGTTCAGCGAATCGAAAATGCGGAATATATCTACACCCGTCTCCCAGGATTTCTCTACGAACTTCTCTATCAGATTATCCGGATACGCAGCATAGCCAACACCGTTTGCACCGCGTATCAGCATTTGCAGCAGTATGTTTGGTATGGCTTTTCGTAGGTCTGCAAGGCGTTTCCACGGGTCTTCTTTCAGAAAACGGATACATACATCGAAAGTTGCACCTCCCCATACTTCCATACTGAAAGTATTCGGATGATTCATGGCAAAACTCTTTGCCACTTTCATCATATCGTAGGTACGCATACGCGTAGCCAGTAGCGACTGGTGTGCATCGCGGAAGGTAGTATCTGTATAGTGTATCTGCTTTTCGTTCTTCAGCCATTGCGCAAATGCATCGGGTCCCAATTCCGTTAGCAGGTCTTTTGTTCCTTTAGGATATGCTTGCAGGCTGTCAAATGCAGGCACTATAGGCTTTTCAAACTTGCGGCCGTCGTGTTTCACCTTCACATCACTGTTACCATTCACCGTCACCTCGCCCAAAAACTTGAGCATTTTTGTACCCCTGTCCTGGCGCAGTGGCATATTGAACAGCTCCGGATGCTCTTGAATAAAGTTTACCGTTGCTTTACCTTCAATAAAGTCTTTGTTCGTTATCAGGTTTTCAAGGAAAGGAATATTATTCTTCACCCCACGAATACGAAACTCCCTCAATGCACGGTGCATCTTCTGTGCTGCATCCTGCTGCGTGTTACCCCAAGTGCTCACTTTCACCAGCATACTGTCAAAAAACGGACTAATCTTCATACCGGGATATGAGCTACCCTCATCCAAACGCACGCCAAAACCTGTTGCATTTCGATAGGTAAGCAACGTACCATAGTCAGGCTTGAAATCACTTGCAGGGTCTTCTGTTGTAATGCGACACTGTATTGCCACACCATTCTTTGGTATCGCCTGCTGGTTACCCAGTCCTATTTCTTTATCAGATAGTTTGTAGCCATCTGCAATAAACAATTGTGTTTTTATCAGGTCTACACCTGTTATCATCTCAGTAACAGTATGCTCTACCTGTATACGCGGATTCACTTCTATGAAGTAGATATTCTCCGCAGCATCCACCAGAAACTCTACCGTACCGAGATTATTATAATTAACCGCCTCCGCAATCTTAACCGCATAGCCATACAGCTTATTCAAGGCCGCTTGACTGAGCGTTGTAGACGGTGCTACCTCTACCACTTTCTGAAAACGACGTTGTACAGAGCAGTCCCTTTCGTAAAGATGTACTATGTTACCATGCCTGTCGGCTGCGATCTGTATTTCTATGTGCTTAGGATTCTCTACAAATTTTTCGAGGAACACAGTGTCATCACCAAATGCATTTTTTGCCTCGCTCCTCGCTTCGTGAAATGCTTTCTTCAATTGTTCATCATCCCTTACTACACGCATCCCACGTCCGCCACCACCTGCAGCAGCCTTCAGCATCAGCGGGTAGCCTATGCGTTGTGCTTCTTTCAATGCAGTAGTCTCATCGACCAATGCATCTATATTACTTTCTATAAGTGGTATGCCTGCTTTTTGTGCTACCTCTTTAGCCGTCACCTTATCGCCAAGCGCAGCCATAGCCTCCGGAGAAGGGCCTACGAATACAATACTATGCTCTGCACACTTTGCTGCAAAGTTTGCATTCTCTGACAGGAAGCCATAACCGGGATGTATTGCATCGGCACCGCACTCCTTCGCCACTCTGATAATTTCATTGATATTCAGGTAAGGCTTCAAAGGGTCGTTATCCTCACCTATCTGATAAGCCTCATCGGCCTTGTATCGGTGCAGCGAATAACGGTCTTCGTAAGTGTAAATAGCAACTGTCTGGATGTTCAGTTCTGATGCAGCGCGGCAGATGCGTATAGCTATCTCGCCCCTGTTGGCAATGAGTAATTTTTTGATGTTCATTTTTCCGGAAAAAGCAATTGCTAATCCATAGCAAAACTAATGCCATAAAAACAAAAGCACCAACCTCAGGTTGGTGCTTAACTAATTATTTTCAAAAAGATGTTTTTTTAGCACAATCGCACCTGTGTATTACCACAATCGTACGCGCAGGCTGTCAGGTATATACATCTTGTTACCAGGCTTCACGTTGAATGCTTCGTAGAATTCAGGCACGTTAGGGAACGGACCGTTTACACGTTCTTTAGCAGGAGAGTGTACGTCTGTCAACAGACGGTTTGCCAATTCCTCTTTACGTGTGTGATACATCCAGCCCAGTGCATAGCCCATAAAGTAGCGTTGCAGCGGTGTCAAACCGTTTATCTTTTCACCTTTCTTATATGCTTCTGTTTGCTTGAAGGCATCCAGACCTATCAGTATACCGCCAAGGTCAGCCAGGTTTTCACCCAATGTAGCTTTACCATTGATGTGCATGGTATCTACAGGCATCATTTTATTGAACTGCTGTACCAATACCTCTGCGCGAGCTTTAAACTGATCTTCGTCTGTTTTGCTCCACCAGTTTTTCAGGTTACCTTTTTCGTCAAACTGACGGCCTTCATCGTCAAAGCCGTGTGTTATCTCGTGGCCAATTGTAGATGCACCACCATAACCATATACCAAAGCGTCGTCCAGTTCTTCATCGCGATAACCAGGTACTGTGAAGATACCAGCAGGCAGTACTATTTCGTTGTTAGATGGGTTGTAATACGCATTATATGTCTGTGGTGTCATTTCCCATTCTGTGCGGTCAACAGGCTTGCCCAGTTTGTTCATATAGTAGTCATTCCACCATTTATTGGCACGCATAGCATTCAGCACATACGGACCACGGTCTACTTTCAGACTCGAGAAGTCTTTCCATTTATCAGGATAACCAACTTTCTTCGTAATTGTAGCCAGTTTAGCCAGTGCTTTCTTCTTCGTGCTGTCCGTCATCCAGTCCAGCTTTTCTATACGTGCTTTGTAAGCGTTGCGCACGTTCTCAACCATGTCTTCATAGCGCTTCTTAGCCTTCTCATTGAAGTATTCTTTAGCAAACAGTTGACCAAGCGCCTCGCCCATTGCACCTTCTTCAGCAGATAGGGCACGCTTCCAGCGTGGCTTCTGTGCTTGTGCACCACGTATCATTTTGCTGTAGAAATCGAAATTGGCATCTACAAATTGCTTGCTCAGGTAGCCTGCCATAGAGCGTACAAAGTGGAACGCCATATAGTCTTTCAGGTTTTGCAGGTTTTCTGTAGATATTACTTTATCTAATTGTTTGTAAAACTCAGGTTGTCCTACAATTACACTGTCTACACTCTTAACACCCATTTGTTGCAGCGTAGCAGGCCAGTCGATTGTTGGCGACATTGTTTTAAGCTGGCTGATGGCCATCTTGTTATAGTTCTTGTATGGGTCGCGCAGGTCTTCCAGTTTGCGCGATGCCTGTGCCAGCTTTGTTTCTATCGCTATGATAGCTGCAGCTTTTGTTTTTGCTGCTGCAGTGTCATTACCCATCAGTGCCAACATCTTAGCAACATAAGCAGGATATGCATTGCGGATTTTTGTAGTACGCTCGTCTGTATTAAAGTAGTAATCGCGGTTAGGCAGACCCAAGCCACCCTGGCTCAGATAGTATGCCATCACTTCGCTGTTCATCGCATCTTGCGATACGCCTTCGCCAAAGAAAAGGCCGATACCATTTTCGTGCGCGTATGCTACATAAGCCATCAGCGCTTTTGCATCTGTCAGCGCATAGATTTTATCCAGTTCTGGCTTCAATGGGTTAATACCTTCCTTTTCGATGCTGACAGTATCCATTGCACTATACCAGAAATCGCCAATCTGCTGGTCTGTACCTGATTTAGCATTTTTCTTCAGTGCCTCTTCATTGATGTGCAGTAGGCGTTTGTACAGTTCCTCTTGTACAAGGTTGGCTATACCCCAACCTGTCTCATCGCCGGGTATCGGGTTTGCTTTTATCCAGCCACCGTTGGCATATTCAAAAAAGTCGTCTGCAGGATTGACCGTTGTATCCATATTGGCAACGAGTATATCGCCTTTGGCAGCTTCCTGCTTGCCTTCGTTTTTGCAGGCTACGAAAACTGTAGAAAGGGCAATAGCCCCTATCAGCTTCTTGTTCATACTATTACAGAGTTTGAACTGCGAAAGTAGCTTGTTTTAGCTGTAAAAAATACCCGCAAACGGGTGATATTGTAAATATTGCAACCTGTAGCTTTGTATATGCTTCTGAAGTCTTTAGAAAACACACCGATAGCTGATATTGTAAATGCTTTTAACCAGTCTTTTGCAGACTATGAACTGCCATTCCAGTTCACCACAGAAACAATGCAGCAAAAAATACTTTTTGAAGATATTGACCTAAAGTATTCTGTTGGTGCATTTGACAATGATAAATTGGTTGGTTTTATATTCTTTGGTATAGATGGCACAACTGCCTGGGATGGTGGCACAGGGGTGATACCTGCATACAGGGGACAAAGGCTGACACAAAGAATGCTTGATTACAGTTTCCCTATCCTGAAAGCACGGGGCATCAATCATGTATTGCTAGAGGTACTTGAAAACAATGTTAGTGCACGTAATATATATGAAAGTGCGGGCTTTAGCATCACCAGAAAACTGCATGGATATAAGGGGCAAATCAACATTAACAAAACTCACAACTACCAAATTGAAGTATTAACTGATCCTGATTTTGGAATGCTATCCAAACTGGGCGACTTCAAATTTGCATGGCAGCAAATGGATAAGCGCATTCAGAATCGAGCCGATATCATTACCACAATATGCATAAGAGACAATTACGAGATTGTAGCCTATATGCATTTTGATGCTAAAGCTAGCAGGGTTCATCAATTTGGCACTGCGGAAAGCCACAGGAGAAAAGGGCTGGCAACTGCTTTGTTTCAATACTTAGCCCAAAACTGTGCTGCACCTATTCTGGCAGTAAATATTGAAGATGCTACTGAAGCCAATACATTCATACAGTCAACAGGCTTAAAGCATTTAATCAGCCAATACGAAATGGAAATGTTTTTGTGAAGCTTAAAGGAACTATAAATAATAAAGGCGGCAAATGCCGCCTTTATTATTTTATGCCATTTGTGTTTTAAACTCACTTGTAAAGTGGAATTCAATATCAGGATTGTTTTGGCGTTCTGTGTTTAAGAACCATTCACTCTGGGCAAGGTAAACGAGGTTACCGTCTTTATCTTCCATCACGTTTGCCTGCTTGAAGCGGATGAAGTCTTCCAGCTTTTTCTTATCGCCCGTTATCCAGCAGGCTTTATAGAAGTTCAGTGGTACGAAGGCACAAGATGCACCATATTCCTGCAGCAGACGATATTGTATTACTTCAAACTGCAGTTCACCCACACAACCAATCACTTTTCGGTTGCCACCGTGCTGTGTAAAGAGCTGTGCAACACCTTCGTCCGTCAACTGGTTGATACCCTTTTCCAACTGTTTGGTCTTCATTGGGTCTTTATTCACCAACTCCTTAAATATCTCAGGAGAGAATGTAGGGATACCTGTGAATTGCATTTTTTCACCCTCTGTCAGTGTATCACCAATTTTGAAGTTGCCTGTATCAAACAGACCTACCACATCGCCCGGGTATGCTTCCTCAATTACGTCCTTTTCGCGCGCAAGGAATGAATAAGGATTGCTGAAGCGAACATCTTTTTCTATACGGGTGTGTTTGTAATATTTATTACGCTCAAACTTACCGCTACATACGCGCAGGAAAGCGATACGGTCGCGGTGGCGGGGGTCCAGATTGGCATGTATCTTAAATATGAAGCCTGTAAACTTATCTTCACCCGGCTCTACATAGCGCTTATCAGTAGCCCTGCCCAATGGATGCGGAGCAATACGAATAAATGTATCCAGCAACTCCTTAACACCAAAATTGTTTACAGCAGAACCAAAGAACACCGGTGCTACTTTACCTTTCAGGTATGCATCGGTATCCAGTTCGCCATATACGCCATCCAGCAGGTCTACATCTTCACGAAGTTGATTGGCATCACGCTCACCTATTTTTTCATCCAACAGGCTGTCCTTCAAGTCCGGAATAGGTACTGAGTTTTCGTCTGTTGCTTTCTGGCTGGCTGTAAACAGGTTCAGGCTTTTGTCATACAGGTTGTACACACCCTTGAACTCTTTACCCATATTAATAGGCCACGAAAGCGGGTGCAGCGATATATTCAGCTCTTTCTCTATCTCATCCAGCAGGTCGAACGGAAATTTACCGTCACGGTCCATCTTGTTCACGAATACAATCACTGGTGTATCGCGCATACGGCACACTTCCATCAGGCGGCGTGTTTGTTCTTCCACACCATTCACACTGTCTATCACCAGTATTACACTATCCACAGCAGTTAGTGTACGGTAGGTATCTTCGGCAAAGTCCTTGTGACCGGGCGTATCAAGCAGGTTGATAAGAGTATTCTTATACTCAAAGCTCATAACTGAGGTTGCAACCGAGATACCACGCTGACGCTCTATTTCCATAAAGTCGCTGGTTGCGTGTTTCTTTATCTTATTGCTCTTTACCGCACCTGCCACCTGTATGGCGCCACCAAACAACAGCAGTTTTTCTGTCAATGTGGTTTTACCGGCATCGGGGTGAGATATGATGGCAAATGTGCGCCTGCAGTTAATTTCCTTTTCGTATTTCATTGTTATAGTTCAAATACCCTATCAGGCAAACAGGGCCTAAAGCCCCTAGTTCCTGAAACGGAAGCGCAAAGTTGCGATTTTTGGGCGACTTTAGGTGCAGACAGTTGAAAAACAGCTTTGATATATGCCCATCTGTCGGTGACGTTTCTTCTTTAAAAATCCACATTTCACCCACAATTTCCACATTACAGCCCTTGCGGCTTGTGGCTTTCCTCCAATATTTTACTTTTGTTTTCTGAAAACTGAGTGAGATATATGCCTAGGCTGAATGATGATTTACTGAATGAATTCAAGGAACAAAAGGCGCTGATATATAACCAGCTCGAAGTATTCGACCCACTTGGCACACAGCTTAGCAAGCCGGCTGCTCAACGTTTGGTTAGTACAGGTATACTTGTTGTTTCCGAAATTCTTTGCTACCTGCTTGCAGTAGGTATGCTGG
Source organism: Flavipsychrobacter sp. (assembly GCA_035299045.1). Lineage (GTDB taxonomy): Bacteria > Bacteroidota > Bacteroidia > Chitinophagales > Chitinophagaceae > Polluticoccus. Next base: position 23,142 of record DATGXJ010000006.1, read on the forward strand.
TTTTTGCATTCTTCCTGACTAAAATTTATCCGTTCTACATACTTGCCGAGCTGCAATACAAGGGCGACTATGCCAAGCTTGGCTTCATCAATGTGCGCATGTTCACATTTGCCATATATGGTATGATAGGTATCATTTCTTTACTGCTCTATTTTCTGGGCACATCACTCAGACAAATAAGGCTGAAGAATAATATCCTCAGCCAGGCAGGCAAAGACATCAAAAATCTGGTTGGCCAGCATCTGAAACGCAAAGCTGCCATCGATGCCATAGAACAACGCCACTTCTTAGAACTGCCCGATTTTCAGGAAGAAGGCGTAGTTATTCCTGCCAAAGTAAATGAAGTGCTGAATCCCGGCTACGAAGGCGGAAAGGCTTAATTGGCCATCTTTAGTTTTTTTGAATTACCTATATTAGTTTTAAGCCTTGGCTGACATGAACTGATATGGCAAAAAAAGCTACACAACAAACTGCAAAGCAATTAACTGACACATCCAAAGAAACTAACTACAACCTGCTGGTATGGATAATCATTGCCATTACAGGAGTGGTATATTCAGGCTGCCTCAATAATGCTATCCTGAACTTCGATGATTTGGAGTACTATAATATGTACCCTGAGGTTATAGACCTATCATGGGCAAGTGTTAAGAAAATCTTTACCAGCTACTACCTCATCATGTATCAGCCACTACCGGTGCTGACCTTTGCTATCAATTACGCCACCACAGGCATGGATCCTGTGCCTATACACTTGATGAATGTGGTGATGCACCTGATAAACATCTGGCTTGTTTTCAAATTCATCAGCGAGCTAACGGAGAAGAAAAATATAGCCCTTATAGTTGCATTCCTGTTTGCACTACACCCTATGAACGTAGAAGCCGTATCATGGATGTCTGCACGCAGCAGTAGTATGTATGTATTGTTCTACCTGTTGGCGCTTCGCAGCTACGTCAGGTATCACAAAACAAATTTCCAGACAAAGCACCTGATAATAGCAGCACTATACTTTATTGTCTCACTTTTCAGCAAGGCTCAGGCAGTTACATTACCTGTACTACTCTTTGCTATAGACTATTACTACAACCGAAAACTGAATGCAAAACTGGTGCTGGAGAAAATTCCTTTTTTTGCATTGAGTGTAATATTCGGTCTGATAACTATAATGGATAGCGACACACAGGGCAACCTGAAAGATGGCATGCTGATTTCTTACAATGCCATCGACCTGTTTTTTATGGTCTGCTATTCTTTCGCTTTCTATTTTGTAAAACTGATAGTACCTGCCAACCTTTGCGGCATATATGTTTACCCACCCAAAACAGGGGGCTCTCTTCCTTGGGAATATTATGCATCGCCTGTTTTGCTGTTGGCAATACTATTCCTGCTATATCGCTTCCGCAAAAACAGGACTGTGATATTTGGTGCTGCACTTTTCTTTATTACTATATCTATAAACATTCAGCTGATACCGTCAAGGCTGTTCATCACAACAGACCGCTATGCATACTTCCCTTATGTAGGCTTATTCTTTATCATAGGCTACATCTACAATCAGTTGCAACAAAGCGAAGCACTAGCTAAGAAATACCTGCAACCTTTTGGCATAGCACTCGTGGCCGCCGGGCTTGTTTATTGCTATGCTATATGGGAGCGAAACAAAACATGGAATAACGACTACGTTTTCCTGACAGACATTATTGAAAAGAATGAACCAGTGCCTTACATCTCTCGTGCATATGGCAACAGGGGTAATTATTTTCTGAACAATGGCATGATAAACGAAGCACTTGCGGATTTCACTTCGGCACTGAAAGTAAAACCCGATGACGGACAATCTTACTACAACAGGGCTATTACCTATGTAAAAGTAAGCCGTTGGCAGGAAGCATTAGCCGACCTCGATTCTTCTATTAAATACAATCCGAAGTTTGCCTTGTCATATTCCAACATGGCATTCATCAGGTACAATCTGAAAGATTATAACGGCGCACTGGAAGCTGCTAATAAGTGCATTACAATTAAACCGGATTTACCTGAGGTATATAACATCCGTGCAGCAGTTTACTTCTCTATCAACAACCTGCCTGCTGCAGAAAAAGACCTTGATAAGGCACTTAGTCTCAAAAAGGATTTCTCTGATGCCTATAAGAACAGAGGTATTCTGTACATGAATACCAACAGAAAAACACAGGCCTGCAGCGATTTCCAGAATGCCAAATTGTATGGCGACCAGACAGTAGACGCATTGATAAATACTACTTGCAGATAATAAATAAGGGTGGCAATTGCCACCCTTATTTATGCTTGTATCTTATTACTTCTGTATCAATATCGTCTTTGTTATTTTATCTGCCTCTCCTTTCAGCACAATATTATATACACCATTCTGTAATTCCGAAATAGGAATAGAACGTGTGTACGATGCTTGCGCATGCTCAGCCATACGATACACTAACTGCCCCATATTATTGGTTATTAACACTTCAAACGCCTGAGGTTTTGCCCATTGCATATTGATGTTTACTACAGTACTGGCAGGATTAGGATAGACGTTAAGATTACCAACTGATGCTATGGCTACTTCTTTTACGCCGAGTGTATATTCTTCATAATAATAGTTCCTTTTATAGTCATTGATAGTATATTCCCAGAACCCACCTGAATTCCATCTGTCGCGTATTGCAGATGTACGTTGATTATAACTATTATATGTATACTGCGTGCGCAAGTATTGTTTCCAACTAGTGCTAGGTTTATCCCAAGTAGAATATAATTCCATCGTTACATTATTGGCTCCGTCAAGGCTATAATCTGATTTATAACTGTTGATAAAAGCAGAGGTAGCACCATCCCAATATTGGGATGATTCAGATGTCAGAATGTTAGATGTGTTGTAGGTGTATAATTTTTTATCGCTATTATCCCAAGATGTAGTACCTGCATTCCAGTTTTGTATTGTGTACGATTTTTTGTTCTTATTGATATCATATGTATATAGGTCTCTTTTTACATATACCCATGCAGACGTTCCACTATTCCAATTTTCTTGTGTTTTAAATACCATATTCAGATTGGCATCATACTGATGAAAATTACGTCTGTATTTATCCCACTTACCAGCACCCGAATTCCAGTTGTATTCAATAATCTCGGTCAATGTTTTGTCAGAACTATTGTACACATACTCTGCCATCTTCGAGTTTTTCCAGGCTGTTGACGCTACATCCCAAGTTTGCAAAAACACGGTATCTATCACTCCGTCTGCATTATAAGAGAAGACGTATTTAACCGAATTCTTCCAGCTACTTGTTGCATTATCCCAGTTTTGACTTATTGCTGTTTCCTGCAAATCTTTTCCTGCAACGGTTGTATAGGTATAATAGTTACCAGAAGAATTCTTCCAGCTACTTGTTGCATTATCCCATGTACGTGCAATATATGAGAGCATATTACTTTTGGGGTCAAACGTCTGCAATAACAGGTTCTTATTTCCCCATGTCATTGTAGCCGTACTGTAGGTCATGTATACAGCAGTATCACACTTCGGGGTAATGAGCGCATCTCCTCCTCTGTCACCTGAATAAACATATCTCGTACTGTCTGATGATACAAACTTTGCACCATCGTGTTCGTAATAAGAGGCACTCGTCATTCTTGAACCGGTTGCAGTAGTTTTTTGTGCCAATGCTTTAGTAATGAATACACTGCTCAACAACAGCAGGGGCAGAAGTTGTTTCATATAATATTCGGTTTAAGCCACAAATATAAAACAATAAAACATATATACATTATTCAAGTATTATCATAGAATTAAAGCAAATAGCAAGTAGTTATTACCTTTACCGTTATGAGTTTATACGACAGGATACAACAAACAGCATCATATATCAGGCAACAAACTAATGTACAACCTACAATTGGCATCATTCTGGGCAGTGGCCTCGGTGGGCTTGTAGATGCTATGCAGGTAACAACAGAGATTTCTTATATAGATATCCCCGACTTTCCGCAAAGCACTGTAGAAGGGCATGCGGGCAACATGTTATTTGGCACACTGGGTGGCAAAGAAGTAGTAATGATGGCTGGCCGCTTCCATTATTATGAAGGCTATACGATGGAAGATGTAACTTTTCCTGTACGTGTAATGAAAGCATTGGGCGTCGAAACCTTATTTCTCAGCAATGCTGCAGGTGGTATGAATGCGTCTTTCAAAGTGGGCGACATTATGCTCATTAACGACCATATCAACCTGTTTCCTGAGCACCCGCTTCGCGGGCCAAATGATGAACGCCTCGGCACGCGCTTCCCCGATATGAGCGAACCTTACGACCATAAGCTGCTCGAAATTGCTAAAGAAGTGGCCACATCTCAAAAGCTGGATGTAAAAGAAGGTACTTATATAGGCCTGCAGGGCCCTACTTTCGAAACCCCTGCCGAATATAAATGGCTGCACGTAATAGGCGGAGACGCTGTAGGCATGAGTACCGTACCCGAAAACATAGTTGCCAAACATGGCGGCTTGCGCGTATTTGCAGCAAGTATTATTACAGACTTGGGGGTGCCGGGCATTGTACACAAAGTATCGCACGAGGAGGTACTGGCAGCTGCAAATGCAGCCGCACCAAAACTGGCGGCACTGGTTGCGGGTATTATTCAAAAAATGTAGGTACTAATTCTGTTATCTTTGCGAAGTTTTATAGCTCCTTTTTGAAGAACCATATATATATACGAACAGTTGTATTGTTTTTTGTCCTCTGGGCATCAACCAATTTCAATGGCTATGCCCAGATACAGCCTCCCGGTCAGGGACGCTCTGTTTTCGACCAGAATAAGAAAGACAGTACCCAGTTTGGCAAAACAAATACTACGGACTGGAAGGACGAGAGCTATCGCCTTTTCTACAGAAAGCTACATTCAGACAAAGTATTTCTTCAGGATTCTTCTATCAGTACCATTCATCGCAGGTTAGTCAATTTTCCTTACAGAGACCTTGGCAATAATGGTAGTGCCACACGCAATCTGCTCTTTACTGCCGAAGACCGCACTGGGCCAAGTTTTGGCTATCGTGTATATGATGTTTACAGATACGATGTTGACAGCCTGAACTATTATAATACCAATCGCCCCTATTCTGTCTTCGGGTATCAGCTGGGTAGTAAACAAGAGCAGATGGCAACGTTGATGCATACACAAAACATCAAACCCAACTGGAACTTTGCAGTAGGCTATCGTAAAATAAATGCTCCCGGCCATTATAATATACAGCGTACCAATAACGATATGGCGTACCTGAGTACGCATTATCAAAGTAAGAAACTACACTACGAATTGTATGGCGGTGTTGTATATAATAAAATGCAACAGGATGAAAACGGTGGTATAGTTGACGAAAAGCAACTGGACAGCAGTGCATATAATGACAGGCGTACGGTGCGTGTGGGTTTTCAGAACGATGCATTTGGCAATACTGCTAACATACGCCGCTCCTCTGTATCAAATATGCTGCGCGACTATTCTGTTATGTTACAGCACGGCTACACATGGGGCAGAACAGATACTGTTTACAATGCAGACAGTACAAAATTCAGCCTTTCACTTACACCGCGTTTCAGCATCACACATCGCATAGAAGTAAGCGGCGAAAGGCATTTATATAAAGACCTGGCTGCAGATTCAGCACGTTACAGTCAGTTCTTCAAGCGTAGTCTCAAGTCTACCGACTCTATATTCAGCCGCCAGGAATGGAACTTTATAGACAACCGTTTTATGCTGAATGGCTTCATAGGCAAGCAGGAAAATCAATTGCAGTTCAGCGCGGGGCTTGGTATTCGTACAGATAATTTCAGCAGCACATACCTTGTCAGCACCAGCAAAGACAAGCAGTTGCACAACTATATAATTGCTTCACTCAAAAAAGAAGCCTTGCTTTCAGGTAAATGGTTTTACGAAGCACATTTGCTGAGTTATATAACGGGAAATGCGGCAGGTTCTTCTGCCATTAATGCATTGCTTGGTAAGGATATGGGCAAATGGGGAAGCCTGTCTGTAGGTGCAGCTCAAAACATCAACGCTGCACCATACAACTATACAACATACTACAACCAATACGATACCATTCTTACCTCTTTCAATAAGGAAAGTGTATCGCAGATAAACGGACAATGGGCTATAGATCGTTGGAATCTTAGTATAGGTGCAAGAGACTACATCATCAGCAACTATATTTATCTCAATACGCTGCAATTGCCCTCACAATATGCCAATACATTCAACATTGCACAGATTTGGCTGAGAAAAGAATTCAGACTGGGTGCATGGGTATTGGATAATGAAATCACCTATCAGCAAACAGACGCTACAGCACCTGTCAATGTTCCTCAACTACTTGGCAGGCACAGGCTGGGTATTGAAAAATACATCTTCAAAAAATCGATGCTGGCAGCTACAGGCTTTGAAGCACGCTACCATAGTTCATATAACCCTGCTGGTTACAGCACATATTTCAATCGCTTCTATTATCAGAATACATACACGGCTACCAATACACCTGAGTTGAGTTTTTACTTCAATTTCAAAGTAAAACGTTTCCGTGCCTACCTTATGGCCGACCAATTGCAGCAACTATTCAGCCGCAATGCAATTGTTGCACCAGGCTATGCAGCACAAAATTTCATGATACGCTTTGGCTTCAACTGGGCGATGATAAACTAACCTTGTTTTATTAACTGTTTTTGTTTTTTCATCTATCACATTGAAATAAGCTAACTTTTTATCTTAAAAACCCGTCTTCCATTCAAACAAATACTGAATGAAAAGACTGTTACTATCTACGTTTATTCTCTTTACCTATATTTTTACCCAAGCTGCTGATACTACCAAAGTATTATTCATTGGCAATAGCTTCACAGGCACATTCGATGTTCCTCAGCTCGTAAAAGGGTTTGCAGATGCAGCAGCTCTGCCAATGGTAATAGCATCGCACACTCCCGGCGGCATTAGTGTTGCCGATGTATCACAAGGTACCATGGCTCACATGAATAACCCAATGGTCTTCGACCTGATACGCAGCAATAACTGGGATTACGTAGTTCTGCAAGACAATCAGGGACGTTTTGTAGATGGCGGTGGCAATTTCCCCAATCCTGCACAAAGTCCGGTAATAGCAGGGCATATCAAAATCAGAGATTCTATGCGCGCCAATAATACTTGCTCACGCATGTTGCTTTTCTCAGGTTGGGCATGGAAATCAGGCTATCCCGGTCTTGGCGATGGTAAAAAGCTGATAGCAAATATTTACGAGAACTATCAGGTACTAAATACAAGTGCACAGGAAATAATTGCTCCGATAGGTTCCGCATGGCTCAGGGCAATTACACAAGTTCCGTCTGTTGACCTGTGGGGACCTGACGAGGCTCACCAGTATATGGAGGGCAGTTACATAACAGCAGCGGTAATATTCAGCAGCATCTACAGAATCAATACTGAAACAGTAATGTTTAACAACGGCATGGATACTTCAATAGCCCGAAAGCTCCGCCGAATTGCATACGAAACTGTATCAGACAGTATAAAACCTACGAAGCTAAACAGCTTTATACCTACACTTACTTATACAGTCACTACACTTACCGCACCTACCGGCTTTACCAAATACCAATGGTTTAAGAACAACACATTGATGGCCACAACTACCACCAATACATATACTGTAACCGCGGGTAGCAGCGATTGCTATCAGGTAATGGTAACAAATAACAATGGCTGCATACAGCGCTCTGCATTGGTTTGTAAACCAACAACGGGAATCGATAATATGTACGGTCAAGAGCAAATCACAATAAGCCCCAACCCGTCCAACGATTTTATAGTTGTAAACAACATGAAAAACAACGAGCCTTTCAGCTATACCATTGCTTCACTTTCAGGTTCAGTAGTGATGAAAGGAAAAATTGATGCGAATAATACCCCAATTAATATCAGCACACTCTCTGCAGGAACATATTACATCTCAATCAATACAACCGATGAAATAAAACATATCAGATTTATCAAACAATAATCCCCACCCTCTACAATACCCCCGAATGCAGGTTTTATACCTGCATTTTTCATATATACCAAAATAGCATAACTGCTACTTGTATTCGCTTTTTCTCTCGCTTAAATTCTATTAACTTTGCTAACCTCCTATCACAGGTATTCTTGAGTATTTTATTAGAAAAACACTAGCAAAATATAGGTTTCTTACGATGAAAGATTTTTCGTACGTGATGAGTTCACACCCTTCTTACATAGAGTCTATGTACAATGACTATGTAAAAGATTCTACAACTGTAGACCCTGAGTGGAAGAAGTTTTTTGAAGGCTTCGACTTTGCCGTATCAAAAGGCAATGGTAACGGCGGTGCTGCTGTTGCTACCATCACAATCGATAAAACACCTGTCAGCAACGAACAGGTATCTAAAGAATTGAGCGTTTACCGCCTCATCCGCAGCTATTGGAAGCGCGGACACCTGGTGGCAACAACCAATCCTATTCGTCCTCGTAAAGACCGTAAACCATTTCTGGCCCTGTCAGACTTCGGTCTGTCTGATGCTGACCTTAATACGGAATTTCACGCAGGTACATTCGCAGGTTTGGGCAAAGCAAAACTGAGCGACATCATAGCGCGCCTCAAAAAACTCTATGCAGGCAATGTTGGTATAGAGTACACATACATCAACAATTACGACACCTGCATGTGGGTACAAGATGCCTACGAAAAAATGCAGGAACAGGAATTGACGTTGACTGAAAAGAAACGCATTCTTGAAAAACTCAACGAAGGTGTAATCTTCGAAAAATTCCTGCACACCAAATACATCGGTCAAAAACGCTTCAGCCTTGAAGGTGGCGAAAGCACTATACCAGCTTTAGATACTATTATTAACAGCGCTGCCAACAGCGGCGTGAAGGAAGTAGTAATAGGTATGGCACACCGTGGCCGCCTGAATGTATTGACAAATACACTGCGCAAAACATACGAACAGGTATTCTCTGAGTTTGAAGGTAATATGCCGCCTGATACTACCATGGGTAGCGGCGACGTGAAATACCACCTAGGTTTCCGTAGCAATATCCAAACACCTGATGGCAAAGAAATCAATGTACAACTGACACCAAATCCTTCGCACCTTGAAGTGGTTGACCCGGTTGTTGCAGGTTTCTCGCGTGCAAAAGCAGATATTCTTTATAATAGTGCATACGACGAAGTATTGCCAATTTTGATACACGGCGATAGTGCAGTTGCAGGTCAGGGTGTTGTTTACGAACTGTTGCAGATGAGCAAACTACCGGGTTACAAAACAGGCGGTACCATACACTTCGTTATCAACAACCAGATAGGCTTCACGACAGACTTCGACGAGGCTCGCTCTGCAGACTACTGTACAAGCGTGGCATCAATGGTACAGGCTCCTGTGCTGCACGTAAATGGCGACGATCCTGAAGCAGTGGTAAAAGCTGCGAAACTAGCGGTTATGTATCGTCAGCAGTTCAATCAGGATATCTTCATTGATATGGTATGCTATCGTAAGCATGGCCACAACGAGGGCGATGATCCGAGCTTTACACAACCACAGCTGTACGATCTGATTAAGAAACATCAGAACCCACGCGAAGTATATACAGAATACCTGTTGAAAAACGGTACACCTGATGCACAGGATCTGGCAAAGGAAATGGAAAAACGTTTCTGGGACGACCTGCAACAAAGGCTTGACGAGGTAAAACAGAAAACTGTTCCTTACCAGATGCAGGCACCTGAAAAAGCATGGTCAGAACTGCGCCGTTCTACTTTCGAAGACTTTGACAAATCGCCTGAAACAGGCATCAGCAAAGAACGCGTAGAACAACTGTTCAATGCGTTGATGAATATTCCTGCAGACTTCAAACCGCTGCGTAAGATTCAGAAACTTATAGAAGAGAAAGTAAAACTATATCAGGAAAAAGGACAGCTCGACTGGTCAACAGGCGAACTATTGGCTTATGCAAGTTTGCTGACAGATGGCACTCCTGTTCGCCTTAGTGGTCAGGACGTAGAGCGCGGTACGTTCTCTCACCGTCATGCAGTGCTGCACGATGAATCAACCAATGCAGAATACAGCCGCCTTAGCAAACTGAGCGACAGTCAGGCTCAATTCCAGATATACAATTCACTGCTTAGTGAGTTTGCAGTTTTGGGCTTCGAGTATGGTTATTCTATCGCCAATCCGAATGCACTTACTATATGGGAAGCACAGTTTGGCGACTTCGCAAACGGTGCACAAACAGTAATAGATCAATACATAGCATCTGCAGAAACCAAGTGGCAAAAAATGAGCGGTCTTGTTATGCTGCTGCCTCACGGTTACGAAGGCCAGGGTCCTGAACACTCTTCAGCTCGTCTGGAACGCTTCCTGCAACTGTGTGCTGAAAACAATATTATCGTTACCAACATTACAACGGCTGCCAACCTGTTCCACATGTTCCGCCGCCAGTTGAAATGGGATTTCCGCAAACCACTTATCAACTTCTCTCCTAAAGCAAACCTGCGCCACGTGCGTGCATACTCTGCTATAGAAGACTTTACTACGGGTGGATTCCAGGAAGTGATAGATGATGCAAGCATAAAAACAGCCAGCAAAGTAAAACGCGTAGTGCTTTGTAGTGGTAAAGTATACTTCGACCTGAGCGAAAAACAGATGGCTGATAACAGACAAGATGTTGCCATCGTTCGTCTGGAGCAGATATATCCTTTCCCTGCAAAACAACTGGCAGAGCTACGTGCTAAATACAAGAAAGCAGAATGGGTTTGGCTGCAAGAAGAACCATATAACATGGGTGCACTCGGCTTCCTGAAAATGCAGGAAGAAGAAGCTGTGACCAAATACTTTAGCCGTCCTGCTGGTGCAGCAAGTGCAACTGGCTACAGCAAAATGCACGCTAAAGAGCAACAAGCACTGGTAGATAAAGCATTCGACATTTAAAGAAAAACAATTATACAACACACAAAAACAGGGCTAATTAGCTCTGTTTTTGTTTTAATTCTACTAGTAATAAGGCGCTTTTATATTATTTTTGCCGCACACCTGATATTGATATGGAAGACTTGAAATTAACGCTTAAGCAACAAATCATCGAATCGCTGAACCTGCAAGGCATGACACCTGCGGATATTGATGATAACGCTCCTTTGTTTGGCGATGGTCTGGGACTGGACAGCATCGACTCTCTGGAGCTGATGGTATTACTGGAGCGTAACTACGGCATCAAAATTGAAGACGCACGCGAAGGCCGTAAAGTGCTGGAATCTGTAGCTTCTATGGCTGCATACATCGAGCAAAATCGCAAAATATAACAGCCGCACCGCATGGCGGAAAAAATAGTAGTTACATCGCTGGGAATCCTGTCTGCTTTGGGAAACGGCACAGATGAAAATCTGCAGTCGCTGTTGTCCCTGAAAAGTGGCGTGCATACCCCAACGCTGTTACAAAGCATACACGCCCATGAGTTTCTCATGGGCGAAGTAGCATATAGCAACGATGACCTATCTGCCATGCTGGGCCTGCCTACGGGCAATAATGGTTATACCCGCACATCGCTGCTGGCACTTGTTGCCATGCAGGAGGTAATGAAAGGTATAGACAAAGACCTGCTGCAAAGCGAAGGCTTTGCCTATATCAATGCCAATACGGTTGGTGGTATGTGCGCGGTTGAAGATTTATATCCCGAATTCATTTCTGATAAGCAAGAGGGCGATTTCCTGAAGTACGTTGACACGCTTGACTGTGCCGAGAGTACACAAAACGTAGTCGATTATTTCGGCATTCGTCCATTCACCGCCACCATCAGCACTGCCTGTTCATCATCTGCCAACGCCATTATTCTTGGTGCCAGGATGATACAACACGGTATTGTGAAACGTGCCATTTGTGGTGGTTGCGATGCCTTGAGCCGTTTTACACTCAATGGTTTTCACTCTTTGAAGAATGTAGACAAGCAACCTTGTCGCCCGTTCGATAATACACGTTTTGGCCTAAATCTGGGAGAGGCTGCAGGCTACCTGTTGCTGGAAACAGAGAAGTCTGCCAAAGAACGTGGCGCGGAAATACTTGCAGTATTATCGGGCTATGGCAATACTAACGATGCCTACCACCCTACTGCACCATCTCCTAATGGCGACGGTGCATACAATACCATGCAGCTTGCACTTAGCAATGCAGGTTTGCAACCACAAGACATCAGCTACATCAATGCTCACGGTACTGCTACCATCAATAACGATGCAGCAGAAGGCAAGGCTATAGAGCGTTTGTTCGAAAATAACATCCCACTGTTCAGCTCTACCAAGCCATACACAGGGCATACACTGGCTGCGGCGGGTAGTATAGAAGCCATCTTCAGTATATGGGCATTGCAACAACAAAAAGCATGGCCCAATATGAACTTCACAACACCGATGGAAGAAGTAAGTGTTCGTCCTGTTACTACACTTACAGATGCTGCTATCAACCATGTCATCAGTAATTCATTTGGCTTTGGTGGCAATAACGTTTCATTATTATTCAGCAAGGCATGATGAAGCCTGTTTACATATCAGCTGCGGCAGCATTATCTCCTCAAAACAGTTTTGATGCTGAAACCTTGTTGCCTGATGTTATTAGTAGCGATAATGGCAAGCTATTTGTAAAAGACACAGACTATTCAAAATTCATCAACCCTGTTGCCATCCGCCGTATGAGCCGTATGCTGAAAATAGGCATCAGCACAGGCATAAAGGCTGTACAACTTTCGGGTGCTGAAAAACTGGATGGCATTATAACAGGTACTGGACGTGGCAGCATGCGCGATATGGAACTTTTTCTCGGCGATATGATACGCTTGAAAGAAGAAGCACTAAACCCTACTTACTTTATACAAAGCACCTACAACAGTGTTAACGGTTGGCTGGCTATGCAGACAAAATGCACAGGCTACAACCAGACGTACGTACATCGTGGCCACTCTTTCGAGATGTCTTTGCTGGATGCAAAAATGCTATTACACGATGCTACAGAACCGCAAACATATCTGGTAGGATGTCTGGATGAAATGACAGATGATTACTTCATCGTTAAGAGTAAAATAGGCTACTGGAAAAAGGCACTACCAAACAGTCTGCAACTATTGCAACACAGCAATACGCAAGGCAGTATTGGCGGAGAAGGGGCTGCATTCTTTACTATCACCAACACAAGTGCAAACAGCATTTGCAGTGTAGAGCAATTGAAAATGCTGCAAAAACCAACTGCTGCATTTGTACAGGAAAATATCGATAGCATATTATCTGCACATGGTATGAAGCTGAAAGATATTGATGTAGTACTGTGCGGCATGAGTGGCGATGCTCGTTTTCAACCATTGTACACACCAATACTTGAAAACACCACAGCACACACTACTGTAGCAGCATTCAAACACCTTTGCGGCGAATATGACACCAGCACCGGATTTGCTATGTGGCTGGCTACAAAACTATTTCAGGAACAATCAACACCTGAAGTATTGATTCAAAAGAAAGGCATCAACCCTGCCATCAATAATATTCTTATTGTAAATCACTACACACTGAATAGTGTGAGTTTGATGCTGATGAAGAAATGCTAATTCTCTTTTTTCTCTGCACTTTTCTCTTTTGGAGAAAACATCCATACCACTGTCATGATAATACTAAATATGACTGCCTCAACAATTTTCTTGCCTGTAATCACAGTTGCAAAATTCACAAGACCCCTTACTTCCACACATTCTATCAGATAACCTGTAATCAGGTAAGCAACTAAAACAACTATAAAGTATGTGAAACGTTTCATTTCCCCAGGCCATTAAAGAAATCAGATAGCACCGACTGCCATTACTTCTGTAGGCGTAGGATTACCACCTTCTTTTTCAAGCGATATGGCAAATGCCTGTCCACCTTTTACCTGCATTGGTATTTTATACATCATACCTGCATTGGCTACAAGGTTATTATCTATCACACCCATACTTACAGGTTTGCCATCCTGTATCACCCACAGTTGGTATTGCTTACCTTTTTCAGGCATTGGCATGGCATGTATGGTCAGGTAAGATTCTCCTGTTACTTTGCTCCAGAACATCATGCCCGTCATTTCTTTACCGGGCTGCATACTACGCATCACTACCGTTTTCATAGAAGTATCTACCAACATATCACGGCCTTTCTTATACTCGGCCAATACTTGCTGTTGCGATGCCTTCAAAGAATCCATCTGCGATGTCATCTGTGCAATCTCTTCTTTCGTCTTATTCCGTTGCGATAGCAGCATAAAGTTGGTAAGCACACTTACGCCAACAGCAGCCCATACAGCCGCACGTTGCCATGATGGACGTGCAGGTGCAACAGGAGGTGGTGTAAACGCTACCACTTTAGGTTGTGGTTTTGCTTCCTGTGCAGGTTGTGGTTCGGGTACCGATTGAGGGGCAGACTGTTGCTGTATAGCATTCCATATCTGCTGCTGCATATGTGCAGGTGGTTCCTCGGCATTAGCTTCGGCAAAAGATTGCATAGCCGCCTCAATAGCCGCTATCTCTTGTGCCAGCTCAGGATACATCACCATATCAGCCTCTACCGCCGCACGCTCACCCTCTGTGAGTGCGCCCAGCACATAAGCTTCTAAGATGCCCGATTCTATGTATTCCTTTATATTCACTTTTACTAATTACTATTATAATATTCTCTTAACGACTGCATAGCAGCGCGCATACGGGTTTTTACCGTGCCCAACGGTATTTCAAGGGTTCTTGCAATCTCATCCATTGTGAAACCTTTGAAGTAAGCAAGACTGACAATTGTCTGGTGTTCGGGCTTCAATGCCGCCACCGCTTCCTTCAATCCTATTGTATCTGTCGCCTGCTCCGTCTTCATGCCCTTCTGTACATTATATACGGCATCTTCTCCTGTCTGGATTTTAGATTTCATAATTTCACCCTTCGAACGCAGCTTGTCTATAGCAGCATTGCGGGCTATGTTAATCATCCATGTATATATCCTGCCCTTCTCCGTACTGTACTGGCCTATATTGTTCCACACTTTCACAAACACATCCTGCAATACATCTTGTGCTGTTTGCTCATCTGTCACTACTTTGCGAATAACGCCATACAACACGCCTGCATAATTTTTATACAGGTAGTTGAAGGCATCCTGGCTTTGTTGCTTCAGCAACACAACCAGTTCTTCTTCGCTATATGTTAGTGCAGGTGCCAATCAGTTTCAGATGTCTAAAAGTATCGATTATTTGCTAAAAACCATGCGGTAATCAGTTCTGATTTTACCCGCGCTTATGTCATCCAGTTTTTTCTTTATCAGGCGGCGTTTCAGCATCGGCAGATAATCTATAAACAGTTTACCTTCTATGTGGTCGTATTCGTGCTGTATAACACGTGCCGTAATACCATCAAATTCTTCTTCGTGTTCCTGAAAGTTCTCGTCCATGTAACGCATCTTTACTTTAGGCTGACGCATTACATCTTCACGCACTTTAGGAATACTCAGGCAGCCTTCGTTATACGCCCATGGCTCACCACTCTCATCTACTTTATGTGCATTGATGAAAACCTTTTTGATAGGTTTTTCATTGGGATATTCTTTCTTGTCTTCATCATCAAAATTCTCTACAATTTGCACAGTATCGACCACAAACAAACGTATAGGGCGATTGATTTGCGGTGCTGCAAGGCCCACACCATTGGTATGGTACATGCTCTCCCACATATCAGCAATCAGTTTTTTCAACTCAGGGTACTCAGCCGTTATATCATCACATACCTTCCTCAAAACAGGATGCCCGTATGCTACAATCGGTAAAACCATATCGATTTTTAAATTATAAGCCGCAAAAGTACGAATTAGCCGCGGCTTTCAAGGTATTCACGCAAAATGATGACCGCGGCGATACTATCTACGAGTTCTTTCCGCTCACGGATTTTCTTTTTCAGCCCCATTTCTGCAATTGCTTGCGATGCCATGCGCGATGTCATGCGCTCGTCCCATGTTACAACAGGCATATCGGGGAATACATTCTTAAATTTTCCTATAAATTTCTCTACCAGAGGGGTAGCATCGGTAGGTGTATCGTCAAAATTCAGGGGGTAGCCTATTACAATCATTTCAACAGGCTCGGCAGCTATATACTTTTTCAGCCAGCCTATCAGTTCTCCTGTTTCTACGGTATCAACAGCCGTGGCTATTATTTGTAAAGGGTCTGTAGCCGCTACACCTGTGCGCTTCTTCCCATAATCAAGTGCTACTATCCTGCCCATATTATATTTGATTCTTCCAGATTTTCAGGATAACGGTACCCATTCGCTTCATAATCTCGGCCTCTGTACGTTTCAGTTCCATTTGCTTTTTTACCAACGCCATGATGCGTGGCTGTTCTGTTTCTGTTGCAAGCCTGTTCAGCAATTGTGCCTGCATCATTTTCAGGTTCTTTACTTCAAAGTATGCCAACGAGCTATCTACTTCGTTGATGTAGTTCATATCGCCATGTACGGCTTCGATGCCATAAATATCTTTCCAGTTGTGGCTGATGTCTGTACGCACATACAACACACTTGATATTATATCCAGCACATCCTTACCTGTATTATTCACCACATACTGCACATCGGGTGGATGGCCGTGCGTATTGAGATATTTATAATAGTCATCAAATATCCTTCGTGCCAGTTCATTCTCTATTAGGTCGGGGTCTACGGTCTGGTGCACTTTATCTGCCACGTTGGTAAAGTCAGGTATTTCCTTAGCGCCATGCTCCAGCAATACCCTTATCAGCTCCCACTCCTGCTGCACATTGGCCTTTACCTTCTGCACATAATCTACAGGCTCATTCTCCGTACTTATCTGGTCTGGGTCTGTTGTAGGTGCTGCTGCTGCTTTGGTTCTTTCCTGTTGCTTCTGGTCGTTCTCTACCCGCTCGCGGATGTATTTGTTTACCAGATTTACCAGTTTGGTTTCATCAACCTGCAAGCGCCTTGCAGCCTCGCGTATATAATAATCCTGTAAGGAAAAATCTTCTGCTTTATCTATACGAGCTACACTTTCTGCAATCTCATTTACCAATTTCGATTTGCGTACAGGGTCGTCGCCCACTTCTTTCATACCTACTTCCATACGGAAGTTGATAACATCCTGCTTATGTTCTTTTACGTATTCACGAAAGCCATGCTCGCCATTCTTTTGTATAAAGCTGTCAGGGTCTTCACCTTCGGGCAGCAGCACCAGCTTTACATTAAAGCTCTGGCCCAAAGCCATATCCAGCCCACGCAGCGCGGCCTTCACACCTGCTGCATCACCATCATATAGTATCGTCAGGTTGTGCGTTAGCTGACCAATCAACCTCAATTGACCCTCGGTAAGCGATGTACCGCTACTAGCCACCACATTCTCGACACCACCCTGATGCAGCGATATTACGTCTGTATAACCTTCTACCAGAAAACACTCATCCTGTTTGCTGATGGCATTGCGGCTCTGGTACATACCGTACAACACACGGCTTTTGTTATACAGCTCATTCTCCGGTGTGTTGATGTATTTCGGCGCACGGTCATTGGTCTTTAATATACGTGCACCAAAGCCCAACACACGGCCCGTCATACTCTGTATCGGGAATATCACCCTGCCACGATAAATATCGTAGAAGCCACGCCCGCTATTTTTTACTAGCCCTGCTTTTTCCAGCAGTTCTGCATTATAGCCTTTCTTCTGTGCAGCCAGATAAAAAGCCTCGCCGCTTTCAGGATTGTAACCAAGCCTGAATTTTTCAATTATCTCTTTAGTAAAACCTCTTTGTTTGAAATAACTGCCACCTATCGTTTGCCCCTCTTCTGTTTGCAGCAAAGTATCGTTGAAGTACTGCGCCGCATATTCATTCAATATACGTAGTGCTTCCTCTGCCAGTTGCTGTTGCTGTTGTTCAGGCGATCGCTCTGTTTCTTCCAGCTTTATCTTGTAGTAATCTGCCAGCCAACGGATAGCTTCGGGGTAGGTAAGCTTTTCATGCTCCTGCACAAAGCTCACTACGTTGCCACCCTTGCCACAGCCAAAGCATTTATACAAGCCTTTAGTACCCGATACGGTAAATGATGGTGTCTTTTCGTTGTGAAAAGGACAGTTGGCTATATAGTTTATCCCGCGCTTTTTGAGGCGCAAAAACTGGCCGATCACCTCTACGACGTCGGCGCGGTTCATTACTTCCTGTATGGAGGCGGGAGAAATCATTCTGTAAAGTTAGTCAAAAGCCCCAACCCCTAAAGGGGCTAAGTAAGATATAAAACTTCCCTATATAGAGTTAGGGGTTAATACGTCAAACTGGTGGTAAACTTCACCCTTTCGCGCTTCTTGGTAAACACATGCCAGTTTCCGTCATATTCTATATACGATGGCACCATTTTGCCGTGGGCATGCGTCATGCGCACTTTCATCCGTACATCAAAATCGTACACCCCTGCACGGTAAGACAATGAATAGTCTCGCGCTACAATGCTATAATCCGATTTGCGGAACCATGTAGTCAGGTCGTCATATACCACATCCTTTTCATAGCCTTTCTTAGGCACAGCCCTGAACACATAACACGCTTCACCACCATATTCCTGCGACGATAATTTGAAGTCGTACATCTTTGCGATATCAGGTTCAAATATGGCACTCTTATCACCCATCAGCGGCACACCCGTTACTCTACTACCCGGGTTGAACATCAATTGCTTCAGCTTATAGCTGTTACTTTCATTTTTGCTGCCACCTACTTTTTGTATGCCACCCGTTACATAATCGTCCTCACCACATTTTTTGCCTTGTGTAAAGAACAGGTAAGCATATAGTTCTGCAGTGTAATAATTGTATTGTCGTTTTCTATTGTAAAAATCGCCTGTTATTTTTTCTTCCAACACCTGCATGGTACGGCATCCGTTGGCGCGTATCTGTTTTGTCTTGCTGTAGAGTGATGCCTGTATACTGTTCTTATTATTGTACACTCGAATATCGTTCGTGGCATTCCACGTAAGCACATGCAGGCTGCGGAAAGCCTTGTAAAATGTGGTATCTGTCTTTACTCTCTTAATAAACCCCTGCACATCCCACCCCTTGCGCACTGCCTTCACTACCACATCGTCCATCTTGATGGGCAGCTTGAAAATACTGGTATCTTTTTGCGCAAAAGACACAGCACTGCAAACAATCAATATCAGGGTTAAAACACTACGCATTTTCTCTTGCTTTCAGTAAAGCCTCGGCTACTATCATATCCTCGGGCGTTGTTACTTTTATATTGCTGCGCTCACCTTGCACCAGATACACATTGTCTCCGTAAGCCTCTACAACCGTAGCCTCATCTGTAAATGCAACCTGATACTCCTGTGCAAATGCAGGCAGTATAACTTCTGCTTTGAATGTCTGCGGGGTTTGAATAATGCGCATCTGTTCCCTGTCTATCGGGCGGCTGTCTTCATCTTCCAATATACGCATACTGTCTGCAACGGGGATGGCAGGTATGGCGCTGCCTTTATCTACAGCCTGCTCGTAGCAGCGGTGTATCAGTTCTGTTGTTGCCAACGGGCGCACACCATCGTGTACAAATACAATGCTGTCTGCATCTACAACCTTCAGTCCGTTCTGCACACTGTGGTAGCGTGTTTCTCCACCAGCAACTATGGTTATATCTATTCTTTCGGGGAAAGATTGCAGCACCATCTGCGCATAGCTCAGCTGGTCTTGCGGCAGCACCAATACCAATTGCATATCTGCATACGCATCAGCAAATGCTTTGATGGTATGATACAAAATCGGATGCCCGTTCAGTGGCAAAAACTGCTTAGGCACAGCACTGCCCATGCGTACACCTTTACCTCCGGCTACTATTACTGCATATTTCTTCATAGATACAGCCACAAAAAAACAGTATATAATTTACACAACAAAGAAAAAGCCCCGCACTGCGGGGCTTCATATCTAAAAAGCATTTATTATTTCACTTCCTGCATCAGCTTCCTTACAATCGGAGATATTAAAATCAGCAATATACCTGCTACCAGCGCGTATATACCCAATTGCTTGTAACCGTCTGTATAAGAAATCAGCTTTTCTGTAAGGCTGGCATTTTCATTGGTTGTTGCCATACCCGCACCCAGCAAACCGGCTGCATATTGGCCGTATGCACTGGCAAGGAACCACATACCCATCATTACACCCCACAGTTTTTTAGGCGCCAGTTTCGTCATCAGCGACAGGCCGATTGGAGAAAGACACAACTCACCGAATGTGATAATCAGATAAGCCAGTGTAAAAATATCCAACGATGTTTTACCATCAGGACCTGCAAAGAAACGAGTTGCATAGAACGTATAGAATGCTGCAGCAAGGAATAAAAAGCCCAGACCAAATTTCACTACAGAGTTTGGCTCTACTTTTTTCTTCGCCATCCATACCCATAGCAAACCTACTACTATACTAAACACAATTACGAAAACTGAATTAGCACTATTGTTTACCACGTTAGGGTCTATACCAGTTATACCTAACAGTTTGTCATTCAGGTTGTACAAGGCAAACAGGCTCAGCGAACCACCACTCTGCTCAAAAAACGCCCAGAAGAAAACAGAGAATACAATGAACACCAAAGCAGCAATCATTTTCTTTCTTTCTGCACCGGTAAGCTTTGTCATTTCATATACCAGATACAACAACGTCAACGGTCCGATTGTATACATGAAATAGTCTGTATACTCTGTCTTGCTTACCATTATCAATATTAATGGCATAACCGCCAGCGAACCTATGAATGTAGCTATCTCATACGCTTTTCTTTTACCGGGTACATAATCCCTGAGTGGAGACAGACCTATAGGCCCCATGCTTTTTTGTGTGAATACAAACGTCAGCAAACCTATCATCATAACAACACCTGCAGATGCAAATGCCAGATTCCAGGAATGGTATTTACCCAGATACACGCAAACCATACCACCAAAGAATGCACCTATGTTGATACCCGAATAGAACAAGCCAAAACCTGCATCCCTGCGAGTGTCACCTGCACGATACAGTTCGCCCACCATAGTAGAAATATTCGGTTTGAAGAAGCCCGTACCAACAATGGTAAAACAAGTACCTATATAAAAGAATTCTGTAGGATTGGCGGCAATGATAAAACTACCTGCTATCATCAGTATGCCACCCCAAAAGAGCGACTTACGGAAACCCAGTATTTTATCTGCAAACAAACCACCTATAAAAGTGAATGCATAGATGAAAGCCTGAATCGCACCATATTGAAGGTTGGCTGCTTTTTCATCAATCATTAGTTGGGTAACCATGAATACGGTAAGCATACCGCGGAGGCCGTAGAAACAAAATCGTTCCCACATCTCTGTAAGGAACAGGTACCAAATCTGCTTAGGGTACTTACCCTTAAAATCCTGTATCTCTTCTAACGTCAGGTTTTCAGACATATACTCGTTTTAGTTATTGTTATTAACGCACCAAAATAAACTTTATTTCTGATTAACGCTTTTTCTACCCCCATTCAACAAAAAAACAAAGCCCCCGAATTTCGGAGGCGTTGGTATAAATATCTGATTCAATATTATCTGAGACCATGCATCATTTTCAGCATCTTCTTAGACAATAGGAAGAGTACCAATGCTGCAACACCAGACAGCACAACGAATATCATAAAGAAGTCGTTCAATGTCTGAATCTGATAACCAAACAGGTGTGTTGCTTTACCACCTTCAGGATACAACTGTGATAGCATACCTGCGAAGTCATTAGCCATAGCGTTTGCCAGGAACCAAACGCCCATCAGCAAAGATGCCAGGCGTTTAGGTGCCAGACGCGCCACCATTGAAAGACCGATAGGAGACAAACAAAGTTCACCCCATGTATGCAGAATGTACATACCCAACAACCAGAACATTGAGGCTTTCATTGTAGAATCAACGCCGTCAACGCCTATGGCAATTACCCAATAGCCCAAAGCCAACAGAAACAAACCAATCGCTTGTTTCAATGGAGATGCCGGTTCACGATTACGTTTGCCAAGGCCTGTCCACAGGCTTGCGAATATTGGCGCAAAGATGATAATTGCCAGAGGGTTCACTGACTGGAACCAACTAGCCGGCATTTCCCAACCAAATATGGTACGGTCTGTTTGTTGATCTGCAAACAATGTAAGCGATGCACCAGCTTGTTCAAATGCACTCCAGAAGAAGATAACGAAAAACGCAGCTATGTACACTACTATAATACGATCACGTTCAATTTTAGTAAGGTTAGGATCTGATATGATAAAGCCTGAGGCAGTAAGCGATGTAGCAAACACCAATGTACTGATCCAGTTAAAACCTACGCCGTACATAAATACCAGCCAGAGTGCCGCATATATTGCAAGCCATGTACCGATACGTGCAGGTGTAAACTCAGCTTTTTTATCAGCTTTTACTACATCACCTGCATGAGACAAATCACCTTCACGCTCTACAACAGCCGGCTCATCGATGGCTTTATTTGGCTTACCACCTATTTTCTGCCCGTCCGCACTTAGTATATACTTGTCCTTCAGCAACTGGAATACCACTACGCCAAGCACCATACCTACACCGGCTGCAAAGAAGCCCCATTTATAATCTACTTTTTCTGCCAATGCACCACATATCAGCGGAGAGAAGAATGCACCGAGGTTGATACCCATGTAGAATATCGAGAATGCGGCATCCACCCTTTTATCGCCGGGTGCATACAACTGATTCACCATAGTAGAGATGTTCGGTTTGAACAAACCATTACCAACAACCAGTGCTGTAAGACCTGTTACGAACAGTATCTTGGCTAAATCAATATTGCTGGATATGAGCGATGCGCAGAAAAACAAAATAAACTGCCCTATGGCCATTGCAAGCCCCCCCACAAGAATTGAACGGCGGTTGCCCCAATACCTGTCAGATATAAAACCTCCTATCAGTGGAGTAAGGTAAACCACTGCAGTAAAGTTGCCATAAATACCTGAAGCCATTTTGGAATCAAATGCAAGCATCTTGGTCATAAACAGGATAAGGATAGCGCGCATACCGTAATAGCTGAAGCGCTCCCACATTTCTGTAAAAAAGAGTACGTACAAGCCCTTAGGGTGGCCTTTTTGTTCACTCATAATTATCGTTTTAGAAATAGATTAGTGTCGAAAGATAGTAAAATTTGCCAGTGCTGAAAGCCCCCGAAACGAAAAATACCGCATGAAGCGGTATTTTCTCTTTATCTGACAATTAATCTTAATGCAGGTTTTTCTCTTTCATAATGCCATTCAGCCATTTCAACACAATAAATGCTAGCACAGTTGCTATCATCAGCAGCATACAGTTAAAGAGGAAGAAGTCACCCTTATCTGTGTAGTCATACCATTTACTTGCCAGCACGCCAGACATTTTATTGCCTATTGACGTAGATAGGAAGAAGCCACCCATCATCAGAGCCGTCAGCCTCGGTGGGCTCAGTTTTGATACCAGCGATAATCCCATCGGGCTCAGCAACAGTTCACCTACCGTTATCACCCCATAACAACCTATCAGCCACATAGGCGATACCTTCACTGCACCATTACTGCCAACACCCACAGCCCACACCATTACAAGGGTTGAAAGAGCCGATATTAAAAGGCCGAATGCAATTTTGGTTGCGGTAGATGGTTCTTTCTTCCGCCTGTTCAGCATGGCAAAGAAACCAACAACTACAGGTGTCAGCAATACCACCCACGCCGGGTTGATGGACTGGAATAGCTCTGTACTTGCCAGATAAACGGGTTCCTCATCCTTTGGCATTTTATCAGGCGGCTGATTGCGGAAGTACACATCTCTGCCCCATTCTTTCTGCACTTTGCCATCCACTTTTACTGCCTGGTATTGTACATCATATTTTGTAACAGAGTCAAGTTTACTCGGCATTGTTTCTACTTGGTACAGCGCACGTGCAGGCTTTTCTATTGCAGCAGGCACTTCACGGTCTGTATAGTATTTAGCCCAACGTGTCAACGCAGTACCATTTTGCTTAAACACAGCCCAGAAAGCCGCACTCAATGCAAATATCACCAGCAAAGCCGCTATCGGGCGCTTATCTACCTTATTTGCCCTTACCCACAGCGACACGTAGAATATTACCACCGGTATAGCCGCAGCAATAAAGCCATCTGTACTGTCACTGCCTAAAATATTTCCCGGTATCATCCAGCCAAGCACACCTGCTATGATAGCCGGCAAAAACACCACACCAAATACCTGTCCCATACTGGCATCGCCTTTTTCTACAGGCTTCAGTACGTCTGCATGTTTTATATGCTTCAGGCCGAAAGAGAATACTACCAGACCTATCAACATACCTATACCTGCCGTAGCAAATGCTGCCGACCAGCTATATTTATTGCGCATGAAAGCTGCTATTATCGGCCCGAGGAATGCACCGATATTGATACCCATGTAGAATAGGTTGTAACCGCTGTCTTTTCTTGCTTTGTATTCTTCAGTAGAGTACAGATTACCCAACAGCGTAGATATATTAGGCTTAAAGAACCCGTTGCCTATAATAATGATAGCTACAGATATGTAGAACGTATTGATATTGTGCAATGCAAGCCCCAAATAACCTAATGCCATGAGCAAACCGCCTACATATACAGATTTTATATACCCGAATTTCCTGTCTGCCAAAAAACCGCCCAAGAATGGCGTCAGGTAGGTAAATGCGATGAATGTACCGAATACATCATCCGCCATTTTATCGGGTATGGCGAGGCCGTTTTTCACATCTATCATGTAGAGGACAAAAATGCCCAGCATCAGGTAGTAGCCAAATCGCTCCCACATTTCTGTAAAAAACAAAAACGGCAACCCCTTCGGGTGCTTTTTCTCATTCGTCTGTTCCATTAAGTTTCGATACTTTTGCGGTCTGAAGATAGTAAATAACAATACATCACAATGTCATCTTACAATATACTGCTGTTAGGCTCGGGTGGACGCGAGAATGCGCTTGCTTGGAAAATGCGCCAAAGTAAGCTTTGCAAAGAACTGTTTATTGCTCCCGGCAACCCCGGCACGGCACAATTGGGCAGCAATCTCAATATCCCGGTGTCTGATTTTGAGGGCATTAAACAGGCTTGTATCGAAAACAATATCGACATACTTGTTCCCGGTCCGGAAGACCCGTTGGTAAATGGCATTTACGATTTCTTTAAAAGTGATGATGCACTGAAACACATCATCGTTGCAGGTCCGTCTAAAGAAGGTGCACAGTTGGAAGGCAGCAAAGCCTTCTCCAAGAAATTCATGGAACGCCACAATATACCTACTGCTGCCTACCGCGAGTTTACAGAAGAAAACTTTGATGAAGGTGTTACATACCTGCGTCAGCACAGCCTGCCGATTGTACTGAAGGCCGACGGGCTTGCTGCGGGCAAAGGTGTGGTAATAGCACAAAGCCACGATGAGGCTGTTGAGGCTTTCACTACTATGATAAAAGAAGCGCAGTTTGGCGATGCAAGTAAAAAAGTAGTAGTAGAGCAATTCCTCACGGGTATTGAGCTTTCTGTTTTCGCATTTACAGATGGTAAAAACTATGTACTGCTGCCTGAAGCGAAAGATTACAAACGCATAGGCGAAGGTGACACAGGACTGAACACAGGCGGCATGGGTGCGGTATCTCCCGTACCGTTTGCACAGGGCGACTTTATGAACAAAGTAGTGGAACGCATTGTGAACCCAACCATCAACGGACTGGCTGCTGAAAACATCGTTTATAACGGCTTTGTATTCTTTGGCCTTATTAATGTTGGCGGAGACCCTTATGTTATAGAATATAACTGCCGCATGGGCGATCCTGAAACTGAAGTTGTAATGCCGCGTCTGGAAAACGACTTTGTAGAAATGATGGTGAAAATGGGCGAAGGCAAACTGAATGAAATAAGTGTGCAACACGACAAGCGTGCAGCATGTACCGTAATGCTGGTATCAGAAGGCTATCCTGGTTCTTATCCTAAAGGCAGGGTAATGACAGGTTTTGATAAAGTACAAGGTTCAACACTTTTCCATGCGGGTACTGCAAACAAAGATGGAGAAGTAGTGACAAGCGGCGGCCGCGTAATAGCCATCACATCTTACGGCAATACTATACAAGAAGCATTAGCTACCAGCTATCAGAATGCCGAACATATCGAATACGCAGGCAAATACTATCGCCGCGATATCGGTTACGAATTCAAATAATAAATCAGGTATTAATAAACCATTACTCCGTCAGGGTTGTAGGTTCTCCTCAGAGAATCTATAACCCTTGCAGAGTCTGCCCTGCGTGTAGATACAGGTATCAGGATATAGTACGTGCTCGAATCTTCGGCAACCAGTTCTGCCTTGTGCCCATACCCTCTCAGTCTGTTCATGCGTTTTTCAGCACGGGCACGTTCATCGTATGTATTGATGATAACTTTAAAATTAGATGCAGGCCCTTTGTCTGTAGTTTGCGGTGCAGGTGCCATTGGCGCAGGTTCTACACCCATTGTTTCTGTACTGTCTATAGCAGTAGCAGTATCCACCACAGGTGCAGCTTGTTGAGATATGGTATCTGCAGGTGCAGGTACTACCATTGGTTGTTGTACAGGTGTTGGTGTGTTCACACCTACTTTCAGTATGTTTTTAGCTACATATACCACGCCTGCTATCAGTGCCAGCAGTATCAATACAAACAGTATCACCCTGCCCCAATTCATACCACCTTTTTTCTCTTCTTCCATCGGCGGATATTGATACGCCGGTGTTGGTTGTTGTGGTGGCGGAGCCATTTGCGCAGGTGCAGCGTATGCAGGTGGTGCCTGTTGTTGCTCTACATATCCGCCGGGCTGTGCCATGCCTGCCGTAGCAGTACGGCGTGGCAGGCTTTTTTCTGCAGGTATTGGCGGTGGTGTCTGCAACAATTGTGGTGCTGTTGCAAACTGCAGTTTACCGTTTACTTCAAAAAAGCTGCCTATTGCAGGTATCAATACCTCTTTGCCTGCCTGTATATCGGCCATAGCAGCAGCAACATAGTCTTTCAGTGCGCTGCCTGCTTTCGATATACTTATCTGCTCGTTGGTAGCTATAAAGTTCGATAACGAGTCATCAACGGTATTTACAGGCACTACAACTACTTCACTTACACCGGGTACAAGATTGCGCCCGTCGTAAGATGCAGGCTTGCGCCTCATCTCAATACTGCCCAGCCCGTGTATATAACAGCTCTGGTTTTTGAGTAAGTATAGCCCTATGTATTTTGCAATATCCATTGATGATGTTCCGAAATCGGCTGTAAAATAACTAAATAGGTTTAAAATTTAAGGCGCACCCCGCCGAATATGTTAAACCCGTATGCCCTGTAGCCGTACCAACGCTCATATTGATTATTAAATATATTATTTACCTGCGCAAAAGCACTCAACCTGGGCACAAAACTATATTCTGCCCCTGCTCCCATATCAAACACTGTCGGCAGCTTTATGCTGCGGTTGCCATTGTCCAAGGCATACATACCGTCCATTACGGTCAGGTAGCCCGTAACAAGTAGTTGCGGTATTGGCCTTACAGACAGGTCGGCATTCAGCCTCAACGAAGGTTCGTGCCATGCATACCTGTTCATATCGGCATCGTAAGTTGTAAATATGATGCTACCACCCACAGAAAGCGTTTGCCCTACAGTGTAGCGCAGGCCACCCTGCAATGAAACAGCATTTACCTTATCATATACCACATTCAGCAGTTTTTTATCTGTTGCGGTATCGTTGATGAACAGCGGCATATTGCCGTACTGCCACCAAGATACCCTGCCGCTTACTGTTATATGTCTGCCTACATTTGTTTGCAGGCTACCATATACTTCATCTGTATGTGTTTGAGCCACACCCTTAGCAACTGTCATGTATGGATTAATCGTAGAAAGCTGCTCGAATGTATTTTGCCTCAGCCTGCCATCCCAACCAAGTGAAAACAGCATTTGCGATTTGCGTATCAGCCTGAAACTGACATTCATATCGGGCAGCACATAAAAGGTATTCATTGCACCCAATGTTGGCGACAACCCTATACGCGTAGCAAACACTCCTTTTTTGAAATCGATGGTTGGCGCTATCTGCACATAGTTATTAGGCTTGTTTGAATTTGCCAATGAGTTCTCCATTTTAGAGAATGCTCCGTTCAGTGCAATGCCAAGTTTCAGCGAAGTATCTATTGTATATGTAAATGGCAGTTTGGCAATGATATTATATTCCGATACATCAAAGCCTGTAACAGCGTTGAGGTAATATGTACGCAGATTAACAGATGGATGATAGCTCAGTGCCTTGTCCTCGTTTTTGTTCTTTGCATCTATCGTCACATTCGCTCCCCATAATGTTCTGCCTGTTTGGTCGCTGGTATAATTCAGCACATTATGGTCATACCCATACAGGTAGAACCTGTTATACTGTACACCAAGCCCTGCATGCCACAGCAGGTTATCACCTTTTATGTATGCATCCGCATCCATGCCTGTCAGCGACGATTTTTGGTATTTCAAACTACTTGCTTGCGACAGGTGGCGAATATTCAGTACAGAATAATAGTTATATCCTTTCAACGCCGCGATGCCTGCATCCAATAATATAGTAGACAAATTACCACCTCCTAACTTCACATAGTTAACTAGTTTATCAAAAACTGTATCCTTACCCAATGCAAGCGGCCTCAATGGTAGTGCATTGTAAGAGTAATACAAACTCTGTGGCGGCACATCATAATTCATCGCCACCAGCGATGTATCTACAGGCGGCAGGTCTGCATGCAATTCAGGCTTCACTGCCTGCTTTACTTCAGGCTTGTAAGACTGTACTATTTCTATCGTTGCAGACTTCAGGTCGGCAGTATCTTTTACTACAACTTTTGTTTTGGGTGCAACTGATTGCTTGCCTTTCTTGGCAGGTTGTTTTTTGCCCTTCTCTTTCTTCACAGCTTTCTTTACAGAAGTCTTTGCAGGCTTCTTTGCGCCACCCTTCTTGCGCTGTGCATCAGCATTCAACGTCAGCGCCAGCAGCAATATCAATATGTATATTATTCTTAGCTTCATGTTGTGCACTGTGTTATTCTTGCTTCAGTTTACCTTTTTTAGTTTCAGTAGCTTTTGCTTCTTCCAGCTTCTTCGTTGCTTCTTCTTTCAGCGCAGGCACTTTGGCATTCTTTACTATACTTTGCAGCAATGCCTTCGCATTGAAGTAATCATCCTGTTTTACCAGCACTTCCGCTATCAGCAGGTAAGACTTCACTGTCAGCACATCATTGCCACCTGCCAGTTTCACTGCTTTGTTTGCTTGTTCTTCCGCTTCTTTCAGCTTACCGTTTTTCAGTAAAGACTCTGCAACATAATAGCTAGCCTCTGCCGCAACAATCGACTTCTTATTATTCGTCAGTTTTGCAAACAACGGATATGCTTCGTCCTGCTTTCCTGTTTCGTACAATGATTTTGCTTTGATGTACGAGCCTTCTGTCTGCAAACCTTCTG
Source organism: Flavipsychrobacter sp. (assembly GCA_035299045.1). GTDB lineage: Bacteria > Bacteroidota > Bacteroidia > Chitinophagales > Chitinophagaceae > Polluticoccus. The sequence goes on from DATGXJ010000006.1 coordinate 52,774, forward strand.
CAATACCAGGCATCGTCAGCAGTGTATCTGCATACAATGCGGCACTAGCATATTGCTTTTCGTGGTAAGCGCTGCGCATCATACCTGTATAAGACTCCTGCAGGTTTTCTTTACCCATTGCATAGTTGCGCAACAGCCCGTAATACCTCATTGCCGCAGCATGGTCGTTATTCACTGCACTGATGGTTGCGGCTTTCAGCGCGCTGCGTTCAGCAAAATCGCTCCAGCCTTTTTGCAGCACAGCATCATAACCCGTCAATGCTTCTTTCATATCATTCAGCTGATAACTTGCTTCTGCTTTGTAGAAGGCAGCTTTTGTTGCAAATACCCCATCAGGATATTGTTGCAGATACGTACCGAAAGATTGTTTTGCTTTTGCCCAGTTGCCCGCAGCGTATTGTGTTTCGGCAGCACCATAGTAGGTACTGTCCATACTCTTATCATCCGTCAGCCTGATGTTATTTTCTTTCAGCAATTGTGCAAATGCCTGCGGCTGATTATTATCTATATACAATCCTCTCAATGCATCCAGTGCTGCAGTTCTTTCTTCTGCTGCAGGATAGTCTGCTACTACTTTCTTCAGTGTTTCTATCGCCTTGTCATCCGCATTCATCTGCTGATAGCAGAATGCAGTTTTCATGAGCGACTTCACAGCAAAGTTTCCTTTATCTGTAACATTCGTCAATGGCGCTAATGTGCCAATAGCCGCCTGATATTTATCTTCTTCTATCTGCACCAGTGCAAGTTCATAGCGTGCTTCGTTTGCATATTTAGATGCAGGCTTTGCATTCATTAAGCTTTGCATCACAGTTGCTTTATCTGCACGCTTGCCTATCACACCCAACACTATACCTTTCTGGTATTTGGCATAGTCTGCATCTTCGCCTTTTGCAGCTATCACTTTATCATACAGCGCTATCGCTTTCATATAGCCCTTCTGCATAAACACAGCATCTGCCTCCCTCAATACGGCATCCATCGTGCTGCCAGCATCTGTAGCCTTCATCTGCGCAGTGCTGAAATATTGTTGTGCTACATCAAATCGCTGCAGTTCCATTGCCGCATAGCCCATAGTAGTATATGCATTCTGCAATGTTGCATTTTGTGCAAGCACTTCTGCTTTGTTACGTATTGCTGCCCTGCTTACATATTTTTCACCGTAAGCTATAGCATCTTCAAAGCGCCTCGTTTTGTATGCCAGTTCGCTCTTCCAGAAGTTAGCAGCCTGTTCATACTTCTCATCGCTGCTACGTTGCAGCGACATAGACAACAAACTATCTGCAAATTGCATATCGCCTTTCTGCATTTGCATCATCGCATAGCCATAAGTTACTTTCTGTCTTACCTGCCAGTATGCAGCATCATGTTCATGCACATCCTGCAATGCATTGTATGCTGCAGTGTATTGATTTGTTTTTATCAACAAATCCGACAGCATTGTCTTTGCTTCATCTTTATACTCGCTGTTCGGGTAAGACTCCAGCAAGTCATTGATATGTGTCAACGCTTCGCTGTTGTAGCCCATTGCATAAGACAGCTTTGCTGCCAGCAACAAGGCCGCTTCTCGCTGCAATTGGTTGAATGGCATATCTGCGCATATTGTAAATGCATTACGTGCGCTCTTGTTATCACCTGTTTTCAGATGGCAGTCACCTAGCAAATACATTGCTGTCTGCGCCAGTGAATCGCGGGTATCACTCAACTGCGAAAACTTATCAATTGCCTTATCCCACTCTTGCTGATGATAATAGCAATATGCCAGTTCATACAAGTCTTCTTTGCGTATCTGGTCAACAAGATTATAGTAATGTTCAAAATAAGGCAGCGCTTCCTTGTAGCGTTTTTCTTCAAACAACACCTGTGCTGCTAGCAAATGCAGTTCGTTGTCGTAGTAAAGCTTTTCAGGCAATGCCATCAATCGCTTTGCTTCTTTCAGTGCCTTGTCCTTATTACCTGTGAAGTAGTATATCTCTGCCATATAATAAGGCACTATCGCTTTGTAGCCCTTATCATTGGTAATACGGTCAAATGATTTCAGTGCATCTTCATAATTGCCCTGATTGTATGCCAGCAAACCGTAATAGTAGTTGCCTGCCAGAAAATACTTTCCTTCCAGTTCTTTTATTGCCTGAAAAAGCGAAGCTGCCTTATCAAACTGTTTGCTGTTGAAGTAGCAATAAGCCAGTTCAAACTTAGCATCGGCTATCTCTTTATTAGTAAGATTGGCAATACCTGCCAGCTCGTAGTAGTATATGGCACTTACCAGCTGATTGTGTCTGAAATAGTATTGAGCCAATGCAAATGCTGTACGTTGTTTGTATGCAGGATTAGCTGTTTTATTCAGGTAATCAACAGCCATTACATCACTACCCTGTTCATCAATTTTCAATTTCGATGTCACTAATACATAGCCTGCCTTATCTGCAGCATCTGTATTAATAGCATGTAGTGTATAGTGCATTGCCAACATATACTTCGTTGCACTCTGCGCTGCATTCTTGTATGCTCCTTGTTCAAATTGTTCTGTAGCCAACACCAGCATACTCTCAGGCGGTGTATTGACAGTATGTAATTGAGCCGAAGCCTGATGGCTGAGCAACATCGCGGTTGCTAAACACATCAGGCTTCGTTTATGTAACAATCCCTTAGTATTACTCATTCAGTTTGTTTCATTAAAAATTCCATGTAGCACCAATGCTTGGGAATACCGGCAATTGGTATACGCGTATATTGTCTTTGCGATCTACATAGAATATGTTATTCCTGTTATAAACATTCGTAATGCTCAATTGTGTTTCGATATTAGAATATTTACTCAGTGTAAAACGCTTCTTAACAGACACATCCAAACGATGATATGGAGATAATCTACCACCGTTTATATCATTAGCATATAGTATGCCAATTGTTCCGTTTTGTTGGTTAATGTTAGTGCTTGTACTATTGGCAGTAGGGCTCAGATTCTCATAAAACCCTTGCGTCTGTGTGAATGGGAATGCAGAACCATAGTTAAACCTTCCTGACACTTCTATATCCCGTTTTTTACCAAATGTATAAGAAGCCAGCAGGTTGATGTTAAGCCTCCTGTCAAACGGTGGTGCATACTCTTGTTTTTGTGTTTCTGCAACAAGCTTTGTCGGGTTAGAAGTATCTGCAGACACTTTGTTATTCTTCAGCACAAGCGTTTCATACTTAACCTGCTGCAGAGACACTACACCCCAAAGATACCAACGGCCTTTGCTGTACTTTGCAGAAAGATCCACACCATAAGCTTTACCATTACCTGCAATAAAATCAGGATCAGAAGAATTATATTTTATCCTGCTGAGCTCTACACTCTGTGTAAAGTTCTTGTACCATGGCTCCAGATTAAACTCTACATTTCTTACATCTACTTCTATACCACCTAATACGTGGTAAGCTGTTTGCAGATTATTAGCCACAACCTGTTGATCTGTGTTTACAATTTGTTGGTCAGGGCTCAAAATAAAACCTGTGAAAAAGTTTACGATATCCCTATCACTCTTTGTACTGATAATATTTTGTGAATACATACCTGTAGCGGCTTTCAGTCGTACAGTACTTGTTACATTATATTTCAGGCCCAATCGTGGTTCAGGCGATGCCTTAGACAACCCGGCATAATATTGTAGCCTGAAACTTGGCTCAAACACCAGTTTTTCATTAAAGTTCTTTCTGTAAAGAACGTATAATGCAGCAAGTGTATTCCTTCTATCCAGAGTGGTAGTACTACCTGTATTGTCTCTGAAATTCAAATTTGTGTGAAAACCACTTACTTCAATTCCATACTTTAGTTGGCTGTATCCTTTAAAATAGTAAGTGAAATCTATAGCTCCCTCAAAACCATCTATTCCACTTTGCTGTGGTGTTACAGGAATATCATTGAAGTTTGTATAATCGATATTGTACCTTGAATATGCGAATCGTCCGTTAATCAATGCCGCACTTGTACCAGGTGTTACCACAAAAGATGCACCTACGCCTGAAGCTTTCCAGTGAAAATCTGCATTTGCATCAGATGTACCAGGTTTAAACACACTAGCTTTATCATCAAAATTAAACCCGAACAAATTCAGCTTACTTCCGTTATCACCATTAAAAGTTATTTTACCATATAAATCTGTAAAGCTATATGGCAGTCCATTATTAAATGGCTCACCAAAACCACTATACAGAGATTTGGATGTAGAATTCAAGTAGCTATGCTTGATAGACAAGAGGAATGTTGTTGAAGGGCCTCCTTCTGTTTTTGATTTTATAAGTGGGCCTTCCAGCATTGCGCGTGCCATAATTGGAGATGCAGATACCTTGCCCGACAAGCGATTTTTGTTACCATCTTTTGTACGCACATCCAGTATTGCAGATGTACGATTGCCATATTGTGCATTAAACCCGGCTGTTTGAACTTCTACATTGCGTATAGCATCTGTTTCAAAAACAGAATACAAACCTATAGAGTGGAATGGGTTGTATATTGTTATACCGTCCAATAATATACCAGTTTGCGATGGTGCACCACCACGTATATATAGTTGTCCCCCCTGATCACCGGTAAATACAACACCTGGTACTACTTGAAGATATTGTGCAATGTCAGGCTCACCACCTGCACTTGGCAGCAGCTTCATTTCTCTCGGAGTAACTGTTATAGAACCTGCATTTATCTGCGTTACTTTTTCAGTCTTTCTGGCAGATACCTCTACACTTGTTAGCTCCTGACGGCGTTGCCCAAGAAATAGTTTTTTAGTAATTACATCTCCTGCCTTCAGAACAACAGTTGACTTAACGGTATCATAACCAATCAAACTTGTCATTAAAGTATATGTACCAGGCTTCAGTTGTGTGAAGGTAAAGTAACCATTCACATCTGTTTGTACACCTATCTTAGTTCCTTCCAACAATACATTGGTAAATATCACTGGCTCGCCCGATGCCTTATCGTAAACGAAACCTTTAATAATAGCCGTAGTACCGGTTTGTGCATTGGTTTGGGAAAATACCATCAATAACAATGCAGCTATTATGGCAATGCGATTTTGTACAAAAAAGGTTTTCATTAAATATTTATTAAAATTGCCCCGAAAAATAAGCTATTCCTGCATATTTAGGGCTCAGCAAAGATAGGAATTACAGTATAGTGACCAAAAGCGGTTATTAACACTCATAACTAAGGGAATCGCATAGCAATATCCCCTTATATTTCACCCTAATAAGTGCTATGTTTTTGTAATATTGTCTTTATGAAAATATTCACAGCCTCACAAATCAAAGCCTGTGATGCCTACACCATACATGCATCTAACATAAGCAGCATAGACCTGATGGAACGTGCCGCAGCACGTTGCACCGAATGGATAAGTGCAAACACACCCAAAGACAGTGTGTTTATTGTGCTTTGCGGTGCCGGCAATAACGGTGGTGATGGCCTTGCTATCACACGTATGCTACACAACATGGGCTACGGAGCCAAGGCATTTCTGCTGCAGTTCTCAGAAAGCCTTTCAGATGATTGTCAAACCAATCTCGACCGATTGCTGGCTATAGACCATGCTCTGGTTGAAACCCTGCAAGCAGGCACTTTCATTACAGACATACCCAAACACATTATCATAATAGATGCCATACTGGGCACTGGGCTCAACAGGGCTGTAGAGGGTTGGCTTGCAGATTTCATCAATCATATTAATGATGTCGACAATCGAAAAATAGCTATTGATATACCTAGTGGCATGCCTGCCGATAATATCCCTGCACAAGAAGCAGAGATACTGAAGGCCGATTATACACTCAGTTTCCAATTCTACAAACGCTCTTTCCTGCATCCTGAAACGGGCAAATATGCAGGCAATATAGAACTGTTGGATATAGAGCTTCACCCTACATTCATAGAGTCTACCCATACCAATTACCAGACAATTGATAGTGATACTATAAAAACAGTATACAAAGCACGTAGCCCGTTCAGCCACAAAGGCGATTACGGCACTGCGCTTATGATAGCAGGCTGCTATGGTATGATGGGCGCTGCTGTGCTTGCCACAAAAGCGGCATTGCGAAGCGGTGCGGGTAAGGTAAAAGCTCTGGTACCACAGATAGGCTACAATATCATACAAACCACTGCGCCTGAAGCTATGTGCATGGTTAGTGGTGAAAACTATATTACCAAAATAGCTAACTGGACAGATTGTGAGAGCATTGGTATAGGACCGGGGCTGGGTACACACGAATACACTATTAAGGCTTTTACCGATTTTATGGAAGCTGTAAAACAGCCCATTGTATTAGATGCAGATGCACTCAATATACTTAGCAAACACCCCGAGCTAATCAACAAAATACCTGCAAATAGTATACTGACTCCCCACCCAAAAGAGTTTGAACGCATGTTTGGGACTGCTGCCAATAGCATGCAACAGTTAGAGCTTGCCCGCACGCAGGCTATGCGTTACAATATTTTTATAATACTGAAAGGACACCACACTGCCATATGTACACCGGAGGGCGAATGCTGGTACTGTACAGACGGCAATGCCGGTATGGCAACGGGCGGCAGTGGTGATGTACTGACTGGTATCATTACAGGACTGCTAGCACAGGGGTATACCAGTTATGATGCAGCTATATTGGGGGTATACCTCCATGCTCGTGCAGGCGACAAAGCTGCTACCAAACAAGGGCAGCATGGACTGATAGCCGGAGACATTATTAATAATATAGGCGAAGTATGGGGTGAGATTGAAAGTTTTTTATAAATTTATGCAAACACTAAATGCAATGAAACGTACGCTACTTATAATGACTGGTATAATTTCCTTGATTGCATATTCTTCATGCAAAAAAGAATATGCTTGTCAGTGTATTCATAAATATTATAGTACAGATACTGTAAATAATATTGTGACCAGCACTTCTGAGAAAAGAGCTGAAGCAGCTTGCAAAAGCGGAAATGGTATATCTGCAACAATGTATAACTGCAATCTTGCCGGCGAATCTGAAATTGTAAAAAATAAATAATTCGGATTTACTTACCCTCCATCTGCAACAGCTTTTCCATTACATAATGGGTTGCAGGGCACACGGTAGTATTCTTCAGCGTCAGCTGAACACGCTTTATTAATACATCTTCATCGGTATACGGATAACGACGACAGTCACTTGGCCTGTCGTCGTATATTTTACAGGTATTATCATCTTCCAGAAAAGGGCATGGCGATTGCTTCACCACATAATCGTTGTCTTCATCCAGTCTTAAATACGTTTCTACAAAATCACCCTCTCGCATGCGCAGCAGCTTGGCTATGCGTTTTATATCCGGTGTTTTAAATCGCGGAGAGTAGTTTTTGCAACAGTTGGCACACTGCAGGCAGTCTATTTTGCTGAAGGCCTCTTCATGCAGATCGGGCAGGGCTTTCAGTATCTTATTCTTATTGCCCTTTTCCAGCACACGCTTGTATGCCTTCTGATTGTCCTTCGCAGATTTTTCCCAGTTTTCTGTTATCATACCAACTGTTTATCAAAAAGGGGCTGTAAAACAGCCCCGAATATATCTTACAGATTAACGAATCAACTCTTCAACAAATCAACTATCAAATGCTCATCTTCTCCATGATGCGTTCCAGATCGTTATCGTTATAGAATTCAATAACTATCTGTCCCTTACCATTTTTCTTGCGGTCCAGTTTCACCTTTGTGCTGAAGTGAGAAGCCATATTATCTTCAATACGCTTGTATGCAGGCGGCAGCTTATTGCTAGCAGCACTGGCAGCAGTCGGCATTGTTTTGCCACCACTCAGCATATTTTTCACCAATTGTTCTACCTGGCGTACAGAAAGACCTTTTTCCAATGTTTCGCGATACACATACAGTTGCTCATCTACCTTATCTAGGCCTATGATAGCGCGCGCATGGCCCATGCTCAGATGCCCGTCGCGTACACTCTTCTGAATATCTGGTGGCAGCTTCAGCAAGCGCAGATAGTTGGTTACAGTACTGCGGTCTTTCTTCATGCGTTCTGCCACTTGTTCCTGTGTCAGTTCACATTCATCCATCAGTCTTTTATAGCTCAGCGATATTTCTATCGCATTCAGGTCTTCGCGTTGCAGGTTTTCCAGCAATGCCATTTCCAGCATTTGCTGGTCATCAGCGGTGCGTATATAAGCAGGTATATCTTTCAACCCTGCCAGCTTAGATGCACGCAAACGGCGCTCGCCCGATATCAGTTGATACTGCGTAGCGTTCAGTTTTACAACCGTTATAGGTTGTATGATGTCGTGCAGTTTGATGCTTTCAGAAAGTTCCTTCAGTGCCTGCTCGTCAAAATCGCGACGGGGCTGCTTAGGGTTTACTTCTATCTGCTCTACAGGTATGCGTATGATAGAACCCGCACCTGCAGGTGTTTGTCCGCTGACAGCAGGAGGCACAGGCGCATTATTGCTACCACCACCCTCTGCGGGTGTTTTCATTTCCTCGTCTATCGTGTTGAGCAATGCGCGGATACCCTTGCCCAAAGCCTGTTTCTTATTGATCTGCGACATGGTCTCCTGTTTCAAATATTCTGTCCTCGTTCTTTATTTTCGTCATGTTGTTCTTCTGCAAAATCTCTTTTGCAAGATTCAGGTAGTTGATGGCACCTGTACTTTCCGCATCGTACATCAATGCAGGTGTACCAAAGCTTGGCGCCTCGCCCAGCCTAGTGTTACGGTGTACGATGGTGTTGAACACCAGCTCGCCAAAGTGGTTTTTAATTTCTTCCACTACCTGATTACTCAGGCGCAGGCGTCCGTCATACATCGTCATCAGAATACCTTCTATCTGCAATTCTGTATTGATGCGTGTCTGCACTATTTTGATGGTGTTGAGCAATTTGCCCAAACCTTCCAGGGCAAAGTATTCGCACTGTACAGGTATTGCCACGCTATCGGCAGCCGTCAACGCATTTACCGTTATCAGGCCAAGAGATGGTGAACAGTCTATAATGATAAAATCGAACTTTTTGCTTTGCTCTTCCAGCGCGTTGCGCATTACATGCTCGCGGTTGGGGTGGTGAATCAACTCTATCTCTGCACCCACCAAGTCAAGGTGAGATGGCAGCAGATACAGATTCGGCGTTTCTGTTTCCAGTATCACCTGCGATGCGGGCGTATCATTCACCATGCAATCGTACAGGCTCAACTGAATATTCTTCAGGTCGAAGCCGTTACCTGTAGTACTGTTTGCCTGCGGGTCGGCATCTACCAGCAGCGTCTTATATTCCAAAACCGCAAGGCTTGCAGCCAGGTTAATGGCTGTCGTCGTCTTTCCTACACCACCCTTTTGGTTTGCTATCGCTATTACTTTAGCCATGTCTTATAGTTTAGTACCTTTCTTTATACTTCAAAAGGTACGTATTTTATTGATAGTTATAATGTTATCGTTTCTTTCAATGGTGGCAGTATCAATTGCTTGCCCGCAGCCTCAAACAGGCGCTCGGCTCTTTCCCTGTCTATCGATATCGGCGGCCAGGTATCAAAGTGTACACCTACTACCTTATCGCATTGTATAAAATTGCTCGCCATCAGTGCATCTTCAACATCCATAGTGTAGTTGCCACCTATCGGCAGGATGGCTGCGTAGAGGCCTGCATAATCCGGTATCAGCTTCATATCCATCGTCAGGCAGGTATCACCGCTGTAGTAAAAGCTGCCGTCTTCCGTTGTTACGATAAAGCCTGCAGGGTTGCCGCCATACGTACCATCCGGGAAGCTGCTGCTGTGCATGGCAGGCACCATACGCACCTTACCAAAACCCAGTTGCACAGGGCCATAGTTCATACTATGCACGTTCTGATAGCCGTTTTTCTGTACCCAGTCTGCAATCTCTGCCATGGCTATCACTTTGGCACCCGTGTTTTGGGCAATAGCCATCAGGTCGCCGATGTGGTCGCCATGTGCATGCGAAACCAGTATATAATCTGCCTGTATTGTGTTGATATCAAAGCCTGTCATCAACGGATTTCCATTGATAAACGGATCGAACAGGAGCTTTTTGCCCACTGTTTCCACCATAAAACAAGCATGTCCGTAATAAGTAAACTGCATGAAAAATCCTCCCTTTGGGTTCCTATACAAAAATAATGTTCCACGACCGCATTTTGTGAAACAATACGGTTTTGTGGATAAAAAGAGGGGGGAGAGATACAAGCTGATGCGCAATTAGGAATCTTTCTAAAAACAAACCTTGTATAAAGGACATGACAAAAAAGAGTTTAACCGACGGCGACTTACTATAAATAACCTAATTTACATAAGAAGAACTTTACTCAAAATGAAAAACTTTGATACAAGAACGTATAGTATTGCTGATTTTATTGAATGGGATAAAAATGGTGTACTAGAAATTTCTCCTGACTTTCAGAGAAGATCTGTGTGGACAGACAAAGCAAAGTCTTATCTGATAGATACAATTTTTAGAGGAAAACCTATGCCGAAAATAATCATCACTCAACGACTTGAAGGCGCTAAAAATGTTAGAGTTGTCGTAGATGGTCAACAGCGGCTTCGAGCAATACTCGAATTTTACAATAATGATTTTAAAATTTCCAGTGCTCATAATAGAGAGCTTTCCAAATATACTTATCAGGCAATGCCTGAAGACCTGAGGAAAGAATACTTAAAATATGAGCTAGGGGTAGACTTATTATTTGATACCCCTTATGAAGAAATACTAGATATTTTTGCTAGAATAAATTCATACACTGTCAAACTCAACCAACAAGAAGCATTTAATGCAAAATATCTTGGTTATTTTAAACAGTCTGTTTATCGTCTAGGCTTTAGGTATGTAAAATATTTCATTGACGGGGGAATATTTACAAAAGCAAAAGTCTCAAGAATGGCTGAAGCTGAATTATCCGCAGATTTAATAATTGCTCTACTAGATGAAGTTCAAACAAATAAAAACGTCGAGCATTTTTACGAAGAATACGAAGACCAACAAGGCAACCTAGAAGAGGTACAAAAGAAGTTCGATAAAATTATGAGCTTTATTGGTGCAATTTATTCAGCTGAAGAATTAAGCAACACCAACTTTGCAAGGCAGCATTTATTTTATACTCTATTTGTTTCGATTGGCCACTTCTTATTTGGTGTTAATGGGCTTGATAAAAAATCTAGAAAAAACATTACAGAACGTAATGTAGGTAAAATACGTATAGCACTAGATAATTTCAGTGCGACCTTCGACCTTATTGCTTCTGATCTAGACAATCCCAAACACCCAAAAGACTTTAAAGATTTCATTTATTTTTCAAGAAGAGGCACAACCGATACCTCAGCGAGGGTTTATCGTTCTAATTTTTTATGCAAGCAGCTATTAAAAGCATTGTCGTAGAACATGGTGTTAAAAAATAGAACAAAAATAAGTGCTGCTTATAATAGCCTTATTACCGAACTAAAACGATTGGAAAAATTCGATTTAGATAATCAGAAAAAGTTTTTATCTAAAAAACTAACAAAACCACAAATTGAATTATTAGTAGAGTCTATTTTCTTTTCTGCATTTCGTGCCTATGAAGGATTTATAAGAGAAATATTCCTTTTATATTGTATGGAAAAACAATCCCCAACAAAGAAAAAGGTAGTATCCTATTTAAAAGCTAAAGATTTTAAGCATACTGAATCATTAATAAAATCGTCAATGTCGTTTTTAGACTGGACAAGCCCAGACGTAGTAATTGAACGGGCTGAACTATATCTTTTAGAAGGATATCCAATAAAACTACCTTATTCTGCTAATTTAATCCCACTTAGAACATATAAAAAAATCAGGAACCACATTGCACACAATTCTGTGGAATCACAGGCCGATTTCATTAAAGTAGTTAAAGCATATAATAATACTATACCACTCAAAATACCCAGTCCTGGTGAATATCTAATGCTATCTTCAAAACAAAATAAGAATAACTATTTACTATTAGATTTTTTTGACTTACTAAAAAAACTTGCGTCCGATCTTACCTAAATACCAATGCATTCTTTCTCTCCACTTTCTATGATATTGATAATTACCAGACTACTTCGTTCCTCTCCTCGAAGTATTGGGATGTATCACAATGACACGAAATGAGAAATATTATACTATAAAATAAACAATCAAGGCTATAAGTTTGGCAGCACAGTCGAGGTGAAGTGCATCAAGGTAACAACCGACTTTAAGGCAGTTTTTAAAGTCGGCAGCTTTTCTTTGTTTCTTTCTTTTGCTGCCAAAAGAAAGAAAGGAAGCGCAGGAAAGAGTGCGGCAAAATACAATACTCATTTCGCGAGGTTGCTTCGTCGTACCTCCTCGCAATGACGCGAGATAGGAACAGTTACCCTTGTGTCAGCAAGCAAAGACTATCTTCTTTGGCAGTTACACTATGCACCTCTTCCACAGGTATATCAAAGCTGTCGTGTTTGTGCAGCAGTACAATATTATCGCCCTGTCTGTATTCTACAATTCCGTCCATTACCGTTAGTTTAGATGGCATGTGTGCTTTATGTTCCTTCAGCACCATTCCGTTTTTAAAGCCTATCACCAGTACTTTAAAATGCTCTCCCTTGTGCAGTGCTTTTGCTACAGGGTGTGTGGATGTTTCTATTTCGGTCAGTATCTCTTTTATAAGCATGGTGTATATTTCTGTAAAGGTAGGCTTATTTCTGCCCGTGGATTACTACCCCGAAAATCCCCCCTTCCTGCTTCAAACAATCATTTACCCCGTCTTGTTATTTGCAAAAAAACTCATGAAGCAGACCTTGCTTATGCTATCGGTATTATTATCCCTGCAGTCATCGGCACAAGACAATACTGCTGCACTGGCGGGTATGATTAGTGAAAAATCAGGCTCTAATGCAGTACTCTCAAGATTCAGATACAAAGCATGGCCATCAGACAATACCAACTGCAAACTTCGCATAACCGAAATGGTAGAAGTATTGGGCAGCAAAGACCCCAACCCTGCATTGTACGATATAGACCTCAGCCAGGGAGTAGTTGGCAAAAACATAAAGCTGATAAAGGGCAATCGGGGCAAATTCTATCTGCAGTTCGATAAATCCATATGCACCAAAAACAACAAGCGCCCTGCCACCCTCGAGGTTTTCTTCTTCCTCAGCAATAAAAAAACAGCGGCAATCAATAAAGAACTCTACACAGTCATAGAAAGCCTGCTAACAGGCATCACCGCATCTTGCAGCAAATCGTAACGTGCAATAACAGGATGAATACGCAAGCGTATTATTTGATATAATTATTGTATTTTTATAATAATAAATATCATACGAAATTGCTATGCAATCGCCTTATAACCCATTTGTTTCACCCTGTAATCAACAACATTGCTATTCATTGATTATCAACCATGTTTCGTTTTAAAACTGTGCAAATACTATCAAAAACTATCAACACATACTAATAATCCTCATTTAGGGTTATATTTATAACATGAAAAGATTGCTCTATATACTTGCTCCCGTAGTACTGCTTGCCGCATGTAAAGACAAAGCCACCCGCGATGCCGAAGAAAGCAAAGAACTGGCTGCACGCTTTACACCCATCATCAATGGTGCATGGGTTATGACCGATTATCTTACCGACCTCGGCAAGACAAAATCTGCACTGGCATCTTACAACAAGTTGCAGGGTGTAGTGTATATGGATATCCTGACATCTACCTACAGCGGCGACAGCCTGTATATACCTGTCAGCTTCAACAATCACGAAGGTGGTGGCTTTATGGCATACTTCCGCCCCGGGCAGGAAGACAATGCCATCAAAATCAACCTTACCGACAACGAGAATACAACAAACTTCTACGAGCTTGGTTATGAAACAGCAGGCAAGGATACCATGCTTGTTCTCTACCACTACGGCAGCGGAAACAAACTGTTGGATAAACGTAACTTTTCTAAAATAACCGGAACCGTTTCAGACGACGGCGAACCAAGTGGTTTTCAACGTGGCATCAACAGTGTGCTGTTCGAGGGTAGCTATACTGCAACAGACGATGCAGGCACTGCCAAAGACATCACCCTTACCAGAGATGGTATGGTACAAGGTATGCAAGGTGCCAGCACTTACCACATCTACTCAGACTACATGACCGAGGAAGAAGGCTATAAAGTAGATGAGTTCACGCTGGACCCGGGCACTAAAACACAGAAGCCTTTCATCTACCAGTTTTCGGGCGATACCATACGCCTATTCGCATCTGCCGAGAATGCAGAGCGCACAAAACTGGAGAAAGGAGCACTGAAGTATACACTGGTTCGCAAAAAATAGAGGCGGATTTTGTTAACCGCTTGTTAACGGCTTGCAAAGGCACTGTTAACCTGCCTCTATTATTTTCCTAACAGGTATGGGGCTTATTAAGTTTGCATTATCAAATCAAACAAACAATGCAAGAGTTAATATTCCCGATCGAAGCCATCCAAATCAGCGAATGTGAAGCTATCATCATGGATCTGATGATTGAGTTGAACTAATCAGCTGCTAAGCGGGTATCTTTCTTCCCTGTATAATATATACCAGCTTTACAGAGAGCGTGTGCAATTGCGTTTTGCTATGCGCATTTCGCTCTATATAATATATCGTTTTCGATATCATTTCTGTCATTTGCTGCAAAGCCTCAAAGCTTATTTTCATTGCAGCCAGCTTCTGTGCAAACAGTGCCTCTTCCTGTGGTAGTGCAGGCGGTTGCTGCGGCAGGTATCTGCTACGTATAGCATGCTCCAGCAGGCTTATCACATATTGTAAAAAGTTCTTTTGTTGTTCGCGGCCAGATTTGCTCCACTCGTCTGCAAACTTGGCTATGGCTATGCCATTGTTGGTAAACAAGGCGTTGAACCAGTTCCTTACATCGGGGAAAAGGTCGTTCTGGGTATGTTGCAGCAGCCTGAGTGCCTCGGTAAAGCTGCCGTTGGCAAGGTGTCCTATCTGCATAGCGTTGCGCTCATCGGCAAGGCCGCGCTGTACCAGCGCATTGGCTACATCTCCCGCCGATATCGGCACCAACCTTACATCCTGTGTTCTGGAAAGTATGGTTGGCAGTATATCCTCCTGCGATTCTGCAACCAGTATCAGTATGGTATCTGCAGGTGGTTCTTCTATCAGCTTCAGCAGGATGTTGCCTTCTTTACCCAGATATTCGGGACGCCATATTATCTGCACCTTCTTACCACCTTCGTAAGATTTCAGGTTGAGCATATCGATAATCTCGCGGCACTCTTCGGCAGTAAGGTTGCCCTGCTTGTTCTCTGCGTTGATGAACTGTAGCCAGTCGTAAGTAGTACCATACGGGGTTTGCTTCACAAACTCCCTGAAGTCCGTCATATAGTGGCGGCTCATGGCTTTTGTACCGCTCTTTGGTGGTATGCTCGGGAAGCTCAGGTGCAGGTCGGCATGCTCCAGCTTGCTCACCTTTTGGCAGTTCGGGCATTGACCGCAACTATCTGTAGCAGTAGGAGCCTCGCAGAATATGTACTGTGCCAATGCCAGGGCAAATGGCAATCCACCGGTACCTTCGTTGCCCGAAAGCAGCAGTGCATGCGGAAAGTGCCCGCTCTGGTACATATTGATAAGTCCGTGCTTAGCCGCCGATTGTCCTACTACAGATGAGAATTGCATTGCATCAAAAATAGGAAGAAAAGCGGCAGGCTGCCAATGTTAATTCGCTAAGATTTTTTGTTAATGTTTTGGTGGTTAGTAAAAAAGCATTATATC
Source organism: Flavipsychrobacter sp. (assembly GCA_035299045.1). GTDB lineage: Bacteria > Bacteroidota > Bacteroidia > Chitinophagales > Chitinophagaceae > Polluticoccus. The sequence continues at coordinate 68,530 of DATGXJ010000006.1, forward strand.
TTTGTGATATCAAATTAATATCACACTGAATTAACTAAAACAACGCAATATGGAAAAAGTACTCAAACCTACGAATGGCTACATGGCACTGGTATTATCGCTGATACTGCTTGCTGTCGGGGCATATCTCTTTACACTGGCACCTGTTATGCCTATCATAGTGGCACCTGGCATACTGTGTATAGCAGCTACCATCTTCATCTGGAAAGGTCTGATGATCATCCAGCCTAACCACGCACGCGTGCTCAACTTCTTTGGTAAATATGTAGGTAGTGTAAAAGACAATGGTATGTTCTTTGTAAACCCGCTGTATGCTACCATCAAAATCTCGCAAAGGGCATCTAACCTTGCCACACCAACACTGAAGGTGAACGACAAAATGGGCAACCCGATAGAAATAGCATCGGTGATAGTATGGCAGGTATCAGACACTTATAAAGCTGCTTACGAGGTATCAGATTTTGTGTCTTATATAAAAACACAAAGTGAGGCTGCGCTGCGCAATCTGGCAACAAGCTTCTCTTACGATAATATAGAAGACGAAACAGCTACCATCACCCTACGCGATGGCGGACAGAAAGTAAACGAACTGCTTGAAAAAGAATTAAATGACCGCCTGCATAGTTCGGGGCTTACTATTCTGGAAGCTCGCATCAGCCACCTGGCATATGCACAGGAAATAGCAGGCGCTATGCTGCAACGCCAACAGGCAACAGCTATCGTTGCTGCACGCTATAAAATAGTAGAGGGTGCAGTAGGCATGGTAGAAATGGCACTGGAACACCTTAGCAAAAAGAACATTGTAGAGCTGGATGAGGACAAGAAAGCTACGATGGTAAGCAACCTGATGGTTGTATTGTGTGGCGAACGCGGTGCACAACCGGTATTGAACACAGGCACATTGCATCAATAATCCTAAACAGTAAATTCAACCAGATGTCTAAAAAAAGCTTTGTACTGCGTATAGATGAAGAAACATTCAAAGCCATTGAAAAATGGGCTGCGGATGAGTTTCGCAGTGCAAACGGGCAACTGGAATGGATAATCGATAAAGCACTGAAAGATGCAGGACGTAAAAAGCCTGCTCCAAAAAAGAAAGAGGATGAGGATAAAAAAGAAAAATAGCTGCTATATGGCAGCTATTTCTTTTTGTTTGTTTATGGTTGAAATCTCGGATAATGTTTTAAAAACATCTAGCAGGTAAGTGCCTGTATCAGATATATTATACTCTATGTGCAGTGGCTTCTCTCTTACTACTCGCTTCTCTATCAGGCTATGGCTTTCCATCAGGTGCAGCGCTACAGATAGCGATTGTTTATTAGACCCCGGTAATGCCTTTAGCAGTTCGCTAAAACGTATAGGCTCATTATTAAAATGCATCACCTTGAATATACCCGGCACCCATTTTGTAGAAAGCACATTCAGTATGTCTTGTCCCGGACAGTTATTGTGATTTATTATAGTGGTATTGTCGGTCATATTTTTCTGACTTATTGTTGAGCCATTGTCCTTGTGCCACCTTTGACATAGAAATCAAGTAACACAACTGTAAAAAGACAATGGAACTACAAAGTAAAGTGAATATGTTTGAACCCTACCGTATGGGGTCGATAGAATTATCTAATCGTATCATAATGGCTCCTATGACACGCTCTCGTGCAATTGGCAATTTAGCCAACGATATGATTGCCGAATACTACACACAGCGTGCAAGCGCGGGCCTCATTATATCCGAAGGTATTGCGCCATCACCAAACGGATTGGGATATGCGCGCATCCCGGGCTTATTCAACGAAGCGCAGGTAGCAAGCTGGAAGAAAGTAACAGATGCTGTACACAATGCAGGTGGTAAAATCTTCGCACAGATAATGCATACAGGCCGTGTATCGCACAGTGCAAATATGCCTGCAGGCGCAAAAGTTGTAGCCCCGTCTGCGGTAGCAGCAACAGGCGATATATGGACAGACACAGAGGCTATGCAACCTATGCCAGTACCAAGTGCTATGACTGCAGAAGAAGTTGCAAGCACTATACTGGAATACGTACAATCGGCACAAAACGCTATTGATGCAGGCTTTGACGGTATTGAACTGCACGGAGCTAACGGATATCTATTAGAGCAATTCCTGAACCCGGGTGTAAACCAACGTACAGACAACTATGGTGGCAGCATTGAAAACCGTGCAAGATTTGTAATAGAAGTAGCAAAAGCAGTAGCAGATAAAATAGGCAAAGAGAAAGTAGGCCTGCGCATATCTCCGTACAATCCGTATAACAGCATGCCTGCATACGACGAAGTATTTGCAACCTACGACTACCTGAGCAAAGAACTGAACAAGATAGGCATTGTATACCTGCATATGATAGACTATGCAGCACGCGCAACTGAAGAAGGTCTGGCACTGATACAGACTATCCGCAACAACTTTACAAATACATTGATACTGAATGGTGGCTATAATAAAAAACGAGCAGAAGAGGTATTAGCTAACGGACTGACAGATGCAGTATCGTTCGGGACACCATTCGTATCAAACCCTAATCTGCCGCACAAATTGCAGCATGCAGTTGAGCTAAATACAGCAGACCCTGCATTGTTCTTCTCTGCAGGCAAAGAAGGTTTTATAGACTATCCACTGAATTAAGACAGAGACAATTATAAAGACAAAAAAGAGGCTACCAATCAGTAGCCTCTTTTTATTTAGCTTTTAGTTGCGCTATGCGTTCTTCAAATGTTATTGCGGTTTCAAAAGGCTCTTCAAATGCGCTGAAATACTCAGTCAATTCTTTGCTGTGTGCTTCGCTTCTTTGCGTTTGCATATTGAAGTGTACAAACGTGCTCCACAATACTGCCTTAAGTTGTGTCTTGTCTTTGTTCCACATCATCATCTCTACCAGTATTTCCTTTTCGCGCAGCTTTCGCAGTGTAGATTGTATTAGTACAGTCTCCATCAGCATGGCAGGCTTCAGATACACTATTTGGTTAGCACCTACTACCCAGCTTTTACCATGTTCTTTGGCATAGTGATACACATTGAACTGATAGTTTTCCCACAAATGGTCTTCGCGGGCATTAATGAAATAATCGAGGTAGCGCGCATTGTTCAGATGATTGAACGGATTGCAATCCGGAAAGCGTATCAGCACACTGCTTTCCAATGTTTTTGAATTGCTCATATCAGGTATGTGATTGAGTGAAAAGAATGTATAACAATCAAATGTACCTAAATAATAAAGGCTACCTGATTGGTAGCCTTTATAAGAATATAACTCTTAACAGAATTAAGCGTTGTTTTCTTCTGTACCTTCTGCAGCCGGTGCTTCCGGAGTTGCATCAGTAGCAGGAGTTTCGTCTGCAGGTGCAGCAGTTTCAGCTTTTTTAGGAGCTGCAGTACCACTACGACGGCTACGACGTGTTTTCTTAGCGCCTTCTTTAGCGTCTTTCTTGTAGATTTCGTTGAAGTCTACCAGTTCAATCATCGCCATGTCAGCAGCATCACCCATACGGCGAGGCAGCTTGATGATGCGAGTGTAACCACCAGGACGGCCAGCTACTTTATCACCAATAACACCAAACAATTCTTTGATAGCTTCTTTGTCTTGCAGGTAGCTGAACACAACACGACGGTTGTGCATGCTATCAGTTTTACCACGAGTGATCAGTGGTTCTGCATAAACACGCAAAGATTTTGCTTTAGCCAGTGTAGTGATGATACGCTTGTGCTCAATCAGCTGGCAAGTAAGGTTAGAAAGCAACGCAGCGCGGTGAGAAGCGGTGCGGCCTAAGTTTTTGATTTTGTCTCCGTGACGCATGACTGTTAGTTTTTAATTCCCCCATACCGTAGTCAAGGTATATGAGGTACTCATGTTAATAAAAAAAGTAAAAGTCAAAACCCATATTGCAGGGTTTTGACTTTATGAATTAATTAATCGTTGCTGCGGTGGAATTTGCTGATATCCATACCGAAGTGCAGACCGCGTTCGCCCAGCACTTGTTCGATTTCAGAAAGTGATTTCTGACCGAAGTTGCGGAATTTCATCAGTTCTTCCTGTGTGTATTGTACCAGCTCGCTCAGAGAGTTGATCTTAGCAGCTTTCAGGCAGTTGAATGCACGTACAGAAAGTTCCAGATCTTCAAGCGGTGTGTTCAATACTTTGCGCAGTTGCAGTGTTTCTTCATCTACTACTGCTTCTTTTTCTTCACGTTTAGTATCCAGAGAGATGTTTTCATCTGTGATGATCATCAGGTGCTGAATCAGTATGCGTGAAGCTTCTTTCACAGCTTCTTCAGGATGAATAGTACCATCTGTTACTACTTCCATTATCAGTTTTTCGAAATCCGTACGTTGTTCAACGCGCGTATTTTCGATGCTGTATTTTACATTTTTGATTGGTGTGTAGATAGAGTCGATCGCTATCAGGCCTACCGGTGCTTCCAGTGAACGGTTCTCTTCTGCAGGCACATAACCACGGCCTTTACCAATGTGCAGTTCTATATGGAAAGAAGTACCAGGATCCATTGTGCATATCAGCAACTCAGGATTCATTACTTCAAAGTTAGGCAGTGCTTCACCAATCATACCTGCGGTGAATACTTCCTGACCTTTAATGTTCAATTCTACCCTGTCAGATGTTACATCGCTGTCAACAACTTTCTTCAGGCGAACTTGCTTCAGGTTCAGGATGATTTCAGTTACATCTTCCAGCACACCTTTGATAGTTGCAAATTCGTGGTCAGCTCCAGCTATTTTGATAGCTGTGATAGCATAACCTTCCAGAGAAGACAACAATACGCGACGCAGCGCGTTACCGATGGTAACACCATAACCTGGTTCCAGCGGACGGAATTCAAACTGTGCTTCGAAATCTGTTGCTTTCTGAAGAACAATTTTATCCGGTTTTTGGAAATTTAAAATAGCCATATACTTATTAATTTGTGATTCGCGAGGGACATTCTATCCAACGCAATCGGTTAATAAACTGCTTAAAAATTATTATTTAGAATACAATTCTACGATCAGTTGTTCTTTGATATTCTCAGGAACACTTTCACGCTCAGGATTAGCGATATAAGTACCTTTCATTTCTTTCTCGTTCCAATCAACCCAGCTGATTTTAGGATTTTTACCACGCATCAGGCTTGTGATTGTAGGATTGATTTTGCTCTTAGGTTTCAGTTCAATGATATCACCCGGTTTCAGTTGGTAAGAAGGGATGTTAACCACTTCACCATTTACCATGATGTGTTTGTGAGAAACCAACTGACGAGCAGCAGGACGAGTAGGAGAAATACCCATACGGTAGATAGTGTTGTCAAGACGAGCTTCCAACAGTTTGATCAGGTTTTCACCAGTCGCACCTTTCAGGCGAGAAGCCTCTACGTATGTGTTGCGGAATTGTTTTTCCAATACACCGTAAGTGTATTTTGCTTTTTGTTTTTCTTTCAGCTGGATAGCGTACTCAGATGCAGTTTTGCGTTTGCGAGTACCACCGTGTTGACCCGGAGGGTTGCTGTTTTTACCAAGGTTCTTACCTGAACCCAGTATTGGTTCGCCGAAGATGCGGCAGATTCTGTTCTTAGGACCTGTATAACGTGCCATAGTCGATTTTTAAAAAACTGCTCCGTATCATTTAAAATCGTAAATCCCGATACGGAGCAGTATTGTTATTGTGAAAAAATAATTAACTGTAATAATAGTTGCAGATTATACCCTGCGCTTTTTAGGAGGACGGCAACCGTTGTGCGGCATAGGCGTAACGTCTTTGATAGAAGTAACTTCGATACCAACACTAGCCAGTGCACGGATAGCACCTTCGCGGCCCGAACCTGGACCTTTAACGAAAACGTCTACTTTTTTCAAACCTGCATCAGCTGCTACTTTACCACAGTCCTGAGATGCCATTTGTGCAGCGTATGGTGTGTTCTTTTTAGAACCACGGAAACCCATTTTACCTGCAGAAGACCAAGAGATAACCTGACCTTGCTTGTTAGTGATACTAACGATGATGTTGTTGAAAGTTGCACTGATATGCACGTCGCCATGCGGTTCAACTTTCACTACGCGCTTTTTAGCAGCGGTTTTTGCAGAAGATTGTGCTTTTGCCATTTTACTTTAAAAAGGTACTCGTTAAAAAAACTATAAGCCGGTATTACCCGGCCCCGTTCCACTCCTCCCTGCAGCAGCATAGCAGATCCGGCAGTGGTTCGTGGATTATTTCTTAGCTGCTTTCTTTTTACCTGCAACAGTTTTGCGCTTACCTTTACGGGTACGGCTGTTGGTACGTGTACGCTGACCACGCAAAGGCAAACCTTTACGGTGACGCAGACCGCGGTAACAAGCAATATCCATCAGGCGTTTAATGTTCATCTGAACTTCAGAACGCAACTGGCCTTCTACTTTGAACTCAGTGCTGATGATATTACGGATGGCAGCTTGCTCTTCGTCATTCCACTCCATCGCTTTCTTATCATAATTAATCCCTGATTTGTCAAGGATATATTGAGCAGTGCTACGGCCAATACCGTAAATATAAGTGAGAGCTATCTCACCACGCTTATTCTTCGGAAGGTCTATACCAGCTATACGAGCCATGTATGTTATTATTTTAAAATACTAATTACTAAATACGATTATCCCTGACGTTGTTTGAAACGTGGGTTTTTCTTGTTAATTACATATAATCTGCCTTTGCGGCGAACTATTTTGCAATCTGCACTACGCTTTTTGATAGCTGCTCTAACCTTCATGACCGGTTATTGTTTTTATTGTTAGTTATCTGTTACTTGTACCTGTATATAATACGGCCGCGGCTCAAATCATACGGACTCATTTCAACGCCAACCTTATCGCCAGGCAGGATGCGGATGTAGTGCATGCGCATTTTACCCGAGATGGTAGCCAAAATTTCGTGTCCGTTTTCAAGACGTACGCGGAACATTGCATTCGACAGAGCTTCAACGATTGTTCCGTCTTGTTTAATCAGAGACTGTTTAGCCATATTTTTAAGGACTGCAAAGGTAATGGGTATTTTTTTTCTATCCAAATAAATTAGAGTTCCGAATATTATATTCTTAAATATTGGCCCTCGGGGGTGCAAATATAATGAAAACAGGCACCTGAAGTGCCTGAAAATCAAATATTATAACAAATAAATAAAATGTGAATTACCCTACCATTTCAACTGTTTTTATGGTAGATGCCCATTCTTTCAGCGAGCTGTATTGTTCATCTATCAGATCGTGTGGTAGCTGATATGGCTGATGCTTGCTGGTAAGAAATACCGTGTGCATACCCATACGCTTGCCAAACTCCATATCGCTGATGCTGTTGCCCACCATTACGCTGCGTTTAAAGTCTATCTGCGGGAAGTCTTCTTTTGCCTGATGCGCCATACCCGTATTTGGCTTGCGGTTAGGGTCTGTATCCTCCGTAGCTATACAAGCGTATATTTTATCAATGCGTCCGCCTGTAGATACGATGGCATTGGTCATTTGCTCGCCAATTATCTTCAGGTCTTCCTTGCTCATGATGCCCTTGCCTACCCCGCGCTGATTGGTTACAACTACTATACTGCCAAAAACATCGCTCAGGTGCTTCATGGCATCCTGCACGCCTTCGCAAAATTCAAACTCCTGCCAGTTGGTTATATAAGAGCCTATATTCTCCACATTTATCACGCCATCTCTGTCCAGGAACAATGTCCAGCTTTTATCTATAGGTGCCTGTACGTTAAAAGTTGCCATTTCAATTCATTTTAGTCTTTAAAACATGCTTTCTTCTACTAGTTGACATATTATATGCCCCACGGTAATATGGCTCTCCTGTATTCTAGGTGTATCGGTACTTGGTATATTAATAAGGTAGTCACAGATGTCTTTCATTTTGCCACCACCCTCTCCTGTAAATCCTACAGTAATCATACCAATTTCTTTAGCTGTTTGTAATGCGTTTGTAATATTAGCAGAATTGCCGGAGGTACTGAGGCCTATCAGCACATCGCCCTGCCTGCCGATGCCTTTCACCATCCTGCTGTACACTACATCATATCCGTAATCATTAGCCACTGCTGTTATATACGAAGTATTGCAGTGCAGGGCTTCCGAAGGCAACGGATTTCTGTCTGTGTAAAAACGGCCGCTGAACTCTGCCGAAAGATGCTGTGCATCTGCCGCGCTGCCACCGTTGCCGCAAAACAACACTTTATTGCCATTGCGAAATGCAATAACCAGTTGTTCTGTAACTGCTTCAATGGTTTGTAGCAGTGCTGCATTATTTATTATCTGTGCTTTTACGTCTATAGAACGTTGCAGAATGTCTTTGATCTGTTGCTGCATGTGTTTCAAAAATACAACAGCGCACGATATAAAACGTGCGCTGTTTATAAAACGGTATTTCTGTGTGAATATTATAGTATCAGCATCGCATCACCATAGCTGAAGAAACGGTATTTTTCTTTAATGGCTGTGTTGTATGCTTCCATTGTCAGATCGTAGCCTGCAAATGCACAAACCATTATCATCAGGCTTGTTTTTGGCAGGTGGAAGTTTGTAACCAATGTATTAGCGATAGAGAAATCGTGCGGCGGGTGGATGAACAGATTTGTCCAGCCTTCTTCTGCCTTCAGTAAACCCTGTGCAGTTACAGAGCTTTCCAGTGCACGCATGGTAGTAGTACCGATAGAACAGATGCGCCTGTTTTCCAGTTTTGCCTTATTCACAATTTTGGTAGAGAAATCTTCCACACGGAAGTATTCCGCATCCATTTTGTGTTTAGAAAGGTCTTCCACCTCGATAGGGCGGAAAGTACCCAAGCCTGTGTGCAGAGTAACCTCAGCAAACTTAACGCCTTCAATTTCAAGACGCTTGATAAGCTCTTTACTGAAGTGCAGACCCGCTGTTGGTGCAGCTACAGCACCTTCGTACTTAGCATATACCGTTTGATAGCGTTCTTTATCTTCTTCTTCAGGCTTGCGCTTGATGTATTTAGGAAGTGGCGTTTCGCCCAGTGTATCCAGTATTTTCTTGAAAGCCTCTTCGTCGCCATCAAACAGGAAACGAATAGTACGTCCGCGAGAAGTAGTGTTATCTATAACTTCTGCTACCAACTCATCGTTGTCACCGAAGTACAGTTTGTTGCCTACGCGTATTTTACGGGCAGGGTCAACGATAACATCCCACAGGCGGTTTGGCTTGTTCAGTTCGCGCAGCAGGAAAACTTCGATTTTTGCACCTGTCTTTTCCTTGCGGCCATACAGGCGTGCAGGAAATACTTTGGTGTTGTTCACAACCATCACGTCTTTATCATCGAAGTAGTTGATGATATCGCGGAAAGTTTTGTGCTCTATCTTTCCCGTGTCGCGGTGCACAACCATCAACCGGCTTTCTTCTCTGGTTTTAGCAGGATGCTGGGCAATCAGGTTAAGTGGAAGGTCAAATTTGAATTGCGACAACTTCATATACGGAACTGTAATTTAAAAGTGTGCAAAGTTAACATAAAAACAAGCGGAAACCAACATATTATTTATTTATTATAAACCAATGTGTTATGACGAAAAATGGCATTTCATACCCCGATGCAGGCAGAAAGGGCAAATTGGGGGTTATTTAACAGGGGTAGTATTGGGCTATGTGGCTAATTATTTACATTTGAGCCCTAAATTCTTTTTTCATGCAAGTTTGGAATGAATACCTCGCTGCCAATAAACAGCGTTTCCTGGATGAACTGTTAGACCTGCTGCGCATACCATCTGTAAGTGCAGACAGTAAGTATAAAGCAGATGTAGCACGCTGTGCGGATGCTGTAAAGAAAAGCCTGCTGGACGCGGGTTGCGATAACGCAGAGATATGCCCTACGGCAGGCCACCCTATCGTGTATGGCGAAAAAATGATAGACCCTAAACTGCCAACTGTACTGGTTTACGGCCACTACGATGTGCAGCCAGCAGACCCATTGGAACTGTGGCACAGCGGCCCGTTTGAGCCTGTTATAAAAGACGAGAAAATATATGCACGCGGTGCATGTGACGATAAAGGCCAGATGTTTATGCACGTAAAAGCACTGGAAGTGATGGTGAAAACCAATACACTGCCATGCAACGTGAAGTTTATGATTGAAGGTGAAGAAGAAGTTGGTTCTTCAAACCTGGGCATCTTCCTGGAAGGCAATAAAGAAAAACTGAAAGCAGACATCGTACTGGTATCAGATACTTCTATGATAAGTATGGAACACCCATCGCTGGAAACAGGCCTTCGCGGACTGGCATATATGGAAGTGGAAGTGGTAGGACCTAACCGCGACCTGCACAGTGGTGTATATGGTGGTGCAGTTGCCAACCCGATTAACACACTGGCTAAAATGATTGCATCGCTGCACGACGAGAACAATCACATAACTATACCTGGCTTCTACGACAAGGTACAAGACCTCACAGAAGCTGAACGCGCAGCACTGAACAGTGCACCATTCGACCTGAAAGAATATCAGGAAGAACTGGGCATTAAAGAAGTGCAGGGCGAAAAAGGCTACACTACACTGGAACGCACAGGTACACGCCCTACGCTGGATGTAAACGGTATATGGGGTGGCTATATTGGCGAAGGTGCAAAAACAGTATTGCCTTCAAAAGCTAATGCAAAAATCTCTATGCGCCTTGTACCAAACCAAAGCTCTGAAGAGATATCTGCACTGTTCCAGAAACATTTTGAAAGCATAGCACCTGCAGGTGTGAAAGTAACAGTGACACCACACCACGGTGGCGAACCTGTTGTAACACCAACAGATTCTGTAGCCTACAAAGCTGCTGCCAAAGCAATCCAAACAGCATTTGGCAAAGACCCGATACCTACACGCGGTGGTGGCAGTATTCCTATCATTGCATTGTTTGAACGTGTATTGGGCCTGAAAACAGTATTACTTGGCTTTGGTCTGGATAACGATAACATCCACTCGCCAAACGAAAAGTATGATGTATTCAACTACTTCAAGGGTATTGAAACCATCCCATACTTCCACAAGTATCTGGCAGAAATGAGCAACTAATATCTGTTGATATAACTAATAAGAAATGGCACCCGATGGGTGCCATTTTAATTTACAGATATTTAATAAAAAATACAATGTTTTTATTACCAAATAGATGACGGAAATTTGCAGTGATGGCAAAGCCAAAAATCATAATAGCGATAGACGGATACTCATCCTGCGGCAAGAGCACAGTGGCCAAAGAACTGGCTGCCAGGCTGGGTTATAACTATATAGACAGCGGCGCTATGTACCGTGCCATCACGTTGTATTTTCTGCGCAATAATGTAGACTTTAAAGACAGCTCCGAAATACTGAATGCACTGGCAGATATTCATCTATCGTTTGCGTTTAACGAGGCTAGTAATAAGTCTGAGATTCAACTGAACGACGAAAACGTTGAACACTACATCCGCGATATGATTGTGGCGGAAAAAGTGAGCGAAGTTGCCGCCATAAAAGAGGTACGTGCATTTGCCACTGCACAGCAAAAGAAACTGGGCAAAAAACGCGGCATTGTAATGGATGGCCGCGATATAGGCACAACAGTTTTCCCGGATGCGGAACTAAAGATATTTATGACTGCATCGCCCGAGGTAAGGGTGAAACGTCGTTTTCAGGAATTGTATGCCAGCAACCCCAACATAACGCTGGAAGAGGTAAAGCATAATCTGGAAATGCGCGACTATATAGACAGCAACCGTGAGGAAAGCCCACTAAGGCAAGCCGACGATGCCGTAGTGCTGGATAACAGCAACCTGACGCGTGAAGAACAGCTTGAAAAAGTGATTGGCTGGGTAGAAGACAGAATAGCTGCAAACGCTGTGTAAAAAATCATTTCATTTTTTGCGTTTGAATTTTGACTTTTGGGTATTCTCAAAAGCAGGGCGCTTTTGATTTTTGAATTTTCAGCATGACCAATTACGAAATAGCCGACCACTTTAGTTTTTTATCTAAGCTGATGGACCTGCATGGTGAAAATGCATTCCGTGCCAAGTCTTTTGGCGTTGCATCTTTTTATCTGGAGAAATTTGAGAAAGAAGTTGCAGAGATGGACGATGCAGAACTGTTTGCACAGAAAGGCATCGGCGAAAGCATGGGGCGCTATATACGCGAGCTGCAAACAACAGGCAAGCTATCGCCGCTGGAAGATATATTGTCGCGCACACCACAGGGCGTGCTCGACATCATGCAGATAAAAGGCCTTGGCCCAAAGAAAGTAGCCGTGATATGGAAAGAGATGGGCATAGAAAGCGTGGGCGAACTGGAATATGCTTGCAATGAAAACCGCCTTACCAACTTCAAAGGCTTCGGTGCTAAAACACAGGAAGCCATACTGCAAAACATAACATTCATACGTTCCAATCAGGGTTTCCATTTATGGGCAGAGGTACAAGGCATTGCTAATACACTCGCCACTCAGCTTGGCAGGGCCAATTCGGGCAAACTGTTTTCACTGTCAGGTTCTTTCCGCAGGCAGATGCCTACGGTGGAGTGCATAGATATAATAACTGACACACCTGCTGCCACCATCAAACAACAATTTGGTATAACACCGGGTATACAAATTGAAGAGCAGGGTGATGTGTTGTTGGTAAATGCACCAAATCAGCCATTGATAAAAGTACATTGTACAAGTACAGCTGCTTTCTACACTACCCTGTTCAATACTTCTTGCAGCGATACATTCCTGCAGGCTTTCAACGAACGATATAAAATACCCGAACAGCCCGCAAGCGAAGAAGCCATCTTTGAAGCAAACGGATTGCAATACATACCTGCGGCACAAAGGGAGTTTGCAGATGTACTTGACAAAGCTGCAAAGAACAGCCTGCAACAAGTTATTCAACCAACAGACATCAAGGGCATCATACATAACCACAGCACATGGAGCGATGGTATGAATACCATTGCAGACATGGCGAAGGCGTGTATGGATAAAGGCTATGAATACCTTGTTATCAGCGACCACTCGCAAAGTGCATACTATGCAAACGGACTGAGCCCTGAACGCATTTCAGCGCAGCAGATAGAGATAGACAACCTGAATGCAAAGCTTGCACCATTCCGCATTTTCAAAAGTGTGGAGGCAGATATATTAGGAGATGGTAGCCTTGACTATAATGAGGATGTACTGAAGACATTCGACCTGGTGATAGCATCTGTGCACAGCAACCTGAAGATGACACAAGAACGTGCTATGGAGCGCGTGCTGAATGCTATTCGCAATCCTTACACAACTATCCTCGGTCACCCTACTGGCAGGCTGTTACTAAGCCGAGAAGGTTATCCGCTAGACCATAAACTGATAATAGATGAGTGTGTGAAGCACAATGTGGTGATAGAAATAAACGCCCACCCACGCAGGCTGGATCTTGACTGGACTTGGGTAGAATATGCCATGCAGCAAGGCGCATTGTTATCTATAGACCCCGATGCGCACGTAATAGGCGGATTTGATGATGTGTACTTTGGTGTGATGGCCGCACAAAAAGGTGGGCTTACAGCGAAACACAACCTTAGTAGTTTTACACTGAAAGAATTTGAAGCGTTTTTGGCGAAGAAACCAAAACCATAGACTATACTCCACCCCTTATACTTGTATGAAAAACAGGTATGGATATAGTTACAGAACAGTACACACCAAAAGTCAGCACGATAGTACAACGCAGCCTGCTGCAACAACGCAAGGTATTTCTTTGGGGAATGGTAGAGGATGAAAGCGCGCGCACCATTGTAGAGCAATTGCATTACCTCTCTGTGCAGGATACGGAAAGCCCCATTCATTTTTACATCAACAGCCCGGGCGGTGTGGTAACTGCGGGCAATACGATACTAGACACCATGAATACCATCAGCACGCCTGTATATACCTATTGCATAGGCTTTGCAGCTTCTATGGGTTCTATACTTTTATCTGCGGGAGAGAAAGGGAATCGCTACATATTCCCTACGGCCGAGGTGATGATACACCAACCGGGTATGGGTGGCTTTCAGGCACGTGCAAAGGATATAGAAATACATGCACAGCAAATAATGAAGACAAAAGAACTGAGTGCAAAAATACTGGCAGCCAATTGCGGCAAAGATGTAAAAACCATCATGCGCGATTTTGACCGCGACTACTGGATGGATGCAAAGGAAGCTATTGCATACGGCATTGTAGATAAGTTGGCGAGCTAAGCCGCCTTTTTCATTTCAGGAAGTTCAATTGTTTTATTGGTACGCTTTTCATAGAGCGCCTGTCTTGCTTTGTTCAGTTGCATACGCATGGCATGCAGGCGTTCTATCTCTTCATCTACGCCCGTTATTTTTATCTCTATCAGTTGCAGCAGTTTCGATACATCCAGCACTTTGATAGATTGCAACACCAGCAGCTCACGTATTTCTTCCAATGTAAAGCCCAAGTCCTTATATTTTCTGATAGCATGGAGTTGGTGCAATACTTCCTCAGGATAGTCTTTATAATTATTTTCTCTGCGTGCTTTACGTGGCAGCACAATCAAACCAATCTTCTCATAATACCTGATGGTATCGCGCGAAAAACCTGATAGTCTGGAGAGTTGGCCAATGAGCATGTGTAGAAACTTTGTATAAAGTTATGAAAGCAAGCTGAACTGTTAATGCTTTCACAAACCCTGTACATGTTACATATGTTACCGACTATGCCTGATACACGTAGTAGTTTTGAATTGGAAACGATATTGTTTTCATAATGCAAAACAGAACAACTATGAAAAAGCTGCTGAATGTAACCGCCGTAATGCTGCTGATAACAGCACCGTTTGTATTGATGTCTTGCAAAAAAAGCGACAGTACTAATGTAAACCCAACAGGAACAACTACCACCCAAACGCTGACAGACTATGAAAAAGAAAGCCTGCTGCGCATGCGGGAAGAAGAGAAACTTGCGCGTGATGTATATGCCTATATGCTGAATAAATGGGGGCTGAATATATACGGCAACATTGGCAGTAGCGAACAAATGCATATGGACGCTGTACTGGGTTTGTTGAACACCTATGGTATTGCAGACCCTGTTGGCAATAATGCTGCAGGAGTTTTTAAAAATGCTGAATTACAAAACTTGTATAACACACTGATAGCAAAAGGCGACATCAGCCTGATGGATGCCCTGACAGTTGGCGCAACTATAGAAGATATGGACCTGTACGACATCAGGATTGCCAAAGAAAAAATAAGCAATGCCGATATCATCAGTGTATATAATAATCTGGCAAAGGGCAGCCGCAACCACATGCGCGAATTCTATAGCCAGTTAACAAGCCGTGGAGGTAGCTATACACCGCAATACATAACACAAAGCGAAATGGATGCAATAATAAACAGCCCGAAAGAAATGGGTAAAGAATGATTAAATTGATTGGTTTTTATGAAGAAAGCCCCGCTTCGTGCGGGGCTTTCAGGTTTTTATATTGTTGCTATTGTGCTGACAGGTCAAAGAGTTGGCCTATGAGCATGTTGAGTAAAGTTAAATACGATATACTCTACTATCATAAGGATAGCGTTTATTAATCTCTTGCAAATCGTCAATCATTTTTGGAAAAAATGATTGATCAAATATTATTTCAAAGCTTAGCCTTAAATCGTCTTGTTCACATACTACATTAACTAAAAAGTGTCCAAGCCCATCGCCCTTAACATTTAATCGTAAGCCACCTTCCATAATGCCAAATTCAAATTCATACTTTAAATCTGCATAACAACACTTCAACTCTTTGTACAGAAGAGCAAACTCAACATCTCTCATTGTGACTGCATATCTTCCTACAAATCCTTTTACCTCAATCCTCACAGTTGTATAAATACAACTTCTATCATCCGCACATGTTGATTCCGGAAACTGATATCTATGTGGCTTAATCAACAATTTACTTCCACCACTATTAAACAATAATGCCAAACCAGTATATTCCATATTTAAATCTACATAAAAAAGCCGCTACTCATCGTAGCGGCTTTTACTATTATTCTAATCAACTGGTAAACCCAGTCAATAGATTACATTTTCTCGATAACAACAGCGCTAGCACCACCGCCACCGTTACAGATACCTGCAGCACCGTACTTACCACCATTTTGGTTCAGTACGCTCAGCAGTGTAACGATGATACGCGCACCACTTGCACCCAATGGGTGACCCAGTGATACAGCACCACCATTCACATTTACCTGTTCAGGCTTCAGGTTCATCTTCTGCATGTTTACCAAGCCTACTACGCTGAATGCTTCATTCAGTTCGAAGTAGTTGATATCTTCCATTTTCAGACCTGCTTTAGCAACCGCTTTAGGCACAGCTATAGATGGTGTAGTTGTAAACCATTCAGGTGCTTGCTCAGCATCTGCATAGCCTTTTATTTTTGCGATTGGTTTAATGCCCAGCGCTTCTGCTTTTTCTTTGCTCATCAGCACCAGTGCAGCAGCACCATCGTTCATCGTACTTGCGTTAGCCGCTGTTACGCTACCGTCTTTTACGAAAGCAGATTTCAGTTGTGGTATTTTATCAAATTTTACGTTCCAAGGATCTTCGTCTTTTGCGAAAACTATCGGATCACCTTTCTTATTAGGAATTTCTACAGGCACTACTTCATCTGCAAATTTACCTGCTTCCCATGCAGCCTGGCTGCGTTTGTAGCTTTCAATTGCAAATTCGTCCTGTGCTTCGCGGCTGATGTTACATTCTTTTGCACACAGTTCAGCAGCATTGCCCATAGGGTATTGATGGTACACATCTGTCAAACCGTCTTTCGCAAGGCCGTCTATCAGTGTTACGTTACCATACTTGCTACCCCAACGCAGGTTGGCATTGTAGAAAGGTACATTGCTCATGCTTTCCATACCACCAGCTACCACTACATCAGCATCGCCCAGCATGATAGCCTGCGCACCTTGCATAATGGCTTTCATACCGCTGGCACATACTTTGTTTACAGTAGTACATGGTACATTGTCCGGAATACCTGCAAAACGAGCAGCCTGACGTGCAGGAGCCTGTCCGAGGTTACCTTGCAATACGCAACCCATCAGTACTTCATTTACTTCAGCAGGATTAAGACCAATTTTATTGATAGCACCTTTGATAGCAATTGAACCCAGTTGCGTAGCAGAGAAATCTTTTAAAGCACCACCCCATGCGCCCATTGCAGTACGCACAGCCGATACGATATACACTTCTTTCATAAAAGAAAATTTTTTTAAGACGCGCCAAATGTACGGAAAAAAAGATATGGTAATGTATCTGCATAAATTGCCGCTATAGCGGTATACTTATTAGATTAATCTAAAATAAAAGCCTGTTAAACCACCGTTAAAACGAAAAGCTGTTAACAACAGCCAACAGCGCATATATATATCTTTGGATTATCCATTACAGATTTCAAAACAAGGAAAGGATGATGAAGAAATTGGTCTTGTGGGCTATGGCATCCCTGCTGATAATAAACACACCAACCCCTTCTTACGCAGATGAGGGTATGGGCATCAGCAGTACTGCCACAGATATGCATATTGAAGATGTGTACAACGCTATATGTGCCGATGGCAATTCGCTGCCCTCTTATGCTGTTTTTGAGAAAGCTTATCGTGGTTACCTGAATCTGCAAAATGCAGGCAGGCTGAATAATAGCAAACATATACTTACTATTTGCGACTTTTCACTTTCTGCCAACGAAAACAGAATGTGGATTATAGACCTTTCTCAAAAAAAGGTATTGCTGCATACACTGGTAGCACACGGGCAAGGCAGTGGCGAGGAGTATGCCGTGAAGTTCTCGAACAAAATGAACTCTCACCAAACCAGCCTGGGCTTTTATGTGACAGGCGATACTTACAATGGCGACCACGGACGCTCGCTATACCTGCACGGTATGGACAGGGGCTTTAATAATATGGCCTATGAGCGTGATATTGTAGTGCATGGTGCAGAATATGTATCTAAAGATTTCATTTGCAGCAACGAGCGCCTGGGGCGTAGCTGGGGCTGCCCTGCAGTACCTGCCAAGCTATCCAATAAAGTGATAGATCATATTAAAGACGGTACTTGCCTTTTCATATACTATCCGCAAAAGCAATATCTGAAATCTTCTGTTTGGCTGAAGAAAAACATCAGCCAACTGCCGCAGGATATTGCAGCCAAATACCCGATGCTGCAAAAAACACCTGTGGTGGAATATGAATATGGCCCGCGTATGCAGGCCATATTAAAAGAGATTCCTCCAATCACGCTACCGTTATGGTAACATTGCACTCAGCTTAGCATCGCGTTTGTATACATCTGTCAGGAAGTGTATTTGTGTACCTGTAGTATCTTCAAAAGCTGTCAGGTAAACGATATGTACAGGTATCTTGTTTTTCAACACCTCGTACCGTGTTTTCTTTGTTGTTATCACACTGTCTATTCTTGATATAGGGTAGCGTTTGCCTTCCATTTCACTAAGTATAAACTCTGCCATTTCTTTAGGCTTCTGCACACGTATACAACCCGAACTAAGAAAACGATCTTTCTTCCCAAAGTCCTCACGATGTGGTGTATCGTGCAGGTATATATCCCATTTATTCGGCAGGTTGAATTTTACATAACCCAGTGCGTTATCATCACCTGGGTCCTGACGGAAAACATAACGCTTGTAGTTGTTGCTGTTTACGCCCGATGCGCTTACCCTGTTGCCCTTCATATCATATACTTTCAGGCCTTTTTTATTCAGGTATGCCTGTCCGCTTTTTTGCATACCGGGCAATACATCTTTCTTCATGATAGTGGGTGGCACACCCCATGGCGGATTGATGACTACATTAGCCATATTTGCGTTCAGGCTGGGTGTCTGCCTGATGGTTTTACCAACCACTACTTCCATATGCATGGCGTTCTCACCATTTATGCGGAAGAAGAGTTCCATCAGTGGCACATCAACCAATACATACTTCTCTTCGGGTGTTTGTGTCATCCAACGCAGGCGCTCCATGTTTACAGCAGCACGTTTCATCAATATATCTATCGGTGCTTTCAGATAGGCTTGTGTCAGGCTATCTTTTTTACGATGGTCTTTTATACCCAGATAGTATTGGTACGATTTCAGCATGCTTGCGGTAGCGCTTAGCGTATCAGAGGTTGTGGCTTCCCATGGAAGCTCTGCTGCTATCACAGCATCTCGCACACTGTCTGTATAGCCTCCTGTGTTAATTGCCTGTTTTGCTTTTGCATAATTGCTATCTGTAGTCAGCGGCACGTATTTCTTCATTACATCGCGCAGCAGTATGTATGTTTTGTATTTACTACGGAAGGAATCTAAAGACGGATAATCAGCATCGCCCTTGCCAAGCGCACTCAGCAATGTGTACGGTTGCCACAATGAGTCGTTGGAATGATGCCAGAGTGAATCTGCATTTTTAGGCAACACAGCACCTTGCAGCAAATCTCTCGATGCCAGTAAATAACTCTTTGTACACAGTGTATCAAAGTTCACAACAAAATCGGTACTCACTGTTTTGGCAGATTGGTATTCCTGCAACAGTTTTTTGAGTTCTGCGAGTTTATATCGTTCTGTATTCAACCCGTCGTACTGCATATCTTCCAGCTCTTTCAACAGGCTGCTTGCATAGCTTATGTCTCCGTTTTCTGTCAGCCATATCGGGAAGAAATCTTCATCTGCATAAGAACGTTGCATAACAGCGTTGATATCATACACTTTATTCTTCGCCCAGATGCTGTCATCAATAGTACTGCTACCCATAGCAGACTCTATGGCATCAGCAACATCAGCTTCATTGAACTTTGAGATTTGTTTGGGTGCTTCTTTAGCATCTGCATGCTTGCTCATGCTCCTCGATTTGCGTGAGCGGCAAGATGTTGCAACAGATACAGTAATAATAATGAGTAATAACAGCGGAAAATACTTCCTGCTTCGTTTAGATATTTCCATGCAAATGGTGTGCGATGTGTTTATCGGGTAATGATACAAAAACCGTTCCCAATTTCTTATAGTATTAATTCTTTTGCGGGGTCCCAGAACAGTTTATCAAAATCGACCACTTTATCATCTTTCACTTTTACCCCTTCCTTCTTCAATAGCTGTTCCATTTTTTCGGGCGGGGAGAAATGATGCTTACCCGTCAGCATACCATTGCGATTTACAACCCTGTGTGCAGGAACTTTAGGCTTGGCATGGTGGCAGGCATTCATAGCATACCCTACCATACGTGCGCCCGACTTTACACCAATAGCAGCAGCAACAGCACCATAAGAGCTTACCCTACCTTTGGGTATAGCCCTTACCACATCATATATCACATCATAGATGCTTTCTTTATCTGTCGGCTTCGCCATTTTGTTTTCTTTTGTCCATCAATCGCTGACGGCGCATAGGGTCATCTACATTTACATACTCAAACGGACAGTTCAGACATCCTTTTCCACAGCAGTACCCTCTGTCAAGATGGTACTTTGCAGAAAAAACCAGCCTTCCATCGGGCAGCATGTAGTAATCCTCACCCTCAATCAATTGCTTCATGCTTCTGAAACCTTTCGGGTAATATGATTGGCTTTTCGGGCAATGAGAATGATATAAAGTATATAGTGCGCCCTTCTGCAAGGTGCATTTTTTCGTAGTAGGTCTGTATAGCCAGCGGCCCTGTTGCCAGTCCCTTGCCATATATGTCTGCAAGGTTTTCGTGTATATGGCAACCTTGTTCGGCTATTGTTTCCAGTGTAAAATCGTACAACTCCTTAGAGTCTGTCTTCAGGTTGATTTTAGCACCGGGTACCAATACCTGCTGATACAGATGCAGGAAACGCGCGTGTGTTAATCTGTTCTTGGCTCTTGATTCCCGCAGGAACGGATCGGGGAAAATGATCCAGATTTCCTTTACTTCTCCGGGCTCAAAATACTCCGTCAGCTTACCAATATGCGTACGCATGAATGCTACGTTCGTCAGACTTTCGGCAAGTGCTGTTTTTGCGCCCGTATATATTCTGTTCCCTTTTATATCAACACCAATAAAATTCCGGTCTTTGTTTACGCGGCCAAGCCCTACACTATATTCACCTTTACCGCATGCCAATTCAAGCGTAATAGGTTGATTATTACCGAAAAAATCGCTCCATTTACCCTTTATATTCTCAGGATATTGTAGTACATTCGGGTAATTGCCAATTGCCTCGAACTTAAGTAACTTCTTTTGCCCCATATAGGAAGCAAAGATAAGCATTCGCTTATTCTTATATTTTGTCATTTTAAACCAACTATATGAAGAAAAAAAGTCTACTACTAACTATTTGCGCGGGATTTGCAGTGATTTTTGCTTCCAGCTATGATGACGGGCCGGCTAAATCCGGTGCTAACCGCACAGGCAGCAACAGCACTACAGCTTCTTGCGACGGAGGTGGTTGCCATGCAGCTAATAACTCTGCACTTAATGTAACTGTTGTCATTACAGACACAAGCAACACAACTCCTATTACTTCATATGTGCCCGGCAAAACCTATCGTCTTCGTGTAGCAGCTGCCACTACAGCACTTACACAATCTAAATTCGGTTTCCAGGTTGCTGCAGTCAAAGCAAGCAGTACATCTACACAAGCAGGTACTATTACCGCCGGTGGTACAAGTACAGCCAATACTGCTGTAAGAACAGTAGGTGGTATTCAGATAGGTGAACACACGGCTCCGTTAAGTGGTACAGGTGCAGGTTCTGCATGGGCTTATACCGCAAACTTATATTGGACCGCACCTGCTGCAGGTACAGGTCAGGTAAAATTCTTTGCCACAGTTAATGCCGTAGATAATTCAGGTTCTGTTTCGGGTGATGCACCTAATGCAGGTTCTTCTTTGGCTGGTGAATCTACTTCGGTACCAACCATCGGTAGCGCAGCATCATTCAACGCATATCCAAATCCTGCTACCAATGCTATCACAATCAACGCAGACGGCATCAGCAGCGGCAACTGGAACATTGCAGTATACGATTTGCGTGGCAAAGTAATTGCTACACAAACAACTATTTCAAGCAACAGTAATTTGAATACTAACATTGATTGCTCTAAATGGGCTGCAGGTATGTACTATGTACAAATCAGCAATGATGTTGAAACAAAAGTTATGCCTATCGTAAAACGATAAGCTATACCTGACTGATAAATAAAAAAGCAACTCTGTAAAAGAGTTGCTTTTTTATTTTGCCTCACATTAAAAAACGCACAGAGATTTTAATAAAACATAGCAAATATCAATTCTACCTTTGTAGCAGTTCTTTACAGTAAGCATGGCATAAGTACAAAACTACGCGGCATTAGTTTTTTAGGTAATGGACCCATTTGCACATCCATTCATTCACCTTTAAAAAGCTACTTTATGACAAAGAAAGTTTTACTTACAACAGCCTTTACAGCCCTTACTTTTATTACCCTTACAAGTAACAAAACAGGTCCGGCAAATAACGGACAAGGCAACAAAACAGGTGGCCCTGGTTCTGGCGGACAAACATGCGGCATGGGAGGATGCCACACTTCAGGCATTGGCACTACAACTGGAGGATTTGAAGTTAGAAAACGATTCCAGCCAGACTCTAATGCGATTGTAACGTCTTATCTACCTGACTCACTCTATAATGTCAAACTTGTTGGTGCACATACAACACTCACCAAATTCGGTTTTCAGTTAGAAGTTGTAAAAATGAGTGACACCTCCGATGTCGGTACATTCTCAAACCTTGGCGCAAAGGTGCAAATGAAAAATGTGAGTGGTCGGAATCTATTGGAACACACAGATACTATATCCGGCAGTCAAATGAATGTTACATTTGTTTGGAAAGCGCCGGCAAAAAACAGTGGCCAAATTCGGTTCTACGCTATTGTCAATGCAGTAAATGGAGATGGCACAAGTGCTAACGATAAGGCTAGCAGTACAGTTATCCATGGTTTGGCAGAATCACTGAACACGCCGTATCTGGCTAAAGAAAATAAATTCAGTATATATCCCAATCCTGCATCTGCAGTACTTAACATAAAGAGACAAGCTACTGATAATGGTAGCTATGAAATGCAGGTACTAAACAACAGCGGACAGATAGTAAGCACTACTAACACCACTGTAAATAATGGTGCGCTGGAACACAGCATCAATACATCTTCACTGGCAAGCGGACTTTATATGCTTCGCATTGCACACAATGGAGAACAACAAGTAATGCCGTTTATAAAACAATAACCAATACAACTCTTACAATACTAAAGCGCACATAATGTGCGCTTTAGTTTAATAGTATTATCAACAGAGCATACAACAACATCATACCATCTACAAGCCCCAGATATGCTTTGTCTGAAGGATGCTTCTTTACATACAGCATTACTAATTTCATACACACAACTGTTATCACCTCTGCAATTAATCTGCCAATGTGCGGGTATCTTAAATATTGGACAATACTGCTTATTGCGAATATTATTATTGATACATCTATCAATACATAACTTCTTGCAGCTCCTATTCTGTTAGGTATGGTTTGTATCTCTTTCTGTGCATCTGCCTGCATATCGCGTATATCAAATGCAATACACAATGCAAGCAGCATGCTCGTCCGTATCAATATCTCAAATGGATAATCAGTTATACTTTTGTGCCAGTATAAAATTGGCAATACACAGGTCGCAATCACCCACACTGTTACCAATGCTATTATCTTTCCCCATCCATAATCTTTCAGCCTACGTTTGTTGGTAAATGGCAATAAGGGAAATGAATACATGAAAGTGCATACACCCATTACCGCACACCACCCTAATATATCTGCGCTTACGTAAAGCAGACTGAATAACAAACCCAGACTACCAGCTACTACCATCACCCAATGCCACATACTCCTATACTTCGACCAGTGCTCTTCATTTACCTGCGCCATTGTACGTAGTATGAAATGAAGATTATATACCACAAGCGTACTTGAAAACAACAACAGATGCAGTGGCGTAATAGCATGCGGTGTACTACCAAGCAGCAGTTTTTCCGTAGCCATACACATACCCACAGCACATAGTGCAGCAAAGATGCTGGTAAACAATATCCAATCTGTCAGCTTGCGTAGCATGTACTAACAAAAATACGGCTGCAAATGCAGCCGTATCCTTATTTATTCATTTATATTATTTTCTACCTACAGCGGAATATTTCCGTGTTTGCGCTTTGGCATACTAACCACTTTATTCTCAAGCATTTTATATGCTTTTATCAGTTTAGCACGTGTTTCAGATGGCAGTATCACTTCGTCAATGAAACCACGGGCAGCTGCACCATAAGGGTTTGCGAACTTCTCCATGTATTCCATTTCTTTCTCTTTCCATTTTGCTTCGCTGTCTGCAGCCTCTGCTATCTCTTTTTTGAAGATAATTTCTGCAGCACCTTTAGCGCCCATTACGGCAATCTCAGCCGTAGGCCATGCATAGTTCAGGTCGGCACCTATGTGTTTAGAATTCATCACATCATACGCACCACCATAAGCCTTGCGCGTGATGACTGTCACTTTAGGCACAGTAGCCTCGCTGAGTGCATACAGCAGTTTAGCACCGTTGGTAATAATACCATGCCACTCCTGATCTGTACCCGGCAAGAAGCCCGGCACATCCACAAGCACCAGCAAAGGAATATTGAAAGCATCGCAGAAGCGCACAAAACGTGCACCTTTTTTGCTTGAATTGATATCTAACACACCTGCAAGAAACGCTGGCTGATTAGCCACCACACCAACACTGCGGCCACCTATACGTGCAAAGCCTACAACAATATTCTCAGCGTATTCTTTATGTACTTCAAGGAAGGAATCAGCATCTACTACTTCTTCTATCACTTCTTTTATGTCATAAGGCTGGTTAGGGTTTTCTGGAATGATACTATCCAGTTTCGCACGCGTCTCATCAGCTGCTTCGTAAGCATATACAGGTGCTTCTTCTTCGCAGTTTTGCGGCATATAGCTCAGCAGGCGCTTGATGTGGTCTATACATTCCACTTCGTTTGCCAATGCAAAATGCGTAACACCTGATTTTGATGCGTGTGTATGCGCACCACCCAGCTCTTCACTCGTTACTGTTTCGTGTGTTACTGTCTTCACAACGTTTGGACCGGTTACGAACATGTAAGAAGTGTTCTCCACCATCAGGATGAAGTCTGTGATGGCAGGCGAATAAACGGCACCACCTGCGCACGGCCCCATGATAGCAGACAACTGAGGTACAACACCGGATGATTTTACATTGCGATAAAAGATATCAGCATAACCACCCAATGAAACAACACCTTCCTGTATACGTGCACCACCGCTATCATTAAGGCCTACAACAGGTGCACCATTTTGTATAGCGAGATCCATTATTTTACAAATCTTCTCTGCATGTGTTTCAGAAAGACTACCACCAAACACGGTGAAGTCTTGCGAATACACATATACCAAGCGGCCATTCACAGTACCATAACCAGTCACTACACCATCGCCGGGATACATTTCTTTTTCCATACCAAAGTCGCGGCTGCGGTGTTGCACGAGCATACCTATTTCTTCAAAAGAACCTTCATCCAACAAAAGTTGTATGCGTTCGCGTGCTGTCAGTTTGCCTTTTTTATGTTGGCTTTCTATGCGTTTTGCACCACCGCCAAGCAGTGCTTCTTCTTGTTTGCTTTTTAATACAGATACCTTGTCCATCTCGCAGATATTCAAAAATTGTGCAACAAACCTAATGCAAAACACCCCAAACAACAACTATTTATAACAAGGATTTAGGCTTGGAAAGATTGTATTCTACCCGCTACTGCAATAACTTTACTATAAACTGAGCAATGAGATACGCCGCACTTATTATATTATTCTTTTTTTCGCTACAAGCCAAAGCACAGCCTATACAGGCATACAAGGCTACAGAGCTGATGCAGCGGGTAGCCAACCCAGATACATTTTATGTGGTCAACTTCTGGGCTACATGGTGCGGGCCTTGTATTAAAGAGCTACCCCAATTTACCAAACTTTCAGAGCAGCTAACAGGCAAGCCTGTGAAAATACTATTGGTAAGCCTCGACTTTAAAGAAGCGTACCCTAAAAAACTGGCAGCATTCGTAGCTAAAAAGAAACTGCAACACGAGGTGGTATGGCTGAATGAAACCAATGCCAACGAATTCATCCCGAAAATAGATGAACGCTGGCAGGGCTCTATACCTGCTACTATGCTGTACTACAAAAAGATGGAATACACCAACCTGTTTGAAGGCACCATTACTGCACCACAATTGCAGCTACTGATAGAAAAACAATTGGCACTACAATAATTGCGATTACTACCCTCATACAAGACATTTACCAAACTGATAGAACAGGAAACTTTTGAGCCTGTTTTCAGTTGGGGGCTGCGCATGGCAATAGCAGCCATTGTGCCTGTGCTGTGGGGCTTGTACACAGGGCGTGGCGAAGATGCTACATGGATAGCACTGACTGCAGAAAGTATCTGCTGGGTAGAGCTGAAAGGCTCTTTCGGGCAAAGGCTGCGCATACTGACGGGCGGCATCATACTGTCTTTATTCTTCGGTATGCTGGGCAGTGTAACGGGCGATTGGCTTTGGCTGAGTCTGCTTTGCATGTTGCTTGTTGGATTCATTTCAGGACTTTTTAAAAACCTGGGCGACCGTGGCAGCGGGCTTGCCATGAGCGTATTCGTACTATTCATCATCACCAACAACTATCCTACCCATTCGTGGCACGAATTGCAGCACCGTATGGAGTTGATACTTGTTGGTGGTTTATGGAATGCACTTGTAGGTATTGCTGCGGCCTTGTACACACCTGCCAAGCAGCCATACAGGCGCACTATTGCCGTGATATGGAAAAGCATACACGGGCTGATAGATACCGTTGCAAAGGGTTGGGATGGTAAAGATGTGCGCAGCAATATCCGCGATATTTATTTGCAGGAAAAAGAAGTACGTGCAGCGATAGATACATCGTTGCACCTGTACGAGGCGATGGCGCATCAGGCCAATAAAAAAGATACGCACGAATACGAACTGGCTCAGGTACGCAAAGCCACTGCACTGGTTGCCACACACATTATTGCCATCAGCGAAGAACTGGAGCAGTTGAATATCCGCGATATAGATACTTCGCTGAGACTGAAGATATATGCCGTGCTGAAAGCATTGCAGCAAACAGTAGATCGCATGGCAGTATATGTGGTAAACCTGAAGCCCGAGGAAGAACTGCTGTTAGAATCGCGCATCAGCAGATTGGATAAACTGACGACATTACTGAAAGAATATAACATAGAAGAGGGCGATGCAAATTACCATCCTATAAAACGCGCCACACAACTGGCAGAGCGGTGCACCAAGCTGATACAAAGCAGCATGGAACGTCTTGAAAAATCGCGCGATGAACGTGCGGTGTTCCGTTCCTATTCGCTTATCAAAACCATCTTCATACTACACCCCAAACACTGGATACGCAACCTGCAGGTATTATTCAACTTCAACACCTTCACCACGCGCTATGCCATACGCGCTGCTGTGGCTGCAACTATCGGACTGTTTATTGCCAAGTGGTTCAATATCAGTCACGGGTATTGGCTACCCTTCACTACACTGCTGGTATTGCAACCCTACTTTGGCGCTACTATCAAAAAAGCTATCGACCGTGTAATTGGTACTGTTGCAGGTGGTATAGCAGGTGGCCTTATTATGGGTTTGCCTACAGGTTTATACATCAAGGAAATCATGCTGTTTATCAGCTTCATCATGATGGTGTACTTCATACACAAGCGTTATGCAGTAGCTGTGTTTTTCATTACGCTCAGCCTTGTAATGCTATTCAACGTAGAAGGTACGCTTGATACAACATTGCTCATCACACGCGGGCTATCAACCGTTGGTGGTGCTACGCTTGCTATCATAGCAGGTTTTGCACTGCTGCCACACTGGGATACTAAGTGGCTACCCATCCACCTTTCGGATTGTATTAACGCCAATTACCAATACTTCAGGGAAAGCTTTTTTGCAGATAGCAGGCTTGCCAACTGGACACGCATCAAGCGAAATGCAGAATCAAAGAACACCAACGCTTTCGATTCCTTCAACCGCTATATGCAGGAACCCAGCCTGAAACGCAAGACCGTATCGGTATACTACCACATCATTACACACAATGTGCGCATCACACGAGAGCTGAATAATATTCATCTGGAAGAAGACAACCGCTCCGTAAATCAGGCAGATAATATCAGCATCGAACAAAAAATAAAACTGCATACTGCCCTAACATGGTTCAATAAAAATGTTCGCCTCAGCAATGCTATCAATCTGGATAAACAGACAGATGTATTAGGCGATGATGTGCAGGCTACCTACAATGCACCATTGTCTGAAACACAACTGATGTATCTGGACCGCATGATCATAGAACTGAAAGCCATGCACACAGATCTGCTACGCCTTGCCAACCGCGAAAAAGAATAATGCCTTAGCTTCGCAGTATGAACTATCTGGGGCACGCCTATTTATCTTTCGGAGACGCCGAAATATTGACGGGAAATATGATGGGAGATTATGTAAAGGGCAAACTGGCTCTGGAAAAATATCCCGAAAACATACAGAAAGGGCTGATGCTGCATCGCAAAATAGATACATTTGCAGATAGCCACCCTGCAAACCAGCGTGCAAAAGTCTGGTTCAGAAACGACTATGGCTTGTATTCGGGCGCTATCCTCGATATTCTGTACGACCATTTTCTGGCAAACGACCCTAAGCACTTTGCATCCAAAGAAGCCTTATTCAATTTCTCTCAGCAAACATATAACCAACTGGCAACCAATAGCCAATACTTCCCCGAACGCTTTGCATACATGTTTCCCTACATGCAAAAAGAAAACTGGTTGCATGGTTACTACAATCTGCGTGGCATCCAACAATCACTCGGAGGGCTCTCAAGACGCGCCAAACATCTGCCACCTGTAGATAAAGCATACGCCACATTCATCACACAATTTTATCAACTAAACCAGTGTTATTATGAATTTATGGACGACGTTGTTAAATTTGTTAAACTTGAGTTAAGCCTGTAGAATTGGCAATACGCATAGTATTTTTGAACGGTTCGGTTTTTTGGTATTTTAAATTAGTCATGCGCAAATATTTTTTCCCATACATAGCTACTATACTTATTTTAATTGTAATAGTTGCCTGCAACTCTCAGTCCGAACCCGCAAACGCCAAGCCACGCATACCCGAAGAAAAGAAATTCGGCAGTATCAAACTGAAATATGAAGACACTACGCAACCAGAATTTCGCAGAATGGTACGCAGGCTCGATTCTTTTTATGCTATTCAATCTCGTGTAGGCTTCAACGGTAGTGTGTTGGTAGGTTATAAAGGCAAAGTACTGTACGAAAGATATTACGGCCTTGCTAACAGGGAAACGGGATTGAAACTGAATCCTAATAGTGCTGTACAACTGGCATCCGTTTCTAAAACATTTACAGCGGCTGCCATCCTGTGGCTGCACCAACAGAAGTATCTGAATATCGATGAGAAAGTTCAGACATATATTCCTCAAATTCCTTACCCCGATGTTACAGTAAGAATGCTCCTGTGCCATCGTTCAGGTATTCCTGATTATATAAAATGGGTACCGTCTTTCCGTAAGGATACAAAGACACCAATGACCAATGCAGATGTAATAGCCATGTTTGCAAAACACAGGCCTGCAATGGAATTCCGTGCAAACAGCCGCTTTAAATATTGCAACAGCAACTATGCTATATTAGCTTCTATCATAGAAGAAGTAATTGGCATGAGTTATGAGGAATTTATGCGCAAATACATCTTCGACCCACTGGGCATGAAGAACACATTTGCGTACAATCCTTTCAAAGGCCTGCCGTATGGCAATACTATCAGCTACAAAGCTAATTGGGTGAAAGAGCCAGATATGTTTGCAGATGGTGTACTTGGCGATAAAGGCATCTACAGCACAGTAGAAGATATGTATCGTTGGGACCAGTCTTTCTACAAAAACACTTTCCTCAGCAACGAGACTATCGAGATGGCATACGGGCCATGCTCTTTCGAGAAACCTGGCATTAAGAACTACGGGCTCGGCTGGCGTATGCTTTGCTACCCCGACGGTGATAAAATCATTTATCACAACGGCTGGTGGCATGGTAATAACACAGTATTCTACCGTTTTATACAAGATAATTTTACCATCATCATCCTCGGCAACAAATATAGCAGTAGCATCTACAGGCAAGCACCTGTAGTATACAGCATTCTGAAAAATACGGATGCCGATAAGGGTTTTGATACAGAAGGTTAATAGCAGGCAACATATTGCTGCTATATATCAAACGCTTAAATTTGATTTAAGGCAAATGCACTAAATGCTGAGTTTGATAATTTAGCGAGTATGATACTACGTATATGTTGTTATCTTTTGTTGTGTTGTTTCTGTTCGCAGGCAATTGCACAAACATCAGTTTCAGGCGTTGTAATAGATAGCGACACAAAACAGCCATTGCCATTTGCGACACTCAGGCAACAAGACAGTAAGCAGGGCTTCATTGCAGACATCAACGGACGCTTTGCTTTCAATCTGCTTTCGGGTGTAAATACTATCACTATATCCTACACAGGTTACCAGACAAAAACAGTTAATACGGGCAATACAGACACCATCTTCCTGCAGCCTGCATACAATGCTTCGCAGGAGGTAATTGTAAGGCCGCCTTACGACAAAATAAAGCGCATCATCAACACTGCAATTCGCAACAAACAGTACAACAACCCCGACAAGTACGAACAATACCGCTACGATATTTACTACAAAATGCTGGCAGATATACTGCCTAATGAAGAAGCGCTAAAGGCACGCAGAGCTAAAGAAGACAAGCAAGCCAAACGCAGTGAAGAAGCACAACGCAGCATAGATTCTATGCGCGCGGCTACAAAAAAAGAAAACGATTCCTTCTTCAACAATAATCACGTGCTGTTCTCCGAAACATACAGCAGGGTTGCTTATGAGCGTCCGGGCAAAAGGCAGGAAACAGTTCTGGCTTCACGATTTTCGGGTTTTAAGAAAACGCTTTTTACAAATGTGGTAACGGGTGTATTACCCTTTCATGCTTACGATGATTTCATTAAACTGAATACGGTAGACTATGCCAATCCATTGTCTCCCGGTTGGCAATCGCGTTATCAGTTCGACTTGATTGATGAACTGCAAGACGGCAACGACACTATCTTCATCTTTAAATACAAAGCAAAGAAAGGTGTTGTATTTAAGTCATTGCAGGGCATGCTGTACATCAACACCAACGGCTATGCCATTTCGCACATCACTGCACAAACACCTGATACGGGAGATGGACGTGTATTGAAGATGCAACAAGTATATCGTTATACAAATGGTAAATGGTTTCCGCGAGAGCTGAATTATGATTTCATATTTACCAAATACCCTAGTCCTGAAATGGGCATGATACTTTCAGGGCATTCAATCATTGATTCAGTATTCTATAACACGGGCAATATCAGGTTTGATAAAGCACATGCCGTAAAACTGCACGACTCTGTAGATATGCGTACAGATGAAGAATGGCAACGCTACAGGTTTGACTCTATAAGAGTGAAAGAAAAGCAAACCTATGTGTTGATGGATAGCCTGATGGAAGAAACAGGCGTTGGTAAATTTCTGGAAAATGCAGGCAATCTGGCTATTGGCAGGATACCAATCAAATTCTTAGACCTCGACCTTACACGCCTGCTCGCATTCAAC
>DATGXJ010000007.1:0-219345 GCA_035299045.1 Flavipsychrobacter sp.
AATCAGTATCAGTTCAAACTTCGGCACACAGGCATGTCAGAATGTGGCTGTAACGTTTACGGCAGTGATTACGAATGGCGGTCCGGCACCGTTGTATCAGTGGCGCAGGAATGGCAGCCCTGTAGGTACGAACAGTCCTACGTATGTAGTCGCAACACTGAACAACGGAGATGTTATAAACTGTATACTGGCAAGTTCGGCTCCATGTGCAACACCAGCTTCTGTAACGAGCAACAGCCTGACAATGACGGTGAACCCGGTAGGCAAAGCAACGATAGGTATCTTTGCGAGTCCTGACAGTAATATGTGTGTACCTTCAACAGGCCTTACATTCTATAGTAACTACACGAATGGTGGCAGCACTCCGGCATTCCAATGGATAGTGAATGGAACCGATGTTACTGGCGCTAATGGAGCAACATTCTTTACTACTTCATTACAAGATTTAGATGTTGTAACATGTCGTTTTAGCAGTAGCGCACTGTGTGTGTTCCCTGAAGTAAGCAGTCCTGTTACAATACATCAGTATCCTGTATTGAAACATTCGGTAAATATCACGATGACAAGTACTGGTCCTAACCAAACACTGTTTACAGCCAACATCATCAACGGCGGTACATCACCTGTTGTTCAATGGTATAAGAATGACAAGGCAATAGCAGGAGAAACAAACCTGACCTATACAGCAATTGGCCTGACATCAAGTGACCGTATCAGCGTAGAGGTGACAAGTGATGCAATATGTGCTACACCGAAATCGCTGATGAGTAATTATGTAAGTGTTACTACCGGTATCCACAATGTGGAAAATGCAGGTCTGAAATTCGGACTATATCCTAACCCTGTTTCTACAGACAGAGTGAACCTGATAGCAGACAGGAGTCTGCAGGGCGAAACGGTAGTAAGGTTGATCAATAAACTGGGTCAATTGGTATCTGAGCACAAAGTAAAGATTGTGACAGGTTCGCCAACAGAGATTGTAATCGGCGATGTGGCAGCAGGTACTTATTACCTGCAGGTTATCAATACAACCGAAAACATCAAAACAAATATCAAGTTTGATAAGAACTAATCGTATTGAATAACACTTAATAATAAAGCCGGCTATACAGCCGGCTTTATTATTATATACCCAATTCTACTCTGCAGTAAATACTTCCTTCACTTCTACTTTCGGTGGCATTAGTTGATAAACAACAGGGGTTACTATCCTGGATAATAGCGTGGAGCTTACCAAACCACCAATTAGTACAATTGCTAAAGGTGCAATTAATGGGTTAGTAGATATCGCAATCGGTATCAAACCACCTATTGCAGTAAGTGACGTCAGTACAATTGGCAAGAACCTGATTTCACCTGCTTCCCGTATTGCGTCTTTCAGGCTCATACCTTGTTCGCGCAACTGATTGGTAAAATCAACCAATAAGATGGTATTCTTTACCTCAATACCTGCCAATGCTATCAGACCTATTATTGCAACAAACGACAATGAATTACCCGTTATCCATAATGCGAGTGCAGCACCAACTACACCTAATGGTATTACAGACAATACAATCAATGTACTTTTGAATGTCTTAAACTCTAATATCAATACTGCGATGAATAGGAATACGGTTACAATGATGATAGTGGTAAATCCACCAAAAGACTCTTTGCGCGATTCTACTTCACCACCCATTTCATAACTATATCCTGATGGCATCTGCATTTTATCCATCTGTGCAATTACATCATTGATGACCCTGTCAACCAAAAAACCTTTCTGCACGTTAGCCTTTACTGATACTACCCTACGCTTCTCGTTGTGGTTGATAGTGACCGGAGATGTTTCCAATTTCATTGTAGCAATCTGGCTCAATGGTATGGCTGCACCACTATATGTATTCACATACAGGTTGTTCAAGTCATCGAGCGTTGGCCTTCCTGCTTTAGTACGAGTAACCAGCAAATCGTAATCATTACCATTTTCATCAGAATACTGGCCAATGTTCAAACCTGCAATTGCCATGCGCACTGTCCTGTCTATATTAACAGTAGGTACGCCCAGCATCTGTGCTTTCTCTTTATTAATCTTCACCCTTATATCAGACTTAAGTGTACTAACAGGGTTTGTTACATAGATAGTACCGTTTGTCTTTTTCAGCATATCCTCTACCCTGTTAGCAATGACTCTCAATGAGTCAAGATTGTCGCCAAACAAGCGTACCTCTACAGGTGCTACTACGGGCGGACCTTGTTCAAAGTTCTTAACCTCTACCTTGGCACCGGGGTAAGGAGTCCATTTTGCTCGTAGTTTTTCAATCAACTGCAATTTCTCATCAGGAGAAGTATGCTCATCAAGCTGAACAAATAATTGAGAATAATCTGTACGTTCATTTTCCTGCGTTATATTATAATATATACGAGGGTTTCCTTTACCAATGTTTGCTGATACAAACTTTACGGCTTCTTCTTTTTTCAACGCTCTCTCGATTTGCATAGAAACACTGTCTGTATAAGCCAGATTAGACTGAGGAGGTGTTGTGATATTTACTAAAAACTGTGGCTTCTCAGATGCGGGAAACAGACTGAAACCAATTATCTGAAATACAAAAATTGAACCTGCAAATATGGCTATTGCAACACCAATTGTATACCAAGGTTTATTTAATGCGCGCTCCAGTAATTTCGCATAGCTGCCATGTATTAGTTTTTTTAGTCCACGCATAAAGAAATTACCTTCAGGATTGCCATGATGTTCCTTCAACAATCTGCTTGAAAGGAATGGTATAATTGTTAGAGACACCAGCATAGACGCCAACACAGAAAAAATCACAGCCATAGGCAAGCCTCTTATGAAATCTCCAGCACCTTCAGGCATAAATACCAACGGCATAAATGCAATTATCAAGGTAACGGTACAACCTACTACTGCCTGTCCTATTTGTTTAGTAGCCATTAAAGTAGCTTCCATTCTACTATGACCTTGCAGCATCCATCTTTCTATATTTTCTACTACCACAATACTGTCATCTACCAGCAAACCGAGCGCAACCACAAGCCCTACAATACTTAACTGATTGAGGTTGTAACCAAAAACATTAAGCAATACAATACCAATTGATAAAGACAATGGTATAGATATCATTACAATGATTGCAGGACGAGTACCAAGTGGCAATAGTGTAATCGCAACTAGTAGTATCGCAATGATGAAATCTGTACCAAGACCACTAAGGCGTTTGTTTACATTATCTGCCTGATCGAAGTTTTGTACCATATCTATATTGGCAGGCAATGTTTTCTTGAATTGCTCAAGAACAGGCTGATATACTTTTTGTGTCTGGCTGATGTTCTCACCATCTTTTTGTGCAGCAACAACAAATATGCACCTGTGACCATTCAACCTTGTATGATACTTCTCATCCTCATATCCATAATAGACTTTGGCTACGTCTTTCAGGAATATATTTTTGCCATTCGCAGCATACACTACAGTATTCTGTATTTCATCAATATTCTGATAGTTGCCACTAGTTTTTATATTGTATGTTTTACCTGCTGCATCTACACTACCGCCGGGTATGTTTGCCATCTCACTTTGCAAAGCACCAATAACTGCATTTAACGGAACATGCATCTGTGCAAGCTTTTCTAAAGCAAGCTCAATACGTAACTGCTGTTCAGGCAACCCGTGAATTTTTACGTTCTTCAACTGATTGAGTTTCTCCAATTCGTCTTGCAGGCGTTCTGCATATAGTTTCAGTTTATCTCTTGGAGCATTTTCCGATATCAGTGCTATCTGCATAATATTAACGTCGGAAGGCTGCCATTTCTGCACATCGATATTTAATATATCAGCAGGCAATTCAGAACGTTTACTGTTTACAACACGAACCACTTCCTGATACTTGGCATCTACGTCACTGCTATACTTATATTCTACCATTAGCACTGCAATACCATCTCCTATCGTACTACGTACCCGCTTAATATCATCAAGCCCGGAAATTTCTTTCTCCAACGGATCTACGACCAACTCTTCCATGTCTTTGGGACTGGTACCGGGATATACTACCACAACAGGATATGTTGGCGCACTTAGTTCAGGGTCTTCCGAACGGGGCATGTTTAATATAGTTGTAAGTCCCAGTGCTATAATCATGATAAAGATGACCAGTGTAAACTGGTAGTTCTTTACCGCATAATCAGATATTTTCATTTTACAGTTTTGTAGCGGTTAACGAACTATTTTAATTGGACTCTTATCTGCCAGATATGCACTACCGGATACTATCACCTGTTGCACACCTTGTAGGCCCTCTGTTATTATCACTTCATCTTTCTTCATGCCACCAATGGTTACTTTAACACGTTGTGCGGTTTTGCCATCGTTTGTTACAAAGAGATAGCCTGTACTACCATCGCCATCCAGTAAAGCATCATATGGTACTGCCCAAGTGTCAGCAGCTTTTACAGACTTGCCGATTTTAATAGTGGCTTTACCAAACATACCAGATGCCAATCCTGAATAGTCTTTACTATTCAGTTTAATATCAACTGTAAATGTTCCTGTGTACGGGTCTGTAGACTCCGACTTTCTGACAACAGTACCTTCAAATGTTTTACTATCATCATTACCGATTGCTATTTCAGCTTTATCGTTAATGCTGATGCTGCTCCACTCTGCATCTCCTGCGCCCACTTTCAATAACCAGTTGCCAGACTGTGCACCATTGGTTTGTAATACAGGCGTACCAGGAGCTACCATTTGTCCCTCGTTAGCCATTTTGCGTAGGATGTAACCACTCTTAGGGGCGTGTATTTCTGAGTAACTGCGATTGAACTGTGCAGAGCTTAATGCTTGCCGTGCTATTTCAAGTCCTGTCTTTGCATTCTGCAATTGTTCAAGCGTAGCAACACTGTCATTGTACAGGTTTTGTGCACGCTGATAGTCGCGCTGAGCTTTCTCAAAAGCAAGCTGCGCTTGTTGCACACCTGCATTTATCTCAGTGAGATTGAGCGTTGCCAGTAATTGCCCTTGCTTTACAGCATCGCCTTCTTTTACCAATACCTTGTTGATGATACCACCTGTTTTGAAACTCAGGTATACTTCATCGTCTGTTGTCAACTGTCCTGATAAACTGATAGTACCAGCCGAAGCACCGCCTTGTACTGCTAATACCTTTACAGGAATAATATCTGCTTTCCCAGCCTCAGCAGGTTTCTTTTCATCTCCGCAAGATGCCAAAAACAATATGGCAGGGAGCGCTAATATTTTGATTTGGTTTTTCATGTTTTATGTATGTGTAGTTGTAGATATTTTAGATTGAATATGATGCAGAGCAACGTTCTATTTCGGCAGCAGCAATACGTGTATTTGCAATAGCTACACTCAGTTGCAATTGCGAACTGATTAATTGATTTTGTGCATCCAGCAGTTCTATATAAGTAAGCTGCCCTTCTTTGTACATTTTCATCTGGTCTTTGTAATACTTTTCAGAAAGTGTCAGTTGGTTTTGTGCGCTGCGGCAAGATGCAA
Organism: Flavipsychrobacter sp.; assembly: GCA_035299045.1. Lineage (GTDB taxonomy): Bacteria > Bacteroidota > Bacteroidia > Chitinophagales > Chitinophagaceae > Polluticoccus. The sequence continues at coordinate 5,525 of DATGXJ010000007.1, forward strand.
ATGCCGCGTTGAAGCTGTTGTAGGCATTTTGTAATTGCATTTCCAATGCTTTTTTAGTTTGTTGTTCCTGTACTTCTATACTTTTCAGTTCGGCAGTTGCCTGCTTTGCTTTATAGCGATATTGGTTGGACGCAAACAGGTCCCATTGCAGGTTTATCCCCCACATATAGTATTTAGACTTATCATCTACTTTCCAGTTGAAACCTTGAGAGCCCAAATCGAGAAATGTATTCAGCTTGGGTATCAGGTGCGATTGTTGCAGGTTTCTGCTGAGCGTATAAATATCTTTTGCTACCGATAGTTGATAGAGTTCTTCTCTTTTATCAACTACTGCATCTTGCTTCAGCATTGGCTCATTCATCTCTGCTACTGCGTTTGTATCTATCAGTACTTCTGTATCAAATGGCTGATTGAGCAGGAAATTGAAATACATGCGTGCATTGCTCTTGTTGCTGTTTGCATTTGTAAGTGCAGCATCTATCTTCTCTTTTTCAGCCTGTGCACGTGTCAGTGCCGTGCTGTTCCTAATGCCATTTTTATACAGGCTTTCATTCACACGAATATTTTCATTGACCAGTTTAAGGGCGTTGGTATATATCTCCACTTCGTTGCTTGCCTGGTAATAACGGAAGTAAGCCTCTTTTACATCCTTTACCAACTGGCGTTTATATACATTGATAGCCGCTTGTTGCTGAGATACTACTTGCTTCTTTATCTCTTTATTGTACCATATCTCTGCATTGATAAGTGGTAATACCGTCCTGAATTTTGCATCATAAAAATTATCCGGATTCAGTTGGATAGACGCATTTTGCACCATCGGGAAAGCCTGCGATGCAGTGAGCTGATTGAGTGTGCTATACACAGGATTCAGTAGGTCTCCGATAGGGAAATCTATCATACGGCCGCCCTCTGCTCTGGTATAATTGGCTTGCAGGCTAACGGTGGGTAAGAACAATGATTTAGCTTCTTTAAGCCCATACACTGCTTTTTCTAGTTGAAACTGCTTTTGCTTAACGCTTTCATTCGACAATAAAGCTTGCCGTATATAGTCATCAAGCGAATGCTCCTGTGCAATAGCTGAACCTGTAGTGAGTACCACAGCCATTGTAAACGATAACATTTTTTTAATCGACGTTGACATTATGAACACTGTTTAATTATATGGTAAAAAAATATAGCACTCCCTACGGAGTGCTTATAACTCGTAAAAATTCTTCAATTGAAAGGTTGATTGAATTAGCAACATCCTCATCGCACATCTGCATTACCTTAATCCTGCATCTTACATTCAGCGATATCAGACCATGTCCCATAGACCATACAGATAAGGCTGCAATCATTGGGTCTGTGTATTTAATCAACTTTTGCTCAATACATGCTGTAAGGGTTTGTACAAGGAAATCGAATGCATCAGTGCCGTTATCCCACATTTCCTTCTCCTCTACTACATTCATCGGGGCTCGGATAATGAACATCAAATCATACAATTCAGGATTGGCGATACCAAACTGTACATAAGTATGGCATATCTGGCGCAGGCGAGCCAGGGGTTCCGTCGCTGTAACATGCTGTGCAAATACCTCATTCAATTTTTGAAATGCATCCTTCTGCACTTCATAAAACAATTCGTCCTTGTCTTTGAAATATAGATATATGGTAGCCGGGCTATACTCTATCTTCTCTGCAATATTCCTGAGCGATGTTTTCTCGTAGCCATCAACAAGGAACATGTTCATAGCAACATCAAGAATGCGTCTGCGCATCTCTTGCTTCTCACGTTCTTTTCTTTCAGATATTCCCATCTTGAATGTTTACGGCGCAAATATACTGAACACTGTTTATAAAATGCAAATCCTTGATAATATTTTTTAATTATACCTACTATAAGGTGGTATAGCTGAGTTTATTTAGGAATGATATTAAGATGAGTTTATCCACATACAAAGCAAGCCTGCTTTGATATAAACTGTAAATAGCTAATTTTGCTCACCTTCAAATTAATACAATACAGCATAATAATATGAGCAAAATTAAAGTAGCAAATCCCGTAGTAGAGCTTGATGGTGACGAAATGACTCGTATCATCTGGAAATTCATCAAAGACAAACTGATAACTCCATATATAGATGTTGATATAAAATACTATGACCTTGGTGTTGAGTACCGCGATCAAACAAACGATCAGGTAACTATTGATGCTGCAAACGCTATTAAACAATATGGTGTAGGTATTAAGTGTGCTACTATTACTCCTGATGAAGCACGTGTTACAGAGTTCAACCTGAAACAAATGTGGAAAAGTCCTAACGGCACTATCCGCAACATTTTGGATGGTACTGTATTCCGCGAACCAATCGTAATCAAAAATATCCCACGTCTGGTTACCAACTGGGATGCACCAATTATAGTTGGGCGTCACGCTTTTGGCGACCAATACCGTGCTACAGACTTCGTAACAAAAGGTACAGGTAAACTGACTATTAAGTTTGAAGGTGATAACGGTGAAGTGATTGAACATGAAGTGTACAACTTCAAAGGTGATGGCGTTGCATTGGCTATGTACAACACAGATGAGTCTATTAAAGGTTTTGCACGTGCTTGTTTCAACATGGCACTGCAGAAAAAATGGCCACTTTATTTGTCTTCAAAAAATACCATCCTGAAAAAATATGATGGCCGATTCAAAGATATATTTGAAGAGATTTATCAAAACGAATTCAAAGCGCAGTTTGATGCAAACGGACTGGTTTACGAACACCGCCTGATTGACGACATGGTTGCCAGCGCACTGAAGTGGAATGGTAACTTTGTGTGGGCTTGTAAAAACTATGATGGCGATGTACAAAGCGATACAGTAGCACAAGGTTTCGGCTCACTGGGTCTGATGACTTCGGTACTGATTACTCCTGACGGTAAAACAATGGAAGCAGAAGCAGCCCATGGTACTGTTACACGTCACTACCGCGAGCACCAGAAAGGCCGCCCTACTTCTACAAATCCAATCGCGTCTATCTTTGCATGGACACGCGGCTTGGCTTTCCGTGGCAAACTGGATGGCAATCAGGAACTGATTGATTTCTGTAATGCACTTGAAGCAGTTTGTATTGAAACTGTAGAAAGTGGCAAAATGACTAAAGACCTTGCAGTTTGTGTACATGGCAATAAAGTGAACCATGGTGAACACTATCTGTACACTGAAGAGTTCTTGGATGCACTTGACCAGAACCTGAAAGTGAAGCTGGGTAAATAATTTCGATGTATATTATATGAAAAGGCCGGTAGTTACCGGCCTTTTTCGTTAACATGTTTTGTGGAAGAATATCGGGCAAAAAACGTAACTTCGCCGCTCAATAATTTAAAATTCAGTATTTTATAATATCTCTCCTTTTATAGGCAGATATTTTGAATGCACACATTTCTTTATGAATGTATTTCTAACCGGAGCTACCGGACTTGTGGGTGGTGAGTTGTTGGTAACGTTGTCTAAACGCAGCGAAATCAATAAGATATACTGCCTGCTTCGTTCACAGACTGTTGAAGTGGCTGAAGAAAGACTGAAGAAAGTATTCTGCCTGCACGACGATGTATATGACGATAATAAGATAGTACCTGTACTAGGCAATCTGTTTGATGAAAACCTGACAGATAGTTTGAAGGATAATGCAATGCTGAACGATGTGGATGTTATCATTCACTCGGCTGCCAATACATCTTTCTCAAGATTCAACGACGATGCTGTTGAAAAAGCAAACATCGGCGGCCTTACCAAGATACTAATGTGGGCAAAACAGCTACCACGCCTGCAAACATTCCTTTATATAGGCACAGCAACCATTTGTGGTAAAGACGTGAAAGACCGTGTGGTGAAAGAAGATGAATCACCAAACCTAAATGCCACACACCTAGTAAAGTACACATACACTAAAATGAAGGGTGAGTTGCTGATTCGTGAGCATTTGCCTGAAGATAAAATACTGATTGCCCGCCCGTCTATCATTATGGGAGACAGCAGGCCAATCATGCCGCGCTCTCCGGTTATTCTGTGGGCAATGGCAACTATCAACCACCTGCGCCTGATACCTGTTAATGAGCATGCGCAACTGGATATTATCCCGGTTGACTATGCAGCAGAAGCTATAGTTAAACTATTGTTTGCAAACCGCAAGCATCATGTGTATCATATATCAGCAGGCGAAACGGGTTCAACTACCGCACTGAAGCTGTCTAAAACACTGGAAGCGTATTTTGATGAAATGCCTCCGTTCAACTTCATCAACAAATCTTTGTTGAACCAAGTGAAGCACTGGACAAAAGGTAAACTGCAACCGGATAGTGAATTGTATGAGTATCGCAAGTACTTGGAATACTGGAAAGAGACATTTGAAGATAAGAGCAAATTGCGTCTCCTCTTCACGGGTCTTGACCCATATCTGGACTTCATGGAACTGGGCCACGTGTTTGATAACAACCGCCTATTGGAAGATGTAGGCATTGCCAACTCTGAACCTGCAGATGTGTATATGGCAAACTCTATGAACTTTGTAGAAAAAATAGACATACTTGAAGGGGCCATAGACCCATAACAGTATAGAACGTATATAAACGGGGCAACAAATTGTCCCGTTTTTTATTTAACAAATAAATGATACCTATAAAACGCTAACTTCGCACCTGCTTGTTTACCTTTTACATTTAGAAATATACTATGGGGTTATTCGATAAACTCTTTAAACGCAATAAAGAACAGCAAGAACAAAAAGAGGCACTGGACGAAGGCCTGAAAAAAACCAAAGAAGGTTTCTTTTCGCGCATTACTAAAGCCATTGCCGGTAAAGATAAAGTAGACGAAGAGGTACTTGACCAGGTAGAAGAAGCATTGGTTGGTGCAGACGTAGGTCTTGATACTACCATAGAAATCATTAAAAGGATAGAAGAACGCGTTGCGAAAGATAAATTCCTCGGCACATCTGAACTGAACCGCATACTGCAGGAAGAGATAATGGGCATCCTTACTGCAGCACCAAGCAACGAGTTTGAAACATTCGATATTCCTGCAAACAAAAAACCTTATGTAATACTGGTTGTTGGCGTGAATGGTGTTGGTAAAACAACAACTATCGGCAAGCTGGCATACAATTTCAAAAAGAACGGCAAGAAAGTAGTGTTAGGTGCTGCGGATACATTCCGTGCGGCGGCTGTAGACCAATTAACCATCTGGAGCGAGCGCGTAGGTGTAGACATCGTGAAAAAAGAAATGGGCAGCGATCCAGGCTCTGTTGCATTCGATACAGTTGTAAGTGGCATAGCTAAAGATGCAGACGTTATCATCATAGATACTGCGGGTAGGTTACACAACAAATCTTACCTGATGGACGAATTGGGTAAAATACGCCGTGTGGTATCTAAGAAAATGCCTGATGCTCCGCACGAAGTGCTGTTGGTACTGGATGGCAGCACAGGACAAAACGCACTGGAACAGGCCAAACAATTCACTGCAGCAACAGACGTTACATCACTGGCTATTACAAAGCTGGATGGCACTGCAAAAGGTGGTGTAGTATTGGCGATTGCAAACCAGTTTAAAATACCTGTAAAATACATTGGTGTTGGTGAGCGCATGGAAGACCTGCAAATCTTCAACAAAGCAGAGTTTGTAGATAGTCTTTTCAGCCTCGAAAAGTAAGCCATTACATTTCTTTATTCACAGCAAAAATTGATGTTACTTTATACATCAATGAAGCCTGCTTTTGTCATAGCATTTATCTGTGCCGCTGTTGCTATATCTGCTTATTATTACAATAAGCGCGTATCGACAGAAGTAACAGAAATAGACCTGATAAAGAATAGCCTGTCAGGCACAAAAGCCTTTGTACATGCAGGTAGTAGCATTGCATTTAGCTGCCCCAAAGATGCTTACCAGCTATTATCTATTACCCGATTTGTATTAGCCCCAAGCCTTATTGAGGAAAAGAAGAATGATGCTGATACGCTTCTTTCTATTCAATATAGCAAAGCACAGGACAGTGCGATAACGGCAATCATCAGTAGCCGATATACCATCTGGCATACAGAAGATAGTTTGTACACCTATAACCTAAGCATAGCCAGATAATGCAGAAAACAAGCCTATATATTGTTTACTATGGTTGGCTGATGGGCTGTATCAGCATAGCATATTTTGCTGGGCTGATGTTACACCTTCCATTAGCTTTAGTAATTGGTCTAGTATTGGCATTGGCCTTCCTGATTTACAAACAGACCAATACTATCATCACATCAAGCAATGACAATAATATCTCAGTAAGCTACGCCCTCTTGTTTATGGGCATCAGTATGATTGGTCAAAAGGTGGTGATGCTGAGTGACAAGTACGGAACTTGGGATGCATGGGCTATGTGGAATATGCATGCTAAATATCTTGCAAATCCTGAATACTGGACTAGCCTGTTTCAGAACAAAGACTTTGCACACACAGACTACCCGCTGCAATTACCTGCAAACATTGCATTCTATAGCAGGATAGTGGGCATAGAACATCTGCAAACAGTCAGCTATTGCTTTCATTTACTCATAACAGTGTTGATTCCTGTTTTAATATTTACTGAAACAAAACACAGGAACATCATATTCTCTGCAATTGGTTTATACTGGCTTAGTACAAATGTGAACCACTTGACCATCTCCAGCTATCAATTGGCAGATAGCCTTGTAGGATTCTTTACTTTGCTTGCTATTATAGCTGCAGACCATATTGAAACTGATAAACGATATGCAGCTATTACAACATCCATGCTCGGACTGTGTATGTTCACCAAAAATGAAGGTGTACTGATAAGTCTGCTTTTCGTGGCATTTTACTTCAGGACTTTATTCAAAAAAGGTAACATTAAATACACTGTTGCAGGTATAGCACTACCAGCATTGGCATTATTAATATTCAAAATAGTGTATGCTCCGCACAATGATATTGTATCTGCACAAGGTGCTGATACATTCTCCAAACTGACAGAATGGAACAGGTATGATTTGGTACTAACTTCATTCAGAAAACACATCAACGAATACTATTACGCAATAGCATGTATGTTTGCACTACATTTCTTTCTGCGTTTACTTGGCAGAAAAGCTCCTGATAAAAGGATGTTGTTTGTATTTACTGTATTATGTGCTTACATGGTTGTCTATGTACTTACCCCCAAAGACCTTGAATGGCATGTAAATACATCATTAAACAGACTGGTGCATCAAATGATACCAGCTACCATTTATACGCTCATAATGGTGTATTCAAACACATTCAGTTTTCGCTTTCGTTCAGCATTCGCACAAAATCAATAATCCCCTCTGTAGCGCTCTTTTCTATAGGTATCACATTGCTATATCTGCTGACAGGTGGTATTGACTTATCTATTACATATTTAGGCACTTCATCGGGCACATAATCGACCAGACCTGCAGCAGGATATACGACCAACGATGTACCGATTAACAGAAACACATCTGCATCATACATTATGGGAATCGCCTGTTCTATCATAGGCACAGGTTCTTCAAACCATACAATATGAGGCCTCAATTGCGCACCATCTTCTGCAGTATCGCCCAATTGAATATCTGTTCTGATATCATACACCATGTGTGGTGTATGTTCGCTACGCATTTTAAAGATTTCGCCATGTAGATGCATCACATAACTACTTCCTGCTCTTTCGTGCAGGTCATCAATATTTTGTGTAATGATGCGAACATCATACTTATCCTGTAATTGTGCTAAAGCTAAATGGGCAGCATTAGGTTGCGCATCCAACACTCCCCTACGGCGCATGTTGTAGAAATCGAGAACCAATTGCGGGTCTCTGCGCCATGCCCTCGGTGTGGCAACATCTTCAATATTATATCCTTCCCACAAACCATCACTATCCCTGAAAGTCCTTAATCCGCTTTCGGCGCTTATACCCGCACCCGATAGTACAACCAACTTTGGTTTAGACATACAACAATGAAGTTTTGTATGCTAAGATAAGCAGCAGAGGAATTAGTTAGCGAAGTATAAGATATAGATAGGTATACTTAAAACTACAGCTGAACCAAAAATCGCAACATATTTATGAAAGCGCTTTCTGGTTTTAGAACCATGATGTCTGTCCAGCTTTTTGCGCCTTTCAGATCGTGTTTCTTTTCCTTGTTTCATAGAGTAAATATCTAAAACAAAGCTTTGTTGAACAATGAAATCGAAATACTTAACTGCCGATTAACAAATAAAGCAGGCTTTAAAGCCTGCTTTATTTACAATATACATTAGTCTAACTATTTGTTTTTCAAGTGCATAAGCATGTCTGCAGTCATCTTGTCAAGGTCGAAATTGTGCTTCCACCCCCAATCTTCGCGCGCTGCAGTATCGTCAATGCTTTGCGGCCATCCGTCAGCTATCTGCTGGCGGAAATCTGGCGCATAACTGATTTCGAAAGATGGTATATGCTTTTGAATTGATGCAGCTATTTCCTTCGGAGAAAAACTCATTGCACTCAGGTTGTAAGCCATACGCGATTTGATTTTCTCAACAGGAGCTTCCATCAGTTCTATAGTACCACGGATAGCATCATCCATGTACATCATAGGCAAGTATGTATTTTCTGACAGGAAGCTAGTGTACTTACTATGCTTCAAAGCTTCATGGTAAATCTCCACAGCATAGTCCGTAGTACCACCACCAGGTTCAGATTTCCAGCTTATCAGGCCAGGATAGCGTATGCTACGAACATCCAATCCCCAACGCTGATTGTAATATTGACACCACAATTCGCCTGCATATTTGCTCACACCATAAACAGTGCGAGGCTCTACGATAGTCTTTTGTGGTGTATCCTGTTTAGGTGTTGTTGAACCAAATACAGCTATAGAACTTGGCCAATATACTTTAGTCAGTTTTTCCTGCACAGCAATATCCAATACCTGCAACAGGCTCTGCATATTGATGTCCCATGCACGTTTAGGGTCTTTTTCCCCTGTTGCAGACAATAATGCTGCCAACAGGTATATCTGAGTAATGCCTTCTTTCTTCACCAGTTCCAGGGTTGCGTTGGCATCCATGGCATTCAGTATCACATAAGGACCTTTGCCCGCCAATAAAGGATGAGCTTCTCTGATGTCGCTGGCTATAACGTTTGATTCGCCATAAACACCACGCAGCGCCATAGTGAGTTCAACACCAATTTGCCCGCCGGCACCCATTATTAATACTTTTTCCTGCTTCATTAAGAAGTTTACTTAGTGATTTATAACTTATTGTTTATCAGCAATTAATTCATGTTATTTTCTTTCTTTATCAATGCAATAAAGTCATCGAACAGATAGCGGGAATCATGTGGTCCCGGGGTGCTTTCAGGGTGGTATTGCACAGAGAAAGCAGGTTGTGCTTTCATCCTGATACCTTCTATAGAACCGTCATTCAGATTGATGTGTGTAACTTCTACCTTATCAGAATTTTGAGCCGCTTCCGGAACAACACCAAAACCGTGGTTCTGCGTTGTTATCTCACTCTTCCCAGTAATCAGGTTTTTAACAGGATGATTCAAGCCTCTGTGACCGTGGTGCATTTTGAATGTAGGGATGTCATTTGCCCTAGCCAGCAGTTGATGCCCCAGACAGATGCCAAACAATGGCTTCTTATCTGCTATGATATTTTTAACCGTTTCTACAGCGTAGTTCATAGATGCAGGGTCGCCTGGACCGTTGCTAAGGAACACACCATGTGGTTGGAATTCTTTTACTGTATTGTAGTCTGTTTTAGCAGGGAATACTTTCAGGTACGCTCCCCTGTCAGCCATACATTGCAGGATATTGCGTTTCACACCGAAATCCATAACTGCTATACGCAGGCTTGCATCCGGGTTGCCAAAAGTGTATGGTTCTTTAGTACTGATGATTGAAGACAGTTCCAAACCATCCATATCAGGTACTTTTGCCAGTTCTGCTTTCAGTGCTTCAGGGTCGCTTATTTCTGTACTTATGACACAGTTCATAGCACCTTTGTTGCGCACATGCTGTACCAGCGCCCTTGTATCTACATCGTATATAGCTACGATATTGTTTTTAACAAAATAGTTCTCAAGGCTGTCATCTGCCGTCATGCGGCTGTAGCGATGAGATATGTTTTTGCAGATAACGGCACTTACTCTTACAGAATCGCTTTCTACGTCTTCTCCTTTCACACCATAGTTACCAATGTAAACGGTATTCATTATCAGAGCCTGACCAGTATAAGACGGGTCTGTAAACACTTCCTGATACCCGGTCATACCGGTATTAAAACATAGTTCACCACCGCTAGTACCTTTTGCACCAAAAGCCTTTCCCTTCAGGAAAGTACCATCTTCTAAGAACAAATAAGCGGGAACTGCAACTGACTGTGTAGCGGGCATAAAAAACAAATTGTGCAAAAGTAAGAATTTAGAGAGAATTTTTGACGAAGATTTCGACTTATTTGCTCAAAAATTTGCCATTGTGAATAACTTTTGAGCAAGAAAAAGGGGCACAGATTGTACCCCTGAAATATGATTAAGAAAAACTTCACTAGTCTGCAAGTGTCCAGGTAGAAGTACGACCAATAAGCGATATACCTACAAAGCCCCTTAAATCGAGCGTATTTCCCTTATGCGTAATCTTGCAAGAATAAGTTTTGCCGTTTTTAGGATCGTAAATCTTACCATTATCATATTCATTGTCACCATCCTTCTCTAATCCGCGTAATAAGATAAGACCAATAAGCGGCGTATTGCGTTTCTTCTCATCAGGATTTTCTTTGTCTACTTTGGGCTTACCATTTTCTAGTGGTTCTTTCAGCCAAACCATTTTACCATAGAATCTGCCATCTTTGGCTTTGTAAACCTGAATTTTGGCAGTCTTTTCCTGATTGTACCAAACTTTCTCAATCGGGTCTGTCTGTGCTTTTGCAGCAACAGTAATGCCAATAAAAATGAATGAAAACAGTAAAACTTTAGATACGAAATGCTTCAGCATAACAGGATGTTTTTTGTTATGCTCAATTTACTCAATTTTCAAGAAGAAAATAAACAGAAAATGTTAATCCACTTTCTCTAAAGAACCTATACCGTTAATATCTGAACTAACAGTAGGATTACCCCTGTAGTTAACAGAACCCGCACCATTGATGCTGCTGTTAAGAGAACCTGACACTGAAACATCTATATCACCTGCACCCGATAAGTCTGCAGTAAGGTCTTTTATTTGCAATCCAAATGCATCTACATCACCGGCACCGGTAACATTAAACTCAGCTTTACTGACTGCGCCCTTCTTCACATCCAAATCTCCTGCCCCCGATACTTTGGTTACAAAATTATTCGTATTTAGCTCATCAATAGTTACATCTCCTGCCCCTTTAATATTTAGTACAAAACTTTCACCTGTAATATTACCATGAATCTTGGCTTCAGACGTTCCACGAATAGTTAATGCAGAAAGTGAAGGAACTGTTATTGTCGCTTTGATATCTTTATCTGTATATAAAGTAAAAATTCCGTCTTTGTCAATCTTCAACACACCGTTTTCTACCTTGCAGGTAATTTTACCCAACAGATTTTCATATCCCTTTATAGACACCGTAGGTTCTGTAACATTACCAACTGTCATGTCTATATCTATAGGTGCACCAACATCTACAGAAGAGAAAGTAGTGACATTATAATCTTTTACACCAACCTTACCATGTCCTTCTTCCGTTCTTCGTTTGCAGGAAATTGCACTTGTCAGTAAAACTATAGCAGATAAGAATATTGAAATACGCCTCATAGCAGATAAGTGTTGGAGTGTAAAAATTATATACTCGCTTTATTTTTGCGCCACCAGATAAAGGTAACGGTACCAATTATGCTAATTGGAAGCATAGCCAGATAAAGGATGCCTCCATTCAGGCCTCTTGCACTTTTATCATCCATGCCTGCTGCAGTTTTAGTACATACTGCACAACCTTGTGCTTTTACCTCAACATTAGCTGCAAACATCAGCATTGCTATCAACAACCACTTTTTCATACTATAAAGTTACTGATAATTTGAATTTATTGACCGTAATAAGGAGATATCATCAGGTAAACGATAACACCTGTAACACTTACATACAACCATAAAGGCCATGTGTATTTTGCAAGTTTTTTATGCTTATCATACTCCCCCGTCAGTGAGCGATATGCCGTAAACAAGATAAATGGCAGAATTACCGCTGCAAGGAATATGTGTGTAATCAGAATTACGAAATACACTAATCTGATAGCTCCCTCTCCACCAAACCTAGTATCGCCTGCAAGCAAGTGATGTGCAATGTATGAAACAAGGAATAATACAGACAGCACAATTGCTCCCATCATAATATTCTTGTGCCTCACAAAATTCTTTTGCTTTACCGCCATCAGCCCAAGCACCAATAATACAGAAACCATAGAATTGATTACTGCATTTATTAATGCAAAAACGTGAATATCAAAACCTAGGTCAACTTCCAGCTTTACACGAGATAATATTACTACTGCGGCAAATACTACAAATGATACGGTTAATATTAATAACCTTGCCTGTTTATCGTTTTTCTTTAAAATGGGTGTTAGCATAATGTTTTTATTTACGCTGTTTCTTTTGCCTTGTTAGGATTACGATATCATCTGCACAACGAATCACATCTCCTGTATCCCGTCCGTTATAATAACCTCTTATATACCTGTTAGTATCCAGCAGCACCATCTTTTCACTATGTATAAAATCATCAAGTCCACCTGTGCCTTCCTGCATAGTTACAAACAGCTGCTTACGCGCATAATTATATATCGTTTCGCGACTGCCTGTTAAGAACCACCAATGGTCAGGGTTTGCTTTAAACCTGTCTGCATATTTCCTGAGGGCAGGAAATGAATCGCGTTCCGGGTCTACACTGATAGACACAAAATGCACTGAAGTATCGAGCGTTGTTTTCTTCTTAGGATCTTTACGAAAAGCATCCTGCAACATTTCTATGTTTCTGCTTATCTGCGGGCATATGGTGGGGCAATTCGTGAAGAAGAAATTAACCACAACGATTTTACCTTTCAGGTCTTTGTTTAATGACACCTCATTGCCAAATTGGTCGGTAAGTGTCAGCTCTTGTACCTTGTGGTAAATACTGTCTTTTGCTACTGCATCATAGCCTTCAGCAATATAGTACTTAGGCGCTCTCGGCACTTTGGACTTTGACATAAAGTTTATGACAAGCCAAAAAGATAGCGGTAACAAGAATGCTACCGCTATGCCTATTAAAAATTTGGAGTTTTTTGTTTTTTGAGTCATCACTATTTCAAAAACACTTCTAATAACTTTTTGTTTACCTGATAGGTACTGTAGTGTTCATTTCTAACCAGAAACCACCATCGTACAGGAACGCAATGATGAACCATATAAACAGGAACAAAGGAACCAGTACTGTAATCATGAAGCTCTTAACCTCATCGCCAAGGTGCATGAATACTGATACGATATAGCCTGCTTTCAGGATAGTAAGAGCCAGAAAGAAGAAATTAACAACACCACGTGGCATAGATGCACTAAAGAACATACCTACTACTACCTCTACTATGGTAATAGCCAACAGAATCCAGAATACTTTCCAGATACGGCCTATTTGTTTTTTGCTATCTGCAGAGTTGATATCTGTGTGGTGTGACATAACACCTGAATACAACTTAGACTGATCGCCTTCGTACAGATGCTGAATATTATCGCTAGAATGATGAGCTGACATTATAATAAGTTTTTTGTAGTTGTGATTAAATTCAGTTTAGATTACAACAGGTAGAAACAAGTAAATACGAATACCCATACCAGATCTACAAAGTGCCAGTAAAGGCCTACTTTCTCGATCATTTCGTAGTGACCGCGCTTGTCATATGTACCATTAACTGTATTAATCAAAGCCATAATCAGCAGCACAACACCACTCGCTACGTGACCACCGTGGAAACCTGTGATAGTAAAGAAGAAGTTGTAGAAACTATGCGAAGCTTCAAGCGCTGCACCAGCATTTGCAGCTGTTATTGTACCGTGTTTGAAGAAATGCTCAAATTTATCAAGCGGCGTATTAGGATCTGTAAAAGTACCCCACAAGCCACCTGTGTTATGTGCAAGGTGGGTCCACTCCCAAGCCTGACAGCTAAGGAACGCGATACCACCAACTATGGTCCACAACAACCATTTAATAACACCCTGACGATCGCCATAGTGACCGCAGTGTACTGCCAACACCATTGTTACAGAACTCATGATGAGTATGAACGTCATCAAGCTCACAAACAATAAAGGTAAGTTTGCATGACCCATGAACGGGAATGCGTGGAATACACTGTTGGCATCCGGCCATACCTCACTGAAGAAGCGTTTAGTACCGTAAGAGATAAGGAATGCACTAAAAGTAAAAGCATCGGAAAGCAGGAAGAACCACATCATCATTTTTCCGTAGCTCACGTTGAACGGTGACCGTCCGCCGCCCCATACTTTTGTTTCTGCTGTTGTAGCTTGTGACATAGATTGACTTAATTTCTAATTTAATTGGTTAGTTGTGAATTGAGCGCAAATTTCGAAACAATTTTATTGATTTGCCAGAAAGAACACAAATAAATAAATCCACAATACATCGACAAAATGCCAGTATGCACCTGCAATTTCTAAAGATGTAGCGTTATATATCTTTACTTTAGTCCTAAAGGCGCGGAAAAATACAATAATTAATGCAATTATTCCACCCAAAATATGCAATAAGTGTAAGCCTGCTATAATGAATAGGAAAGATTCGCTCGGGTTACCATCTACTCTTATATTTTCAGCATACAAAGCTTTGAAACCCATATACTGCAAAACCGCAAACGCACAGCCTAGTAATATGGTGGTAATCATCAAGGCCTTGAATCTCGGCATCTGCCTGTTTTTGAAAGACTTAACCGACATTATCATAGTTATACTGCTAAGCAATATAACCGCAGTAGATACCCAAAACAGAACCGGCAAATGGTATGTAACCCAATTGCCCTGTGCTTTACGCACTATGTAGGCACTTGTAAGGCCCGCAAACATCATAATAATGCTGCCCATTGCTATCCACAAAGCAAACTTATGTGGGTGAATCTTTTTCTTATCCGGAGATTGCATAGTTCTTTCCATCGTTTTTGCTTTTACATCTTATCAAACAACAAAGCAAGCAATACGGTTGGCAGGTATATAAAAGAAGCAAACATTACTCCTTTTGCCGATTTATAATCATTTTTAATGTAAAACCTTACTGACGCTGCAAAATATAATATACCGCAAGCCATACTAACCCACATACCGATATTACCTGTTATACCAACAACCCTCGGCACAACAGCCAACGGTACCAACACTATGCTATAGAACATGCTTTGCAATGCGGTAAAACGAGAACTGCGCTCTTGAGAAGGCAACATGCTGATGCCTGCTTTAATGTATTCGTCATAGCCAACCCAACCGATAGCCCAATAGTGTGGGAATTGCCAGAAAAATTGAATCAGGAATAGCGTCCACCCACCTACACCAAGACCACCTGTTGCAGCTGCCCAGCCTAATAGTGGAGGTAATGCACCGGGGATAGCCCCTATCAGTACAGCTACAGGATGTACACGCTTCATAGGTGTGTAAGCAAAACCATATAACATTAATGAAGTGAAGCTTAAAAATCCGGTAAGCGGATTGAAGAAATAACCAAGTAATAATGCACCACCAATACCTGCTACTGCAGCAATAATCCATGCTTCTGTAGTACCCATACGTCCATCAGGCAACGGACGTATCATAGTGCGTTTCATTTGAGCGTCGCCATCTTTTTCCAGTATCTGGTTTATGGTATTAGCACCACCGGTAACCATGATACCACCAAGGAAAAGTATCAATACACTACCCCACTCGAAGCTGATGCCCGGAGCAAGTAAATAGCCTATAACACTGGAAAAAACCACCATGAAGCTAAGATTAGGCTTCAGTAACTGACTGTAATCTTTGACTTTACCGCCAAGCATCATTTGCTTCTTAGCCTTAATAGGTGCTTCCTGAAACATTAAAATTTAACAGTGGCTTAATGAAAAAAGTGGCACAAAGGTAATGCAAAAAGCATCAATGCGTACATTGATGCTTTTATATTTGAAACAATATTATTAACAATTATACGAGGCTACCAACTGCCACTTGCGCCACCACCACCAAAGCTACCACCGCCAAAACCACCGAAGCCACCACCACTGCTGCCTCCGCCCCAACCGCCTCCGCGAGAACCTCCGAAACCACCACCTATCCATGGGCCACTATCCCAACCTCGATAACCTCTGCCACTCATATAAGAACCACCGCCGCCACCACCTATTTTACTTATAATCCATAGCACTATATATACCAAGATTATAAGTATTACTATAACTAAGATGCCGGGCTTGCCTCCCTTTTTAGGTTTTGCATCTGCGGTATATTCACCTTTCGTGGCTGCTATAATAGCATCTGCAGCCTTGTCGAAGCCCGCAAAAAAATCGCCGTTTTTAAAATTTGGGACGATTTCATTTCTGATAATACGCCCACAAACTGCATCGGGCAATGCGCCCTCAAGTCCGTAACCGGTAGATATATTTATTTTCCTATCGTCTTTTGATGCAAATATCAATACCCCATTATCTTTACCTTTCTGACCTACCCCCCATCTGTTACCTAGGTCTATAGCATATTGTGCTACTTCATACAGCCCTATACTCTTTACCGTAACTACAGTTATCTGGGTTGAAGACGACTGCTCATATTGCAAAAGTTTGGCTTCCAATCGGTTTGCTTCTTCTCCAGACAGCATTCCGGCAAAATCATTTACCAGCCTCGGCGGATTGGGTTTTGCAGGAAAATCCTCATCTGCCGCCCAAGTGTATGTATAAGACATAACACTTAACAGCAGTGCAAAAACTATCCTTAAATAAGATTGAATACGAGCCATTATTTTCCAAATACTATTTCGTCGGGCAGTTCATTTCTTGTTATTGCAGGGTCGTAAGGGAAATGAGTAGCCATAGCGTTGCCCAATTCTTTTACACAATTAGCTAGCCCTATAGCTACCTCACCTGCCTGCAAATGACCTTTTAGTTTTTCTGCAGCTGCTTGCCAGAAAGCAGCCCCACCGGCTCTTTCATATATCTCCTTGTCGCCCGCTATAGCATACTTACGGTCTTCTGTAGCAAGATATACCAGTACTGCATTACGTTTTTCAGTAGCCGTCATACCCAGTTTTTCAAAAAGCTCCACAGCTCTTTCCATGGCATCAGCTTTATTGCATTTGCTTTCAACAAATACACGCAGCTCTCCTGTTGTACGGCTTTCAGCCTCCCGGATACAAGCCACTACCTGCTCCTGCTCGGCAGAAGAAAGTAGCGGCTTCTTTTTTGAGAAAGGGAACATCTTTATTTAGAATTGTACGGTTGGTGCTTTTTGCGCTGCAGCATCCGCTTCAAACATACCTTTCGCACTAAAGCCCATCATACCTGCAAATATGTTGTTTGGGAAAACACGCATTTTAGTGTTGTATTCCTGTACAGCATCATTAAAGTTTTTGCGAGCAACTGTAACGCGATTATCTGTACCTTCCAGTTGGTCTTGCAATGCAAGGAAGTTCTGGTTTGCTTTCAATTCAGGATAAGCCTCAGATACTACCATAAGCCTGCCCAATGCTTGGCTTAGTTCGCCTTGTGCATTTTGGAACTCACGCAGTTTTTCAGGTGTCAGATTATCAGGATTTACCTGTATAGATGTAGCTTTTGCACGTGCATTAATTACATCCGTCAGTGTTTTCTGTTCAAAGTTAGCAGCGCCTTTTACAGTGTTTACCAGATTTGGAATCAGGTCTGCACGGCGTTGATATTGGTTTTGTACTTCAGCCCATTTGCTTTTAGCATTTTCATCAAGCGTTACCAGCGATTTCTGAATGTTGCATGCCTGGCAGCCACCTATCAGCAATATGCCCAGCAATACGACTAATACAATTGAACCTTTTTTCATGTTTTTATCAATTTTAACCAAAAGTAGCATTTACAAATAAATAAATGGCAAGGCTTTCGGCCATTGCCATTTACAGGAAAGTGAATATCAATTTTTCGTCGGTAAATAAAGCACTATCTCAGGTAAAACCTTGCAGATACACCAACTACATTATGATCAAAAAAGCCTGATTCACTAAGGAAGTTAACTGCAGGCTTTACATCGGCACTAAGACCCAGTGGTATTTTTTTGAATACATACTCAACACCGCCTATGGCGTCTATACCGAATATGGCGCGATTATCGTCAATATACCTGCCTTCTTTACTCACATAGCGCCATCCGCGATCCCAGACGCCTGCATGCACACCACCACCCATAAATATCCTCCACGAAGGATTGGGAAGTATAATATGATAAGTAAGCAACCCGACAGCGTTAAAGCTTGGGCCACCCCAGACACCTGTTATACCCCCTGCATTCAGCTGTCCTTCAAAAGCAAGATGTTTATCCAGAAACATTTTGGCTACAAAACCACCACCATCTGGTGTAGCGCGGAGCCCCAAACCTACTTTACCGCCTTTTGCAGATACATTGGTTGCAGCAGAAATGGCTGTTAATACTAATCCGAAAGAAAACAATACCTTTTTCATACAATCAGTGTTTTGGTTCATTAACCTAAACACAATAATGGAACCAATGTTCCTGATATTGGCCGTATTGCTTTCTTTTTTAAATAAGTTTAACGGGCGAACACTATTTTTGCTAAAATTTTCAAAAAAGCACATGCAATCATACGAAGCTACACTGGAGTTTGCCCAATCGATGGATAATACAGATACTCTTTTCTCGTACCGCGAAAGGTTTCGCTTTCCGCAGCACGACAACAAGGACGTACATTATTTCTGTGGCAACTCTTTGGGCTTGCAACCTAAAAGTGTTAGCTACCTGATGCAACAAGAGTTGGAAGACTGGGCACGGTATGGTGTGGAAGGCCATTTTCAGGCTCGCAATCCGTGGTTTTCGTACCATCACATCTTTAGCGATAGGCTGGCAAAAATAGTTGG
Source organism: Flavipsychrobacter sp. (assembly GCA_035299045.1). GTDB lineage: Bacteria > Bacteroidota > Bacteroidia > Chitinophagales > Chitinophagaceae > Polluticoccus. The sequence continues at coordinate 24,648 of DATGXJ010000007.1, forward strand.
CGCTAAAAAAGATGAAGTAGTAGCTTCTAATACATTGACCGTCAACCTGCACCTGCTGATGATATCTTTTTATCGTCCGGAGGGTAAGCGTTACAAAATAATTATGGAAGCAGGAGCCTTCCCATCAGACCAATATGCTGTGGAAACACAAGTGCGTATGCATGGTTATGAACCTGAAGATGCCATAATAGAACTGGCACCAAAAGAAGGTGCCCATATAATAGAGGAAGATGATATCGTTAAAGCAATTGAAGACGCAGGAGATTCTCTGGCATTGGTAATGATGGGTGGTGTAAACTACTACACAGGTCAGCTCTTCGATATGAAACGTATAACAGAAGCTGCACATAAAGTGGGTGCATATGCTGGCTATGATCTGGCACATGCAGTAGGTAATGTACCCCTGCACCTGCACGACTGGACGGTAGACTTTGCGTGTTGGTGTTCTTACAAATACCTAAATTCAGGCCCAGGTGGTGTTGGTGGTATATTTGTACACGAGCATCACTATGGTAATCCTAAAATATTCCGACTTGGTGGCTGGTGGGGCAATGATGAAAAAGACCGCTTCAAAATGAAGAAAGGCTTTATACCTCAAAACAATGCTGGCAGCTGGCAAATGAGCAATGCACCAATATTTAACATGGTAGCTCACAACGCATCGCTGGATATATATGATAAAGCTGGCATGGTAGCCCTTCGTGAAAAGAGCCTGAAAATGACTGGATATCTTGAATGGTTGCTGAAACAAATAACACATCTGCCATTTGTTATCATCACCCCTTCTCACCCAACACGCAGAGGTTGTCAATTATCATTACTGTTTAGCGACAGAGGCCGTGAAGTATTTGATGCGCTGACAGCAAATGGCGTAGTTGCAGACTGGCGCGAACCGAATGTAATACGCATAGCACCTGTGCCTCTTTATAACACATTTGAAGACTGTTATCGTTTTTACGAGATTTTGATGGGCATAAAATAATGCGCTACATTGCGCAACGGCATGGCAGTATTTTACAACACAGACGAGCTAAAGAGTTTCAATAACGCAGTAATTACTATCGGTACTTTCGACGGGGTTCACCTTGGTCATCTTACCATATTGCAACAAGTAGTGGCACATGCCAAAGAACTTGGTGGAGAAAGCATTGTGTTGACTTTTGAACCACACCCTCGTAAACTGCTATTCCCCGACCAGCCAATCAAAATCATCACACCGCTTGAAGAGAAGATAAAACTGATAACACAAGCGGGAATAGACCATGTATTTGTAGTACCATTTACACCTTCTTTTGCCGCGCTATCCGCTGAAGCATACATAAAGGACTTCCTAGTAAAACACTTGCAACCCAAAGGCATTGTAATAGGCTACGACCATCAGTTTGGCCACGACCGTGCAGGCAATATAAAGCTATTGCAGGCTTACGAAAACGAACTTGGGTTTAGAGTATACGAGATACCTGCTAAGCAAATAGAAGATGCCGCAGTAAGCTCAACAAAAATCCGCAACTCGCTCGCAGTAGGCAATGTAACCGATGCAAACAAAATGCTCGGCAGACAATACACTCTAAAAGGAACTGTCGTATCGGGTGCTCAATTGGGCAGAACACTTGGCTTCCCTACAGCGAATGTAAAACCTACGGATGCCGAGCAAATAATTCCGGGCAATGGTGTGTATGCTATAAAAGCTATCGTAGGCGCCGAAACATTTAACGGTATGATGAACATAGGTATACGCCCTACTGTTAGCCAAGAACTTAGCCTACATATTGAAGCACATCTGTTCGATTTTAACAAAGACATCTATAATCAAGAGATAGAAATAGTGTTTGCAGAACGCCTGCGCGATGAACAACGTTTCCCATCATTAGATGCACTGAAAGAACAACTAAGTAATGATGCCATTCATGCTAAAAAAGCATTAGGCATATTGTAGTGCTTCCAGCCTGCCAACCATTTCTTTCAACAATTCCGTACCATCTGTATTGCTGTCTATACCTACAGCTTTATTGCTGTATTCACCCAGCAGCATCAGTGCATGTTCTACTTTAGGCAATTGCCATTTTGCGGCTACAGCCATTATCTCTCTTACTTTAGATGGCCATGTCCCCAATGCCGCAGCTACATCTTTATCAGGCTTGCCATGCAGAAAATGTGCCTGATAGAGGCGATTGAATTGATTATAAAACGAGCCTACAATCAGCACCATAGGAGCAACTTTAGGATTGGCAATAAAATATGCCAACATTCTGTATAGTTTATCCTTATCACCTGTAGTCAGGGCTTCTGGAAACTCAAATACATTGTATTCTCTGCTGATACCGATATACTTTTGTATCAGCTCTGCAGTCAATTGTTTTTCATCAGGCACATTGATGCGTACTTTCTCAATTTCATTAGCAATCTTCTGGAGATCATTACCAAGATAAGTTGCCAGTATTTGCGACTCCCGCTCCCCTACATGAAAACCAATCTCCATGCCATAGTTCTGTATCCATGTAGGCACCATATCATCTTTAATCTTGTCAGATGTAAAATGAATGCCTTTATCTTTTGCAAACTTTACCAGCTTGCTGCGTCCGTCTGCTTTTTTAAACCTGTGTTCTATCAAAAAAATAGTTGTGGGGGCAGGGTTTTCAAGATAACCTGCAAGCTCCGTCAGCGAACGCATCTGCGCTGCATCCTTCAATATAACAACCTGCCTTTCTGCAAACATGGGAAACCTGCGGCAAGCATTCACCACATCTGCCCACTCTACATCCTTACCATACAATACCATCAGATTGAAATCGCGCTCATGCGGTTCCAAAATCTTTTCTTCAAAGTAATTTGTAATCATATCCAGATAGTATGGCTCTTCACCATCTATCAGGTATACGGGTGCGTATTGCTTTGCCTGTAGCGATTGTATCAGTTTCTTGAATTCTGCCGTCATACTATTCATTCACATAAACCGGTTCAAGATGGATATCAGTGATGCCTTTCAGCCTGAGGAAAACCTTAGCACTGGTAAGCACATCCTGCATGCAGTATTGTGCTATTCTGAGCAGGTCTTTTTCATTCCAGTATACATGCCCTACCATACTGCCATCCATATCATCCTTCGGCGAAGGTATTCCTAAAATTTCGGCAAGCAAAGCCAAAGATGTGAAATGCTTGTAATCGCCAAACTTCCACATTTCCAATGTATCGTAATGTGATATTTCCCACGGCTTTTTACCACTTAGGTTCATAGCATCTGGCAACTGAATACCGTTAATCAACATACGCCTGCACAAGAACGGGACATCAAACTCTTTGATATTATGCCCGCAAAATTGCAGGTTGGGATAATGCTTAGCAAAACGTTGTACCAATTCTTTAAAATCAAGTAATAGTTGTTTTTCATCATCATTGGCTAAAGGCTTCAGTCTCAATGTCCAATTATCACCTTGCTGTTGCAAACTGCCAACTACGATGCAAACCACTTTTGCAAACTCAGAAAAAACGCCTGCTTTTTCTTCAAAAAGCATAGAGGGTTCAGGATTTTCCACTATATTACTTTTAAGATATCTGGCCTTTTTCACCCACTCGTTTTGCAAAACTTCTGTTAAACCATCGAAGTTTGGAACTAGTGGTACTGTTTCGATATCAAGAAATAAGATTTGTTTAAGAAACTCCATGAAAAGGGTTATTATATTTGTAAGCGATTATCTAAAGTAATAATTAAACCAATATTTATGAGCCAGGAATTGAACAATCCCACATCTTCGACTCCGTTGCAGCCAATGCAACCGCAGCAGCCAAAGAAAAACAACAATATGCTGTTCTACGGCATCATTGCAGTATTGGTGGCTGTTATTGCTTACCTGTTTGTAAACAACAATAAACTGTCTGACAAACTGGAAATAGCACAATATCAATTCAATGAAGCAGACTCTTCCCGCAGGGCTGTTGAATCTGACTATCAGGCTGCATTAGTGAGATTGGACGAACTGGTTTCTAAGAACAATATGATGGATAGCATCATCAACGACCAGAATGGCGAAATAGCTAAACTGAGAAGCAGAATCGAGGCTATCGTTAAAAACGGCAACGCTACAAAAGCAGAACTGGGCAAGGCTAAAAAGCTCATTGCACAACTTAACGGTAAGGTTAGAACATATCAGGAACGTATTGCTGAACTGGAAAGGCAAAATGCTGATTTGAACGACCAGAATACAGTACTGACTGCTGAACGCGACCAAGCGGTTACAGAAAATGTCGGACTGCAGAAGAAAGCAAGATTGGGTGCAGTATTACATGCGTCAAACATCAGGCTCACACCAATAGACCTGCGTCGTGGTGGTAAGAAAGAAAAAGAAACCGGTCGTGCGGGCAGGGTTGACGTAATGCGCATCACTTTCGATATAGACGAAAACCGCATTGCAGAAAGCGGCGAGAAAGAAATCTTCATTCGTATCACAGACCCAAGCGGCAATCTGCTGAGCAATGCAGCATATGGCTCAGGCTCTACAACAAGTGCAGAAGGCGAAACTATCAACTACACTATTCTGAAACAAATAGCACTGGAAACTAACAAACCTGTGAAAGATGTAAGTGCTGACTGGAAGCAAGACAGCGAATACCAAAAAGGCACTTACACAATAGAGTTGTATAACGACGGCTACAAAGTAGGCGGAGGCTCTGTAACACTGAAATAAGCTTCGGTAAGGCATAGATATTTCGTACCTTAACTGCTGCATTATCTGTTGGTAACAATTTGATAATGCAGCAGTTGTTTTTTGTTCACATAAGCTGATATAATATTGTGCCGGATATCGAAGAACATATGGAAGTTTTACCAGGCAAAATACTGATAGTAGATGATGAACCGGATATAACCGAATTTATCAGCTACAACCTGAAGGGTAAAGGATACCTGACAGCTACTGCCCGCGATGGTGTCGAAGCAATTAAGAAAGCGAAGGACTTCCGCCCCGATCTGATACTGCTTGATATAATGATGCCAAACAAAGATGGCATACAGACTATCAAGGAACTGAGACAGATGCCGGAGTTTGAGGAAACAGCTATCATTTTCCTTACAGCATTGAGCGATGAAAAATCGGAAATAGAAGGTTTGAAAGTAGGCGCGGATGATTATATAGCTAAACCTATTAAACCTGAACTGCTGGCAACACGCATACGCACAGCACTACGCCGTTTCCGCAAAGACGATGAGCAAGACCAGAAACTGAGCTTCGGTGAACTGGAAATCAACAAAACGAAATTTACCGTTACATATAAAGGCACCGAAATAATACTGGCTAAGAAGGAATTTGAATTACTTTCTCTGTTGGCATCAAAACCGGGCCGTGTATTTCTCCGCAACGAGATACTGCAACGTGTATGGGGAACTGATGTAATTGTTGGCGACCGTACCATAGACGTACACATCCGTAAAATACGCCAGAAGATAGGTATAGACCTGATAACCACTGTAAAAGGCGTAGGTTATAAGTTTGAAATGGTGTAGTTTAGTAACTATGTCATCGGTACTTAATACCAAAAATCTTTCTCCAAGGCTGTTATCCTTTATTACAGCGGCAGTGATGTCTACCATCAATGCCTCTCTCAGCCTTTTGTTGCGTCCCCAGTGGCAGGTGACATTAATTGTATTCGTCGTAACGTTTATCATTACGTACTGGATATACCACTATACCCTGCAACGCTTTATATATCGAAAAATCAAGCTGATATATAAACTTATTTATCAGACCAAGGCTACCAGAAAGGAAGAGTTTTTCTACAACAACATACTACCTCAAAAATCTATTGAAGAAGTACGTGCCGATGTGGAGCGTTGGGCAATACAGAAGCGAGACGAGGTAGAAATGCTACGCGCCAATGAGCAATTCAGGAAGGAGTTTCTCATGAATCTGGCACATGAACTGCGAACACCTGTATTTACTATTCAGGGATACGTTGACACTTTACTGAACGGAGCATTGGACGACCAGAACGTAAACCGCAAGTTTCTAAGCAATGCCAACAAAGGCATCGACAGGCTTGTACAGTTGCTGGATGACCTTGATGAAATATCGAAACTTGAATCCGGCAGAATACCCATTATTCAAGAATCGTTCGTGATACAAGACCTTGTAAAAGATGTGTACGAAGAGTTATCACTCAAGGCAAAAACCAAGAATATAGAATTACTGATAAAAAAAGGTACCGAGCGCCCGTTGGAGGTTTATGCAGATAAACCCAAAATAAAACAGGTGCTGGTGAACCTTGTTGAAAACGCCATTAAATATGGCAATGAAGATGGCACCATTACAGCAGGCTTCTATGAAGTAGACGATAACCACATCTATACAGAAATATCTGATGACGGTCCCGGTATTGCAGAAGAGCATCTACCACGCATCTTTGAACGTTTCTACCGCGCAGACCGTAGCCGCAGCCGTGAAATAGGTGGCACTGGTCTAGGACTTGCCATAGTGAAACACATAATTGAAGCTCACAATCAATCTGTTACAGTACGCAGCACCTTAGGTGTAGGCTCGTCATTTGGCTTCTCTCTCGATAAGGGTAAAGAATAAACACAGTTATCTATACCATTTTAGCCAGAATTAGGATTCTTATATACCTGTTTTGGTTTATCTTCGCGCGCGTAATATCCAAAAACAGTAAAGATGACTCCACAGAAAATTACAATGGGTGCCAATGGCCAACTGAATGTTCCTGAAAATCCGATAATACCGTTTATAGAAGGCGATGGTATAGGCCCTGATGTATGGAGTGCCAGCAAAAAAGTAATGGATGCCGCTGTTGAAAAAGCATATGGTGGCAAACGCAAAATAGAGTGGAAAGAAATGCTGGCTGGCGAAAAAGCCTTCAATCAAACAGGAGAATGGCTGCCAACTGAAACATTAGATATTGCAAAGGAATATATCGTATCTATCAAAGGTCCTTTGACTACACCTGTTGGTGGTGGTATCCGTTCGCTGAACGTAGCTATGCGTCAGGAATTGGATTTGTACGTTTGCCTTCGTCCTGTACAATGGTTCCAGGGTGTTCCTTCACCTGTTCGTCATCCTGAAAAGGTTGATATGGTTATTTTTCGTGAAAACACAGAAGATATCTATGCTGGTATCGAATTCAAAACAGGTACACCTGAAGCACAAAAAATGCTCGACTTCCTGACCAACGAAATGGGTGCAGGTAAGAAAATACGCTTCCCAGAAACTACTTCATTCGGCATCAAACCGGTATCTAAAGAAGGTAGCGAAAGGCTGGTACGTTCCGCTATTAAATATGCGCTTGAAAACCGCCGCCCTACAGTTTCATTGGTTCACAAAGGCAACATCATGAAGTTTACCGAAGGTGGCTTCAAAATGTGGGGATATGAACTTGCAGAACGTGAATTTGGTGATAAAGTATATACTTGGGAACAGTGGGAAAGAACGAAAAAAGAACAAGGTGAAGAAGCTGCTAACAATGAACTGAAATTAGCTAAAGCAAACGGCAAGCTGATTATCAACGACGTAATTGCAGACAACTTCCTGCAACAAATACTATTGGCTCCACAGGATTATTCTGTAGTAGCTACACTGAACCTGAACGGCGACTATATATCTGATGCACTGGCAGCTGCTGTGGGCGGTATAGGTATCGCTCCGGGTGCAAACATCAACTACCTGACTGGACACGCTGTATTTGAAGCAACACACGGTACTGCACCACGCTTTGCCAATACAGATACCATGAACCCATCTTCATTGCTGCTGAGTGGTGTAATGATGTTGGAATACATGGGCTGGAAAGAAGCTGCAGACAGCATAACAAAAGCACTGAGCGATACTATCAAACGCAAACGTGTAACAATAGATTTCTACAACCTGATGCATGATGCAACATTGTTGAAAACAAGCGAATTTGCACTGGAAATCATTAAAAATCTATAATGCGGGATTTAGCAAAGTATATAGACCATACTATACTCAAAGCCACTACTACCCTTCAGGATGTAGTGGTTTTGTGCAATGAGGCAATAACCTATCATTTCAAGGCTGTTTGCGTGCCACCTGTGTATGTAGGGCTTACGCAAAAAATGTTGGCTGGCACAGATGTAAGCATAGCCACAGTTATTGGTTTTCCATTAGGATATAGCAGTTTGCCTGCTAAGCTGGCTGAAATTGAAAATGCCATATTGCACGGCGCAAAAGAAATAGACCTGGTGCATAATATTGCCGCTATTAAAAATGGCAACTGGGAATATGCCGTGGCAGAGGTTGAGGCTTGTACTAAACTGGTTCATCAGCATGGCTGCATCATCAAAGTGATATTGGAGACAAGCAGCCTTACAGATGAGGAAATAAAGCACAGTTGCAAATCATATGCACCGCTTGGTGTAGATTTTATTAAGACATCTACAGGTTTTTCTGATGCAGGTGCTACAGTAAATGCGGTGCAGCTGATAAAGCAAAACACACCTGCAAACATGGGCATTAAAGCTTCCGGCGGCATTAAAAATGCTGCTTTTGCGAAAGAATTAATTGCCGCAGGTGCTACCCGTTTAGGATGTTCTGCAAGCGTAGCTATAGTAAAAGAAGATAAACTGACGTAGATTAGCCCCCGGAATGAGAGCGATTTTCTACTATATCTTATTTTTTACCTTTTGCGTTAACTACAGTATTGCCAATGCGCAAGTACTTGTAGATGAAAAAGCAATAGATGATGATGACACTGTTGCCGTATCAACCGGAGTTACCCTGCATGCAGACCCGAGGCTTGATGTTGTTGTAAAAAAATACCGCAATGTGCAGCTTGGCGTTATCCGTTCAGGGCATGGTTTCAGGGTGCAGATATACAATGGCAACGACCGCATCAAGGCCAATCAGGTAAGAGTAGATTTCATTCGCAGATATCCGCAGGTTCGCACATATCTTAGCTATGTACAGCCACAGTTTCGTGTAAAGGTGGGCGACTTCCGTACACGTGCCGAAGCACAGAAAGTATATGACGAGCTGACTGGGATTTACAACCCTTGCATGATAGTACCCGATATTATTGTAATAAATACAATGAACGATGATTAATCTGATTCGCGAAAAAGCAGCAAAATATTATCCGGAAGTACAGGCTATACGCCATCATATTCATTCCAATCCGGAATTGTCTTTTGAAGAATACAAAACATCTGCTTTTATATCAGAGAAACTGGCATCTTGGGGAATAGAACACCAAACAGGTGTTGCAGGTACAGGTGTAGTCGCATTGATAAAAGGTAAAAATCCTGATAAACGCTGCATAGCCCTGCGTGCAGATATGGATGCCTTGCCTATACAAGAAGCCAATGATACACCATACCGATCTAAAAACGACGGTGTAATGCACGCATGCGGTCATGACGTACATAGCAGTTGTTTGCTAGGCACTGCGCGCATACTCAGCGAACTGAAAGATAAATTTGAAGGCACTGTAAAACTCATATTCCAACAAGGGGAAGAGAAGCACCCGGGTGGCGCAAGCCTCTTGATTGCAGCCGGTGTATTGGAAAATCCAAAACCTGAAGCCATCTATGCACTACATGTATATCCGCATCTACCAAGTGGTACTGCAGGTTTTCGCGCAGGAAAATATATGGCAAGTGCCGATGAAATATACATAACGATAGAAGGCAAAGGCGGACACGCTGCTTTGCCACACCAAACAATAGACCCCATTACAACTGCTGCGCAGGTGATTGTTGCATTGCAACAAGTGGTAGCACGTAAAGCCAATCCACTGATACCTACTGTACTTACCTTCGGGAAGATAACAGGTGGTTTCGCAACCAACGTAATACCCGACAAGGTAGAGATGCTGGGTACACTGCGTACTATGGACGAGAAATGGCGCTATGAGGCACATAAGTGGATTGAGGACATCATTCACAATACTTGCGAAGCATATGGTGCAAAAGCAACTGTAGAAATACCTAAGGGCTACCCCGCTCTGTACAACGACCCAACGCTTACGACATTTGCCGAAGACTGGGCCAGAGATTATATAGGTGGCGAAAATGTACACACGTTGGATATGCGTATGGCTGCTGAAGATTTCAGCTTCTATGTGCAGCAAATACCTGGTTGTTTCTTCAGAATAGGAACCAATCAAAACAATGAGAAATTCACAGCACCTGTACACAATGCAAAATTTGACATTGAAGAAAAAGCAATGGAAACCGGTATTGGTCTATTCAGTTGGATTGCAGTAAACGCTCTAAACAAATAAGCTTACACCCTACCCCATATAGCTGTAGCGTTACAACCTCCGAAACCTGATGCGGTTTTGAGAACGTAAGCTATATCAGCAGAAGCAGCTTCAGTAGTTACATTCAAAGGCACAGGAACACCCAATTCTTTGAAACCCAATGATGGTATCAATTGCTGATGTTGCAGGCTTTCTATTATCATCACACTTTCAAGCACGCCGGCTGCTCCTAATGTATGGCCTGTATAGCCTTTGAAACTGTGTACAGGTTTATCCTCCAATCCGCAAAGATTGAATGCCTTCGCTTCCATTTCATCATTATACAATGTAGCAGTACCATGTGCCGATATCATACCAATATCCTCGGCAGTAATACCCGCTTGTTGTAATGCAGTATTAATGGCTAAGCCTAACTCTTCTCCCGTGCGAGAAGGTCCTGAAATATGATTAGCATCGTTTGAGCTACCACCTGCATGCAATCTTGCTAAAGCACCGAAATCGGGCTGTGTAGTAAGTACTATCGCAGCGCCACACTCACCAAGGTTAATACCTTTACGGCTTGCATCAAATGGTTTGCAGGCTTCATCTGCAACTGCCTGAAAGGATTGGAAACCACTTAATACAAATCGAGAAAATCTGTCGCAACCAATCACAATAGCATGTTTGTGTGTACCCTGCTGCAACCTGCGCATAGCATATACCAACGCTAGTACGCCCGACACACAGGCGTGTGACACTACAACGGGCTTGTTTTTATTCATACCCAATGCCTCAGCAATAATATCGGCACTTTTGTGCAAAGACAAGCGCTCATCATCGTATATGCCAAGCCATTCAATATTGCCTTTTGTTGTTGAGAGTACTACCAATGTATCTTCAGGATCTATATCCTGATTGCAGGCATTCAATGTCTGTTTACCTGCAAATATGGCAAGTTGTTCAAACGGAGATATGATAGTTGATGTTCTGGTTTGTGCCTGAATATATTGCCATTGAGATGCGTCTATTTTCGCACCCCAAAATGGTGCAGCACTTAATGATGCATCATCGTGACACACTATACCACTCTTACCTTGTTGCACGGCATTCCAATGGGCTTTAACATCTATACCCAAAGAAGATGTAGTATTTGTTGCTATTGCGTAAACGGGAAGCATCTATCCAGCGAGCCATTTTTCTTTCCAGTCAATCATAAATTGCGGCAAGGTCCACATTAGTTCCAAGCTCTCGCGATCCATAAACACTTGCATAGAGCTACCTGTAGCTACCTGCTCATTGGTTTCTGCATCGTATATGCTGTAGTGAAACAACAATTTGGCCGCTGCGCAATCTTCATAAGTGGTTTCCAAGCGAATCTTATGCCCGTAACGCAGAATGCGTTTATAATTGCAGTCTATCTTGATGATAGGTACAACGATGTTACTTCTGTAAAAATCAAGGTATTTGATACCGTAAGCATTACCAAATGCCTCACGGCCATCTTCGAAATAACGTATAAAGTGTCCATGCCAAACTATACCCAGTGGGTCTGCCTCGCTGAATTTAACCTCAAGTTCCGTTACGTGTGTAAGTGTTTTTTTCAAATGGGGATGTTTAGTTCCAGTTCTTCCAGTCTGATTTTATTTCTTTCAGCGCAGTGCGGAATGTATTTGCCCAATAATTGCGGAAGCCAAAACCACCGGCTTTCGACTCTACTCTTTGGGTAAACAATACAGTCTTAGACTTCATATCTACAAAAGTAACCCACATTGATGCTGTTTCTCTGCCTTTGCTCATTCCTTCCACAAAGAACATCATACCAACACCGGAATTACCTTTAAAATCATACTTCTTAACAAGTGAAGCTACTTTTTGTTCATCCAACAACTGAAATTTATTTGCATCACTTTCAAAAAAATTACCCTTCAGGCTATTATTTGCTTTTTCTGTTACATCAATAGCATATTTCACTTCTGTACGCCTGATGGCATCTGCTACTTTATACCTGTCTTTTTCTGTAACAAACAGGCTATTCCATGATGGAAAGTATTTATCGCGCATCTGACTGTTAGTTATTTCGCCGGCATCCTGCCATTGTGTAGCATCCCCTATAAATTTAAGTTGAGAAAAGTCGAGCCCCAGCCAGGTAACAGGTACATCTGCATTGAATACATCTTCTTTCTTCTGTGCAAAAACATTGATGGAAAGCAATGTGGCTAAAGCCAATACAAATAAGTTTTTCATGACGTTGATATTTTAAGATTCCTGTAAAAATATTTTGAGCTCGCAATTGGCTATCTCTTTACCCTTATTGAAAACCCGGCCCTGTACGATATGCACATTCAATACCTGGGTTTTAAAACTAACCTCAGTAGTAATGGTATCACCAACAGCAGGCATATCTAAAACGTTTAAAGCCTTTAAAGCCCCTATAAAACCAACGGGAACAGGCTTGCCTTGCTCCATAAGGCTATATCCGGTACCGGCAGCGGCAGTTTGTGCCATGTTTTCAACCAATCCAGGCTCTGTGAACTTACCATCCTCTACAAAAAGGTGACCTGCTCTAATTGTAAAACTAGTTTCTGATACGGTTCCGTCTGCTTTTACAATGCTATCTATCATTACAAATGGCGGACGCTGAGGGATGTATTGTAGGATATCCTGACTGCTCATTTCTTCCAAAAATCAAAATAGTTAAACCATTGTTCGGGATACTGTTTCAGCATTTTTTCTACGAGTGCCACATAATCATCCAGCATTAACTCCATACCGATAGTCCCTCTGCCCTCATAAGTTTTGCTTTTGAAAGCATAAAAATGGTAGTGAAAATTAGTCTCTTTAAACGCAAAAACAAAGCATACAGGTGCTTTTAGTTTGGATGCCAGTATAAATGGTCCAGCAGGAAATAATGCTTCTTCCCCCAAAAACACATGCTTCATAGTTCGGTTGCCCGGACGAAACCTGTCTGCATGCAGGCAAATCAGCTCGTTACGATTCAGTGCAGCCGACATTTCGTAAATGTGCGACTGGTCTTCACGTATATAAATTATATTAAATGAGCGTTTACTGTCAAACTGCTCCATATAGGCCTTCATCTGCTCGCCCTCACCATCATACATCACAATATTAATCTTAGCCTCAATACGATTCAGTAAATGGCCTGCAGTTTCCCAATTCCCAAGGTGGGCACTTACCAATACACCGCCTTTACCGTCTTTTACAAGTTGTTCAATATGTTCTATGCCCTCATGCGTAAAGCTCAGTTCCTTACCCTGACCTGATAGCACAGCTATTTTATCAATCAGCGTTTGCCCGAATACCATCAGGTTCTTTTTAATGAGACGAGATGCATCTGCAGCACTGTAACCCATACGTTGCGTGTACAGGTATTGCAAAGGATTTGTAGCTGCTTTTACAAACAGACGATAATAAAGTGTAACGAAATGCAGTAAAGTGTATGCCGACTTTAGCCCCCCCTTTTTCAGGAGCCATACAAATATTCTGTAACCTAGAGGAGTACCCCGTGAGCGTCCTTTCCAGGCTTCAGTATCAGGCATTAGCAGATTGCAAACGGTTGGCTACGTAATCGTAAAAATCCTGCATAGTAACCATAGTCTGGAAGTCTTCAGGTTTTACTTTGAAACCGAAGTTCTGTTCTATAACTACAACAAGGTCTATGTAGTCAAGACTATCAAGATCAAGTGTTTCTTTCAAGTCAGCCTCTGGCAAAATAGTAGCTTCATCAACCTCAAAATCTTCTACCATGAATGCCTTGATACGGCTGATTATTTCCTGCTGCTCCATATAGATACTTAGAACGTCGGGGTTTTACGTTTAAATTAAGTTATTTATCGCTATGTATCAATACATAACAATGCACAAATTTAATAAAGATATTTGGAATAGCAGCGAAATGGAGAGGTGCAAATCAGAAATGCACCTCTATAAGACTGTTTAAAGGAATATTTTGACCACCTTTTATTTGCAGGTATTTGTCCGTGACAGACCATACAGTGGTGCTGATACTACGTGGCCCTTGGGTAGTTTCAAACGTTATGGTCGTTTTCCCCTTAAATTCATTACCCAGCCTTGTAGCGTATTGCAGTTCTTTTTGCCAATGTTCCGTATTATCTACAAATGCAGGAACGATGGTGTAGTTAGATACTTCTTCTTTTTCTATTAGGGTTGCCATCATACACTATTTAATCTTTACTTAAATATACATAATTCTATAAAACAAAATGCCTGCGAAAAAAGTTTTCGCAGGCATTTATCATTAACAATTGATGTTCAATATGTTTAACTATTGTAGCTTTACATTAAATATAGCTTCAACATCAGTTTCGCCACCTGCTGCATCCGGTGTGGTGGCAGCCTTATTAGTTGGTTCGTGCTTTAAAGTAAGCGTAAGTGCTCCTGTACCTGCCGTAGCTGTAGTAAACTTGATTTTCTGATTCAACGGATTACCGTTACCATCCTTGTTACCATCGCTAAAACTTACAGAACCTGCACCTGTAACAGGAGCTGATTGAAATAAAAACAAGTGATCATTGCTCTCTTTTTTTACTTCTTCAGTCACATCTTCTGCAGGAGATTTCTTTTCATTGAGTAATGTTACTTCCACATCATACTGTTTCCCTGGTGCAAGTACGATATCGTCTTTCGTAACAGTACCTTGTGTAGTACTCCCAAAACCATTTTCAACCTTGTACACAAAGGTTTTATTAAACCCTTCACTGTTAGTTACATTCAGTTTTACAGTTGTAATCAGTTCCTGCTCTACCGGAGTAGGAGTTGCTACTTCGTCTTTCTTACATGCTGTAAATGATACAGCTGCTAATGTTGCTATCGTTGCGTATTTAATGATATTGTTTTTCATAACTATTGAATGTTTTTAAAATTGTTAGTTTTTAGAAATTAAACCGTAAAAATTGAATGGGACACGCAGCCTTAGTACTACGTTCGTTCCCGGTTGATTGATGAAATACCTGAATGCATCCAGGTAATCGCGGTATTGCTGATTAAGGGCATTCATTACCGTTACGCTAAAGTAAATAGGGTGACCACTACGCATGATAGTTACACCTGCTTCTGCATCCAGTACAAAATAATCTGCAGGCGGGCGTGGGTAGTCTATCTGGTCAAAGTTTGCAGGTATACGCCATTGTCTGAAAACATACCTGCCATCTGCACCCACATACACATCCTTAATGGTCTTACCAAGATTAAATGTGTATTTGATACCACCTGAAATGCGGTCTGCAGGCATCAGTATCAACCAGTCTTTTTGTTGCACATCTCTTGCAAAAAGAATAGATGCTTTCAGATGTGTTTCCAGAAATTTAGACGGATAATACCTTACCGATGCGTCAACGCCATTCAGCCACGCATTTGTCTGTGTATACCTGAAGCTTTTAAAATACCCCCTGATGGTAAGTATGTCCGCATCAGGTTTCAGGTATATAAAGTCGTTGATATACTGAGAATACAGCGACAGTTCTGCATGTAGTTTGTCAGGTATGTTATATGCTGTTTCTATATTCAGGCTATATGCTTTTTCGGGTAGCAGGTTTTTATCACCCAGCTCTATCCGTGCTGCACCGTGATGCAAACCAGAACTGAACAGTTCACTTGCTTGCGGGGCTCTCCATGCATTGGCCAGCGTTGCACTCCATTCCCAATTAGGCTTAGGTTTATACCTCAACCCAATTGTTCCCGAAGCATTGCTGTAATTGAAGATATAACGCACTATCGTCTGGTTATTACCTTCAGGATTGAAGACTTCATAATGCCTGTAGTCATAACGCGCACCTACTTCAAGTGTTACTTTATTCAATCTGTAACGCTCTATAAGATATGCTGCCAAACCCGGACTGCTGTAGTTGGGTATAAATACCCTGTCGCCATCCTGCATGTAGTTTTCCTGATATGTACCATCTATACCTACCTGCCCGCTGATACCGGCTATAGGCTTGTGTTCAAGATTCAAATTCAGGCTTTGAGTATTCAATGTCAGGTTTAGCTGCGCTTTATCGCTATTGCCACGTATAATGTCGTACTCTTGCCTGTAGTTGTGCTGATAAGCATATACTAGGCTTAAAGCACCTGCGCGCGTATCTGCATTTACTTTCAGCTTGGCAAGATCGTGTACCACGTGCTGCATAGGACGGCCTATCTTGTAACTGAATCCTGCATTTACTAATGGTGTATCACTGTTGATAGCTGCCATCAGATCTGCCTGATTACCAGTATGAGACCCACGGTATATTCCGAGCTTTGTATTGAAATGGCTGTAAAAAACCTCTACACCAAAGTGAGCTCTTTTATATGCCATGGTAGCAGAATAATTCTGCTCTTCAGTACCTGTATTAGCCGCCCAATAACCAGGGATATGATAATTTCCACCTTGTTTCAACGTACCCTGCAACCTGATGCCTAGCCCTTTTATGTACTTAAAACCATGCTCTACAGTTGCGGAAGCTACCCCCATGCGGTTGTTACTAAAACCCGCAAGGTTTACTTCTCCACCCCAGCCAATCATAGTCCTGACGGCAGAAGGCTCTACCAATACCACGCCACCTATAGCATCTGTGCCATAGCGTACACCTGATGCACCTTTCAGCACAGTTATGTTATTGGCAAGAAACGGATCTATGTTTGGTGCATGTTCTCCACCCCATTGCTGGTCTTCCTGACGAATACCATTGTTGAGGATAATGATGCGATTGCTGTGCAAACCATGGATAACAGGTTTGGCAATTGTAGCACCGTTAGATAACACCGAAACACCGTTTACATTTTGCAACATATCACCCAGTGTTTTCCCGCTGTTCAATACTATATCCAGTCTGTTTATATTCCCTTTGCTCTGTATAATGGTTTTGGTACGGTCGTCAGACACCACTACTTCAGCCAGCTCTTTATCTATATGCGAAAGGCTGAATTTGAGACTGGCATTGGCAGATATCTTGATTTCTTTTACCAAATGCTCATAACCTGCAGCATGAAAGTGAATATGATAAGTGCCAGGACAAGCATTGTCTATTTCAAAACGCCCGTCTTCATCTGCTTCAAATTCACGTTTCATCTCGTCTATATACACAGATACAGGAAACAGAGATTGGCCACTATGCGTTTCTACAACCCTGCATTTGATGTTTATATTACAGGTATCCTGTGCATATACATGCTGCACAAGTACCATTAGCCATAGTATCATGGCTATTAATACACGATTCATATCGTTGTCTTAATACAAAACGAATTGGCAATGCCGCAAAAGCGGGATAGCCATTACATAATTAACTATGAAATGATTGTTGGAGGTCCACGCAGATAAGCAGTAAGCGGACTGCTTGGATTGTATGTAACGCAAGTAATGTCGGTATAAACAGGATATACCATGCGTGGTGCATGCAGCTTGTATACCGGAGCATCATTAACGAAAAACGGAAGTGAATAGCTTAAAAAACTACAGTGATGGTGTTCGGGCTCTATAACCAATCCGTCTTTTTCAAGATGGCTGTGTACGGTATCAGTGTGGCCTGAAAACAGGTGGATATATTCCTTGGGAGTACTGCCAAATAATAGCAGTATGGCAAGCCATGTGGAAATAACAATATGTCCTGTTTTCTTAATCACAAGTATATTGCAGTCGGAAACTGCTTCGCGAAGATACATAATCCATAATTAAGCTCCCTTATGACTGTATTCAGAAAAATATTGACTTTATCAATATTAACATTGTTTATTACCAATAACAGCTTTGGCCAAAGGCTTAGCGACCCTAACACAATAGGCTGGTACAATGCATTTGGAACCATATATACAGGCAAAAAGCACAAAACCTCTGTGTGGCTGGAATATCAATGGCGAAGAGATAACATCATAACCAACTGGCAACAATCACTAACACGCGTGGGCTTACAAAATCATTTCAAAAACAACGTAAGTGCACTGTTAGGATACGGATACATTGTAACATTCCCCTACGGAGACTACCCTGCAGGCCCCTATCATATTCCCGAGCACAGAATATTTGAACAATTGGTATGGAATGGCAATGTTGGCAGAATTGCGCTTAATCACAGGTTGCGCTTAGAGCAGCGTTTCCTTGGAAAAGTAAACCAATTTGCGCCTGAGTATACAAGAACTGAATGGATATATCTGAATCGTGTACGCTATCAACTACGTGCTGCGGTGCCAATCAACAGGAAAAAAATTGAAAATAAAACATTATATGCTGTAACATTCGATGAAATCTTTATCGGATTCGGCAAAAATGTAAACCAAAACATATTTGACCAAAACCGTATCGGGCTCCTTGCAGGATACCAATACAACAAAATACTACGCGGAGAAATAGGTGTTTTTAATCAAACAGTACAGCAAGCTGCATTGATTGCAGGGAAACAAGTGTATCAGTATAATAACGGATTGATGCTGAATGTGTTTATAACTAAACCTTAAGGCTTTTCTAATACTGCAGCGCCACGCGGTTTACGTTTGGCACTTTTATCAAAATTGATGTCATAGCCGAGCAAACCAATTACTTCCGCATACCAGAATTTATGCCTGATACGGCCTCCGTCATCTACCGTCAATACATTCAGATAGTTAGCAAACCCACCTTTAACATTAGCCTCCAGAAACAAATTGCGTATAGGATAGAAACGGACGCCACCTTCAAGGCCAATTACGTAGCCCGCAACGTGAAACTCGTTGTCCAACCGTTTGCCCATCAGGTAGATATCAGAACGAGGTATTACCAGACCTGCCCCAGCCTTATATAAAAGGCTTGCCATGCGGAAGTCTTTCTTTTTGTTACGCAACAATTCGTGATGACCCACATAATTTATCATCCAGAAATTGGCACCATTGGTATGCTCAACGTGCAGATATGAAGGATGCAAAATGGTATCCTGCCAATTAATCTGCTGACCGTTTATTTGCCCTGTAATATCGTATGGCTGATAATCTGTAACCACATACTTTGTATGGTCATAGTTCAGCTCTATTGAGTGGGTTTTCTTTTTATTAAGGAAAAAGCCAATTCGGAAAGAGTTTTGCGGAATAGTGATATCTAATGGATTGGTTCGAAAACCTGAAAAGTCGGGTTTATCTTCAGCTTTTACCTTATGTACTGTGAAATCATATTTGCTGCCGTTAGAAAAATGCAAATCGCTACGAGTATACCAATCGCGATTGTACCCCCACTGCAAATACATACCTGTAAGTACTGGTTTGGTATTTATGATTTGTGCCTGAGAACTAAAACTTGCTAAAGAGGCTAATGCCAATAATGCTATACGGCGCATACGAATAAAAGCTAAAATCGCTGCAAAGCTATCGTAAAAAGGAATACAAATAATTGACCTGTATTATAGTTTTTCGATAACGCCTGCAATACCCTGCCCGCCACCTACACATGCCGTAACAATACCATACTTTTTGCCAAGCCTTTCCATATCATTCAGCATTTGGATAGTAAGCTTAGCACCACTGCAGCCAAGCGGGTGCCCCAATGCTATTGCACCACCGTTAATATTTACGATATCAGGATTCAGCCCCAGTTCACGAATTACGGCCAATGATTGTGAGGCAAATGCTTCGTTCAACTCTATAAGGTCTATTTGCCCTAGATTCAGCCCTGTTTGTTTCAAAACTTTCGGCACAGCAGCTACCGGGCCAATACCCATGATGCGAGGCTCTACACCCGCCACAGCGCAACCTACCAATCTACCCCATGGGTTTAAGCCAAGTTGTGTCATCAGCCTTTCACTCATTACAATAACAAATGCAGCTCCGTCTGATGTTTGTGATGAATTGCCGGCAGTAACAGAGCCACCTTGTGCAAATACTGCAGGTAGTTTTTCCAATGCTTCTATACTGGTATCAGCACGTGGCCCTTCATCTGTATCTACAATTATATCCCGTTCCGTTCTTTTATTCTTCTCATTCAGGTATACCTCCTTAACTGTAACAGGCAGAATACCTTTTTTGAAATACCCTTCCTTAATAGCTGTAATTGCCTTTTGGTGAGATTGGTAAGAAAAAGCATCCTGCGCATCACGAGGCACACCAAAATCCTTAGCTACCTCTTCGGCAGTAAGGCCCATACTGAGGTAATAGTCGCCGTTATCTTTTACGATATCATAGTTAGGCATAGTACGCCATCCTGCCGTAGGCACCAGGCTCATACTTTCAGTACCACCTGCTATGATGCACTCTGCCTGCCCCATCTGAATTTTGGCTGTAGCAATGGCAATGGTTTCTAACCCCGATGCACAATAACGATTGACAGTAACGCCGGGTGCCCATTCACCTACTGCACGATTGGCTATAATGCGCCCTACCTGCAAGCCCTGTTCTGCTTCGGGCACAGCATTACCTACTATCACATCATCTATCAGTTTCGGGTCTAGTTGTGGCACACTTGCCAGCAAACCTCTTATCACATCTACCGCCAAATCATCGGGACGATAATTGCGAAACGCGCCACGTTTTGATTTGGTTACTGCCGTACGATACCCTGCTATGATGTATGCCGAATGCATATAGAAATCATTATTAATAGTGAATAGCTAAACGCTTTACTAAAGTTACCAAATATCCTGTGCAATACATTGTTAAACTATCAATAAGCTAGAATGATAGTTGTATAAGCCCTGTAGTAGCGAAATAGCGTAATTTTACATTATGAAAAAGACAGTAGTATTAGGCGCATCAGAAAATCCATCCAGATATAGTTTTATGGCTACAAGCAGGCTTGTTGCACATGGTCACCCTGTTGTTGCAATCGGAAACAAAGAGGGTAAAATCGGTAACACGGACATTATTAAAGAACACCCTGCAATGGACGATGTTGATACTGTTACACTATACCTGAACCCTACTAACCAAAAACCCTATTACGACTATATTCTATCACTAAACCCAAAACGTGTCATCTTCAACCCCGGAACTGAAAACCCTGAACTGGAAGAAATGGTAGAGGCACAGGGAGCAAAAGCCATGGAGGCTTGCACACTGGTACTGCTAAGTACAGGACAGTACTAAGGAGTTGGATATATAATATGATAAACCCGTGGCAATATGGCTACGGATTTGTTGTATCTTAGAAGTACAATGCCCAAACCACAACCCATACAAATATCCATCCCGCAGCCTTGCCACGAGGATTGGAACAAGATGACACCTACAGAACAAGGTAGGTTTTGCAATAGTTGCCAGAAGTGTGTGGTGGACTTTACAGGCTTTACAGATAGGCAGCTATATGATTTTTTTGACTCTCATAAAGGTCAAAAAGTGTGTGGCAGATTTAATGGTACACAGCTAAACAAAACGATAAGCATACCCAAGCAACCTAATAGTTTATTATACAGCTATTTTATTGCCTTCGGGCTTACTCTGGTATTGATACAGATACCTATACAAGAGCTTTCTGCGAAAGCACCCTTAGTAAACAGTAATACCTTACAAGTAAGCTCTTTTCATGAAAGCAATACCCCTACAGGTGATAGTATATTAATATCAGGCTATGTTTTGGACAATAACAAAAAGCCTATACCCAATGCTAATGCAGACTTAATATATGGAAACCACACCCTATCAGCGCAAACAGACAGTTTAGGCCAATACCATATAGCTATCCCGAAAACTTACAGACCGGAACTGTTAATGCTTAAGATAACAATACGAGGCTATGAAACAGAGGTTGAGTACTACACTAAAGAAAACCTCACAGAAGTAAAAACTACAATACTAATACCAGACAATATAGAAGAAAGAACAATAACAGGAATGGCAGAAATTGACCTTGAAGAGTACAAAATACCATTAATAGATCCATTCAACCCGTCAAACAAAACTTTCACCAGTGATGAAATAGAAAAAATGCCACGATAGTATGAGCAAGTCCAAATCTATACAAATATCCATCCCCCAGCCTTGCCACGAGGATTGGAACAAGATGACACCTACTGAACAAGGTAGGTTTTGCAATAGTTGCCAGAAGTGTGTGGTGGATTTTACTACGTTTACTGATAGACAATTATTCGAATATTTCAATAAACATAAAGGACATAAAATATGTGGCAGGTTTGAGAACATGCAACTCAACAGGCCAATAAATATACCACCACAACCACACAGCAAACTCTACAAATATTTTATTGCTTTGGGACTTACGCTCGTGCTGACACAAGTTCCGATACAAGATATTTGCGCCAAAACGCCCTATATCCACATATCAGTATTATCAAATCAGCCCATAACAAATGAGATTAACGAAACCGATAGCATAGTAGTACGTGGCAGAGTATTGGATAACTATAAAGAACCTGCAATTGGAGCAGTTATTGAAGTAAGTAATAAGGGCGTTAAAACCTTCGTTACGATTACTGATGAAGAAGGCTATTACAAGGCAGTACTAAACATTGATACATCACAATCAGAAATAGAACTAAAAATACTATACGTTGGTTTTAAAACACAGATAATAAAATGCAGCAAAGAAGATTTGCTTAAACCAATAACAACATCATTGCAATTAGATGAATCTCGTCTAACTGGAGAACTTATAATACAAGAATACAAAGTTCCTCTGATAGACCCATTCAACCCATCAAACAAAACTTTCAATAGTGATGAAATAGAAAAAATGCCACGCTAATAACTATGCCCCATCCACAATGCACCGCTGATGCTATCACGCGTTGCACCGGTTACACTACTCAGCACATTTGTTTCTTCCCTCCAGCGCAGTGCTCCAATCAAGGCCATTACTACTGCTTCTTTATACATTACCGTATCTGCATCAGGCACTATTACACCAACATTGTATTGCGCTAATGCATGCTGCATTTTTTCAATCAGGAATGAATTGAACGCACCTCCTCCAGTTACCAGCATAAATGCCTGTTCTTTGCCTGTTGGATATTTATTAACCGCATTGGCTACCTGCTCCGTAATGTGCAACACCATAGTATGCAGCAAATCGTTTGTATTATGTTGGCTTTCCAACAATGCAGGGAATGCCATATTGATAGCCACCTCATTACTTAAAGACTTTGGCGCTTGCCTCGTGTAATATTCATCCTTATTCAGGTGTATCAGAACATCTGTAAGTAATGTACCGCTTGCCGCCATGCTGCCATTTTCGTCAAACGGCTTACCGGCTTTTTGTGCCAGCGTATTCAGCACCTGATTAGCAGGGCACACATCAAAAGCCAATGGCTTGCCATCTTGCTGCACTGTGATGTTTGCTATACCTCCTATATTTAAATGATAGTCGTATTGCCCAAACAACAATTTATCTCCTATAGGTACTATCGGCGCTCCTTGTCCTCCAAGTGCCACATCCAGCGCACGCAGATCGCTGATGACAGGCAAGCCTGTAACCGCAGCAATAGCTGCGCCATCCCCTATCTGCGAAGTTGTATAATTGGCAGGCTCGTGCAATACCGTATGGCCATGACTGGCAATAAACTGCACCTGCAAATCAATATTCTTTTCAGTTATAAACTTATTTACAGCTTCACCCATACATCTGCCGTAAGCAGTATTAAGGCGAAGGAAATCGGGCACAGCCATTTGTTGTGCATGCTTCAGGTTATGAGTCCACTCCTCCGTATATGGCACGCAATCTGCTGCCAATACCTGATATGTCCATTGCCCACGCACTTCTTCCAATTGCACAAATGCAATATCCAAACCATCTAACGAGCTGCCTGACATCAGTCCTATAACCTTGTAAATCATGGGCACGAAATTAGTTGATTAGTTTGTTACTTGAATACCATTTGCTGCCAATCATAGTGGATAAATATCAAAATTGCAGCAACTATCCTGCAAGTCAATTAAATTTGAAGCATGTACAAAATGCCGGAATTTACCGAGAACGACCAACAAGCTGTGATTGACTTCATATACCAACATCCGTTTATTGTGCTTACAGGTTGTCATAACAATATACCTGTAGCTACGCAAGTACCGGTACTGATACACGAACAGGATGGAAAGATTGTATTACGCGGTCATATCATGCGCAAGACAGACCACCACCTTGCCTTTGAGGCCAATCCGCAAGTACTTGTTCTGTTTACCGGGCCGCAATGCTATGTAAGTGCCAGTTGGTATTCTCAACGAAACATCGGTAGTACATGGAACTATATGACTGTGCACGGACGCGGCACAATACAATACAAAGACGAGGCACACTGTCTGCAACTCCTTACAGACCTGACACACAAATACGAAGACCCGCAGAAAAACCCTGAACTGCTGGAATACATGAGCATGGAAGGCTATGTAAAGCCCATGATGAAAGCCATTGTAAGCTTTGAAATAGTGCTGGAAAGCATTACACCCATCTTTAAACTAAGCCAGAACCGGGATGATGAAAGTCATGCAAGAATTGTTGAAGAGTTGAATAACAGAGGTGACTATAATAGTATGGAAATTGCCAAAGAGATGATGAAAAGAAGAGGATAATAATTTTTTCATCTTTCGTTTATAAAAAAATGTACTTTTAGCATCATTGTAACATCTACCTGATTCCCCTTTTTCTACTTCTACACTATATCTATAACGCCTATCAGGCAAAACAAGCAAACGCTTAAACGAATTATCTACGCTTCATGTTTATAAAAACGTCTTCGAGAGGTTTGCTGCTTTACTATGCCTGTATATCAATCATAGCATTGGCATTGTTGTTTATGATACATAATGGCCAAAAGCTAATCATTCAACATCAACAACAAATAACGCATTGTCGGGAAACAGTATCGTGCACAAAACAAATCCACTCTTTCTTAACCCGAAGTACTTTGTATTGTAAGACATACGTAGAAACTGAAAACACTGATGCACTACAAAGCCTCAGTACCAGCACTGATACATTACTACGCCTTACAGATGCACTGACGGAACTGACTGAAAACAACATAATACAAACACACAAAGTAAAGCTACTACAACTTGCGGTGAATGAACATGTGCAATACACAGACAAAATCATCCATGCAATTCAAAACGGGATATCATCTTCGGCCATTAGTATCTATAACAATCCGATGTACGGAAACATTGTACAACATATTAAAGGAATTATATCCCAAATAGACGATAATGAGGTAATACTATTGAGTGATCAAGAACAAGCCCTTAGAAATGACGAAACAAAACAGAAGGTTCTATATATGCTATTGTTTGCAAGCTTCACATCAATTTTAATATTCCGAAAAAAAGAGGATAGTAAATAAAAACCTAAAAAAGCCGGCCACATGTAAATGCAGCCGACCTTACCAAGTATAAAACATCCACCTTTAGTCTTTTGTGAAACGCGTAGTTATTTTAGCTTCGTCGTCTGCCAACTGCAACAAATACAAACCTGACGATAAAGAAGAAACATCTAGCAACATAGACTTTTCTATCAGTTTTTTAGTTACAACTATTTTACCTGTTACATCAACAATCTGTATTTGAGCTTTATTTGTGTAATGCCCGGTTACATCTACTTGCAAATAGCTTTTTACGGGATTAGGATATATTACAAGCCCAAGATTATTACCTGCAATATTATCAACACCAAGCGGAGGAGGCGTAACATAATCTATTACAGACCACGGAGAGTTTGATTTTACCCCATTATCCTCACAATTACACCTTACAAACATATAGTATTGGGTTTTGGGTTGCAGGTATGGTGTTTGCACACTGTATGTTTTGATTGGCGTACCTATTACAGGTTCGGCAGACGTTGAACCAAGAAAGTATTCGTAGGAGATAGCCGTTTTAACAGGAGACCAGAACACTATAGAATTATCGGCTGTTAGTGTAGACAACCCTAACACAGGCCTCCGACAAGGTATCGGAGTTCTGAAAGAATCTAATTGCCAGGCACTACTATCGTTTCCTGCACATAGCGAGCGATAATGGATATAGTACCATGTACCTTCTGTAAGACCTGTAAGGCTGATAAATGGCGTTATTAATGTAGTAGTGCCAATACCATTTGCAGGTGATTGCCTTTGATTATTTATAAGGTATTGATAAGCTGTAGCAGTAGTAATATTATTCCATTGCAATGTTGCAGAGTTTGTATCTATAGCTGTAACAAGCAGATTTCCGGGTTTACCACAATCGGGCCTAGTAGTAAAACTATATGTAACCCATGGAGAAAAACTAACTGGGCTGCATTTGTAGCGCACATGAAAGTAGTACAATGTTGACGGTAGTAACCCTGCAAATGTAGCATTGGTAAGTGATGTGATTGTTCCTGCCACAGTTGGGTCTGCCGGATTGGTGTTTAGCACATACTCATAGCTACCACCACCCGGTACTGTAGTCCATACCAGTGATGCACCACGGGATGCAATATTTGTAGTACTTACAGGTGCAGGACCCAAACAGGCTGGACCTGGATCCCATTGATAACATTGATCTGTAGCAGGGCGAGACGAAATATTATAAACATACGTACTAGAAGATGATACCGGGCTGCTGCTTGCATCATTTAAGACTTGCCAATCGGTACCTGATTTAGCTATACCAATTGTAGCACCACCACTGGTATTTACTTGTACACTTCCTGATTCCTGATGGTAAACAACTTCAATTATATTGGTGGTTTCATACAACTTTACCTGAAACGAAATACATGGTGTTGAAGCCGCATAATCCCACAACCAGTTACGGCACTCCCAGGTAAATACTCTGTTGGGAGAAGTGCCTGTAACTTTATATTGAGATGTACCGGATGACCCGCTTACGTCTTCGTATAGTGCGTATACACAGGGTTGAATACCTGAATTTACCTGATCGTTATAGTTCCAATTGGCAACAGATGTGCCGGCACCAATACCAAAACGCAACCACCCATTGGAACAAACTGTAACATCCGTGTAGTCGACCCCACAAAATCTGAATGTAAACCCTATTGGTATAGATGTATAGTTATCATCTACTTGAATAGCTGGAATGGACGTACCACCAGTGATGTATGAAAAAGGGCTTGAAAATGCGCTGAAGGTATATCCGTAGGCATAAATAGACTGGGCTCTTGCCTCCTGAAATATCATCAGTAATAATGCACTGACTATCAGCATTTTTTTGAGAATAATCGGTTTCATAAGTAGGATGTTTTATAATGATGAATCGTAAGAACGTCGGTAAAAAAGAAGTATTAACTATGTGTAGCTTACCCTCTTTTTCTAACACAATATTACTACCAAAGACAACCTATATCATCAAACCGTTAGTGGCGCATGCACTTGAAAAGCCTTTACAGCAATAGCTTACAGCGCATCGCGGCATCATAACTTAATATGATTCAATACGTAGTATGAACACTTAATGCCGAATTAAATCTTTATTAAAACTGAGATGCTTTAACTATCCGTTTATACATAAAAACAAAAGAGGCTGCCAAAAGGCAACCTCTTAAGTGTGTGTTTTAATATTATCAGCTTATGCTAATTCTTTCTTCATTGCAGCAGCCATTGTTTTACCAATATCAGCAGGGCTTGCTACTACGTGAATACCACATTCAGCCATGATTTTCATTTTAGCTGCAGCAGTGTCTTCAGCACCACCTACTATAGCACCTGCGTGGCCCATACGACGACCCGGAGGAGCTGTTTGGCCAGCGATGAAACCTACAACTGGTTTGCGCATGTTATCTTTCAACCAGCGGGCAGCTTCTGCTTCCATACCACCACCAATTTCACCAATCATGATGATACCTTCAGTTTCAGGGTCGTTCATCAGCAATTCTACTGCTTCTTTAGTAGTAGTACCGATAATCGGGTCTCCACCGATACCAATAGCAGTCGTAATACCGAAACCGGCTTTAACTACCTGATCAGCAGCTTCATATGTCAATGTACCTGATTTAGATACGATACCTATGTTACCTTTTTTGAAAATAAAGCCCGGCATGATACCAACTTTAGCTTCTTCAGCAGTAATAACACCCGGACAGTTAGGGCCTATCAGACGGCAATCTTTACCATTCAGGTAAGCGCGTGCTTTAACCATATCCTGTACAGGAATACCTTCTGTAATACAGATGATAACTTTGATACCTGCGTCAGCAGCTTCCATAACAGCATCTGCAGCAAATGCCGGTGGTACGAAGATGATTGAAACATCAGCACCAGTAGCGTTTACAGCATCCTGTACTGTGTTGAAAACTGGACGATCCAGGTGAGTAGAACCACCTTTACCGGGAGTAATACCACCTACTACGTTCGTACCGTATTCTATCATCTGGCTTGCGTGGAAGGTACCTTCAGTACCTGTAAAGCCCTGTACTATTACTTTTGAATTTTTATTGACTAAAACAGCCATCGGAATATCGTTTTTTGGAATAACGGGGGCAAAAATAACATTTTAACGGGTAAATAGGTAATAATATCTTTTAAGTATCTGCAAATTTGGTATCGTCAGGTCAAAAATGCGTTTGTGATACTATTATGACAAAAAATCCCCTATATACTCCAACCTTTTTACCAAACCAATCGTCTTATTATTTAGCAAGCAGATACTAATTGCAGTTTTAAACTGCGTATATGATACTAAAGTTTGTAATGGGTAATCAATTCTAGATTTCGAAGGACGGTTTCTACCGTCCTTCTTGATTTATTATACAATTTAATTGAGACTGAGGAGTACGTAGTAATTTAGTATTACTTCTTCATGGCAGCTTCAGCTTCCATTCTACTCATTTCCTTTGCCTTGTAGAGAAATTCAGAAGCAAAAATGAAGTCGTTTAATAGTTTATCGTCGCTAAAGATGATATCCTTGCTGCTACCCTGCCATTGTTTTCTGCCCTTGTACATATATAGAATATTATCCCCACTCTCCATAACAGTATTCATATCGTGAGTATTTACTACTGTAGTAATATTATACTCTTTAGTTATTTCACTAATTAACTTATCAATTACTAAAGATGTTTGAGGGTCCAAACCAGAATTGGGTTCGTCACAAAACAAATATTTGGGGTTTAGTACTATAGCCCTAGCCAAGGCAACTCGTTTCTTCATACCACCACTCAGCTCTGCGGGAAACTTTTTATTTACCCCTTCCAGATTTACACGGCGCAGTACCTCATCTACACGTTTACGCTTCTCACCAATAGTCATCTTAGTAAACATATCTAATGGGAAACGCACATTATGTTCAACATTCATACTATCAAACAGTGCACCGCCTTGAAAAAGCATACCAATTTGCGTACGTAATTCTTTTAGCTGCTTATCATCCATTGACGTAAGGTCTTTACCCTCATATGACACTTGACCACTATCAGGTTTATACAAACCTATCATACATTTCATTAATACAGTCTTACCGCTACCACTAGTACCTATTATCAGGTTTGTTTTACCAGGCAGCATGGTTGTAGATACATCTTCCAACACTATTTTATCACCAAAAGTCTTTTTTACATTCCTGACCTCAATCATACAGTAAAAGTAAGCAAAAGCGATATATGGTACATTTTAATAAGCACTGATAATTCTAAAAAAGGAGATAGTTTTCATTTGTATTCATATTCTTTTAGATTATTTTAGCTTCTTAATAACATTTAACGAACAAATAGCATACGAAATGAACATAAAATTGACAGCATTAGCATTCGTTGTATTGCTTTCTGCAAACAAAGCAGATGCTCAGTTGTATAGATTAGGCAAACGTCCTAATTACAATGTTCGCAAACAGGAAAAAGGCAAATACCCTTTTGGACAAAGAATCCAATTGGGCTATGGAATGCACTTCCTTTACAATAAGGCTAATTTTGAATATCGTACTATACAAAATCAGTTTTATAATTCAACTACATCCATTAAATCTTCCCAATCTATGGTTGGTTCACTGGATGTATACTTCCCTGTTGCACATATGAGAGAACATTCTTGCTTTGCTATCAATGCAGGCTTTAATGTTATCATGAATACATTGACGCATGATACCGTTGTTCTGGGGCCTAATATGACTTTCCAGAAAGATTTAAAAACAATGATAGTTGGCTTACCAATCAGTCTGGACTATAAAAGAGGTGGTGATGCTGCTCAGAGTAAAAGGTATGGTACAATGTTCACAGTTGGGGCGGGTATACAGCCAATGTATATACAATCTGATGGTTTTAAATCAGAAGGCTCAAAAAGCATCGATCAAGACACCAAAATTTTATCTTTTATAAAAGCTGAAGCTGGTTTCAGAGCAGGAATGGCTTTCAAGCTAAGAGCTATGGCTTATATTGGACAACTAACACTTATTGACCGTCAGGAAACAATTATTAAAGAAGGTACTGAGAGCACGATACTTGGCTATCGTCGCACTACATCATCAGGTCCATTAGGGTATACCGTACAATTAATCATTATGCCTGGCGCACTTGGCTGGAAAAAATAATTTTGATTTCATTATACAATAAAGCCCCATAATTATGGGGCTTTATTATTTCTATAATTCTACAAATTATACCTGAAAGACTCCTGTCTTAAATTCCTTTATATCAGGGTTATGATTTGCGGCATTAATACCTTCACTGATTACACGACGTGTTTCAATAGGATCAATGATTTCATCTACCCACAAACGCGCTGCTGCATAGTATGATGAGGTTTGAGCATTGTATTTATCAGTAATTTGCTTCAACAATTCTTTTTCTTTATCTGCATCTATCTCCTGTCCTTTACTTTTTAATGCAGCAACTTGTATTTGTAATAATGTTTTAGCTGCTTGTTCACCTCCCATTACGGCAATCTTGGCATTTGGCCATGCGTAGATGAAACGAGGGTCGTAAGCCTTACCACACATTGCATAGTTACCTGCACCGTAAGAATTACCTATTACTATTGTAATCTTTGGTACTACACTATTAGAAACAGCGTTTACTAATTTGGCACCATCTTTAATGATACCGCTTTGTTCACTACGTGTGCCTACCATGAAGCCTGTAACATCTTGCAGAAAGACCAGTGGTATTTTCTTTTGATTGCAGTTCTGAATAAAGCGTGCTGCTTTATCTGCACTATCGTTATATATAACACCACCAAGCTGCATTTCGCCTTTCCCACTCTTCACAATCTTACGTTGGTTGGCTACTATACCTACTGCCCAACCATCGATACGTGCGTAACCACACACAATTGTTTTACCATAATCTTCTTTGAACTGGTCGAACTCTGAATTATCTACGAGACGTTCAATTACGTCAACCACATCGTAAGGTTTAGAATTATCTACAGATACCAATCCGTAAATCTCTTTCATATCCTTTTTAGGCTCCGCAGGCTTTGCCCTATCAAAACCTGCACGAGGCTGCTCGCCCATTTTTTCAATAATACGACGTACTTGATCTAAGCATTCCTGCTCAGTATCGAATTTATAGTCAGCAATACCACTTACCTCAGTGTGCATTTTTGCACCACCTAACTGTTGCTGATCTGCATCTTCACCAATTGCTGCTTTTACCAGATAAGGGCCTGCCAGAAAAATAGAACCGTTGCCCTCAACCATTAAAGTCTCATCACTCATAATTGGCAAATATGCACCACCAGCTACACAACTTCCCATAACGGCTGCTATTTGTGTTATGCCCATAGCACTCATCTGTGCATTATTACGGAATATGCGACCAAAGTGTTCTTTATCAGGGAATATTTCATCCTGCATTGGCAGATATACACCAGCGCTATCAACTATATAAACTACTGGCAGTTTATTCTCCATAGCAATTTCCTGCAGACGCAGGTTTTTCTTGCCTGTTATCGGGAACCAAGCACCTGCTTTTACTGTATTATCATTTGCCACTATAACGCACTGACGACCATGTATGTAGCCCAAACCTGCAACTGTACCTGCAGCCGGACAACCTCCATGTTCCTGATACATTTCCCAACCGGCAAATGCGCCAATTTCAGTAAAAACACTATCCTTATCAACCAGATATTGTATTCGTTCGCGAGGAGTCATTTTACCCTTTTCGCGTGCTTTTTCTATCGCTTTTTTACCGCCACCCAGGCTAACCTGTGCATGGCGCTGTTTCATTTGGCTAACAGCCAATTTCATAGCATCTTCGTTCTTATTGAATTCTAGGTTCATACCTTATGCTGTTTAAGGTGGCAAAGATGCTCATAAATGAGCAAAATCTGAAATTCCAGATTCACCCAGCTATACTTATATGAAACACAACATTCACAATACTGTCAAATAATTGCGTTAACACAGATTAACTAAAATGGCACTATATTATTCGTATCTTGCAATACCCTGTGCAATTTGAAAACTTGCAAAAAGATAGATAAATCAATGTTTCATAAGCTACATTTATTAGCAGGGATCATACTCAGCTTGTTTATTTTTAATAATTCATATGCCACACATACATATGGTGGCGAACTATTATATACACATATCTCAGGAAATACGTACAATATTAAGTTAACTATTTATGGTGATTGTGCTGGCTTATCCTATCCATCACTGATAAGTGGCAAACCTGTAATAAATATATTCAGAAATACTACGAGAACAGGCACCCTGACCTTAACGTTGGATAGCTCTTCAGTAAAAGAAGTAACACCTGTTTGTAAAGCAGAAGCTAATAATACTACTTGTAAAGGAGGAACAATTCCAGGCATTGTTAAATATGAATATAATGCGACATATACTGTTAGCAGCACATCGAACAGATGGCGATTCGTTTTCAACGGAGATCTAGGTAGCAGCCAAGCAGGGAGAACTAATTCAGTTACAAACTTGAGTGGAACAGGTATAATGTATTTGGAAGCAGTCTTAAATAATACTGTTGCCAACAACTCATCTCCAGATTACACATCAGTACCAACTCCTTTCTTCTGCATAAATCAAAATCAAGAATATAACCAAGGTGCTATAGACGCAGACAATGATTCTCTCTACTTTTCATTGACAGCAGCCTTGAACAATGGTACTGCTATGGCTTATGCGCCAGGGTATAGTGCAACTATACCAATATCTGTAAGTGGCAGCAATTTCAATTTCGATAGTAAAAGTGGTCAAATGACCTTTACGCCTGATATTGCCCAAACTTCAGTTGTTCTGAATAAAATTGAAGAATATAGGAATGGCGTACTCATAGGGTCAAGCATGCGTGAAATGACATTTATAGTATTTAATAACTGTAATAATACTCCTCCATCATTCTCAATTAGTAGAGATAGTACTAAAGGAGCAGGTATATTAGGAAATACATTATATAGTTGTCTTGGCACAAAATCTGTTTCTTTTTCAATAAATCCTGTTGACCCTAATGGAGATGGAATTACTATTACTGCTTCAAACTTACCTCCTAAGGCGACACTTAATGTAACGAATAATGGTACCAATAAACCGAATGCAAACTTCTATTGGGATACAGAAAATTTACAACCCGGGACTCATACATTATTCATAAACATGAAGGATGATGGTTGCCCATTATCAAGCAACCAAACAATCGCTGTTACAATCAATATTATTCCTCAATTCAGCATAAAAACAGAAGTACTGGAACCTACACGTTGCTACCACAAACAATACAGTGCTATTACAATATCAGATGGGCTGGAAAAGAAAAACATTACCATTCGAAAGGGGGGGCTTCTGTGGGCAACATATTCTGATAGCTCAAAGACTACAGTTATAAGAGACAGTTTTACCGTAGGTGAATATGAAATTTCAGTTTCATCTCCATTTTTGCCATGCACAACTAATTTACTTATGAAAGTAATAGATAGTGGTGCATATCCCATTATTCCTCTTTTAAGGCAAAAAAACCTATGTGTAAATGATCCTGTAGAGCAATTGGATATACAAACAATTGAAGGCTTTCAACTGAACTGGTACAACATTGATGGAACTAAAATAAACACTCCTGTATCATATACAACATCAACACCTGCTACTTATACATATATTGTAACTCAGACAATTAAAGCTTGCGAGTCACTACCGGATACTTATAAAATCATAGTACATCCATTACCAGATGTAAGGTCCATTAACCAAAATGCTGTTGCCTGCTTAGGTGATACACTAAACCTCCGTGCTACAGGTGCTGCTACCTACAAGTGGCTTCCTGAATACAGGGTAAAAAGAAGAAATGACACCTCGTTCTACACACGTATAATGGAGACTGATCTCTACACAGTAATTGGAATGTCTTTGGAAGGATGCGTAAATACCGACTCTTTCAGAATAACATCAATAGAAGATTGTTGTACTTTCTCGTATCCGTCTGCATTTACACCAAACGGCGACGGTTTGAATGACGGATTTAAGCCTATTATGTATGGTAATCAGGGCGAATACCTCTTCGCTGTGTATAACCGCTGGGGGCAACAGGTATTTATTACCAGCAATCCTCGTCAATACTGGGATGGCACATTCAATTCACAAAAATGTGATGTAGGTGTTTACTATTATAAATTCCGCGCAACCTGCCTTACGGGACGTACAGAAATAAAAAGCGGAGAAGTGATGCTAATCAGATAAAAAATTAGTCTTTATATATTTTCACTTCAGTTTCTCCGGAAGATTTTTTAAATCCTCTGAACATAGAACCCGTATTGAATGGCATAGTTATGTTTGCACTTTTATCTATGGCAATCATACCACCATCGCCTCCCAATGCAGGTAACTTTTGTAGTATCATTTCATTAGCTGCATCATTTAATGACATGCCTTTAAACTCTATTCTGTCACTTATACTCTTCGCCATTACCAAACGAATGTAGTATTCTCCCCAACCTGTGCAACTGACAGCACACACATCGCTTGCATAGGTACCAATACCTATCAGCGGTGCATCTCCCACTCTTCCCGGCTTTTTATTGCTCATACCGCCTGTACTGGTGGCAGCCGCAAGATTTCCGCTTTTATCCAAAGCAACAGCGCCTACTGTACCATATTTTTCATCGTAATTATCAGGCTGTAATAATGATGATTTCTTTTTGTTGTTTTCTCTTTGTTCGGCCTCTCTCTTCAGTGCGTTTTGCAGTGCATCCCAGCTATGTTGGGTAAAGAAGTAAGACGGCTTCACAATCTCGCAATTATTCTCCCCGGCCAACGCTTCTGCACCTTTACCAATCATCATAACATGCATCGTCTTATCCATAACAACTCTGGCTGCCGTAATTGGATTTTTCACGATAGTAATACCTGCAACAGAACCTGCCTTTAAGTTGCTACCATCCATGATGGCAGCATCCATCTCGTTTTTTCCCGCATGTGTAAAAACTGAGCCTTTACCTGCATTAAACAGACTGTCATCTTCCAGTACCATCACAGCAGCCTGAACAGCATCCACAGACGTTCCTCCTTTGCTCAATATTTCATAGCCTTTATCCAATGCCTTCTGAATACCAGCCTTGTACAAAGCCTGCTTAGCCTCTGAAAGATTGCCAGCATAGCCTGCACCACCATGTACTGCTATGGCAAATGGTTTATCAGATTGTGCATGTAGTGTAAAAGACAAACAAAGACCTGCGGCGAAAAGGCTGAATTTCATATCTACAAGGTAATTAAATTAAGATTATACCATGTAGTTATATGTAATTATTCCCACTTAAAGACTTTGCCAGCAACGACATACACCACTACACCCCACACCAACAGGAATAGAATATCGTACTTCACCTCCCATAAACCTACACCCTCAAATGCTACTTTACGCATTGCATCATTCAGGAAGGTAAGGGGTAAAGCCCTACAAAACGGTTGTAGCCAAACAGGGAAATTATCGATAGAAAAGAACGTACCTGCTAATAAGAATTGTGGTAGTGTTATCATATTGGCAAAGGGTGGAATGGTTGCATCACTCTTTGCAATACCGCTTACTATGAAGCCAAAGCCCATAAAGACCAGTATCGCCAATGCACTCAATGATATAAGCTCTATAAACGTAACGAAACCATTCACTAATGTATAGTGAAAGGCAAAATGACCAACAGCAATGATGATAGAAGCGCCCAATAGTTGAAATATCATCCGTGATATACCCTCGCTTAAAACAATAAATTCACGACGAACAGGTGTAGCAAAGAAACGTTTCAATACTAATGTCTGCCTTAGATTAAAGAATACAAACGCAGTACCAAACACACTACCTGCCAGTAACGAAAAACCTAACTGCCCGGGCAATATAAAATCTATCATTCTGAACTCTCTCACCACACTCTCCTTTACTTCTACAGAAGCCATATCTGCAGCTCTTTTTGCAGTTTCAGGATCCATTGCCTGAATAACACTATTCAGTATACTCCTTAACTGCTGCACATTTGCCATTTGAGAGGATGAGGCATTCAACACAATTCTATATGTTGGCTTAACGCTATCGGGAGATTTTTTCATAAGCATC
This sequence comes from Flavipsychrobacter sp., assembly GCA_035299045.1. Lineage (GTDB taxonomy): Bacteria > Bacteroidota > Bacteroidia > Chitinophagales > Chitinophagaceae > Polluticoccus. The sequence goes on from DATGXJ010000007.1 coordinate 61,240, forward strand.
ACAGCCGTTATTTCTCCTTCTTTCATTTGCTTACTCAAAAATGCACTATCTCCGTGTACCCATTTCAATTCGGCCATATAACTCAGCACATGATACAATCTGTTATTCGTATCAGAACCCGGGGCAATAGCCACTTTGATATTACTATGCTCACCTCCACTACCAAGAAAGCCGAATACAAGAATAAATATCAATGGAAAAGCAATACTGAAAACAATAGCCGATGGGCTCTTCATAATAGATTGAAGGCTGGCTTTGATAAGTGCACGCATTGCACGTGCATGGCTGTATTGGCTCATATACTGATGTAAGCTGCAAAAATACTTGTTAAAAATGAACGGCACTATATTTAATGCACCTGAATAATGTAAATTACGTAAGCATTATGTTTAATCGATTATCTAAATACCTGAGCATTGCCCTATTATTCCTGTCGTCAGGTCAGGTAATGGCGGCTAAGCTTTTTATACCTATGGATGCTGACAACCAAAGCAACCATTTGAAAGCTTATGGCATAGCTTATGCGGCGTTAAAAGGTGGGCTTGAAGTAGACTGGATGCTCAATTATCAAGGAGGCAGCTTTTGCATGAACGATGCTGACGAGATAGAACGCCTTTGTAAAATACGTGGGGTGAACTATGAAATAATCAGTGATGCAAAGTATTTGGGCATTATCGAAAAAATTGCCAACCCTGATTATAATGCCGATATCATTAAACTGGAGAAAGCACCTAAAATTGCAGTATATACACCACCAGGGAAACAGCCATGGGATGATGCAGTAACAATGGTACTTACCTATGCAGAAATACCATACGACAAGATTTACGATGATATAGCACTGGAAGACAAACTGCCTGAATATGACTGGCTACATCTACACCATGAAGATTTTTCAGGACAGTATGGCAAATTTTGGGCACAATACCAGAATACTACTTGGTTTCAGGAAGAAGTAAAGAACAGCGAAGCCATGGCTAAAAAACATGGCTTCAAGAAAGTATCTCACCTGAAACTGGCGGTGGCACAGAAGATACAGGCATTTGTAGCAGGTGGTGGTTACCTTTTTGCCATGTGCAGTGCTACCGACACATACGACATTGCATTAAGTGCATTGAACACCGACATATGTGATGTGCCTTTTGATGGTGACCCGATAGCACCGAATGCTCTACAGAAACTTGACTATACACAGGCTTTTGCTTTCAAAGATTTTAAAATATCTACTAACCCTTACGAGTACGAATTCTCTGATATAGACAATACGCACTACAGACAGGTAAATCCTGATGTAGATTATTTTACCCTGTTTACTTTCTCTGCAAAGTTTGACCCTGTACCTACGATGTTGTGTCAAAACCACACAACAACAGTAAAAGGTTTTATGGGCCAGACTACGGCATTTCGTAAAGATGTATTGAAAACAAGTGTTTTGGTGATGGGTGATTATAAGCCTAAGAATGAAGCCAGATATATACATGGTGAGTTTGGCAAAGGCACTTGGACCTTCTACGGCGGCCACGACCCTGAAGACTATGAACACCAGATAGGCGACCCACCAACAGACCTTAGCCTGCATCCAACATCTCCGGGATACAGATTGATACTAAATAATGTACTCTTCCCTGCAGCAAGAAAGAAACCTAGAAAAACATAAAATAAAAAAGGCGTCAGATAGTCTGACGCCTTTTCATTATCTTAATTTATATCTGAATCCTCCGTAAATATTAGCTCCCATTATAGGCCCCCAAATCATTGAGGCATCAAAGCCCACATTGTATGGATTACCAGCACCCACAATCGGATCGTGCATCATATAGTTGGTCAGGTTTTCACCACCAAGATATACTTCCAACTTGTCATTCCACGACTTGCTGATCTGAGCATTCATTTGCCAGAAGGAGGGAGAATAAGACTCAGTAGTAACTCCACCACCATGATGACTATGTAAGGAAGGGATTCTTTTTGAACCGATCCACTGTACCGTATAGTCAAACTTCCATTTATTTCTTGTCTCATAACCAATGTTGGCAAATGCTCTGTGAGCTGCCACCAACGGACGTTCTTTTAGTGTATTACCATAGCTTGTGCGCACATCGTACCATCTGTATGCCAATCGCAAATCGAGGTTATGGATAAGCTCATAATCGGCCTGAGCCTGCAAGCTGTTGGCGAAAGACAAACCATTCAGGTTATAAAACTGCACACTATGAGCATCTTCCACATCTACTACTACCTGATTTTGAAAATGGGTATAGTAGTAATCTACAGACACAGCACCATCTCTGTAATCTAATACAAACTTCTGCGTCAGGTTTACACCACTATTCCACGCTACCTCAGGATTCAGACCATAAGGATTGGCACTACCTGCTGCGCTCTGTACCATAAAGCTGCGGTTGCTAGCCATATAACCCATGTTCTCAGCAAAGATGTTTGCAGTACGTTGTGCTCTGCCAACAGATGCACGCAAAACTGTTTTTTTGAACGGAGCATACCTTACGTGCAAGCGTGGTGTAGCAAAAGCACCGAATATATTATGATAGTCGCCACGAATACCCGCAACCAGATTGAACTTGGTTGAATGTGTATATGCATACTCTGCGAAGGCCCCGGGAACTACTTCATTCCGCTTATAATTTGTAAACCTGAATGTCTCATCATAGTTGTCTATAAGCGTACTTAATCCACCTTTCAATATATGATTGGTATTGCCCAGAATAGTCTGGTATATCAGGTTTGCATAAAAGCTGCGTTGTGTACCAAGGTAGTTTGTGCTACCGTACTTCGCATCCTGATTATGATATACACCAGCCAATTGCAGCCCCATACTTGTGCCGGGCTTACTAAACATTTTACCAATTTTAGCCCAGCCTTCTACACGTTCTGTATTCAACTGAAAACCCCAAGGCTTACCTGTAATCTGCTCTCCATTGCGCTCGTAGTTCCACTGTCCGCCTGTATTTTGTATAAAGGCGGCTTTCACACCACCCTGCACTTCCCAACCCTTAGGCCCAAACCAGAACCAACGATTAGCGCCTACAAACTGTTTGTCTAAAGGTTGGTCAAGAAAGCCGTCATTATTATTATCCAGCTTCAACCATTGGGACTTACCGTGCAATAGGATATTGGTCGACAGCTTATCGCTCAGTTTATTCCTGTATACGATATTACCCTCCGTACGTCCTTGTGAGCTTTGGTATAGATTGAGGTGTAGCTTTTCTTCTTTATCCTCAAAAGGCTTGCGCCATTCTACATTTATTTGTCCCGCAACACTTTCATAACCGTTTACAACACTACCTGTACCCTTGCTGAGTTGCATACCCTCTATAAAAGTGCCAGGTGTAAAAGTAAGGCCTGTTACAGCAGCTAAACCACGTGTATCAGGTATATTCTCCCTTGTTATGAGTGTGTATGGGCCAGCAAGCCCCAACATTTGTATTTGTTTGTATCCAGACACAGCATCCGTAAACGCTACGTCTACAGAAGGCGTAGTTTCAAAACTTTCGCTAAGGTTGCAACATGCAGCTTTAAGCAACTCACGCTGACTGATAAGCTCACGCTTCATAGGGTCGAGCATACTTATTTGAGTACTTGCCCTACGGTGTTTTACCGTAACATCTTTTAGCTTCTTAGTTGAATCTGCCTTTAAAGCTATGCTGTCCTGTGCAATGGTATCTGTAAATGGCATGGCCATGATACTGCCTAATAGCAGTTTCTTCGATATAGTTCCCATACTTGTGTCGTTTTTAGTGTTCGCAAGTATTGGTTTTATATTGGCAGCATTCAGGCAGCTTGTTGTAGTCTGCATCCTCGGCTTTTACCAATTCTGAACTGTGGCCTGCTTTTGCCACGCTCTTCAATATTGTTTCGCCATTGGTTTTAGACGGTCTGTATACAACAGTCAGGGTATGTTTATCTTTATCCCAGTCAGCTTTTTTTACGCCTTTCACGAATGCAGCTTCTTCAATGCGCTTTTTGCACATACCACAATTACCATCAACCTTATAGGTTTTGGTAACAACATCTTTAGTGTCTTTGCTGTCTTGTGCGGTTACTCCAACAGCAGAAAATATGATGGAAAGAATGATAATTATCTGTTTCATTTTTACTTATTCAATTAGTTAAATTACATATTTATCCAATGCCAGATAAGGCATATATCATTAAAATCGGATAAATTTTTTAACCATAATAAGTAAATGAAGAATGCAATTTGAACAATGGGATGTTTTGCCACAACCCCGGTGGGGCATTGGGATTGCCTACCGTAGGCTTTTCTTTACCTACAACAAGTACTGATTGCTGACAATAAAGGAATTGTTTTTGTGGAACTAACCATTCAGAAGCGGATAGCTTCAGCTTGAAGAAGTCTGAAAAATAATGATCAATTGCAACCTTGGCGGCAACAACTTCATTCTTACAACACCCCTCCTCTTCTTCCATGTCATCGCTGCAACTGTCTGTAGCGCACCCTTCATTTGCTGTATATACCTGCCAAGATTCCAGCTCACTGCCACAATAGTGCATGTTTATTGTTACCCCTGACACAGCCAGCAGGTAGATAAACATTATTGGTATGACAATCAGCCTTTTCATTGACCCTACAAAGATACTGGTGTAAATGTTAATAAAACAGCAAAGCACTTATAAGATTATGGGTAGGTTTTATATTATTTTGTGATAGGAAATTATGAAAAATCCGTTTAAAACAGGCGATACAAAGGAATACAGGCATCTTGTAACAGAAGCAGATGCAGCAAAGTTTGCCAGCGGCGAGGTGCATAATGTATATAGCACATTTGCACTAACACGCGACGCAGAATGGGCAGGCAGGCTATTTGTGCTGGAAATGAAGGAGGAAAACGAGGAAGGCATTGGTACAGCCGTGACAGTTACCCATCACTCTCCCGCACTGATGGGACAGGAAGTTTTATTTACAGCTACATTGGCAGAGGTAAACAAAAATGAAGTAGTAGTAGACTTTACTGCAACGGTTGGCGAACGCCTGATAAGCAGCGGCAAAACCTGGCAGAAAATACTGAACAGAGAAAAGCTGAATAAGTTATTTGAGATGCTAAAGTAACTACCCTTTCAGCACCTTTACCACCATTGGCAAAAGCCTTTCAGCCCATATCTTATATTCTTTACCACTCGGGTGTAGACCGTCTTCTGCTAAATAAGCTAGTAAAGTACCATTTTTGCGGGTGCTGTCTGTAATATCCAAGTAGTGACATTTGTGCGCCAGCGTTATATCCTTGCAAGCAGCATTGTAAGCATCTATATCTTTAGCTATTTGCGCTCTATCCCTGCCTTCTGCAAATGGTGTTACACCCCAATCAGGTATTGACAGTACAAATACATTGTTTACATGTCCATTAGCATAGCGGATAGCAGTATCCAACAACTGTGTGTACTCTTGTCTGTAGTTATCAAGGTCTCTGCCACGATATTGATTGTTTACACCAATCAACAATGTCACGAAACTGAAAGTGTCCTGTACGTTCCTTTCTTTGATAGCAGCAGCCAACTCATCTGTCGTCCACCCTGTGGTAGCAATGATTACAGGTTCTGCAACTTTCAACCCCTGTGCATTCAGCATTGTAACTAACTGATGCGGGAAATTTTCGGCAGTTGGTACTTGTTCACCTATTGTATAGGAGTCGCCCAGAGCTATATATGAGTAAGACATTAGTTAATAAACACTGTTTTGATGTTCACGAATTCGCGAATACCAAATATACTCAATTCCCTTCCATATCCGCTTTGCTTTATGCCACCAAAAGGCAAGCGTGGGTCTGAGTGTACAAAGGCGTTTACAAAGCAATTCCCTGCCTGTAATTGTGTAGCAGCAATCTTCTCTGCCCTCGCTCTGTTTTTGCTGAATATACCTGCACCTAATCCATATACACTATCGTTTGCCAGGCGTATCGCATCAGCTTCGTCTTTTGCTTCAATGATGGCTGCTACAGGGCCAAACAATTCTTCATCGTAAGCTGGCATGCCCTTCTTTACATTGGTAAGCACTGTTGGCGGATAGTATGCGCCTTCGTTATCAGGTATATAGCCACCACACAACAACTTAGCTCCCATGGCAACACTTTTCTGTACTTGCTCATGCAGTTGGTCACGCAAATCATGACGAGCCATAGGGCCAATCTTATTGTCCATATCCAGAGGGTCGCCGAAGCGTGCAGCTTCCATCTGCTCCACAAACTGCATTTCAAATTCTTTCTTAACTGCTTTTTCTACTATAAAACGTTTTGCAGCAACACAGCTTTGTCCGCTGTTTACCAGCCTGCCATCTACAGATATTTTAACTGCCAATTTCATCTCTGCATCCTTCAACACGATATATGGATCGCTGCCTCCAAGTTCCAATACTTGTTTCTTAATGTGTTTTGCCGCTGCCATTGCCACTTTACTACCGGCAGATGTACTACCTGTAAAGGTGATGGCTGACACTACAGGATTTGCTATCAAATCCTCTACCCTGGAAGATGGCAGCAATAATGTTTGCATTAATCCTTTCGGCGCACCAGCATCCTTCACTACTTTCTCTATCGCCAAAGCACAACCACTGATATTTGACGCATGTTTCAGCAACATCACATTGCCCGCCATAATAGCCGGTGCCATAGCCCTGAATACCTGCCAATACGGAAAATTCCATGGCATAATAGCCAGCACCGTCCCCAATGGTTGAAATGATACATAGCTCTTACGAGCATCGGTCTTCACTATCTCATCTTTCAGGAAAGCTGGACCTTCTTTGGCATAGAACTCAAATGTATAGGCACACTTCTCAACCTCCGCAAGGCTTTGCGCGATTGGCTTACCCATTTCTGCAGATGCAAGCTTTGCCAGCTTTTCTTTGTCTTTCCTTATCTGGGCAGCAATTTTCTTCATCACTACACCCCTTTCCTTTAAAGACAACTGCCTCCACTGCTCAAAAGCCTTCTGCGACTGCCTTACGGCGTTATCGACCTTTTTTTCATTATATATATCATATTCGCCTAAAACCTTACCAGTTGCGGGATTGATTGAAACTAACCTATCGGACATGGGAGAGAAATCTTTGTTAACAAAATTAAAGAACCTAATCGGTACAAAAGGTTTACTATTTTTGATGCCCGTATAAATTAACAGTTGTTTCAGATATGATTATTGATAAGATAAAATTCGGTACTGACGGATGGCGCGCCATCATAGCTCAAGACTTCACAGTATATAATGTAGCCCGTGTTACTAAAGGCTTGTCTCACTGGTTATTACAGCGTTCAGACCGTCCTACTGTTGTATTAGGGCACGATTGCCGATTTGGTGGACCATTGTTTACAGATATGGTAGCACGTGTACTGTGCGCAAACGGCATTAATGTAATAATGGCTAAAGGTTTTGTGAGTACACCCATGATTTCTTTCGGTGTACAGAAAATGGGAGCGCAGCAAGGTGTTATCATTACAGCATCTCACAACCCGCCAACATACAATGGTTATAAACTGAAAGGAGCGCATGGTGGTCCATCAAACCCCGCAGATATTGCTGCTGTTGAAGCCTTGATTCCTGATACAGTTGAATTGCCTAAAGAAGGGCTTGCATACTGGGAGAAACAAGGTCTGCTTTCTTACATTAATCTGGAAGACATGTATGTTAGCTACCTGCAAGAGAAATTTGATATCCCTGCACTTAATAAATCTCCTTTCAAGCTGGCATACGATGCTATGTATGGTGCAGGCCAAAGCGTAATACGCCGCCTCTTCCCTACTGCTGTGTTGATACATTGCGAAGAAAACCCTGGCTTTATGGGACAAGCACCAGAGCCATTAGATAAAAATCTGCAAGAACTTGCTAAGACTGTCGCAAACACACCTGAAGTAAAAATTGGCCTTGCCACAGACGGTGATGCTGATCGTATTGGCTTGTATGACGAGGATGGCAACTTTGTTGATGCTCACCATATCATACTGCTATTGATACACTATTTGCACAAGTACAAAGGCATGACGGGCAAAGTAGCAGTAGCGTTTTCTGTAACAGACCGCGTGAAACGCATGTGCGAGGCTTATGGCTTACCAATTGAAGTAACAGCTATCGGTTTTAAATATATCAGCGAGATAATGACTAAGGAAGACATACTTGTTGGTGGTGAGGAAAGTGGCGGTATTGCAGTGAAAGGCCATATACCTGAACGCGATGGTATATATGATGGTTTGGCTCTGTATCAGTTTATGAACGAAACAGGCAAAACACTGAAACAACTTTGTGAAGAAGTGTATGAAGTGGTTGGCCGTTTTGTATATGAACGTAACGACCTGACACTAGAAAATGAAAAGAAAGAAGCCATTATAAAAACAGCTGCTGAAAATGGTTACAGCCAGTTTGGCAAATACACTTTCAACCGCATTGAAACAATAGACGGTATCAAATACCATCTGGATAATGGTGGCTGGATAATGCTTCGTGCATCGGGCACAGAACCACTGCTGCGCGTTTATGCAGAGGGCAACAGCAAAGAAGAAACACTGGACATACTGGAGGATGTAAAGAACACTATTCTTGCATAGTTCATTATCACTCTTAATAAAAAATAAAAGCCGGATAGACATCCGGCTTTTTTTATGCTTAGTTCTATTCTCTCCTTATACATTATCAGAAGGCTTATTTCTGAACAATATCTCCACGAGTAGTTTCTACTACCTTGCCAACCTGACCTATTAACTGGTCTGACAAGCCAACTTTTTTAGCACCAGCAACGAGATCTACAACAAACTGATCGAAATCTGCATTGGCTGCTTTGCCATTCATACGGCTGTTTTTAGCAGGGTCATGTGCATCTTTCATATTCATGCCTTTGTAGCTGAAGTTTTTAGCACCGGTAGCCACACAAAAGAAGTCTGTAAGGTTTGTACTCAGTGTCTGGAAGCCACTCAAATTACCTGCAGTAACTTCAGCTAACAAAACAGGGAAGAAGCCATTAAGCTTTGGGTCGGCGGCAATTACAAAAATGGTACTATCTACCACCGATCGGATGCCCAGACGCCCCTTCTCAATCATCTTTCCGCTTGCAGACGGGTCTGCTACCATAGTAGTGCCACCTAATGAATCATACAATGTCATTGTAACAGGTGTGGGCGTAGGTGTAGTAGTCATATTGTTATCGTCTTTTTTACAAGACACAGCTACTACCAGTCCTAATGCAATACCAAACAAGGCTAACTTTTTCATACTTATTCTGATTTTTGGTTTAGAAAATATTTTTGAAGAATCCGTAGACAGTATTAGAACCTGAATTAGGAGACACAGGGCAACCTTTCCGCATAGCAGTAGCATCAGGCATATAGCGTTCTGCTTTATAATTACCAGCCAGTTTCAGGTCTTCGATAATATCGTTGGCATTTGCCTGTACAGGATAGAATGTAAATACAGCAATGTTAGTCTCTGGATTACACAACACATGCTCTACCCCCTTTTGATTGTATAGCCAATTCGTTATAGCATGTGCTTCGGTAGAGTCTATATCTTGCTTAAAGTCTACCCTTGCCATTACAACTCGCTCAGCATCAGTAATCTTCGGGCGTGTCACCTGATATATATGTACAGCCAATACGGTAGCTGCGCTTAGCACAACTATACCTGTCCCAATAAATACTTTCTTCCATACAGTTTTCATATCGTATACAAATTTTTGTTTTAACAGCTTACGTTCAATCCCTTATTCCGAAACATATACGACACTAGTATGACAATGGTTTTATCTTTTTCAAAAAAAAATCGGGATAGCAAACAAATGCTATCCCGAAGTACAATCAACAGTATGATTATCAATCCTGTTTTACATCCTTCAATTTATCCTGAAACACTTTTCTGAATTTGTCCATCTTAGGTTTTACCACAAACACACAGTAGCCCTGGCTGGGATTATCGTTATAATAGTTCTGGTGATAATCTTCTGCTTTGTAAAACTTTGTGTATGGGCCTATCTCTGTTACAATTGGTTCGCTGAATGCTCTTTCTTCATTCAGCTTCTTTTTATATTCTTCAGCCTTCTGACGCTGCTCGTCGTTGTGATAAAATATGGCAGAACGATACTGAGTACCCACATCATTACCTTGCCTGTTCAGTTGTGTAGGATCATGTGCTACCCAAAATGCGGCTAACAATTCGTCATAACTGATTACTGCCGGGTTGTAATATATATTACACGCCTCGGCATGCCCTGTCTCCCCTGTACATACTTGCTTGTAAGTAGGGTTTTCTATGTGCCCACCGATATAGCCTGATTCGACTTTTTCTACCCCTTTCAATTGCTGATATTGTGCTTCAACACACCAAAAACAACCCGCAGCAAAGGTTGCGACTTCTGTTTTGTGCTGCTGAGTAGCAGGATTAGTATTATTCATCTTCTTAAAAGTATTCGATTTTTCGTAATTGTTATTTTGTGCACAAGCACTTAATTGTATGGCAAAAGCTAATAATGCCACGATGTTTAATATCCTGATCATAATTTTCTATTATAACACTAAATACGCACAACTGTTGTAAAAGGATTGTCTGACGCGCATTTCAGGGCATTATTTAACATAGCATTAGAAAATATGTGGCGAAAATGAAAAAAACTTTTTGAAAATACGCCTCCTTGTATAATTTTGCGCTCGGAGAGATGGCAGAGCGGTCGAATGCGGCGGTCTTGAAAACCGTTGACTGTCAAAGGTCCGGGGGTTCGAATCCCTCTCTCTCCGCCCAGAAATTGAAAGCCTCACATTGTGGGGCTTTTTTATTGCACCTCACTTTTTAGTCTCATTGATTATCAAGCAATTACACTCAAGCTTGCATTTTTACTAAATTCTAGAGTTACCTATTATTCACTTCTCTCAAGGTAACATCCGAGGTAACATCTTTTAGCCGAGGTAACATGTTTTTAAAACCTGAATTAAATGCTCTGTGTCACAATTAAATCGACATGGAATCAAAGAAATTATTCCTCTCATTTTTCCTTTTCAAAAGCAGAATTAATAAGAAAGGACTATCCCCTATTTACCTAAGGATAACAATAGACGGTAAAAGGGAGACCATTGCAACAGGGGTATTTATTGACGCTAATTATTGGGATGAAACAAAAGGTATTATTACCGAGAACACACCATTAGCAATTAATCAAAATCACCTCTTAAATAGCCTTAAAGGCAAAATCACAGGTATTTACACTGAACTATTGAATACAGGGGTAGAAATAACAACTTCTGCAATTACAAAGAGGCTAAATGCAAAAAACACAGAAAATATCACCCTACTTGGAGCAACCAGGCAGCATAATGCCTATGTAAAGAAGCGAATAGGTCAGGAAACTACGCAAGCTACGTATGTTAAGTATGAAACCTTGCGAACCAAACTAGAAGGCTACATTGCTAAGGAATACTCTCGTAAAGACCCGTTATTATCAGAATTGACTCCCAAGTTTATTGTCCACTTTGAATTGTATCTTAAAACTCATGAGAAGATAGGCCATAATACAGCTATTAAATACATCCAATTTCTAAAGAGGATTATCAACTATTCAATAGCAAATGAATGGCTCAAAACCAATCCATTTAATAGCTACAGATGTAAGTTTAAAGTAGTTTCTAGAGAGTATTTGAATATAGAGGAAATAAACACCATTCAGAGTAAGGAAATATCCATCAAGAGACTATCAGAAATCAGGGATATATTTATATTCTCATGCTATACAGGGCTTGCTTATGCAGACGTTAAAAAGCTGGTAATTGAGGAGATAGTTCTAGGAGTAGATAAAAACCTATGGATTCAAACATTCAGGAGTAAAACAAAAACTAGAGTACCAGTTCCACTATTACCACAAGCATTAGCTATAATTCAATCATATCAAGAGTGGAGAAAAGAAGCCCATACAAACAGGGTATTTCCAGTACCATCTAACCAAAAGGTCAATTCTTACCTAAAAGAAATAGCAGACTTATGTGGCATTAAAAAGAAACTAACATTTCACATTGCCAGACACAGTTTTGCAACATCTGTAACACTTAGCAACGGAGTGCCTATAAAGACTGTTTCTAAGCTTCTGGGACACACCAATATTAAGACCACTCAACATTATGCAAAAGTTCTGGATGTAAAATTGGCAAATGACATGAATAATCTAAGGGATAAATTTACCTAGTAACCTTTGATTTACTTTTCAAAAAATGATGTAGGTTCAACTTCTAATATCTCAGCAAACAGATAGACAAAGCTGATTGAAGTAGACACTTCTCCCCTTTCTATTCGTCCAATTTGTGATAGATGCAGGTCAGTAGCATAGGCAAGGGCTTCCTGAGATATACCTTTACTCTTTCGTATCTCTCGAAGTTTTTTGCCAAACTGCTTAATCCCCTTATCGTGCCTGAAGTACTTCTTTGCCAATACTCAAAGTGACTGAATAGCAGGGACTATTATTAGCGCAAATTTGTGCTATTTTTACACAACTAAAACATTTACATAATGGGAATACTAATTTTCATAGTTATCATCGTGCTGGTAGTAATACTAACAAAATCAAGCGGTACATTTCAAACAGAGACAAAACAACAAGGTGGAGTAAAACACTTATATCGTGACCTAATTAACTTGATTTTATCAATTCCCTCTACTGAGATTGTAAAAATGGAAAACTTATCGGTAGAAATTTTATGGAAAGGTGACTTGATATCTGCTAAATACAAGATTATGCAAGTAGATAAGAATAAAGTCACTGTAATATGGACAACTAATATGCCTGTACAAATGGTACATGAGAACAAGATTGCTTGGCAGTTTAATAAAGAAATAGACCAAGAGGCAATGTTTCAGGAAATCCAAAATGACATTGAGTTAAATTTCAAATTCAATACCAAGGATTTTATGTAACACTTCTAGAGATATCTATTATTTAATGAAATAAAAAAGGCAGGAATTACCCTGCCTTTAATTTTATGCTGCCATGTTATTACACTTAAACTCGTTAATAATTCTTTCAAGATTCTCTGGTTCCCACAACTCTACTTTTAGGTGTGGCTTGAAGCCTAGACACAGAGACAATTCTTTCGTCATAATATCCTGTACAAGCTTTTCATGTCCTACTGGCACTGCTATGCTGTCATGAATAGGTATAAAGCTAAGGTTGGGAGCTTTAGCATTAATACTCGGAATCACCCTATTAAACAAAAGATAGCTCTCTAGTCTTTGTAACAGAATAGGCAAATTAGCATGATCCTTAACTTTCAGCATTCTAGTTAGTTCATATATTTGAGGAAACCACTCCCTAAATACACGTTTACAAGCAGCTTCTTTTTGGTGAATAAAACGATTACTAGTAAACAAAACTGTAAAAAACATAGTTTTCACATCTTGTGTACTGAGTCTCTTTAAACCCAACTTACGCTCCAGTAGGGAGCGAAAATTATTATAAAATGTACCACTTTCTACTAATTTATTGAACCTTTCAACCTCTGCCTTCATATTACTATTATGTTCTGCATTTTTGCACATCATAATGAATCTAGTGTAGTGCTTATGTGTGTTGAACATATTTTTTATACCTAAATAGCTTATTTGGGTATAGTTAAAGATATTTTTTTCGTCCCAGAATTCAGGGTTCATTAATATTGTGAGTAGTGTAGGCTGACAATTAGATATATCAACTGCAGCTACGAGTTTACCATCAATAGTAATCGCATTCCTAATTTCTCTCTTACATTGTGTTATTACCGAATGTAACCTGTATACGTTGGTATCATAGCTGGGATTGAACCTACCTCTATGAATCTTGTCTATACTGATTTGTGAAGCCAGGTATTGGGTATACGGATTTTTATAACGTACCCCTCCGGCTACAATCTCGCTATCCCACAAATCCCTGTTACGCTTCTTATAAGCATATACAGTCTCGTTATATAAGTTGGCCAACTTATAATCAATCTTAATTAAACCAGAATTGTAGCACTTGATAGCAGAACTATACTGAGGATACGAATCTGCACTTTTGTCGTCTTCTATATCTTCTTTATCGTCCTCGTACCAATTATGGCTATTCATTTTGCTAATTAAACCACTGTCGGTAACTAGTACTCTTTTACATTCAACTTTATATGCTTCGCAAAATCTGTAACCCATTGGTTTAGAACCTACGATATAGCTGCCATCAGACTCTATTATACCAGCTTTTATAAGCATATCAATATACCTTTTATAGTCTCTACCAATCCATTTCTGCATAGTCTTACCGCTCAGTAAGACATAACCTTTTTCGCATACTGCATCCTTATACCTTGAGGGCAACTCCGCAATGGTATTTAATACAAAACATAGTTTATCCTTACTAAAAGCAGGAATACTCATGAAATCCTGTGTTTCTAACACATGGTCTAAATCTAAATTTTTGGGCACGTAAAAATAGTACCTCATAATTAATAATATTTCGCATCAGTATCTTTACTGACTGCATGTCATAAATTCTTTCTACCATTTTCTTCAGCTTTTCTTCAAATTATTATTATACTCACAAAACAAAAATGAGCAACTAATCACAAATAAGTATACCTAAAGCATAATTACAGAGCATACCAACCCTATAACAGGCTAATACATTTTTAAATCAATAAATTTTTCTTCGGGATTTCTTCTACGGATTACTTCTCGGAGGGAAGTTGCTATATCTGAAATAATCAGATTAATAACTGCAAAGATACGTCAAAAAATATGCCAATCAAATTTTTATAACCCCTATTGCATAGGTGACAAAATAGCTGCAATACAGCGTCAATATTGCATAGCCACCTTGATATCATCAAAATGAATTAAAAATCTAATTGAAATAAATTATTAACTCCAATAATACATATCGCATTATTAAACAGAATATTCAGGTACAACTACGAATAGTTTTCCTTCAAAACATCAAATAATTGTTGCTTTTCTTTATAATTCGGGGCTGAATTTATACTTGTCATATCAAATGACAACATCTGCTCAATGTCTTTAAATGACATATAATTAGAATGAATTAAGACTTCCCTTACTTCATCAAGTTCATCAGAGTATTCACGATTATCAATATCCCAACTTGTCTCTAGAAAATCTTTGAATATTTCATTAATAATGGGTGCAGAATGTGTTTGTATTTCATCTACAATTCTGACTATCTCATTAATTTTGGCATCAAGGCTATCTTTACTTTTAAATGAAATATTTCCATTTGTATGGGCTATTTCATTGCGTTCCCTTATTATCTTTTTATAGGTTCCTAGTTTAGCATCATCGCAACCTAACAACTGCATGAAGCGCACCATTTTGCTTTCCTGCTCCTGGCTGAATGTAAAAGGGGAAGTAGCCTTTAACAGTTCACTAGCCTTTTCATAGCCCAATAACCCAGTTTTAAAATCATTAGCCCTTGTTTGCTTTAGCTGCCAAATATTAAAATATACACAGCTCATAAATAGCATATGATATGCAAAAAATGCAAACTGATATTTATCGCTTTTGTAATTATGCTCAAAAGCATCCCACAAAAACTCGATATACTCCTGTTCTGATGGTGATTTGAATGAAACAGGTATGTATTGAAGTATATCCTGTGCTTCTGCCATAAGTTATATCCAGAGTTTATTTATTTCGTCCGATATCTTTTGAGTGTATATTCTGAGAATTTCTACATTTGATTCAATTAAACTTTTTTCTCTTTCAATATTTTCAACAATGTTCTCTTGAATTTCTAAGGGAGGAAAAGGTATCTTCAATCTATTTAAACTAGCTTGATTTAACTTAGGTTGTGCAGAACCAGTTATATAACTATCTAAGCTTATAGAATTTAAATAAGTTTCTACAAAAATTCTTGAAGCTTTATCTTTAAAATATAATACATGTGCATGATTGTTAACCCATACTTTCCCACTAACTGAAAATGCGATTGGGGTCACTCTGGCTCTTAAGTTTGCTCCATCTTCTGATACTAGTAAGTAATCCCCATCAAAAATGTAACTATCAACATAGTCTACAATTCCGGAAGCCCCGTAGTATGGATAAACACCATCTTTTCTTTCTGATGCTGTTACAGGTTTTCTTTTACTATCTAGATTCTCACATATAGTACTTAGCTCTACAATCTCCCAATTAGGATCTATTTCGATGTATGGTGTATAATTATCAACAACTTGCTTAGCACCATCCACAATTTTTTGCCAGCTATCAATCTTGTCAACAATATCTTTTTGTAATGATAAAGCAGGAAGTGGTATTAAGTAATCTCTGATTATTTTCTGTGAAATATTCGGCTGGGCTCCTCCACTACTAAGTTTTATCAAATTCTCTTTTTGAGATTTTAATACTAAATACAGAAATTCGGGAATTACTTTATTATTTGGAAGTATGCCACATACTGCTTGATTAGTTGTTGCCTCAAATTTTAATATCCCTACTTGTCCGGCAGTCGCACCATACATAGCTACTAATACTGTATTAATAGGGAACATTTTTGCTGATGAATTTTCAAAACCTTCAGTTGTAATATATTCTTCAGACTTGTAGATATAACCTTGTGCTACTTCTCCACTTTTTAACCATGGTATCGTTCCATTTTCATAATACTCTGGCTTACTCTTGGAAGGTGTACCTCCTGAACTTGTTTCAAAAACATCACCAATTTTAACAATTGGGTGTTTGACATTTTTTAAATCCAGATTCTCAACATACCTTTCTATGGTTAGATTATACTCTTCATTTTCTGCTATTCTATCTTTTTTGACAACTAATGCATTGGGTAATAATGTTACATTTTCCGTATTCCCATTATGAATAGCATGTTTATAATCATGTAATAAATTAAGTGCGTCAGGCAAATCATTTCTTACAATTTCCTTACGCTGTGCTCCTAAGCCAAAACCATCATTTTCTATTTTTATAAACAGTATGTCATCTGTCTTTTTTGCTATAGCTCTATCCATTAAGAGTATAGTAGTTTTAACACCGCTATAAGGGTTAAAAATACCAGCGGGTAAACTTACAACAGCATATAAGTAGTTATTTTCAACTAGCATCTTGCGCAACGCTTTATAAGCTGTGGCACTTTGGAAAATAATACCTTCAGGTACAATAATTCCTGCTCGGCCTGTTGCAGGGTTAATATGCTCAGCTATATAATCTACAAATAGCACCTCACTCCTGTTACTTTCTACACTAAAGCGTTTATGTGGCTTTATACCTCCCTTTGGTGTCATAAAAGGGGGATTAGCCATTATGATATCAAATGTCTCATTCCATTTATCCTCACTGGTAAGTGTATCGTATTCGGTAATTTGAGGGTTGCTAAAGTTATGCAGGTACATATTTACCAAACTCAGGCGTACCATGTCCGGGCTTATATCATAGCCTTTAAAATTCTTTACTATGGCTTTCCTTTCATCTGGCTTTAGCATATCTCCGGGCAATTTCTTTGTATTTTGCTCCAGTATGTGTTTGTAGCTGCTTATCAGGAAACCTGCCGTTCCACATGCAGGGTCGCATATAGTTTCATTTTTCTTGGGGTCAAGTACTGCTACAATAAAGTCAATGATATTTCTTGGTGTCCTGAATTGCCCCGCATCTCCCTGAGAACCCAATACAGATAATAAGTATTCAAAAGCATCTCCTAACCTTTCGCTGTGGTCATAATTGAACTCATCTATAGTTTTCAGAAATAATTTCAAAGTTTCAGGGTCGCGATAAGGCAGATAAGCATTTTTGAATATATCCCTAAATAACTGCGGAAAACTCTTTTCCTTATGTACTGATAACTTTGTTAATGCCTCACTATAAAGCATAAACATACCATGACTGCCTAATTTGGGGTCAAACAGTTTTGTCCAGGCATATTGCTCATACTCACCTGTAAAAAATGTAGCCTTGCCTCCCATTTCAACAGATTCAGTATCCATATCATCCATAAACTTGTAGATGAGTGCAATAGTTATCTGTTCAACCTGACTTTTAGGGTCAGGCACTTTACCTACAAGTATATCACGCGCATCATCAATTCGTTTCTTCGTGTCTTTATCTAGCATTTATATCAATTCTTTGAGATTAATAAATTCAGGTAGTTTGTCTTTCCATACGTATAGTATGGTCATAATACCTAAATTCTGTAAATCATTAATAAGTTCTTTATTAATTGTATTTGGGCTAACAAAGTACAGCTTTGAATGCTTATGTGGAATACTATTAAGTTTTAATTGCCCTATAGCAGTGTACACAGTCTGTCTGCTCAATGCAGTTTTTACCTCAAATATCCGATTAACAATTCCACCTTTAGCCTGAGTATATAAATCTATAATGGTTGTGTTGTTTGCTCTATAACCTAGAGCCTCAATAGCTCTCTGCAAGCTATCCACTACAATACCATGATTACAGTTAGCAACTACTTCATCTGGCAAATCATAACGTTTTGTGCCACTAAATTCAGGATTATATTTTCCATCTCTAAAGCCACCTTTGCGCATTGACTTTGCTAAATCCTTAATTTCTCTTACCCCTCTTACAAATTGCCTTATTTGATAAGGCAGCTTATCATCATCTAATTGAGCTACTGGAGCATAAGTGTATTGCTTCTTATCAATCTTTACTTTAGCCCATTCACCCTTATAATGTGTTCTAAATAAACTTTTACCAACACCTTTCTGCCCTCCTCTTATGCTACCATTGTGTAGTATAATATATTTACCTTCCACATTTTCTGCCCACATACCTGCTGTTCTTAAATTAACACCTCGAAAGGGCATATTAATTTCACAGGTAATATTTATCTTTTTTGCATCATTAGGATTATCTACGCCAAAACAATTCCAGTAGCGTTCTTTTCGTACATCACTAAAATGCCACCACATTTTTAATTCGTCAGAATAATACACGATTTCGTCTCTGCTGCCCGAAGGGAAGATAATAGTACGTTTACCAGTAAATGTGGCATAAGGCAATAATGCATCAGACAGCCTTTTATTTAGCTTCATTAGCAGTTTTTCATCAGTGATTCCTAATAACATTGTGAAATATTAAATAGTGAATATTATGCCATAAACCTATTAAGTGAAACATAATCCTTGATATACTCTGGTATCTTCTCCCTTAAATCAGACGGTAATTTTCTAAATGCCTCACCATTAGGATTTGTATTCAACAAAGCATAGTTTTTATTTTCAATAATCTCTCTAAACTCACTATCTGTAATGTAACTCTTGAAGAAGTTTTTAGCATAAATGAAATATTGTTCATCAGGCAAAACTCTGCTGTCAAATTTTTCAAATTCTTCTTCCAGTAGTTCATCTTTACTTTTGAAATATGGAATATACCCGAATATTTTTTCAACAATCTCTCGTAATGACAACCTTCTATCCACTTTTGTAGCTCTGCGCAGTTTATCAAGATTGTAATACTCTTGTGGCTTATCAAATATATGATTGACTATATACGCCTCTATTGCATCAAAATCTTCTTTCTTAGCCAATTTTGCAATCTCAAGGTTATCTTTTACTTCTTCTTCAAACATATTAAAATACATCCTGTCAATACGCATCCCTTCAAATCCAATATCCTCCTCTTCAATTGTACGTATAAAATCAGGCTGGTATGTTTCATGTGCATCTCCGGATGGCATTGGACCTTGAGTTTTACCTCTTGGGGCTCTAATAGCAGGTAATTGAAGCACTTCATCATAATCAAATTTCTCTTCAAAAAATTCACAGTTGGCAAAGAAATCAAATAATTTATACTTGTTCTTTTCCAGCTTATCCTCTTTCTCTATCCAAACTGCTGATGGGTGCTCATTACCCATAGCATTAATTCTGTCAATTGTTTCTTCTTTTAAAGTAGGACTTTTAACCTCTTCTAAAAAGTTGTGTTTTCGTGTACCTCTACCCTTTATCTGCACAAAGTCTGACGGTGAAAATATTGGGCGCATCAAACATAGATTAAGCAAATCAGGGCAATCATAACCAGTAGTCATCATACCTACAGTACAGCAAACTCTTGTTTTTGATGTCTTATAGAAATCATTAAAATTATTGTTACCGCTTAGGTTATTATTCGTGAAATTTATCGTGTATTGTTTTGCATCCGTAATAAAAGACGTTACCTGCATTGCAAAATCAGAATCATATTTACCTGGAAACAACGTATCAGCATATTCATTCAATATCTGTGTAATTTTAGAAGCATGATTTTGACTTACACAGAATATTATAGTCTTACCAACTTCTCCTGTAACCGGGTCAGGGAGAGCATTCTTAATAAAAGTTTCACAAAAGACACGGTTAGTATTTTCTGAAAAGAACTTCTTCTCAAAATCTCGAACAAAGAAATTATCCTCCGTTTCTGCTTCTTGCTCTTCTCCTTCATCATTTTCAGGTTTAACTACACTATAACCTTCATCAGACAATAATTGGGTAGTTATCTCTGTTCTTGCATCAACAACTTTAGGATTTACTAAGAAGCCATCCTTTACACCATCAAGCAATGAATATCTATAAGTAGGTTCACCACTATCGCAACCAAAAATATTATAGGTGTCTAATAAAAGCCTCCGCTCCATTTCTCTCGGGTCATTTTCACTAAGACTTTTAGCATCTATCTTTTTAAGGTAATCTTTAGGTGTAGCAGTAAGACCCAACTTGTAGCCAATAAAGTATTCAAATACTGCTCGGCTATTACCAGCAATTGACCTATGCGCTTCATCAGATATTACTAGGTCAAAATCAGAAGGAGCAAATATTCTTTTGTATTTGTTATTCTTAGTAAAGGATTGTACTGTTGATACTACTATTTCGGCCTTTCTCCAATCATTACGCTTCTCTTTATATACCACTGTAGTGTAATCAGGCTTCAAATATCTCTCGAATGCTTTTTGAGCTTGAGTTTCAAGCTCCAACCTATCAACAAGAAACAATACACGTTTAGCATTTCCTGTTCTTAGAAATAATTTAATTACAGCAGCAGATGTCAGGGTTTTACCCGTACCAGTTGCCATTTCAAAAAGAAACCTGTCTTTACCTTTCTTAACATCTTTCTTAATGGCTTCAACCGCCCTAATTTGATATTTCCTTAAAAATGGTAGCTTTTTATTTTCTTGCCAATTGGGGTCGTCCTTGTATGTAGGATTAATAGTTAGAGCGATATAATCGCTATTAATTATTTCACTTGTTAGGCTTGTTGTATCAGGTTTGAAATCAATATTAGCTGAAACCTCAGCTTGAGTAGGGAATCTTTGTATTTGTCTTGGACTACCTATTGCCGTGTCCCAAAAATAATGGCTATTACCATTTGACAGAATTATGAAACGACAGTTTTGTCCTTTTGCATATTTCCGAGCTTGCTCTTTACCTGCTAGGGGATGTATATGCTCTGCTTTGGCTTCTAATACAACAAATGGAAATCCACGTTCATCAAGCAATAGAAAGTCTATAAAGCCTTTGTTGACCTTCTCAAAGTCATCACCATAAGCATCAATGTCTTTTTGCTTGATACTTGTATTGCTTTCTAATATAATATTAGCAAGCCCATAATCACTATCAAAAAAGCGCCATCCTGCTTCTTCAAGTAGTTTATTTATTTTAATTCTTGCATTTGCCTCTTTAGACATGGGATATGGTAATAAACGTCTAAGTTATTTAATACTACTGGGGTAAGCAAGTTTGCGGACTGGACTAAATTTCAAATTTTTTCCAAAAATTCAAATAGTTCGACTATCCTCATAATAGATGTGATTGAATAGAGTACCCCCAGCTTATAGCCCGTTATAAGAGTTTAAGTGGGCATATACCCCCTCATTTTGCTTTAATAGTGTTCAATTCTGTACCAGTAGAAGGCAATATATAGAGTTCATTTAACCAAACAAAGTACCCATATATAGCAGGTAATAAGGATTCATTCCGAGTATGATACACAAAAGTTGCGCCAGTACTCCAAAGCTTCTTACTTATTATCTCTAGAATTGCATTTCCTGCAATTACTGTCACACCTGTTTGTAGGTATCTTATACTCTGCATTCAATTAGTTCCTGTGTCTGTTTCACATCCACTCACTACAATTTCTGTGCTCGCCTGCTAAATCTAATCGCTGCGTCAAAGTGATTTATTGGTCACAGCCCAGCCCTCATTTACATGCCTCATAAATCCCTTCTCCTGTGTGTCTTTACGCATTTTATGCTCCCAAGCCACCCCATCGATTAGATACTCGCAAAGTCTCGCATCTATTCGAAAGAAAATTCTAGAGATACTATATAGAACCACAGAAAAAATCTTCGAATCATTCACTAACACATTAAATGCTTGCCCCTGCAATAAGGGCATTTTAAGCCTATGTACAGCCTAAATAGGATTAAATACCCTGACCCACAGGGCTATCATGCAATTGACGCTAATGGAGAAATTAGGTGGGTTTCTACACCATTTACAGTTAGCTGTTTAGACGCAATTGGAAAGATTAAAGCAAATGAACTACTAATAATTGAAAGAGTTGGGATAACCCCAGACAATGAAACAGTGTTCATCATTGGTAACAGGGCATATCCCAATTATCATTTCATGGTAGCAATGCCAGACTTTTGGTAGTGTTTGCAAGAGAGTTATGTTGTATTTTCTTTAGGGTACAAATGACCATGTTTTTATGTGCACAATAATGACATAGTTAGTACTAGTTTCTTTTGAGACGTTTTAGCTCTCTAGAATCTCAAAAAACACTGAAAAGAAACTATTTTTTCTTTGTTAGTGCTTTTACCTTCTCTCCTTTTTCAATTAGAGATAAATTAAGTGCCGTTAATATCTGACCAGCAAATAGCTCAATTGCCATAAGATGCTTTGTATTCAGGTTAATTTCTTCACCTTCCTTGAAATTAAATGATAAACCATGTTTTTTCTGTGTAATAGTTGCTAATTCCGCTGAAATTGTTTTTGCTCCATGAATTAAGCTATTACGAAGCAATGCTATTGCCTTTAATGTTTCTGCCCAAGTTTCTGGCGTAGTATGTTGATAGAGACTGGGCTTCTCGAGTCCAGAAAGTTTCATATAACTCAAAAACACAGAATCAAGGCCATCATACATCTTTTTTCTTTGCCAAGAATCTAGACGTTCATTCCATGCATTTAGCCAAGAATCAGGATTATCAATTCTATTACTGTACAGTCTGCGTAGCTTTCTGTTTTCTTTACCAATAATGAAATTACCAGGATTATGAAAAAGATATGTTCTGTAAAAATCAAAAATGCATTCTTCAAAACAGCTATACAAATCAATAATTCCATAGCTAGCTAGCATGCCGACAGTTTGAATATGAGCAGTAGCAGCGGTCTGACCATCCCATTCAACTAACCGTACCAATTCCGCTGGACCTTTCCTTTTCTGTACTAAACCAGTAACAAAAAACTGCCGATTACCATCCCAAGCTGAATATTTTTCATGAGCAATGTGTAGTCCATTTATTGAAATTGCCCACCTAATATATGTGCTCATGAATACATTACGCCATTCACCAATTTTAGTTGTAGATGCTTCTATCCACTTTAAATCTTCTAATTCCGATTTATATATTATATTATCAACCCTCGGTAAGTGGCTTAAAACAGGAGTATTTACATGAATAATTTTTTGTTCAGCAAAAGTCAAATTTCTTTTTAGTGACATAAGGTTAACTATCTTTAATTACACTAAAATACTATATAAATAACCCACTTTTTACTTAACCGACACTTTGCATTTAATTAAGGTAACATTTATAGGTTATACGCTAAAAACCTTTACTGTGGCTGCAAAGGGAGGATGAATTGAATCCCTCTCTCTCCGCCCTGAAATTGAAAGCCTCACATTGTGGGGCTTTTTTATTGCACAAATATTTAGGGTCCCGAAAACGAGACCCTCTTCTTTTTTGAACAAAAACTAATAAACCCTCAGGAAAAAGCTAGCCCAAGTTTCTTTTCAGACAATACACCTTCTATTTCTTTTAAGATAAATGGATCATCTATGGTAGAAGGTATTGAGAAAGGCTTTCCGTCTGCTATATAACAGATTGTCTTGCGGAGTATCTTACCACTTCTGGTTTTGGGTAATCGTTTTACAACTACAGCGTTTTTGAAAAATGCTACTGCACCAATTTTTCCCCTTACCAACTGAATCAATTCATCTTCCAACACAGTTTCATCGATATTCACATTATCCTTCAATACTACTAATGCCAGCGGGCGCTGACCTCTCAATTCGTCTGCTATGCCTACAACTGCGCATTCTGCTACCGCGCTGTGCTTGGAGACTATCTCTTCCATCTCTCCTGTACTTAACCTATGGCCACTTACGTTTATTACATCGTCAATACGACCCATGATGTGGAAGTATCCATCCGCAGTATAACCGCTATCGCCCGTCAGGTAATAACCCGGGAAACGTTCAAAATAGCTTTTATGAAAACGAATTTCATTATTCCACAAGGAAGGAAGGCAACCGGGTGGTAGTGGCAACTTCACAACAATATTCCCTTCATGTCCCTCCTGTACTATCCTACCATCATCATCCAGTATTTGAATATCGAAACCACAAACAGGCTTACCTGCAGCACCAGGCATTACTTCGGGTGACTTCAGCCCTTTCATAACACCAAGCATTGGCCATCCACTCTCTGTTTGCCACCAATGGTCTACCACAGGTATACCAAGCAAGTCTTTTATCCAGAAATAAGTATCGGAGTCGCAACGTTCGCCTGCAAGAAACAATGTTTGTAAACTGCTTATATCATTGCCTTTCAGCATATCACCTTTAGCATCTTCTTTTTTGATGGCGCGTATTGCTGTAGGTGCTGTAAACATATGATTGACTTTGTGCTGCTCTATCATCCTCCAAAAAACACCTGCATCGGGCGTACGCACAGGTTTACCTTCAAACAACACTGTAGTGCAACCATATAGCAATGGCGCATAAACTATGTATGAATGGCCAACCACCCAACCTATGTCGCTAGCTGCAAAAAACACGTCACCTTCCTTTACGCCGTAGAAATACTGCATGCTAAACCTGAGCGCGGTTGCATAACCACCGGTATCTCTTACTATCCCTTTGGGGCGGCCGGTGGTGCCTGACGTATACAGTATGTAAAGTGGATGAGTAGATGAAACAGGCGTATACGGCGCTTTACCCACCTTCATAAGCGCCTCATAATCCATGTCATTAGCTCCGGCCAATGTATCGAAACCTTCCTCTCTTCTATAGTAAACCTGATAATCGGGTTTGTGCTTTGCTTCCAGTAATGCCTCCTCTACCAATATCTTGTATGGGATTCTCTTACCAAATTCGATACCATAAGATGCAGATACAATCACCTTGGGCCTTGCATCATCTATACGCATTGCCAGCTCATGCGGAGCAAAGCCTCCAAACACTACAGAATGTATTGCACCAAGCCTTGCACAAGCCAGCATTGCTACCAATGCCTGTGGGATCATGGGCATGTATATAACAACCGTATCACCTGTTTTAACGCCAAGATTTCTTAACCCTGCGGCAAAGCTCGATACATCGTCCAACAACTGATTATATGTAATATGCTGGATAGTATTGGTAACAGGCGAATCGTAGATAATTGCATCCTGCTCGCCCCTGCCATTTGCAATATTTACATCCAGGCACAGGTTCGACATATTTAACTCACCATCGGCAAACCATCGGTACTTACCCTCATTGTGTTCCAGTATATTTTGTGGTGGTATATTCCAGTTAAGATAGCTGGCTTGTTTTGCCCAGAACGCTTCTTTATCACTGATGCTCTCTGCGTATAAATCTTCGTATAGCATAATACATTGATTGTATAAGTATTGAATGAAAATTAATTCAATAATTACACCACAATAAGTAAAGTATACTAAATAACCAGAAAACTATTGACCGAGCAGTTCTTTTACATCTTTCATAAGCTCCCTTGTAGAAAATGGCTTGCTGATGTATTTGGCGGCACCTAGTTTGTATCCTTTTTCGATATCGGCTTCGTGTGTTTTGGCACTCAGGAAAACAACTATGATATCCTTAAGCTCTTTTGTCTGCTTGATGTGCTTACAGATAGAATAGCCATCAACATCAGGCATCATAATATCCAGCAAAACAAGATCAGGCTTGTTGTTTGCGATGATATCCAATGCTTCTGTACCATTACGGGCTATCATTACTTCATTACCGCTTTTCTTCATCAGAAATTCAAGCGACATCAGAATGTATGGATCATCATCAACAACTAATATCTTCTTCATGTTTGTACTGCCGGCATTCATACAGTTGTGTAAAATTAAGGTATTGCACACGAATTCAAAAACACGGCTAAGTATTATATGGTAGCGTAAAAACAAAACGTATGCCTTGCGTTGCAGGATTTTCTGCCCAGATGCGTCCGTTGTGCATTTCTACTATTCGTTTACAGATTGCCAAGCCCAACCCGCTACCCTCTGGTTTCTGTAGCGTTTGATTGTGTGCCTGAAAGAACTTATCGAATATAAGTGTGTGCAACTCTGCAGGGATGCCCTTACCATTATCTTCTACCCATATTTTTAACTCTTCATATTCTGCAAAAACAGCTATAGATATCTTTCCATCTCTATGAGGAATATACTTGATGGCATTTGATACAAGGTTGTATAATACCTGCCTTACCAAATCTCTGTCACACTGTACTATGTGCATGCTATTGGGAATATGAAAATCTATAATAGCACGCTTTTCATTTGCTAACGGCGTTAACGCTACTATTACTTCTTTTATCAATTGATTGATATCGACAGATGACATATGCAGTTTTTGCCTACCCGACTCATAACGTTCCAGGTTTAACACCTGTGTAATAAGATGGCTTAGCCTTTCAGTCTCTTTAGTAATACTTTCTATATAAAACTGTCGTTGTTCTTCTTCCATGTCTGGGTTATCATAAACAATTTCAGACAATGCTCTTATAGAAGTGAGTGGTGTCCTTAATTCATGCGTTACAGTATATAGAAACTCATCCTTCAGGCTGTCCATTTTTTTCAGTTGTTCATTGACAGTGGTTAGCTGGTCTGTAGCCTTCTGTAGTTCTATAGACTTCTTTTTAAGTTCCTTGTTCAGCTCCAATACCTGTTGAGACTCTCGCACAATACTCAATACCTCCTGCATGTTTATCTGCTCCTCCTTTGTGATATTACTAATCATAAACCTTGCAGATGCAGAGCCAATGACACCAGACAAAATGCGCTCTGCAAATGTTACAATACGAGGGTCTGCTTCTTTTGCATCAATACTCAACTTATGTCGTTGTACATAAGACGCTAATAGCTTGCCAGCACGTTCTTCTCCTATAAAGTTTGAAAGCAATCTGTTGATATCGATATAATAGGCTGTACCCTTCCAAACACTACGCCTGTCCGCAATAGTCTCAGCATTAAAAATATCTATAAACACATCTGCCTGAAAAATCTCCTGTGCATTCAGCTTAGAGTATATAGAAACAACCACATACGAAGCTGTATTGAACAACATACTCCAAAACAAAGCATGCGCAAGGGTATCAAACTCCTGTAAACCAAACAGAGACTGCGGCTTAAGCCATGATATGCCGAATGGACCATTTGTTAGTATAGCAGGACTTAGAAACCCTGCATTAATAACAGAAGGCAATATCAGCGTATAACCCCAGATTATAAATCCAACAGAGATACCCGTAATAGCACCTTTTCTCGATGCTTTTCGCCAGTACAAAGCACCTATGATGGCAGGTGCAAACTGTGCAACTGCTGCCATAGAAACCAAGCCTATTGACACCAACGAAAAATAGGACGCTATGAATGTATCATATATATACGCAAGCAGGAGTATCACAATAATACTAGCTCTGCGTATCAGCAATATTTGCCTTGTGGCAGACCGTTCGGAGTTGGCTCTAAAATAAGAGGATGAAAGCATGGCAGGCAACACCAAGTGGTTACTTACCATCGTTGAAAGCGCAATTGTTTCAACAATTATCATGCTGCTTGCCGCAGAAAGCCCACCTATATATACCAATACACTCAACAGACTTTGATTAAAATGCATCGGCACCGAAAGCACGTAGGTATCTGCATCTGCACTATTTCCTAACAATAACGTACCCCCAATGGCTATAGGAATAACAAAGACATTGATGATAAACAGATATAACGGGAATAGCCAAAGCGCTTTTTTTAAATGGCGTTCATCTGTATTTTCTACAACACCTACCTGAAACTGGCGCGGCAATAATATCATGGCCATCATAGATACCAGTATCATCGATATCCAGTTGCTGTAGGAGTGTTCACCCTCTATGGTAAAGAAGTGCTTCATATCGGCTTTTACAGCAGCATCGAACAAAGAACCAAAGCCGTCAAAAATACCATACGTAACAAATACACCTGCCAGTACAAAAGCCAACAGTTTAACAATTGACTCAAATGCAATGGCAGACACAAGCCCCTCGTGCCTTTCAGACGCATCTACCGACCTTGTACCAAAGAATATGATGAATCCTGTAATTATGAGTGTTATGTAGAACGAGTCATTTCTCCAAAATCCAATTGAACCCGAACCTGCAGATGCTGTAATAACATGAAAGCTATTAGATATAGCTTTCAATTGAAGTGCTATATATGGAATGATGCCTATAACACAACATAAAGTGACAATAACACCAAGACTAAAATTCTTGCCATATCTGGTAGAGATAAAGTCGGCAATACTATTAATGCGTTGTGTCTTACATATTCTTATTATCTTTTGCAATACCGGAATGAACAGCGCGCACGCGATGGTAGGACCAAGATAGATGGTAATAAACTCTGCACCATGCGTAGATGCTCTACCTACGCTACCATAATAAGTCCAGCCTGTGCAATATACCGCCAGTGATAATGCATATACCCATGCATTGTTCACAATACTCTTTCCCTTCTTTCTGCTACGCTCTACCAGATAGGCAATAGCGAACAACAAGGCCAGATAAATAAGCGAAACTCCAACTATCAGCAACTTACCCATACCAGTATTATTTTTTAGCTGCTGCTGTTATCCAGAGTAATATAATTGTGAGTAACCATACTGTAGCGATGTACACAAACAGTAACGGCATTTTGCCCACATAAAGCAATTTATTAGCCGCGCTCAACAACGGATAGTTGAAAAGCAACAGCATCAACAAGCTGATGAGTATGAATTTAGGACGCTTAGTATTCGTCATTACTACAAAATATAAAAACCGGTTGTTATATACAACCGGCTTCACTATACATTACACCCAATTATTCGCTGCGGTCATATTCACCCATCAGCGCATACCTTCCGAAAGTAAACAGTCCACCAACTATGATAGGCGTTAGCACGAACAGTATTACAATTCCAAAAACAAGATCTTCCTGCTTTCCTGAAGTTAGTTTTGGCCATCCGAAAATGAAGATGCAGAAATATGCCGCTGCAAGCGATAGCAATATCCATATTGCCCCCATTATTTTTCTTATCTGATTCATATAAATAAGTTTAGTCGTTTTTTATTAATCGTAGATGTTCTTGTCTTTACCATTTATATATAGCAAGCCTATTACAAAGCATATAGTAGCTATAATTATAGGGTACCACAAACCATCCAGATACCAATCGGCAGCGCCGCCTTCTTTTGCTTTTGTTGCCAGATAGGTAGCTACAGTTGGCAACAAGCCACCAAATATACCATTACCCACATGGTAAGGAAGTGACATAGATGTATACCTGATCTTCACAGGGAACATTTCCACAAGGAAGGCTGCTATCGGACCATACACCATGGTTACAAATATCACCTGAATGAATACCATAAATATAATATGCCATTTATCACTATCATTCAGTGTAACTGTTTTGGTAATCTTCGGCTTCACAGCTTCTGCACTCTTATCTGCTTTTACAGTTACCGTACTATCAAACACATACTTAGTACCATCAGTGTAATGCTTTACCGTATTGTAGCTGTAAGTAGAATCTCCGTTAGGCAATTGCTTTGAAGTTTCAGCATATACCATTTTCTCAGTTACTTCTGTCTTAGTCTTAACACTCGTAGTCTCAAATATTGACTTATATATAGGTCTGTAGGATATAACCGCGATTAACATCCCCGCCATCATAATTGGCTTGCGTCCTATTTTATCACTCAGTGCACCAAAGACCACAAAGAAAGGAGTACCCATTAGTAGTGCTATTGCTATCAAGCTATCGGTTTGTGCACTATCTATATTACAAACTTTTTGTATAAAGCTCATTGCATAAAACTGCCCTGTATACCACACTACGCCCTGCCCCATTGCAGCACCAAACAACGCAAGCAAAACAAACTTCAGGTTCAGCCTATTACCAAAACTCTCTTTCAATGGATTGGTACTGATTTTACCTTCTGCTTTTGCCTTGGCAAACAAAGGCGACTCGTGCATGTTTTTACGAATAACATAAGATATCAACACCATGAATATTGAAATCCAGAATGGTACACGCCAGCCCCATTCTTCAAACTGGTCTTTACTGAGCGAGTTTTTTGTAACAAGTATAACAATCAGTGATACAAACAAACCTACCGTTGCTGTAGTCTGAATCCAAGATGTCCAAAAGCCACGCTGACCTGCAGGCGCATGTTCTGCCACATACGTAGCAGCACCGCCATACTCCCCACCCAGAGCAAGCCCTTGCAACAACCTTAGTATCAATACGCATAAAGGCGCAAGAAAACCAATTGTCTCATAGCTTGGTATACAACCAATCAGGAATGTAGCGCCACCCATCAGCAGCAGCGTCATCATGAATGTATACTTACGGCCTATTAAATCGCCCAAGCGGCCAAAGAACAATGCACCAAACGGACGCACCACAAAACCCGCAGCAAATGTTGCCAACGTAGAAAGGAAGGCGGCAGTAGGGTTATTTTGCGGAAAGAACTTTGTTGATATAGTTGCAGCAAGGCTCCCGAATATATAGAAGTCATACCACTCAATCAACGTACCTACGGAAGAGGCTGATATTACCTTCCAGATACCTGTTGTTTTAGTTTTATTCATAACAGAAATATTATTTGATGATGATTATTACACACTGTGCGGACGACTTCTCTCAATCTACGAAAACGCGATTTACCTATATGCTTATGAGATTGGTGAGATTATCAGCCGACCACACAATGTATATTTATAAATTAAAGAGCTACCTGAAACTGTATTTGCATTTCGCCCTTTCTGTCTTTCAACTCTTTTGTAACAGCATTATAAAGTGGGCGTGACGAATACTGTGCTGTGATTTTGGCATTGTGTGCATCTATATAAAAGTTGCAACCAGCATCCCAGAAACTACCTGCCGCTTTTAATGCATCAAATTGTTTGTAAGCTATTGCAGCTATAGGCTGTATGCGCACTTTGTTGTTTTTGAATTTTGGCAAAAGAAATCCTGCCTGTACATAGGTTATGCTACCTGTGCCCAATAACACACGCGCATTACCAGGTCCTTCCAACACTTTATCTGTAGCAGGTGCAGTTGGATCTGCAGTTCCCGGATTCATAATACCTGTAGCGCGTAAGTAATTAGTACCAAAATCAAAGTTGTAGTATACACCATAAGCAGTTATTGCCATATTCTTTTTCTTGTTACCTATCGGCATATCAAGAAACACATCGCCTGCAAACAGATTGACATCATGTGTTTCTGTAATACCTATAGCATTTGAACTACGTGTACCTCTTGCCTGGTGATAAAAACCTGCACCAATATTAAACACCTTCTTACCACCTAAATATGTACCAACCCTAAATGGAAGTAAATTACTTTCCTGGTCGAAGAAATGATAATCGAAATAACCACTTAAAGCACCAGCAGCATCACCGCTATTGTCTACGGCTACATTAGCGCTGTCTGTGGGTTTTACATTTGTTGCAAATGGCTTATCAATACTAACCTGATAGTGGAACTTTTTGTAAGCACCCTTTGCATAGATACCATACTGCCTTGCAAACTGGTCTGCATTTTCAATTAATGGCCAGTTAAACACAGGAGCATCTATCATAAGAAAAGTAAGGGTACTTGCAGATGACAAACGAGACACCCCATTCCAATAATGCAGACCCGCACCAATAGACAATGTAAACTTATTAGCTTTACCGCTTAACGGATTAATATTAGGCACAACAGCATACTCGTTATATGCATCGTGAAAGAATAGTTGTGGCTTTTTGCCCTGTCCATATCCGCCAGTGCCTGTTGAACCACTACCACCACCATTTACAAATGTCTGGTTATTGATGCCAAAGTGAGTGAGGATTAAATAACGAGGAGAAATTTGTGCATATGCAAGCATCCTTAGCCTGCGTGCACCTATATCCATTGTAGAATTGCTGGGAGAACCGTTTACCATTGTACCACCGTTATTATCTATCCATCTTGCCCATATCTGATTCCAAACAATAAAACGTACGTATTTATCCCCTTGTTGATTGAGCCCAAGTTTCAAACCCGAACCATAATGCTCCGAGTTTTGTGCTTTGGCGGTAAAAGCCCCCATTACCGCGGCAATTGAAGCAATGAGTAATGATGTTTTTTTCATTGCGGATATTTTTTAGCGTGAAGAATAAAAAGTTTCTATTCCAAATTTTGCTATAAAACGACCGCAATAAAATTCCTATGTATATCTGTGCTAAAAGTGTAGTTGAATTATCAATTTCGTTTGAAGCGTTCCCACTTGATAACCATAAACTTATCTCCAAGTTCGGTAATCATACAACCGGAAGATTTAAGTGTTTCTTTATTGCTGAAAAAATCAACCAATTCCGCGTGTGTCAACACTTTGTAGGTTGGTCGGTATTCGAGATTTTCGGGTGCTTTGATGTTATACCTGCGTATCCAGTTCATCACAGATACATGGCTTACACCCAGTATACGCTCTATCTCTCTTAGCGTTACACCCTCAATATACAGCTGCAATGCCTTGATAACATAGTAGGGGTCTATACTCTTCCCCTCTTTCATTACAGAAAAATGATAATTACAATCAAGGCATTTATACCGCTGCTTTCCTTTAGCCATACCACTTTTCACAATATGGTTGGCTTTGCATTTTGGACAAAAAACATCTTTCATTCCATAAAAATAATTGACATACTATACTTATTTAGCATAAATATACCAATTTAGCAAAATAGATATTTTCTGATTTAAACTGAATGTGTAACTATGTACTATCAAAATAACGAAAGACTATGTCATATCCGTATCAGATAAAAACGCAAGAACAATATCGTGCCGCATGGAATAAAAGTGTGGATGACCCATCAGGTTATTGGGCAGAAGTTGCGTCATCTTTCCTTTGGAGGAAAAGATGGGATTCAGTGTTAGAATGGAACTTTAAAGACCCTGACGTAAAATGGTTCAAAGGCGGGAAACTGAATATTACGGAAAACTGTCTGGACAGGCATCTTGGTACACTTGGCAATAAGCCAGCACTTATTTGGGAACCTAATGATCCTGAAGAACATCACCGAGTAATTACCTATCGAGATCTGCACCATAAAGTAGTACAGTTTGCAAATGTGCTGAAGAACAACGGTGTAAAAAAAGGAGACAGGGTTTGCATATACATGGGTATGGTCCCGGAGCTTGCAATTGCTGTATTGGCATGTGCACGCATAGGTGCTGTACACTCTGTGATATTTGGTGGCTTTAGTGCACAAAGTATTGCGGACAGGCTGCAGGATGCACAAGCAGAATATATAGTGACATGCGATGGTGCATATCGTGGCAATAAAGAAATTCCGCTGAAATCTGTTATAGACGATGCACTTGTGCAATGTCGTTTTGTGAAGAAAGTAATAGTACTAACACGTACCCGCACTCCTATCAGCATGCTGAAAGGACGCGACCTATGGTGGGAAGATGAAATAAAGAAAGTAGAGACAATGGGCAATCCTGACTGCCCTGCGGAAGAAATGGATGCAGAAGATCCCTTGTTTATACTATACACATCTGGCTCAACAGGTAAGCCTAAAGGCGTAGTACATACTTGTGGCGGCTACATGGTATACACTACCTAT
Organism: Flavipsychrobacter sp.; assembly: GCA_035299045.1. Classification (GTDB taxonomy): domain Bacteria; phylum Bacteroidota; class Bacteroidia; order Chitinophagales; family Chitinophagaceae; genus Polluticoccus. The sequence continues at coordinate 95,334 of DATGXJ010000007.1, forward strand.
TCATTTGTCAACGTATTCCAGTACACACCCGGTGATATCCATTTCTGCACGGCAGATATAGGATGGATAACAGGACATAGCTATATCTTATATGGACCGTTAGGTGCAGGTGCTACATCACTCATGTTTGAAGGTGTGCCTACATGGCCCGATGCAGGACGCTTTTGGTCTATTGTAGATAAATACAAAGTAAACATACTCTATACGGCTCCTACTGCCATCCGCAGCCTGATGGGTTATGGTTTAGGCCCTGTACAAGGTCACGACCTCAGCAGCCTGAAAGTATTAGGCTCTGTTGGTGAACCGATTAACGAAGAAGCATGGCACTGGTTTGATGAAAACATAGGTAAAGGCCGCTGCCCTATAGTAGATACATGGTGGCAAACTGAAACAGGTGGCATTATGATATCGAACATGGCTGGGGTAACTCCTGCTAAACCATCCTATGCTACTTTACCATTGCCGGGTATTCAGCCAATGTTGGTTGATGAAAATGGGAATGAAATAACAGGCAATGATGTAAGTGGCAATCTGTGCATTAAACATCCTTGGCCATCTATCATACGCACCACTTATGGCGACCATGAAAGATGTCGCACCAACTACTTCACTACATATCCTAACCTGTACTTTACAGGCGATGGTTGCTACAGAGATGAAAATGGCAACTACAGAATTACAGGACGTGTGGATGATGTACTGAATGTAAGCGGCCACCGTATTGGCACTGCAGAGGTTGAAAATGCCATCAATATGCACGCAGGCGTTGTTGAAAGTGCTGTTGTGGGCTACCCGCACGATATTAAAGGACAAGGCATATATGCTTACGTAGTGTACAGCAATACACATGGCGATGAAAACCTGACTCGTCAGGACATTATGCAAACAGTAACCCGCATTATCGGCGCGATTGCGAAACCTGATAAAATACAATTCGTTTCAGGCTTGCCTAAAACACGCAGCGGTAAGATAATGCGCCGTATCCTTCGTAAAATAGCAGAGGGCGAAACAGATAACCTAGGAGACACAAGTACCCTGCTAGACCCAGGTGTGGTTGATGAGATAAAAAATGGCAAGATTTAATATAAAAGATTAACACTTACTCACGATAAAGTCGGCAATTATGCCGCCTTTATATTTTATAATGACCTTGAGTGAGCATTGTCACTAGCACAAATGACTAAAATCATATAATAGGTTTTAGAATAGGAATAGAATTGCCTGTATTAATTACTACTAAAAAAGTATACATGCCATTCTATCATTCTTTAGGACAAATTCCTGATAAGCGACACGTAGTGTTTAAAGACGCTAAAGGCAAGCTCTATCAGGAAGAGCTGGTAGGCACACAAGGCTTTAGCAGCCTTTCTTCACTGGTATACCACATCCATCCGCCTACTTGTGTAAAACAAAAAGGCGAACCCTACTCCGTACAACCCAAAATAGCTATAGAGAACAGCCTGAATGCCATGAGCTTCAAAGGCTTTGATATAAAACCTGAAGCGGACTACCTGAAAAGCCGTAAGGTATTGTTCGTAAACAGTTCTCTGCATATTGGTCTGGCAGCACCAACCACATCTACCCCGTACTTTTTTAAGAATGCAGATGCCGATGAGTTGATATTTGTACACAAAGGCAGTGGCAAATTACATACTATGTATGGCGAATTGCCATTTAAATATGGCGACTATATTGTAATACCTCGCGGCACAGTATATAAGATAGACTTTGATACTGCTGATAACAGATTACTGATTGTAGAATCATTCAGCCCAATATACACACCTAAACGTTACAGAAACGATTTCGGTCAGTTGCAGGAGCATTCTCCATTTTGCGAAAGAGACATAAAGCGTCCGCAAAACCTGCAGACAATAGACGAAAAAGGTGAGTTTGATATTTTCATCAAGAAGAAAGGCACCATTTTCCCATACGTATACATGTATCACCCTTTTGATGTTGTGGGTTGGGATGGCTATCACTACCCATACACGTTCTCCATATTCAATTTCGAACCATTGACGGGCCGCATACACATGCCGCCGCCGATACATCAGAGTTTTGAAAGTACGGGGTTTGTAGTATGTTCATTCGTACCACGCTTATATGACTACCACCCGGACGCTATACCTGCACCATACCACCACAGCAATATAGATTCAGATGAAATCCTCTACTACGTAGATGGCGACTTCATGAGCCGTAACAACATACAAAAAGGGCAATTGACACTGCATCCTGGTGGCATTCCACATGGTCCGCACCCGGGTGCCATAGAAAGGAGCATAGGCAAAAAAGAGACAGAAGAACTTGCTGTAATGATAGACCCTTTTGCACCTGTAATGATTACAGAAGAAGCTTTGGCAATAGACGTAAAAGACTATTACAAATCGTGGTTGCTAGAAGAAGCATAATCATATTCAGTATTAACGCTCAAATTATTATACGATGGAAAACACAACATTAAAAGAAGTAACCAATTATAACTACGGGCTCGAAAAAATATTCGAAAAAGCACAAGATTTTCTGCCAATTAACGGCACTGACTATGTTGAGCTATATGTAGGCAACGCAAAACAAGCAGCCCACTTTTATAAAACAGCATTTGGTTTTCAGTCTGTTGCATATGCAGGACTGGAAACAGGCTTGAGAGACAGGGTATCTTATGTTTTGCAACAAGATAAGATACGTCTTGTACTAACTACACCTCTGAAATCGGACAACCCGATCTCTGAACACATTAAAAAACACGGTGACGGCATAAAGGTAATTGCACTTTGGGTGGATGATGCTCGCCAAGCATTTGAAGAAACAACAAAACGTGGCGCAAAACCGTATTTTGAACCAGTTGTAGAAAAAGATGAACATGGCGAAGTTATAAAAGCAGGAATACATACCTATGGCGAAACAGTTCATATTTTTGTAGAACGCAAAAACTACAACGGCATATTCCTACCTGGTTTCACAAAGTGGACTTCCGAATACAACCCAACATCAATAGGTCTTAAATACATTGACCACATGGTTGGTAATGTAGAGCTTGGTGGCATGAACAAATGGGCAGAGTTCTATGCAAACGTAATGGGCTTTGCAAACCTTGTAACGTTTGACGACAAAGACATTTCTACCCAATACACAGCCTTGATGAGCAAAGTTATGACCAATGGCAATGGCCGTATCAAATTCCCTATCAATGAGCCTGCACAAGGTTTGAAAAAATCGCAGATAGAAGAATACCTTGACTTTTATGAAGGTGCAGGTTGCCAGCATATAGCGGTAGCAACAGATGATATTGTATTTACCATTACAGAAATGCGCAACCGCGGTGTAGAATTCCTGCATGTACCGGGCGACTACTACGATACAGTTGCAGGCCGTGTAGGAGAAATAGCAGAAGACCTAGAAGTGCTGAAAAGCCTTGGCATAATGGTAGACCGTGATGAAGAGGGCTACCTGCTACAAATCTTCACAAAACCTGTAGAAGACAGGCCTACATTGTTCTTTGAAATCATCCAACGCAAGGGGGCCAAATCTTTCGGCAAAGGAAATTTCAAAGCACTGTTCGAATCTATTGAAGCTGAACAGGCAAGAAGGGGGACACTCTGATTTTATTTCTAAAACATCACAAACCATTTACAATGGATAATGTTCAGAATACAGTGTCAAAAGAAGAAGCACTTTTGGCAAAATTTGAAGAAAAGGTTCAGGCAGGTGAAGCCATAGAACCACGCGACTGGATGCCTGAGGCTTACAGAAAGCATCTCATCAGACAAATGTCTCAACACGCGCATTCGGAGGTAATAGGCATGCAGCCTGAGGGCAACTGGGTAACGAGAGCTCCTAGCCTCAGAGCAAAACAAATACTACTTGCCAAAATACAAGATGAAGGTGGACATGGCCTGTACCTGTATAGTGCAGCAGAAACGCTTGGCATCAGCCGCAAAGAAATGATTGAGCAGTTGCACAGTGGCAAAGCGAAGTACTCCAACATATTCAACTATCCGTCCCTTACATGGGCAGATATCGGAGCAATCGGCTGGCTGGTAGATGGTGCAGCAATTGTAAACCAGGTATCGCTGCAACGCACATCTTATGCTCCATACAGCCGTGCTATGGTTCGTATATGCAAGGAAGAAAGTTTTCACCAACGTCAGGGCTATGAGATAATGGCACAGATGATGCAGGGCACCGAAGAACAACGTGAAATGGCGCAAGACGCTATGAACCGCTGGTGGTGGCCATCACTCATGATGTTTGGTCCGCACGATACAGATTCTCCGCATTCGGCAGATGCCTTCCGGTGGAAAATAAAACGCCATACAAACGATGAACTTCGTCAGAAGTTTATTGATAAAACCGTACAACAGGCAGAGGTAATAGGTCTTACCATTCCAGACCCTGACCTGAAATGGAACGAAGCAAAAGGCTGCTACGATTATGGCCGTATCGACTGGGAAGAATTCAATCGCGTGATACGTGGTAATGGGCCATGCAATAAGCAACGCCTTGACCATCACAAAAAAGTACACGCAGATGGTGCATGGGTTCGTGAAGCTGCAGAAGCATACAAAAACAAACACAAAAAACAATCCGTTAATCTAAACTAATCAGTTATGTCTACAGACACACAATTAGATACATGGGAAGTATTTATGCAAAGCCGTGCCGGAGCAAACTTCATACATCAGGGAAGTGTACATGCTTCTGATAGAAAAATGGCATTGCAGAATGCACGAGACACCTATTCTCGTCGTGGAGAAGGAACAAGCATTTGGGTGGTACCAACAAGTGAGATCATAGCATCGAGCCCCGATGATGCAGATATGTTGTTCGATCCATCGAACGATAAGATATACAGACTCCCAACTTTCTACACTATGCCGGAAGGCGCAAAACAGATTTAACAATGGCAAAACAAGATGCGCTGTTTAAATATACACTGCGCCTGGGCGACAACGCACTGATACTTTCACAAAGACTATCAGAATGGTGCAGCTATGCCCCGCTGATAGAAGAAGATCTGGCGCTTACCAATCTGTCGCTTGACATGATAGGCCGTGCGCAGGCATTGCTGAAATATGCCGGAGAGATTGAAGGCATGGGAAAAACAGAAGACACCCTCGCCTTCCGCAGATCTGAAAGGCAGTATTACAACAATCTGCTGGTAGAACAACCCAACGGCGACTTTGCCTTTACAATGGCAAGGCAACTTTTCATTTCAGCATTCGAACTTTACTTCTATAGCGAAATGGAACATAGCAAAGACAAAACACTTGCTGCAATTGCTGCCAAAACACTGAAAGAAGTAAAATACCATCTTGAGCATGCAAAGGACTGGGTGATACGTTTGGGTGACGGTACAGGCGAAAGCCACTACCGCATACAGCATGCTGTTAATGAGCTTTGGATGTATACGGGCGAACTGTTTGAAATGGATGATGTAGACAAAGAACTGATAGATCAAGGTATAGCAACAGACCTAGACGCTATACGCCCACTGTGGAATAAATACATAGGCGACGTGTTGGAAACAGCCACGCTGATTGTTCCTGAAAATAGTTACATGCAAACAGGCAGTCGTAAAGGCATACACACAGAACACTTAGGACACCTGCTTTGCGAAATGCAATATCTGCAACGTGCTTATCCTGATGCAAAATGGTAACTGCAACATATAGTAAAGAAGAAATATTAGAAATACTATCTGCTATCGCAGATCCTGAAATACCTGTAGTCAGTATTCAGGAGATAGGCATGCTGCGCGATGTTGTTGTTAGCGAAGATGGCTATGAAGTATTGCTAACACCAACATATACAGGTTGCCCGGCAATGGGCATCATTGAAGCGGATATCAAAGCTATGCTTCTGGAGAAAGGAATAACGCCTGTAAAAGTTACGTTGACATACTCTCCTGCCTGGTCTACAGACTGGATGAGTGATGAAGCAAAAGAGAAGATGCGCAAGTATGGCATAGCTCCGCCTGCACATTCTTCCTGCGGCAGTATTTTTAAAACAGAGCAAGAAGTTGTATGCCCACACTGCTCATGTCAAGATACAGAGATGATAAGCCGTTTTGGTGCTACAGCATGTAAAGCATTATACAAATGCAATAGCTGCAAAGAGCCTTTTGAATATTTTAAATGCCACTGACAAACTAACCACATCTATATGCACTACAAAGCCCCTTTTCAGGGGCTTTGTATATTAAAACATCTTCTTGAAACAGCGTTTGCGTTTGTGTTGTATGTGGTCGTAGTTCTTCCAGTGATTGATAGCTTTTTCATTAGTTTCTATCATACCTGTAGTCTCTACATATTCCACACCATATTTCTGCATCACTTTTTGTAGTTCGGTAATCAGAATGGCACTAACACCTTGTGCCTGCCAGTCAGGATGTATACCCGTCAGCAGCAGGTCTACTACCTTTGGCTTCTTCAAAGCTTGTGTTATATGATACCAACCCAACGGGAACAAGCTACCCTTTGCTTTCTGCATTGCTTCGCTCAACGAAGGAAGGCTGATAATAAATCCTATCAGATTACTGTCCTTATCTTCAATTAGCTTCACAAACTCAGGATTCAGTATTTCAAAGTACTTATCTATATAGAAATGCTGCAGTTTTTCGCTCATGCTCACAAAACTGAACAGCTCACCAAATGCAGTGTTCAACAGATTCAGTACACGCGGAGCCTGCGCCTTCATTGTTGCACGGTCAGTAAAGTGAATAACTTTCAGATTGTACCTGCGCTGAATCATATCATTCAGCTTCAATGCTTTCTCCGGTATTTCTTTTTCAAGCTTCAACCTGAATTCTACCCAGTCCATTTCCTTCTCATACCCTGCCGCCTCCATATGCTCTTTATAATATGGCAGGTGATATTCTGATGCTATTGATGGCAGATGGTCAAAACCTTCTATCAGTATAGCCTGGTGGTCAAGATTGGTAAAACCTAACGGTCCATGTATACCAATCATACCTTTTTCTTTTGCCCAAGCCTCTGCTGTATCAAGCAATGCTTTACTTACTTCTTTATCATCAATAAACTCCAGACGGCTTACGCGACACATCTGTTCGCCTGTCTTTTCGTTATATGCCTTATTGATGATACCTGCTACACGCCCTGCTACTTTACCGTCTTTTTCTGCAATCCAGAATTTGGCATCACAGCTTTCAAATGCAGGGTTGGTAGCTGCCTGAACAGCTTTTGTTTCATCAGACTTGATTGGGGGTACCCAATAACTATTATTCTTGTACAAATCGTAAGGAAACTGTACAAAGGCTTTCAGATCATTTGCCGACTCACAGGCTTTAATAGTTACAGACATTCTTTTCTTTCAGATTAGTTTAACGGGTAAGTACCTAAAGTGGGTACAAAATATGAATTTACCGCAATAATCTGTCCCATAGTACCAAATAAAAAAGCAAAACCATATTGGTTTTGCTTGTATTTATTTACATGATAAACATCAATAAAATCACGGATATATATATATAGGATGGGTCTTGATTATATTACTTTTATTACCAGCCCTGTCTTTGATATAAATATCGAAGCTTAATGTATCGCCAAGTGGTCTTGTTGGTCTTAACAAAAGAAACTGTGCTGCACTAACATTAACTGTACAATGGATATTAACTGAACTACCTTCTTTAATGACACCTTTAGGTATTTCCGGCATTAAAAAACCAATTTCTTCATTCGTCACACTTCTACTGTCTTTAAGAAATATGTCATTGGAAACATTAGGGTCATTCCCCAAATCTCCATCTCCATCTACAATTGTGAACGTGATAGAAAGTGTATCTTTGCTACTACCATTATTAACTGAATCTGTTGATATACCAGAATAGGCAATAACAGGAATAGGATTACCTGTAGATGCCTTTTTACAAGCAAAAAAAACAGATACTGCAGCAATTAATAAAACGCTATATAACTTCATACATTTCAAAGTTAAATAAAAGTGCCATATAAAACAGACGATTTTAACGCTGATTTCATCTTAAAAATATCAAAAGAATCTTTTGAAGATACTGCGTTGGCTCTTTTTCATTATCAATATCAAAATAACGAGTTATACAAAGCGTTTACAGATGCCCTGAATGTAAAACCGGACAATGTAAAAACACTGCAACAAATACCATTTCTCCCAATACCTTTTTTCAAAACACATACCGTATTAAGCGGCAGCTTTAATCATATCCCACTCAGGTTTGAAAGCAGTGGTACAACGGGCGAGGTTACCAGCAAACATTTTGTAGCTGATGAAACAATCTACCGTACATCATTGCTTGCAGGGTACGAACAGTTCTATGGTTCTGTGAAAGACTACACATTCCTCGCGTTGCTTCCTTCCTATTTAGAAAGGCAAAATGCCTCTTTAGTACACATGGCAAAGGTGTTGATGGAAGAAAGTAATCAACCTCATAATGGCTTTTACCTGAACGAATTTGACAATTTGGCGCAAACACTGCAAACGCTTATAGCAGAAGGGAAGAAGGTATTGCTGCTTGGTGTTACGTTTGCCCTGCTCGACTTTGCAGAGCAATACCCAATGCACCTGCAACATACCATTGTAATGGAAACCGGTGGCATGAAAGGACGCAGGGAGGAAATGACACGTGAACAGGTGCATTCTTTTCTAAAAGAACGTTGGCATGTAGAACACATACATTCAGAGTATGGAATGACAGAGCTCTTATCGCAAGCCTATGCATTGCAAAATGGCATCTTTAATCCATCTGCAACAATGCGAGTGTTGGTACGTGATATTAATGACCCATTGGATGTCAGCACTACAGGAACCGGATGCCTGAATATTATAGATTTAGCAAACATACATTCATGCAGTTTCATTGCAACAGAAGATATAGGAACTGTTTATGCAGATGGCAGTTTTATGGTAAAGGGAAGAGTAGATAATTCCGCACTACGCGGTTGTAATTTGATGGTTCTATAATTTTCAAAAAAAAGAGATTTGGTTGTTTGAAAAACATACTTATCTTTGCAGCCCAAAGTTCTTAAAACAAGGTATGCCCAGGTGGCGAAATTGGTAGACGCACTGTGTTCAGGTCGCAGCGCTCGCAAGGGTGTGATGGTTCGAATCCATTCCTGGGCACCAAGAACTTTAAAGCCTCTTAGTTTCACTAAGAGGCTTTTTTATTTGTTTCATTTCTTATTAATATTTCTGCAAATATGCTTTGTGCGTAGTAAAGGAAGCCCTTTTATTAAGGTGAGTAAAAAGTCTATCCAACCTGTCTTGCAATTGTACACCATCTATCCGCTTTGTCATTGCTGGTACTTGGTATTTACTAAGATCAACAAACTCCCATGGGTGAACGTAAAACAAGATATACCCGTCATGATTCAGGATACGATTGCACAACATTTTATAAAAATTCAACGGAAAATTTTTTAACGCCAGCCAAAATATGGGTATCCTCAATATAGGTGTAACACTTGCAGGCATTTCCCAAACGTGCTCGTTCTTATGTAATGTGCGAGGTTTATCAAAATGATTGTACCTGCCCGGCAACCATGTTGGATTCAGAGAAGAATCATATGTGTAACCTGCTGCAGCAACATCGGCAGGATCTACATAGCGCATGCGAGGCATACGCAAGCCTATCACCTCCTGCCCTGTTATTTCACTGAGTGCTATTCGCGATGCAGCTAAATCTTCAGTCTTGAAGCTATTGTGGTGGTAGGTATGTGATGCAATTTCGTGCTTTGCAGCAAGGGAACGCATATAGTCTTTGTAGTGATTTGCCCAGAAAGCTGTAGTGAAAATCGTAGCAGTTACACTGTGCTTGTCCATTATGGCATCTAACGCCTGCATACCCGGAAGGCTAACCTGCAACTTCTCCTCAACAGGCAATGTATAGCCGTATTCCTCAGGAAGATCAAACTCCTCGAGGTCTATGCTAAATAATATCTTCTTTTCTGCGCCTGCCATTTCGCTTCTTTATTAGTATTTTCATCAGGTTAGTCATCTCTTGCCTCACAACACTAAAACCGAAGTTAGACAAAACAGTTTCATTCGTAATACTTACGGGTACTTCTTTTATAGTCATACCCTCTACTCTGGAAGAAATCAGGATAAACTCCATATCAAACAAAAACCTGTTGATGGTAGTTTCTAAAAATGTTGCCCTGCCATATTTGTCAAAACCTTTAATACCTGCCTGTGTATCATAAACAGGTAAACCCAATATATACCGGTTGAATATAACAAGCCCGCGTGAAATTATCTGTCTTTTGAAAGGAAGTGAGTTAAAGTAATTCCCCCCTATCCTTCGACCTGTTACTATATCTGTACCATTTTGTAGTTCCTGATATATAGATTGTACTATCTCTAAACCGAAAGGGAAATCGTAATCTGAGTAAATACAATAATCTGTAACAGCCTTTTCCACACCTTTACGCAGTGCTTGTCCCTTACCCTGATTCTGTGTATATGATACATACTCCAAATGTGGAATCAACGAACGCAAAAAGCCAATCTCTTTTTCAGTCACATTTCTTGGAGAACCATCGTTTACCAATACAAGATTTATCAACTCATTGTCGCCTTGAAAATAGCGCTCTACCAGTTCTGTGAACTTGCCTGCAAATTTCTTTTCCCAACCATTAGAGGGATTATACAGTGGTACGATTAAGTCCAGTTTCATACAGTGGCAGGCTTATTGTTATTAAAATTCAACATAGCCTGTTTGGCTGTATATATGGATATATCTGCCATTACCAGCAAGCATAGCAGTGTTTTTATATAATAGTCGTACCTCAACTTATCCAACCAACCAATCATACCCAATGGTATAATGGAAGAAACCAATATCGTAACCCAGAACAGAACTAAAGAAACACTATTCTTTGGGCGGCTTAGATGCCACAATACAACGCCACCAATTGCAATAATATAAGTTGCAGGTTCTGATGCACGGTTAAATACAATAACCCAAATCAGCAAAAATGCAGTGAGATGAGTACGGTTTTTACCTCCAAAAAAGTGAAGTACCAGAAAACCCAGCAATGTTGCTACTGCTGTAGCCAGTATGTACGTCTCTGGAATGTTTAATTTAAAGTTAGTAACCCAGCCATAAACCGAATAGCTTTCCTTTATCTTATCGCTTGAAATAATTTGAAGCCAGTCCTGATAGTATTGTATTGCCTGAGCTGGCGTGACAAACAGCAACATCAGGCTATTTATTGCCAACATCCAAAACAGCCCGTAAAGAATCATTTTAAACCAGTCTTTGTTATAGAAACAAAGAAGGCCCACAATACCCCCATACCCTTTGATAAGAAAACTTAAAGCCATAAACATTGCAGACCATAATGGCTTCTTCTTTTCAATCAAAGCCCAGCTCATCAGCATAAAAGCCAGCAAAAAGGGGTTTGTCTGGGTATGTCCCAGATTATTCATCAGATCGAATAGGATGAAGAACATAAACAATTGGCTCTTCTTATCTCCTAATGGCAGGTATTTGAATATGAAAAAACAACTAATAGCTGTAAACAGTATCCATACAAGTATGCCTATATTGATGGGTAACATCGCAAATGGCATGAAAAACACAGGGAATACAGGATTGTAATAGAACAGATCGAAATACTTATCCGGATATTCAATATACAGCGGCAAGCCATTCAAAAAATGGAAGACTGATTCCCTGAATATTACAAAGTTATTATTATGACCCAGTGTAGTAATCTGAAAATACGTAACCACGGTTACTAATACGTACAATGCAAGCAATACCTTGTATTGCAGTACAAATGTCTTTACTGTTTGCCAAAACTTCATTGAGGGGGTACGCGTGATAAACGAGCGGTCAAATTTAAACCTTTAATTCAGACTTTGAATGCTTAACAAATTAAAACAAACCTTCTATATGGCTAATAAAACGCATCTTCAAAATGAATGATTTCCTTCACTTCGTCCTTATTTAATAGTATGCTGATAATATCGAAACGAACATCATTATATTGCCTGTTTTCATCAAAAAAAGCTTCTGCAGCCAGCTTCAGGTGTTGCTGTTTTTGTGGGCTAACAGCCTCTTCCGGGAAGCCAAATTCAAAACTCGTCCTTGTTTTCACCTCTACAATCACTACCAACCCGTCTTTTTCTGCTATTAAATCAACCTCCTTTTTGCCGAATCTCCAGTTAGAATGCAGAATGTTATAACCCTTTTTTAGCAAAAAGTTTTCTGCAATATGTTCGCCTTTTATGCCAGTTTCCTTATGTTTGGCCATCGAAAATCCAAAATACTAAATGAAGCAATTAATAGCAGACTTCCCGATACAATTGCACGAGGCGCTGATAATAGGTCAAAGTTATCGTTTTACAGCAACAAAAAAAGCATTTACCAATGTAGTATTGACAGGCCTTGGCGGTAGCGGTATCGGTGGTTCTATTATACAAAACTTTGTTTTCGATAAAATGAAAGTGCCTTTCATTGTGAACAAAGATTACTTTCTGCCTTCTTTTGTAAATTCGAATTCGCTGGTTATTGTTTCTTCTTATTCAGGCAATACTGAAGAAACGATTATGGCTATGCAACAAGCAATCAAAGCAAAAGCTACAATAGTATGTATTACTTCAGGTGGTAAAATTGCAGAAACAGCTCGTAAGAAGAAGTTCGATTGCATATTGGTACCTGCCGGCATGCCTCCACGTGCGTGTGTAGGATACTCTATGGTACAGGTATTGTATACATTGCAACATTTTGGCCTTATCAAAGACAACTTTGAAAAAGACATAAAAGCATCTATCAAGCTACTGAAAGACGACTCAAAAGACATTCAGAAAAAAGCGAAATCACTTGCAACAAAACTGAATGGCAAAACACCAATCATCTACTCTGCCCCTGACTTTGAGGGTGTTGCAGTACGCTTTCGCCAGCAGATAAATGAAAATGGCAAAATGCTATGCTGGCACCATGTGATACCGGAGATGAATCATAACGAACTGGTAGGCTGGAAAGATAAAGACAACAGCCGTGCTGTAGTGATACTACGTAATAAAGAAGATTACCAACGTACACAACTACGTATGGAGATCAACAAAAAAGTTATCAAGAAGTATACATCTAATATCACAGAGCTTTATTCTAAAGGCAAAAGCTATTGGGAAAAAGTATTCTACTTTATTCACCTTACAGACTGGGTTTCTGTAGACCTTGCAGATATGCGTAAACAAGATGCTACAGAAGTAAAAGTTATCGACTTCCTGAAAGGTGAACTTGCAAAAGTTTAAACAATAAAAACTACAATATGCAAAGCGTCCTGAAATTCAGGACGCTTTTTTTGTGACAACATTTTGTTGGTGTAAAACTTTGCATTACCTTTGCCGCCCTGGCAAGTCTTATACGGCCAGCTCCTGCTGAATCCCCCAGGACAGGAATGTAGCAAGGGTGGGCGGTCGTAGCGGCGCGATATGAGTAACTTGCCAGTTTTTTTTCCAATCTAACTGGCTTTTACCCACATTTTACTTTCAATACTGGCAACAGCGACATAATTGTATAAATTTGCGCTCAGAAACAAATACGCATGAAATTTTTTATAGATACAGCCAATCTGGCTCAGATAAAAGAAGCACACGAACTCGGCATTCTTGATGGTGTTACTACCAACCCTTCATTGATGGCCAAAGAGGGCATCAAAGGCGAAGAAGCTATTATGAAACACTATATAGACATCTGCAATATTGTAGACGGTCCTGTTAGTGCAGAGGTTATCAGTACAGATTTTGAAGGCATTATAGCAGAAGGTAAAAAACTGGCTGCATTGCACGAAAATATCGTTGTAAAAGTACCAATGATAAAAGATGGCATTAAAGCTATCAAATGGTTTACGGATAATGGCATCCGCACAAACTGTACACTTGTATTCTCTGCAGGTCAGGCTATTCTGGCTGCAAAAGCAGGTGCTACTTATGTATCTCCGTTCATAGGCCGTATAGATGATAGTAGCTGGGATGGCGTACAACTGATAGACCAGATAGTAAGTGTATATAATGCTCAAGGCTTCATGACAGAAGTATTAGCAGCTTCTATCCGCAACCCGCTACACATAGTACGTTGTGCAGAAGCAGGTGCAGATGTTTGTACTTGCCCGCTCAGCTCTATACTTGGTTTGCTGAAGCACCCGCTTACAGACATTGGTCTGGAACAATTCCTGAAAGATGCTAAGTCTCTTCAATAAGATTTAGTAATGATATAAAAAAAGGCTGTCAGTGACAGCCTTTTTTCGTGCGGCAAAGGAGATTCGAACTCCCACACCCTTTCGGGCGCTACCACCTCAAAGTAGTGCGTCTACCAGTTTCGCCATCGCCGCATCTTTTGAAGGACTGCAAATGTAAATGGAAAACTCAAAAATGAAAAATGTAAATAAAAAAATATTAGCGCCTCAGTAAGATTCTGAAAGTAGTACCCTTACCCAATTCTGACTGCTTAACAAAAAGCGATCCATGGTGATACTTTTCTATAATGCGCTTAGATAAAGACAAACCAAGCCCCCACCCTCTTTTCTTGGTGGTAAAGCCCGGGTCAAAAATCTTTTTTATCTGATGCTTCAAAATCCCTTTACCAGTATCAGAAACATCTACTATTACCTGTTGTTTGTTATCCTGTATACGCACTTCTATTTCACCTTTGCCATCCATGGCATCCAACGCATTGCGCATCAGGTTTTCTATTACCCAGTCAAACAATGGGCCACTGATGTTTACAGGCACATCGCTAACGTTCGTTGTCAGGCCAATGGATACCTTGCTAGGTGCACGCTTCTGCATGTAGTCTACCATATTCTGCAGGCGTATAATAAGATTCTCCTCCTCTAGCTGAGGCGCACTACCTACTTTACCAAAGCGGTCTGCCACCAGCTTCAGCCTGTCAAGGTCTTTCTGCATTTCACTAACAGCCTCTGCATTTTCTTCGCTGTCTTTCAGCAATTCCAGCCAACCTTCTATAGAGCTTAACGGTGTGCCTAACTGATGGGCAGTTTCCTTAGACAAGCCAACCCATACCTGATTTTGCAATGACCTGTGTGCAGATGTTAGTGCTATCAACACTATTACCAGAAACAGTACAATAATGGTAAGCTGTATGTAAGGATAATAACGGAGTTGAGTCAAAAGGTTAGATTCTCCGTAATACACATGTTGCTTGCCACCACTGTACTCAAATACAATCGGTAAATGCAGCTCTTTGAATCTGGCTAACATGTCGTTTGTATAAGCAGGAGTCTTCTTTACCTCATTTGAATCAAGATTAATACTACTTACAATGAGGCCCTTATCGTCGGTCAATATCAACGGTATAGTTTTATTCTGCTCTATTACCAGACTTGCCAATTGCAGGGCTGTGGGGTCTTCCGTAGTATTTAGAATCTTAAGTGCTTCTACCAGTTGCCCAATATTCTTACGTTCTTCGTCAGCCAGTTTTGCTGCCAATTGGTTGGTATAGTAAAGAGATGCCCCCACTATACACATAGCAGCAATTATCAGATATGTTTTCCAGTTAAAATATTGGCGCATAATGGCTTTTAAAAAACGAAATCGTGGTAAAAATATTATGATTTTGACCGAATAACTATTATTTTTGTCAGCGAAAATTACTTTCTTTTCAAAATGCAACACAACCAGGAACATACACACGACGCACATGTAGATTTGGACAACCCGGCTGATATTGAACTTAGCAAGCCGTCTAAATCACGCTTTTTATTCCTGCTGTTTTTCTTCGGCATATTTATTTTCTCATGGGCCGGCTGCTACAACTTGTACGAACATAAGTTCGTAAACAACAAAGATGAAGCTGCAAAAGCACCTGAAAATACTTTGTACGATCCTAAGTACAAATAATCATTAGCACCACGCAATGATTATTTGCCAGCAAGATACAGCTGTTGTCATACTTAGCTATAATGGCAGAAAATGGCATGAGCAGTTTCTTCCACTTATTGTATCAGAAGCACATACGGGGTATGATGTAATAGTTGTAGATAATGCATCTACGGATGATACATATCAGTACCTGAAAGATAATTATCCCTCTGTACAAACACTGCAAATCGGTGTTAACAGAGGGTTTTCTAATGGCTATGCAGAAGCCCTCAAACAAATACAGGCCAAATACTACATTCTGCTAAGCTCCGATTTTGAAGTAACGCAAGGTTGGTATCCCCCACTGCTGCATGCTATGCAACGCTATCAGGGATTAGCCGCCTGCCAGCCTAAAATCAGATACTGGAGAGAGCGTGAGTACTTTGAGTATGCTGGTGCAGGTGGTGGTTTTATGGACAATCTTGGCTACCTCTTCTGCCGTGGCCGCATTTTCAATACATTAGAAAAAGACGAAGGACAGTATAACGATGATATAGAAGTCTTCTGGGCTTCAGGCGGGTGCCTGATGGTACGTGCAGACCTGTATCACAAAGCTGGAGGCCTGGACCATGACCTATATGCGCACATGGAGGAAGTAGACCTATGCTGGAGGCTCAAAAACATGGGGTACAAGATTGGTTATATAGGCCAATCTACAGTGTATCACGTAGGTGGCAGTGTTATTAGCTACGGCAGCCCGCAAAAACTGTATTACAACTTCCGAAACAGCCTTATTCTGCTTACCAAAAACGAACGTACCTCGAAACTGCTCTGGTTATTCCCGCTGCGTCTGGTTCTGGATGGCGTAGCAGGCCTGCAAATGATGGCAGGAGGCAAATTCAAAGAAACCTATACTATCATCAAGGCGCATTTCCACTTCTATGGTAGCATAGGCAAATGGCTGCAACGCCGCAAAGAAGCTAAAAAGCTGATAACCCACCGCAATATGAGCGGCATCTATGGCAAAAGCATTGTTTGGCAGTATTTTGCCTTGCGCAAAAAGACTTTCCCTAAGCTGAATTGGACGCCTGATAGGCTTAGCTAAGCATTTTCATTCTCTTTTACCGACTGATCGGGCATGTTTACCGACAAACATATCTTTTTAGCCTAATAGGGCTTTACATAGCTATCCCCAGTATATACTTTTACATCATAAATACGATTTGTGATGAAACATAATATTCAGGACTGGAAACAATATGACAATATGGGGCGCTACCGCCGTCCTCGCCACAATGGCGATAAAGTATGGTTTGGTGTAGCAATCGCCTTGTTCGGTGTTTTACTTTTCGCAAAAAAAGTTCTCGGTCTTTATTTTGACTGGCATACGCTGTGGCCTGTAGTGTTGATAGCTGTAGGTATGCTGATTGGTATCAAGAAGCGCTTTCAAGGGCATGCCTGGTGGATACTATCGCTTATTGGTGGCGCACACCTGATACCTGAGTTTATGATTGGAGAAACCAACTCATCGAATCTGGTATTGCCGCTGGCTTTGATAATTGGTGGTGTGGTAATGGTGTTGAACAGCAGAAAAAAAAACACTGCGTACAAAAACCATATGCAGGTAGTTACCAATAACGAAAATGAGCTGAACATAGAAGTAACATTTGCGGGAAGAAAGGAAATAGTAACATCCAAAGATTTTAAGGGTGGCAACATCAGTGCTACGTTTGGCGGAGTTGAGGTAAATATGGTGCAGGCAGATGGTACTGGCACAATGGCGCTTAATTGTAATGTGGCTTTTGGCGGAGTGGAATTGATAGTACCTTCTCACTGGGAAATAAAGAATGAGATTCAGCCTACACTAGGCAGTGTAGAAGACCGTAGGGCAATGAGAATGAATACATCTGCATCTGAAGAAAAGAAAGTGCTTGTGTTGAGAGGTTCGTGCAGCTTTGGCAGCATTGAAATTAAATCTTACTAAAACACCACACCCGATGCTTGTTTCGGGTGTTTTTAATACACACAGGTTATGAAAGCCTATACTGCACAGATTATTTACAGAATTAAATGCGACGGCGTTTCGACCGAGCAATATGAAGAACAATGGAGGCTAGTGTTTGCCGATGAAATAAGGGAAGCACTATTTCAGGCAAGGGTTGTGGCAAAAGAAGAAGAAGCAACATTTGTAGACAGGCATGGCCGTACCGTATCTTGGGAACTGGTGGCGGTAAAAGACCTGCAGGAAGTAGATGTAAAACACGGTAGCCTGCTATTCTCTTCTGTAAGAGAAGTAGAGCCCATAGCTTCTCCCCTGTGGTCTGAACCTGAAATAGCTAAAAACAAAAAAGCGGATACTTGGCATTAATCAACAAACATCTGCGTTGGTTACTACCCTTGCTGGCATTCATTATCTGGTGCCTGCAGGGAGGGTATCTATTTTACTATGAGGGCCTCGGACTGAATGTAGCCCTGATAGACAGCTCTGTAAACATGGGGATACTGGCATTAGCTATATGGGGTATGCTGCTGGTGGTAAATGCCTACCCTACCCGTGTTGGTGTTACACTATATGCATTGCTTATAGGCACTTTCTTTGCCATAGCAGGTGGATTCACCACTTGGATGATACTGAAGCTAATCTTTAAAAACCCTGTACATCATTATCTCGATTGGCTGGCATACAGCATGCCTGTAAGATATTTCTCTAATTGGCTGATATGTGGATGGATAGCTACTTACAGCGCTATTGTAAAAGAGGCCGAAACGATTGAGAAGAAATTCCTGAAACAAAATGACCTAACCAACCTGCACCGCGAGGCAGAGCTATATAAGCTTCGCCAGCAATTGCAGCCACACTTTCTATACAACAGCCTCAACTCTATCAGTGCATTGACAATGATTGAGCCTTCTAAGGCACAGGATATGATAGGTAAGCTTTCAGACTTTTTGCGCCGCTCTGTGAAGCGCGATGGGCAGGAGCGCATACCACTGACTGAAGAGTTAGAATATATAGAAGCTTACCTGTCGATAGAATCGGTACGCTTTGGCGACAGGCTTAAAATTGTTTACAACAAAAGCTTTGACCCAAGAGCAGAGATACCGCCATTCATACTACAGCCTGTAATGGAAAATGCCATTAAATTTGGCTTGTATGGTAAAACAGGGGAAGTAACAATTAGTGTAGACATAAGCCAGAAAGATTCAATGCTGATAGTCAATGTTACCAATCCGTACGACAAAGACAATCAGCCAAGCCGTGGTACAGGTTTCGGCTTGGAGGGCATAAAACGAAGGCTATACCTGTTATTTACCCGTACAGACTTACTGGATGTAAGTAAGACAGAAACAGAATTCACCACAACAATAAGCATACCGCAGACATATGCATAAGGTAATTATCATTGACGACGAACCATTGGCAAGGCAACTAGTGCGTGCCTTCCTGCAACAGCATACAGGTTTTGAAATAGCTGCAGAATGCGGCGATGGATTTGAAGGCTTCAAAGCTATACAAGAGCATTCGCCCGATTTGATATTTCTGGATGTGCAAATGCCTAAGCTGAACGGCTTTGAAATGCTGGAATTGCTGGATGAAAAACCGTCGGTGATATTTACAACAGCTTTTGATGAATATGCCATGAAGGCATTTGAGGCGAATGCTATTGACTATCTACTGAAGCCTATAGCTAAAGAACGCTTTGATAAAGCTATCTCCAAATGGCAAGCATCTGCAACTGCAAGTCAAAAACAAAGCATAGAACAACTACAGGTTAGCAATGTGTACGAAGGCTACCAACACCGTATCGTGGTAAAAGATAATGGGCTGATACGCATTATACCTGCCGATGATATTGAATTTGTAGAGGCTAACGATGACTATATAAAAATAGTAACCAAAGATGGTAGCTATTTGAAGAAAAGCACGCTAAGTCAGGTAGAGCAAAGCCTGAATCCGCAACACTTTGTGCGCGTACATCGTTCATACATCATACCAATATCTCAGTTGGTACGTATAGAACCGTACGAAAAAGAAAGCCACATCGCATTGCTGCAATGTGGCGCTAAAATTCCTGTTAGTAAAAGCGGAATGACTAAACTAAAAACTACCCTCGGGTGGTAAGTTAGTCTGCCTTTGTAGGATTTATCTTTTTATCTATCACATACCTTACCAACAGTCCACCACCTACTTCCATTGCATAGAATGTAAGCACTTTAACAGGATTATTGAAAAGATAAGTCTGTATGCTATTCATATCCAAAGCTCCTCTATAACCAAGCACCGCAAAGAAAGAGCCAATAAACATGCCCCCTACTATTGCCGCTATGGTAATCAATATCCAGCTTGTTCTATTGAGGCCTTTCTTCCTTGCAAGATTACCATTGGTAAGACAGAAGACGAAAATTATAAGTATATCCAGCATTATATGACTTAGATATTCTTCATGAACTCAGTCACACTTTCCATTACATGGCTTATCTGTGCATCATTCAGACCATGATGACAAGCCAGTAACATACCGCCACGCATTACTTTATCAGCTTCAGGATATCCACCCGCAGCAGCTTTGTGTTCGTAGTTTTTGAAGCCCGGCTGACGCAGAATGTTTCCTGTAAACACAGTACGTGTCTGGATGTTCCTCTTCTCCAAGAATATTTGCATGTCCCTGCGGATGAAAGGAGCACTTTCGCGAACTGTTGTAGCAAATGCTAACCAACCTGTACGAGAGTCAGGCAATTGCTTAGGTAGAATGAAGTACTCTTCATATTGAGCAAAGAACTCGCGCATGCGGCGATAATTCTCTGTACGCGTGTTTATGTTATGAGCAAGATCATCCAATTGTACATTACCGAAAGCAGCACCAAGTTCTGATGGTTCTATATTGTACCCTGGTTCTTCAAATACAAACTTCGCATCGTATGGAATACCTTCAATTTCAACGTTGAAACGGTTCTCTATTTTTTCGCTCTCTACAAACAGAGAAGAGCTACGGCCCCAGCTACGTAACAAGCGGCCACGATCATAAAACGCTTCTGTGTTAACGCAAAGCATACCACCGTTACCAGCACAGTTGATGATGTGAGAACCATAGAAACTGGTAGTGCTCATATCTGTAAAACGGCCGGAAGATGCACCGCCAATTTCAGCACCCAGTGTGTCAGCAGAATCTTCCAGTACAAACAGATTGTACTTATCTGCCAGTTCACGGAGTTTTTGCCAGTCAGGCAGGTTACCTATCAGGTTAGGGATAATCATAGCCTTCGTTTTAGGCGTAATCATCTCCTCTGCCTTATTTACATCAATATTATAAGTACCCTCTTCAACATCTACAAACGCAGGCACCCAACCTTTCTTAACGATTGGTGCGACTGTTGTAGAGAAAGTAAGTGTAGGTGTGATGATTTCTGAACCGGGTTCAAAATCCAAGAGGTCGGCAGCAAGATACAGGGCCGATGAGCCACTGTTTACCATGATACCATATTTTTTGGCATACAATGCTGCAACACGCTCTTCCATTCTGCGTACATGCTTGCCCATTTGGGTACTGCTACGCAAAACCTGCATTACTGCATCAATTTCTTTTTCTCCGTATACTGCTTTGCCGTACGGAACGTGCACATAATCCGTTTGTACCATATTTATAGATTAGATTGCGAATGTAATAGTAAACCCACAAAATATATAATTAACACGTTGCGAAAATGATTGTTTAAGAAATGTTTAATAAAAAAGCCCCCGTTAGGAGGCTTTTTATTAATTGACAATTATTTCTATTTAATAGGATTACCATCCCTATCCAGTTCCACCACCTCAAAACCACAGTTTTTAATACCTTCAAAGACTTTCGCCTTATCACCAACCAGAACGATATTAACCTTATCAATAGATGGCAGTGTAGTGTGTGCAAACTTTATTAAATCTGTCACTTTCATATTCATCAGAATATCATTTTGTTTCTTGGTATAATCCGATGTTAAATTATAATCCAAAATACGGGATAAGAACCCAGCTTTTTGCATCTGAGACTCATACTTACGGGCATCACTTTGTACCATAGAACTCTTAGTAAATGCTAATTCATCTTCTGTCATACCACCAGACCTGTATTCTTTCCAAAGTTTTACTATGTCATTTAATGCACTGTCTGTTGCATTCGCTTTTATACCTGCACTAAATGTATAGGCACCAGTATACTTATCACCACTAAAAGAAGACCTTGCACCATAAGTCCAACCACGCTCCTCGCGCAGGTCTAAATTTAAACGACAGTTAAAAGCACCGCCGAATGGAAAGTTCATTATTGTTGACTTATAATATGTATCAAAAGCATCATAATGAATGTTTGTTACTGCACCAATCCTGAATTCTGTTTGGGCAGCTTTGGGTACGTCTACAAAATAGACTCTTGTTTTTTCTACCTCAGGAGCAACAGGCAGGTTTGGCAATTGAACAGGCTTATCGTTTAGTTTATTAATGAAGCCGATTTTGCTAAGTATTTCGTCTTTATTTACATCACCTACAACTATTATTTCTGCCCCATTACGTGAAAAATAACTATCGTAGTATGCCTGCATATCAGACAACTTAATATTATTTATTGTCTTTTCAGTACCACTTGATGGCCAGCCAAGTACATTATCATCGGTATAGGATATCTTGTCGTATACAACACTAGCTATATAGTTAGGACGAACCATAGCATTTTTGACACCTTCTATATTGCGCTTCTTAATATTGGCAAATGCTTCTTCTGTAAACTTAGGATTTAGCAAACGTTCTTCAAGCAATGACAAAGTTTTATCAAGGTTCTTGCGCAATGAACGAACACTAACATTTATACCATCAAAATCGGCACCTACGCTAATGCTGCTACCAAGTTTATCCAGCTCTACACTGAATGCTTCTGCAGTATAGTTTTTAGTATCCTCGTCCATCATATCAGCAAACATGGACACCAAACCAGCTTTGTCTGGTGTTTTAGCCTCCAGTATTCTGCCGCCATCAAAGTGCATCAATATAGTCACCACTGGTATTTCGTCTGATTTTGCGCCTATTACTTTTATGTTTGCAGGCAGGTTTTCTGTCCAGTAATCAGGTACTTTCACAACAGGGTTCGGACCGTTACCCGGTATCTTACTACGGTCGAAGTTATCTTTTGCTTTATTATACTTCAGGCCATTGTAACCATAGTCAGGAGATTTATAAGAAGCATCTTTTTTAGCTTCGTAATTATCGGCAAGTGCTTTATTTGCTTCGTCGCCTTTGGTTACTACGCTCACTATCAGTGCATGTTTGCCTTTTATGTATTTGTTATACACACGCATTACGTCTTCTTTGGTGACGCTTGTGTAGCGCTTCAGTTCTTTGCCAATATAATTTGCATCACCTGTAAAGGTGTAGTATGCCGCCAATTGAGAAACTTTGCGCGAAACGCTTTCAAGGCCATTAATGGTACTACTTTCCGCACTATTGCGGAATTTTTCAATATCCTCATCTGTCACGCCACGTTTTTCAAACTCTGCCAAAGACTCCCTTACCAGCTTTTCCATGTCTGCCAGTTTTTGTCCCGGGAATGGTATTACGCTGAAAGAGAATTCACCGGCAAGCTCACTACTGCTATTAAACGCAGATGCACTAGATGCTTTCTGTGTTTTTACCAGATTTTTATAGAATATAGAATTTTTACCCTGTCCTATTATCTCTGCGAGACAGTCTAACGCAGCCTCATCATTGTTGTAGGTAGGTACACTTGGATAAGTAATACGCAACATTGGCGTCTTTGCATAGTTATCGAGCATTGACACATACCTGTCTTTCTCCAAATTTACAGATGGTACTTTTACAGGCTTAACCTCAGGCCCTTTAGGAATAGAGCCAAAATATTTCTCTACCAGTTTCACCACATCTTCGGTGTTTACATCACCGCCTACTGTTACTACAGCATTGTTAGGACCATACCAACGCAGAAAGAAGTTTTTCAGGTCATTTACATTAACTGAGTTCAAGTCCTCGATATAGCCGATAGTGAGCCAGGAATAAGGGTGTCCGTAAGGATAGAAGTTTTTAGACGAAAACTCACCAACCAATCCGTAAGGCCTGTTGTCGTAGTTTTGTCCACGTTCGTTTTTAACGGTTGCACGCTGCACTTCAAATTTCTTTTGCGTAACTGCATCCAGTAAGAAACCCATACGGTCAGCTTCCAGCCATAGCATTTTTTCGAGCTGGTTGCTTGGCACCGTTTCAAAGTAGTTAGTACGGTCGCGGTTGGTAGTACCATTGAGTGTACCACCAGCTTCTGTTATTATTTTAAAGTGTTGTTCATCGGCTACGTTATCAGAGCCCTGGAACATCATATGCTCGAAGAAGTGAGCAAAACCTGATTTACCAATTTCTTCCCTTGCACTACCTACGTGATACGTAACATCTACGTGGACAATAGGGTCTGAGTGGTCTTCATGTACTATAAGTGTCAAACCATTCGGCAATACATACTTTTTATACGGTATTACCACTTCATTGCCTTTCTTAGCAACAGTTTCTACTAGTTTGGCTTGTGCGTATGCGCCATTTATGCCCAATACAGCAACGGCACACAACGACAATAGGATACGTTTCATATCTGTCTGTGTATTTGTGTAAATATAATTGTAAATGCTGTAGAATACTACCCTATTGTTGGGTAAGTGTAAAGACCACCCCAAGTATATAATTGCCCCCACTGTAACTAAAACCGGGGTCTAAACGAGTATCAATGTCAAATGTATTGCCATTGGTAGTTGCAGGTCCTCTATTGCCAGTCTTTAATGTTTGACCGTTTACCGACAGTGGCGTAAAACTGGTATAACCGTTGCGCCTGATAGCCAATATACTGGAAGGCATATCTGCACTGGCCCCCATGCTCATAGGTGTAAAAGTAGCGCTTTGAGACGCTACACTTACCTGCCAGTTAACGTTGCTCTTTACTGCTATTGTAGCCGAATTATTTACTGTGATACCATTAAAGTAATCATTCGGAGTATTAAATGATATAACACCTGTCAGATTGGTAAAATTGATACTCAACACAGAATAGACCCCAATAGTGCCTGATGAACTTCCATTAAATGATCTAGATTGTGCCATGGCAGCACAAGACAAAAGCAGTAATATGGCAGATAACAAAAGCCTCATGGTTGTGTCATTGTGTACAGAATTGTAAAACTATATTGCCCTATCGGGTAGGTATAGCCCAACGCCTGCAACCTCAGATTGTAATAATAATTAAATACAGAGTTTGAACTGTATTGTCTGAAAATCAACTGGTCTGTAGTCGTTAATGACATAGGAGCGTTTACAATACCATAAGCTCTGCTTGAATTAGTAGATGTATATACCAACTGTATAGGATATGGGAAAGCCATGTAACCTGAAGGGCCTGTATAACTGCTAAGCTTGGCATATACAGAACAGTTATTATTTCTGGACCTTACCCTAATTGTGATAGCCCCGTTAATAGTCTGGTCGTTTTCCAAAGTTTCAGGAGAATTGCAATTGAAATTGAGGCTGGTATTGGTTATTACCTCCAAATAGTTGTTCCCGTTCTGGGCCTGAGCCTCGGAAACAAATAAAAGTAATAGGTATGTGATTAGAAATAACCGCATTAGATGCAAGTTAATTGATAGTTTGTTTTGCTTTTGTTAAGTAAAAATACTTTTTTTGTGTAACTATTTTAATACATATATGAGGCGATATTGCTTTCCCATCGTATTCGCAGCATTGTTGTTTTGTTTGCCATTCCTTTCTGTGGCTCAAAACCTTGGTGCTTATCCTACTACTCTTGACTTTAAACTCAGCGCCGGACAGGGCGAGTCGCAAGTCATAAACATCTCTAATGGATCTCCCAAAAAAGTACAGTTCAGGGTTTACCTAAATGACTGGGTACGTGACAGTACAGGCGGACACATTTACTACCGTGCTGATACACTGTCTCGTTCTTGCTCTAAATGGGTGACTTTCGATAAGAACTTCCTGGAGCTAGAACCCGGACAATTCTCTCAGCTTACAGTAAAGTTGCAAATGCCCGACGATCCTAATGCTGTAAAAGAAATGAAATGGGCGATGCTCTTTATTGAAACTGTAGAGGAAGCCAATGCTGCAAAAGCGGCATCTACACAAGCCAGTGTAAGAAACCTGCTGCGTCTTGGTGTACACATTTACCAGACACCTCCAACTCTTTCAAGCAAAGAAGTAAAAGTATTAGACCTTGTACCTTCAAAAGAAGCGGTTAATACTTACAACCTGATATGCCAAAACACTGGCGATGTAATGTTGGAGTGTAAATCTTATCTGGAGCTTTCTTCTTTGGCAGATGGTGCAAAAACAAAATTGGATCCGATTGAATACCCAATGTTCCCGGGTCAAAAACGCTATGTAACATTCGAATTGCCAAAGAATCTTGCAAAAGGCAAATACTCTGTATTGGCAGTAGCTGATGGTGGTGAAGACATGTCTTTAGAAGCTATTGAAAGCCAGGTAGAGGTTAAGTAGCAACTCAATATATTATGAAACTCACCTTGCTATGCAGGGTGAGTTTTTTTTATTGGCAATTAGTAGCTAATATATTATTTATTAATTGCAATTATAATTTAATCATGTAACTACCCAACCATTTCAATATTTATGATTTCTATATAAAAAACCTATTTTATGAAAAAAACACTATTACTATCAATCTTGTGCATTATTATTTCTAACATACTCTACGCATCTCATTTACATGGCGGAGAATTGAGGTATGAATTTACAGGTACTAATACCTACAAAATACTGTTAGATATATATTCAGAATGTGGCGGAAGTGGTATAAACAACACCGAAACTGTAACGATAAGCGGACCTTCTTCATTTTCCACTGCCCTAATACTCGTAAGAACAGGTACCGACACCGTAGAGCCTTATTGCACCGGTACAATCACAAAATGTACTAATGTATCATCTTCTTTCCCTGGATATATAAGAACCCACTACGCGGCTTTAATCACGTTACCATCATCGCCACTAGGAACATATACTGTAGCTTTTTCTTCAAGTGCAAGAAATGTGACAATGAATATAAACGGAGGTAACCTGTATTTAGAAACAACAATTAATAATTCATTAGGTAGTAATAATAGTGTATGGATACCTAATGTACCTGCAATATTTTTAACGTCCGGAACAACAATGTCTTTACCATTGCACGGAGTAGATGCTGAGGGTGATAGTATTGTATATACCCTGATACAGCCAAAAACTTCTGCAACTACTAATTCAACATACAATATTGGATACAATTTATCATCTCCTTTAGGTACTGGTAGTATTTGCAACTTTAGTGGCATGAACCTTAATCTGATGGGTAATTCATTGGGCAATTACACACTTTCCTTTATAGTATCTGACTACAGAAGTGGCACATTGGTAGGCAGAATGCAGCGAGACTTTAATGTAATCGTTATCTCATCTACATCTGGCTTTACTATTCCAACACCTAGCACTAGCACTACATTAAACAGCCTTACTTGTCCGGGTAAAACTGAAAGCCTGACACTAACATTTAACGACCCGACTACCACAGACTCTGTATATGTATCCTTAACACCACCTGTTATTAGTGGTTGGTCATTTTCTACCACCTCTAGTCCTGGTATTGGCTCAGGGTCAGCAACAATTACATGGACTACACCAAGTTCCGCCTCCCCAACATCCACCCCTTATTTTTATATAAAATCTTTTGTTCGAGATAATGCCTGCAGTTATAGAGGAATGGCGAACTTTGCGCATGTTGTAAGGTTAACATCTTGCGCAATTGCAGACCCTGTATGGCCCGGGGATGCTAATAGCGACAAAGTTGTGAATCTGCTTGATCCGCTAGCTGTTGCCGTAGCTTTCGGCAAAACCGGCCCTGCAAGAGTTGGGGCCACTACTGCGTGGGTGGCACAAGCCTGTACACCATGGACTGACACATTTTCCACTGGCATAAATATGAAACATGCAGACTGTAATGGTAACGGTTCTGTTGGCCTGACAGATTTGGCAGCAATCATCACTAACTTCGGATTAACACACCCTAAATCATCTAATACTCATAACAAGGTAACAGGCATTCCTGATTTGAGGTTCGATCGAACAGGGATTACATTTCACCCTGGCAAAACTGTATCGATACCGATAAAACTTGGTGATGCATCATCTATGATGAATAATATTTATGGTTTGGCTGCAAATATTGTAATTGATGGCATTACACTAAGTAATTCACCAACAATTAATCATACAATCAGTTGGTTAGGCAACAGTACAAACACCCTTACTTTTAACAAAAACATATCTAACAACAATATTGCATGGGCATATGCCAGAACAAGCCAAACAATGACAAGCGGACAAGGTACCATAGCAACTATATCATTCACTATTCCACCAACAACACCTATCGGCACTAAAGTAGTTTTAAAATTTGAAAATGATATTCTTATTGATAACATGGGTAATCCTATTACTACACCATACAATGTCGTTTATGACACGGTTACTGTAGAGCCTACATCTATAAATGATGTTAATGGAACTAATGTTACAGCTTTTGTAGTTCCTAATCCATCTACAGGAAATGCTAACTTATACCTTGCGTCAGAGACTACAAAGGATGTTAATATCAGGATAACGGATATTACGGGCAAAACAATATGGCAACAAGCAGTAAAAATCAATATTGGGAGCCAACACATTGTACTGCCATCTGAACATTTACAAAACGGTATTTATGCTATTCAGATAACTAATGAAACGCTGGAAACAAACCTTAACTTAAGGTGGATTAAGCAATAACAAAACAATCTTCATCAAAATTAAAAAGGGGCATTAAGCCCCTTTTTAATTGTAGTAGTAGCTATTTTATTCTTGATAAAGTTGAAGAACAAGTATCATCTACTGTAAAACCTTTGACTCTGTAATTAATCTTGAGCTCATCATCATCATAAGTACCTGTACCATTGATTGTAACACCATTTACCGTTTGAGAAGGTATATTCAATGTTTTGTTGGTAGTATTCAGGAAAGCATCCACAGCGTTAGACCATACCCCACTCCAAAATCCTTTTAATCGAATTTTATTTGCAGTAGTTTCATCTTTTACAACATCTACTGTATCGCCAATGCTACCACCTTGTGAACATAGCCCTTGCTCAATAAACATTCCAACTAGCCCATCTGCAGCATTGGTATAAGGCAATATAGTTAGCTTCATTTTTACATCAGTGAACCCGGATGTAGGGCTAGACCCTCTGACGATTATATCATATACGCCTTCCTTTGCCCTTACCGATTTGACAACCATAGTTGTATTGAAAGAAGGCAAACTGATGTTTGGTGAAAAAGTAATATTAACACCTTGAGGAACATTGACAGCAGTAAGCATCACATTTTCTATCTTACCTTCTTGTCGATTGATGTATATATTGATATTAGCACTACCAATACGCTCCATAGATACATCCTTTACACCTTGTATCAAGTATTTCAGATTGCCATAGGTGGGTTCATAATATGGCTCCAAATCCGGCTCGCTTTTTCTACAACTTAATGAAGCTACAGCAAACAAGGGTATCAACAGGTATTTTAGTCTTGCAAAGTTGTACACTCTTCTAAACATAGCACTAATATACGTATTAGTTGCCTTATTCAGCACCAAAATACCCTGCAAAAAACTTCATATAACTATTGGTTTATAAGTATAGAACGCATAGATATAGAACCTGCATCCATCTTATCATTAAAATAGCTGATGTGGTCTTTCTTATCCTGCAAACCGAGTGTGTACATCAGTGGCAGGTAGTGGTCATTGGTTGGTACTGCATAGCGGGCTATTGTACCCAACTTGTCATATCGTATCACACTTCCATGGTCGCCTTTGTCTATGAAACTCTTAATTTTTTCATCAAACTCATACGCCCATTCAAACCTCGTTTTGTTTTCAAAATCTATCATCCCCAAATTGTGAACAATATTGCCACTACCCATTATCAGTACGCCTTTCCTTCTCAATTCTTTCAACTGCTTTGCCAATTCGTAATGATACTGTGGCGGCTTGCTGTAGTCTATGCTTAACTGCAGCACAGGTATATCTGCCTGCGGATACATGGGTAGCAATACAGACCATGTGCCATGGTCCAGCCCCCACTGATGATCATCTTTTACATCTACTGTTTTCACAACCAGCCCCACTTGTTTTGCAAGCTCGGGTGAACCAGGTGCGGGATATTGTTGTTCAAACAACTCCCTAGGGAATCCACCAAAATCGTGTATTGTTTTTGGCTTTTCCATTGCAGTAACATACGTACCGTTTGTAAGCCAATGTGCCGATACACAGATAATAGCTTTAGGCTTGGGCAACTGGCTACCAAGTTTATTCCATGTTTTGGTAAACTCATTTTGCATAATGGCATTCATAGGGTTACCGTGCCCTACGAACATAACAGGCATTATATCCGTATGTGGCTGTTCATCGGCCCAGCTCTTTAACGCTTGCAGCTTCATCGCAAATGGTGCAAGTATGGTTGCACTACCCAGTTTTAAGAATGTACTTCTTTTCATTTTTCAATTCCTTATACAAAATTACCCATCACAGGCATCGGCAATTATAAGGTTTTATCATGCAAATATATGTACATACATTCAATTTAGTGCAAAATATAAGAGAAGAGTTCTATCTCTCCTCTTTTAGCATTAATTATTTAATACCCTTACGTATACTGTCATCTGTGTTCATAGTGTTGGCTCTCATACCAGTGTCATACGCTCCTTGTGTTTTAGGAGAGTCTGGATTTGTAGGGTCAATCGGACCATACTTAACAGGTGCTTCGCCATAAAGATTAGTAGAATCGATAGGCGTGCTGCTAGGTGTGTTTTCAAGGTTAGAACCACAACTTGTAAACATCACTGCTATTGTTGCAAATGCAACCAAGATTATCTTATTCATAAACAATGGTTTTAAAGTGTGAAAAATGTTGTCAGTGTGACTATCTGCATGAAGGTAGCATAGTATTGCGCATATACATGATAATTATTGTTAAAGCTTCCCTACAGCATTGTTAAGGTAAAATGAAAGAAATTCTACAAGATTATATATCAGCAGAATACCCATACAAAAGAAAATAGTTATATTAGTACAAATCAAAAAACCCGGTTTATGGAACAAAGTATAACCATACAGCAAAGGGCAAAGACCTGGCTGGATAACGGGCTGAATGATCAGCAAATAGAAAATGAACTGTTAGCTGCTGGCACAGATGCAAGGCATATACCCGATATGCTCAAGGAGATTAAGAAACTGCGTAATGCTCGCAAAACATCTTCAGGGCTTATCTACATACTGATAGGTGCTGTAGTATGCCTGCTTAGCTGCGTACTTACCATGACATCAACCTATTCTCACAGCAATTTCTCACTTGTGCTATACGGCTTTACCACTATTGGTATTATAGTAGTGTTTATCGGGCTGATGAAGATATTTAATTAAAAAAACGCAAGCCATAAAGACTTGCGTTAAATTCTGTAATACAACAATCACTTACATTCCGCAAACACAGGTAGTATTTGTGTTTTCTGTATAGCTGCTGCGCCTGCCTGCACTACCATCTTCATTAATACCGGTAACTGTTACAGATGAGTCAAATACGATTTTTACATACGGATAATCATTGATGACTTTATTCAAAGTAGCTGCACTGATTTTTACACAGTTTGTTTCATTCGCATAGGCACGCATGTAATTATTTACATCATTTTCGCCATTACCTGCATCCGTATAGCTTCCCTTTCCGGCAAGGCTTGCAGGAGGAAACTCGCACGACGGAGGACATACGCCAGAACCAACCTGACGATACACTTGTCCAGATGCGGTAGAAAAATCAGCTTCTGCAGGAACAACAACATAGCTGGCTACACCATTATTGTCTTTAGCCATATACACCTTGATGTTTGTTGCGCCATTATGCAGCATATAGCTGATAACTGAAGCATCTATCAAAAAACCTTTGGAACCTGCATTGGCAGATGTAGAAAATAAAAATAGCATTACAGCTATCATACCGGCAATCTTTGCGCTTACATACTTCATAGAGGATTTTTTTTATTTGTTTGTAATTCCGATAAAAATATAAATAAATATTAGAATACAATAATGTATTACCAACTTGTTTTTATATATTGTACACTATCAATCTATCTCTATATATGCTACGCTGCAGAATATTATCCGCTGCTCTTTTTCTGCTTTTAGTAATAAATCCGCTTTTCGTTTCCGGAGACATAAAAGAACTATGGCGTAGTTATGCCCAAACAAAAAATGCCGGTGATAAGGTAAACTACCTGATAGCTATTGCTGATGCCATGGATAAAGCCAATGAATATGGCGAAATAGACAGTGTGCTGGATATGGCTGTGGAAACGGCAGTGCTCAGCGGTTCAGATACATTGATGGTGAAAGCATATAAATGGTACTTCAAACTGGATAATACGGACGATGCAGAGGAAGCGAAAGAATATGCCAATGCCCTGCACTCTCTGGCAAAAAGCCACGACAACAACGAATGGTATTACTATGCCTATACCGCCGCTACCAAAACCGATATGGCTGTTGGCAATACCGATAAAGCCATAGAAAATGTAAACAAAGCTTTCTACTACGCAGGCCTTACAGGAAACGACACGCTGAAAGGGGAATGTTTTATGCAATGGGGCAAATGCCTGGAGCAAACCAACAACAAGCTGGATGCTTTCAGAAACTACCTGAATGCACTGACAATAGCTCAAAAACAGCAAAACATACAGGCTGTATTTGACTGCTACAATAACCTATCCTTCTTCTATCTGCTGATTGGAAACTATGCACAGGCAAGAGATTATAAGTTGAAACAGATAGCACTAATACCCAGACTGCATATAACAGACTCTACCATCATCATGAACCTGCAGTGCGATTTGTCTGAAAAATACTATTACAACAAAGAACGCAGCAATGCCGAAAAGCTGACAAAAAGAATAATTGCATACGCAGAAAGACACAATAATAAACGCTTGTATAAAAATGCCATCAACAACCACAGCACTTATCTGTTACAAAACGGCATGTTTGCAGAGCTGGCAGACTACTATGTAAATCAATACCCTGCAGAGCTACAGGAAATGCAACAAAAAGACAGTATTTCATACTACAGGCTGATGGCTTATGTGCATGAAAACAATCACGACATCCCTGCTGCAACTACTGCCTATGCTACTGCAGAAAGTATAGTACTAAGAAAATTAGGCGGGCAAAAAATCTATCTGTCCAACTTCCTGAAGCGCTATGCACAGTTTTTACTTAGGAACAATGACTCCAAACTTGCAACTACAAAAATGGAGCAGGCATTTAATGCCGCTAAAGATGCCGACTACCTGCCATACCTGATAGAAAGCAGCAGGTATCTGGACTCGCTATACTATGCACAGGGTAACATAACAAAAGCTTATACCTATGCAAGACTTAACAAACAATATGCAGACGAACAACAGGCTGTCACCAAACAAGACGCTATGTTGCAAATGGAGATTGACAATGAAACTAAACAAAGGCAAATATTGGCTGAGCTGGAAGAAAAACAAACAGAACGCAGACACAATCTGCAATACATGGGTATCATCATAGGCATTATTTCCTGCTTTATACTCCTTACGATGTTAGGCTCGTTTAAAGTCTCGAAGGTCATTATCAAATCGTTGGGCTTCTTCTCTTTCATCTTCTTTTTCGAGTTCATCATCCTGTTGGCAGACCATAAAATAATGGAAATAACACATCACGAACCATGGAAGATGCTCGGCATAAAAATCATCATCATCAGTATGCTGCTGCCTTTCCATCATTGGCTGGAACATAAAGTAATACACTACCTTACAGAGCACAAGATAATAGACACATCAAAACTATCTCGCTTCAATCCAATTAATCGAAAAGCAAAAACACCTAAAGCCTGACTGGGTAAATAACAGCTAATTGTAAAAACAAAGATTAGTGTATCCAGAATACGACAGGGATTGTTTTATAAACCTTCTCAGGTATGCCATCCATTGTGGCCGGCCTCCAAGGGGGCATTTGAGATATTACACGTATAGCTTCGTCTTCGCATTCTTTATTAAATCCCTCTATTACTTGTGCCTCAGAAACAGAACCACTTTCATTGATGGCAAATCTTATCAACACCTTACCTTCAAGCGATTTTGCTTTTGCGCTCTCCGGATACCTTAAGCTATTGCCTATATAAGTCATCACATCGCCATCAAACTCAGGAGCTGTTCTAACGGGGTAATACTCTACTTCATTACCACGCTCGTCATAGCATACAGATGTTTCAAGTGTACCATTTTTGTAGTGCTCTTTACGTTTCATCTTGCCCGATGGGTAATATGTATATAGTGGTCCATCCAAGGAGTCTTCTTTCATATTCCACACTACCCATTTTTTCGTTGTGCCATCATAATATAATGTACTTTCACCATGCTCCATTCCATTCTTATATCTGGCTACAGACTTTACTCCCCCAATTGCATCATAAGTTATAGCATCTCCGTGCAGCCTTCCTTTTTTATAAGACTCTACAGACCTCAGCTTACCATCTCCTGAACTATAAAACTTCCATTCACCTACCCTCAATCCCTTATCATGCCTCCCAACGGTCAGCTTATTGGCACTAACAGAATCAAACAATATAAACTCTCCCTCAACCACGCCATTTTTAAATGTTTCTTCAAACCCCAATTTCCCATTACTTGCATAATAGTACTTCCACGTACCATATGGCAAATCATATAGGAATGAAGCCTCTTTTACAAGATTACCAGTTGTTGAGTCATAGTATGTATAATAACGGATATTGGTTTTAGGGTCTATATACCCCTTATTAAACAACCTTTTAGTACCCGGATAATAGGACGTAAAGACACCTCCTGAATCATTTATCACTCCGCCAGCATATTTCTCCCCAGTCAGCGAATCGTACAAGGCAAGTTCTCCATTTTCTTTCCCTAGCAAATAATTAACCTCTTCTTTTGGCTTCCCATCTTTATAGTATGTTTTCCATTTACCATGCTTAAGATTATGTGCAAAAGCTCCTTCAAGAATTATGTTTCTGGTCAATGAGTCATAAATTATTATAGCACCATCCAAATCACCGTTGTTATAGTTAAGGCGCTCAGACAATGAATCATTTAGATAGTAAAAGTGCCATTCACCATTTCTTCTACCCTTTGTATAATCTCCCTCAGACAGTCTGCTATGGCTTGCAGAATCATAATATACGGCTTTACCATCCAGCAAAAAAAACTTGTATGTACGAATAGACTCTAACGTCCCATCTTCAAAATAATATCTCCACTCTCTTTCCTTTTTACCACTCATGTAAACACCTTCACTTGTTTTAATGCCTTTATCATTATAATATACAAACAAGCCATGTTTATCCTTTGCCTCATCAGATTTCGGGTTGAAATAATACCCAGTCATTTGCACTGCACCATTCATAAAATGGTCTGTCACTTCGTATAAGCTATCATTGGCACGACGTGATGTTCTGTAGTATTTAGCATCTTCTTTCTTTTTAATAAACTTCCACTGCGCATTAAAATAAAATGTGTCAGTTTGCGCCTTTGAGTTAATAACCAATAGTAGTATTGCTAATAGGGATAATGTCAATTTTTTCATGAAAACAAAAACCAAAAACCGAATTTAATATTAGAGTATTATTTTTTGAAGATAAACAGAAACTATTATTTAATCATAATTCACTATCAATGTGACAAAAGTCACAAAAACTCTTTATACGAATTGCTAACTTAGTAGAAATTAAAGCGAATATTTATGAAAACTACGCTTGGCAAATACAGCCTGATACTTGCAGCTACTGCTATTTTAGGACTAGACTCTTGCAAAAGAGACAAAGACCCTGAACCTGGACCAATTGTACCGGTATATGGTAGTGTTAACGGTAAAATAAATTATGTGTTTGGTGCAGACATGGTGCCTTGGCAACTGAACAAACTATATGTGCATCCTAAAACAGGCGACTCACTGACGTTTACCAACTTCAGATTTTTCATATCCAACTTCAAGCTGAAAAAAGCAGACGGTACGTGGTGGACACAGCCTGAAAGCTATTATCTGATAGATGCTAAAACTGCTGCAGAATCTTCATTCACTATTCCTAATGTGCCTGAAGGAGAATACACAGCCGTAGAATACACAATGGGCATAGACAGCCTGCACAATGTAAGCGGTGCTCAAACAGGAGCGCTTACCCTTTCTTCAGGCATGTTCTGGGACTGGAACAGTGGCTACATCATGCTGAAGGCAGAGGGTGATTCACCCAATTCATCGACAGGCAAGTTTGCACTGCATCTTGGTGGTTTCAGTGGCACAAACAATATAGTAACAGTAAGAACGGCAGAGTTTGGCAAAACTGTGAAAGTGATAAATGGCACTACACCTACTATGACATTTACAGTAAACCCTGCAAAACTATGGCATTCCTCTCCGGGCTTGGCTACCATCAGTGTAATACATATGCCAGGTGCAGAAGCTGTAACTATGGCAAAAGATTTCTACAACAATGTAACACTTAGCAGTGTTCAATAACATATAATCAGTACAGGCATTTATGCGCAGGCAATCCTACATATTATTATTAGCAGGGTTGGCAGGCATAAGTGCCTGTAAACCTGATGCAGACTTTCGTACCCCTGCTGCTAATTATACTCCCGAACGCCCCGCACATTTTCCGCCTGCACATTACACACACGATAAGAATACATACAGTCAGGCAGGTTTTGAATTAGGTAGAAAGCTTTTCTTCGACCCGTTACTTTCCGCAAATAACACCATATCATGCGGTAGCTGTCATAAACAAGAACATGCTTTTGCAGACGTAAACATCCCACTCAGCAAAGGCATAGACGGCAAAACTGGCATTCGGCATACGCCTGCCATATTCAATATGGCATGGAATACCAGTTTTATGTGGGATGGTGGTGTGAATCATATAGAAGTAATGCCACTAACACCACTAACAAACAAGGTAGAAATGGCAGAGACTATATCCAACATCATCTATAAGCTAAACAGGCATAAAGAATACCCTACCCTTTTCAAAAACGTATTTCACAGAGACAGTATAGACGACCAGCAAATGTTTTGGGCATTGGCTCAATATATGAGCAATCTTGTTTCAGCATATTCAAAATACGATGATGTATATACAGGAAAAGCAACCTATACTAAAGACGAACAGGATGGTTACAATCTCTTTAAACAAAACTGCGGTGCATGCCATACAGAACCATTACTGACAGATTATAGCTTCAAAAACAACGGACTGGACTACCAGTTTACAGACTCGGGCAGGTATCGCATTACTCGTAAGGAAGAAGATTGGGGAGCATTTAAAGTACCAACACTACGCAACTTAGTAGTTACCGCACCCTACATGCACGATGGGAGATTTACTACCCTTGAACAAGTGTTACACCACTATGCAGACAGCGTAAAACAAACACCGTCTTTAT
Source organism: Flavipsychrobacter sp. (assembly GCA_035299045.1). Taxonomy (GTDB): domain Bacteria; phylum Bacteroidota; class Bacteroidia; order Chitinophagales; family Chitinophagaceae; genus Polluticoccus. The sequence continues at coordinate 132,775 of DATGXJ010000007.1, forward strand.
CTCCACTACTTGTAAAAAATGGCAAACCAGGCTTACACCTAACGACTGATGAACAAAGAAAAATCATTCTGTTTCTTAAAACACTTACTGACAATAAATTCCTGAATAAAGTCGGTCTTACAGAATAAACTATTGTTTGAATGCCTGATTGTTGATGAAATCATCATCTGTTAGTGTCTTAAGGAATGCTACTAATTGCTGTTTTTCCAGCGCGGTAAGGCGCAGACCGCCATTCAGTTTAGCTGGCTTTACCATTATCGGGTCTATGTTTTTAACACCAATATGCACCTGATGGTCATAAAAGTCAACTACTTCTTCAAGTGTTTTGAATCTTCCATCGTGCATAAACTCTGTACGCAATGCAACATTCCTTAGGTTTGGTGTACGGAAAACACCTAGGTCTGCATTATTGGCTGTGATGTTGAAACGTCCTTTATCTATATCTTTTGCATAGAGGCTATCAAGCCCATTGTTGTGAAAAGTATTATCAGTTGTCAATACCTGAACATGGCAATGGAAGCAATCACCCTTTTCGGTAAAGAAAATATTGGCTCCTTGTTGTTCTGCATATGTAAGACTTTCAAGTCCCAGTAAATAGCGGTCGTACTTATTATTTTTAGATACCAGTACCCGCATAAACTGCGCCAAAGGTTTAGCCATCAGTTCGGGCGTAATATTGTCTGTACCGTAGTATTTGCAAAACAGGTCTTTATATTCCTGTATGGCATTTATTTTGGTAAAGTCTGTACTGAAGCGCTTTGTAAGTTCGGCAAACATCACATCTTCAAGCGTACCAACTATACGGCCACTCCACATAAAATTCTTATACCATGCCAGGTTGACCAATGGCATTTTCTGCAAACCTTTGTCAAACGTAGAAACATCGCTTGCGGAGAAACCCATACTTTGTTTATGACATGTTTCGCAAGACTCTCCGTTGTTGGAAAGACGGGCATCATAAAAGAGCTTCTTACCCAGATTGATGCGCTCTACATACATCACATTATCTGCGGGTATATCTGCTATCGGAAAACGTGCAGGGTTCACCCAGTTGTAAGGTGTCATTTCAACTTGTTGGCATCCGGTTGTGCCACCACCGTTATTATCATCTGTAGGTTTTTTACAAGATATGGCAGCGCTAAATAGCCCAACTGCTAAGGCAATGAAGTATGTTTTGTTGCGAAGTTTCATAGTATCTACTTAACGTCATTCTAAGTTAACACAGTATATATACAATATAAATGACCTGTGTCATCATCCTTAAAACGACTGTGTTAAAGTTACCTCTAAATAACGTGTAGCGGCTATCGTAGTTTGCCAAAATCAATTGTTTTAATCGAATTTTAAACCCATCAAAGCGTACTATTAACTGCGGGTAAATCATTGTCGTACATAATACCCGTTATCCTCCATCTGTAGTATTCATAGTCTCCGCTTTTCAGCTTCCAGGTGGCACTACCTGCTACGGGTATGGTAACGCCGTGTATCATCTGCCATTCAGTACAAGGTATTACCCACTCTTCCAATGTAGATATGCCATCAAGCGTCATATAGCGTTTGGCAGTGGTTGTAACCAACCTACCTTGTGCATCGAAGGTAAAAACTGCAGATACCGACTTGCCGTTGTAAATGAGTGAAGCCTCTGCACTATTAGCATCTACCTGCTTCCAACTGATGTATGGTTGCAATGCCGCTGAAGGAAACCAACATATTTCTCCCAGATACCGTAGCATGGTACCTTGATCTATATACTCACCTTTTGCATCAACAATACTAAAAAGCCCATGGAGTTTGATGAGCATATTCCCCTGTGCGTGTTGCAGTTTATCCCTGCCCGTCATAGTAATGCCTGGCATCATCTGCACTTTCACCGTCCATATAAAAGAGGGATTATCTATATTGAAAAACTGTTCGGCTTTAGCAGGCATCCATTTACCACCGGGCTTTATGCACATTTCCCCTGTTTGTGTCAGGTAGGCTTTGTGTACCATCTCTTTGCCTACTACACCACTTGCATTCAGCCATCTTTGTACAGGCTCGGGAAGATGAGTCAGCATATCCTGCGTAACAACTATATGCGGTTTGACAGGTTGGTGCAGTATGCTCACGGTTTCATTTTCTGCATGACGAAAAAACGCTGCAGATGAAGCCGCAAATACTACTACCACAGCAACTATCACATTTGCAATAGTACCCGCTTTGGCATCGGGCCAATAGAGAATAACCAACAACTGCGATAATACCAAAGCAACCACTGCGGGCATGTACCATGTATGCTTGCCCAACAGATAGCCTATGGTTGAAAAAAGGAATAATACACATACAAGTAACCATGCATAGGGCATCATCTTTTCTGTACTATAATTCAGTGCAATGATGGATTTACCCGAATACCCCTTCACTTTGGCAATACCCAAACCCGAAACAAAACCTATCAGGTGTATCAACCCGTGTATGACCAACAATGCCGATAAGAGCAGCTTTTGCATAATGTATATATTAAGCGATGCTAAGCTATTACCTGTATTAGTTTTACAATATGATATTCTTCAATTATACAGATGATACATATCAATAAAACAACTTTATTCCAACCATATTCTTTACATTTACTGTCAGTAATATAAACCTATAATATGAACCTTAAACTTATACTCTGGGCTGTTATGCTCTTCATCAGCTACACTTCTTATGCACAGCCTTGCAATATGCAACCCAATGCAAGCTACGGACCAATACCTGCCTGCGACAGAAGGCTGACAAACCTTTACGGCTCTGCCACGGGTACAGGCATCAGCTACAGTTGGACAGGCCCGAATGGCTTTACATCGTCTATACAGAACCCATCATTTATGATGCCAACGGGGTTAGGTACAGGGAACTATATTCTTACAGTATCAAAAGCAGGCTGTACTTCAGAGAGCGATACAGTGTTTATTCAGGCATATGGTACAGCACCTAATTCCACGCTTCACCTAAGTGGCAATGCACCGGTATGTGTAGGCGATTCGCTGAGTATAATAGAAATGAACAACTTCCCCGCTGGCTGGGACCATTATTGGTTTGGCAAAAAATCTTTGCTTGAAATTCGTGGGATTATTACCATCAATAATGCAACACTTGCTGATACAGGCATGTATTATCATACAATGACATATCCCGGCTTTCAATGCTATTCTGACACAGTAGGCATAAGGATAACTTCTGCTGATATACTTCCTACAGTTCCGCCAATACCGCTTGTTGTAACTGTATTCCCTAGCCTTAATGCAGGGCCATTTACAAGAACAGTTTTCAGCACCAGCCTTACAGGTAGCAAATATCAATACCAATGGCGCAAAAACGGGGTAAACATTATCGGAGCTACAGACAGCTTTTATGTCGGCACATCTTCGGTAGATTTCATAACAGGAGATACGATTACTGTATGGGTAAAAAGGCTTGACAAATGTATTACCGACTCTGTCTGTACAGCCAATGTCATTAATACTAATCTTGGTATAAATAACACAGCTGTTAAATCATTCAGCATATCCCCCAACCCCAATAACGGCAGATTTAGCATAAAAGGCAGCTTCTCTGAACCTGCAAGCCTGCAACTGATGAATATGCTGGGCGAGGTTGTGTACAGGGAACAATTGGAAAATAACGCATTGACAAACAAGGATATTGCACTGCCTGCCAATATAGCTACAGGCACCTATATCCTGAAAATATCATCGGGGCAACAAACAGGCGTAGCAACAATAAGTATAGCCAGATAGCAGCTATTCGTATTTCGCATATTATATTTACATACTGTGCGAAACAATACATCTGCCATACAACGCCTCACGGCTCTCTGGGCGCTTTGCGAAAGCGGCCTCGGCGGGTGGATGCATGCGCTGAAGATACCCTTGACGGGCTTTTTTGTAGGTGGCTTTGCTGTCGTTATCATAGGGCTGTTGGCACACTATACGCGCAACAACGTGCGGCAGATGCTGCAAGCAACCCTGTTGGTAATACTGGTAAAGGCAGCGGTGAGCCCGCAATCGGGCATACCTGCTTATGTAGCGGTGGGCTTTCAGGGCTTGGTGGGTGCGCTTATGTATCGTGCCATACCCAACTATACCATCGCATCGGTACTGTTTGCCATTATAGCCATGCTGGAGAGTGCCTTCCAGATGTTGCTGATGATGACGATAGTTTTTGGTAAATCACTGTGGGAAGCAGTAGATAAATTCTTTCAAAACCTGCTTAGCAGTTTTCACCTGCCTGAGGATACCTCTTACAGCTTCTGGATAATAGCCATCTACGGCAGTATATACACCCTTTGGGGGCTTGTTATTGGTATATGGATAGCTCGCCTGCCCAAACGGATAGAAGCCGTAGGCAAGCTGCAATTGATAGCAGAAGACGCACAACTGGCAACAGGAGGCAAGAAGAAAAGCCCTGCACGCAAATTGGTATTCCTCTTATCTACACTGGTATTTATTGCAGTGGTATTTGCATTTAGTGGTAGCATGAGCAAAGCCATGTATGCAGTATTGCGCACATTGGCAGTATTGTTACTGATATTCGGCATAATAGCACCGTTTATGAAATGGGCTATGCAAAGGTGGATAAACAGCAGCCGCAGTAAACATGGCGAGCAGCTGCAACCCATACTGGATATGATGCCGCAGATGCGCAGCTATATACGCCCTGCATATCAGCTGGCTACAGCGCAATACAAGGGCTACCGCAAATACACGGGCTTTCTTTTTATACTGATAGTAGCAAGCTTGCAGGGCAATGGAGAATAACAACATCTACATACTGAGCCAGCCCATACACAGTGGCAAAACCACCCTGCTGATGAACTGGTTGCAACGTACGCCCCATGTTGCAGGCATACTAACGCCCGATGTAGATAAATGGCGCATGCTCTACGATGTAGCCAACAAAACATACCACCCCTTGCAGGTGCGTGCCAGCCATCCTGTCAACGACCTGACGATGATTGGCAAATTCCGCTTCAGTAAAACAGGCTTTCACCTGGCGCAGCAGATACTGCAACGCAGTGCCCACAGCAATGCCGACTGGGTGATAGTGGACGAAGTAGGGCTACTGGAAATAAAACAGGGTGCAGGACTGGAACCTTTACTGTCTGATATCATATATTTGTATAAATTCCGAAAGGATTCACAAAACAAACTCCTCTTAGTAATACGCGATTACCTGCTCGACGAAGCCAGGGTTCATTACGGAATAGAAAACGCAACAATACTCGATAAATCGTTTTTTGAATGAGTGTATTACACGGCCTTGTGGTGTGCGGAGGACAAAGCACACGCATGGGGATGGATAAGAGCCAGCTACAATATCATGGTGTGCCACAACGCGAATGGCTGTATGAACTACTGCAACCATTGTGCGAGGATGTATATATTTCCTGCAATGCAGAGCAGGCAGCAGAGATTGGCGATAGCTACCAAACCATTACAGATGCTACTATATACAGAAATATAGGGCCGATGGCGGCATTGTTATCGGCATACAGAATGTTTCCAAATGATAGCTTTTTGCTGATGGGTTGCGACTACCCCTACATAAAACGGGGCGATATACAAAAGCTGATACGCGAGTACAACGGACGCACTACCGTGTATTTTAACGATGAGGAGAATGTGTACGAACCACTGCTGGGCATCTACACACCCGAGATACGCGATATTGTACAGTCTCAGCACGATATGGGGCAATACTCGCTGCAATGGATACTGAAACAAGCCAACGCACAGAAGATAATACCCGAAGACACAAGCATACTGCAAAGCGTAGATACCCGCATAGGTTATATGGAAGCACTAATAAAGCTATCGCAGATATACTAATGGCTTATCATGTAAGGAAACGTTAAAAACCTGCAGCTTGTTTCTCTGAAAAGGGTGAAGCATATAATTTCGGCGAAAACCACGATTGTATGAAAACCTGCATGGCATCACTGCTGCTATTGTGCTGCACCATTCAACTACATGCACAAAAGCCCGAGCAACTGGGCTACAAGCCATTTACCATTAAAGACGGTAAGCTGGGCGAGGTACATTATTACGTTTCTCAAAAAAACATAGACAAGCCGTTGGGCATACTCCTGTATATAGATGGCTCAGGAGCATTCCCATTATTTCAGCATACGGCAAGGGGCACTATGAGCACCGTGCCGCTGGATATGCAGGCAATGGGCGATAAGTATCATGTTATCATCATCAGTAAGCCAGGTGTACCGTTTATAGACAGTGTACAAAGAGACCCTGTAACGGGTGCGCCAACATACAATGCACCGCAGGAATACACACAACGCCTGTCGCTGCAATGGCGTGCCGATGCTGCCGATGCTGTACTGAAAGATGCCATGAAGCAAATACCGTACAACAAAGCACACATAGTCATTATGGGTATCAGCGAAGGCTTTCAGGTAGGGGCAAAGCTATTGGGTATGAATAAAAGCATAACACATGCCTTGCTCTATGTAGGCAACGGGCTCAGCCAGTTGTACGACTTCACCCAACAACAACGTGCAGATGCCATTGCGGGTAAAATAACACACGAACAGGCACAGCAAAACATAGACTCTATAGCACGGGTATTTAAAGATATACTAACACACCCCGATGCTACCGACAAGGAATGGTACGGGCATACCTACAAGCGCTGGAGCAGCTTTGGCAGCTACGTACCTGCCAGCGATATTCTGAAAACCAATATACCGCTCTACATTGTGGCGGCTATGAAAGACCACAACTCTTCGGTAGCAGGTACAGATTATTTATACATCGAGAGCATCAGACAAGGGAAAAAGAATATTGATTTTAAATTCTACCCTTACGACCACTACTTTAACGAATACGGAGAAGACGGCAAGCCTACCGGCAACCATACGCTGGATGTGGTGAATGAAGGTATTGCCTGGCTGGAGAAACACTAAGCCCTCAGTATCTTTTCCATCGCTTTGCCTTTTGCCAGCTCGTCTATCAGCTTATCCAGATAGCGCACTTTTTGTATTACAGGGTCTGCAATATCCTCTACCCTATAGCCGCAGATAACGCCTGTTATCTTCACCGCATTGGGGTTGAATTTGGGTGCCTGTGCAAAGAAGTTTTCAAAATCGGTTTTGCTATCTATTTGCTGTTGCAGTGTTGTTGCATCATAGCCCGTCAGCCAGTAGATGATGGTATCTACTTCTTCCTTCGTGCGCCCTTTTCTTTCCACCTTGTTTATATACAATGGGTACACACTGGCAAAAGACATTTTGTAAACACGTTGTGTATTGTCCATAGCTGTGGCAGATGTTGAGGGTATAAAGTTAAAACAAGTGTTCGAGTGTTCGGATTTTGAACACCTGAACAGTTTATATTACTACTACCGTCTTACTAAATCCCACCCGGGTTTGTCGGGTTGGTGGGTGCAGGCATTGGTGGCATTTCGGGCTTGCTTGGGGGTTGTTGCGGTTCCGTATCGGGTTTTACCTCTGGCGGAGAAGGTTGTTGAGAAGGCTCGTTGGGTTGTTGTATTGGTTCGTGTGGCTGCTGTGGCACTTCGGGTATCTCTTTCGGCGTTGACATGATGTTGCACAGCTTGTTTAATAACTGCTTATTAAAGGTACGCCTATTACAACTGCCGTCTTTAAATGATATCGGGGGTGTACGAAAGTGTACGAGTGTACAGGTGTACGAGTTCGTACAGTGGGACATTTTTGTGTACAGGCTGTCTCAAGTGTCCAATGTTGGACAGTGTTGGACAGTGGGACAAAAACACCTATTCAGATTGTATTATAGTTTTTTAGTGTTCGAGTGTTCATGTTCCGAACACCTGAACACCTGAACAAATTCCAGAAATTCCAAGATTCCAATTTTCTAGAATTCTGGAATTGGAATATTTCCAAAAAAACCAGTGTTTTCCACATAGTTTATAATTTTTCAATTCAATAATTTGGCAACACGTAACATTTCTTCATTAAAAGGCTAAAAAATGTACAGAGGGTTTAATATAAATTTTTCAACGGAAGCGCTTAACATAGATGGGGTCTACAATTATGGAGTTAGTGTTTTATCAAAAAGTAAAAAAACTATAGAAGAATCATTAGAAAAATACATCTTAACAGACAAAAGTATTAATGGCAGTAAGATGCAAGAAGATTGGTTCCCTACTATAAAATCACATATATTCTTATCGCATTCACATAAAGACGAACGGAAGGCAATTATTCTAGCAGGACTGTTGAATGTACTCTTAGGATTAGATGTGTTTATTGACTCACTGGTCTGGGGATATTCTGACCATTTACTAAAACTAATTGATAATGAATATTGTCTAAATCCTGATAAAAATAGTTACAATTATAATTTAAGAAACCGCTCCACCAGCCACGTACATATGATGCTAGCTACTGCATTAAATAAAATGATAGATAAAACTGAATGTCTATTTTTCATGAATACTCCTAACAGTGTTACAACTGATGAAGTAATAAACAAAACAAACTCCCAATGGATATATCACGAGATAACAACATCTCAAATCATTAGACGTAATATTCCTAGAAGATTAATAAGAGAAAGAACTAGAACATTTAGTAAATCTATTCAGCACTATGAATCAATTAATGCATTAAATATCAACTATGACATTGACCTACAACACTTAACAGACATTAGTGAACTTGAGTTATTCTTATGGGTTAATTTCCATAGCATTATTGGTAAAAACCCTGAAAAAGCTTTAGACAAACTTTATGAACTACATCCCACAAAATCAGATAACATTTTAAACGACTAAAATGTCAACACTAACTGAAGACCAAAGAAAACATCTTGAATTTATTCAAAATGTTATTACCAGAATGAATTCCAACTCCTTCACTATTAAAGGCTGGGCTATCACGCTAGTATCAGCATTATTTGCATTAGCCGCAAAAGATAGTGATGTAAAGTATGTATTAATAAGCTATATTTCAATATTTACATTCTGGTGTCTGGATGCATATTATTTAAGCATGGAACGCCAATTCCGTAGTTTGTATAATGATATCATTGACCCTTCAAAATCTATACAACTATATAGTATGAGTATAGGAAATTATAATAATGGTAAAAATACATGGCTGAGTAGCTTCTTCTCTAAATCAATTAGTATTTTATATATAACCACGATTGGCCTTACATTAGTAGTTATGTTTTTATTCAAACATTCATAGTACTAATATCCAATACATCATTTTTTCTCCAAAACATACTATTCCAACTTTCTAGAATTCTAGAATTCTGGAAAATGAGAATTTGGGAATTTCTTAGAAACTGTTCGGGTGTTCAAGTGTTCGGAACATGAACACTCGAACACTAAAAACTTATAATACATTAAACCACTGTTTTTGTCCCACTGTACGAACTCGTACACCTGTACACTCGTACACTTTCGTACACCCCGAACACAAATTGTTCAGGTGTTCAGGTGTTCGAAATCCGAACAGGTGAACAGGCACCGTATTGTGACTAGATTGCTTCGTTCCTCGCCCCGATGTATCGGGATGTAACACAATGACGCGAAATGGTGAATTTGTTCAGGTGTTCAGGTGTTCGAAATCCGAACAGGTGAACAGTCGAACACCCTGTTTACCAATCAGCAAATCAACCAATCAACAAGTCAACTAAACACCGTAAATTAGTGGTAATGAATACCTCTGTATCACATATTGCCATCAGAAAGGTAAGTGCAGATAGCATTGCCGATGTAGATGATGTACTGGCAACGGAAGAACCGTTGGAGATACGCATCAACTATGGCAAGGCAGATGCGCGTATTCAGAAGAGCCTCTCGGTAACCATGCGCACCCCCGGTGCCGATACTGAATTGGCAGTGGGCTTTCTGTTTACAGAGGGTATCATCAAACAATACAGCGATGTCAAGGGCGCTTTTACCATCCCTGATAATATAGTGCAGGTAGTGCTGAAGGAAGATGTAGAGCTAGACCTTGCCAAGCTGGAAAGGCATTTTTACACCACATCCAGTTGCGGTGTATGTGGCAAATCGTCTATCAGTGCAATACAAACGGTGTGCAATGTAGAGGCTGGCAGCGATGATATGCTTATCCCCTCATCACTCATCTACAAGCTACCCGATATGCTGCGTCAGCAACAGGCGGTTTTCGACAATACAGGCGGGCTGCATGCCTCTGCTTTGTTTGATGCCGCAGGAAGTTTAATTTTATTGAGAGAAGACGTAGGCAGGCACAATGCGCTTGATAAACTGATAGGTGCTGCCCTGCAGGCAGGTATGGTACCGATGGATAATCATGTACTATTGCTTAGCGGGCGTGCCAGCTTCGAGCTGATACAGAAAGCAGCCATGGCGGGCATCCGCATAGTGGCTGCGGTGGGTGCACCATCCAGCCTAGCAGCACAAACAGCGGCTGAGTTTGGTATGACGCTTATCGGTTTTCTGCGTGGCGAACGTTTTAATATTTATACAGGCAATCAACGGATAGCAGTATGAAACTAAGAATCAAAGGAAGCTCCATAAGGATGCGTGTAACGAAGAGTGAAATGGACAGGTTTGCCACTGAAGGCTATCTGGAGGAGCGTACAGAGTTTGGCAATACCACGTTTATATATGCATTGCAACGCTACGATGCCGATGTAATGGCTGCATCGTTTGCAGATAATACCATTACGGTTTTTATGCCTGCTACCAAAGCACAGGAATGGGCTACCAGCCAGAAGGTTGGCTACGAGCACAATGTAGATTTGGGCAATGGCAAAAAGCTGTACCTGTTGTTGGAAAAAGACTTTAAGTGCCTAGACGAAACACACGAGAACCAAGACGACAACTACGACAACCCTGCGGCCATACTCTATAACATGCAAAAGAAATGAGCGAAGATATCAACAAGCAAGACCAGCCCAATGCGGAGAACCCCGAAGAATTTACGGGGATAAAATTCACGCATGTACACGATGCTGCCGCGGGCATACCTGCTGTTATATCCAGCATCAAGCATGTGTTTGGAGAGATGAGTTTGGGGCGTGGTTTCAAAGCACTGGCAAAGCTGAACCAGAAAGACGGTTTCGACTGCCCCGGCTGTGCATGGCCCGACCCTGACGGACACCGCTCTCCTATTGCAGAGTATTGCGAGAATGGCGCCAAAGCCATTGCCGAAGAAGCAACTACTAAAAAACTACATGCCGATTTCTTTGCCAGATATTCTGTACAGGAACTGGCAGAGAACGATGACTATCGTATAGGAAAGAAAGGCCGTGTGGCAGAGCCTATGTATCTGCCCAAAGGCGGTACACATTACCAACCCATCAGTTGGGATAATGCTTTTAAGAAAATAGCTGAACACCTGAACGCGCTGGATAGTCCCGACGAGGCTGTGTTCTATACATCAGGACGTACCAGCAACGAGGCTGCATATCTGTATCAACTCTTTGTACGCGAATACGGCACTAACAACCTGCCCGACTGTTCGAACATGTGCCACGAAAGCAGTGGTGTAGCGTTGAATGAAAGTCTGGGTATAGGTAAAGGCTCTGTAACGCTCGAAGATTTTTACAAGGCAGAAGTCATCATCATATTAGGGCAAAACCCGGGCACCAACCACCCGCGTATGCTCAGTGCTTTGCAAAAAGCCAAAGAGAACGGGTGTACCATTATATCGGTAAACCCGCTACCCGAAACAGGGCTGATGGGTTTCAGCAATCCGCAAACAGTAAAGGGCGCGTTGGGTATCAAAGCAAGGTTGACAGACATATTCCTGCAGGTGAAACTGAACGGAGATATGGCACTAATAAAAGCCATCACCAAGCTGCTGATGGAAGAAGAAGCCAAAGCACCCGGTACTGTTTTCGACCTCGATTTCATTGCACAAAACACAACAGGCTACGAAGATTATCTGAATAACGTCAGCAAATACAATCTGCATGAATTGGCAGAGGCATGTGGTATATCGCTGGAGCAGATAAAGCAAACAGCCGAAATATTTAAGAACAAAAGCAAGATAATAGCCTGCTGGGCAATGGGCCTGACACAGCACAAAAACGCTGTTGATACCATTAAAGAAGTAGTGAACCTGCTGCTGCTGAAAGGCAGTATCGGCAAAGAAGGTGCAGGCACTTGTCCCGTACGTGGGCACAGCAATGTGCAGGGCGACAGGACAATGGGCATCTACGAAAAACCACCAAAGTCTTTCCTCGATAAGCTGCAACAAGTGTATGGTTTTGAACCACCACGCAATCACGGATACGATGTGGTAGACTGTATACATGCCATGCATCAGGGCAAGGCAAAAGTTTTCATTGCTATGGGTGGCAATTTCCTTTCGGCTACACCAGATACGGAATATACGGCAGAGGCATTGCGCCGTACCAAACTCACGGTGCATGTATCTACCAAGCTAAACCGCAGCCACCTGATAACGGGTGAAGAAGCATTGATACTCCCCTGCCTGGGGCGTAGCGATAAAGATGTGTTGAATGGTGAAGAGCAATTCATCAGTTGCGAAAACTCGATGGGTGTGGTGCAAATGAGTAAGGGTGGATTGAAACCAGTATCAGACCAACTACTAAGCGAACCTGTGATAGTAGCCAAACTGGCGAAGGCAACACTTGGCAATCGCAGCAAGATAAACTGGGATTTGTATCTGGAACATTACGACTATATCCGCAACGATATAGAGCTGGTGATACCGGGCTTTGACAGCTATAACCAACGTGTGCGCCAACTGGGAGGTTTTTATCTGCCAAACAATGCACGAAATGGCAAGTTCAACGTACTGACAACAGGCAAGGCACACTTCAACGTAGCTGATGTTATATTCCCTAAGCTGGAAGATGGCGAGTATATGATGATGACCATCCGTAGCCACGACCAGTTTAATACTACCATCTACGGGCTAGACGACCGCTACCGCGGCATCCTCAACGAGCGCCGTGTCATTTTCATGAATGAGAAAGACATACAGAAGGCAGGCTACAAAGCCAATGATGTGGTAGACCTCTACAATTATCATGAAGGGGTGGAACGTGTAGCGCGCAAATTCATTATTATACCATTCAGTATACCGGAGCGTTGTACGGCTACCTATTTCCCCGAAACCAACGTACTGGTACCGATAGGCAGTGTGGCAGACAAGAGCAATACCCCCACATCAAAGATGGTAATATTAAGAATACGTCCGCACGTGGAACAAGCGTAGGGGTAAATCGCCTTTTGCGTGTTATATTTGTACGTTTACGAATATTGAAAAAACGCATCTTTTGGCATTAGTATATTATATAGCACTACCGTTTATCTACCTGATATCGATATTGCCATTCAGGGTACTGTACATGGTATCCAACTTTTTCTATATACTCCTGTATCATATACTCGGGTATCGTAAGGAGGTCGTGCATACCAACCTGCGCAATTCATTTCCCGAAAAAAGCGAAGCAGAAATAAAAGCCATCGGCAAGCGTTATTACAAATACCTGTGCGATCTGTTTCTGGAAACCTTCAAGACACTCACCATTGGCAAAGAGGCTATGCAAAAACATTGCTACTTCCACCCCAGTGCAAAGGAGCTGTTTGATAAACTGGCAGCCGAAAACAAGAGCATTGTATTGGTGATGGGGCACCTGGGCAACTGGGAATGGGCAGGAAATACATTCAGCCTTCAACTAAAACAGCAATTGTATGTTATATATCATCCTATCAGGAATAAATACTTTGACTGGCTGATGTATAAAATGCGTACACGCTTCGGCACCAAACTGATAGCTATGAAAGATACTTTCAGAGAAATGCTGGAGAACAAAAATGAACTGAATGCTACTGCCTTCATTGCAGACCAGACACCTGCACCCGAAAGTGCATACTGGACAACGTTCATGAATCAGGATACACCCATATTTCGTGGTACAGAACTGATAGCAAGAAAAATAAACTACCCTATCGTATATGCAACCGTAAAGCGTGTGAAGCGTGGTGAATATGTGATGTATGCAGAACTGCTTTGTGAAAACCCGAAAGCAACCAGCGAGGGAGAAATATCTGAAATGCACACACGCAAACTGGAGCGTGATATTATAGAACAACCTGAAGTATGGCTTTGGTCGCACCGCAGATGGAAACACAAAAAACCAACAGCATAATGCGCACAGGCAGAGAACTGATACTGGCTACCAAGCCATATACAAAAGAAGACCGTACCAAAAGCTGGATGCTGCTGGTATCTACTCTTTTGCTGCTTGCTACTGCATTGGCGGGGGCATTCTTTATACCATATACAGTATTGCGACTGGTATGCAGCTTGCTGGCAGGCTTGTTGATGGTACGTATGTTTATCATCTACCACGATTTTCAGCACCATGCCATCCTGCACCGTTCTGTACTGGCAGATGTTATTATGACAACTTATGGCTGGTATGTATTGGTGCCTGCAAGCATTTGGAAACGCTCGCATGATTATCATCACGCACATAATTCAAAACTATTCAGCGCCAGCATCGGTTCTTACCCCATAGCCACCAAAGGCAAATACCTGAGCATGACCAAAGGCGAAAGACGTATGTACCTTTTCATCCGTCATCCGCTCACCATCATCATGGGTTATTTTACCATGTTCATCATCGGCATGTGTATCAGCTCTTTTGTCAGCGCACCAAAGAAACACTACGATTCACTGATAGCATTGGTACTGCACGGCCTGCTCAACTGGTTCATTTTCACCACCTTCGGTTGGGAAACATGGTTGTTCTTTGTGTTCATCCCCATCTTTCTGGCATCGGCAATGGGTGCATATCTGTTCTACGCACAGCACAATTTTCCCGATACTAAGTTTTGCGATAAGGAGGACTGGAAATACGAAATGGCTGCATTGGAATCATCGAGCTACATGGTGATGAATCCTTTCATGCAATTCATGACAGGCAATATTGGTTTCCACCACATACACCACCTCAATTCACGCATACCATTCTACAGATTGCCCGAGGTGTATAAAGACTTTCCTGAGTTGCAGGATGCAAGAACAACAACGTTGAAACCGAAAGATATTATAGCTTGTTTCAGACTGAAAGTCTGGGACCCTGAATCGAATAAAATGATTGGATTCAAAGAGCTAAATGCCTTAAATTAGTATATCAATCCGTTTCACAAACACTAACTGAGCCATGCTGGATATACACGATATCACAGAATACCTTGCAGGCGATACGCCTATCAGCGAGTTTGCAAATGCAGAGATAAAGCGCATCATTACGCATATACAGCAGCAACTGGCTGTGGTAGAAACAGGTGATGAAGACTACGAACTGTATCTGAAAGGCAACCCCAATGCACTGATTGAAAAACATCAGATAGACATCAATTGGGAAACAGACACAGAAGCATTTGACGAAAGAATTAAAGAACTGATTGTAGAGGCATCTAATCAGTAAATAGCTTGCAGACTGTAGCGGGCTAAAACTTTACACCTGCTGTAATGTAAAAACCTCTGCCATCGCCGGGTATAATGCCCGGACCGGGATAGCCTGTTGCCCTACGTGTGAAGTATGGCACATTGGCAAGATTATTCACTGTACCCTCAAGCGATAACCACTTCCAGCTGTACCCTGCAGATAAATCCATCAGGTAGTATGTTGGCACCAGTCCGTTGACACCGCTATATCCGCCTTTCTCTGCATTGGTAGCATCTGCATACTGTTCGCTCAGGTAGCTGAATTGATACGTTAGTTTGAACTTTCTGTAGTTTGCCTGTATCCCTGCCTTCCAGTTTACAAACGGTACATATTCTACACGCTTACCTTCTATATTCTTTACAGGGCTTTTTGTGTAGGTAGCCTCTGTCAGTGCAAGGTTTGAATAGATAGTAGTACCCCATTTGTCAGGGTTAGTATTCCATAGCTTTAATACATCCAGTTCCATAAACGATTCCAGACCGTATATTTGTGCCACACCTACATTACCCCTTCTGCGTATCACCTGTGTATTGTTCTTTACGGCAAAGTACTCACCTATACGGTTGCCATAGTACAGATAAAACACGTTGGCATCAAAACGAAATTTCTCTTTTATATTTCCGCGTACACCCAAATCACTGCTCCACCCTTTTTCATCCTGAATATTCGGGTCTATCTCGAAAGACGGATTTATAACACGTATATCATTGAACGTTACCGAACGATAGTTTTGAGAATAGTTACCATAAGCCTCAATAGCATCGTTGAATTTATAACTGCTACCAACCGCTGCCAAGACAAATGTTCTCGGAAGTTCACGGTTTTCATATGTTACCACATCACTGATGATGCTATCACGCAGATCTAATACTCTGTCATGATACAGGCCATCTGCCTTTGTTTTAATATGCTCTACCCTTACGCCCGGTGTCACATTCCATTTGGGTGTGATGCGCACTATCTGCTCTGCAAATGCAGCATAGTTGGTATTTGGAAAAGAATAATCAGACAACACTTCTTTATCTTCATTTATGAAACTGAAATCTGCACCTGTCCCATTGTTCACGTAGCCTTGTTTATTAGTACTATACCCATTATATGCGCGTACACCAACCAATAACACCTGTCCTGCACCTGCAATGGTATAGCGATGCAGAAAACGTGATTCCATGGCTATATTCTGAAATGTACCTTTCAGCAAATCTCTTGCACCACCGTTATCGGGCTGCGACGGGCGATTGGGACGAAAACCAATTGCATCTCTTGAAGCCATTAAACCATATACTTTGGTAAGTAAACGTGTTCGCGATGATATTGTATAATCCCACTCAATATCAGCAAGATTCCACTGCACTGCAAACCAGTTACGTGTACGATTGCTTTGTGTGGGGTCTTTATCAAACATATTATCATCCAGCCCACCCGGTTGTTGTGCCAGATACTGCAAGCGTGTGTATTCAAAACCCAGCCTGTGTTTGTCGTTTATCTGATAATGAATATCAGCAAATGCATTCAGCGATTCAAACTTACTGTTTGGCCTCCAGCCGTCACCGCGCTTATAGTGTATATATGCGTAGTAGCTCAGCTTACCTTTCGTACCGCTGATGCTGTTATAAGAACCAAAGAAATTCCACGAGCCAAATGTTTGCTTGCTTTCAACAGACAGTGCCTTATCTGCACCGGGGTGTTTCATTTCAAAGTTCAGCAAGCCGCCAAACTGTGTACCATATTGCAATCCTGCCGCACCTTTAATGATTTCTATACGCTTCAATGCTTCGGCAGGTGGTGTGTAATAACTCTCAGGATACCCCAACGCATCTGCACTTATATCATAACCATTCTGGCGAACGTTGAAATTAGACGTGCGGTTAGGATCCAATCCTCTGCCACCTATACTTAGCTGTAGTCCGCTACCATCATTTTCAAATATATTCAGGCCAGCTACTTTTGCATATACCTGCCTTGTGTTGTTGGTTGCTTTGTTTACGGTTAGTTGTTCTACAAGTATTACTTCAGATTTTTTACCCGCAGTCAGTTTCATACCATCTACCTGACGCAGACTGCCAAAGTTGCCCGACTTTACATCGCGCACTTCTACTTCTTTCAGTTTTTTTGTGCTGTCCTGTGCATTTGCAATTGTTGCACTCAACATCAGTATGAACAATAACCTATAACCCATAAATCTTATCACTAAATGGCATCAGCCATGTTTTGTGTTTTAAACCGTCTTTTTCATTTGCAAGGTTTACAGATGTATCGGTGTATAATCTGCTACGCCTTCCATTGAGCCCTACATATACCGTTGCATACACTTCAGGATGCTGCACTCCGTTTTTTTCATAGTGCTGCTTCAGTATCTGCGCATATTGCAAGATGAAATCGCTTTGTGTTGCCATCATCTTTTCCTGGTTCTTCGTCAGGAATTCGTTGTTATTGACAGCAATACGTTCACCCGTTACACCATCTTTTACAACAAACTGCGCATACCCCATTTTTTCCATCAGCATCACCCTCCACGAAAAGCGATAACCTTCTTCCGTCCAGAAAAGTTCGCCGTTGTACAACAGATATCTCCATGGTAAGAGCATCTGCAACAAAAAGAAACCACCAAACATCCACAAAACACTTTTTTCCCTGAGGCGCGCAAAGGTATATACATTATCAGATATTGCGATGGGTAATGAATGTAATATTTGTTTTATTCTCATTAATAGTCTGTCAGCATCTGCCGAATCGAAAAACACAAGTGCAGAAACTATCATCACATACGGGAACATCCCAATAGGAAACAATATAGACGTAAGCACGTGAAAGACTATCACAGCCAGATATGCGTAGGGCCTTGTTTTACGATTGATAAGAAAGAAAGGTATCGTAAGGTCGTAAATAGCACCAAACCAACTGAAGGCATATGCTATCCATACGTGATTGAATAAGGCACCTATAACTGGTGTATCATTTTGTGCAGGCAACCACAAACGCAACGGCATTGCCTCCAACAACCAATCTGAATTCAGCTTTGCCAAGCCTGCATAAACATACAGAATGCCCATCATCAAGCGGATGCTGCCAACCGTCCACAAGGGTACAAAGCGATTAAGTAATGCAGGCTTGCGTTTTGCATCCATAGATATGTTACTGTTGGCAGGCAACCATATCATCAGAAACAAAACAAGGCTTACAAAGTAGTAGTGATTCAGGTAATTGGTTTTATCCATCAGCTCTATATAAGTAAAACTGAGAAAAAGGAGTATAGCCGCAATACGATACCATAAACCCAATGCAAACATCAGTGCACTGATACCACATAAAGCAAACAATGCGTAGGTGTATTGCCCTATAGGTTTTACCCATTCAAAACCATAGTAGTGGAAAAAGTATTGAGGTTTGATGTACAATTCATCAATCCACCCTTTCAGCCAAAAACGAACAGTACTACCCAAAATCATCAATCCGAACACTATCCTGAAAACAGCTAAGGAAGCTGAATAAATCGGCTTCCTTATGTATGCTTGAAATGATATGCGTAAAGACGGATGATTCATTATTTAGTCGCCGTCGTTATCTGTATATGTAATTGATATGCCAAATGCCGATACCATATCTACCTTCAGCAATGGTACACACTGTTGCATATCATCGTATATAGTCAATACTTCAGGGCGTTTGCTTATTACCGCATCTTTTATTGGTGTATTAAGCGCTTTCAATCTTGTTTCGGCTTGTTTCAATTTGGTGACGATAAGGTCTGCCATTGCAATACCATTATCATCTTTCGTACCAATGCTTGCCAGATATGTTTTCATCGATGCACCTGAGCCCGTACCATCATAGCTCTTACCTTCATAAAACGCTATTGCAGCAGCCATGGCATATTGCGACAATACATTAGACAATTGCGGTGTGTAGTACGCTTCAGTCAATTCTGGTTTTGCAACACCTGTCATAGCACCAACTGGCAGCCCTACTTTACCTGAACGCAGGTAGCGCTCAAAATACAACACATAGGCATTCACCATTTTAGACAATCCGCCATTTACATCTGTGCCTGTTGCCGCAACAAATGTATTGCGGTAAGAAACCCATGTATTGCTAACGCCTTCTGTTTTCTGCAGCATTTTGTTGACTACAGCCAGCAGGTATTGCTTACGCGCTGCAGACTGTGCATCTGTTGTAAACAGTTCTATCGTATTCGCATTGCCATTCAGCAGGTAATCAACAGCAGGAAAACCTTGTGCATCTTTATTACCAAACTGCTCCAAATCATAACCACCATTCGTTATGTTGCCATTCACCTTCGTTATGGTAACAGGGTATGTATTCATATACATTCGCAGCGATACATCTTCTGCAGGGCCAAACTCCAGTACATCTGTTTTTTGCCATGTGATGTATGCCGCTTCGAAAGATGATTTTAACTCACTGAGTGTTGCAGCATCCGGGTTGGCAACAAAGGCATCCGTTTTAGCCTTCAGTGCTTTCAGGTCTTTTACCATAGCAGCGTATGCAGGTATAATATAATTATCTGCATAGTTAGTCAGCATAGGTGCTCTGTCAAGTCCGGGTTCTGCTACGGTGTCATTATCATCTTTTTTACAAGACATAAAACTGAATACCGAAACAAGTACCGAAACCGCTGCAAAAACTAATGTTTTCTTCATTTTTTATCTTCAATCTTTTTAACGGGTAAAGCGATGAACTCAATCACCGCTTTACAGAAAAACCAGACCACAATATTGTTTAGTGATTTACCACTACATCTTTATTAATACCAAATGCTGTGGCTATCTGGTCGCGAACATTGTCTATGTCAGCATTCGTCAAAGACCAGAAACCATTTGCTTTGTTTGATAATATACCTAATAATTCATCAGACTTACTCTTACCAATCTTAGCATTATACGCAAACCTTAATGAGTATATAAAACCGTAACCTTCAGACAATGAGTGGAACTTTGCACCGTCTGTAGTAGCTGTCTTTGTTTTGTTCAGGTAGCTTACAGCTATGATTGCAATAGCTTTCTCCAAAGATGTACGAACATATGCTATCTGTGCATCGCGTGTTGTCAGGTCTTTATTTACAATGGCAGCACGGCCTTTCAGTAATGCTAAGTATATATCAGCAGCGTTTTCACCACCAACTGAAGCACTCACCTGACGAACATAGCTACCCAAATAAGTTTCTAACCACTTAGTAGCATCGGCAGGGTCTTTTTTAGGATACATTTCATTAGCAGTCAGGTAGCCATATGCTTCATCCCAATGATGTTCCAGTGCAGTATAATTTTTACCACTCGCGATGGTATTATTATCAGCAGCCTGCTTTTCAGTACCCATGTATATGTTGCTTATCTGGTCGAGCATCATTGCACCTATCAAGCCTTTTTGTACAAACTGGCCATATTCAAAACCTTTCTCATTTACCAGATACTTACCATCCAGCACACCTGCTTTACCTTGTTCTGCGGTTTGTGCAAATGAGTTGTTTGCTGCTTCCAGTTGTGTAAAATATCCGTAAAAACGCTGACGTTCTGCATCAGCATCTACAGTAGCGAAAGACTGTGCTGTTTTTGAAACGATTGTTTTATCGGTAGCACTGTTTAGTGTGGCATCTGCAAAAGGGTTGTTTTTGTTTTCATACATGTTTTTCAGCGTCGTGGCAGAAATAACAGATGTTACACCTTTCTTCATATATGCATCTATTTCTTTCAGCATATTGATGCGGGTAGTCTGACCTGCAAAATCTACTGTTGTCTTGCCGTCAGTGCCCTTGAAAGTCTCAAAATAATTGGTGGTAGTTGTAAGTGTTGTATATGGTACTTTCAGGTTTTCGGTTGGTGTTACTGTTGTATTCTCATCCTTTTTACAAGATGCAAACATTACTGCCATTAAACCTGCTCCTATTAATAATTGCTTTTTCATTATATCCTTAGATTCGTTTGAGTGGCGCAAAAGTATAAGAGCTTGCTAACCTGCGTTTTCAAAATCGGGAAAAACTGCACACAAAATCGGGAAAATGAAAAAAGCGAAGCATTATGCCCCGCCTTTCAACTAAAACCGTAATATATTGATAATAAATAGATTACATACGCTTAATAGTACAACCAATTGACTTTGTACTATTAGGATCAGGCACCTGACCCATTGTTATTTTGTCAATAGCATCTTTCAGGAACATGTTTTTAGATTCTGATGGGTTAGAAGGATTATCTTCCATAGCACCTTTATACATCAGTTTACCGTTACCGTCAAACAGGAAAACCTCCGGGGTACGTGTAGCACCAAACGCATCTGCCACCGCCGATTTTTCGTCTATCACATACGGCACTTTATATCCCATTTTCTTGGCATATTTCGCCATTTCTTTATCAGAATCCTCATCACTGCGCTTTGCCTCGTTCGAGTTGATGATAACCATACCTATCTTCTTCTCCGTGGCATAGGCCATCATTTCTTTGGTACGCGCCTCGCTCTTTATTACATACGGGCAGGTATTGCAAGAAAACATAACCAACAAGCCTTCATTTGTCTTGGCTTTCTCCAATGTAATAGTTTTTCCGTCAGCAGATTTCATGGCTTTATTGGCCATTGGTATCTCTGCACCTATCTGTATACTCTTGATGTTGTTTTGTGCCAGTACTGTAAATGAACTGAACAGTGCCGCAGTCAGCAGTAGATTTTTCATGCAATGTAGTTTTTAATGAAGTTACGGTATAGAGACAATTGAAAACTGTTAAGGTTTACTCAAGGCTTATATTTTCATCACCCTCTTTGTACGGTACATAAGTAACTATAAACTGGAACATCTCATCCGTTGCACGCATACTACCATTCTGGTCTCTTACCAGTCTTGGCGGGCTGAAAGGATTGTTCATATTATTCTTCGTGTTGTCATACACACCCTCTGCCACTATGGTGCTGCCCTTTGGTATCTTTACCAGCTTCTTGAAGGTGTAGAAATACTGCCAGTTAAAATCCCACTTAGGTATTGATATTAAACGGATTGTATCACCATCAGGCTTTAGTGCATAGGCTTTGAAGCTCTTGCCTATCAGGTGCATATGCGGGTTGATGGTAAGTACAGAGATATCTTCGGGTATGGTGTATTTACTATACACATTCTTAACCGTATTTGGCTGCAACACCAAATCGGGCAATACAGGCGACACGCCGATAGTACCTAACTGAAACTCCCTGACGGGGCGGCTTGGTGGCAGTTTAGAAAAGAAGATGTTGATGTAAGAGCTATCCCAAACGGCTTTGTCTTTGGTAAAACCATAGTGTAAATCGTTCAGCAAGAAAGCACCTTTGCGTGGCAGCTTATATCCTCCTAATCCTTCAGGGTAACGCTGTCCATATGTACCCGGCAGATAGTTAACCACAGATTTCTGCAATGTAGGATATGTACCATCATCATTGGGCAAACCCAGCTTCTCAAATGCTATTTTGATGGTAGAGTCCTCAATCATATCTGCAATGTTCTTGCCAACATACACCGTCTTCTTCTTATCAAAATCATACTTCACCATATCACCGTTTACGTGGTGCACTACGTTACCGTTACCCGGCATAAACTCTACCACACTGGCATAGGTATCGGCAGGCAATTCAAAAGGTATTTTTACGAGCAGAAATTTATCGCTGCTGTTGGCTGGCAGAAAATATGGCTCAACAGGTATGCGCATATCGGGTGTACCTATCAATGAGCCTTTGGGATAATCAGGCAGCTTGGGCATTTTTTCCGCAGGGCCTTCTTTCATGCCATCCTGCACCCATTTTTCTACAAGACGTATATCGCGCTCACTTACCACCTTCTGCCCCACAAACTCTGTATAATGCGGGTCTGCAGGCCATGGAGGCATCATATGTTCACGCATTACAAAAGCACTGGCAGCGCCATACTTCTTGGCATCGGCATAGGTAACCAGATTGAAGTGTGCACCGCCACCCTCTCTGTGGCAGCCCGTACAGTTTTTGTACATCAACGGTGCTATATGCTCGGTATATGTAACATTATCAGGCATTCTGTTCGGGTTATCGCATGCCTGTGTCAGCAATACAATACCCAACACGCTACTTATTATGCTGTTTGGCTTTAACCTCATTATTCGAAAATTTACCCAACAAGATGCTCACGTTCAGTTCAAAACCGAGCAGTATCACCATGGTATTGAGCCACACCCAAACCATGAACGCCATCAATGTGCCTATAGAACCGTAAACCTTGTTATAATTGATAAAGTTGTTGACCAGAAAGAAGAAAACAACGGTTGTAATAACACTCAACACAGTTGCAAATACAGACCCCGGAGATACAAAACTGAACTTGTGCACCAACGAAGGACCGTAAGTGTATATAAGCGATATCATGGTAAATATCAGGCTTATGAGTATCAGCATACTCAGAAGCTTTACAACTATTACATTATTGAATACGCTCAGGATAAGTCCGTTCAATGCCTCACTCTGCAAGATGAGTGCTGCAAGGCTTATAACTGCAACACATATCAGCATAACAGTCAGCTTGATGGCTGTCCACCTTCTTTTTAGCCCCGAGCGTTGGATGTGTATGGTAGTAGCACGGTCAAAACTGTTCATCAACCCCATCATACCGTTGGAGGAGAAGAATAAGGTAAGCAAGATACCGTAAGACAAGAGGTCTTTGCGTTCGGTATTCATGAAGTCTATTATCAGGCCCGACAGGCTTTTGTAGATAGCAGGCGGCAATGCCAGGAGCTTCAATGTATCGAGCATCGTTACCTCAACATCACCCAGCGGCAGGTATGGTATAAGCGAAAACAAGAACAGCAATGTTGGCGGTATGGCCATCAGGAAGTTGTACGTTACCGCAGCGGCACGCACATTTATCTTGGTATTCGATACTTCTTTTACAAAGAATCCCGCAACATCAAACAAAGACACCCCCTGAAAACCGGGCAACACCACCCTCTTTGCCCAATTGGAAATAACCTTTACGGGTGGTAGTTTCAGAATGGCTGCTTCCAGTCTTGTCATACCACAAATTACGGCTAAAGATTGTTGAGAATGAAATCTGTCATTCTTTTATATAAATGCGGCCTTGCATTACCACCGGAAATACCGTGGTTACGGTTGGGGTAATATTCACCGTCAAACTCTTTATTGGCTTTTATCAATGCATCTGTCAGCATCACCGCATTTTGGAAGTGTACGTTATCATCTGCAGTACCGTGTATCAGCAGGTACTTGGCTTTCAGGTTGGCAGCCATCTTCTCAGGGGCATTGTTATCGTAGCCTTCCGCATTTTCCTGTGGCGTACGCATGTAGCGTTCTGTATATATATTGTCGTAGTAGCGCCAGCTGGTAACAGGTGCTACAGCTATACCCATCTTAAACACATCCTGCGATTTGAATACGCATGTGCTGCTCATGAAACCACCATAGCTCCATCCCCATATACCAATGCGGTTCTTATCTACGTAGGTCTGATTGCCCAGCCATTTAGCTATCGCTATCTGGTCGTCACTTTCATACTTACCCAACTGCAGGTAGGTCTTTTTCTTGAACTCCTCGCCACGGAAGCCTGTACCTGTGCCATCTGCACAAAATACGATATAGCCTTTCTGTGCCAGCATCTGGTGCCAGAAGAAATCGCGTATCGGGAACCTGTCTGCTACTTCTTGTGAACCCGGACCACTGTATTGATACATTAATACAGGGTATTTTTTATTCGGGTCGAAGTTGGGAGGCGTTATCATCCATGTCCAGAATGTACTGCCGTTACCCAGGTCTATTTCTTTGATGGCTATGTTACCGAGGTCATAATCGGCCATTACATCTTTCAGTCCTTTGTTGTCTTCCAGTGTTTTCAGAATCTTACCATCAGCATCGCGCAGATAATATACAGGCGGCTGATTGATGCTTGAATGTTTATCGAGGAAGTAGTTATACCCTTCTATTGGTGTAATGGCATGTGTACCTTCTTCTTTGGTAATGGTCTTACGTTTCTTACCATCCCAGTTTACTACATACAGTTTGCGTTCTACAGGGCTGTTTTCCGCTGCTGTGTAGTAAACCAGTTTCTTTGCCTTATCTACACCTGTAATATCTGCAATATCATATTTGCCAGGTGTCAAGTCTATAAGTTTCTTCTTCTTCCAGTCCCAACGGTGCAGGTGTACATAGCCGCTTGCCTCGCTGGTAAATATGAAAGAACTGTTATCCGGCAGAAACTCCATATTGTCATTCACTTCTACATAGCACTTGTTCTCTTCTGTATAGATGACTTCAGATTTACCCGTTGCAGCATTAGCAAACAGCAATTCCACTTTGTTCTGCAATCTGTTCATACGGTAGATGCAAAGTGTCTTAGGGTCGTTTGTCCATTTGATGCGCGGTATGTATTGATTGGTTTCCGTACCGATATCTGCTTTGATGGTACTACCACTTGCTACGTCGTATATCTTGATTTCTATTATCGAGTTTGGCTCCCCTGCTTTCGGGTATTTGTATTGATAATCTTTAGGATAAAGCCCACCATACATTGCCATATTGAATTGCGGCACGTTTGTTTCGTCAAACCTGTAGAAGGCTATATACTTTCCATCCGGCGACCAATCGAATGCACGTGTGAATTCAAACTCTTCTTCATATACCCAATCGCAGTTACCGTTTATTATTTTATTCCACTCACCATCTGTGGTTATCTGCGGGTTCACACCTGTTTCAAAATTGATAGTGTATAGGTTGTTACCTTTTACATAAGCCACCGCTTTACCATCAGGAGAGAATGTAGCATGCAATACTTTATCATTATCAACCGCTGCAATGCTTTTTGTAGCTATATCATATACATACACTTTGTTCAGCACAGAGCGACGGTACACATTCTGGCTTTCGGTTTTCAGCATCAGCTTCTTTTCATCTTTGCTAAAGCTGTAGTCATCAAACTTTACAGGCTTGCCATTGAAGAGGGTCTTGGTATTATCAAACAACACTTCTACCTCTGCTCCCGTTGCCAGATTGTATTTCTTTATTATCTGCGTATCGCCTTTCTGTTCTGTCTTGGTGTAATGCAGGCCATCCTTCATCCCATTAAAGCCAGGTACACTCTTCATACGGAAAGTGTTGGTCTTGAACAGGTCGTCCATGGTTATTTGTTTTTTGGCCTGTGCATTTGCAAGCTGTGCCACCAGCAGCGACACTATAAGCAGAGAGTATTTCATATCGGTAGTATGTATCCCCCAAAAATAATCGGTATGGCGGATAGTTAAAACATTAAAGAAATCATAAAAGGGTCAGAAAGCGGGTGAAAAATGCAATATGCCAGTCCCCCCATCGTTATATTCTCAAAACCAACTATTATGAAGAAGATACTCTTTGCTGCGCTGATGGCAGCTTTCAGCGCACAGACATTTGCATGCACGCCTGCACCACCACCGGAAGTAACAGACGTAAAACCTGGTGTAACCACCCAAAAACAAGTTGAAGAAATGTTTGGCGAGCCCAACACCATCAACAATAATGGCAATAAACAACAGTGGTTTTACAATACCAAGGACAAAAGAATCATGCTGGTTTGGGACAAAACCACCAAACAACTGCTTGAATATAATTACTCAGCAAGCGCATCGGCAACAGAGGCAGATCAAAGCCTGTTGTGCAAAATGAATGTTGGCACAACCAATACAACAGATGCCGTACGCTTGTTGGGTATACCAACCGAATACAGGATAGAGAAGAACCAGCAGATGGTCATCTACAGAAATAAGAACAGCTACATGCGGCTCAACTTTAAAGACGAGCTATTGCAAAATATAGACATATCCATTAAAGCAAAAGGATAAATGCGAGAGGTAACAAAAAATCCCCTTGTTTCTACAAGGGGATTACTGTTTTATAATAGTTTGGATACTAATAATCGATAGTAGCTTGTATGCCTCTGTCTATCAGGGCTTCTGCCTGCGGGCGCAGCATCTCAAACGTACCTTTCCTTACACCACACTTGCCTTTGTGGTGAATGATAAGGGCACATTGTTCTGCCTGTTCAGGATAATGTTCGCAAACTTCCATCAGCGATTGGATAACATGGTCGAACGTGTTTACGTCATCGTTCCATACTATCAGGTTGTGCATCTCCTCTACCAGTACATCCTCGTCTGCATCCTCTTGTGTCTGCCACTGAATACCACCCATTTGATATTCTCTTGAACTCATTTACTTGTAATTTTTTGCAAATATAAGGAATTTGAGAATTTGCAGCCAATCATATCTTTGCGGCATGTTTACCAAAAAATCGATGGACGAGCTGGAACGCCTGAGTGCAGATGAAATGAAAGCTGCAGAAAAGCATCCGGTGATAGTGATAATGGACGATGTACGCAGCATGCACAATGTGGGCAGTGCCTTCCGTACGGGCGATGCATTTGCCATAGAGGCGCTATACCTCTGCGGCTATACACCTACCCCGCCGCATCGGGACATACATAAAACAGCCCTCGGCGCTACAGAAACGGTAAGCTGGAAACATTTTGAAACCACGATAGATGCCGTAAACCATGCCAAAACACTTGGGTGCAAAATATATGCAGTAGAGCAGGCACATAACAGCACCATGCTCAATACTTTGCAATGGAACAATGAACGCATTGCACTGGTATTTGGCAACGAGGTAAGCGGCGTAAACGATGAAGTGATGGCTATAGCAGACGGCTGCATAGAGATACCTCAATTTGGCAGCAAACACTCCCTCAATATATCTGTAAGTATGGGTGTGGTGCTTTGGGAAATGGTTAGGAAATATAAATAACTAAAAATACATTAAGATGGAGAACCAGTATGAAACCCTTATGAAGCAGAAAACCAACGAAGAACTGCTCAAATATATTCATGAACCTGAAAAATATACGGTGGACGCAATAGAAGCAGCTGTTGCAGAGCTGAAAGAACGTAACATACCTGTTGATGAGGATGCACTAAACACTGCTATTGAAAAAAAGAAACAACAACCAACATCTGGTGGACGCTGGAAAGACTACATAACAGATGACCCGGCAGCTCCTCAATATTACTCTAAATTAGCTATCTACCTGTTCTCGGTATTCTTCACAATGCTTGCAGGAACACTACTACTTAGAAGAAACCTGATTATTGCAAAGGAAAAGAAAGCTGCAAATCAAGTATTACTATTTGGCATTGCCTACACAATTACTTTTTTGACAATAATGATTTATGTTTCTGAAATCATAAAGTCAACATCATCACTAACAATAGCATTTAATGGATTAGGAGCATTAATACTGGAAAGACTGTTCTGGAATAAGTACTTGGGTACACAAATAAAATATAGGACCAAACCTGTTTGGAAACCACTATTAATATGGATTGCAATTTTTGTGTTGTTTATTTTAATCTCTATTCTGGGGTCAGAACCAAACACATAACGCAGCCGTAGTTACCAGATTGTTCTTTACAGGCATACCGTATTTGGCAAATACAAATAGCCCACTGCTATAGTATTTACCTTCTATACGAAACATAGCATGCTTGCTGATGCTGTAATCTAAACCCAGACTATTGCCCCATGTGCTGAATTGGCGTGAAGTAGCACCACGCACTACTAAGCCGTAGTAATCGTCATAATACTCGCAACGGGCAGCTATGGCTACCTTCTTGCTTGCTGCATATCTTATTATCAGCGCAGGGCTGTACCACAGTCCGTATGTATTGTCACCTTTAGTAAGTTGCTCTGCACCTATATCGTATGCTGCTGCCACTTCCCATCTTTTAGCAGGTTTGTACACTGCATAGAAGTTGTGATACCAACGCCATTTTCTCAGGCTGTCGGGCTCGTTATTACATACAATATTGCTGTAGTTGATGGTCAGCTTTTCTGATGGTGTATAGGTAAGCTGCAAGCCAAATGCGGGTGTATTATTGGCGGGCTTGCGTTGTATGTTCTGCCAGCCATTCAGGTATAGCAATGCTGCATACCACTTCTCATTTTTGCTTTTATAGCTCAGGCGTACACCTGTCTCAAAATATGGAGAGTTGTCAGCCATCAGGCTGCGTGTCAGGGTACGGTTGTCTTTGCCCACTGCACTCTCCAGCCCTATGTGCGATGGCATGATGCCCGCATCTACCCACAGTTCCTGCTTTCTGCTGAGCTTTACCCCTGCATTTGCCTCCAGTATATTTTTCAGTACACCCGGCTCTGCTGCATAATTGGCGTTGCTGTAGGTACCCGTCATCAAGGCTATATTCCCCCTTACTTGCTTACTCTCGTAGGCGGCTTTAAGGTAGGCAAGGTTCAGGTTAACCTCGTTGTGCCTGCCGTGCGATACAATATGGTCTGGGCGGTTATGGTATTGCGGTTCGTTAAAATCGTAGCCATAGTACACCTCTCCGTATGCCGATAACTGTATGGCAGGTTTATCCTGCGCACCTGCGCTAAATACTGATAATAAACAGGAAACAAATAACAATCTTTTCATCTATACCTACTGCTAAATACCCGACTAAGCTACAGCGAATATTAACAGCAGACAATACAGTTTTACGTAAATTTGCAGCCGATTATGCAGCGGATATATTTTGACAATGCAGCTACTACTGCAATGGACCAGGACGTACTAAGTGCAATGATGCCATATATGACGGAGAAATTCGGTAATCCTTCGTCTATCTACTCTTATGGCAGGGAAACCAAAATGGCGATAGAAAATGCCCGAAAGTCTGTAGCTAAGATATTGCATGCCAACCCGGGAGAGATATTCTTTACATCGGGTGGTACGGAAAGCAGCAATACTTCTATCCATGCTTCTGTACGCGACCTTGGTTGCAAACGCATCATATCATCGCCCATAGAGCACCATGCTACGCTGCATACAGTTGAGTACCTGCACAAAACAGGACAGGCCGCACTTAGCTTTGTAAAGCTGACACCCAACGGGCATATAGACCTGCAGAGCCTTGAAAGTCTGCTTGCGGAAAGTGACGACAAAGCACTCGTAACCCTGATGCATGCCAATAACGAGATAGGCAACCTGCTGGATGTAAAAGCCGTTGGCGAACTGTGTCGTAAATACAATGCCATCTTCCATTGCGATATGGTACAGACCATCGGGCACTACCCCATCAACCTGCACGATATTTATATACACTTTGCCAGCTCGGCAGGCCACAAGTTTCACGGGCCAAAGGGTGTGGGCATACTCTACGTAAACGAAGACATTAAAATACAACCATTGCTGAATGGCGGCGCACAGGAACGCAATATGCGTGCAGGTACAGAAAACCTGTATGGTATTGTAGGCTATGCCAAAGCACTGGAAATGGCTACAGAACGCTACGAGCAGGACAGCCAATATATACAGGAGCTGAAACAATACATGATAGCGCAACTGCGCAACACATTCCCCAACATACTGCTGAATGGCGATGCAGAAGGCAATAGCCTGTACACGGTACTGAACGTAGGATTCCCGATGACAGAAAAGTCGGACATGCTGCTATTCAACCTCGATATGGCAGGCATCTGCGTAAGTGGTGGCAGTGCATGCAGCAGCGGTGCCAACAGCATCAGCCATGTAATAAAAGAACTGTACCCCGAGAACGCAGCCGATATTGTACCTATCCGTTTCTCCTTCTGCAGGCACAATACCAAAGCAGAGGTAGATACCGTAGTTGCCAAGCTACAGGGTATGGTGTAGTGTTTCTCCGAACAATAAAACATTCCCCTTTTGAAAGGGGATGTCGCCACGAAGTGCAACGCAGTGGTGACAGGGGTATGTTATGTATCGAGCATGTGTTATGCATTGCGAGCAGACACACCCCTAACCCCTCTGAAGAGGGGAAGTGTTATTTCTCAACGCTCTTTTTTCACGTTTTCACGCTGTGATAGTCATGAAACCGTGAAAAGTGTGAAAATTTATTCCGCATATTCCACACGTTCCACTTGTTCAGGAAATGGAATAATGGAACAGATGTTAAATCAATCACGCATAAACCGTCATAAGGAAAATGTACATATCTTAGCTCTGGTTATACTTATAAATTCAAAACTCATGTACCGAACACTATCAACACTTCTAATACTGTTGCTTTCTTCAACGGCATTGCAAGTAAATGGCAAGTCTTTCAGCCGTTGCAGGGCATTTGTCATATTAGAAAACAGCAATACTATACCAACTTATCCCGACCGATACGACTCCACACAGTACTTCTACTCCAACGGCAGACCCGGCACCTATTTTTTCTATAAAAACTACTGGGTAATGAAGTTTGATAGTTCTGTAACGTACGAAAATGGTCCTGCATGGACTATTAAGAAGTACACCTATCAATCTTTTGATAGCAAAAACAACACTTCTCAGGCTATTGAATTGCAAGGTGCTGCTAAAGACAGTCTTACTAAAACTGACTATACATACACATCGGCAAACGACACATCCGGCATAATCGTTTACAACTACAAAAAGAAAGCATGGGTACCCTATGTTAAAACAGAAAACACCTATGACGCCTTAAGACGTGTAAAAACAACTACACGATACAGGTGGGATGAGTTTAAAAAAGTATGGAATGGAGAAAATTACAAACAGCTATACAATTATAACAGCTCCGGCAGCATAACGGACATAGTGAGACAAAAATGGACTTCTGCAACCGCATCCTGGTCTGATTTCTATAAAGACACCTATGTATACAACGGCATGCAACTAACAGAAGTATATTCACAAACATGGAATGGCACCATCTGGATAGACAATGGCAAAATCCGCTACAACTATAATACCAGTGGTTTAATTGATTCTACACAATACATGTCATATTCTGCTACAACTGGCTGGGCAGATAATTTTAAGTATAAATACACGTACAACACAGCTTCTCTTTGTGATACAGAGCTGATGTTTCAGTACAGCATGACACAAGCGCAAATAAGGATAATGTACCAGTACAACGCTAAAGATCTGCGTACTGAATTGTTGCAACAGGAATGGACAGGAAACCAATGGATAAACAGAAGTAAGAACAATATGACCTACGACACCCTTGATAACGAGACTTCACATGTACAAAACTCATGGGAAGGAGGTATATGGCAATATTCTTCGGGCGATTATAAAGTATTTTTATACCATGACCTCTACAATCCCGATATCGAAGTGTCGATACCTGAACAAATTGCTACAGAGCAGCAAAAACTTAGCCTATTCCCTATACCTACAGCCAACTCGATAAATGTTTATACCAACTGGAAAGAACCTCAACCATTTACTATCAGCATAACCAATGTAGAAGGTAAAATTATTAAGCAATGGAATGAGGAACCATGTGAAGTATACAAAAAAACAATCTCACTAATGGGCATGCCTCCTGGCAACTATATTTTGAGACTTACAGGCAAAACCAGTCAGGCAGCTAAACAATTTATCATAAACTAACTAAACGTTCCACTTGTTCCGGTATTCCAAAATCAGAACAAGTGGAACGCATGGAACAGATTTTCACGATTTTCACGCTATACACACCATGAAACCGTGAAAAAGCGTGAAAAAATAATACGCCCCCTGATAACAGGAGGCGCATCATAATTAAACAGTGCCTTAATGGAAACTGTTATTTACAGAATATTACCTGGTTGCTGCGTGCATGGTCGTTGTTTTCACCATCCGTCAGCTTGCGTCTTGTAGAAAGTACAAGGCTGTATGCACATGATGGCCATGCGCTGAATGGCGGTGTGGTTTCGCCCGGTGCCGCCATATTAAACACCTGCGCATTACCACGGCTGGTGCTGCCTGCTGTCAGCGAGTGATTGATGGTGATACCACCCGGCACTGCTGCCGAAGAAACACCCAAGCCCCAGTCTGCAATCAGTTCATGGTCTGCAGTATAGCGCACAGTAGCACTTACGCTCACCGGTGTGCAACCGCCACTACCGGCAAAGAGTTCATCCAATTTCAGTAGGCTTACCTCGCCCCAGTTGTTTACATAGATGTGTGCCTGCATTACCTGTTCGTTAAAGTTAGGGTCGCCCGGATTAGTGTGTGTAGCAGGATCGTCCGTTGTCTGGAAGGCGATGTGTACAATATGTCCGTTGCGTGGTGTAGATGGCAGGTTGCCCGCAGCATCGCCTGCGCTTGCGCCTGCGCCACCCGGTAATATGGTGTTCGTGTTCAGCCACATCAGCGGTCCGTAGAAGCCGTTGTCCAATGCAGGTTGGTCTACACGCACCCAGCCGTTGGCATCAGGGTGCAGTACATGGTCTGACGGTGGTGTAGATGGGTTCATCGGGTCAAAGACAGGTAGTGCATCCGGTGCAGATGCTGCCTGCAGCGGGTCTATTACCACATCCTGAAAAGCAGTACCGCTACCCCATGGCACCATACGTGTACCCACTTTCAGCCTTGCCTGTGTTATTTGTGTAGCCGTAATGTTTTGCCATGTGCTGCCGTCTGTGCTATAGCGGAAGCGATAGTGCAATGCACTGCCAGGTGCTGTCGGCACGCGCTTAGTAGCATAGCCCACCAGTTTTACATTGCCAAAGAAGCCGAACCCAATGCCTGTAGCAAAGCTGCGGTTTTGTGTAGTGCGGCCTGTTACAGCGCTTATATCGTTGGTGATGCTGTAGTTGCCGATATGTGTAAACCATGGTGTTTCATTGGCTACAGGGCCGTCCTTCACACAAAGTGTCACGCAGAAACAGTTACCTCTGTTAGCGCGGTCTTCTCTGCGGCCGGTATTACGATCTTCAGACAACAACACAGCACCTGATGATGATTCTATTTTGAAGTAAATATCAGGTCCTGCCTGCCATTCAATATTCAACCACGGGCTCAGCAGTGTCTGCTTGAATGCAGCAGAGGTATAGTATATTTTAAAGTAGCCATTGGCATCGGTAAACGCACTGCCCAGCGGGTCGTCTTGTATCCAGTCTCTGTCAAATGCAGATACTTTTACGCCCGGTATCGGCTGCTTGGTTTCGCAATCCACCACACGTCCGCATATCACCCACAGGTCCAGCAGTTGCAGTATACGGCACCACCATTTAGCAATGATGTCGTAGCGCCAGTAGTCTATCAGTATAGCACGTTGTTCTTTATCTCTTTCCCTGAATTCAGGTTGCCTTGTGGTGATGTGGAACTGGTATTCTTTTACATCCTTGGCTTGTTGTTCCTTACCAAAGTTGGTATCGAGTACAATGTCTATTTCGTAAGCTTCGCCCTTGTACTGTTTTTCATCCAGTTCAAAACTGTAATTGCCTTCGCTGTCTGTAGTCGTTTCAGCAATCAGCATTTTGTTTTTGCGTTTCACCTCTTCTTCTGTCAGTTGGTGAAAAGTTTGCGCAGCATCTGCTGCCGCTACGGCTGTGATATTATCGCCCGATGCCCTGTATATCCTCACCCTTACTCGAGAAAGATGCATGAAGCAATCTGAACATAGCAGGCCACGCAAAGTGCCTTTAATAATGTATTTCATTGTAGTACTGTTTAAATGATGAGTGCCTACTCTATATTCCTTTTCGGCTTCCGGCTTGTTGGTATCATTAAAACGTCGCGACTGTTTTTTCTCCGATATCCTGCACCAAAACTACCGGCATATTCAGGGCAGCTTGTATCATTATTGCATCGTTTTTGGGTAGATGATTGGCAACAAAATCGCACAGAGAATTTCCCGAAACCCTTAACAGTATTAGATTACATCTGTTTTTTCAGACATGCTTGTTTTGGGAACACCCGTCTTATAACGGGCATTAATATTTATTGTATCTGCAGCAAGAAGAGGGTATTTTTACTATCAAACAGCTTAAGTATCAGCTTCATACACACCATTTATGTATTATATACAACACATGCACAGTTGTACAATAATCACATAATAACATGGTAACTAATTGATAAACAATAATTTAAGTTACGTAATCAGTAAATATTATTTACGATTCCATACAAATGTGGATAACTTTTCTGTACAAATGTTTAAACTTGTACAAAACGTTTATATCTTTGAAAAAAATTAGTTTAGCAGATTAAAATCACAACACAATGGCAGCAGATGACAAATTAAAAGTATTAAAGTTAGCCCTCGACAAGATAGAGAAGGATTATGGTAAAGGCTCCGTGATGATGTTGGGCGATAAACAAAAAGACAATATTGACACCATCAGTACGGGTTCACTTGGTTTGGACGTTGCGCTGGGTGTTGGTGGTTTTCCTCGTGGCCGTATAATAGAAATCTACGGTCCTGAATCTTCGGGTAAAACAACCATTGCTATACACACCATTGCAGAAGCACAAAAGAAAGGTGGTATCTGTGCTATAATAGATGCCGAACACGCTTTTGATGCCAGCTATGCACGCAAACTGGGTGTAGATATAGATAACCTCATCATCTCTCAGCCCGACTATGGCGAACAGGCACTGGAAATTGCAGACCGTCTTATATCATCGGGTGCTATAGATGTGGTAGTTATTGACTCTGTAGCCGCACTGGTACCTAAGGGCGAACTGGAAGGTGAAATGGGTGACAGCAAAATGGGCTTGCAGGCTCGTTTGATGAGCCAGGCATTGCGTAAGCTTACAGCTACCATCAACCGTACAGGCTGTTGCTGCATCTTCATCAACCAGCTGCGCGAAAAGATTGGTGTTATGTTTGGCAACCCTGAAACTACAACGGGTGGTAACGCACTGAAATTCTACGCGTCTGTTCGTCTGGATATCCGCCGTATCAGCCAGATTAAAGATGGTGATGTAGCAAGCGGTAACCGTACACGTGTAAAAGTGGTGAAGAACAAAGTAGCACCTCCGTTCCGTCAGGTAGAGTTCGATATTATCTTTGGTGAGGGTATCAGCAAAATAGGCGAAATCATTGATATGGGTGTAGAACTGGGCATACTGCAAAAAAGCGGTTCATGGTTCAGCTATGGCGAAAGTAAGATAGGACAAGGCCGCGATGCAGTGAAGCAATTCCTGCACGATAATCCTGAAGTGACAGACGATATAGAAGCACAAATACGTGCCGCATTACAACCTGCGGAATAGTGAGTTAGTTGATTGGTTGATTAGTTTATTTGTCAATAGGGGTTAAACAAAAACGCACCTTATCACAATGAATATTACCTGTTGTTACAATGCCAACTAGTCAACACATCAACCGATAAACAATATTTGGGTTAGTATACAAAAAGAAACGCCTCGTATTACACGAGGCGTTATTCTTTATATCAATCAGTATCCTTATTTCTTTTCTTCTATCTTTTCAGGATACAGGATAGCTGTAAACTCGTTCTTACCGCTGAAGAGTACATTCGCTGCTTCTTTAATGTCGTTAGGTGTCAGGCCATCAATCCATTTGTCGTAGTTAAACAGATTGTTTCTGCTTCTGCCCCAGAACATTACAGACTCCATCTTCTCATTCCAGAAGGCGTTTTCTTTCAGCTTATCGCGGCGTTGTTCGTGCCATTGTGCTTTTACCTTATCCAGGTCTTTAGCATCAGGACCGTTTTTCTTAATGTTAGCAACTACCTCTTTAGCAGCCGTCAGCAGTTTCTCTACATTTTCAGGACCACAAGGCAGGTACACATTCACGCTGAAGCGTTCGTAAGGATATTGGCTTACGTTAGCACCATAACCACCACTGTAGATACCACCCAGTTTCTCGCGAAGCTCTTCTACTACTTTAATATTCAACAGTTCTGCCAGTGCCTGTGCTTTCAGGTTCATGTCTTCAGAGTATTTTATCTCTCCTGTGTTCAGACCAAATATCAGGCTTTGTTGTTCAGAACCTTTCTTGAATTCAAACTTATGAACACCCGCTACAGGGCGCAGGCCATTGTCTTTGAATGATGGCT
The DNA here is from genome assembly GCA_035299045.1 of Flavipsychrobacter sp. Lineage (GTDB taxonomy): Bacteria > Bacteroidota > Bacteroidia > Chitinophagales > Chitinophagaceae > Polluticoccus. Next base: position 170,062 of record DATGXJ010000007.1, read on the forward strand.
TTTTGCCAGTAGTAGGTAGGCTGCCTATGTATGTTTCAATCAGTGGCAGTGCTTTAGCTGCATCTATATTACCTGTCAGGTATAGTTCCAGGCCATCTGCATTACCCAACTCTGCATTGTACACTTCCATTGCCCTGTTCAGGTTGATGGCATCGTAGTATGCAGCTCTTGGTACGGCAATAGGTGCCAACGGATTGTTGTTGTACAAAGCATGGTACATAGTATCAAAGAATGCAGCCTGCGGATTGGCAGAGATAAACTGTACCTGCATTTTAGATTTGTCAACAAATGCTTTAAACAATGCTTCGTCTTTGCGTGGTTGCGTCATTTTCAGATACAGCAATTGCAGCATAGTTTCAAAATCCTTCACACTACTATTACCAGATACTGAATTGTAGATATCACCAATAGAAAGGCCTGCCTTAGCGGTTTTACCAGACAGTGTTTTTTCAAGGTCTGTAGGCGTAAAGTTACCATAACCCATAGAACCTACCACCTGTGTAGCATACTGTACATTGAACCTGTCTGCTGCAGTATAATTGCTCATACCACCTTTCTTAATACCACGCATCAGTATTTCATCGCTCTTGAAGTCTGTTTTCTTCAGCGTTACTTTCACACCATTGCTCAGTGTGTATGTAGTAGCGGCAAATTCTTTGTCTTCTGCCTGCGCTGTTACCTTGCCCGGTGTTGGTTTCTTATCCAGCAGCGACTCTGCTACTTTCTTTTCTTCCATGGCAGATACAGTTTGTTCAAAACCTTTCTGAACCATCGTCAGCAGTTGTGCATCTTTAGGCAGCTTGTCAGCAGCAGCTTCAGGGCCTGTTATCAGCGAGAAGGTGTTCATATTGCTCATCCACTCTTTTACTTCTTTATTCAGCTCATCAACAGTAATGCCCGGTAACAATTCTTTGTGGTATTCATATTCTTTTTCAATACCCGGTATTGGCTCATTTTGCAGGAAGTTGCGCACATACTCCCCAACATAATTGCCACTCTCTGTGGTATTGCGTTCGTTGTATGCTTTTTCAATGAAGTTCATTGTACTCTTCTTTGCAAGATCCAGTTCGCTGGCATTAAAGCCATATTGCTTTGCTCTCAGCAATTCTGCAGTCAGTGCCTGCAATGCTTTATCCGGACCATCAGCACCAAACATGGTAAATGCAGTCAGACTTTCATAACCACGAGCCCAGCCATCAAAACCAACTGCCGCAAACGGAAACGGAGGATTGCTGCTGCGAGCCAGATCGTTCAGGCGCTGATTCCACATTTGTGTTATCAGTTGTTGCTTCATGTTGTTGCGATAAGCACCGAGTGTAGTTTCGTCTTCTTTCTTTACAGATGGGAAGATGATTTGCAACTGATTGTCTGTAGCTTCTTTATCTGTCAGCACCATTGCCTCAGGCTTGGTACGCGCAGGTATAGCAAATGCTTCACGCTTGCGTTCTTTGGTAGGGTTCTTCATACCCTCAAAGTGTTTTTTGAGGTACTTCATTGCAGTAGCCTCATCAATATCACCCACTATAGCTACAGCCATCAGGTCGGGGCGATACCATTCTTTATAGAAACGACGGATAACATCGTACTTAAAGGTTTTCAGAATATCATCCTTACCTATAGGCAGGCGGCTTGCATATTTAGAGCCACTCATCAATGTAGGCAGGTATTTATCCAACATGCGCATATCGGCACCTTTACCCATACGGCTTTCTTCCAGTACCACACCACGTTCATCATCAATGTCTTTGTCTGTCAACAGCGCATTGTGTGCCCAGTCTTCTATTATCTGGAAGCCCTTGTCTAGATTGCCAGGCTTGTCTGTAGGTACAGGCAGTATGTAAACTGTTTCGTCGAAGCTTGTATATGCGTTCAGGTCGGCACCAAACTCTACGCCTATAGACTGCAGGTAGCTTACCAGCTCGTTCTTAGGAAAGTTTTTACTACCGTTGAAATTCATGTGCTCCATAAAGTGAGCAAGGCCCTGCTGGTCGTCATCTTCCAGTATAGAACCTGCATTGATAACAAGACGAAGTTCTACTTTCTTTTCAGGCTTGGCGTTCGGGCGAATGTAGTACGTAAGTCCGTTGGCAAATTTTCCTTTCTTCACTTTGGAGTCTACAGGAATAACTGCTTTCAGGTCTTGTGCAAATGCACCGGTTGCCCCACCCGTCAGTATGGCAAGCGCCACCAATCGGGTTTTGAAATTGCTTAATAAAGGTTGCATAGTATGAGATTAGATGACAAAAGAAAGAAAATAGTCTGTCATTGTCCAGTAATGTGTAAAAGATAAATGTTAAAAAACACTAATACACATTTAACAAACACAAATAAGTTCCGCACACCATTTACAAGGCACAGCTAAACGCTTATCTTCGCACTACCAAAACACAGTATTAAGATTACATGGCGCTCATCAAATCAATTTCAGGCATCAGGGGTACTATAGGCGGTAAACCCGGCAACGGCCTTTCACCATTGGACGTAGTAAAATACAGCACTGCATATGCAGCATGGATAGCAGAACAAGGCAAAGGCAAGAAGGTAGTAATAGGACGTGACGGACGTATATCGGGCGAGATGGTTCGCAATCTGGTAACGGCAACACTGCAAGGCTGCGGCGTAGATGTGGTAGATCTGGGACTGAGCACTACACCAACTGTAGAGATGGCAGTGAAGATGGAAGAAGCGGCAGGCGGCATCATCCTGACGGCAAGCCACAACCCCAAAGAGTGGAATGCGCTGAAACTACTGAACCACGAGGGTGAGTTTCTGAGTGCAGAAGCAGGCCAATGGATACTGGACTATGTAAACACTACAGAACCAAACTACGCAGATGTAAACCATCTGGGCAGCCTGAAACACGACGATAGCTACATACAGAAACACATAGATATTATACTCGAACACCCACTGGTAGATGTGGAAGCCATCAAGGCTAAAAACTTCAGTGTGGTGGTAGACCCTGTAAACTCTACAGGTTCACTATGTGTACCACAACTATTGCGTGCATTGGGTGTAGAGAACATAACTATAATAAATGAAGAGGTAACAGGACGCTTTGCACACAACCCTGAGCCACTGCCTGAGAACCTGACAGAGCTTTGCAGCACGGTTGCAAAATCTAATGCGCATCTTGGTATAGCAGTAGACCCTGACGTTGACCGTCTGTGCTTTGTGTGCGACGATGGCAGCCTGTTTGGTGAAGAATATACATTGGTTGCAATAGCAGATTATATCCTCGGCCACAAGAAAGGCAATACGGTATCGAACCTGTCATCTACCCGTGCATTGAAAGATGTTACGGAAAAACACGGCGGACAATACTTCCCGAGTGCGGTAGGTGAGGTGAATGTGGTGAAGAAAATGAAAGAAGTAAATGCGGTGATAGGTGGCGAAGGTAACGGTGGTGTGATAGTACCCGAATTGCACTACGGCCGCGATGCACTGATAGGTATTGCACTGTTCCTGACGCATCTTGCAAAATTCGGTAAGAGCATGAAGACACTGCGCGGTACATACCCCGATTACTTCATTTCTAAAAACAAAATAGAGCTGAATGAAGGCGTGGATGTAAAACACATCTTCGCACAGATAAAAGAAAAATACAGCAAGCAACCTATCAATACAGAAGATGGCCTGCGCATAGATTTCGATAATGACTGGGTACACCTGCGTACATCCAACACAGAACCTATCATACGCATCTATGCAGAGAGTGCTAACGAGACTACTGCCAACAATGTGGCTAAACGCATCATGGCAGATATAGGCGAAATGATGTTTGCTAAATAAGAACTCGTACAAACCAATATATTTGAAGTCAGGGCTGCGGTCCTGACTTTCTTAATAAAGACAATTGACAAACAACCACACATACGATGTAGTGATAGCAGGTGGCGGCCTCGGTGGTATGCTATGCGCTGTTATCCTTGCTAAAGAAGGCATGAAAGTATGTGTGCTGGAGCGCGATAAGCAGATAGGCGGTTGCCTCCAAACCTTTTCCTTCAACAAAAAAGTGTTTGACAGTTGTGTACACTACATAGGCGGACTTGGTGAAGGTCATACACTGCACACCATACTGCAATATGCAGGTGTGATGGACAAGCTATCGCTGAAGGCTTATGATACGAATGCGTTTGACAAAATAGCTTTTGGCGATGAAGAGATAATGTACCCGCATGCACAAGGGCTTGACAATTTTGTAGCGCAACTGCTACCCTACTTCCCCAACGAGCGTGAAGCACTGGAGAAATACATAAAGACAGTTACCACAGTCGGCGATCATTTTCCGCTCTATCGTTTAAGGCATGGCAGTGCAGATGAAAAAGCAGCCGTAAGCAACTGGGGAGTTACCCAAACACTGCGCGACATTACCAACAATACCAAACTGCAAAACGTACTGGCGGGCAACAACCTATTGTATGCAGGCGTGGCAGAGCGAACACCGTTCTTTCTGCATGCATTGGTAACAGAGAGCTATATACACAGCAGTCACAAAGTGATGCCGGGCAGCAGCCAAATATCTAAATACCTGTGGCAGCAATTGCAGGCTCATGGCGGCGATGTATTTCGCAATACAGAAGTAGTAAAGCTGGCAGAAGAAAACGGCTGCATCACCTATGCAGAGGCCGCAGACGGGCAACGCTACTACGGCAAGCAATTCATAGCCAATGTAGCACCTGAGGTATTGCTGGATTGGGTAGATAGTCCGCTGTTTCGTACTGCATACCGCAAGCGCATTAAGGGGCTGGAACAAACCACATCTACCTTTATGCTGAATGTGGTGCTGAAACCCGGCACGGTGCCGATGCACAATTACAATATCTACTGGCATGCAAGCCACAATGCATGGGATGCCGTGCAATACCAACCACAGCAATGGCCTGCAAACTATGCGGCTTTCTTTACAGAAGATGCACTGCACCCCGGCTATGCCGAAAGCATATCTATCCTCAGCTATATGCATTATAGCGAGGTAGCACCTTTTGAACACATCATAAACCGTACAGGACACGAGCAAGACAGGGGCGATGCCTATGCAGCATTTAAAGAGATACGTGCAGAACTGTTGCTGGATAAACTATACCAACGCATACCCCAACTGAAAGGGAATATCATTGCACAAAGCGCAGCTACACCCCTCACCTATCGAGACTATACAGCTACACCCAAAGGCTCGCTCTATGGCATACTCAAAGACATCAACAAACCTGCGGAAACAAGTATAGCCACCCGCACCAAAATACCCAACCTGCTACTGACAGGACAAAACGTAAACCTGCACGGTGTACTCGGCGTCAGCATTACATCCATTGCTACCTGTGCAGAGTTGGTAGGCATGGAGCATTTGTTGGGGAGGGTGAAAGGATAAACCAATTTTGCTCCACCTTGCTCCAGTGCTCCAATTTATAGTAACTGGATTTGTGGAGCAAATGGAGCTGGGAATCAATTTTGAGATAAGACCTTTACAGACTTAATTAATTGTGAGTAATTTACAGGATGCTAAAAAGCCAACAGTACCCTATAAAACTATTGTTAAGGATATTTATATTCTTAGCAATTTCAATAGTACTGCTTGCTTTTACAAGTTTACAATATCACAATCAAATAGTACATATTATACATACCGCCTACACTATTATACTAATTTTCAGTTTATTCTACGAAATATTCAATACAATCCCACGTATCAGATTCTATGACGATAGACTAATAATCAAAACCCTTACCAATAAAAAAACATACCGGCATACAGACATTGAAAAAATAGTATACACTGACCGTGAGCATTGGTTTCATCTGCTTCGGAAAGTATACAGTGCATGCATATTTTTTAAGAATGGCGATTTCGTTTTCGTACATCAAAACCTCTATAAAAACTATGCTACTATAGAAAAGCATCTGAAAACTATTATCATTTCAGAAAGTCCAAAGTATGACAAGAACATAATGCGTTATTTCAAAGGTTCAATAGTGTATTCTATGTTAGGTGCTGTAAACATACCACTAACATTTACATTACTACAAATTATTGATAACCATCTATCTCAAAATCAGTATGATTTGCCTTTTTTAATATTCTTATTAATACTACCTCTATTGATATTCTCTGTAAACGTATTCGTTGTAGGCATATCAAAAGATAAGTTGTACGTAAAAAATCACCTATCAATATTATTCTTCAATCGCTATCGACTTGATGATTTGATAAATGTCAGATACGAAACAATAGGGAAGCTAACCCGCATAAGAATATGGAGGAAAAATAATGAGTGGAAACGGTATTACTTCTTCACGTTATCTAACAGAACATTAAGAGAACTAGCAATTGTCCTACGAGCTAGAGGGGTACAGGTTATTGATGATGTTACTTTATAGTAATTTCCCTGCTCCACCTGCTCCATAAATCCAGACTACTATAATTGGAGCACTGGAGCAAAACACTCAACTACATACAGTACTAATGCTATGGAGATTAGCTTCGCTGAGAAAGTTCCTCCTACCGTCGGAATGACATAATTACCTAGCCCTACAAAACCTTTTTAGGATTCATTTTTGCAGTCAGTATTATTTCTTTACATAACTGAACAAAAGCCCGTAAGCGTCTCTTATCTGTTTCTGATGAAGGATTACGCACTACATATTTTATTGACTCTGAAAATACTCCTATCTCCACAACACAACTCATGCCATCATTCCAAATAAGTGGATTATCAGGGTTCATACCATATAATATATCTGTAGCTGACAGGGATAATGCCATTTGGGAAATCTCGTTGAACTTTGCTCTACTGACAATATATAAAGTATCTATATCGGAAGCCTGCCCTACTCTTTTCACCTTTAAATAACTACTATCTTTCTTTTGATATAGCTCAAACTCAATATCTTTATCGTGCCTTAATGCGTAATAAGCACACAGTTTAATTTTCACATAGTCATACTGTGCATAACACATGTTTGAACATAATAGAATCAAGATAACCATGCAGGTTTTGACGGCCGTATTCATAGTATATTAAAGTTAAACAAAGACAACCTTACCGCCGTCACAAACCCGTAAGAACAAAAAAAGCGGCAGCCTTAGCCACCGCTTTGTAATATCTATTATCAACAAAACTACCAACCCAGCAGATACGCAAATATCAGCGGAGCAACGATGGTAGCATCGCTCTCTACAATGTATTTAGGTGTGTGGATGTCCAGCTTACCCCAAGTGATTTTTTCGTTAGGTACTGCACCACTGTAAGAACCATAAGATGTAGTACTATCGCTTATCTGGCAGAAATAGCTCCAGAACGGAACATCGTGCCATTCAAGGTCTTGGTACATCATAGGCACTACGCATATCGGGAAGTCGCCCGCTATACCACCACCTATCTGGAAGAAACCAACACCTTTACCACCAGAGTTTGCACGGTACCAGTCTGTCAGCCACATCATGTATTCAATACCGCTCTTCATGGTACTTGCTTTCAGCTCACCTTTTATGCAGTAAGAAGCAAAGATGTTGCCCATAGTGCTGTCTTCCCAACCCGGTACTATGATAGGCAGGTTCTTTTCAGCAGCAGCAATCATCCAGCTGTGTTTAGGATCTATTTCATAGTCAGGCTTCATTACCTCGCTCAGCAGCAGTTTGTACATAAACTCGTGCGGAAAGTAACGCTCACCTTTTTCTTCTGCATCTTTCCATATCTTAACGATGTGGCGCTGTATGCGGCGGAATGCTTCTTCTTCAGGAATACAAGTATCTGTAACACGGTTAAAACCACCTTCCAGCAGTTCCCACTCTTCCTGCGGGCTCAGGTCGCGGTAGTTAGGCACACGCTTGTAGTGTGTATGCGCAACAAGGTTCATGATATCCTCTTCAAGGTTGGCACCCGTACAGCTGATGATAGCTATCTTATCCTGACGAATCATTTCTGCCAATGATATACCCAGCTCTGCAGTACTCATAGCACCCGCCAGCGATACCAGCATTTTACCACCTTCCAGCAAATGTGTTTCGTAACCTTTTGCAGCATCTACCAGCGCAGCCGCGTTGAAGTGGCGGTAGTGGTGTTGTATAAACTGTGAAACAGGACCCTTATTGCTCATTACCGATTTAAATTAATTATGATTTGATATTAGTATAATGGAGCGCAAAGATAATTTATTAATAGCAACTATCCCCGCACATCGGCTATTAAAATAGTATAAACAAAAAAGCAGACAGCGTAAACTGTCTGCTTTTAATATTATACAACTGATGAACAAATCAACCAGTCAACTAATCAACTAAACTAAGCCGTTGCCTGACTCTTAGCGATGAATTTCTGCACCCACTCAGTAGTCATAGACTTCGGACGTTCTATCGGGAAGCCCAATGCCCTGTCCCAGCAAAGGCTTGCCAGCACACCCAGTGCACGGCTAACGCCGAACAATACAGTGTAGAAATCTTCTTCAACAAGGCCATAGTGTTTCAGCAATGCACCTGAATGCGCATCTACGTTAGGCCATGGGTTTTTGATTTTGCCGGTGCTTTCCAGTATTGCAGGTGCTACTTCATACACATTCCATACAGTTTTTACTGTAGGATCTTCAGGGCAGTGTGTTTTTGCAAACTCCATCTGCGCTGTGAAGCGAGGGTCTGTTTTACGCAATACAGCGTGGCCATAACCCGGCACTACTTTACCTGCTGCCAGTGTATCTTTTATGTATTGAGCAATTTGTTCTTTAGATGGTTCCAACGTACCCAGATTTTCCTGCAGTTCTTCTATCCAACGGATAACTTCCTGATTTGCCAGACCGTGTAACGGACCTGCAAGACCTGTCATACCAGCTGCGAAAGAAAGGTAAGGATCGCTCAGTGCGCTACCTACCAGGTGTGTAGCGTGTGCAGATACGTTACCACCTTCGTGGTCGCTGTGGATTGTCAGGTACAAACGCATCAGTTCAGCAAAGCTGTGATTGTCGAAGCCCAACATGTGTGCAAAGTTTGCACTCCAGTCCAGCATACCATCAGGCTGAATGTGTTCACCGTTTTTGTATTTGCGGCGATAGATATATGCAGCAATGCGAGGAAGGCGAGCTATCAGGGTCATTGTATCTTCATACACATAGTCCCAGTATTCTTTCTTGCTAATGCCATCTTCGTATGCTTTGGCAAATTTAGATTCTGTTTGCAGTGCCAATACCGCAATAGAGAATTGCGTCATCGGGTGCGTAGATACAGGCAACGCTTCGATAGTTGCGAAAACGTGGTTCGGCACGTGAGAACGGCGAGCCCAAGTAGCAGAGATGTGTTCTACATTTTCCTGCGTTGGCACTTCACCTGTCAGCATCAGGTAAAACAAACCTTCAGGCAGTGGCTCACTACCACCTTCTGCATGCGGAAGTTTCTCCCTCAGTTCAGGAATAGAATAACCACGGAAACGGATACCCTCGTTAGAGTCGAGCAATGAAGTTTCGGTAATAAGGCCCGGAATACCACGCATACCTTGATATGCCTGTGCTATTGTAACCTTATCCAATACCATTTCGCCATGCTCTGCAATGATATTCTTGATTTCTTTCGCTTGTTCGTCGGCAACCGCTTTGAACTTATCTTTTACGTAACCCATATTATGTAAGCTGTATGTCCTGTTTTTTAACGCCACCAAAGGTAATGAATGCAGATTATTTTTCGTGCAACAAATAAATAAATTATACCATACCCTGTAGTGGCAAAATGTATATAACTGAAATACAACAAATAAGCGGGTATTAAGGTTTTGTTATAATGCTAAAACTTTCGTTTTCCCTTTGCAGCAGAGCCATACAAGGCTCATTATAATTGGATTACGCTTATTACAGCATCATCTCCAAAGGCATTTTTCACCCTCTCTTCGTGTGTGTCTGTCAGTATCACCTGCCCGAAATCTGCTCCGCGAATGATGCGCAGCAGGGCTTCCATCCGTTGCTGGTCCAGCTTTTCAAAAACATCATCCAACAGCAGTATGGGTTTAAAACCAAGTATACCACTCAGGTATTTGTATTGCGCCAGCTTCAGCGCAAACAAAAAACTCTTCTTCTGCCCCTGCGACCCGAAACCCTTTACAGGCGTACCGTTCAGCACAAAAAGCAAATCGTCCTTGTGTATGCCGCGCAGTGTACGTTGCAGGCGCATATCGTGCTGCAGGCTTTGTTGCAACCAGGTAGCCAGCGGTTGCTGATGCATATCGCTTTGATAGTCGATACGCACTACTTCTTTCCCTTCGGTCAGTTGCTGGTAGTAGGTTTGCAGGTAGGGCAGAAATTCCTGCACAAACGCATTTCGTTTATTGTATATATAAGTACCGTCAGCCGCTAACTGAGCATCGTAGTATTCCAGTTCTACATAATTCGGGTTGGCACTATTGCCATGCAGTTTCAGCCATGCATTGCGCTGTTGCAATACCCTTTGATAGCGCATCAGGCATTCCAGATAGCCCCTGTCTGTTTGGCTCAGTATGCCATCTACCCATTTGCGGCGGGGTTCGCTGCCATCGTTTATCAGCTCCAGATCATCGGGGGCTACCATCACAGCAGCATATTTTCCTATATGGTCGGTTGGCTTCTCATACTCTACCCCATTGGCTTTTAGCTCTTTTTTGCCAAGTTGCCATTTGCAGGCTATCACCTCGTTATCAAAAGCCCCTTCTACCCTGAAGCCATCCAGACCCAGCTTCACGCATTGCTGCTGGTAGGCGGTAAAATAGCTCTTGGTGTAGCACAGGTAGTACACCCCATCCAAAAGATTGGTTTTTCCGCTGCCGTTAGGCCCTGTAATGCAGGTTACGCCCTCATCAAACTCGAAGGTTCGGGACGAATAGTTGCGAAATTGTACTAATGTTATCTTCTTAATTGTGGCCAAGCGAAAAAAGCAGCGAAAGTTTTTATATTTTCGCACAAATTTAAAAAAACAGTGCAGACTACTTTCGGAAAAGAAACATATCTATACTGGTACGAGATCATGCTGTTGCTCCGCCGCTTCGAAGAAAAGACCGGCCAGCTATACGGTATGCAGAAAATACGCGGCTTCTGCCACCTGTACATAGGTCAGGAAGCTGTAGCTGCAGGTACCATGACTGCAATTCGCGACGACGATAATATGATTACTGCCTACCGCGACCACGGTTTGGCTATAGCTAAGGGCATGACACCCAACGAATGTATGGCAGAGCTTTACGGTAAAGCGACAGGCTGTACAAAAGGTAAAGGTGGTAGTATGCACTTCTTCAGCAAAGAAAAGCGCTTCTTTGGCGGCCACGGCATCGTTGGCGGCCAGATAGGTCTAGGTGCAGGTATTGCATTTGCTGATATGTACAACAACAACGACAGGGTTACTATCTGCTACTTCGGCGATGGTGCTGCACGTCAGGGTTTGCTGCACGAAACCTTCAACATGGCTATGCTGTGGAACCTGCCGGTGGTATTTGTTTGCGAAAACAACTACTATGCAATGGGTACTTCGGTAGAGCGTACATCTAAAACGCTGGACATCTACCGCCTTGCAGATGCATACGATATGCCTGGCGACAGTGTGGATGGTATGAGCTGCGAAGAAGTACACAAGGCTATGGAACGTGCTGTAAGGCGCGCTCGAGAAAAAGGTGGCCCTACTTTCCTCGAAATCAAAACTTACCGCTACCGTGGTCACTCTATGAGCGATCCTGCCAAGTATCGTACCAAAGAAGAACTGGAAGAGTATAAAGAAAAAGATCCTATCAATCAGGTACTGAAAACCATTATGGATAATAAATGGGCTACAGAGGAAGAGATTGAGCAGATAAACGAGAAAATAAAAGAACAGGTAGAAGAAAGTGTACGTTTTGCGGAAGAAAGCCCATGGCCTGATGACAGCGAACTGTACAAGGATATTTACGTAGACGAAAACTATCCTTATATTACAGACTAATATCTTACTAAAACCACTTACAGAATTTTATAAATTTTCAATAATTAAATGGCAAACTCAGCTAGAAATACTCCGGGTACAGAACAAGTAACTGACTTTGAAGAAGTGAAGGTGCTTGACAACCTGATGGTAAAATATGAAAACAACAAAAAGCGCATCAATACAATCGTAACAGTAGTACTGGCTGCTGTTGTAGGTTATTTTGCATACAGCCAACTATATGCCAGCCCTCGCGAGGAAAAAGCTGCAACTGCAATGTCATTTGCACAGCGTTACTTCGAGGCCGACTCTGTAGATAAAGCATTGAATGGTGACGGCCAACATCAGGGGTTCCTGAAAGTGATGAAAAAATACAGCGGTACCAAAGCTGCTAATCTGTGTAACTACTACGTAGGTGTATGCTATTTGCAGAAAGGTGATTTCAAAAACGCCATCAAATATCTGGAAGATTTTGATGCTAAAGGCACAATGGTAAAATATGCTGCTGCAGGTGCACTGGGAGATGCTTACATGGAAAACAACAATGCAAGCAAAGCTATGGATGCATACAAAGAAGCTATCGGCAACAAAGACGATAATATGCTGACACCGCTTTATCTGTATCGTCTTGCTACGGTTTGCGAACTTAACAATAAGAAAGACGAAGCAAAAAAATACTATCAGACTATTAAAGACGAGTACCCGCAAAGCGAACAAGCGCGCGATGTTGAGAAATACCTCGGCATGATGGGTGACCTGAATTAATATTTCATCAGTTTATTTAAAATCCCCTTTTTACCTTTGACGGCGAAAAGGGGATTTTTCTTTTATGGCACAATCGGCACATAGCACATCATTACTCGATACTTCGGCACTGCAATCTTTGACAGGAGCCAAGGTAGCAGTAGTATACACAGAGTGGAACGACAAGATAATTACAGAACTCAGAAACGGCTGTAACAAGGTATTGGCAGAAAATAATGCCATCATCACACACGAAATAGCTGTGCCTGGTGCTTTTGAACTACCTTTTGCCTGCAAGCAAATTTGGGAAACAACTGTACTCAATCCCAACTGCCCCGAGGCTATCATTGCTTTCGGTACAGTGATACGTGGTGGTACGCCCCACTTCGACTATGTATGCAAAGCAGTAAGCGAAGGGCTTACGCAACTGAATCTGGAATTGCCCATCCCTACTATATTTGGTGTACTGACGCTGGATAACGAACAACAGGCATGGGAAAGACTGGGCGGGCCGCATGGCCACAAAGGCGAAGAAGCTGCCATTACAGCACTGAAGATGATTAAGAACAGCCGTATGCTTGCAGGTGCTGACAACTGATAATAATTTTACCATTCTTTCGAAAAGCTCAACTAATGACTAAAGTACAACTCTTCATACCTTGCTTTGTAGACCAGTTATATCCGCAAACGGGTATGAATATGGTGAAAGTATTGGAAAAGCTAGGCTGCGAAGTTTCTTATAATACCAAACAAACATGCTGCGGACAGCCCGCATTCAATGCTGGCTATTGGGATGACACCAAAGCTGTTGCCAAGAAGTTTCTGCACGATTTTGAAGGTGATGGCTATATCGTTGGCCCTAGTGGTTCTTGTACAGGTTTTGTGCGCAACTATTACGACAAGATGCTGGAGAACAGTGCTGAGCACCTACTGAGCAATAAAGTGCGCAGCAATATGTTCGAGTTCACGGAATTCCTGACACAAGTATTAAAGATAGAAGACGTAGGCGCTGCACTGGAAGGCAAAGCTACCTACCACGATGCATGCGGTGCCCTGCGCGAATGCGGCATCAAGCAAGGCCCTCGCCAACTGCTACGCAACGTACGTGGGCTGGAAATGGTAGAGATGAAGGAATGCGAAACCTGCTGTGGCTTTGGTGGTACGTTTGCCGTTAAATACGAAGCTATATCACTTGGCATGGCACAAACCAAAGTGCAAAGCGCACTGGAAACAGGCGCTAAGTACATGATAACTACAGATGTGTCTTGTATGATGCACGTACAGGGCTATATCGAAAAGAACAACCTTCCGATACAAACCATGCACATTGCCGATGTACTGGCAAGTGGCTGGTAATGCCACTGCAACAAATATCTTACGAAGCTAAAGCCGCAGCCCCAACAGTCTGTGGCTTTATTATTGTAGCCGCATCTCTGCACATACCAATACCTATATCCTGAAAGATGAAGTCGGCAGCAATCTTGCTTTTCTTACTGTCGCCCATCAGCCACATAGGCTCTTTATTGCGTTTAGAGAAATAGCATACAAAGTCGAAGTTGTTGATAACGCTGTAGCAAGATACTATCTGCGACGAACCTGTGATGTTTCTTATCTTCTGCAAATGTCCTGCGCATGTTACACTGTCGCTTTGGAAACTGCTGAGGTCTATCACAACCTTGTTTGTCACATCATCCATATAGTATGCCAGCTCCGAAACCTGCTCGGGTTTGCATGCCAATAAAATGATATCTGCAGCAGCAGATGCATCTGTTAACGACTCTTGTACTACGTGGTCGAAAATTGTAAAAAGTGAGCTTTTAGGTAATTCTTCACTCACACCATAATGCACTGTATAGCCAACATCTGCCAGCGAAAATGCAAGCAATTCGCTAAGCCTTGTTTGTCCCAATACAGCAATGGTTATTCCCTTGGAAATAATGCCCCCCATTGTTATTTCGTTTTGAATGTAATCTACACTAACATCAAAGCCCCCACGATGACATTAGCGAGTAATCAATATGATTTCTATTACGAATTAAATAAAAAACCGGCACATTTTGCCGGTTTTGTTAAAGAAAATTTAAAGTTTAATTAACAGTTAAATTAAACCAGAGATGCGTCTAATGTTATCTCACAATTGTAAGCTTTTGATACAGGGCAGTTTGCCTTTGCATCTGCTGCACACTCATGAAACTGTTCTGCGGTAATACCAGGTACTTTAGCTTTTACAGTCAGTTCGCTTTTTGTTATTACACCACCTTCCAGAGAGATAGCGCAGTCTGTATGTATTTCATCAGGAGTAAAACCTGCTGCACCCAATACAAAAGAAAGCTTCATGCTGAAGCAACCTGCATGTGCAGCAGCCATCAGTTCTTCAGGGTTTGTACCTACACCATCTTCAAACCTTGTTTTGTAAGAGTATTGTGCGTCTGTCAATACTGTGCTGGCAGTAGACATAGTTCCGTTACCGTCTTTACCGGAGCCGTTCCATACGGCAGTTGCAGTGCGTCTCATAATGGTTTTTATTATTTAGAAGGCAAAATTATGCAATAATCAGCCGCAGCGTCTTATAGGGCTATAATCATTTCTTTAAGCCTAAAAATTACTCTCTATGCATTCTCAGCATAACGGTTATTTTATCAGTTCGTGCCTTTTCACCAGCTTAGCTATGAATATCATTTCGTTTGCACTTATTATCAGATACAACATACCCATAATAAAACCCGCTAGTAGCATTACGAATAAATACATCATAGCAAAATTGCCACCTCTGTAACTTGGATTGTATGCATCAAATAACGCTATTAACCCAAGTACAGTTATTATCAATAGTGCTATTTCATAGCCTGTTCTTGCTCCGTCTCTGTATTCCTTGTCTAGGCTTGCTTTGTTTATAAGACAACTCAGTACCTGCACACCTCCAAGGCTAAAGTATATCATAAAAAAAATCTCATCATTTTTTGTGGTAATTGCTAGCAACATAGGAATTGCAATAGCCAGTAGTTGCGCCACAAAGTCGATACGTTTCAGTATTAATAACTCTTTCATAATTCATTATTTAGTTTAGACTGTACTGTGAGTAGCTTTTTTAATTCTGCGATAGTGATGCCGAAATAAAATACAGCTAGAATAACACCTACAATTAACATGATGAATAAATAGTACAATGCTATGATAGCTACAGGTGTTGCTATAGATATCAAACTTATCAGAGCAGCTATCAGCAATACCTTCAATATTGTTCCATATATCTTCCTTGCTCCGACTTCACAGTATTCTTCATGCGTACCTATATTAGTTGCAAAACTCACAAGCTGACATAACCCAACAGAGCCATAAGCCCAAAAAGCTGATCCATATTCATCGTGATACCATGATATGGCAAGTGGTAAGAGAGCACATACTAATTGTGCACATAAATCGAATATCTTATTTTGAATCTGATGTTTCATAAAATATGTTTTAGCATGAATTAATAGCCCAGTTCATGATTACGTTTTTCTATCAACGCCCTTTTCCGCAAGCGGAAGAAGATGAACATATTCAGGAAGTGCATACAACCCAATATCAGGATGATGGCACCAATTTTCAGGCTTAGTATTTCTATCACTGCACGGGCACTGTTTACATCAGCTACCACTTGCAGGGTATATACCGCATACCCTATGTTGATGAGATAAAAACCTACCAACAGCAGATTGTTTACAGCCTCTGACAGTTCTTTATTACCATGAAAAATATCTACCAGAAACAATTTACCGTTGCGGAACAAAGTACGGGCTACCCATATGGTTACTGTGATGGTTATCAGCAAGTAGGCTGTGTATAATACTATGATGTTGTTCATAAAACAGATTTTAAAAAGTGAATTGGATATTTAATTATTGATGGCTTTATTCACTTAGGGAGGATGGCTGCTCTTTGTCATTGTTATTGAATTTTCAGAATTTATTGAAAGATGTTTCGCTAAATAAAACCGGATTGCTCCGGCTTTGTTTTTGCAAACGTTTAAAGTAACTATTTAAACAACTTCAGTATAGTTCCTGTAAACCAATTCTCGTCAGCCTTTGTAAGGCTACTGAGTGCTTTGTCTGCCTGCTTGGCAAATTTTTGCAATTGGGTTACTGTGTCTGTAAATGCTTTCACGTCTTTATCTTTCTTATCTCCTTCTACCTCACCTATTTCTTCCAATACTTTAATTATCGGGTCTAATTCTCTGCGCTTCCTTTCATTGGTAATGCGCATTGCCACTTTCCAGATGTCTTTCTCTGCGGTAAAGAACTCCTTACGCTCACCCGGTTTCAATACTTTGTCAACCAGCTTCCAGTCTATCAACTCGCGTATATTCATGTTGGCATTACCACGGCTTATCTGTAGTTGCTCCATCACATCATCTGCACTCAGCGGCTCTGCGCTCACCATCAGCAACGCATGTATCTGCGCCATGGTGCGGTTAATACCCCACTGTGTGCCTATCACTCCCCAGCTATTTATAAACTGCTGTTTTGCCTCTTCCAGTTTCATAATGTAAAGATAAATACACCTTTTTGAATTTTCAAAATATTCTGAAAATAAAATCATTAATTCAGCGTAAATATCTCTTTATAGTACCACATGCTTTGTTTACTTTTGCACTCCATTCTGATACAATGTTCATGCAGTCATCTGTTAAGATATTCTCCGGCACAAGTTCTACATACCTGGCGGAGCAGATTGCCAAATCTTTTGGTAAGCAATTAGGCAACCTCACAATCCAGAAGTTCAGTGATGGTGAGTTTCAGCCGGTATTCAATGAATCAATCCGTGGTGACTATGTTTTCCTGGTACAATCTACATCTGCCCCATCAGACAACCTGATGGAACTGCTGATGATGATTGACGCTGCGCGCCGTGCTTCTGCCGGTTATATCACAGCGGTTATACCTTACTTCGGCTTTGCCCGTCAGGACAGGAAAGACAAGCCACGTGTGGCAATCGCATCAAAACTGGTGGCAAATCTGCTGACAACTGCAGGCGCAAACAGGGTAATGACGATGGACCTGCACGCACCGCAAATACAAGGTTTCTTTGATATTCCGGTGGATCACCTGGATAGCTCTGCGATTTTCATACCATATATTGAAAATCTTAACATGGAAAACCTTATCTTTGCGTCCCCCGACGTGGGTAGTACCAACAGGGTGCGCGAAGTAGCCAAGTATTTTGGCCTTGACATGGTAATCTGTGACAAGCAACGCAAACGCGCAAACGAGGTAGCTGCAATGACGGTAATAGGTGATGTAAGCGGCAAACACGTAGTATTGATAGATGATATCTGCGATACTGCGGGCACACTGAGCAAGTCGGCTGCTATACTGAAAGAACGCGGTGCATTATCTGTACGCGCTTTCTGTACACACCCGGTGCTGAGTGGTAAAGCATACGAAAACATACAGAATTCTGAACTGGAAGAACTGGTTGTTTGCGATACCATACCACTGAAAGGGGAATGTTCTAAGATTAAAGTATTGTCTACGGCAGAACTGTTTGCAGTGGCTATCCGCAATACTTTCGAGAACAAGTCGATTAGTTCTTTATTTGTACATGGTAAAAAATAGTTGAGTAGTTGACTAGTTTATCTGTTGATTGGTTACTAATACCGATTAACAAGGCAACAAATCTACCAATCAACTAAATCATAAAGACTGTTTAAACAAAAAAACCTGTCCGCTCATCAATAGCGTACATTATTAGTTAACTACCATTTCAACGTCCGTATGTTTGACGGGTATTCGCACGGTGTTGAAATACAAAACTTTTAAAATGAAAGTTGTAAAAATTGAAGGTAAAAGCAGAAGCGAACACGGTAAAACTGCAACTCGCCGTCTTCGTTCTGAAGGTCAAGTACCGGCTGTAATCTACGGCGGTAAAGAAACAATCCATTTCAGTGCAGACCAATTGTCTTTCCGTCCATTGGTTTATACGCCTGACTTCCAGTTGGCAGAAATCACTGTAGATGGTAAAGCTTACACTTGTATCATGAAAGACCTGCAGTTCGACGTTCTGACAGATGAACTGAACCACGTTGACTTGCTGGAACTGGTTGAAGACAAAAAAGTAATAGCTAACCTGCCTTTGAAATTCGTTGGTCAGCCGGCGGGTGTAAAAGCGGGTGGTCGTCTTGAAGTAAAAGTTAAGAGCCTGAAAGTGCGCACTTATCCTAAATTCCTGCGTGAGAATCTGGAAGTAAACATCGAAAAACTGGAACTGAACGGTAACGTTCGTGTTCAGGATGTAAATGTTGAGAACATCGAAATCATGAACTCTCCACGTATTCCGGTAGCATCTGTAGTAATGACACGTGCACTGAAACAAGCTGAGAACGCTGAAGCAGCAGCAGGTAAAGGTAAAAAATAAGCCTAACCGCTTAGAACATATAAAAGCCCTTGCTACACAGCAAGGGCTTTTTCATTGAGGGTATTACAAACCACAAAAATAAAGGTGCCCGTTTAAGGCACCTTTTATAATTATACTTACTAACGTCTTGTATTGACTATCACACCAGCATTGTTACCGGGTTTTCCAGATGTGTTTTCAGTGTTTGCAGGAAGCGCGCACCAACAGCACCATCTACTACCCTGTGGTCGCAGCTCAGTGTCAGTTTCAGCAGGTTGCGTACTACTACCTGGTTGTTCTCTACAACAGGTGTTGGTACGATATTGCCCACTGCCAATATGCAGCTATCTGGCGGATTGATGATGGCTGTAAACTCATCTATACCCATCATACCCAGATTAGATATAGTAAATGTATTACCTGTAAACTCCTGTGGTTGCAGTTTCTTGGTCTTAGCCTTGTCTGCCAGTTCTTTAGCCTCAGCAGCTATCTGCGATAGCGACTTCTGGTCTGCAAACTTAACAACAGGTACTATCAAGCCATCTTCTATAGCCACAGCAGTACCTACGTGTATGTGCTGATTGTGACGGATAAAGTCGCCCATCCAGCTGCTGTTTACATCAGGATGCTGGCGCAGCGCCATAGCACATGCTTTTATTATCAGATCGTTGAATGATACTTTAACAGGCGATACATCGTTGATAGCTTTGCGGGCTTCCATCGCCTTATCCATCGTTACAGTAATGCGCAGGTAGAAGTGCGGCGCAGTAAACATACTGTCACTCAGGCGCTGTGCAATCACTTTGCGCATTTGCGACAGTGGCTTGTCTGTATATGCTTCCTGGCCTACAGGTGCAGCCTGTACAAAGCTTGCAGCTTTTGCAGGTGCGCTTGCAGCAGCAGGTGTAGCAGATGGTTTATAGTTATCTATATCGCGTTTGATGATGCGGCCATTATCACCCGTACCACTTACGGTACTCAGATTGATGCCTTTCTCTTCAGCCAGCTTCTTAGCCAGCGGAGATATCTTCACCCTTTCATCGCTGTTAGCGCTGTTAGCAACAGGCACAGCGGCAGCCGCTACAGAAGCAGTAGCTTGTGCAGGAGCAGCACTTGGCGCACTTGCCTGCGGCGCAGCAGGAGCATCAGTAAGGTAAGGCGCTACATCTGTACCCGCTTTACCTACGATAGCTATAATTTCATTCACCTTAGCAGCATTACCTTCCTGTACACCAATATACAGCAGGGTGCCATCTACATAAGGCATTACTTCCATAGTGGCTTTGTCTGTCTCCACTTCGGCCATTATATCATCGCTCTTGATTTTATCGCCTACTTTCTTGTGCCATGCTACTATCTTACCTTCTTTCATGGTATCGCTCAGCAGTGGCATGCGGATAACAGTTGCATCACCCGGCTTTGGTGCAGGTGCTGCCGGAGCAGCAGGCGCAGCTTGTGCAACCGCTTCAGCAACAGGTGCCGATGCAGCAGAAGGTGCTGCATTCAGCAATGCGCTGTAGTCTTCACCTTCTTTACCTATAATGGCAATAATATCATTTACTTTAGCAGCCTTCCCTTTCTCCACACCTACATACAGCAACGTACCATCTACATATGGCATTACTTCCATTGTAGCTTTGTCCGTTTCCACTTCGGCTAATATATCATCACTTTTTACCTTATCCCCTACTTTTTTGTGCCATTCCGCTATCACCCCTTCTTTCATCGTATCGCTCAGCAACGGCATTCGTATCGCTTCGGCCATAAGTCGTGTCTTAGTTATTGGTTTTTGAGTGTCAAAAGTAACACAAATGTTGGTTTCTTTCAGCAACCCGATGCCTTAATTATTGGCAAATTGGCTGCACACATTATCAAATAGTCTATTTATCGAAAAACTGCCCTGCTTACCACTCTATCTGCATATTCAATGCATCACAAAGTTTGGCCAATGAGGGGTTCTTCTTCTTCATCTCTTCCAACACTTCGGGCTTGCTCAGCACCTTCGGGCCTTCTTCTTTGATAACCATATCCTTGCGCAGCTCTACACGCACGCGAAGCGGGTTTTCTGACTCCTTGCGGAAGAGGTCTATTAGTGTATTCCTTTCATTGTTGGCAGCAGATTCAATCATCTCGTCCTTGCAAATGATGCGCACCTCATCGGGCGGATAAAACTCCATATCCATCATCGTAAGCTGGCTGCGGAGCGAGCTACGGGTTGGTGGTATGCTATCTTTATACATCTGCCAGATGCTTTGCACCAGTTCAAGCGTCACCTCTTTACGTTCTGCCTGTTGGCTCTTCAGCTCTGCATCTATCACAGCATCCAGGTCTATAAAACTCTTATTGATGCGGCGTGTGGTAGATGTAGCCTCGGGCGGCGGCGGTGTAAAAAAAGGATTGATGCTCGGCGCCTGCGGCTGCACAGGTATGGCAGGCTGCGGTGCAGGCTTTGGCTGCATAACAGGTTCAGGCTCTGCAGTAATGCTTGCGGGCAGCACATCATGCGGAGGCGGTGCCAGGTCTATAACCTTAGCGGGTACCGGCTGCGGAACAGGTGGAGGCGGCGCTTGCTGCGCTGGTGGCTGTGCTACAGGAGCGGCAGCTTTGGGCGGAGCAAAACCTATGCTATCAGTGTTTTTTTTTTCGTCACCGGCTGATGCCGATGTTACCTGCAGCACATAGCAAAGCCGTATCAGGCACATCTCTACATGCAGGCGCTTGTTGGTAGCGTTCTTATAATTGATCTCGCTATCATTTACCACATTCAATGCAGAAATGATAAATGACGGCGGTGTCTGATTAGCTTTTTCGTGAAACACAGGCTTATGATCTGCGGGCACATCCAACAGTTTGGCCATACGCGGGTCTTTGCACAGCAACAGATTGCGCAGGTGCTCTGCCATACCTTCCAGTATTACATCTCCTTCAAAACCACGTTCCAATGCACTGTCCAGTTGCAGCAATGTACCGCTAACATCTTGGCTTAGTATATGGTCGGTCAGCTTGAAGTAGTAGTCAGCATCCAGCAGGTTGAGGTGCTCCATCGTACTCTGGTAAGTAAGCATACCATTGGTAAAGCTTACTATCCTGTCGAGCATACTCAGGGCATCGCGCATACAGCCTTCGCTCTTTTGCGCTATTACGTGCAGGCCAGCCTCCTGTGCTACTACCCCTTCTTTGGTGGCAATGCTGTGCAGGTGGTTTACGATGTCTGTAGTAGTAATGCGCTTGAAGTCGAATATCTGGCAACGGCTGAGGATGGTTGGCAGTATCTTGTGCTTTTCTGTAGTGGCAAGGATGAAGATGGCATACGGTGGCGGTTCTTCCAGCGTCTTCAGAAAGGCGTTGAAGGCCGCAGCACTCAGCATGTGAACCTCATCTATGATGTATATCTTGTACTTACCCTGTTGCGGAGCGAAACGTACCTGATCCGTAAGGTTACGGATGTCGTCTACCGAGTTGTTGCTGGCAGCATCGAGCTCGAATACATTGAACGATGTATTGTTGTTGAAGCTCTGACAGGTAGCACAGGTACCGCAGGCTTCTATATCAGCCGTCGGGTTTTCGCAATTGATGGTCTTTGCCAATATACGGGCGCAGGTAGTTTTACCCACACCACGCGGACCGCAAAACAGATACGCATGCGCCAGGTGATTGTGGCGAATGGCATTTTTGAGCGTTGTGGTAATATGCTCCTGCCCCACAACCGTATCAAAGGTTTGCGGGCGGTATTTACGGGCCGATACTATATACTGGTCTGACATCTCTTATTAACTCAAAAGTAACGAGTAGAAAGAAGAAAGAAAAATGCGTTTTACCTCCTATCCACCTTAAAAGCAATCGGATGTTGATAACCCCAAGTTTGGGTGGAAAAACGTAGCAAGTGCATGGTAAGTTTTCATATCTGTTGATAGTATTTGATAGTGTTTCGGTAGTTTTTGAGGAAATGGTTACAAACGGTTACGGTAAAAAATCAATAGACTATTTATAGTATTATTAAATCTAATAACTGATATCACAAAAGGAAGATTTTTGTTATTTAGGTAATAATTGTAAATTGTACAATAGATATGCAAAATTACATCATTCTACGCAACAGCTAAATTTTATAAGGCTAAAAAACAATAAGTTTAACATACCACTTCACCAACCTAACTATGCATCATGATTGACTCTGGTACAATTTCTGAAGTAATATCAGACTTATCCAACAATGTAAAAAGTAACGAAAAACTACTTTATGTTTTAATCGGCTTATTAGTTACTGACATTATACTTACTCTCATAAAAGTATATTTTGATTTCAGACTGAAATCATTAGACAAAAAAATATACCGAGCCAACATCATTGAAGATAACAGCGTTCAAATAACAGCAAAAATATTTAAAGAGTTAAATGACTTAACTTATATTTTGCCTAATTCTGCACATACCATAATACCTAAAATAATAACCATTGAACGGTTCTATAACGACAATCTAATATTTATCAACTCCGATATTCTCCCATGTATAAGAGAGATTTGTGATTATTTCAAATCAGTTGCTGGAGATTATCGAAAAAAGAACTATCAAACAGAAGCAACGCTGTTTAGAAATTTTATACAAAAATTTCAGAAGTAAATGATATTTAAGTCCCCTCAATATTTTACATCAAACTATATTTTAGAATTTCTAGAAAATTCTTCTGCAGTATTTAATATGAACGAAAGAGCAGTACCTAATGTAATAATGGACTACTCTAAGATTAAAGAAATTTCAATAATTGGGCTACTTCTTTTATATAAATTCATAGACTATACATATCAGAATTATTGTTTCAAAAACCCCGACATGCTTGTAGGGGATGTTATTGAAGATGCTTGGGAGAAATATGAATTTGAAGATTTAATTAACAGGTATATACTGAATAAGGATATAACCGAACAGGCTTATAAAAAATTCAAAGTAAAAGTGGACGAAAACTTTATCATAGCTCCACAACCTTTGCTACGCAGCACTCAATACTCTAGTGAAAGCTTAAAAAATGAATTTCTACCTAAACTTCATAAATACTATAATAATAATGAAAAAATAGTTCAAATGTTATTCACTTGTTTGTCAGAAGTACTTCTTAATTTTTGGGAACATGCAGTAGATGATAATAGATCTATTGTTGTTGCGGATGGAACGAAAACTAAGATTGAAATTGCTTGTGCAGATACTGGCTCTGGGTTAATTTCATCACTTAAAGGCAACCCTAAATATGAGAAATTACCTCACGAATACATATTAAGCAAAGCATTTGAAAGAGGTGTAACATCAAAAGAGAAAACACATCATATGGGATATGGATTATGGATTATAAATGAAATAGTAAATAGATCAAAAGGAAAATTTCATGTATATACCGAAGGATTTTATTACAAAAATGAATATGGAAAAGTTAAAAAAGGAAAATGTGCATATTGGAAGGGTACAATTATATACATTTACTTACCACTAACAAAACCAACAACTTTTTCAGACATATTAAAAACAACTAGTCCAAATCTCTCATCAATAAAAGTTAACTTCTTATGAAACCGATAATACATCTCAAAAACTATGGCATTATCTTAAGTGATAAGAATGTAGGTGATACTATCTTGGCTAAAATTCATGAATTACTTAAGGCACACGATATTATCGAACTAGACTTTGATGCAGTGACATCTATGGCAACATTTTGTTCTAAACAAATATTCGGAAGTCTCTATTTAACACTAGGATCAGATGAATTCTTCAGAAAACTATTATTTAGAAATGTTAATGAAGACATGCAACTATTGATAAAAATTGGAATTCAAAGTGCTGTTGAAGAATCTTAATAATATATTTTTGTTGAATAACTTCATAATAAAAGAGGCGAGCTATGTAGCTCGCCTCTTTCTATCTGCTGAACCTTCTTTATTCCTTTACAAATTTCACAACCTGTTTATCTGTACCATCTATTGTTAGTATATAATTGCCGGGCTGTAAGCAAGACACATCTATAGCGGTGCTCTTATCTACCGTTGTTGTCAGCAATACTTTGCCTGTCATATCTGTAATGCTGGCTGTTGCCAATAAACTGTTTGTGTTTACATACAGTTTATTGGCAACAGGATTTGGATATACCTGTAGTTTGTTAGCCGTCAGTTCTTTTACCGCAGTGCTTCTTTCCTGAAAAGAAATATCATCTACTGTAAGGTAAGACCCCAAACCTGCAATGTTTATATGAGAAGAGGCCCAAGGCATCGGACGCAAACTAATGATGGCCGTATCAGGCACATCTGCAGATGTATAAGTAATAGGGCAATTGAAAGACGTAAACGCATTTGCTGCCAGTAGCATTTTTACACCCATGCCAACGGTATCCGGCTTTAATGTGGTGGTGTTCCATTTTGTTAGTACCATCTCTACAAGCGCGGAGTCCTGATTACCACCATGAAGTTCTGTTTCCTCATATTTATACAACCCGCTAATGCCATAAAGTCGGGTATTGACAGGGGTTACCTGCCTTACCCAATCGCAAGTATAATAGTACCAACGGGAAAGCCGTAACGCATGTGTGCCAACAGCAGCGGTATCAGCACGCCATGTACCAAAGAAATTGGGGCCGGGATTTTGATTGAACCCAACCATGTGCATCCAACCATCGAGCCTATTTGTGCCGCCTACGGTTGTCCAGTTTTCAAAACCGGGATTAACTAACTGCGCTTGGACAGATGAAGAAAGTGCTAAGAGTGTGATTAGAAATATCTGTTTCATAAACATTGCATTTTACAAAGAGACTGCAATTCAAATACCACTGTTGGCAGCTATTGGCAAATACATAAGTCTCTGCGGGATATTTATAAGTATTAACAAAAGGAGGGGGATTTATGACAATATGTTTCAACATTACTACCTATTACGTTTTTCTTGCACTATCTTATTGCCACTAAAATCAGGGCAATGAAAAAACGGTTTATTCCGCTACTTGTATTCGCATCTATCGTTTTGGTTTCCTTTACGGGCGATGATGAGAAAGTATATCTGAAAACCATTACCAAAATAAAGCAGGAAGGTTTCAATAACTCGAAAGTGATGGGCACACTGCAACATCTTACAGATGTGATAGGTCCGCGCCTGACAGGCTCTACAGGCATGAAGAATGCCGAGGCATGGGCAAGGCAGCAACTGGAAGACTGGGGGCTGCAAAACGCACATATAGAGCGTTGGGGTACATTCGGTAAAGGTTGGGAATATCAGCATTGCTACGTAGCCATGACGGCACCCTACTATCAGCAACTGATAGCTGTACCCAAAGCATGGACGCCCGGCACCAACGGCACCATAAAAGGTGAAGCCATTGTGGTAAACATAGAAACCATGAGCGATATGGCACAGTATGCCGGCAAGCTGCAGGGCAAGATTGTGGTGAAAGCCAGCAACCAACTGGCAATGCCGAATTTTACCGCAGATGCCAAACGCCTGACAGACGAAGACCTGTGTAACATTGAACAAGACCCGCATGTGGCAAAGGGTGTGGATGAAAAAGCCGCACCAACCATCAACCGAACAGTGCGTGCATCGAGACAGGCTATAGATAGTTTTCTGTATGCGGAAAAAGCGGCAGCGGTACTTAGCTGTGTGCGCCGCAGTACGATGGGCACTGTATTTACAAGCAATGGCGCCAGCCGCGCATGGGACGCCAAACCTGTACTACCCGAACTGGAAACTGGTATAGAACAACTGAACAGAATAGAACGCCTGCTGAAAGCAAAACAGACTGTAACACTTGAGCTGAATGTGCAGACCAGCTTCCTGATGAATGACAGTACAGAATATAATGTGATAGCAGAGATACCTGGCACAGACCTTGCAGACGAGGTGGTGATGCTGGGCGCACATATGGACTCCTGGCATGCAAGCACCGGCACTACAGATAATGCTGCAGGCACAGCTGTATGTATGGAAGCTATCCGCATACTGAAAGACGCAGGTGTAAAGCCACGCCGCACCATACGCATAGCATTATGGAGCGGTGAAGAACAAGGACTGCTAGGCTCTACAGGCTATGTAAAAAAACACCTCGGCGACAGGAAAACCATGAAGCTGAAACCTGAACATGGTAAAATAGCTGCCTACTATAATCTGGATAATGGTGCAGGCAAAATACGTGGTATCTATGCACAGAGCAACGATGCAGTAGTACCTATCTTCCGTGCATGGTTGGCACCGTTCAAAGATCTGGAAGCGCATACGGTTACCAATCGTAATACAGGTTCTACAGACCATATACCTTTTGATGCCATTGGCATACCTGCGTTTCAGTTTATACAAGACCCGTTGGAATATGGCAGCCGCACGCACCACACCAATATGGATAGCTACGACCGCGTAAACGAAAACGACATGATGCAAGCATCTATCATCATGGCATCGGTAGTGTACCACACTGCTATGCGCCCTGAAATGCTGCCACGCAAACCATTGCCTAAGAAACAGGAAGAAAAGAAATAAGAAAACGGGACTCAATAAGAGTCCCGTTTGTTTTCATAGCAATGGTAAAATGCATTATCGTTTAACGCCTATCAGGTTGCCCTGTATAGACCATGCAAAATCTAACTTAAGCGTACCCTTGAATGTAGGGTTATTCATATCAATGTATGTATCGCCCAGATAACCCGGTCCTGTAGTTACCGAAGCAGGCGCATAGTTTGCGTTAGCATGGCAAGACATACAGTTGGTAAGCACACCGTAGTTGTTCACCACTTTCTTACCATTCGTGATTACGATGGCTGAATTACCCAATATACTCGGGTCGAAACCTGCCTCGAGGTATGGATTGAATGCATAGATAGATGTACCTATGTTGTTGCCACCTGTAAGCGGTTGGTTGGGATTGATGAAGGTATATGCCTGCGACATAGCATAGTGGCGCGGAGCCCCCTGCAACTGCGAAGGACGCATTGCTGCAATGGCAGCAGAGCTTGGTGCAGGCGGATTATCGGCATTTGGTGCCCACCAATATGTTTGCCATGTCCAGCGGGTGATTTCTTTACTTGTTACGTGCATGGCAACCAGTATGGCAATATCACCTTCTTTTGCCTGCATGTTGAAGTTGGCTTTCAGTTCGGCAGCCGTTTGTTTATCTAGCTTGAAGTGAACAAAGTCGTTCAGATTGTAAGTAGTTTGCGGTGTGCGATGCTTGCCGCCAATATCCACACTACCATTTCCTTGTCCGCCGTTATTAGGGTCTACATATACATAACCCGGCCAGCTACCTTCAGGATATGAGATAGGTTTTGGCGGAAGCCCTGTCCATACATTCAGCTTGTAGTAGCCACCACAAGCCTGCAGTGTATCTTCCGTTACGATTTCAAACACAGGCTTCAATGTCATACCCGTGTTAGGGAACTGCGGTATTTCTGTTTTACCCTGGTCGAGCATAGATTGCAGTACCAAAGAATCGAACAGTTTGTTGCTTACTGCGAACTGCGCTGCCGTAGGGTCGTATTTTACAAAGCCTACTACACGCTGGTCTTCCTGTGCATCGCTCACCATTCCTGCCTTCAGACGGGCTTTCTTAGCATGCAAAAACTGATTAGGCGAACTCAGTGTACCTCTTGATGTTTTTACATTTTCCATCATCAGGTTTTTCGACTCACTTGCCAGCATGAGTGCCTGCATGTCTTGCGGAGTAAGCCATGTTTCGAACACCCTGAGGTCTTGTCCTTCGTACTGTTGCCCTGAAGACATATTGAGTGATGTCCATATACCCCAACCGTGGTTGGCTATACTCTTTTCATCGTTACTATTGATCCAACTGTTTATTACCAGCGAATCTTCAGGATATTTATATCCCGGAATCTGAGGGTCGGGCAATGGCACCGGCTTTATTGTACCTGATGGTGCGGCGGCCTTCATAGCCTCTCCTTCTTTTGGCTTTTCGGCATCGCCGCAGCTACTGAGTGTAGCCAACATTGCTGCCATAGCAATTGCAGATGTGATTTGTTTTTTCATTGGTTGTGTTGTTTTAGTATGGAATAGTGATTGAAATAAATACACAGGGTTACATATAGTTGTTGACGCAACAACAAAAGGATAGAAGGATTGCACGAAAGTAAAAATTCATTTCAACAAAAAAACCAGTGTAAACACTGGTTTTTAAACAAACAACAGAATGACTGCTAATTATTTAGCAAAAAACAGCATTTTGCGCCTGCGCATAATAATAAATACATACAGCACTGCACCTACCAGCAACCACAAAGGCCATACAGTTAACAGTACTATTACCAGTACTTTTATCAATTGCCAGCCATCGCCTAGTGCAATGAGTATACGCGAACCAAAAGGGATGGATGCCGCTCTGTCTGTATCTGCTATTATTTGCACATCAAGCTTTTCGGGTTGGTATAAATCTACTTTCAGTGTGGCATAGTTTACATCATCCAATATCTGCAGGTTTTCTATACGGCGGGTTATTACTGTGTCGTTAGTAAGTGCCTGAGGAGATGAGACAGCCTTATTCTCTTTTACACCACCATTCTTCTTATCTGCAATAGCAGGTGGCGCTATACCTGCCGCCTGGTTTTTCATGGCATTGGCAAGGTATTTCAGCGTCACATCCTGGCGCTGCATAGTGCGCGTATCTATAAACGTAGCAAGTGCTGGCACTTTTCGGATGACGGTATCAAGAAAGAAATTCGGGATGCGTAGTGTAAGATGTGCTGTTGTGGTGTAACCCGTCACCTGCTTCAAAGAATCTGCCGAGAAGCGTACAGAACGTACAGATGTACTGCTATTCTCCATATGGCTCTCGGCTATCATACCGCCCAATTCATTCACCATACGTTCCAGCGTATCTACAGACTTGTACACATCGCTGACACGGCATCGGATATCGGCAGTATGAATAATCTTTCGCGAGGGTGAATTGATATCAGAAAGGTCGTTGGAGACTACAACAGAATCAGCAGATTTCACATAGGACTCTGCATTATTGGCACAAGACGCCATCAGTGCTGCCGGCAACAGCAGCCATACAAGTTTGTTGTAACGCATATTGGTTGAGGTTTTATAAAGATTGATACCACAACCGGGCAAAAGGTAACTGGCAACTGTTGCCAAAAATGTGTTAAACCGAGATATGGTAACTACACAACAATAGCCGATACTATGCGATTGCACAGCATCGGCTATCAGTTTATTGACAGTTGCTTTATTTGTTATTATTTCCATCCGTTTGAACTAAAATGGTGAACGGACGGGAAACTACTAAAGGCGATTGAATTTATCGTCGTCGTTGTTTGTATTATTGTTCGGACGATTGTAGCCACCACGATCACCGCCATTATTGAACGGATCTCTATGGCCTCCGCCACCTTGCGGGCGATTACCACCACCTGTATAACGAGTAGGACGGTCGCCACCACGGTCATTATTATTGTAGCGATCTCCGCCACGGTCGTTATTATAGCCACCGCGATCATTGTTATAACGGTCTCCGCCACTGCGATTACTACCATAACCACCACGGTCTCCGCCGTAGCCACCACCACCGCCACGGTTGCCACCATAGCCACCACCGCCACCGCGGTTGCCGCCATAACCACCGCCGCCGCCACGGTTGCCACCGTAACCGCCACCACCACGATTGCCGTAGCCACCGCCACCACGGTTGCCGTAGCCACCGCCGCCGCCAGGGCCAGCTTTAGGTTTCGCTTCTTTCACAGATATTATCTGACCTTCCAGGAAAGTCATATCGATATTATCAATCGCATCGAATGCGTGAAACTTGTCAGCCATTTCAACAAAACCGAAACCTTTAGACAAACCGGTTTCGTTATCTCTAACAATCTTAACAGATATTATTTCGCCAAATTCAGAAAACATTTTCTGCAAGGTAGGCTCGGTGGTTTCAGGGCTTAGATTACCAATAAATAAATTCATAAAAACAATTGAGATTACAAATATAATGTATTGAAGCTAAGGATTACAGCATTTTTTCGTGATAATTGTGCATTAAAATCCTATATTTAACTAATTGGTTTTTATATGAAAAAGTTATTCCCTTTGATAGCAGGTTTAATTTTGGTTGCTATGATTGTTGAAAGCTGTGGCGGCACCAATAAACCACCACGCAGTAGTGGGCATGGCTCTTACAGAGCTAGCAAAAAGAACCGCTGATATACACAGGTCTGGCATCTGCCTGAAAATAACCTAATTTTGAGCAGGCAGTAATGGAACCGAACAAAAAGAAAAGTACTATATCGACCATCGCTACAATAGCTGTTGTAGTGGGCGGGGTATTTATATACAACAACTTCATACGCAGCAAGCCCAATGAATACATTGCTTTTTACAGCACTGTAAAGGGTTTGCAACAATCTTCGCCTGTCATGGTGCAAGGTGTGCGCGTGGGTAAGATTAAAGACGTAACCATACAACCCGACGGACTTGTAAAAGTGACGCTGCTGCTGAAAAAAGACATGCAAATACCCGACAGTACCAAAGCCTTCCTTACCTCTTCAGGCTTGTTGGGAGATAAAAGCATAGCACTGGTATATAGCAATAGCAAAAACTATATGCAACCCGGGGATACGCTGCTATCTGATATAGATAACGGTGGTGTATCTGCCAATACACCGGTGGAACCTTTAGCTGAAACTGCCCACTTTTTGCTATACAGTGCAGACACTACCCTGCGTGGTATTAATGCACTGATACAAAACGGACTGCTGAACAAGTTTATAAAACCGCTGGTAAGCTTTGAGAAAAGCATAAAAAAATACGAGGGCATTTCTGCAGACCTGAATAAGGATAACAGCATTGTAAACGGTATAGCATCTGCCAATAAAAGCAGTGCTAAACTGGCTAATAACAGCAAGGAATGGAAGAAAAACTTGCAAGACATACAACAATCTACCAAAGGGTTGGCCGATAAAAACATGCAGCAACAGCTTACAGATATAGGCAACAACGTGAAGAAGCTACGCGCATCTGTAAATGACCTGAGTAA
This sequence comes from Flavipsychrobacter sp., assembly GCA_035299045.1. Lineage (GTDB taxonomy): Bacteria > Bacteroidota > Bacteroidia > Chitinophagales > Chitinophagaceae > Polluticoccus. Next base: position 202,089 of record DATGXJ010000007.1, read on the forward strand.
AGAAACAGGCAGCATTAACAAGATGGCTACCGATAAAGGCACCTATACAAATGCTACCCAACAACTGGACACAGCCAACCAAAGCATGAAGGAGCTGCAGGCAAACCCACCGGGCTTCAGCATATTTGGCAAAAGCAAGAAAAAGAAATGAAACAACTGATTGTCTTTTTAGCACTTACACTAAGCAGCCTGCAAGCAACCGCGCAGGAAGAAAAGCCAACAATATACAATCCGCAGGCAGATGCCCAGCAGCAGATAAACAATGCCGTAAAACAGGCGGCAAAAGAGAAGAAACATGTGCTGCTGCAGATAGGCGGCAACTGGTGTGTATGGTGCATTCGCTTTCATAATACGGTGAAAAGCGACAGCGTACTGAAAAAGCAGATGGACGATAATTTTGTTGTGGCACACCTGAACTACAGCCCCGAAAACAAGAATGAAAAAGTATTGGCATCACTGGGCTACCCGCAGCGTTTTGGCTATCCTGTATTTGTAGTGCTGGATGCCAAAGGCAACAGGCTGCATACACAAAACTCTGCCTATCTGGAAGAAGGCAAAGGGCACAGCAAAGAAAAGATTGCTGAATTCTTCAAACACTGGAGCCCTGCGGCACTGGATGCTGCCAACTATCAGGAGAAAGCTAAAAACTAAGGTATTAGCCTGATGAGGCGGAGCGAAAACAGGGAATTGCCCTGCCTGCCTGCACCGTTACTGAAATAATACGGAATATTCTGCACATCGCGAATGGTAACCATAGACTGCTGATAGCGCATATTTACAAACCAACCTTTATAGAACTGCATACTTGCATCCAGTACATAGCTGATATCTTCTGTACGAAAAGCTGTTAATGATGGATTGAAAGTAAAAGGCTGGTCTGTGTAGGCATCTTCTTTAGAACTGATAAGACCACCATAAGCCGCACCTGCACCTATATTCCACTTATCATCCAGCAGATAGTGCAGCACTACCGGCACTTCGTAATAATTGAGATTTACCCTGTAAGATTCTATAAACTGCCCCGAATAGTAAGACTCCAGTACACGTACACCACGACAGCCTTTTTGCGTGTATAACAAATCGAGGCTTGCCAGCAGTTTCGGGAGTAGCTTTACATAGACCGTAGGCCCCAGATTGAGCCCCACTTTGCGGTAGCCTTCGTAAGCATCGCCTCTCAATGACGAGAAATTGAGCCCGGCAGCAAAACCACCATAAAACTTACGGTCTGGATTGTTGGTAAAATAGCCTCTGCCTATCTGCGCCTCTGCAGCAAAACTGCAGGCTACAAGTACTAATATGGCGAGGACTTTACGCATTCTATACTATTAGTTGAATAAATACATTAACCGAAAAGTAACCACATTATTGTATTGCTCTGTACGGCCAAAGCCCGGAGGCACATTGCCACGCACACTGCGCAAAGAATATTGGAAGCGTCCTGTAATGTAGAACTTGCTGACAATCTTCACATTGGCGCTCAACACCATACAGTAGTCACTCTTACGGAAGGGGTAATCTTCTGATTTCAGTGTTTGTTGTGGGTTGGTATCAAATGTTTCTGCCTGATTGATAAGCCTGCTGTAAGATATACCGGCACCAAAGTGGTCGCCACGCTGATCGAAGTAATACAGTTGTACTGGAAGGTCAACATAGTTCAAAATAGCTTTATAGCCCAGTATGGCAAATGCCTGATTGCTGGATGTCTGTTTGTATTTACCCACACTACCCTTGCGGTTGTAGAGCATTTCAAGGCCCGCACCAAACTCGCTGCCGAACATTGTATAAACTCCCGCACCGGCATTAATACCGGATTTGGAATAACCTGCATAGTTGTCGCCATCAATCTGTGTCAGGTTGATGCCTGCTGTTACCATACCACGAAACAAGTTCGGATCTTCCACATAATAATTGCTCTGTGCAGATGCATATGCTACGGGAGCCAGTGCAAACAATAATGCCAGTATTCTTTTTTTCATACTTCTGTTCTAAAAAACGGTGCCTTCCAATTGCTGTATGCTGTCCCTCAACTCATATGTCACAGGCACTTTGGTATTGTTATTGAAATCAAAAACTACAATTACATCTTCTGCCTCTGCACAAATTTCGCCTTTATTATTCAATACCCGATGACGAATGCCGAAACTGGTATTCTTTATAAAAGTAACGGACGCCTGCACTACTATATTGCCGGGATAAAACAAGGGCTGTATAAACCTGCAACCTGTAGATAACAGCATAGGCCCTACATTGGTTGCCGCAAAAGACTCCTGAAAACCGCATACCTCCCAATAATTGACACGTGAAGCCTGTATGTATTTGAAATAAGAGACGTTGTTGATATGGCCGAACATATCCATCTCGCTCCAATCGAGGCGGAGAGGTAAACTAACAGGAAACCGTGGCTCGCTCATACCTTTATAAAACTAACGAAAAATCAATACTTTTCGCCGAAGATGTATGCCAGCCTCACAACATACAAGTTGTTATACTGCTTGGCACGAGAATAATCATAGTTCACATCTGTACGTATAGGCATCAATGAATATTGATACCTGACGTTGAAAAACAATCCTTTGTACAAACGCAGATTGAACCCAACAAGGAAATTAAGGTCTGTGCGTTTGAACGGATATCTGTCTACATTGATGGTATCGTTATAAACAGGTTTATTTGTTTCTAAAGTTTCGTTTGCACTTATCAGTTGTGAGAAAGAAAGCCCTACACCTATATGACTTTTGCGCTTATCGTGTATATGCACCATCAGCGGTATTTCTGCATAATTGAGGGCAATACCATACTTCTGAATAACAACCTCTTTGGTAAAATTTGCTTTTTGCGATTTGTGTCCCCTGCTACCCTTCTGAGAATACAGAATTTCCATACTTGCAGCAAAGCGCTGTCCGAACTTGGCATATATAATACCTCCTACATTCAGTCCGGATTTGTAGTAGCCGGCATAGTTATCACCGTCTACCTGCGCAAAGTTGGCACCTATTACAGGGCCGCCGTAAAAGGTACGTTCGTTTTCCACATAGTAACTTTGCGCATATGAACTATGAGAAAAGCAGAGAAATACAAGCTGTGCCAACAATAATCCCCCGAATTTTCTAATTTTAGCCATCGAAACCAGCATTGCAAAAATGAGCTTCAAATATACGGCAAACACCCTTAAAAAACTGGAACAGCTTTTTGAAGAGGCCAGGTACATCATCCGCTACGAGAAAGGAACTTTCAATTCGGGCTACTGTATACTGGAAGACAGGCGCGTGGCCGTGATTAATAAGTTTCTGAGCGTTGAGGGGCGCATCAATGCACTGATAGAAATTTTACCTACAATTGACATAAACGAGGACGAGCTGAGCGGTGAAATGCAAAAATGGTACAAACAATTGAAGAGTGCCCCAAGTAAAGAAGAGGCAAGTACGGAAGAAGGAACGGCACAAAGCGAAACAGAATAACAGGACGTGAAAATTACATTTTTAGGTACCGGCACTTCCCAAGGCGTTCCCTTTATAGGTTGCGATTGCCCTGTTTGTACATCTGCAGATAAGCGGAACGACAGGCTGCGTACCTCTGTATGGATAGAAACACCGGAAGCAAGTGTTGTGATAGACAGCGGACCGGACTTCCGCCAGCAGATGCTGCGATACAATGTACGCAGGTTGGATGCCATTGTCTTTACCCACGGACATAAAGACCACGTGGCAGGCATGGACGACGTAAGAGCATATAATTTCCACGACAAGAAAGCCATGAACGTATATGCCGACCTGAATACACAAGAGGTATTGAAACGTGAATTTCAGTATGTATTTCAGGAGCCAAATTATCCTGGCATACCTCAGGTAGATTTAAATACAATTAACGGCGACAATTCATTCAAAATCAATGAATTAAAATTCAATCCAATAAAAGTACTGCACTACAAAATGGAAGTACTCGGCTTCAGAATAGGCGACTTTACATACATAACCGATGCCAATTACATTAGCCCTGAACAACTAGATAAAGCAAAGGGCAGCAAAGTATTGGTTTTGAATGCTTTGAGGCACGAAGCGCACCCATCTCATTTTACCCTGAAAGAGGCTATTGACGTTGCTACTGCAGTGGGTGCTGAGAACACTTATTTTACACACATCAGTCACCAATTGGGGCTACATGATGAGGTAGAGGCTACCCTGCCCCAAGGCATGCACCTTGCATATGACGGGCTGACACTGTATCTGTAATTGGTACTTAACCCTTAACTTTAACTATAGTATTTATTAAAATGAAGAAGATATTAGCAGGCTTATTATTAGCATTTACAACCCTGACTGCCAATGCACAATACGGCAACACCACCATAAAAGTGGGTATGCAGGCACCTGAAATTGAAATGAAAGGCGTGGATGACCAACCCGTGAAACTATCTGACATGTATAAGAAGCGTGTTGTGCTGGTAGATTTTTGGGCATCCTGGTGCGGACCATGCCGTAGGGCAAACCCAAGACTGGTAGCATTGTACAAGAAATACAGCCAGGAAAAGATAAAAGGTGCTAAAAAAGGCTTTGAGATAGTGAGTGTATCGCTGGATCAGGAAAAAGACCCATGGCTGGCGGCTATAGCTAAAGACAGCCTCTACTGGAAGTTTCATATGAGCGATTTGAAGGGTTGGGGTTCAATAGTATCAAAAACATATGGTATTAACTTTGTACCACAAGCCTGCCTGATAGGTCCGGATGGCAAAATTATAGGTGTATATAACTTTGCCGAACAGGCTGCAGAAGACCTTGATAAGCTGATTAAAAACGGCTACAAGGCTAAAAAAGATAACTAAAATGCGATGGTGAGGGAAATATTTGACCAAGCATGTAAATATTTTGCTTAGTAATAGAATATTTTACCTACCTTTGCACACTCTAATAATTAAAAAACCGCATGGCAAAATCCATGCACTAAAAAATAAGGCAATGAAAAAAGGAATACATCCGGAAAGCTACCGTTTAGTTGTTTTCAAAGACATGACAAACGAGTACACATTCCTGACACGCTCTACTGCAGCTACGAAAGAAACAATCGTTTGGGAAGATGGTAACGAATATCCACTGGTAAAAGTGGAGATTTCTAACACTTCACACCCTTTCTACACTGGTAAATCAATGTTTGTGGATACAGCAGGTCGTATCGACAAATTCAAAAAACGTTACGAAAAGAAAAAGTAATAACGTCTTTATCATATTTGCATTACGCACGAAAAATCCCGACTTTTGTCGGGATTTTTTGATTTATACATCACTCTATCCCGTCCTGTGGCGGTAGTACGAAGAGTGGCAAACATCAGGTGGTGAATATCATACTCTTCGATACGGAAGTAAGAAACAGGTTGTTGCCCTTTACCCATACACGCCCTGTAGCAGATATACGCTGCGGCATACTTACCATGCGCGAGCGCTGGGAGCGTTTTCTGGATGCAACAACAAGCAGCACCCTTACCCTGCCCTACCTGCAAGAAGTTTTTCCGCAAAACACAACGAACGATAACCTGTATATAAACGGTGCGGTATTTGCCAACCCGACAATAGTAAGTGCTATTACAGCATTGAACACAGGCGATGTGCTGGCTAAAGGTGATATGATTATTGCTTTCAGGACAGACAAAGCCATCAACAGTACAGAAGAACTACCAACAACAGGTAATGTAGAGTATAATGGCGATGCGAATGCCCTGCAAAACGTTTGGGACATATTTGCCAACAACGGCAATGCCATACGTGGCGATTATAAACTACTGACATACAATAAAACATCTGCGCCCATACCAGCGGGTGTTACTGTAACAGGTGCAGAAAACCTTTTTATAGAAGAAGGTGCTATCATCAATGCTGGCTGCATCATCAATGCATCTACCGGGCCTGTATATATAGGCAAAGATGCGGAGATACTGGAAGGCTGCATGCTACGTGGTCCTATAGCATTGTGCGAACATGCTGTGATAAAAATGGGCGCAAAAGTATATGCAGATACTACTATTGGCCCGGGCTGCAAAGTAGGCGGCGAAATGAGCAATGTGGTATATTTTGCCAACAGTAACAAAGGACACGATGGTTATCTGGGCAATGCGATTATAGGCGAATGGTGCAACCTGGGTGCAGATACCAATTGCAGCAACCTGAAGAATAACTATGACGAGGTGAAGATTTGGGATGAGCACACCACCAAATCTGTAAAAACAGGACTTACCTTCTGCGGGCTCATTATGGGTGACCATTCTAAGTGTGGCATCAATACCATGTTTAATACAGGTACTGTGGTTGGTGTATCTGCTAATATATTTGGTGCAGGCTTTCCAGAGAAATTTGTACCATCGTTTTGCTGGGGCGGCGCCGAGGGTATGACGACATACAGCTTTGACCGTGCCATGGAAACTGCAGGACGTATGATGGCAAGACGTAATAAACAACTGAGCGAAGCCGAAAGAAATATGTACCAATACATATTCAACAAAACAACATCACAAAGAGATTTATTTGCTAAATAAAAACCATACATAATAACATATAACAATGCGTAAGAAAATTGTAGCAGGCAACTGGAAAATGAATATGAACCTTGAAGAAGGACACGAACTGGTATCGGGTGTTCTGAAAGGATTGCCTGCATTGAATGCTGACAAAGAAGTAGTGATTGCACCGCCATTCATCAACATTCAGCACACATTCTATCAGATAGAAGATGTAGACCACGTGCATGTAGCAGCACAAAACTGTAGCACAGAAAATGCAGGTGCGTACACAGGTGAAATAGCTGCCAGCATGATAAAAAATGCAGGTGCCACTTATGTTATCATAGGCCACTCTGAGCGCCGTGAGTATTTTAACGAAACAGATGCAATGCTGGCAAAAAAGACAGACTCTGCACTGGATAATGGTTTGAAAGTAATCTTCTGCTGTGGCGAATCACTGGAAATACGCGATGCAGGTACACAAAACGATTTTGTTGAAGCACAACTGAAAGCAGGCCTGTTCCACTTACACAAACATCAGTTAGCTAATATAGTAGTAGCATACGAACCAATCTGGGCTATCGGTACAGGACGTACTGCAAGCAGCCAGCAGGCGCAGGATATGCACGCGCATATACGCAGCGTATTTGCAGCACAATACGGACAGCCAACTGCTGACAACCTGACTATACTGTATGGTGGTAGTTGCAAACCATCGAATGCTGCAGAGCTGTTTGCATGTGCAGATGTAGATGGTGGTTTGATAGGTGGTGCATCACTGAAAGCTGAAGAGTTTTTGGGTATCATCAATGCAATGATGAGCGCATAATTTTCTTCGAAAAAAATTTCAAAAAAAGTTTTTGCGGAAAAGAAAAACCTTTCTATCTTTGCAATCCCAAACAGGGACGCCGCGTTGGTCAATCGGCTAAGACGCCTCCCTTTCACGGAGGAATGACGGGTTCGACTCCCGTACGTGGTACAAGAAAAAGGCAACTATAACGGTTGCCTTTTTTTGTTGCGGTTAACTTATTTTTGCTCAGCATAATTCGGAATAATAATGGCCTCGTAGTACAATGGATAGTACAAGAGTTTCCGAAGCTCCAGATTCAGGTTCGATTCCTGACGAGGCCACAAAACAAAGCAGCCACTCTATAAGAGTGGCTGATGCTTTTATATTTATTACTGTTAAACTAATCGTTCCAATTTGCCTTTACGTTTCACTATATTTTTATAATCCCACTGAACAGTAGGTGCTACTTTCAGCCAAGTTCTTAAATCTTTTAGCTTCACCTCTTTCACTGTAGTATACCTGGCTTCGGCAGCTTTAAAACTCCCTTCAGGCTCAAGACCGGGCACATCAAAAGACTGACCGCTCCAGAACAATAATCTTACACAGTTTTTCAACTTACTATAACCAACGATAGGGTTACCTTCGATAAACCAAACCGGATGCCTATGCCATACTTTGTTCTCGGCATCGGGCAATGCTTTGGTTATTTCCTTATACAGCAATTCGCAAATCTGTTTATCTGTTTCTGGCAATGCATCGTGATATGCTTCCACATCTTTATTCATAGAAGAAGTATTGAAACATACTCAACTTACAATTTTTTGATAAATAATAACATGTGGGAGGATTATTGCAACGATTTTATCGCATTAATATTAAATCCCTTTACAATTAAATATGTAGCTAAGGACATTTCATATATAAAAATAGGGATAGCCATCACCATTCCACCGACAGACAACTGCTGCATTACCCCGAACATTTCTAAATGTGCAGCCATGAATATCATGATAGCACCTACTATACCTATTATAGATAACGCACGAGGTATCAACCTGCTTTTGAAGAATACATAGCTATATATAAACGTGTTGATACCCAACATGAAATTAGGGCCTAGCATAAAAGTCCAATCGTGGATTGCTATGAGTGTAGAGCCAACAGCCTTATAGGTTTCGTTATCGGCAGTGGGGTCAGTAGTGTATGCTTTGCTTAACGATACAATAGCTAATACCGATAAGGTGCCGATAAGTATCAGGATAGCTTCCAACAACCTGAAACAGAAATATGCCAAGCCCATTTGCTCGTTATACCTTCTGAGGTATGGATATAGCATAATACCTGTACCCGATGCCGTAGCTACTAAAAACAGCTCATTCAAAGCACCAATAATAACAGGCTGTGTATGCAGAGAAGCTTGTGTAAGATAATCATCACCTGTAATTGCAGGCTGGTATAGCTTTAAAGCAATGATAGATGTAACTGCGGCTGCTATAAAAAACACACCAGTTACAATAGCATCTGCCCTGTGCCTTCTTTCTGAAAAATTTATCATGTTGATTTACCTTTATTTGAAAGGCAAACCTACACCCATGCTATGCATTAGAAATTAACTTAAGCTAATTGTTACTTAACGATTACGTGATATCCTTTTCCTTATCCTGCTTAGTGACTCGGGAGTGATACCTAAATACGTGGCTATGTAATTGAGCGGAACACGGTTCAGCAAATCTGGCCTTGTTTCTGTCAGGTTACGATATCTTTCTTCAGGGCTCAGATTTTTAAAATTATCCATCTCTATCTGGTTCTGCGCCTGCATTTCAGATGCCATCTGTACCAGCATTGTTTCCAGTTTGGGTATTTGTTTTATGAGTTCTTCATTTCTTTCATTAGAACCTAATGCAATGACAGTATCCTCTACACAAGACAGAAAATACTCTGAAGGCTTTTTTGTGCTATAGCTAACAGGGATGATACTTTGATTTTCTGTATAAAAATCTGTTGTACGTTCTTCACCGTTTATAATATGGTATCTGCGCACACAACCCTTCAATACAAAATAACATTCTCTGGCATGCTCTCCTTCTGCCAGCAAAACAGTGTCTTTAGGAAAAGGTTTTATCAGGTTTTGGTTCCTGATAATATCCTCCTCTTCAGGAGTGAGCTCTATATATGCAGATATGTATTTTATTATAAAATCGTCCATTACAACAGCGGTGGTGTTATACATTCAGCAAATTACAAAATCTACGCAACAGGATATGCCACAAAAGAAAAGCCCCTGATTATTTCCATTAAAATGGAATATCAGAGAGCTGTACTATCACAAGAAAAAATATACGCCTATTATCTCCAGCCACCACCAAGTGCCTGGTAGATATTTACAGTTGCATTCAATTTTTGCTTTTGTGTTTCTATCAGTTCAAATTTTGCCTCCAAGGCATCGCGTTGTGTCAGCAATACTTCCATATAGTCTGCACGAGCAGATTTAAACAAGTCGTTTGATATATCTACAGACTTGGTAAGTGCTACCACCTGTTTAGACTTTAGGTCGTAACTCTGCTGCATGTTATTAATTTTTGCAAGCTGATTCATTACCTCTACATAAGCGTTCAGTATAGTGCGCTCGTAGTTGTACACTGCCTGTATCTGTTTTGCATTGGCACTATAGTAGGTAGCTTTGATTGCATTCCTGTTAATAAGCGGTGCAGCTAGATCGCCCGCAAGCGAATACAACATTGATTCTGGCGACTTGAAGAAATAAGTAGGATTGAACGCGTTGTACCCCACCGATGCAGAAATACCAACAGAAGGATAGAATCTTGCACGTGCTACTTTCACATCCAGCTTTGCAGCAGCAAGCTCTTGTTCTGCCTTCATGATATCGGGCCTGTTTGCCAGCAATTGCGATGGTATACCAGCCTGTATAACAGGTGGCACCAAATCAATAAAACCGTTATCGGTACGTGCCACATGCTGCGGGAATCGACCTAACAGATAGTTGATGTGGTTTTCCGTCTCAACTATTTTTTGCTGAATAGTGTACTGCATTGCTTTCGTGTTCAGCACCTGAGCTTCGAACCTGCGTACTGCCAACTCATTGACACGTGCTGCTTCTTTCTGCAGTTTCACAATCTCAAATGCATTGGTCTGAATTTCGATATTCTTCTTTACAATATCTAACTGATTATCCAGTGCCAGCAGTTCGTAATAGGAATTGGCTATCTCTGCAACCAGATTCGTTACCATGAAATTCTTACCTTCTACACTACCCAGATATCTTGCTACAGCTGCTTTCTTGGCATTGCGCAGTTTCTTCCATATATCCAGCTCCCAGTTTGCATAAGCGCCAATCAGATAGTCCTGCAACGGTTCAGGCCTTTCCTCGCCAGGCACTATCTGCGTGTTTGCTTCCAGTGCACCTTTGTTGGTATAGCGTGCTGCTTTATCTACTCCTGCACCAGCCTTTATACCAACAAATGGCAAGTACTCCCCTTTACGGGCACGTACTTCGTTGCGCGATATTTCTATCTCCTGCATCGTGATGTTCAGCTCCTGATTATTACTTAGTGCCGTATCTATAAGGGCACGCAGATAAGGGTCTGTAAAATAATCCTGCCATTTCAGTGATGCAGTATTGGCTGTATCCTGCGAGTCGTGATAACTCGCAGGTACGTTTTTATTTTCTGTTCTCTTGGCCAGCTTGGGTGTATTGCATGCTGCATAACCCAACGACAAACAAACAAGCCCTATATATTGATATCTCTTTATTCTTAGCATGTTAATGAATTTGAACTGTTAATGGTGGTGATTATTTCCCTGTTCGTTATCATTGTCTGTTTCTTCATCCAATATCTTGCGTTCTGACAACGGATTTTCATCTTCGTCTCTTATCAGTTTGCGTTTGGATGCTATGGTGCCGAAGATGTAGTATAAGCCTGGCACAACTATCACACCGAAGATGGTGCCAAACAACATACCACCCAATGCAGATGAACCGATAGTACGGTTACCAATAGCACCCGGACCATGCGCAAACACCAGCGGAATAAGACCTGCTATGAAGGCGAAGGACGTCATAAGGATAGGACGGAAACGCACTTTAGCCCCTTCTATGGCTGCATCCAGTACACTCATACCTTGCAGATGTTTCTGCGCTGCAAACTCCACTATCAATACGGCGTTCTTACCCAAGAGCCCTACAAGCATTACAAGTCCTACCTGTGCATAGATATCGTTGGCAAGCCCCAGCATCTTGATGAGCAGGAACGCACCGAATATTCCAGCAGGCAGTGAACATATTACCGACAATGGCAGAATGAAACTTTCGTACTGCGCTGCCAATACCAGATATACAAAGGCTAATACTATGAGGAAGATATAGAGCGCCTCGTTACCGCGTCCCACCTCATCTTTCGAAAGACCTTCCCAATCTATATCGTAACCACGTGGCAATGTCCTAGCCACTTCCTGTATAGCAGCAATGGCCTCACCACTGCTATAACCCGGAGCAGGCTCGCCACGAATAGCCGAAGAGGTGTACATGTTGTAACGTGTTATCTCATTCAAGCCATGCGATTTCTTAATCTTCATGAAGGCTGAATAAGGCACCATCTCATCACGATTGTTCTTCACATACAATTGCAGGATGTCTTCAGGCAAGCGTCTATATTCTGGAGATGCCTGCACATATACTTTAAAGAAGTTACCAAACCTGATGAAGCCAAGCTCGTAGGTACTACCAATAAGTATTGAAAGATTGTCCATTGCCTTTCCTATAGATACGCCCTTCTGCATAGCAGCCTGATTATCTATTTCCAGATCGTACTGCGGATAGTTGGCACTAAAGAAGGTGAACAGGCCTGTCAGCTCTTTGCGTTTGTGCAGTGCAGCCATAAACTGGTCGTTCACTTTTTCAAGATCACGATAGTCATCACTATTTGTTTTATCTAATAGACGCAGTGCAAAACCACCTGCCGCGCCATAACCCGGCACTGCCGGCGGACCAAAGAATTCAATCGTTGCACCGGGAATCTCTTTCGCTTTTTCTTCCAGTTCGTGAATAATTTCGTTTACTGTATGGTCGCGCTCGTTCCAGTCTTTCAGGTTGATAAGACAAGTGCCTGCGTTAGAACCACGACCTTCTGTCAATACCTCGTAACCCGCCAATGCAGATACAGACTTGATGCCTTCTACCTTCTCTGCAATCTTCTGCAATTGACGCGCTACATCATTTGTCCTTTCGAGCGTAGCACCCGGTGGTGTTTGTATGATAGCATATATCATACCCTGATCTTCATTCGGGATGAAACCTGAAGGCAAATCTCTTGAAAGACCAATGATACCAATACCAAATACGATGAGTATACCGAACGTAACTACGCGGCGATTAACAATATGCTTCAACAAAGAAGTATATCTGCCGGTAAGTTTCTCGAAGAGGCTATTAAACCCATCAAGGAAACGATTGATTGGTGTTTTCTTCCTCGGCTTGCCATGATTGTTCTTCAATATCATAGCACACAACACAGGCGTCAGCGTCAATGCCACAATACCCGATAGCACGATAGCACATGCCATTGTAATAGAGAACTGCCTATAGAAGATACCCACAGGGCCCGTCATAAATGCAACGGGTACAAAAACGGCAGTCATCAGGAGGGTGATGGCTATTACAGCACCGCTGATTTCGCGCAATACCTTCTTCACCGCTTTGTATGGCGAAAGATGCTCTTCTTCCATCTTGGCGTGTACAGCTTCTACCACCACAATGGCATCATCCACTACGATACCGATTGCTAATACAAGGGCAAAGAGTGTGATAAGGTTGATATTGATACCAAACATCTGCATAAAGAAGAATGCACCAATCAATGATACCGGCACGGCTAGTGTAGGAATCAACGTAGAACGCCAGTCTCCTAAGAACAGGAATACTACGATTGCCACTAGGATAAATGCTTCACCCAGCGTGTGCACAACTTTTTCGATAGATGCATCGAGGAAGCTGGATACGTCGTAGCTGATTTCATAGTCCATACCCGGAGGGAAAGACTCTGACTTAATTTCATCAAGTTTTGATTTGATGTTTTTGATTACCTCGTTGGCATTACTGCCATATGTCTGCTTCAATACAATGGCAGCTGACGGGTGACCGTTCAAATCTGAATAGATATCGTAAAACTCACTACCCAACTCTACATCTGCAATGTCTTTCAAGTGCAGTATCTCACCATTCGGCGTTGCTCGCACAATAACATTCTTGTACTGGTCGGGTTGATTGTATCGTCCCTGATATGTAAGTACATATTCCAATGCTTCGGAACGCTTACCATCACTACGGCCTATCCTACCCGGAGAACCGATAACACTCTGGTTGGCGAGTGCCTCCATTACCTCGTCTGTAGAGACATTATAGGCACGCATCCTATCGGGTTTCAACCATATACGCATGGCGTACTGGCGGCTACCAAGTATCTGCGCACTACCTATACCCTTTACACGGCTCAGTTCTCGCAGAATGTTTACACTCGCAAAGTTGTAAAGGAAATTCTGATCGGTCTTCGGGTCTTTACTATATACGTTTACATACATCAGCATGTTTGGCTGCAGTATATTTACGATGATACCCTCGCGCTGTACCAGCACAGGCAACCTATTCGTTACCTGTTCTATACGGTTCTTAACGTTTACAACAGCCTGATTAGGGTCTGTACCCAAATCGAATACCACTTGAATATTTGCCTCGCCCGCACTTACGGCGTCAGAGGTCATGTACTTCATACCCGGCACACCGTTCACGGCTTTTTCCATTGGTATGAGTACAGATTTTACCAACACATCGGCACTTGCACCCGGGTAAGCAACGCTTACTACTACCCTTGGCGGAGCAATGGACGGGAACTGCGATGTTGGCAGCGTATTTATAGCCAGTACGCCCATGAAGATAATGACAAGTGAAATCACTATCGCCAGGACTGGCCTTTTGATGAATATATTGAACATTGATTTCTATTTTTTTGAATGCTTAGCTTATTCTGAAGGCAACTTCAGGTTGTTCATTACTGACTTAGGATCTTCATACTCAAATTTGATCTGGTCGCCATCCTTTACCTTACGCATACCTTCCAGCAATATTTTGTCATTTTCTGTTAGGCCATCTTTAATAATGTATAAGTCAGGCATTTCGGCTGCTATATCTATCAATGTCAACTTCACTTTATTGTTCTTATCAACAACGTACACATACTTCTTATCCATAATCTCCATCGTTGCTTTCTGAGGGATGATGATAGCACTTTTGTGTGCCTGTTGAATAAGAATATTACCTGTTTCACCATGCCTTAGCAGACTTTTAGGATTTGGGAATGTAGCCCTGAAAGCGATATTACCCGTTTCATTGTTGAAGTCGGCTTCTATTGTTTCTACCACACCCGGATATTCGTACTGCTCATTATTAGCCATCAACAGATTCACTTTCATCAAACTATCTTTCTTTATGTTAGTCTTGTATGTCAGGTATTCAGCTTCCGGCACATTGAAGTATACCCACATCTGACTGTTATCAGACAGTGTAGTCAGCAACTGGCCTTCGTCAATAAGACTACCAAGCCTTACCTGAAAACGGTCGATAATACCATCGAACGGCGCACGGATTTCGGTAAACCGCAGGTGCACTTTTGCGAGTGCCTGCTCGGCTTTTGCCTTATCGTATTTAGCTTTAGCCATTGCCAGCTCATTTGGCGCTACCACATTACCATCGGCAAGGCGTTTGGTATTCTGGTATTCAATCTCTGCATATCGAGTTTCAGCCTCCGCCTTTTGCATCTCTGCCTGATAAAGGTTTGGCATAATTTGAAACAGCAACTGACCTGCCCTTACAAACTGGCCTTCGTCTACATATATTTTTTGCAGATAACCGCGTTCCTGTGCCCTTACCTCAATATGGCTGATGGCATGAATCTGGCACACATAGTCCTGCGTGATGGATGTGTCAGCTTTGATTGGATTGGTAACGAGGAATTTAGTTTCCGGTTCTTTTTCTTTTTTGTCTGATGAGCAACTTGCATAAAACAGCACAGAGCATATGCTCATGCCAATGAGAATTTTCTTCATAAAATTTGCGTTAGTGCAATATGATATTGTTGAATAAACGGGTACGTACGTAAACCATACGCTACATTCACATCCACGATGTGATTATTGTGCAGCAGTAAAATGTAGGAAAGGGATGACTATTGCACCCCCGAAAAGAAATCACACTCTGAACACGCAAAGCCTTACATGCTTGCGTAGAGCAGTAAACAAAACAAGCCCGTTCTCGGGCAGATGATTGCTTGATGAAACCGCTGAATGGCCTCTTAATAAGACATTAAATAATGCAAGGAAATAGTTTTCGGCTGATGCAATTTTGGCTAAATGAGTTATGTGTTCACGCTCGTCATCTTCCTCATGCTCACTTTCCAAAACCTCTACATCTATTACTGCTGCTTTGGTGTCAGGAGTAATATTGTATTCCAGATGCGCATCTAATACATCTGTAAAACTTTGTGTAAATTGATGATTGAATGAAAAATGTACTGTCCGTGATACCTGTTTATCTGCCTGCACATACCCCTGCACCGAGCCCAGAAAGCCCAATTGCAGGAAGCAGATAGCCAGAAAAAAACGGACGAAGAGTTTCATTTTCACGTCAAAAGTAATTCAAGACTGTTGAATATCCTTATTACAGCTTTGTTAATATTATATAATCATGTTAAAAGATATTTTCAAATTGTGATTTATAACAAACAAAAAGCGTCGGCAAATGCCGACGCTTTTCTATTTAAAGTTTGAAAGATTAGTTCTTATCAAACTTGATATTTGTTTTGATATTTTCGGTTGTGTTGATAACCTGCAGGTAATAAGTACCTGCTGCTATGTCGCCTATTACTATCTCTGTTGGTGCACCTGTTGCTATCTTCACTTTGTGCTCTGATACCAACTGACCAAGTTTATTAATCAACCTTACAACCGTTTCGCCCTGCAGACTCCTGTCTGCTATCAGGTTCACTCTGTCTGTAGAAACAGGGTTAGGATATAGTCCGAATTTCAGACCTGCATTTTCCACATTGTGGATACCGGTAGTAACACTAACATAATTACTCATCAGCGATTTCGGTGTAGCACATATTGCATCACTTGTCACCTCTACGCTGATACGGTCACTTGATGTTAGGCCAATTGCTGTATAGGTCAGGTTTGTTTCTCCTGCTATTGCCTTGTCATTCTTATACCATTGAACAACAGGTGATGTACCGCCGTTGATGATGTTGGCTGTAAACAGTGTTTGGTTAGGACCTGTACTTGTCATCGTGATATTCACCGAATGTTTCAATACAGGATACTGACGAATCGTAATATCACGGCTTAATTCAGGGAATACACATAGTGCACTACTGCTGAATCTGCATGAGATTATATCCAGATTATTTAGCGTGTTTGTAAAGTAAGTCGCTCCATTTGCACCTGGTATATCTGTACCGTTCAATCTCCATTGGAATGCCGGATTGCTGCCACCATTGGTATAGTTACTGTAGAATGTAAGGCCTGTTGATGGCACACACATATTGCTGTCCGGACTCGCAAAGATACCTATCGTTGCTTTACCTACCGGGTTCACCGTCATTGTCAGGCTGTTGCTCGTTACAGAAGCTGGTGTTGCACATGGAGCCGAACTTGCCAGTATACAGTTTATAACATCTCCGTTGTTCAGCGTCGTGGCTACATACGTAGGACTGTTCGTACCCACAGGGCTGCCATTCCTGCGCCACTGATACAACGGTGCCGGACCGCCATTCGTTATCACTGCCGTAAACGTTACAGCCACATTCTGACATGCCTGTGTGCCGAAGTTTGAACTGATACTGATTGTCGGTGCCACCAATGGGACTATCGTCATCGTCAGGCTGTTGCTCAAAACAGTCTGCGGACTCGGACATGGT
>DATGXJ010000008.1:0-67774 GCA_035299045.1 Flavipsychrobacter sp.
GCGAATACTTTTTTCATTTTGTTTGAATTTGTTTGAGTTATTTGATTAATGTTTGTGTTTGTTTGTTATTGTGATACAAAGATGCATCGGGAAAGGGCCTATTGCCAAAAAATCGAGGCTTGTTAACCCTGCCTTTGCAACCGGTTAACCGTTGATTAACAAATTAACACGTCTTAACTACACACTAAACAACTGAATATCAATAACTTAAAAACGAAAACAGCACCCGATTAAGGATGCTGCTTCTTGTTTGTTAACCATGTTTGTACCCAAAGCAAGGGTTATGATTAAAGCTGTGTAGCAGTGTAAACTACATCTGTAGTATATGTACCTGCAGGATATGCGAAACCAGGTTCAGCTTCATACTTAATGCTGAATGTTTGGTTGCCACCGTTCAAACCATTGCTTATCAGGTTTGCTGCAGTATTGCTCATCGCTGTGTATGCAGTAGTGCTGAATGGAGAAGCGATAGTACCACCAGTACCGTTAGCTATCACTTTCAAGCCCAATACGCTTACAGGCATTACAGGAGCAGGAGTTGTAGAACCTGTGTAAGTAAATGATGCACCACTTGTCTTTACAGTAACACCAAATTTTTTGTTAGAACGTACTTTCAGTTCCTGTGTAGCAGATTCTACACCGTTTGCATAGTCGTTTACTGTGTTGAAAGCTAGGTTAACTGTAGCACCTGTTGCAGAGTTGTTACCAGTGAAAGTCAACTCGATTGCGTTACTCAGGTTCAGGTTTACTGTTTGTGTAGCTGTAGAAGCAACTTGTGCTTTTGCTGCGATACCTACGAATGACAGTGCTACGATTGCGATTACTTTTTTCATTGTGTTGTTTTGTTTTTTGTTTTTGTTAATTGATGAAATGATTGTGTTTAGAAATTATTGTTTGCTGCCTTACGGGGCTGCTGTGTTTTTTTGTTTTTTTTGATAATGCAAACATACATCCGCAAACACCCCTGCCACATCACTAACATTAGTAGTTCTTACCACTAAGCACTTGGTTAACAAACGGTTTACAAAACATTATCTGCAACAGCTGAAATATATACATAGCAAAAGAGCGTCCTTACGGGGACGCTCTTTATATAATTCTATAACTATTGTTTCAGATTACAGTTGAGTAGCAGTGTAAACTACATCTACAGTGTAAGTACCTGCAGGGTAAGCAAAACCCGGAGTAGCTTCATACATTACGCTGAATGTTTGGTTGCCACCGTTGTTTGCGTTTGTTATCAGGTTTGCTGCTGTGTTAGACAGACCGCTGTATGCTGATGCACTGAACGGAGAAGCGATTGCACCACCTGTTGCGTTTGCACTTACTTTCAGTGCCAGAACACCACTTACAGGCATTACAGGAGCAGGAGTGGTTGTA
The DNA here is from genome assembly GCA_035299045.1 of Flavipsychrobacter sp. GTDB lineage: Bacteria > Bacteroidota > Bacteroidia > Chitinophagales > Chitinophagaceae > Polluticoccus. The sequence continues at coordinate 1,381 of DATGXJ010000008.1, forward strand.
CCTGTATAAGAGAAGTTTGTGTTGTTAGTTCTTACTGTAACACCGAATTTTTTGTTAGAACGTACTTTCAGTTCCTGTGCAGATGACTGAACACCGTTTGCATAATCGTTAACTGTGTTGAAAGCCAGATTAACCGCTGCACCTGTTGCAGTACCAGACCCTGTAAATGTCAACTCAATTGCGTTGCTCAGGTTCAGGTTTACTGTTTGAGTAGCTGTAGAAGCAACTTGTGCTTTTGCTGCGATACCTACGAATGACAGTGCTACGATTGCGATTACTTTTTTCATTGTTGTTTGTTTTTGTTTGTTTGCGATTTGTTTTTGTTGTTAATTATGATGCAAATATGGGGGCACGAGCAGGTGGATGTCAAATTTTACCCCGTTGTTAACACGGGCTTCACAACCAATTAACGAGCGGTTAACAACTGTAAATCAAGCAGTTACAACGCTTCCACCACATACAACCCTTGTAAACACTGGATTTTTGATGTATTTTACCTGTACTAAAACCTACCCTTATGAGGTACTTATTTATCTTATTGATTTGTAGTGCAATGCACAATACCTATGCTCAAAAGGCAGATACTTTTCACGTGTTTTTCCCCATAGCTACATCCACCTTGTCTGCAAATGGCAAACAAACACTCGACAGCCTGTTGTATAATGATATCGTTACAAAGGGGAGAAAAGTAGGATTGATAGGCTATGCAGATAATACAGGTACGGATTCTATTAATAATCCCCTATCGCTGGAAAGAGCCAAGACTGTAGCCAACTACCTGCAATACATGGGCATTGATACTACAGATATTGAATTGGTGACGGGCAAAGGAGCCATTAAGCGAAATACACAAACAAGTCAACAATCAGACAGACGGGTGGATATAATACCCGGAGGATTTAAAAAGAAAGCTTTAGTAACATCTTCCGATATTACAGCTATACAGCAACTGGCTACCATAGAAAAAGGGCAGAAGGTTAGCCTGAATAATATCATTTTCCTTGCCGGCACACCTGTTATACTTGAAAAGTCATATCCTGTCTTGCAGGCATTAACTAAGACTCTCAAAGAGAACCCGAATATAAAAATAAGAATAGAGGGGCATGTGTGCTGTTACAGAGGGAATATACCACCACCAAAATACCCCTACAGTAAATATAGCATGAATAGCCTTGCCGAGCAGGACAGAATAGAACAAACCCTATCTGATGACCGAGCATATGAAGTTAAAAAATACCTTATGAAACATGGCATTGACCCTAACAGGCTTAGTTGCAAAGGGTTAGGCACTACCGTACCATTATATGAACCTGATGGTAAAACGATGAATGATGATAAGAACAGGCGTGTAGAGATACGGATTATGGATAAATAGAAGTAACTGACATCAATCACTTCAATATTTTATATTGAAAATGAATGAATTATGCGGGATAATTTCTTGCACCAAATAGCATACTACCTATCCTAACCATGGTACTACCCTCTTCTATAGCTGCATGATAGTCACCACTCATACCCATACTGCAGGTATCAAAATGAGATTTACCAATGAAATAAGTAGCCTTCAGATGTTTGAAGCAATTGTTTAATCTGGCAAATTCTGAACGTACCTGTGCTTCATCATCAGTAAAAGTTGCCATACCCATCAGGCCGCAAATCTCTACGTTTTGCAGACTGTCTTTCTGTGCTTCGTAGTATTCCATCAACTCTGCAATACCACGTTCATCCAAGCCGTGTTTGGTTTCTTCATCTGCTATATGCAATTGAAGCAACACTTTAATTGTACGGTTGTGTTTAGAAGCTTGCTTATTTATTTCTTCAAGTAGTTTAAAGCTATCAACAGCATGTATCAGATACACATAAGGTGCTATGTATTTTACCTTATTACTTTGCAGATGTCCTATATAATGCCAACGGATATCGGCAGGAAGTACGGGTTGTTTCTCTACCAGTTCTTGCACATAGTTCTCTCCGAAATCCCGTTGCCCGAGATTGTATAAATCCTGAATATCGCTTGCAGGTTTGGTTTTAGAAACCGCAACCAGTGTCACACCTTTAGCCGTCAACTCATTAGTAAGCGATTGCCATACTTCCGCATTCACCATACTTATTTAGTATTGTTCCTTTTCGTTAGGGAAATCTTTGCTCTTAACATCTTGTATATATTCCTCTGTCGCAGACTTTATCTGGTCGTACAGGTTGAGATAACGACGCAGGAAACGAGGCGAGAAGTCTTTGTTGATGCCCAGCATATCGTGCATTACCAACACCTGGCCATCCACACCACCACCTGCACCAATGCCTATGATGGGTATTTTCACTTCATCCGCTACACGCTTACCAAGCGCAGCAGGTATCTTTTCTAACACAATAGAAAAACAACCTGCTTCTTCCAACAGCCTTGCATTCTTTACCAATGCTTCGGCCTCAGCTTCTTCTTTGGCACGTACTGCATAGGTACCAAACTTGTATATAGATTGCGGTGTAAGACCAAGGTGACCCATAACCGGTACACCTGCACTTATAATACGCTTGATAGAATCTACCACTTCTTCCCCACCCTCTAGTTTGATGGCATGCGCACCCGTTTCTTTCATTATACGGATGGCAGAGTTCAGTGCTTCTTTACTATTGCCCTGATAAGTACCAAAAGGCAAGTCTACCACTACCAGGCAACGGTTGATAGCACGTACTACGCTCTGTGCATGGTATATCATCTGGTCTAGCGTAATAGGCAGAGTGGTTTCGTGGCCTGCCATCACATTAGATGCGCTATCGCCTACCAGTAACACATCTATGCCTGCATCATCCAGAATGCGTGCCATCGAAAAATCGTAGGCAGTAAGCATTGATATTTTCTCACCTTGTTGCTTCATTACCTGAAGCGTATTGGTGGTAACCTTCGTAATTTCTTTATGTACAGACATAATGCAGACCCCGCAGGGTATTGAAATGAGAGATCAAAGATAGCTTTATTATATAAACACCTCTGCAGCCATCAGCCATGCTTTGTTGAAGGCTTCACGATTTATAGGCAGCACGATATTGTTCTTATCTGCCCATTGAATAATGTTCTCTGTAGCAATGTTCCCTACCAACTCGTCTTCTGCCATCGGGCAGCCGCCTATACCTTTCATGGCACTATCAAAACGGACACAACCACTGTTGTAAGCCGATTGCAGCTTTTCTTCCCATGTAGCAGCATTGCTATGGAAGTGCGCACCTATGTGTACATCCTTAAACTCAGGTACCAGTGTATTGAAGATATACTCAATATTATCAGGCTTTGCTACACCTACGGTATCAGACATGGCAATGGTTTTAATACCCATCTCTGCCAGCTTGCCTACCCATTTGATGGCTACTTCCGCACTATACTCATCGCCATACGGATTGCCAAAACCCATAGATATGTATACTACCAGTTCTTTACCATGCTGCACACAGAGGTTTTGTATCTCCTCTACCTGCTTCAGTGATTCTGCAATGGTCTTGTTGGTATTCCTTAGCTGAAACGTCTCTGATATCGAAAAGGGGAAACCCAGATAATGAATCTGCTCGTACCCTACTGCTTCCTCTGCACCACGTGTATTGGCTATGATGGCAAGCAGCTTTGTATTAACACCATCCAGTTGCAATTGTGGTATTACATCCTTTGTATCGGCCAGTTGTGGTATGGCTTTGGCAGAAACAAAAGAACCAAAATCAAGCACATCAAAACCTACTTGCAGCAATGTATTCAGGTACTTCACCTTTACCTCTGTAGGAATATGGTGTTTCCAACCCTGCATGGCATCGCGGGGACATTCTATAAGTGTTATGCTTTTTTGCATTGTATCAGAAATAGAATGTAAAGATAGATTTAAGCTCGTATTAACTACCAATAAGTGTATATATTGATTTTATAATGTTGTGGCACATTAACTTTACTAAAAAACATAAACATGTTACTATCAACAACCAACAATCTGGAAGGGAAAAACATTAAAGAATACAAAGGTGTGGTATTTGGCGAAACAATTATCGGCGCAAACCTTTTTAAAGACCTGTTTGCTTCAATACGCGATATTGTTGGTGGCAGATCAGGCACATATGAGCGTGTGCTTGCTGAAGCACGTGAGACTGCATTGAATGAGATGTCGCAAACTGCTATGGCGTTGGGCGCAAATGGTGTAATTGGTATTGATGTTGACTATGAAGTTGTAGGACAGTCCGGCAGCATGCTGATGGTAAGTGTTTCAGGCACTGCAGTAATTATCGAATAGTAATCATCAGGGGTGTATTAGTTCCAGAAACTTCTGCATCCCTTTCTTCTTCTCTTCATCCAGCAGATAGTGGATGTTTTCGGTATAGTAAGTGTGCAGGTCGTAGTACGGGAAAGGGTTTTGTGCTACCACCTCGTCTATATGCTTCAACCCTTCTGCGTTAGCGGCATTGAAGGCCGTAATGAATTCCTGTGGTAATTGCTTATTGGCTACCCATGCAGCAAATACAAACGGTAATCCTGTCAGTTCTTTCCAACCCTTAGCCAGATCGTAGATATAGTCGAAATTGGTAAGTTGTTTCAGCGCCCTGTCACCAATGATGACACCTGCCGTAGTACCGTTGATGTAGTCTATATAGTTTTCTGTTGCGGGTTTAAACTCCACTTTCTTCTTCCACAGCTTTTCCAGCAGCAGCTGCGCCAGCCTTACAGATGTGCGGCTTTGGTAGTCCAGATACACAGTTTCTATCTCCTCCATCGGTACCATGCTGAATATGCACACAGATGCTACATTACCATCGCTGGCTATGCCATAGTCTGTTATTATCTGTGCATTGGGTATTGTAGGTATGGCTGCTACCGGCAGCAGTGCCAGGTCTATATCGCCACGTTGCAATGCACCCGCTACATTGGCAGGATAATCTGCTACCAGCTCAATGCTGTTCATCACTTCGCTACGTTCTATACCGTATAGCAATGGCTTGGTATTCAAATAACTTACCGGTGCAACTTTTATTTTGGCGCTCAACAGACTAAATTTGGGCGCAAAGATAGCACTCGCTACCCAATTGATGTCGCAACAACTTATAATTTATACAGATGGTTCCTCGAGGGGCAACCCCGGACCGGGAGGATACGGAATAGTAATGCAATGGGGACAAACCCGTAAGGAGTTCTCGCAGGGATTCAGAAAGACAACCAACAACCGCATGGAGCTGATGGCAGTGGTAGTGGCACTGAAGTCGTTAACGCGCGACGGACTGGACGTGGTGATATACAGCGACAGCAGCTATGTGGTGAATGCCATAGACAAGGGTTGGATATGGGGATGGGTAAAGAAGGGCTGGAAAGATGTGAAGAATGTAGACCTGTGGCAGGAATACCTGAAGTATCATAACAAGCACCGTGTAAAATTTGTATGGGTAAAAGGCCATGCCAACAACCCTATGAACAACCGCTGCGATGAACTGGCTACCGCTGCTGCTGATAGTGGCAACTGGTTGGTAGATACGGTGTACGAGAGCGGGAGTTGATATATTTCTGAACTATGGCATAGATATTGGTACAATTTATTAACAATGCATCCTTTATGAGAACATACCTATTGACAACTCTTATTATTTCAGTATTCTTTGTTTCCTGTAACAAGGCCGATACTACAACTCCTCCTGCCACATCATACTATGCTCCTGCATATAGGATGCAGGGCAATTATACAATGGAGGGTAGGCGAATACATTTTTATCAAATACCTTCTGTAACGATGCTTGACACGGTATGGTATAACAATGTTTCCCTGAATATTAAAACAATAAATGATAGTACCGTTATAGCCACTGCTATTACTCCGGACACAACAGTTAATGACACTTTGCGTTGGGCGAAATACTTATCTCCCAATAAGCCAACAATGATATTAGGATTAGAACCAAGTAATCCATCAAGGTATGGCAGCTCACTGCACTACGATACAGTTGCCAATAAAATTGAATTTTATGGATTTGGGTTGACTGTCAATTTCAGTAATGAAGAACAGTATGTAACAAGTTTTACACTAAAGAAATAGTTCTTTATCATAAATTGAGATAGTTATATCCCACAACTATGATACACCTCAACTTCAATCCGTTTCCTGTACTGACTACCGAAAGACTGGTACTGCGCGAAATGAGTATGGACGATACGGAGCCTTACTTCGTCATCCGTGCAGATGAGGAGATGAATAAATACATCCCAAATGCTCGACCAAAGAATCTGGAAGAAACACAGGCTATCATAGAACGTATGAGGAGCTATGCACGCGACAATAAAAGTGTAGCATGGACCATTGCAGACAAAGCTACCAACCAGATGGTGGGCAGTATGTGTTTGTGGACTATGCAAGGCACTGAGGATAGTTGGGAAATTGGCTATGCTATCCTTACAGAACACCAAAACAAAGGGCTGATGAGCGAAGCACTGCAAGCCACTGTGAAATATGGCTTTGAAGTGATGAACCTGCCCATGATACATGCCTACACCCACAAAGACAATGCAAGCTCAAGACGCATGCTGGAAAAGAACGATTTCACCCGCAACACTGCATTAGAAGCTACACAAGCAGAGATAGAAGATATGAAAGAAGAAATGCAGCAACTGGTTATTTATACACTACCGAAAATCTAAGCAATCTTGTTTCATGTTGTTTCAGTGTTTCATAATACAGTTACTGAAACGGTGAAACAAGTGAAACAGTGTATCAGTTGTATCACGTGTATCATTATATTATTTGGTGATACAGTTGACACAGATGATACAGTATAAATTTATTCCCACAAATATGTTATTATTAGGTAGTTAGCATCAACTTTATTTAAGATAAACGTTGCTCCATAGTTTGTTACAGTCCTATTGCCGTCATTATCTATCTTAAATCCACTTTGTATTTCAAAATAGGTAACATCTCTAATATTTAGTTCGTACGTAGTAGAATATGTAAGATTCAGTATAGAATTACAATTATTCTTAAAAGATAAACTATCCGCAATTACCCAATAACATTTTGATTTGTAACTATTAGTTCTTGTCAATACAAACTGTTCATTTCTTTTTAATTTCTTAGTTAAAGGTTTAAAATACCATGTCCCCTTTAATTTTTGATTTATTTGCTTTGCCAGGATTTCTTGTTCATGTTTTACACTATCGAACTTTTCTTTGAATACCAGTTCATTTAATATGAAATAGTTTATACTATCCGAATTACACAAATTATTATATAATTTTATTGTATCACCATTTATAATTACATTATAATGTTCTACACTGGAGCTCCAATCTTTACAATCTTTAACAGGAGACATAACTGCATCAATAAACTTCGCACAAGCTTTAATTTTATTCGAATCAAGTTTTACAACCCATTTACCTAATGGCTTATCCATATAAGTTACATTAGGATTTTCCGCATAGTACTCTCCTGACTTTTCATAAATGTCTAATTCATACATATCCACGCTTTCATCTCCAGAGTGTAGAATAATATGAAATGGTTCTATTCTACGTTCTTGGCAATATATATTAGATCCCAATAGGTTGAGTAACAGAATAACAGTAAAGTATTTTATTTGATACAGCATTATTCTAAGATAATGAATATGAAGTACTGTATCATCTGCGCCAAATGTATCACCAAATAAAAAGATGATACAGCTGATACACGTGATACAGTGTTTAATTTGTTTCACCGTTTCAGTCCACAGATTATGAAACAAACTGAAACAAGGTAAATCCATAAATCAAATCAATCCTGGTTCTACTCCTTCCCATGCTTAGAATCGTACCAGACGTTTTCCCTGTTCCATTCGTGCTGGGCAATGAATGGTGCCTGCCTGTGCATACAGTTGGCTACTGCGCATAGCTTGCATTGGTAGGGCTGGCATGCATCTATGTGTACAAACACTTCTACCTTGTTATCAAAGTGCTGCTTAATCATTTCTTCCAGTACATGTATCTCTGCATCGGCATCTTTTACAGTGTAGTACCACGGCAGTGTCATGTGTGCATCCAGGTGCATCACATCACCATACTGCATTACACGCAGGTTGTGCAGGTCTATCCACTGTGCACGGCGGTTTGTTTGCAGGTAGGCTATCACATCATTCAGCAGTTGCATATCTGTTTCGTCCATAATGCCCGACAGGCTGCGGCGTACCAGTTTATAACCCGTTACCAGTATGATGATGGCAATAAGCATGGCAACCACACTATCCAGCCATTGCACTTTGGTAAACATGATGAGTGCAAGGCCCGCAACTATGGCAAAGGTTGAATAAGCATCTACCCGCAGGTGTTTGCCTGCACTCTCCAGTATCAGTGAGCGCATCTTCTTGCCCTGTGCAACTGCATACGTACCTATAAAGAAATTGAGAATACCTGTTGCGGCTACTATATATATACCCACATCCAGCTTGTGCAATGGCTTGGGGTGTATCAACTGGTCGATGGCTTCGTAGATAATCATCAAGCCCGCAATAAATATCAGTGAGCCTTCTACCGCGCTGGATATAAACTCTGCCTTACCATGCCCGTACGGGTGGTCTATATCACGTGGTTTGGCAGACAGGATGATACTATATAAACCTATGAAACCCGCTATTACATTCACAGTGCTTTCCAGCGCATCTGTAAGTACGGTAACGGAGTGTGTAAGGTACCAAGCCCATAGCTTTCCTAAAAACAGAACAACAGAGAGAATAGCTATATATCGCTGAATACGTACGGGCATGATGACTGCAAAAGTAATAAAACCCCTCTATCTCCCCTAAAGGGGAGGAAAAATAGTATTATTGTTATAAATGATTATGAAGGAACAATTCCTCCCTTCAGGGAGGTCAGGAGGGTTTTCTAAACGCCTTATTCAACACTGCACCACTCCATCCCGAAAGTCCACCTATCAATCCGCCTAACAAAACATTTACAAGAATGAACATTGCACTGTTAGGTAAGCCTAACAATCCTGCCATGCGAGATGATAGTATATGATGATTAGGAACATCTTTTATCAGTATCAACATAAGCCACAGAAAGGCCACACCAAGGAACCCTGCACCAAATGCACGCCTGCCTGGTATTTGCATAGCAATCATCATGGTAGATGGTAGCACAATGGCCAACCACATACCTGTCATAAACAATGAGAAGACTAACCCGAGTACTACAATAATAATCGATACGATGAATGTCTGTTTCATACCTTATTTGTTTTTAGGGTTAATGCTCCATGTATAGGTTGCTGCAGGTTTGGCATCAGCAGTGTAGAAGCTCAGTTTGTAGTACTCACCCTTCACCCATTTATCAAGGAATGTTGCATAGTACTTACTACCCACATTACCCGATTGTCCACCAGGGTACACACCGTAGGCTTCTATTGCATCGCCCATTTGCACAACCATCCTCCACGATGGGCCATGATCTGTCTTGGCAGCATTTACTGTATTGCCCCACCCGCCTATCTTCAAATCGCTGTAGCTGAATGGTGCCAGTTTAGTAAGGTGTTTTACAGAAGTATTCTTTGCCTTGTACCATTCCAGCCTGTCTGCCCTTCTCAATTTCTCAAGGCTGTCTATGCTATTGCGCAGGCTGGCTACTACTGCATCTTTTATATTACCCAAGTACGGACTCTCTTCTTTCAGCAATTGCATAGTACGTTCGGGTGATGGTTTGAGTTGGTCAGGTATTTTACCAAAGCGTTTAGACCATAGCGAAGCATAGAAGTTTGTCCACCACACCTGAAACACAGTTGCTGCTTTGCTTTCTGCCATCAATCTATAATCCCAACTACCAAGCATATTCAGGTAATTACGTTCCTTGTCTGTTATCTCGTTTGGGGTAATATGTGTAAGCATAACAGGCAATACATTTGATGCCAGTACACTGAATACATCATTTTGCAGGGCAAACATATCTTCTACCGTTGCATTCTTTGTATTACGCAGTACATCGTTTATCCTCCAAGAGCGGAACTCGTAGAAATAACCATTGTACCAATACGGATAGGTAGTGTCCGTTACTGTTTGGTTGGCAGATGCTATATAGCCCTGCGCAGGATTGTGTGCATGTGGGTTCTCTGCCACAGGAATATTTTGCCCCCATAGTGTAGCACTGTCTGCACCATTCATTACATACCTGCCCTGTCCGCGCCATTTGTTGATGAACTGCCCTTGCCCCCAGAGTGCTATATCTCCGTGCCTGTCTGCATATATCATATTCTGTGCAGGGCATAGAAAGTTGTGTATGGCAGCTACATACTCATTATAATTACCGCTACGGTTCAGCATATAGAGCGCCAGTACTTCATTGCTTGGTCGGTGTGCCATCCATGTTACAGCAATTGGTTTCTTCAACCCACCAGGGCCATGAAATGTTTCTTCGTACATCACAGGACCATGAACGGTGTACTTTACTGTATCAAAATAATCAGGCTTGCCTTTGATGCTAATCTTCTCTACCCTGTTTATGTAGGGTTGCTCCTTACCAGCAAAACTATAGGTATTTACAGATGCAGGCTGTATGGCATAGAAGTCCTTTACATCGCGGTAGTTGTTGGTAAAACCCCAAGATATATTGTCGTTGAAGCCAATGATAACACCCGGAGAACCCGGTAGCGATACACCATACACATTTACACCCGGTGCTGTCATCTGTACCTCGTACCACAAAGATGGCAGGTTGAGCCCCAGATGCGGATCGTTACACAGAATAGGTTTACCACTCTTTGTACGGCTACCACCAAGTACCCAGTTATTACTACCCTTGCCTTCTTCCTCTACTTCAAAATCTGTGGCTGTAAGATGTGCCCATGCTATGCTGTCTGCAGGTACGGCAGGTGCCGATAGGCTGGCTGATTGTACTACACTATCTCTTGGTATCACAGGGTTTACACCATGCAATCTTTCAGGATACAGTACTGCAAACTCTTCAGGGCTGAGCATATCTCTTAATACAGTCAGTGCAATATCTTCTGTATAGCCCGTCAGGTCGTCTGCCATGTATTTCAGTAGCAATGCACTTTTCAGGTTGGTCCACGGTTCTGGTTCAAAGCCTGCAAGCTTGTATTCTAAAGGGTATGTCTTAAAACTTAAAGTATTGATATAGGCATTGATACCTGCTGTATAGGCATCGAGCATTTGCTTGCTGCGTGGGTCTGCTTCCATTGCCTTCAGCGATTGCTCTGCACCATATACCATACCCTTGCGGCGTTGTGTACGGTCAAATTTCAGTGCCTTATCTCCCAGTATCTCGCTAACCCTGCCACCTGCTGCACGTGTTTGCAAATCCATCTGCCACAGGCGGAAATATGCATGCAGATAACCCTGTGTGTAATACAGGTCGTAATCGTTACCTGCTTTGATGTGTGGTACCAGCCTGTCGTCGAACGATACGGTAACACCATCTTTCAGCCCATCCAGTTGCAGCTTGTTGTTATAGTCTTTGTTGACAGATTCGGCACTTGCCCAACAACCCGTTACTGGGTCTAAGAGCTTGCCGAGTGCAGGTATGCTACCCATTGGCTTGGAGAGAAAATACACCAGCAGAGAGGTGAATACGAGTGGCAATATGGCAATAACCTTACGCATAGCCTTTGGTTTTACTTAAAACTACGAAAACGTTGTTCAAATTCTAATACCTAAAAACGAAATCCTAAACAATAACTGTTTAAACTCTAATATCTAAAAACGAAATCCTAAAGAGTAATACCCTTTAGGATTTAGAAATTCGTATTTCGAGTTTCCTCATTTAGGAATTAGAAATTAGTATTTCGAGTTTATCAATTTTCTATTGGGAGTTCTATTTCATAAGTCTTACCAGCCTTAGCAGGCAATACGTGCGAACGTAACCACGGGTTCAGCAGCTTGAGCATTTTGTAGCTGCTGCCATTGCTGAGGGCAAACTGTGCCAGGTCTTTCACCGTAGTATCTACTGTCAGGGTACGTGTCTTAATAGGCTTGAAAGCTTCCTGCCCGTTGATGTTGTAGCCATACCATTTAGCATCGCTCAGCAGTATTTTCAGTGCCAGTATGCGGAATACATAACGATTGGTTTCTTCGGGAAATGCAAGGTCGTAGTAATTGCTTTTTTGCTGATACTCTATCTGCTTGGTATAGCCACCCATACCACAGTTGTACGATGCTGCAGCAGCCGTCCAGCTATAGAACTTGCCGTATGCTTCTTTCAGATATACACTGGCTGCGTCTGTAGCTTTAGCAGGATTGTATCGCTCATCTACATCGGCATTCACCTCCAACCCGTAGCGCGGACCTGTATCTTTCATAAACTGCCAGAAACCCGAAGCACCTACGGCAGATACCTGATTCTGCAAAGCACTCTCTGCCACACAGAGGTATTTAAAATCGTCTGGCACACCGTTGGCTTTCAGCTTCTGCTCTATCATGGGGAAGAAACGTGTGGTGAGCTTCAGTATATAGAGCGTAGTGCCGTGCATGTAGTAGTTGATTATCATTTCACGCTCCAGCCTTTCGCGTACTTCCCAACGCTCCAGCGGTACACGCTCGCCTGCAAATGTCAGGTTCTTGGGTATCTCGGGCTGATACCATTTATATTGCAGCTTGCCGTCTTCCTTTACCTGTACTGTACCCTCGTCCTTGCCCGTTTCCCGAAACGACTGCATAAGAAAAGCCCCAACGCCTACAGACAGGCCGATGGAAAAGTATAATATAGGTTTCAGATGGAAGCGCATACGTAATGAGTGTTGTTATAAATATAACGATAAATGAGAGGATTGCGTGTAGGGAGAGTGTTAAAAAAGTTTGCAAAGACTCTCACCATAACCACATCGAAATATTGTAACTTACTACGACAGCTAAATATAATAATGGATAATTACTTAGAATGTAAGTTATGTCGTAAGACAACTACTCTTCGACAAAGCCATATGTATCCAAAATTCATATCAAAGTGGCTAAAAGAAACTGGGACAGGATACCTTAGAAGTGGCGCTAACTTAAATGTCAGGCAACAAGACAGTTTTAAATGTTATATGCTATGCTCAAGCTGTGAAGACAATTTCAGTAGACTCGAAGCATATTTTTCTAAACATATTTTCTACCCAACTGTAAACAATCAAATTACATCATTTGAATATGACGAGCGGATGTTCAAGTTTGTTATATCAATTATGTGGAGATTCTTACATTATTCAATGCTAAAAGATAAAGATAGAAACGAATACTTTCAGAATATCATTGAACAAGTAGAACAAAAATGGCGTAACTATTTATTGAATAATGAAGAACTGAAAGAGTTTAATTGCCTTCATCTTCTAATTGGTGTAGATGTTACTAGAAATGATGAAAACAATGAAATTAATATACCAGATAGAATAATAACGTACATGGCAAGGTACTTGGATTCTGGCATCACAGACGACGGAGAAGACTATTGTATAGGTTTTTTAAAGCTACCAAGATTTTTCTTTCTTATACCACTATCTGGCTTTAGTGGTGTAAACCTATATAACACAGACATTTATAAAGATGGTGGTGTATACAATATAAATAAAGCACGAGTAGAAGATGGCACTTGGGCACATTTAATACTTGACCGTGTTAAGCAATTTGAGAGTGCACTTGATAATATGAGCCCTACTCAAAGGCAAAAAATGATAGATATTGGCATTGAAAGATGGGATGATTTTAAGAATAAAGATTTAGGAGACATCTTAAATTATCAATATAACAAACGTAAATAAAGAAACACATTCCGTGAGATTGCTTCGTTCCTCGCAATGACGCGAATCAAGCATTGACTATTCATGCCCCCCACTGTAGAATAACTACTATACCACCCTACACGGGTATTCCCGCGAAAGTATTTACTGTGCTGCAATTGCACGGAAACTAAATAAGTTGGTTGTGTTATCTATTCCACCAAACACTATGATTGTATAAAAACTATCCCTAATTTGTTTGCAATTAAAACCAAACTATATGGAGACAACCAATTTTTCTAAGATTGTGACAGAATGTATCGGTACGATGGTACTGGTGCTGATGGGCTGTGGCAGTGCTGTTATTGCAGGTGCAGATGGTGTGACGGGTGTTGGCCTGTTGGGTATATCATTTGCATTCGGCTTGTCTGTTGTGGCTATGGCATATGCCATCGGGCATATATCGGGCTGTCACATCAATCCTGCTATTTCTATTGCTATGGTAGTAGCTGGCAGAATGAAAACATCTGAAGCACTGATGTATATCGGCGCACAGGTTGTTGGCGCACTGTTGGGTGCTGGCTTGTTGTATATGATTGCATCGGGCAAGGCAGGTTATGATGTTGCGGTAAACGGATTGGGACAAAACGGTTTTGCAGAATATTCTCCCGGCAAGTATAGCATGATGTCGGGCTTTATTGCAGAGGTGGTCTTTACATTTATCTTCCTGATGGTGATACTGGGTTCTACATCTACCAAAAACATACACGGTGGTTTTGCAGGTTTGTCTATCGGCCTCAGTCTGGTACTGATTCATATTGTTGGCATACCCGTAACAGGTGTATCTGTAAATCCTGCAAGAAGCATAGGCCCTGCACTGATAGTTGGTGGTGCAGCCATCAGCCAGCTATGGTTGTTTATACTGGCACCGATACTGGGTGGTGTATTGAGTGCTGCAGTATGGCGTTATATGCTTGAAAAGAAATAATCAGTTTACTATAAATAAGAAGCGCATCCGTATAGGGACTACCTTATATAGATGCGCTTTGTTTATTGATACTGTATTACTGCTCTGTGTATCGTTTAAAATTATCCAATATAGCCTGCCAGCCACCGCGTTGCATCTCTATCGGGTTCTGGGTTTCTGCGTCAAATACACTGTCTATTTTTGTAGTATCGCCATCGGCAATAAAGTCTATCGTTACTTTACGGCCATCGCCCATGGTATAGGCAATATGCTTGTGTGGCTCTACAGCATCGTACACACCTGCAAAGTCGAAACCGAAGCTACCGTCTTTAGCCTCCATACGCGACAGGAACGAACCACCAACACGCAGGTCGTTTTCTGCACGTGTAGTATGCCAGTCTGCCGATGCAGTATTCCATTGCATGATGTCTGCGGGTGTAGTCCATTTGTCCCAAACTTTTTCCACAGGTGCGTTTACCGTTGCGCTGATGGCAACTTTAGTGAATTGATTTTCCATATAATGATTGTTGTTTTTATTTTTTTGAAGCAAATATCTGGTCGAGGTTTTCCATAGCCATAGACAAGCCTTCTTTGAAGCCCATTTTGATGGTAGCCTCAAGTTGAGAAAGATCGCCATACTGTATCACGAATTCTACCACACTGTGTTCGCCTGCTGCTTTGAAGCTTGCATTCCAGGTAGATTGCGGCATGTTTGTTTCCACCACACCTTCTGCATTTGTAAACGCATCTACAGCCACAAAACTTTGCTGCGGTGTTATGTGTTTGTATTGTGCTATTGCCCAATGCTCCTCGCCATTAGGGCCTACCATTGCATAGAGCCAGTGCCCACCCTCGCGAAAGTCCATTGTCTTGGTACGTGCCTTCCACGGTTTGGGAGCCCACCATTGGTCAAGTATCTCGCTCTTGGTATAAGCATCCCACACAAGCGGCAGCTCGGCTGCAAATTCTCTTTTTACGGTGATGGTGTTATTGCTCTTATCAACAACAAAATCCATCATTAAATTCATGCTCATTTCTTTTTATGTTTTAAGGTTGATAATACTTCGTCGAGCTGGTTGTAACGGTCTTCCCATAGCTTGCGGAACTGCTCCAGCCATTTATCTATCTCTTTCATTTTCTTTATTTCCAGTTGATAATAGATTTCTCTGCCCTTTTGTGTCTGCTCTACCACCTCGCACTCTACCAATATCTGCAGGTGTTTAGACACCGCCTGCCTCGTCATGCTGAAGTGTGCTGCCAATGCATTGGGTGTCATGGCCTGCAATGCTATCAGTGCTATGATGGCTCTGCGTGTCGGGTCTGCTATTGCCTGAAAAATATCTCTTCTCATTTTGCTTGATAATGGTGGTTACAATATCATTCCGCAACCGTTTGTTTGCAAATATATGTGCAACCGTTCATTTGCACAAATATTTATAGAGGTATTTTTTATTAATGATGGGAGAGATTGATTTTGTGGCATTTATACAATGTCCTTACTACAGCGTTCGTGCTATATTCAGCTTTCTCTTTCTTTTTGCTTGTCTCTTCGCGAGCCTTTACTTTCTTTTCCGCAAAAAGAAAGTAACAAAGAAAAGGCGCAAGGCATTAAAGACTGCCTAATGCCTTGTTGCCTTTCCATTAAGCAACAGTACTACTGTGCTGCCAAGCTAACAGCCTTGATGGCGTATATAGAGATATAAAAACCGGATGCTGAACTAACTACTATTGCACAATAGCACCGTCATGTGCGTAGCACTGACCACGCCAGATGCATATTCCTCACAATAACAGCGTATAGCTAACCCTAAAACATGCGGAGCATTGGTTTTAGGGGGTCCTTTTTCTTTCTCTCTTTCTTTTTGGACAAGCAAAAAGAAAGAGAGGATGAGTGTAGCACTAAAGCTGAATAGTAGATAAAGACTCGCGAAGAGAAATTAAACCTTCTCCCGCATCACTTGTCTTATTTTTGGCAAAGTATTTGGTTAATAAGGCTTACACATCGTTTGCATGCACAGAAGTTTATACATACTCATACTATTCATAATACTGGCACCTGTACTATCCGTAGCACAAACAAATGTGCTGATGCAAAACGTACGCGGGCAGGTGTTGGATGCAGAATCTAAGAAGCCGATAGAGGGTGTGGTGATATTGCTGCTGGCAGATAAGCAGAAAAACGCTATGACTGATAGCAATGGCTATTATGTATTGCAGGCCGTCCCCGTTGGCAGGCAGTCTTTCCAGTTTATGATGACGGGGTATGAAACACGCACTGCAAGCGAGGTGCTGGTAACATCGGGCAAGGAACTGGAACTGAACATCTCCCTGACAGAAAACTATACCAGCCTAAAGGAAGTAAGCGTAAGCGCCAACAAAGACCGCAGCAAAGCACAGAACGAATTTGCTACCGTTAGCGCACGTTCATTTTCGGTAGAGGAAACCAAGCGCTTTGCCGCATCGGTATCAGACCCTGCACGTATGGCGCAGAACTTTATGGGTGTGTCTAACAACGACGATATGGAGAATGGCATTGTAGTGCGTGGCAATTCTCCCAAAGGTGTATTGTGGCGACTGGAAGGTATTGAAGTACCCAACCCCAACCACTTTGCCAGCCTCAGTACATCGGGCGGTGCGGTGAGCATGCTCAGTGCCAGTACACTTGGTACGTCCGACTTCTACACGGGTGCTTTCCCTGCAGAGATAGGCAATGCCCTTTCGGGTGCTTTCGATTTGCAGTTTCGCAATGGTAATACAGAGCGTGCAGAACATAGTTTTCAACTGGGTACGCTGGGTGTAGAGGCTGCAACGGAAGGCCCGTTTAAGAAAGGCGGCAAGGCATCTTACCTTATCAACTATCGCTACTCTACCCTTACACTGTTGAAGGATTACTT
Source organism: Flavipsychrobacter sp. (assembly GCA_035299045.1). Lineage (GTDB taxonomy): Bacteria > Bacteroidota > Bacteroidia > Chitinophagales > Chitinophagaceae > Polluticoccus. Next base: position 18,933 of record DATGXJ010000008.1, read on the forward strand.
CGACCTCGGCGGTGTGTTGCCTGCCTATCAGGATGGTTCTTTCAAACTCAATTTCCCGACAAAGAAAGCAGGTACGTTTTCTGCATTCGGGCTGTGGGGCTACAACGTGGCTACCAAAGACCCTGTGCAAGACAGTACCGAGTGGACGGATGATAACCCCAACTTCAAACTACGGGGCTATGGCATGCTGGCTGTGGGTGGCATTGCGCATCAATACTTCATCAACAAACACGCGTATATCAAAACCATCGTATCTGCTTCTTACGACGATGCCAAGACCGATGTAGATACGCTGAACCCATCTGCCAACTATATAGAGATACCTACACAAAAATCCATCGCAAGCAACACAGCCCTGCGTGCAACGGTGATGTATAACAACAAGCTGAACAGCCGCAACACCTTCCGCACGGGTATTATAGCACAGATGCTGTCTTTTGATATAGACGACAACCTCTTTGACCAGGGCGCGAAAGTATGGAAGACACTGATAAAAAGCAGTGGCAGCACACAGTACTATCAGGCATATGCACATTGGAAAACAAGGGTGAGCCAACACCTGACAACCACGGGTGGCGTACATGCATCTTACTACGCGCTCAATAACAGGTATAGTATAGAACCACGTGCATCGCTCAGTTACAATGCGGGCAAGAACACCGTAACACTGGCGGCTGGTATGCACAGCAAGCCCGACCATATATCTACCTACCTGTACAGCAATGCCACACAGGGCAGCACCATCACCTACCCCAACAAAAGCCTCGACCTGCTGCGTGCCACACACGTGGTACTCGGCTACGACAGGCCATTGCCTTTTAAGATGCGTTTTAAAACAGAGGTGTATTACCAATACCTGTACAACATACCGGTGGAAACAGACAGTGCTAGCAGCTTCTCCATCATCAATGCAGAGAATACTTATTCGCTCCTCGATACCAAGCCGCTGGTAAGCACCGGCACAGGGCGCAACTATGGTATAGATATGAGCATAGAACGCCCGCTGAACAATGGCTACTACCTGCTGGCTACGGGTTCGCTCTTCCGCTCGCTATACACTACCTATGCGGGACAGGAATACAATACACTTTTCAATCGCGGGTATCAGGCAAATGTATTGGGTGGCAAAGAATTCAGGCTGAATAAAAGCGGCAAGACAACACTGGGTGTAAACGGTAAATTCCTCTACAGCGGCGGACTGCGCGAGAGTGTGATAGACGTGGCAAGCTCTGTGGCACAACGCAAAACGGTGTATTACGCGGGGCAGATATTTACATCGCAAAGCAAACCCTATCAGCGGATAGATGGCAGCATTTATCTGAAGTTCAACCGCAGGCGTGCTACCCACAGCATCCAGTTCGATGCACAAAACATCTTCGACCGCAAGAACTATTTTTACTCCTTCTTCGACAAGCGCAGCGGCATCGTAAAGACCGTTTACCAAACAGGCTTTATACCAAACTTAGCTTACAGGGTTGAGTTTCATTAATGCACAATTCCCCTTTTGAAAGGGGATGTCGCCACGAAGCGTAGCGTAGTGGTGACAGGGGTATGTTCTACACGCACAGGTCTTGCTCACTACGAGTTGACACACCCCTAACCCCTCTCTGAGAGGGGAAGTGTTATTGTGACTGTTCACTGTTCGGATTTCGAACACCTGAACACCCGAACAATTTGGCTATTTCCACTCCCGTCATTGCGAGGAACGAAGCAATCTCACGATAACACGGGCTGTCCCAACTGTCCCATTTGTCCCACTGTCCCATTTGGGACAAATATGTTTTGAGACCTCGTCAGGATTCAAACCTGAAACCTTTTGGCTAAATACCCCACTCACGTCATTGCGAGGAACGAAGCAATCTCACGATAACACGGGGTGTCCAAGTGTCCAACATTGGACAGTGAGACATTTTTGCTAAAAACCAGTGTTTTCCACAATTGACAGAACCTAAGACAATAATTAGTTTTACCTCTAAATGAAACTTATATGCCAGATAGTTTAAGAGTAATGCACGATACCCTTGTAATAAAGCAATTCAGTGACTTAGACGTACTAGATAAAGTAAACACATTCTACACATCATCTTGGGATAGATTAATAATAACAGTAAGTATTGCTTTTGGTATAGTAGGCATTATTATACCGCTAATTATTCAATGGTATCAAAGAAAAACACTACAACTAAGTGAAGACAATCTTCAGGCATTGATAATATCTGAGATTGACAAAGCAAAAGAGGAATTAAAATCTGAATTCACAAAGAGGCTAGAAGAAGTCATACATACTTACGACACTAAAATTGAAGATGTAATATCAGAAACTTATGCTCGAACATATCACTTACAAGCAAGAATAAATTTCGATAGTGAAAATTATGTAAGGTCGTTTGTTGATATAATGGATGCTTGTAATTATTATCCAAAAACAGAACACAATGAACAGATAAAAGTAATACTCCGAACAATAGATGAATTAATATTAAGTAAAGTAAAAAGTGAAGAACTGAAATCACTAAATGATGAAGATAAGTCTACGATACAAGACACATTGGGCACTTTAGTTAAAATGGATGATACGGAAATAGTCAAGATTGCCGAAGATTTATTAAAGAAATACAACGAAATGATTAAATAGATTTTCATTGTAACACTTATTATAACACAATAGCATTAAAAACTTCTTATATAAGTCCATTATTTTTGAACAAGATAAAATTTGACACATGGCATCTCCTGAATTAGAGAATGAGATATTTGAATACGCTCTCGGATATAAAAACCGTAGAGATTTTGTTGCTATGGTTTGTGGAGCTGAATATAGAGATACTAGAAAATGCAATAAATCAGGATTATTAATAGTTGATGAAGACTTTTATGAGAAACTAAAAACAAAATTACTTAGCTATGGAAATATAGGAATGAAGGTAAATCAGACCTCAGTAGGATGTTGTGCAGAAGTAAATGCATCTAACGATATTTATAAACAATACAATTTGGAGCTAGACCAAATAGTACTTTCAAAAGCATATCGCCCCAAATCAATGCAAATAAGAGAGAAGTGTCAAATTTGTAAAGAAGTATTTTATTAGTTATGCCGTATAGTATTGAAGACCAGATTAACAACGACTTTGACATACTACTTTATGACGGTGTAAAGCTAATTCACATTGCAACTGCAGGAGGCTTATTACCACCCAAGCTAAATGAGTCTGATGTAGATTTCAAGCAGCAAATCAGAGAAGTCTATAGATATCGAAGGATTTTCAGATTCAGACAAAATGATGAATTGGTTAGAGAGAATACAACAGGACTAGAGAACTACTTTGCTTTTTTTGATTACATGTCGAAAAGAGGGTTCTATTCTTATGACAAAGTTTATATTGATAATATTGAAGATCAGACCTATCAATTAATTTGTAAGCCTGAATATAATCGAGATATAAATTTAACTACAATAAACAAAGAGATTGCACCACGCAACAAAGAAAAATACACATTAATAAGTAGAATTAATTTAATAGAAACTACTAAAGAGTTTCCAGAGGACTTTAAAGAGTTTAATATACTTAACTTCATATAAACCTGATTAGTTTTGAAGTTGTATTCTAATATAATCAATCATACGTGAGTTTGCTTCGTGCCTCGCAATGACACGCGTAATATAAAAATGTGCAGGTGTCCAAACTCGTACACCTGCACACTTCACCTATCAGTTCTCACTTATCTTATCAATATCTAAACGGCTGAAATCTTCTGCCAGTTTCATGATAGCTTCGGCGTGGCGTTTTACCTGTACGGTAGTAAGATGTAGCCCTCTGTTGGTAACGGTTTCCAGTTTTATATACTTCCATATATATTCTATCAGCAGATAGGCTTCTTCATCGCTATAGCACAGGTACACCGTCTGGTAGCCATTGGTATCGGGTTGCGCATCTGCCATCCCGTTCTGTACACTGTTCATGTGAAAATATTGATATTGTTCATTCCATTCCAGTAGTGTGTAGTTTCTAAAGCTATTCGTTATCATGGTTATTTGTTTTTATTAATGATGATTAGTTGTTATTACATAGTACTCATTCCGTGAGATTGCTTCGTGCCTCGCAATGACGCGAGTATAAAAACAATATTGTCCCATTGTCCCAAATGGGACAGTGGGACAAATGGGACAGTTGGGACACTACGCACGTTTTCTGTACGGGCAGTAATTCTTTATCCAGTTGTGCACGGTAGATGATTTGGCACCACCAAACAAACGGCGTGCTATATCTCTTACACCCATACCACTATCAAACAATTTGCAGCACTCGTCTTTCTCCTTTATCGTACTGCTATACTTACCTTTCTCGTTAGTATCTACGCTGTTCATACGCACAGGCTCCACCTCTTCAAATACTTTCAGGCTGTATTGCAGTAGCCATACGCTGATGTCGAACGCCAGTTCAAAGTCTCTGTCCTGACAGGTGATGACGCCCTCGTAGGGTTGTTCATCGTCCATACGGCGCAGCATACTCAGTATCATGGCTATGCGAAAGAAGATGTTGCCCATGCGGTGTATGGTGCCATCCAGCTTGTCGCTGATGTTGGTGCGTATATCGCGCTTGCGTTCGGCCATGGCGGCGGCAAAGCGTTGCTGCTGTGCATCGCTGAGGCGAAACTCGATGGGTTGTTGCAACAGTTCCAGCTGCTTGTACACTGCCAGCCATAGTATGCCCATATTGGTAACGATGGGTTTGCGGTTGTTGCGCATGGCAAGGAAGGGATAGAGAAACTCGTCTGTGCCCTGTAGTATGTAGTAGCAAAAGCGGCTGAAGAGGCCGTTCTCTGCCGATGGTATGAGGTCTGTCAGCTGATCGTGTGTGCCGCTGAGTACAATGCTGAATTCGGGGCTGCTGATTTCGCACTCCTCGCGGTTGGTTTTGCGCACCAGGCTCACCGTTTCGTGGTGGAAGGCTTTGCGTAGTATGTCGCTGAAGTTGTTGTCGCCACTGCGCAGCATCTCTGCCAGCGAGTCGCTCTCCGTTTCGAAGATGATGCCCCTGCCCTCGTTCTGTTCCATCTGCATAATGAGTGCGGCTTTGGTACTGTTGGCGGGTATAAACAGGCGCAGCATTTTGGGCTCGGCAGGTGGTGTGGGTGGTTCGGCACGCTTGCCCTGCTCGTACAGTTTGCGTTGCTGTTCGTACACATCGCGCTGCTGCAGGTAGCTGCGTTGCATGTCCTGTGCCTGTTGCCTGCGATACTGGTGTATGGGTTCGCCCAAGTGTCGGCACAATCCCAACACACCCTTGCCTAGCCCGTAGCGGCCCAATACATAGCAATACAGATTGGGGCGCAGTGCATCGCCCATGTAGTAGCCAAATACATTGGGCATACAACCACTGAGCACACCGAGCGCGCCTACCAGAAAGGCCTCTTTCTCTTGTTGCTCTTGCAGTGTATCGAGCGATACAGACAGGATGGCGGGTAGCGAGGTGAATACTTCTGGCAGCATATAGCGGAAGTCTGAAACATACTGTTCGCCTGCTTGTTGGCGTTCTCGGGCTTCGTCGCTGCGTTTGCGGGCTTCTTCAAATCGGCGTTGGATTTCCTCTCTTTCTTCAAAGGACTTTTCCATGTGATAAGGTTTTAATGGTTAAGAATTAATTTGTACAAATGTACAAATAATTTTAACATAAAAACGTAAAGATGTTATCAACAGGATGTGGGTAATGTTGTGGAATTGGTATGATTATCAGGTTCGTTTTTTTGTTCTCTTTATGCTTTCGCGCTGTGCTCAGCTCTTCCTTTCATTTATATACACTTGGCGAGCCTTTACTTTCTTTTTCCGCAAAAAGAAAGTAACAAAGAAAAGGCGCCGACTTAAAAAACTGCCTTTAAGTCGGTCGCTGCCTTGATTATGCTTCACCTCGACTGTACTGCCGAGCTGATAGCCTTGATGACTTGTATTATTTCTTGCGTTTGCTGATGTTGTTACTATTGCTCAATAGCACGGTCATGTGCGTAGCACTGACCACGCTTAATACGTATTCCCCACTATAGCAGCGTATAGCTATCCCTAAAACATGCGGAGCATTGGTTTTAGGGGGTCTTTCTTCTTTCTCTCTTTCTTTTTGGACAAGCAAAAAGAAAGAGAAAGCTGAATAATGCACTAGCGCCAGAAGAGACGCTCAAAAATCACGATATTTGATACAAGACCATACACAGTTTCATGAGCATACCTGCACAAATAAAAGCACTGATAGACGACCAGCCCGAAGCTAAGCGTAGCGATATGAAGCAACTGCACAAGCTGATACTGGATACACTACCCGACACCCGACTGTGGTACGACAGTGGTGTAGATGATAAGGGTAAAACCGTTGCCAATCCCACCATCGGCTATGGCTTTCAGGTACTGAAATATGCCAATGGCAAGACCAAAGACTTCTTCAGGATAGGGCTCAGTGCCAATAGCGTGGGTTTCTCCATATACATACTGGGTATCGAGGACAAGAAATACCTCATCAATACCTATGGTAAAACAATAGGCAAAGCCAGCGTCACGGGCTATTGCATCAAATTCAAATCGCTGAAGGATATAAACATCGACGCATTGCAGACAGCCATCCGCGATGGTGCTGCGGAACGCTAATTAATAATCTCGCCCGTACTTTGTGACAGCCTGTCGCGCCACATTTGTATCTGTTCGGGTGTTTGCCTTACCCATTCATGTAGTTCGCCTACAATTTTTAGCGGTGCTATGGTTCTGTAAGAGCGTGTAGGGTTGCCGGGAAATTTCTTGTCCGTCACATTCGGGTCGCTTTCAAAACCATCGGTAGGTTCTACAATATATACACGCTCTGTGCCATCACCTTTGGCAAGTGCGGCTGCAAGTCCTGCCCCATCGGGTAATGCAGTAAAGTAGATATGATTCATCTGCAACGCATCCTGATAGTTGGATGTAAAGCCCGGTATCAGTTCATCGCCCACTTTCAAATCGGCACGTGTACCGTGGTAGAAGGGGCCTTTGTCTGCAGGTGTATGTTTGTACAATGCAGCAAGCTCCTGATGCTTCTTTGCATTATCCGCATCGTTCATTTCGGCATAACACTTCGCAATGTTTTCGTGCAGCGCAGGGTATGCAGTCTGGATGGTGTCGTCTTGCACAGCAGTAGCATGTTGCAATGCTATATGGTACCAGTGCAGTCTGTCTGCCACGGTTGGCTGATTGCGAGCCACATAATACGCAGCAAGGAATTGTTCGAAATCGTTACCAGCTTCGTTCCATGCCTGCATAAAAACGGCAAGGGCTTCTGCCTGCGTAGCTTTCATTTCCATGTCCATGCCTTGTATGCACAGCTTTACAATCGCATTATTCGGGTTGAATTCCATATTACTGTTGATTGATTTCGGGAGAAGTGTAGTAACAGCAAAATATGTGCCTGAAATGCAAGAGTTGCTACAATTCCAATGGTATGTTGTGCAATCTGTGGAAAGACAACTTATCCCAATAGCCACGTTGAAACTTTATCTTCCCATCTATTACATGAAAGAATCCGCAACCACGCAATCCCACAGGGTCTTTCCATTCAAGTATAGCCCATTCATTATCTTCAAAAATATTTTCGGGGATGCATACCATATCAGCAGCTGCAAATCCTGTTGCAAACATTTCTTTTATCGCATCACGCCCCACTACAGGTTCGTTTGCTACCTGATGATTGACTGCGTCTTCATGATATAATGCTGCTATCGTTTCAGCATCTGCATTGTTAAATACATCTACCCAATGTTGTACAAGTTCTTTTGGCCTCATGGCAACAATATTAAGGATAATTAAGTAACGCAAAATATTATCAATGCATGATGCAAGCGTGCAAAAGCGGGTGTATCTGTATAATTGTTTGTATTACAATCTGGTAGTAAGTCCGAGAAAAATTCCGTTACTATCGTGCGAAGGATTGCGCTCCACACCTTTTGTATTGCCGTTAGATACATGCAGGTGGCGCACACCAAACATCAGTGATGTAGATGGCAGTATGTTTATCTCCGAGCCAATACCATATTTGGTAGTGCCATTCCACTGTGTACCTAGCCTGTTGTCTTGTGGTGTAGGCTTGGGAAACTCTGTAGGAAAATACACAAACCCTCCACCCGATTCAAAATACAAACGCCACTTCTCTCTGTTAAATGCATAAAACCTTGCAAAGGGTCTGATGGCAAAGCCCACAGTTTTGTTATACTCGTCCCTCGGCATATATACATCAAACTCCACACCTATAGACATAAACCTGAGCAGCTGAAAGTTAATGCCCGTATTGTTTTGCGGCATAAAGCTGTAGGGATATTTATAGCCCCAACCAAAGCCTGTTTCGTTATAGATACTTAGCCTGTGTGCCAATGCCGTATCTCTTTTGGTGAGCAGCAAACATGTGCCCACTGCCACTGCTGGTATGATGAAGCCCATAGATGTGTGCAGCTTTACCGGTTCAAAACCAAGCGGATTGTTATACCAGCTATCCCCTTCCCAATACTGGGCACGGGCATTACTGCACAATGCAAATACCATTACAACCAATACAATAAAGCGTTTCATGACAGCCATCTACAGAAGATTTTTGCCAAAAATATATCCGGCAAAAGACTTGTGTATGCAGCACCAATCACTAAAACAATCAGGCGGATATTTTAAACATGCAGGCGGACGAAATGCAGAATGTAGTTATCTGTTGTGTTGATATACAATCTCTTAAAGATGCATAAAACAACAAAGCCCCTCAATTGAGGGGCTCTGCTTATTATGTAAGATTAGCTTAAAACTATTCTTCTTCGTCAAACTGCAGTACGTCGCGGTTTGCCATCAGCAGTTCAAACTCTTCTTTAGAACCTACTACGATGTCGTCGAAGTCGCGCATACCCGTACCTGCAGGTATCAGGTTACCTGTAATAACGTTTTCTTTCAGACCCATCAGGTTATCGCTCTTACCGTTGATAGCGGCTTGAGAAAGTACCTTGGTTGTTTCCTGGAATGAAGCTGCAGATATCCAGCTTTGTGTACCCAGAGACGCTTTAGTGATACCTTGCAGCAGCGGTGCAGATGTAGCAGGTGCCGCATCGCGGTATTCTACTACTTTCTTATCGTTGCGGCGCAGCATACTGTTCTCTTCGCGTATTTCGCGCAGGGTAACAATCTGTCCCGGATGCAGTTTATCAGAATCGCCTGCTTCGGTAATAACTTTCTTGTCGAAGATCCAGTCGTTCTCTTCCATGAAGTCGAATTTATCAACTGTATCATCTTCCAGGAATTTAGTATCACCCGGATCTACGATAGATACTTTACGCATCATCTGGCGTACTATTACCTCAATGTGCTTATCGTTGATTTTCACACCTTGCAAACGATATACCTCTTGGATTTCGTTTACCAGATATTCCTGTACTGCGAACGGCCCTTTGATAGAAAGGATGTCGCCCGGTGTTGTTGCACCGTCAGACAGTGATGTACCTGCTTTTACAAAGTCGCCATCCTGCACCATGATGTGGCGCGTCAGAGGTACTAAGTATTTCTTCACCAGTCCTTCGCGAGATTCTACGATAATCTCACGGTTACCACGCTTCACATTACCGAATGCTACCACACCGTCTATCTCTGCTACTATCGCAGGATTGCTCGGGTTACGTGCTTCAAACAGTTCCGTTACACGCGGCAGACCACCGGTGATATCTCGGCTACGGCCCATCACACGTGGTATCTTAACGATAACCTGACCGCTGTTTACGCTGTCGCCATCAGATACGATGATGTGAGAACCAACCGGAAGGTTGTATGATTTTACTTCCTTACCACCTTCTACAATGATGGCAGGGATTTTTGTTTTGTCTTTAGTTTCGATAACCACTTTTTCGCGGTGACCTGTTTGTTCGTCGGCCTCTTCGCGGAATGTGATACCCTCGATAACGTTTTCCAGCACGATTTTACCCGGCACTTCAGATACGATAACGGCGTTGAACGGATCCCATGTACAGATCACATCACCTTTCGTTATTTTCTGTCCGTTCTTCACTTTCAGGTGAGAACCGTAAGGAATGTTGTTAGTTATCATCAGGCGGTCGTTAGCTACGTCAACTATACGCACCTCACCTGTACGGCCTATTACCACGTTGGTAGTTTCGCCTTCAGCGTCAGTGAATGTTGTAGTACGCAGACCATCGAACTGGATAGTACCGTCGAACTTAGCCAGCAATTGAGATTCGATTGCAGAAGAACCCGCAACACCACCCACGTGGAAGGTACGAAGTGTAAGCTGTGTACCCGGCTCACCGATAGACTGTGCAGCGATGATACCTACCGCATCACCTTTCTGTGTCATGTAGCCCGTTGCAAGGTTTTTACCATAGCACTTAGAGCACACACCACGACGCGCCTCACATGTCAGCACCGAACGGATTTCAACTGTATCGATAGCGCTTTCTTCGATGCGTTGTGCTACGTCCTGTGTGATTTCGCTACCGGCAGCTACCAGCAGTTCATCCGTCAGCGGATCGTACACATCATGCAGCGATGTACGGCCAAGGATACGGTCATACAATGGCTCTACTATTTCTTCATTGTCTTTCAGTGCAGATGTTGCAATACCACGCAGTGTACCACAGTCTTCTTCATTGATAACAACGTCTTGTGCAACGTCAACCAGACGGCGTGTCAGATAACCCGCATCCGCTGTCTTCAGGGCCGTATCGGCAAGACCTTTACGCGCACCGTGGGTAGAGATGAAGTATTCTAATACCGACAGACCTGTTTTGAAGTTTGACAGAATCGGGTTTTCGATGATCTCTGAACCTGAAGAACCACTACGACGTGGTTTAGCCATCAGACCCCTCAAACCTGCCAACTGTTTTACCTGTTGTTTAGAACCACGCGCACCCGAATCAAGCATCATGTAAACAGAGTTGAAACCTTGTTTATCACTCGCCATTTCGCGGATAAGTGTTTCTGTAACGTGGGTATCTACGCGAGACCAGATATCGATAATCTGGTTGTAACGTTCGTTGTTTGTAATCAGACCCATGTTGTAGTTTTCCCAAACTTCATCAACTTCCAACTGTGCGTTGTTGATGAGTTCTTCTTTAACATCAGGTACTGTAAGGTCATTGATGTTGAACGACAAACCACCACGGAAGGCAGTACGGAAACCAAGCGTTTTGATATCGTCAAGGAACTGTACAGTTTTAGGGATACCTGCATTTTTCAGGATATCACCGATGATTTCGCGCAAAGACTTTTTAGTAAGCAGTGCGTTTACGAAACCACTTTCCTTCGGTACAAACTGGTTGAACATTACACGTCCTACGGTAGTTTCAATCAGTTGTTTTACCGGTTGTCCTTCTTTATTAAGCGTATCTACTTTTACTTTAATCCACGCGTGCAGGTCTACACGGCCTTCGTTATAAGCTATGATAACCTCTTCAGGGCTATAGAATGCCATACCTTCACCTTTTACAGGATCGTTTGGCAGGTTCCTTTTACCCTTACTGATGTAGTACAGACCAAGCACCATGTCCTGAGAAGGCAGGGTAATCGGCGTACCGTTTTGCGGGTTCAGAATGTTGTGAGAAGCCAGCATCAGCAATTGAGCCTCGAGGATAGCCGCGCTGCTCAGTGGTACGTGTACCGCCATCTGGTCACCATCGAAATCGGCGTTGAACGCAGAACACACGAGCGGGTGTAATTGGATAGCTTTACCTTCAATCAGTTTTGGCTGGAATGCCTGGATAGACAGACGGTGAAGCGTTGGGGCACGGTTTAGCATTACCGGGTGGCCCTTCAGTACGTTTTCAAGAATATCCCAAACAACAGCTTCTTTGCGTTCTACCAATTTCTTGGCGCTCTTCACTGTTTTTACGATACCCCTTTCAATAAGTTTGCGTATGATGAACGGCTTGAACAATTCAGCCGCCATGTCTTTAGGAAGACCACACTCATGCAGTTTCATTTCAGGACCTACCACGATAACCGAACGACCAGAATAGTCAACACGTTTACCAAGCAAGTTCTGACGGAAACGACCTTGTTTACCTTTCAGTACGTCTGAGAGTGATTTCAGTGCACGGCCACCTTCTGCTTTTACAGCGTTTGATTTACGGCTGTTATCAAACAGAGAGTCAACCGCTTCCTGCAACATACGTTTTTCGTTACGCAGGATAACTTCCGGTGCCTTAATTTCTATCAGGCGTTTCAGACGGTTGTTACGGATAATAACACGGCGGTACAGGTCGTTCAGATCTGATGATGCGAAACGGCCACCATCCAGAGGTACTAACGGACGCAGTTCCGGTGGAATAACAGGGATGTACTGCATTACAGTCCATTCCAGCCTGTTTTCTACACGTGTATTTGCATCGCGGAATGCTTCTACAACGCTCAGGCGTTTCAGCGCCTCTTGTTTACGTTGCTGAGAAGTTTCGTTTGCAGCAGCATTACGCAGGTCGTAAGACAATTGGTCAAGGTCTATACGGCTCAGCAGTGTGTGTACTGCCTCTGCGCCCATCTTAGCAATAAACTTGTTCGGATCTTCATCCGGCAGGTATTGATTGTCTTTAGATACGCTGTCCAATATTTCCAGATACTCGTCTTCTGTCAGCAGTTGCAGGTACGTGTTTTCTGAATCTTTCAGGTTCAGTTTCTGACGTATCAGCTCTTCTGCCTCGCCCGCCTGTACTACTACATAGCGTTCGTAGTAAACGATGCTTTCCAGTTTTTTAGAGCTAGAGCCCAACAGATAACCTATCTTGTTAGGAAGGCTCTTGAAGTACCATATGTGTACGATAGGCACTACCAGTTTGATGTGGCCCAGACGTTCACGACGTACTTTCTTTTCAGTTACTTCAACACCACAACGGTCGCACACGATACCCTTGTAACGGATACGCTTATACTTACCGCAATAGCATTCATAATCCTTTACAGGACCGAATATTTTTTCGCAGAACAAGCCATCACGTTCAGGCTTGTACGTACGATAGTTAATAGTTTCAGGCTTCAACACCTCGCCATACGAACGGTCAAGTATCGTATCAGGAGAAGCGAGACTGATGGTGATTTTATCAAATCCCGCTTTTGGACGGTTATCCTTTTTAATAGCCATATTAAGAAAGAAGTATTTTTTTAAAAATTTTGTTGTTAATCCTTTGATGTTTCAAGTCAAAGAAAACTATTCAAATTTCAGTTCCAGACCCAGACCACGCAGTTCATTCACCAATACGTTGAATGATTCTGGTATGCCCGGTTTCGGTACGTTGTCACCTTTCACGATGGCTTCGTAAGTCTTCGCACGACCCATGATGTCATCTGATTTCAGTGTCAACAACTCTTGCAGGATGTTGGCAGCACCATATGCTTCAAGTGCCCATACCTCCATCTCACCGAAACGCTGACCACCGAACTGTGCCTTACCACCTAATGGCTGTTGTGTGATGAGACTGTACGGCCCGATAGAACGAGCGTGCATCTTATCATCAACCATGTGGTGCAGTTTAATCATGTAGATGATACCAACGGTAGCCTTCTGGTGGAAGCGCTCACCTGTTTCACCATCATACAGATATGTGTGGCCAAAGTTTGGCAAACCTGCTTCGTGAATCAGTTCGTCGATTTCGCTTACAGCGGCACCGTCAAAGATTGGCGTTGCAAACTTCACACCCAGTTTTTCACCTGCCCAACCAAGGATAGTTTCGTAAATCTGTCCAAGGTTCATACGAGAAGGTACACCAAGCGGGTTCAGTACGATGTCAACAGGCGTACCATCTTCCAGGAACGGCATGTCTTCATCACGAACTATTTTAGCAACGATACCTTTGTTACCGTGGCGACCGGCCATCTTATCACCCACTTTCAGCTTACGCTTGCTAGCCAGGTATACTTTAGCCAGTTTCAATACGCCTGCAGGCAGTTCGTCACCTATGCTCAGGTTGAACTTCTCGCGTTTGTAACGACCCAGTTCTTCGTTGAATTTGATATTATAGTTGTGCAACAACAGGTTGATCAGATCATCCGTTGCTTTATCACCTGTCCAGTTCAGTGGGTTCACATTCTGGAAGTCGATAGAGCCCAATGTTTTAGAATTGAACTTACCACCTTTGCTCAGAATCAGTTCGCCGAAGTTGTTAGTGATACCCGCAGAAGACTTGTCTTTCAACAATGTCATCAACTTGTCCATCAACAGGTTCTTCAGGTCTTCGAGGTTCTTCTCGTGAACTTTTTCTATTTTTTCCAGTTGTGCTTTTTCACGAACCTTAGAATTCTTGTCCTTCTTAGCACGTTGGAACAGTTGTTTATCGATAACGATACCTTCTGTACCACTTGGTGCTTTCAATGATGCATCTTTAGCATCACCTGCTTTATCACCAAAGATGGCACGCAACAGCTTTTCTTCCGGCGTAGGGTCAGTTTCACCTTTAGGGGTGATTTTACCTATCAGGATGTCGCCCTCACCTACGTGAGCACCTATGCGGATGATACCATTTTCATCCAGGTCTTTAGTAGCTTCTTCAGATACGTTTGGTATATCCGGAGTCAGCTCTTCTTCACCCAGTTTAGTATCACGTACTTCCAGTTCATACTCATCAATGTGGATGGATGTGAACAGATCTTCGCGTACTACTTTTTCGTTGATTACGATGGCATCCTCGAAGTTGTAACCTTTCCAAGGCATGAACGCAACTTTCAGGTTGCGACCCAGTGCCAGTTCACCATCTTTAGTAGCGTAGCCTTCTGTCAGGAAGTCGCCTTCTTTCACCTTCTGCCCTACTTTTACGCTTGGCCTCAGTGTGATGCTGGTGCTTTGGTTGGTTTTCTTATACTTAGTAAGTGTATATACTTTCAGATCATCCTCGAACGATACCAGACGAGCGTTTTCGCTACGGTCGTAACGTACGTGGATTTGGTTAGCATCTACGTATTCTACAACACCTGTACCCTCTGCATGTATTTGTATACGTGCATCGCGTGCAGCTTTAGCTTCCAGACCTGTACCTACGATAGGCACTTGCGGACGAATCAGCGGAACAGCCTGACGTTGCATGTTCGATCCCATCAGCGCACGGTTGGCATCATCGTGCTCAAGGAACGGAATCAGTGACGCACTCAAACCAACAATCTGGTTAGGTGCCACGTCCATGTATTCTACCTCTTCGCGCTCCAGGATTGGGAAGTCACCTGTTTGACGAGATTTGATTTTATCTTCTACGAAATTGCCTTTGTCGTCCAGCGGAACGTTTGCCTGGGCAATTTTCGCTTCATCTTCTTCTTCCGCGCTCAGGTAGTGATGATGTTTCAGATCAACCTTACCTTCTTTTACCTTGCGGTATGGAGTTTCGATAAAGCCCATATCATTGATCTTAGCGTGTACGCAAAGCGTAGAGATAAGACCGATGTTCGGACCTTCCGGTGTTTCGATAGTACACAAACGACCGTAGTGGCTGTAGTGAACGTCACGAACCTCGAAGCCTGCACGCTCACGGCTAAGACCGCCGGGACCGAGGGCAGATATACGACGCTTGTGCGTTATTTCTGACAGCGGATTGGTTTGGTCAAGGAACTGAGACAGCTGCGATGTACCGAAGAATGAGTTGATAACTGAAGACAGCGTACGCGCGTTAATCAGGTCGATTGGCGTGAACACCTCATTATCACGAACGTTCATACGTTCACGAATAGTACGAGCCATACGAGCCAAACCAACACCAAACTGTGCAAACAACTGCTCGCCTACTGTACGTACACGACGATTGCTCAGGTGGTCAATATCATCTATCTCTGCTTTACCGTTCGTCAGGCGAACCAGATATTTAATGATAGAGATGATATCTTCCTTGCTCAATACTTTTGTATCAAGGTTGATATCCAGACCCAGTTTACGGTTGATTTTATAACGGCCTACTTCACCCAGATCATAACGCTTATCACTGAAGAATAATTTTTCAATGATACCACGTGCTGTTTCGTCATCCGGCGCATCAGAACCACGCAATTGGCGATAGATGTGCTGAACGGCTTCCAGTTCAGAGTTTGAAGTATCTTTATTTAAAGTATTGTAGATGATAGAGAAGTCACCACTTACTTCTTCTTTCTGCAGGAATACGGTAGGGATACCCATTTCCTGAATCATAGCAGCGTTGTCTTCGTCCAGTATATTATCACGATCCAGTACTACTTCGTTACGCTCTATAGTCACCACCTCACCTGTATCTTCATCTACGAAGTCTTCTGTCCATGTACGCAACACACGTGCAGCCAAACGGCGGCCTATGTGTGCTTCAAGTGTTTTCTTATCTGTTTTCACTTCGTCTGCCATACCAAACAGTTCAAGGATGTCCTTGTCTGTTTCGAAGCCAATAGCACGAAGCAGTGTAGTTACAGGGAATTTTTTCTTACGGTCGATGTAAGCATACATTACATTGTTAATGTCTGTAGCAAATTCCATCCACGCACCTTTGAAAGGTATTACGCGTGCGCTATAGATTTTAGTACCGTTAGGGTGAACGCTCTGGCCGAAGAATACGCCCGGAGAACGGTGCAGTTGAGATACAACTACACGCTCAGCACCGTTGATAACGAAAGTACCGCGTGGAGTCATATATGGGATATTACCCAAAAACACGTCCTGAACGATAGTTTCAAAGTCAACGTGTTCTTCATCATTACAGCTCAATTTCAGTTTCGCTTTCAGCGGTACTGAATACGTGAGGCCGCGCTCCATACACTCTTCGATAGTGTAGCGTGGCGGGTCGATGAAGTAATCCAAAAACTCGAGAACGAAAATGTTGCGTGTATCCGTGATAGGAAAGTTTTCCTGAAACACACGGAACAAGCCCTCATTATCACGCTTATCAGGCGTGGTTTCGAGCTGGAAAAAATCCTGGAACGATTGCAGCTGAATGCCCAGCAGATCAGGTGTTTCAGCAACATCATGAATCTTCGCGAAGTTAACGCGGCCGGATGCAGTTCGTTTTTGTGGTATAGCCATAGTATGTTAAAAACTCCTTTTTTACAAAACAAAAATCCCCATACCGTATAGCGTTAGCTAACAGTACAGGTTCAAACTGTAACAATAAAATTGATCAATAAATAAGTGCACGTGCTTATCCCAACCAAAAATTGGGATTGCAAATATAGGAAAGAATAATTTTAATGAGCAAAAAATATTCCAAAAATGTGAAAATGGCGTTTTTTTTCTGAAAATGTGGAGAAAAATGAATTTCTGAACACCATATTCATATATAAAACTGTAATAATACCGCACTAATTTCTCTATTTACTAAGGAATATCCGTGCCAGCACGTAGTAAAATTACCCGTAATATGGTATTACATAGGCGATACCTGAAAATTACTTTTGTCTCAACAAATGAAACAAATCATTTGGATAAAATTCATAACACTCTAAAAGCAACAATTATGAAAAAAATCGCCCCAATTGCAATCGCTATTCTTGTAGTAGCAGGTATGACATCTTGCAAAAAAGACTACACTTGTACTTGTAAAGACAGTGCAGGTAAGCAAGTAGCAACTTACACTTACCCAAAAGTTAAGAAAAGCGATGCACAGTCTGCATGCGACACATGGAACAATGCATTGAAAGTATCAGGTGGCAGCTGCGGCCTGTAATAATCATTAATTCTCTTTTATGAAGGCGCTCTTTAGGGCGCCTTTTGATTTTATATAACATTATAGCCATAAACTATTTTGTTTAATTAGATGTACGTACATATATTTGCATTATGAAACTTGAAGATGTATTAAAAACAAACAAGTTCAACGACGAGATACACAAAGCGACGCTGAATATATTATACACATCCTACTGGATGCGCGATAATGTAAGCAGTACCATGAAGGAGATAGGTATTACCTCTGAACAGTTCAACATACTGAGAATACTGAAGGGTAAACACCCCGAAGCTATGTGCGTAAAGGATATAGCTAGCAGGATGATTGAAAAAAGTTCGAATGTGCCACGTATACTGGACAGGCTGGTAGCCAAAGAGCTGGTAATGCGAACTACTTCAAAAGAAGACAAACGCGAAACCATTATTTCACTAACTGATACCGGCATACAAACACTGCAAAGGGCCAATGATGCACTGGCAGCCATCAACAAGCAAACGATTGGCATTAATAATGAAGAAGCTGCTGTACTGAACCAATTGCTGGAAAAACTTAGAAAAACAGATTAAAACTATAAAACAATACAATTATGGCAACAAACTGGGCATTAGATGCTTCGCACTCAGAAATACAATTTAAAGTGCGCCACATGATGATTTCAAACGTTACAGGCGAGTTTCAGAAATTCGATGCAAGCGTAACTACGGAAGGTGATGATTTTGCAAGCGCAAAAATCAACTTCACGGCTGATGTTGATTCTATCACAACTAAAAATGAACAACGTGACGGACACCTGAAGTCTGAAGATTTCTTTGACGCTGCAAACCACCCGCAAATCAAGTTTGAAAGCACAGAACTGAAGAAAATAGATGACGAAAATTACAAACTGCATGGCAATCTTACCATCCGTGCTACTACCCTGCCTATCGTGCTGGATGTAGAATATGGTGGTACTATCAAAGACCCATGGGGCAACATCCGTGCAGGTTTCGTGGTAGAGGGCAAAATAAACCGTAAGGAATACGGTCTGCACTGGAGCGCAGTTACGGAAGCTGGTGGACTGGTAGTAAGTGATGATGTAAAACTGCACGCTGCGGTAGAATTTGTAAAAGCATCTTAATAAGATTAGGGGCGATAAATGCAAAGGGTGTCACAATTGTGGCACCCTTTGTTGCGTTATGGCTGATAATAATTGTAACTTTTCTTAAACAACTACGATATACTATTATGAAACTGCAGGGGAAGACGGTATTTATTACAGGCGCAAGCCGAGGAATTGGCAAAGCCATTGCCCTACGCCTTGCAAAAGAAGGAGCAAATATTGCAGTATTGGGCAAGTCTGTAGAAGAAAACCCGAAACTCGGCGGTACCATATATAGTGCAGCGGCAGAAATAGAAGCTGCAGGAGGTAAAGCCATTGCCATACCTTGCGATATCCGCAACGAAGAACAGATTATTAATGCGGTAAATAAAACAGTGGAAGCTTTTGGAGGAATCGACATCCTTATCAACAATGCATCTGCCATATCACTTACCAATACCGAAAATACAGAAGCGAAGCGTTTCGACCTGATGCACGATATAAATGTTCGTGGCACATTCCTTGTTACCAAGCACTGCATACCACAGCTAAAGAAAGGTAACAACCCGCATATCATTACGCTGTCTCCCCCACTAAACCTGAACCCCATGTGGTTTAAAGACAATGTAGCCTATACCATTGCCAAGTACAATATGAGCATGATGGCTATCGGTTGGGGTGCAGAACTGGCTAAATACAAGATAGCCTCCAACGCGCTATGGCCAGCAACTACGATTGCTACCGCAGCCGTACAAAACCTGTTGGGTGGCGATATACTGATGGCTATGAGCCGTAAGCCCGATATTGTTGCTGATGCAGTATATCATATCATCAATCAACCAAGCGAAACCTATACCGGACAGACATTGATAGATGAAGACGTATTGAAACAAGCAGGCATTACAGACTTAGAACAATACGCAATGACACCCGGTGGCAAGCTTCAAAAAGATTTATTTCTCGACTAATCAACTTAAAACTATACAAATTGGAACCCATTCTCTCAATCAACAACATCTCAAAGTCCTACGGACCGATACAGGCACTCAAGAATGTATCGTTCGATGTTCCTCCGGGCTGCGTATTTGGCATACTTGGACCAAATGGTAGCGGTAAAACCACCATGCTGGGCATACTGCTCGATGTGCTTAAAGCAGATACAGGCACCTACAAATGGATGCACTACGACAACGCGGAAGATGCACGTAAAAAAATAGGCGCTCTGCTGGAAACACCCAACTTCTACCATTACCTGTCTGCAATGGACAACCTGAAAATTGCAGCAGCCATCAAACAGCTACCTACAGATGACAGATTGGAGGTATTAGAACAAGTAAACCTCACACAACGAAAAGACAGCAAGTTCCAGACATATTCTTTGGGTATGAAACAGCGCCTTGCAATAGCATCTGCATTGATGGGCAAGCCACAGGTATTGGTATTTGATGAACCTACAAACGGCTTAGACCCAGTAGGTATTGCCGAAATCAGGGAGCTGATACGCCAACTGAATGCACAGGGGCACACTATCATCATGGCGAGCCACCTGCTCGACGAGGTAGAGAAAGTATGCACCCACGTAGCCATCCTGAAAAAAGGAGACTTATTGTTGAGCGGCCCTGTAGATGAAGTATTGCGTAGCGAAGACCAGATAGAGATAAGCTGTAATGATGCACAGCAATTGCTCACTACAATAAAAACAATGCCGGGCATCAGAGATGCAAAAATCAGCATGAACACGATTACCTTATCATGCGATGAAAACATCTCGACAGCAGACATAAACAGGTATTGTACTGACAAAGGCATCACACTTTCTCACCTGTTACTGAAAAAGAAAAGCCTCGAAACCAAATTCATGGAACTTACAAACAACTAAAAACTATGCAATCATTACTCTCTATAGAATGGCTTAAAGTAAAACGCTATCGTACCTTCTGGATACTTACAGGTTGTTTCGCATTCCTGTTGGCAATCTGGAACTACGGCATCAGTGACGGTTTCCTGAAAATGGGCGCAGGCGATGTTAATATCCTGAGTCAGGCATATTCATTCAGCAAAGTATGGAGCAATCTTGGCTTCTGGACAAGCATTTTTGTTGTCTTCATATCCGTACTTATCATCATCCTTACCACCAATGAATACCAATACCGTACCAACAGGCAAAACGTAATAGACGGTTGGAGCCGTTTACAGTTTTATCATGCAAAATGGTTTGTTGTATTGGCACTGACAGTAGCTACTACGCTATTTGTATTCCTGCTAGGACTGGTATTGGGTAGCAGCAACGGCGGTTTTGGCGACTTCCCTGGCGATATCGAAAAACTGTTTTACACTTTTGTGCTAACACTCAATTATTATAGCCTTGGCTTGCTCACAGCTATTCTTTTCAAACGCAGTGGCATCAGTATTGGTATATTTTTTATGTACAATCTGATAATTGAAACACTGCTGAAAAGCCTCATAAATTGGAAGCTCGACTTTAAAGCTGGCAACTACCTGCCACTACAATGCAGCGATGAGCTACTACCCTTCCCATTGATGGACATGGCAAAAACAATGCTCAATATTAAAGACACGCCATCTATGACAGGATATGTTATCGTGTCTTTTGTATGGATAGCACTATATTATATTATTGGTCGTAGGATTTTGATGAAAAGCGATTGGTAAATTTGTTGCATGACGAATGACAACAAACCACTGATACTAATAACAAACGACGACGGTATAACTGCCCCGGGTATTCGCAGCCTTGTAGAAGCTGTGAAAGATCTGGGGCAGGTTGTTATTGTAGCACCCGACAAGCCACAATCGGGCATGGGCCATGCAATAACTATTGGTGAACCCCTTAGGCTGCACCGTTCAGACCTGTTTGGCGATATTGAAGCATGGGAGTGCAGCGGCACACCTGCCGACTGTGTAAAGCTGGCACGCGACAAGATACTACACCGCAAAGCAGACCTATGCCTCAGCGGCATCAACCACGGTGCCAACCACTCTATCAATATCATTTACAGTGGCACTATGAGTGCAGCTATGGAAGCGGCCATAGAAGGCATCCCTTCCGCAGGTTTGTCGCTGCTCGATTTCCGCCACGAGGCCGATTTTTCATTGGCAAAAGAAGTGGCACGCACTGTTGCACAGCGTATGCTGGCTAAACCTATGCCTATACACACCCTGCTGAATGTAAACATACCTAAGCTACCTAAAGAGCTCTTCATGGGCATAAAAGTATGCAGACAGGCATACGCCAAATGGAATGAAGAATTCGACCATCGTACTGACCCTCGCGGCAAGGACTATTACTGGATGACAGGCAAATTCCTGAATATGGATGATGGAACAGATACAGATGTGCAGGCACTAGAAGAAGGTTTTGCCTCTGTAGTACCGGTAAAAATAGACTTCACAGATTATGCAATGAAGGAAACACTTGAAAAAGAATGGGATATGAAATAATTTAGACCAATTAGCCAAACCATAATATATATTGGCCTGTCTATAACTTTCAGACGAATACCGCTTCTATGAAAAAAAACCTAAACCTACTATTGCTGCTGGTATTACTGGCAGCATTTAATACTCGTTCATATGCCAACGGAGTGCTCAGTGGCGAGCTATTGTATGAATGGATTTCAGATTCTACGTACAGATTCATTTACAAACATACCTATGGCTGCCCGGGAGATACGGCTCCACTCACCATACCTGTATGCATCAAAAATCCATGCAACAATAGCGGTGTAACTCTTACAATGACAAGGATTCCCGTATCTAACGGAGGATCACAAAACTCAGGAACAGCAATAGGATGCTCAAGTGCTAAAACAACCTGCGATAGTATCGGCGCAGTATTGCCTGGCTTTAAAGAACAATGGTATGCAGTTATATATACCCTCCCTTCACGTTGCAATGCATGGAAAGCATTTACCTATGCAGGCAACAGAATGGCTATAAGCAACATACAAAATGCATCATCGGGCAGGTTATATGCCGAATGTACATTCAACAATACCGGCAGCTATCAGGGTAATTCATCATCCTATTTTATACTAAAGCCGTATGCTTTGCTGATGCAAAACAATCCTTTTATATACAATAACGGTGCATTAGACCCTAACGGAGACTCTGTGGTTACAGAGGTGATTATTCCCCAAACAGGTGTTTCATCATGCACAGATACTGCAACGAACGTAGTATTCACGTCCGCATCGCCAGCAATATCAGTCCCCACAAACCCATTTCAGACAAACAATACATTTGCATTGAATGTGCTAAACGGGCAAACTTCTTTTACGCCAACACAATCCGGATACAATATTGTTACATACAGAATTAAGGAGTACAGAAACGGAGTACTGCTTGGTACTATAATAAGGGATGTTTGTTTTTATGTTTTCCCAACAGGACCCAATAGTACCATATCAGCTGATCTATTTAATGCAATTGACACTAATTGTACTGTGTCAGGCTCTACAGGAGGACCATTAGGAGGTTCTACTATTCAGGGTTGCGTAGATCAACGCCTCGATTTCTGTTTCTATATAAAGTCTGCTGATACAAATGCCATATTGAGAGTAACAGACAACCTCGCACTTAACATACCCGGTGCAACAATCACGTATGCCAATCAATTATCAGATTCCGTAAGTGGTAAATTTTCCTGGTCTCCGGGTATTAATGATTTCGGAGCAAGACTTTTGATATTAACAGTGAAAGATTCAACATGCAGGCCTCCCGGCATTTTGCTATACCAAAGCTATACGTTACCTATATATATATTCCCACACACACAGGCACCTGCTGATATGGCAATATGTACAGGAGAAAGCGCTGTGCTCTATGCATCCGGAGCGGGTAATTATGTTTGGACAGTGCTACCAGGAGGTTCAAGTGGCAGCCTTAGTTGCAGCAACTGTTCAAATCCTGTGGCCTCTCCTACTAATACAACAAGCTATGCTGTAATAAGCCAAATCAACACTTTCTGTCCTAATATCAATAAAGATACTGTACAAGTAATTGTATTACCATCACAACCTGCTACAATAGCCACAGGAGATACTACAATATGTCTGGGCGAAAAAGCACCTTTATCAGTTACAGGTACTGGCAATTACAAATGGAATGTAATAAGCGGCACTTCAGGCAGCCTTAGTTGCGACCAATGTCCTGCACCGTGGGCTCAACCACTTACAAATACGAAATACACCGTAACGTCGGGTAATAACTTATGTGAAAATAGTACCGATACAGTTAATATTACCGTTATACCTGTCGGACCTAGCTATCCGGCAATTACCATCAGTTCGAGTTTTCAAAACTTTGCAATAAAAAATTACCCAATAACATTTACTGCAAAGTCATCTGCCTGTGATACACCCGTTTATCAATGGGTATTGAATGGTATTGATGTTCCAGGCGCTATTTCGGATACATGGAACACTACACTAAATGGAACAAATGCTGTCATCAGTTGCAGGATGACATGCAAAGACAGATGTGCAATTAATAGAATACAAACAAGTAATACGTTGCAATTTATTGTTGTAAACGGAGTAGAAAAAATTACAAAAGATGCAGGCATAAGCATATACCCTAATCCTTCGAATGGTATTATTAATATCACATCTAACAACAACCATGCAAATAGCTACAGTATTGAAGTGACAAATACTTTGGGGCAATCGGCCTATAAAGAGAAAGACTTAAAACTAACTGATGGAAGTATTAAGCAAATAGATTTGAGCCATTTAACCGCCGGCATTTATACATTAAGGCTAAACGACTTTTTTTATAAAATAACTATTACCAAAGATTAATAACCTACCTAAAAAACATATCTTATGAAAATACTAATTCGTATTACTTCAACTCTATGTCTCTTATTATTGGCATATACGAGCAATGCTGGTATTGCAGCAGGCGAAATAACCTATCAATGGATATCCGACTCTACTTACAGGGTTACATTAAAAGGCTATTTTGAATGTACTGGCGTTACCGAACCAAGTACTTTGCCGCTTTGTATTGTGAACACTTGTACTACTATTACAACAACCAGTACTCTTACAAAATCTACAATAACAACCTTCCCGCAAGCATGCCCAAGCTACCCAAACAAATGCACCACTCCTACATCAACACTTCCGGGATATAAGGAGGCTGTATACTCTACGCTTGTAACACTACCATCTCGTTGCACAGACTGGCGTTTTTCAGTATCAGCCAACAGCAGAGATGCAGCAACAAATATTGCTTCCAGCTCATTCTATATTGAAGCATCACTAAACAATACTGGCTCTTATCAGGGAAATTCTTCTCCCAATTACAATCGTGTTCCTTTTGAATTTATGTGCGTAAATGAACCATTTACATACAACTCAATTGCAATTGACCCTAATGGAGACTCTCTCGTTACAGACATTATAAATGTCAAAACTAATAGTGGCTGCAGCATTGGTACTCCTGTTACTTTCAACTCAGCAAGCCCGTCTCTTACAATACCAATGAACCCTATTCAGTCAAACAATAGCACAATTTGCAACCCTGTAAATGGACAGATAAGCTTCACACCTGCTCAACTTGGCAATAGTGTCTTGGCACTACGCACGCGTGAATTCAGGAACGGAGTATTAATAGGGTACACTACTCGCGAGCTACGCATGCTGGTATTGTCGTGCTCTACACCTTATAATATTTTGCTTTCTTCAAAGTTTCTGTTAGTAAACATGACAGCAGGCTATGCTTGTGCAGGTTCAACTATAAGTTATCGTTTTTATGTATCTGCCACAGACACTAATGCAATTCTTTCAGTAACAGACAATAGCAGCTTCAGTACACCGGGCGCTACAGTAACTTACATTAATCAAAATACAGATTCTGTGCTTGTTATATTTACATGGCCTGTACCCCTATCCCTATCCGGTACTATCATAAATACTATTTATGCTGTAAGAGATGGTACATGTCAGGCACCAGGTATTATTAAATACAAGTATTACGATGTTCATTTCATAGTTGGCCCCTTAGCTGGCGCAGGGGTAGATACATTTGTCTGTCAAGGACAACCCTATTTCTTAAAAGGCGGTAACAACTGGTCTATCATTTCCGGCCCTCCGGGTAGCCTTAGCTGTACCACATGTAGCACTCCTATAGCTACGCCAATTTCTACAACAACCTACTTATCAGGTGTTACAGGTTGTCCTAACCTGCGCGATACTGTAACAATAAACGTAAAACCACTAACTGCTCCTACCCTTACAGTTACTGCCATACCAGGGGTAAACATCAGCACAGGCACACCTGTAGCATTTACAGCTACTACTACTAATTGTACAACTCCTATCTACCAATGGAAAAAAAACGGACTCCAAATTGCAGGTGCAAATATGCCGGTTTATGCTTCTACCACCCTTGTTAATGGAGACATCATAGCATGTCAGCTTACCTGCAACGACACCTGCCCGAATCCTAAAGTGCAGACACAGCAAGTGACTATGATAGTAACAAACGGCGTTGCAAAACTTATCAGCGAATCTGATATTACCATTGCTCCGAATCCAAACAACGGTATATTCACCATCAGCACACAAGCCGAAATAGCAGAGAAGTATAATCTGCAGGTATATAACAACCTCGGGCAATCAGTTTATAAAACACAAACTATTATACTTGGCAATGGCAACAACAAGCAAATAGACCTCAGCCATTTACCTGCCGGCATTTATACCCTTATGCTAAACGAAACACCATATAAAATAACCATCACCAAATAATACATATTATAATTTTCAGATAAAGCGGGGCAATGTCCCGCTTTATTCATTTATACCATACTATTATTGTAAATTTGCAGTAATAAAACTGTTCTTTTTAGTGTAATATAAACGGCAATTGTTACGAAAAAACCGTAACCGTTTGTAACCATAGTAAAAGAATTATTAATATATATATTATCGAAAACTGAAATAAATCATAAAACAGCTTGTTGGTCTAATAAATCAATCCCTTATTCGGCTTATCTTGCAGGCTGATTTACAGGAACAAAAGAATGGATTATAAAAGGATATTAGTTACAGCAGCATTACCATATGCCAATGGTCCTGTTCACATAGGCCATCTGGCAGGATGCTTCTTACCATCAGATATATATGTACGCTACCAGAGGGCTCAGAAAAGGGATGTAAAATTTGTTTGCGGTAGCGATGAACACGGTGTGCCTATTACCATCCGTGCAATGAAGGAAGGCATAACACCACAACAGGTTGTAGATAAATACCATGCCATCATCAAAGACAGCTTTGAACAGATGGGCATTTCTTTCGATATCTATTCGCGTACCAGCAATAAGGTTCACCACGAAACAGCGCAGGCTTTCTTCAAAAAGCTGTACGACGATGGCGTATTTGAAGAAAAGGAAAGCGAACAGTACTACGACGAGGAAGCGAAGGTATTCCTTGCAGACCGTTATATAGTAGGCACTTGCCCTGTATGTAGCAACGACAATGCCTATGGCGACCAATGTGAGAAATGTGGCACGTCGCTCTCTCCCGAGCAGTTGATAAACCCACGCAGCGCACTTAGCAACGCAACTCCTGTTAAGCGTACTACTAAGCACTGGTACTTCCCGCTGAACCAATACGAACAATGGCTGAAAGAGTGGATTGTAGAAGGCAAGAAAGACGAATGGAAAACTAATGTTTACGGACAGTGTAAAAGTTGGCTGGATAGTGGGCTCTATCCACGGGCGATGACACGTGATAGCAACTGGGGGGTGCCTGTACCTATAGAAGGTGCAGAAGGTAAAGTGATGTATGTGTGGTTCGATGCGCCGATTGGCTATATCAGCGCTACAAAGGAACTAACACCAATGTGGAGCGACTACTGGCAGAAGGAAGATACCAAGCTGGTACACTTCATCGGTAAGGACAATATCGTGTTCCACTGTATCATTTTCCCAGCTATGCTGAAGGCTCACGGTGGTTTTGTACTGCCAGACAATGTGCCTGCTAATGAATTCCTGAATATTGAAGGTGATAAAGTATCAACATCGCGCAACTGGGCGGTATGGGTACACGAATACATAAAAGACTTCCCTGAGCAACAGGATGTGCTGCGCTATGTACTCTGCGCAAACGCTCCTGAGACTAAGGATAACGATTTTACCTGGAAAGATTTTCAGGACAGGACTAACAATGAACTGGTATCTGTATTTGGCAACTTCATCAACCGTGCATTTGTGCTGATGCACAAACTATGCAGCGGTAAAGTGCCTAAGCTGCACGAAGATGTGATGGACGATGCAGATAGGGCTTTGATTGCAGAAATACAGAAATCTAAAGCAGCGGTTGAAAGTGCTATTGAAGGTTATAAATTCCGCGATGCACTGTACGAGGTGATAGACCTTGCCCGCAAAGGCAACAAGTACATGCAGGATAAAGAGCCTTGGATAGTAGCAAAAACACTGGCTGAAAATCCTGATAATCAAAAGCTAATAGATAACTGTCTGCATATATGCCTGCAACTGACAGCCAACCTTGCTATACTGGCCAATCCTTTCCTGCCTTTCACAGCTAAGAAGATGTGTGGTATGATGAAAGTAGTAGACCGTATGCTTGATTGGGAAAATGCAGGTAAGATGAACCTGCTGAATGTTGGCTATCCGCTGAAAGCTCCTGAACTGCTGTTCAGAAAAATAGAAGACGACGAAATAAAAGCACAGGTTGAAAAACTACATACTAATCTTGTAAAAACAAATCAGCCACAAGTGCAACAAAATGCAACAACTGAAGAGTCTGCTATCCCTGCTCAAAAGCCGGAAATAACCATTGACGACTTTGCCAAGATAGACTTACGCGCAGGCACTATCATGCATGCTGAGAAAGTTGAGAAAGCAGACAAGTTGTTGAAATTGGAAATTGACTTGGGTTACGAAAAGCGCACTGTGCTTTCGGGCATCGCAATGCACTTCAGCCCTGAAGAAATCATTGGCAAACGTGTAACGGTTGTAGCCAACCTGGCACCGCGCAAAATGAGGGGCATTGAGAGCAAGGGAATGATACTGATGGCGCAAAACGAAGAAGGAAAGCTTATTTTCGTAGCACCTACAGATACTGCAATGAACGGCAGCGAAGTGAAATAAAGATTACGAACGAACGTATCACATACATCACAAATGAAAAAGAAAACACTCTGGTGGATAATAGGTGGCGGTATTGTACTGCTGATACTGATTATCATGATTGGTAAAGCCAACAGTGATAACGGTACTAAAGTAGCTATTGAAAAAGCGTCTCCGCATACCATTACAGAAACCGTTACAGCCAGTGGCAAGATATACCCCGAAACAGAGGTGAAAATCAGCCCCGAAGTAAGTGGTGAAATTATAGAGCTGAATGTAGAAGAAGGTGACAGTGTAAGCAGAGGCGAACTGATGGTGCGCATCAATCCTGCTATATATAGCTCTATCGTTACACAGTCTGAAGCCAACGTAGAAGAAACACGCGCACGTGCAGCCAATTCATCTG
The DNA here is from genome assembly GCA_035299045.1 of Flavipsychrobacter sp. GTDB lineage: Bacteria > Bacteroidota > Bacteroidia > Chitinophagales > Chitinophagaceae > Polluticoccus. The sequence continues at coordinate 48,186 of DATGXJ010000008.1, forward strand.
AAATGATGGAACAGGCAAAGGCAAACTACGAACAGGCTAAGAGCAACTACGAGCGCAACAAAAAGCTATATGATGAGAAGGTAATATCTGCTATGGAATATGAGCAGGTAAAAGCAAGCTACTTGAGTGCAAAAGCAAGTTTTGAAGCTTCCCGCGCCAGTGTATCAGGCGGCAAGTATAGCATCACCGCTGCAAGTGCAGGGCTTTCACAATCTCGCGAAAACCTGCGTAAGACTACTATCATTGCTCCGCGTTCGGGTGTGGTATCTGCGCTGAATGTAAAACTAGGTGAACGCGTAGTAGGTACGGCGCAGATGGCCGGTACCGAAATGCTGACCATTGCAGACATGAGCCGTATAGAAGTACGAGTGGATGTGAGTGAAACAGATATTGCCAAAGTAAAAATTGGTGATACAACCATCATAGAAGCAGATGCATACCGCAATCGTAAGTTCACAGGTGTGGTATCAAAAGTAGGTGTATCTAGCAAATCAGGCACTTCACTAACAAGTACAGACCAGGTAACCAACTATACTGTTCACATCCTGATACTGCCATCAAGCTATGCAGACCTTGCCGCTAATTTGCAGAAAGGACGCTTTATATTCAAGCCCGGCATGAGCGCATCTGTAGAAATACAAACACGCAGAGAAAGGAACATTCTTTCTGTACCCGTGAATGCTGTAACCACAAGAGACTGGGACGATAGTGTAAAGAACAAAAAGAAATCTGATGGTACTGACAATGATATTCGTCAGGTAGTATTTGTGTATGATAGCAAAGACAAGAAAGTAAAAATAAGAGATGTAAAAACAGGTATTCAGGATAATGAATACATACAGATAACAGAAGGACTGAAAGAAGGAGAAGAAGTAGTTATTGCTCCGTATGGAGCCATAGCTCGTACGCTGAAAGACAAGTCTTCTGTAACGGTAACGGATAAGGAAAAGTTGTTTGAAGCAAAGAAGGAAGATGAGTAACATCATCACCTTTGTACCTGCCTGTCACTACATTTATTAAATAAACTACACTGCATTGAGGAATCAAACATTGGGCAATATAGGCATTGTTGGTAATGGAAGCTGGGGTACTGCCCTTGCCAAAATACTAACAGATAAAGGCACACAGATACATTGGTGGGTACGTAATAGCAACGCCATGAATCATCTGAAAACAAGACACCACAATCCGCAATACCTTACCTCTGTTCGCTTTCTACCCGAAACTATCATTCCAACTGATAACTTGCTGGATGTTGTCACAAATTGCGATACACTCATCATAGCAGTACCATCAGCCTATGCGCAGTCTGTATTGGAGAGTATTGACATCAATCTACTAAAAGGCAAAAAGATAGTATCTGCCATTAAGGGCATTCTGCCTGAAAGCAATTTGTTGCTGAACGACTATCTGGCAAATTATGAATGGTTCGATTTACAGAACTATGTAGCCATAACAGGTCCGTGCCATGCAGAAGAAGTGGCACAAGAAAGGCTCTCCTACCTTACCTTCTCAGGCCTAAACGATGAGCTGACAAGTGCAGTTGCAGAAGCATTCAAGAGCCCATACATCTTCACTACTTACAACCACGATATATGGGGTGCACAGTTTGCAGCAGTGCTTAAAAACATATATGCTATTGGTGCAGGTATGGCACATGGCCTTGACTATGGCGATAACTTCCTGAGTGTGTACATCACCAACTGCTACCGCGAAATGTATCGCTTCCTCGAAGCACATTTTGATAAAGTACACCCATCAAACGAAAGACCTGACTTCCACACCAGTGCTTATCTTGGCGACTTGCTGGTAACGTGCTATTCGCTACACAGCCGCAATCGTATGTTTGGTAACATGCTGGGCAAGGGTTACAGCGTTAAGAATGCTCAGTTGGAAATGAACATGGTGGCTGAAGGTTATTTTGCTGCGCGTGGTATGAACGAAATATCAAAGACATTACAAATAGAGCACCCTATCGCCAGCAACATATACAATGTGCTATGGGGCAATACCCCACCCACTGATATGTTCAGCAAGCTGGAAGATATGCTATCTTAATAATTGAACCATACTATAATAATAAAGCCCCGATAAACGGGGCTTTATTATTTCTTATAATACAGACACCTTATTTGCGGATATCCATTTCTTCAATCAGGTTGTTTGCTTTACCCATTTTCTCAATCAGGAACAGGATGAAGCGTGCATCTGTACAGATAGTACGCTTATAGTTCTTATCGAAAGCTATATCGCCGCTCATTGCTTCCCAGTTACCATCGAAAGCAATACCTATCCATTCGCCATTAGCATTAATGATAGGGCTGCCTGAATTACCACCAGTGATGTCATTGTTGGTGATGAAACATGTATGTAGCGTACCATCTTTATCTACGTACATGCCATAGTCCTTTTTGTTATACAGGTCTATCAGTTCTTTCGGCGCATCAAACTCATCATCATTTGGTTTGTATTTAGCAACAAAACCATCCAGTGTAGTGAAGTAGTCAAAATGTACAGCATCTTGTGGTTCATAACCTAATACCTGACCGTATGTAATACGCATAGTAGAGTTAGCATCCGGGTAGAACAGTTTGTCTTCGTTCATCTCCATCAGGCCACGTACATATTTCTTAGCCAGTTCTTTCTTTGTCTTGTTGAATTTTTCAACCGTAGGCTCGTAATTATCTTTGTAGTTGCGCAAGAAGCTCATGCCCAGTTGGCAAGCAGCATCTTTCTCTATTTTCTCAATAGTTGGTTCTTTGCAGAAAGCATTGAATGCGTTTGAATCGATAAAGAAGTTGTTGTTCAGCACATAAGCAGCATAATCGCTGAATGTTTTATCAATGCTTTCGCCACCGAATTTCTTGAACACTACATTCTGATAAACATCCGGGTGCTGTGCTTTAGGAATATCGTTGTAGAACATTTTCAGCATTTCTGCAGTCAGGTCAAGCTCTGTAGATTTATCATACAGTTTCAGAATGGCTTTGCGGCCTTTCTTCATATCATCTACGTGCTTCTTAATAGTATCCTGATTAGGCTCGTCTTTCTTTAGTTCTTTATACAATAGTTCAACAGAAGTACCCAGTTTGCTGATAACAGGAGCACGGAAACACTCGCCAAAATAAGTAGCATGCTTTGCATATGGAGCATAGCCATTGTAAACCTTAGCGAAGTCGCGCATCAGCCCTTTGTATTCAGGTGCTTCTTTGTATGCCCATTTGCTGAATGCAGCTTCTTTAGCAGCTTTCTCTTCTACTACTTTCAGGCGTTTCAGTTGTTCTGTCTGGCCTATGAAGTACTTCCAGTAGTTAGCAATGCTTGCATAAGATGAAGTCAATTTCAGATAAACAGACTTGTCTTTATCCATATGATCTTTCATGATAGAAAGACGCTTAGTACGGATTTTTACAATTGCAGGGTTTACATCTTCGATAGCCAGTTTCACACCTTCAGAAACCTCGTAGCGGTTTGTGCGGCCAGGGTAACCGAATATCATTGTATAGTCACCTTCTTTCACACCACCTATGTTGATAGGCAAGTGCTTTTTAGGCTTGTAAGGAACATTGTCTTTAGAGTATTCAGCAGGCTCATTGCTCTTGTTTGCATATACGCGGAACATAGAGAAGTCTGCTGTATGGCGAGGCCACATCCAGTTGTCCGTATCACCACCAAATTTACCCAATGACTTAGGAGGTGTACCTACCAGACGAACGTCTGTATATTTCTTGTACACCAGCAACAGGTATTGGTTGCCGTTGAAGTATTCCCTTACATTAGCTACATACTTGCCATCTTCTTCTGCTTTCTTTTCTATAACCTTGCGGATTTCGTCGATCTTCTTAGTCAGCTTATCGCCTTTCAGTTTGCGGGTAGCTTTTTCTATCTGTGCAGTAACGTCTTCTACTCTTTCCAGGAAGATAACAGACAAATCTTTAGCGGGCAACTCCTGGTCTTTGCTATATGCCCAAAAGCCGTTATCCAGATAGTTTTTCTCAACCGTGCTCAGTGCTGCAATATTGCCATAGCCGCAGTGATGGTTTGTAATCAGCAAACCGCTCGAAGATATCATCTCGCCTGTGCAACCACCACCAAATTGTACGATTGCGTCTTTGAGGCTAGCATGGTTGATGCTGTAAAGGTCTTCTTTAGAAAGTTTCAACCCTTTGCGAACCATTTCATCGTAGTTCTTGCCAATCAGCATAGGTATCCACATACCCTCGTCTGCACGCACCTGTATGAGCGAGAATGCAGCGAGAAGAGATAACAGTAGTTTCTTCATCTGTTGTGTGTTATCAGAATTTAGTAAAATATGAGAGCCGCAAAAATAGTAAAACCTGCGTTAGAAAGCAGGGGTAATTATGAGGGGGATTTATTGATGCCTATTCAGGGATTTCCTTCTTATCTACAGCAACTATACCCTTTGGATTCAGGATACGATACCAGGTAAAGTCTTCATTGGCCTCCAAACCATCTCCATACATAACCTGTGTAGGAGTGGTTATCTTTACAAACTTCTCGGTAAATAGCTTTTTCGCACTTTGGTTCCAAACCAGTTCCTCGGTATTCAGCTTCTCCCCTTTCTTATTGACAATCACTATACTATCACGAATCAGGATGTTACCCTGTTTTTCATAATAGCGTGCGTACCTAGCCGTAAGAGTACTCTCTACTTTTAGGCTATCTCCGTAAAACTCAACTTTTAGGCCCTTACGCATATCAGTATAAGGTGGCTTTGCTACATCATTTTTCACAAACTCTTTGGCATACAGCCTCATCTTCACATTGCCATTATCACTATACAATATGGTAACATCTTCCGCCTTGTCTTCCTGTTGAGCACCTTTGGTAACAAGTGCATTTATTTCTTTAGGATCATTTTTGCAACCAATAACCATTGCAAACAACAAAATACCCGGCAATAAAGTCCGGGTGAGTTTTGTTATATGTTTAGCTATTAGCATCAGATTTATTCGTATTTACGTTTGATAAACCATTTATCATTCAAAGAAATACCTAGACCAAACCTCACAAAGTTTTCACGAAGCAGACCATTTGATGTAGTACCACGGCTACCTATTTCTATAGATGTTTGCAGCCTTGCGGTATTCTTTTTGAACGGCAATGTCATACCTGCTGTAATAGCATAATAATCTAGCTGAACACCACGAAGCATTACAGGATCTGTACCGTAATAAGCACCCAACCTGTAGGTAACACGTTGCAGGTATTTACGTGTTTCAGTTATATCAGGCGTATACTCACCGCCCACAGATACTTTGTAAGCACTATTCGCCAATGAATCAGTCAGTCCAAAGTTGCGGTACTGACTCCAGTTAGTTGTTGTAAAATCTGCACCTACAACCCATTTGCCGGTATTAAACATCTGCACACCAAAACCTAATTTGGTAGGCATTACTATCTTATCTCTTTGTCCCTCTACCCTGTAAACAGTATCTGTTTGGTATCTGTATGCCAACCAATATTGGTCTTTGGTCGCTATTAGCTTTTGGGAATTAGCAAAAGTAGCACCGATACGAATACCTAATTTAGGTTTGATACTGTATTCGTATGATGCTCCCGCATCCCAATACACACCACCTATTCTTGTATTAGAAAGAAAGCCAGAGCCCAATACTTTATTTGATGTTTCAAGAGGATCTAATGAGCTGACATTTTCAATATTTCCGAAAATATACCCAAAATTGAACCCTAAGCTGATGCCTTTGTATTTACCACCAAATCCTACAAAACCCTGATTCAGCGAACCATCACCCTGATAGCCTTTGATAGCAGAGCCAAAACTATCTATATTGGTTGTATCATTCAGTCTGTAATATACCCTTGATACAGGACGAAGACCTAGCGCCATACCCATGTATTTACCCATAGGGATGCCAATATGCATGTATGACAAAGTAGCCATGCCAGTTCTATACTTATCAGTATTGGTCTGAATGTTACGCGAATTCGCTTCTCCGGCAGCCTCGTATGTTGTTAGTTTCAGAGAACTATATGAAGCAGGATTTAATGTATTAACGTTGAACTGGCCTGCATAGGCAATAGACGTAGTGCCCATACCACGCAACATTATATTAGCACTATTTCGCATCTCCCCGATACCAAAACGCGAATAAGGTGAATTCTCCTTATTTGAGTTTTGTGCAGTTGTCGATAAAGAAGATAATAATAAAAGTACTATCGAGGAACGCTTAGCGAATATGTGGCGCATTATGCTTCAGTATTATATTTAGCCCCTTCATTAACAGATTAGGGTCAGCAAATATCTTACTTTTCAGCTTGCCATCAAAGAAAGGCACGTCACCACCAGTTAATACAGCGTTAAAATCAGGGTATTGCGAAGCATATTCGCTTAATATTCCGTCAATTTCTGCTGCCATACCAAAGACTGCACCACTACGCATGCATGTGTCAGTATCGTAGCCCAACAATAACAAATCGCCTTCAGCCTTTACATCAGGCAGTTTGCTGGTAAAGTGGTGCATAGCCTGCAGGCGCATGCGCAAACCCGGAGATATTGCACCACCGCGGAACGCTTTATTCTTTTGTACAAAATTGTAAGTAATACAAGTACCCAAACAAATAACAAGGTTATTCTTATCAGGATTGGCAAAATATGCTGCTACCGCCATGGCTACCCTATCTGCACCTAATGTACCCGGAGAGCTGTAAGCATTCATGATAGGCACAGGGGTATTGTTATTCATTATAACTACAGCACGCATGTTTTCCTTCAGGAATGGTTCAATTGCTACAGAGTTTTCTGTAACGGAACATAGTATACCTTTTGCCGGTTTATATTCAGCAAACACTTCAATAAGGCCTTCGCGAATACCATCTTCGCTAAAGACCTTCATATCGATAAGTTGATCTTCGTTATTGAAAATAGCGACTTTGATCCTTGTGTTACCCCAATCGATACAGAGATTTGCAGACATAAGCTTGTTGTTTTATTAAAAGGATAACCAAAATAGTAAAAACAATCAAAAAATCCACCCTCTTCAGGAAATAAAAATATATTATCTTTTTACAAATTGAGGTCGCCAGTCGTCAGGTCTCGGAAATGACCATTGCGTTGAATTCTGGCTTTCATTGCTTCTAATTCCTGTATGGTAGGAATAATTTCTTTCAGGTGCCTACGGATGTACTCCAACCTTTGTACTTCGGTAAATAGCTGTAGCATTTCATATTCCTGCTCTCTGGAAAAACCAACCAGATGGCCTATTTCATACGAAATCATGGACGACTTATCCGCGGGAAATTTGCTTTCAAGATTCAATAGCGCATACAGTCGTTTTACCTCATTAAGTATGATGTTAGATATTTGCGTTTCACCTTTCTCTATCACGTTATCCGGATAGGTAACAATCGCGCCACTATATAGCTTTTCGGGAATCTCCTTCATAAATTCCAACGTTTTGAATACACTCACCCCTCTGGTACGAATGTCCATTTCGCCATTGTCATACACTTTTACCACCTCGGTTATCTCCATGAGGGTACCATATTCGGCTGGTCTTTTGTTAAAAACAGGTGGTAAACCAAATGGCTTTTTATTAGCTACACATTCTTGTATCATTTGCTTGTAGCGAGGCTCAAAGATGTGCAGGTTCAGTTTTTCTTCAGGAAAAACAACTATCTCTAAAGGAAATACGGGTATAAAATTAGTCATGCTTCTATCTGTTTTCCTGTGTGCGAAGGGCATGTTTTTGCCATAACAGGAAGAACAAATATACAAATACACCGAATTGCACCTCAAACACAGGCTCAATTAATAGTGTAAGCGCAAGTGATAGCCAAGTCATAAACATATAGAAAGTACGGCCGGTATCCTTCAACCAAGCCAATGGCATCAGCACCCAAAGCACAAATAAGGCAAGTGCTATTATACCTGCTGCCAGCATTACTATAAAAAACTGATTGTGAGGCAATAGTCTGTATTCTTCCGGCACGTCAGGATACATGGTTTTATATCCGTCTACCATTTCAGTATACATATCACCACTACCCACCCCAATTATCGGGTGTTGGGCAATTTTTGCACCAGCTATTTTATATGATATAAGCCTGCCCATGTCGCTGTAGTCCGACTTTACCTCTCCCCTGTTGTAGCGATGTATTGTTTCTTTAATATACCAAACACGTTTTTCTAACGTCGGGATATAGTTTACTGCCAACAAAGTTGCAAGCAACAAACCTGCTAACATACCGAAGCCAACAATAGCTTTTTTGCGGATGGCATACCTGATTATCCAACACAAAACAAACAGGTACCACAACGCAAGCCCTGTGCGTGCTGCCAGAATGTGCAGATATATGCTGAATACTATAATTATAAAACCCATGAACCATCGCTGCCATTTGGCATTGAGCATAGGCCATGCATATACTGACCAAATAATGAATAATACTACCGACAGGCTGAAACGTATATGGTCGCACTCGGCAGGTGTAGGCAATACATGCGAGTACACATATTGCGCTGTATAGTATGCAGGGTCTTTTATAAAAAATTGCAGGCTATAAGCCACCCCGGCTAGCATAATAGCAGACGCCCATAGCGTAAACACTCTTAACTGTTTAACCGTAAATGCAGGTAGCAATGCAAAAGCAAGTGGTAATAACAGCACAGGAGCTTTTACGGTGTAGTGATGCTCCCAGGCAAATTTATCGTCTGACCATAGATAGGAAACGGCATACATAGTAACCCATGCAAAGCCCACCATCCAAAATTTCTCCTTGAACCAGCGCTTGGGGTGAATATTCCACAAGCTATTTACCCCAAAAGCAAATACAAAAAAGGACAACCATGCCCTTTCCAGCAAGAAACCCGCAAGCATGCCGAGTGCCAACACAACTGCAATATTGGTTTTTGATAAAAGATTTTGCTTAAGAGGATTATTTTTGTCCATCAATGGGTAACATTATTACTCTATAACGATTGTAAATCATTTTTAGTGCAGGACAAGATAACACAACTTCTGGCAGAGATACAAGCAGGCAGTTTCAGAGCACTTGCAAGGGGCATTACGATGGCAGAAAATGATTTGCCGGGTTATGAATCCCTCTTGTTTCAGTTGAAGAATACAGATACTGCAAGAGTTGTAGGCATTACAGGCCCTCCCGGTGCCGGTAAGAGCACATTGGTAAACGCACTACTGCACCATTGGATAAACACCGGAAAGAAAATAGCCGTAATAGCAGTAGATCCGTCATCGCCATTCAACTATGGCGCCTTGTTGGGCGACCGTATACGTATGGCAGACTTTTATAACCATCCTTCTGTGTACATTCGTTCATTGGCTACGCGCGGGGCATTAGGTGGCTTGCATGCTAAAATCATAGAGATAACCGACGTGGTAAAACAAGGACCGTTTGACTATATACTGGTAGAAACCGTAGGCGTGGGACAAAGCGAAGTAGAGATTGCAGGGCTGGCAGATTGCACCATTGTAGCACTTGTACCTGAAGCCGGGGATGAAGTGCAGACACTAAAGGCAGGCATCATGGAGATAGCCAACATATTTGTGGTAAACAAGGCTGATAGAGACAATGCAGACACCCTGTACCGCAACCTGCGTATGTTGGCACACGAAAGAGCTGACGGTGAAGAAGAAACACCTGTTATAAAAACAATTGCAACCCAAAAAGACGGGGTTGCCGAATTAGCGGATGCCATTGAAAACTACCTGAAAACACATAATAGCCTGCCTGAAAAGAAACTACAGTTATTAACAGAGAAGTGCTGGCAGCTTATTCAGCATCAGCAAATGAAAGGCTATAGCAAGGCGAAACTATTGCCGGGATTGAAAGAAGCGATACAAAGCCCTGATTTCAACCTGTACCAATACACAAGTAAGCTTGTGGAAAACAACGCTTAATATCCCCGATTTGCTTTCATATATTTACACTAAGCAATCATTGTGTTTATTACAATTGAGAGGATAACGAATACGCCATGCTGGTTGATATAATAGCAGGGAACAGGCCCGACATACTGAGATTAGCGTCTGTACTGGAAGCTATTCAAAGTGAACAGAAAAAAGGAACCCGAATCGGATACCGTTTTATATACACCGGTAACGATATCGACATCAACCTTGACAGAGACCTTTTTGAGCAATTGCACATCAGCCGCCCCAATCTTTATCTGGATATACCGGAGGGGAACGAAAGCCTGCAAATGGCTACTGCCATCAACAGATATACCAAAGTGCTTGGTAACAACAAACCCGACCTAGTATTACTGACAGGCAAAACTGCCACCACCACGGGTTGTGCTATTGCCGCACGCAAACTGCCTGATATAAAGCTTGCTATTGTTAATGCAGGGGTACGTACCGATAGCCGCGAATTTACTGCTGAAACGAACAGGATACTGGCGGATGCCATTGCCGATTTCTACTTCACATCATCGCAGATAGCTAATAATAACTTGCTGTATGTAGGTGTACCCAACGAAAATATCTTCTTTACAGGCAATACATTTATAGACAGTGTGTACAAGGTAAGGAAACAATACACGGCACCTGAACTTTGGCAGACACTGAACCTGCAAAACCAAGGCTATGCTGTGTTGATACTGAATAAGCCATATAATACAGGCTACCCTGCCAATCTGAAAAACCTGTTGCTGACAAGCCTGAAGCAGCTGAAAAACACCCCAATCATAATGGTGGTAAATGCCGAAACAGAGAAAGTTCTACAAAAACTATCTATTCAGGCACATAATTTGCATGTAGTTAAGCGTCTGGGCTTCAGGCAATTGGGATATCTGCTGCAACATGCACGTATGGTAATGACCGATAGTACGACAATACAGGAACAATGTGCTGTACTAACCACACCTACCCTTACGTTATATCCCTACTGCGAATGCCCGGAAACTATTGAATCGGGGACAAACAACATGGCAGGGACAGAATTATTTGACATAGAGAATGCAATTATAGATATGCTGAAAAGCAAACCCAAAGGGAACATACCGTATCTGTGGGATGGGAAAGCTGCAGAACGCATCATATCAGTCCTGAAAAGGATGTAACCCCTACATATATTAATAATAAACGAATTGTTAATAGCGTAATAAAAGGTTAATATTAAATATTAAGTTCTCAACTTAGCTTTAACAATTGTAAGAAGAAACATCAATGCCTCAACTGCCGCCACATCTTATTTATCTGCTCACCTTCATGGGTGCGCTTGTAATAAGCTTGGTGTCTATACCTCAGATAATGCTGATATCAGCAAAAAAGCGCTTGTTCGACGTTCCAGACAATGACCGCAAAATACACCTGAGGATAGTACCAAACCTGGGTGGCGTAGCTATATTTTTTGCATTTATCACTACCTGTTCATTGTTCCTGAACCCTGACAGCTTCAGCAACTGGAACTATATCATAGCATCTTCCCTGATACTATTCCTTACAGGTATTATGGACGATCTGGTTGCACTAAGCCCGTCCAAAAAATTCTTTGCTCAGTTTATTGCAGCATCTATTACAGTTTGCATTGCAGATATACGCTTGTCATCTCTACATGGCATTTTTGGTGTGTACGATCTTACCTATTGGTACAGCATCATATTCAGCGTAGTAGGTATCATATTTGTTATCAATGCCTTCAACCTGATAGACGGTATAGACGGACTTGCAGGTTCTATTGGTGTACTGAGCACCTTCTGTCTGGGCGTGTTGCTTGCCGTATCGGGTAATGCAGGCGGTGCAAGTATGGCCTTCAGCCTGATGGGTGCTATTGCAGGATTCCTACGTTTCAACACCTCTCCTGCCCGCATATTCATGGGCGATACAGGTGCACTGCAGATAGGCTACATCATATCTGTATTATGTATTCTGTTCGTAAACTCATTCAATAGCAACGCTGCGGTGGGCGATATGATACATAATCCGGGCGGCGCTTTGACAGTCGGTTTATCAATCCTGTTTGTTCCCGTGTTCGACTCATTCCGTGTATTCACAACAAGGTTGATGCGTGGTGTATCTCCATTCAAAGCAGACCGTACACACCTGCACCACTATCTGCTTGATCTTGGCTTTACACATTCAATGACAGTAACTATCCTGATACTGTCAAATGTTTTGATAATAACTGTAGCACTGATACTACAGGATTTCAACCCTAACCTCGGAATGCTGGGCATAGTTGCGCTATCTATGGGGCTGTATGCTGTTCTTTACTTCATGCGCAAAAAACGTATGGAAAGCATTAACCTGCTGAAGGAAAAATCAAAACCAGCCATTGGCAACAGCAAAGTATCTGCTACAGGCATTTACCATAATTAATACTGATTTTATTGCTCTACGATGAATGAACTGCTTTGATAGCGGTAAAGAACGATGTGCTTATTTTCCTGATACAGCACTTTATCGTTTTTGTCTTTCTTCAGTTTGATATCGAAACGCGTGAAAGGAGCAGCGGCATTATCGCTGAATTTCTCATTGAATATAGTACCGTATTTATAGAGCATATATGCATACCAATACATGGTTTCATATCCGCGAAAAACCATATCACCGGGCTTAGAACCACCCACATCCTTCCTATAATTTGCTGCGATTGCCTGACCTATGGCTGTTGACATATCGAAATAATACGGTGCAGTTATATATACCGCTACGTTCGGGAATGCATCTGCTTTTTTTAAAGCACTCATCCCCTTCCACGATGGCATGCCATATACTTCAAAATCGTATTCCGGAAATAAGCTGTATAGTTGTGACAGCAAATTTTCTGCATGAGAAACATCCAGTATTGCAGCAACTATCACATTTTTGCGTGTACTGTCGAATAGTGGTTGTAGTTTTTCTTTAGATGGCAAAGCATTGCACAAAACCTTTTTCACAGAACCATCACTGAAATTGAGGTAAGTAACTGCGCTGGTATCAACAGATACTGAAGTGCGGGTAAACAATACAGGTGTAGTGTTTTTGTATTTGCTTGCTACAGTTTGTGCAATCCACTCGCAGTGTGTTTGCAATGCTGGCTGTAGCAGGATGAAGTAAGGATTGTTCTTTACACCCGCATCAGAAGGTGAAAGAGCCGATATGAAATTGATTTTCTTCTTTGCAGCAAAGTCTGCCAATACTGGAACGAGCGTTGTATTTACAGCACCAATTATCAGGTCTGTAGAGTCCAGTTTATTAGCAGCAATCAATGCAGCAGGCGCTTCATTGGGAGAAGCCACATCGTGCACATACACATTCATTGTATAGCCACGATGATCTAATGTATCTGCAGCCAGTTTTACACCTTCGTAAAAATCGAGCCCTGCTGTAGCTTTTTCAGGTAATTTACCTTTATAGGCAGGCTTACCGTCTTTAACCAATTCATCCAGATACAGGTGAGCAAATACATCTACCCTGTATACAGGTTTCTTTTTAGTTTCGGGATAGTCAGGGTCTTTCTTCTTAACTACTTGTGCAGGCTTGGGTTTTGTAGCGGGCTTCTTTTTTACAGGTGCAGCTTCAACTTTTTTCGTCTTCTTCTCTCCACCAAATAAACGCTTGAAAAATTGCGCATCTGCATGAAAGGATGTGCCAATCAGCAGAAGCGCAACTAAAAATAACCTGTTAAATGAATAACGCATATACACTCTTATTCCCACTCTATGGTAGCAGGTGGCTTAGAACTGATGTCGTACACCACACGGTTGATACCTTTTACATGGTTAATAATATCGTTGGAAACTTTTGCCAGGAAACTGTACGGCAGGTGCGCCCAGTCAGCTGTCATACCATCTACAGATGTTACAGCGCGTAGTGCCACAGTATATTCATAAGTGCGCTCATCGCCCATTACACCAACACTCTGTACAGGCAGCAGTATTGCACCTGCTTGCCATACCTGACTGTAAAGACCAGAGTCGCGCAGGTGTTGTATATAGATAGCATCTGCATCTTGCAGCATCTGCACTTTTTCAGGAGATACCGCACCCAGTACACGTATACCAAGACCCGGACCCGGGAAAGGGTGACGCTGCAGGAAGATATCGTCGATACCCATCTCCTTACCAATCTTGCGCACTTCATCTTTGAATAGGTAACGCAATGGTTCTACCAGTTGCATGTTCATCTTCTCCGGCAACCCACCCACGTTGTGGTGCGACTTGATGGTAACTGACGGACCGTGTACTGATACAGACTCAATAACATCGGGATAGATAGTACCCTGACCCAGGAAAGATACATCTGTAAGGTGTTTAGCCTCTTCCTGAAATACTTCTATAAACAGGCGGCCAATGATTTTACGTTTCGTTTCCGGATCTGTAACACCATCCAGTTCGCCATAGAAAAGGTTCTTAGCATCTACACCTTTAGTATTCAGGCCAAGATGTTTGTACCCATCCAATACTTGTTCAAATTCATTTTTGCGTAGCAGGCCATTATCTACAAATATGCAATACAGATTTTCACCAATTGCTTTATGTATCAATGTAGCAGCAACTGTAGAGTCTACACCGCCGCTTAATGCCATTACCACCTTCTTATCCCCTACTTCCTGCTTAATGCGTGCTACTGTTTCGTGTACGAAAGATGCAGGCGTCCAATCCGCCTCACAACCGCAGATATCCATTACATAGTTCTTCAACAACTGACGGCCGTCTGTACTGTGCGTCACCTCCGGATGGAACTGTATAGCATACACAGGATTTTTTGCATAGGAATCAGCTGCGCGGAAAGCTGCTACAGGAATAGCTTCTGTCTGCGCTATCACTTCAAAACCCGCAGGCAATTGCTTGATAGTATCACTGTGGCTCATCCAAACCTGAGAACCTTCATTGATAGTAGCCAATAGCGGATTGTGAACGATATTCTGAAGGTGTGCCCTACCGTATTCGCGGTGTGTAGATTTTCCTACTTCACCACCTGCTTGTTGCGCTATCAGCTGTGCGCCATAACATACCGCAAGTACAGGCAGATTATCTGCTATAGCTTTTACATCAGGCTTTGGGGCTTTCGGGTCATTTACAGAAAACGGGCTACCTGAAAGGATAACACCTTTCAATGAAGGATCGTACTGTACCGGCTTGGTACAAGGCTGTATTTCACAATAAACATTCAATTCGCGAATGCTACGCGCTATAAGCTGCGTGTATTGCGAACCAAAATCCAGTATCAGTATTTTATTATTCATGCTTGTGTTTTGTAAAGATTGACTATGCCTGCCCTGTAGTACCACCAAAGTTGAATGGCATATTTACAGTTTCCTGTTCTTTGATTACCCCATTCTGTGCTTCAAAGCGTTTGATGTTTTCAACCAAAGCACGCATCATGCGTTTTGCATGTTGCGGAGTCATTATAACCCTCGATTTTACTTTAGCCTTAGGTACATTTGGCATTACGTTTACGAAGTCGAAAACGAATTCTGCAAATGAATGAGTGATTACTACGAGGTTCGAATATTCACCATCCGCCATTTCTTCACTCAGTTCTATATTCAGTTGCTGCTCTGCTTGTTGTTGGTCTTGCATCTTATTAGGATTATTTAAGAATTGAGATGCAAAATTAACAAAAGAAAGGCAGAGGTTAAAACCATCTTTATAATTAGTGATTTTATTATAGTTTTGGCTGCTATGAAGTACGTGGTTCCATTTATTATGCTTTTAGTTTTTGCAGGCTGCAAACCGCAAACATATACCCCAAAGCCACGCGGGTATTACCTGATAGAGCTGCCACAACATGCATATCAGCCATTTAACAACCCTGACTTCCCCTATTCGTTCGAATATCCTACTTATGGGAAAATTGTAAAAGACACTGCCTTTTTCGGCGAAAAGCCTGAAAACCCGTATTGGATTAATATGGATTTCCCTAATCTGGGAGGCAGGATATACCTGAGCTACAAAATAGTATCGCCCAGCCAACCAATAGAAAAATTGATGGATGATGCCTATAAAATGACCGAAACCGTACACAACAAACGTGCTGACTATATAGAACCCATCAACTTCAAGAACGAAGAAAACAAGGTTTATGGCCTTTTTTACAACGTTGGTGGTAATGCGGCATCTGCCTATCAGTTTTATGCAACAGACTATGAAAAACACTTCCTGCGCGGTGCATTGTACTTTGATGTAACACCTAATGCAGATTCTTTAAAACCCGTAAACGAGTTTTTGCGTAAAGATATTGAGCATATGCTGAAATCGCTGAAGTGGAAATAACTATTATGGAATAGCAACATGAAATGTAGTGCCTACCCCATCTTCACTACAGAACCATATTCTGCCACCATGTGCCTCTACTATCTGTTTAGAAATAGATAATCCTAAGCCATAAGGATGTTCGCCGGATGTACCAAAGCGTTTGGCTTCAGTAAAAATATCAAACACTTTATCCTTGATATTATCTGGTATACCGATGCCATTATCTTTAACGGATAGTTCTGTTTCATTATTTTTTTGTTCCAGAGCAACATAGATAGTAGCCCCCTGCGGACTGAACTTAATTGCATTGTTTACCAGATTATTAATGACTCTGGTTATTTTCTCCTTATCAATATTGCAGTTTAATGCAACAGAAGATATCTGCAACTCTATCTTCTGTTGCTTTTCTGCAGCCTTAAACCTTAGCAAACCCGTTACAGCTGTTACCAAACCACCAACATCTGTTGGCTGTTTATTGATGGTTTCGCTACTTAGCGTTGCAACTTCTAACAAGTCTTTGGTAAGCGACAATGCATTGTTACTGGATTCTCTTAATAGTTGCAGATAATCTTGCTGTTCTTTATTAAGCCTGTCTTTATCAGTTTCAATCAATTCTATTAATGCCAAAGAAGCGTTCACAGGGCTTCGCATATCGTGCGATACAGCTTTCAAAATCCTATCCTTTTCGTTGGTCGCTTTACCCAAATCTTTCAAAAGATGCTTCAGTTGCTCTTTTTGTGTATTGATGTATGTATTCAGATTTTTTAGTGATTCATAATTTTTTCTGCTTACGCTCCAGTTTCTATACAGCAGAAATGAAACTATTGCTGTAAGCAGGGCTATAACAGATGCAAGCACGAGCAGTCTTGTTCTGGACTCATCTGTCTTTTTCAATTGTGCAATCTGCGCATCATGCTCCATTCCTTTAATGCGGCTATCAAGCTCTATACGCTGCAGGCTGAGGTATTTCTTGTCTATTGAATCTTTTAGCGAAACAGACTTAGAAAGATAATCTAATGCAGAAGCATATTGTCCATTTGCTTTTTGATACTTCCACATTACATTGTACCATCTTAACAATGCCTCTATACTACCTACACTATCTATGATAGTCCAAGCACTATCCAAAACGTTTTGCGATAACTGCAACATTCCTTTTTGCAAATACAAATCGGCAAGTTTTATCTGTGTATATAGCGCATCTGTTTTATCATGCTCCGGTTGCTTGTTTATGGTTATGCTTTGTTTGTAATAACCTAGCGCAGTGTCGAGACTGTTCAACCCAACATAAGCAGAACCCATGTTGCCATACACGACACCTGTTGCTTTATCCAACAAGAGCTTCTCGTCTTTGCCATACTTATTATAGCCTTTCTGCAAAAGGCTAAGCGACCTATTATAATAGAGCAACGCACTATCGAATCGGTTAAGTTTTGAATAACATAGACCTATATTATCATTTATCTCTTGCTGTCTGTAAAATGAACCAAAATCATTACATGTATTTAATAACCTGAGTGCTTCTTCAAAATTCCGTATAGCAGACCTGTACTTTGATGAAGAATAAAACACCAAGCCAAGTTTATGATTGTAATATCCTAACAAACAACTGTCACCGTCTTTCTGTGCCTGTTGTTTGGCAGTATAATAATATTTATATGCATCCTGGTACTTACCAATATCATACAACCAATCTGCTTTTGAAAAATTGGCCTTAATATATTCTGTTTTATATTGGTCTTTATCTATGACATTGTTATCAAACAGCATCAACATACTATCTGCATAAAGCCCTACCATTTCAGGTTCAGACAAACCATAGTAGGAGTCGTACATAAACTGATATACCTTGAACCTATCGTTTCCTGATGTCTTAGAACGAAAAACGTTAAACACAGAATCCATGTATGCAATTGCAAACCTGCGATTACCATTTCTGTAAGAATTGTAGGAAAACTTCAGCTCTGGCTCTAATATATTATCTGCCTGTATGGGTGTGGGATTAACACCTTCATTGCAGGCCAATAAACCCGACACAAATAAGAGAATTAGTGATATAGGACTTTTGTAAAGCATTACAGCATGAATATAAAAATCATTCATGGATTTTTTACATAAACAATATAAATACTTGCTTTTTGTTTTTCGTGAAAAAAGCAGCTGAAATTTTGGAATGATTTCTTATTTTAGCTGCCCGTTGGTCCCGTAGTTCAATGGATAGAATAGAAGTTTCCTAAACTTTAGATCCAAGTTCGATTCTTGGCGGGACTACACGAAAAAAAAAGCGTCTGCAAGTGCAGACGCTTTTTCTATTTAAGGTTTGAAAGATTAATTCTTATCAAACTTGATGTTTGTTTTGATGTTTTCGGTTGTGTTGATAACCTGCAAATAGTATGTACCTGCTGCCACATCACCGATTACAATCTCTGTTGGTGCACCTGTCACAATCGTTACTTTATGTTCAGATACCAACTGGCCCAGTTTGTTAATCAACCTTACTATTGATTCACCATGTAATGTTTTATCTGATGTTAGGTATACTTTATCTGTAGAAACAGGGTTTGGATACAATCCGAACTTCATGCCTGCATGTTCTACATTGTGGATACCTGTTGTAACTGTTACAAAATTGCTTGTTAGCGATTGTGGTGTAGCACATATCGCATTGCTTGTTACATCTACGCTGATACGGTCACTTGATGTCAGACCAACTGCTGTATAGGTCAGGTTTGTTTCTCCTGGTATAGGCTTTTCATTTTTTAACCACTGAATTTTTGGAGATGAACCACCGTTTGCAATCAATGCTGTAAACAATGTTTGGTTAGGACCTGTACTTGTCATCGTGATATTTACACTCAACGCTAAACGCGGATAGGCATGCAATGTTATTGCAGGACTTACTTCAGGGAACACACACAGTGCGCTGCTGCTAAAACGACATGTTACAACATCTAAATCTTTCAAAGAAGTACTAAAGAATGTTGCGTTATTTGCACCTGGTACATCTGTACCGTTTAGTATCCATTGATAAGCAGGATTGCTACCCCCATTTGAGAAATTACTATAGAATAATACGCCTGCAGGAGCCGGAACACACAATAAACTATCCGGACTTGCCGTAATACCTATCGTTGCTTTACCTACCGGGTTCACCGTCATTGTCAGGCTGTTGCTGGTTACTGAAGCTGGCGTTGCACATGGAGCTGAACTTGCCAGTATACAGTTTATAATATCTCCGTTGTTCAGCGTCGTGGCTACATAAGTAGGACTGTTCGTACCTACAGGGCTGCCATTCCTGCGCCACTGATACAACGGTGCCGGACCGCCATTCGTAATCACTGCCGTAAACGTTACAGCCACATTCTGACATGCCTGTGTGCCGAAGTTTGAACTGATACTGATT
>DATGXJ010000009.1:0-172526 GCA_035299045.1 Flavipsychrobacter sp.
GTCAGCAGATTTGGTAAATGCCTCATGAGGGCGTAAAAGTAATAAAAGAAAGGTGAACACAGGCTAAACCAAACCACCTGAAAAGAAAATAGGTGGCAAAAGCCACCTATATATAAAACTTGAAAATAATTTGAACTACTCAGGCACTACCAGACGGAAGCCGTTACCGTGGATGTTCACGATTTCCACTGTGCTGTCTTCTTTCAGGTATTTGCGCAGCTTGGCAATGTACACGTCCATACTACGACCGTTGAAGTAAGTATCGCTACCCCAGATGCGCTTCAGCGCAGCATCGCGTGGCAGCAAGTCGTTTTTGTATTCGCACAACATCAGCAGCAGTTCATTCTCCTTTGGAGAAAGTGTCTGCGGCTCACCACCGTCAAACTGCAATGTGCGCAGTTTGCTGTTGAAGTTGTAGCGACCTACAACAAACTCTACCTGAGAGTGTTGTTTTTCCTGCAATTCCTGATTACGCTTCAGGATTGCTTTGATTTTATGCAGCAATACTTCGCTATCGAAAGGTTTGGTGATATAATCATCCGCGCCCAGTTTGTAACCATTCAGTATATCTTCTTTCATGCTCTTAGCACTCAGGAAGAACAAAGGAATATCCGGATCTACATTACGTATTTCTTCAGCCAGGGTAAAGCCGTCCATGTTAGGCATCATCACGTCCAGCAGGCATATATCATATTTTTCGCGGCGGAAAGCTGCCAGACCCAGTATACCATCTCTTGCCAGTTCTACTACAAAATCATTCAGCTCAAGGTAGTTTTTCAGTACTTGTCCGAAGTTGGTATCATCTTCAACCAACAGGACTTTAAATTTTTCGTTTTCCATACGGATGTGTTGTATTGACACCAAAAGTAATAAGTGGTGCCGTTATTCATAACAAATGTTTTGTTAATAAAAGCGTGGACAGTTCATGTTTTTGGCGGCACGCTGATGTTCGCCATAACCACCCTGATGTATGATAGACAACTCAAATGCACCGTTGGCCTTCATTTCGGGCCCCAGTTTGGATGATGTATAATCGTAACTGCTGATAATACGAAGTGTACCATATTGCATACCCAGCGATACTATCATAGCGTCGTTAAAACGGTAGTGTCCGCCTGCAATAATGCTTGCTTTGGCTTTACCCTTATCATACACGGTAGCAGACAATAACGTACCTGCAACTATTTCCTGTGCACCACGCTGCGCAGTATAGTAAACAGCAGGGCTTACTGTCAATGTTTTATTCATGATAAATGTACCATCCAAACTCACGAAAGGACGAATACCTATTTTGTTAATCTGGTTGTAGAAAGATTCTACAGGTTGATTGATATGTGCAACACTACCGCTTAGTTTTACAAATGCTGCTTCGTTGGGGAAGAATGAAAAACTGATACCTGCCCCTACATCATAAAAGCTGGTTCTTACAATATTTATCTGCTCGCCGTTTGGGAGGTTCTTATCAAACTTAAATCTGTCCCACTGCATATCAAAAGTCAGTGCATTATAATTCACACTTCTGCTGGCATAGGCACCTGAAAGCCCTGCTGATATCAGAAAATTATCGCTTGTCTGTACATGATACGCAAGCGAAAAATCTGTTCTGGTAAGGCTTAGATTACCATCTCCTGCTTTATCGCTATAGAACACAAGCCCCATACCTAACCAGTTGGTGCCAGACATACTCTTATACAAAGTACAATCTCCGAATGCAGAAAATGTATTGTAGTTGACAGGCAGTTTCGTCCATTGACTACGGTAGTTGATACCAAGCCTGTAGTCATCGGAACTCATGAGTGCAGTATTAGACGGGCTAAGCAACAACGGCGCATTATAGAACTGCGAAAAATGCACTCCCTGAGCATTGCTTTTAGCTACAACACTGCATAATGTCAACAACAAAAAAATTACTTTTTTCATATTCCTATCTTAGCAGTGTTACGTTTCCTTTTTTATTAAAACTACTTCCGTCTGTAAAAGTTACATTCAGCACAAAACCATAGGCTTCCATTTCCTGTGGCTTATTTTTGTATGTCCCATCCCAACCAATATTCATATCATTTGTCTCAAATACCTGCTGCCCCCATCGGTTGAATATTCTTAGATTAACTGTTTGTACACCATAACCGCGAACATATAGTATATCGTTTTTACCATCACCGTTCGGGCTAAAGGCAGTTGGCAAATCTGCCAATGGTTTCACATCTGCTACCAACGGCTTGCATATGGTATCGCTGCAACCTTCTTTATTAAATGCTATCAGACATACAGTATAATTCCCGGAACGCTTGTAGGTATGTGTAGGGTTCATGTCTTCAGACCCCTCACCGTCGCCAAAATTCCATGAGAACCTGATTGCATTCTGAGATTTGTTACTGAAGTCGTACGGCACATTTGTTTCAGGCACGTTTGGTGAGTATACAAAATCCGCTACTGGCGATGGGTACAAAGTAATTGTTTTAGATACACTATCTACCCTATTACAGGTTGCAGGATTATATGCAATCAATGTCACTTTATAAGTGCCCGTACTGTCGTATGTATGACTTGCCGATGGTTGTGTTGATGTCTTACCATCACCAAAATACCACATATATGTTGCACCATTTACAGACCTGTTTGTTACTCTGAAAGAATCTGATATACAGTTCAATTCAGGTACAGAAAAGTCTGCTTTTACTGAATCATTCCTGAATGTTATGGTCTGCGTTGCAGTATCCGGCGTATTACAAGCAGCCGGGTCTGTCATTATCAGCCTTACAGTATATGTACCTGCGCCGGGATAGTTTTTATTACCGGGCGTCACACCTGTAAAGGGAGCAGAACCATCGCCAAAATCCCATGTAAATACTGTACCTGCAGGTGTAGGGCTATAGGTTGAAGTGTTTATATAAGAAGCTTTGTATGGAGAACAAGTGTCTATTACTGTTGCTGTAAATGCCGCATCAATTCTTGCGTTACTAACTGTTACAGTAGCGTATGCAGTATCTCTTGCATTACAAGCGTCCGGGTTGCTTACTATCAGCCTGATAGTAAAACTGCCAGCACTACTATATGTCTTGGGACCTGGGGTAGCACCTGTAAATACAGGCGATCCATCACCAAAATCCCACTCATAAGCTGTAGCATTTGTAGAGGTATTACTGAATGTAATACTTTCACCAATGCATATCTTAGGAGGAGTAATTGAGAATTGTGCATTAACACTACCTAAATTCATTGCAATCTTTAAAGCAACAAGATTACAATTGCCTGAACCATTTGTTGTCCTATATGCTCCGGTAGTTGTTGGCACACTGTTTGAGCCTCCGCAACCACCACATATTGCCTGGTATATCACTCCGTTCTTGTCAAAACGACTGGTACCACCATCTACGTGGTCACCAATTGTAGGGCTTCCGAAGAAACCTCCAAACAATTGAGAAGTAGCATTGCGAGACATGACGAAGAAATAAAAGTCCTCTCCCGTAGGTGATGTACCACTAATAAGCGCAGGTGCCGGAGAGCCTAATACGGCTGGCATTCCTGTAGTAGTACTACCATTGCCCGACACAGTACCGCCCCAGCCAGAAACATATACATTCTCGCATGTATCAACTAGAAAAGCCGTAGGTGTGATATTTGTTACAGTAGCTGTACCAGAGCCAAATTGAGTAGCATATATCGGAGTTGTCAGTGTACTATCCAGCTTTAATATGAATTGGCTGGAATTAGGATTAAAACCAGGGGAACTAACACGCGGCACACCGTTATTTAAGGATTGCCCCATTACATACACATTATTACTATTATCCGTTTGTATGCCATAACACTGATCATAACTGCTACCACCAACAAATGACCCTATCAAACGCGGGTAAACACCACCATTCTGATACTTCACTATAAAGCCGTCTATACTACCACTGTATGAAGAGCGGTAAGTACCGCCTGTTACATAGAAATTATTGCTGGCAGTACCACCTGAAACATATATTGCCGATTGAGACTTATTGAATGCCAAAACATATGCGGCATCATCTCCCGAACCACCCAAATATGTACTCCACATCAATGTACTTACTGCACTATTCAGTTTAAACACGACACCATCCTGAGCAGAGCCCGCTGAAGCCTGCGTACTGTTTACTTGCGGAAAATCGCTCGACCTGCTACATGCAGCTACATATATATTGCCTGCATTATCTACTATTACTTCACTGCGTGCATCATCGCCATAGCTGTGTTTCAGAGAAGACACCACGCTATATACTGCAGATATATTGATACCATCATCTCCTGAACCACCCATAAAAGTAGAGCCATTCAGCGCCGTACCACCAGCATTGAACGATGTTACAAATATTTCAGAACCGCCTGCATAAGGCCTGAATGTTGTAGGAAAGTTTCCCGAACATGTACGACCTACTACTATCAGATTACCACTACCATCTACCACCATACTATGCGGTTGGTCATTATTATTACCGCCGAGATAGGTTGAATAAATGATAGCATTGCCCGCACCATTAAATTTTGTTATTGTTACATCTGGCTGAAAAAGATTTTCGCCTCCGCAAGTACCACCTCCGCCAAATGTTGTGCTGTATGCACCGGTACTGGTAGGATAGCCATTGGCACTGCTGGCACCACCTGCATAGAAATTGCCTGTATTGTCGTAAGTAGCTGTAAAGCCCCAGTTATCTGCACTTGAACCGGTGTAGGTAGAAAAAACCACAGTAGGGTCTATCACCAGTGTATAGGTATTATCATATCCCTGAGGAAAATAATAGGTTACCACATTACCATTCAGTTTGTACTTACATGGCACTTCTACTTTTTCGTCGTTGATATACTGGTACGCGTATGGTTTCAGCTCTTGTAGTGTACCTACTGATGTTTTAATCGATAGATTACCTTTCTCAATACTAAGCCCGTCCGCACCTGTAAATTTCAGTTTAATATCCGCAGCGTCGCCACCCGCATTTACTATAAAATCGTATTTAAGATTTCCTTCTTCAGATGCTACGTGCAGGTCTATATTTTTATAAATGCCCTTGTAGTCTACATTCAGGCTGGGGTGTATGCCTGATTTCCAACGGTTTTTATCATTACCCAAATAGTAATTGTAATAGTGTGTTTGCTGCTTGCTTTCTGTTACTTCTGCTTTCAATGCACCTTCAAACGTCACTTTATAAGTATGGAAGTACAGTGTCTGTGGCGCAGGCAGATGATTTTCTTTTACCCCATGTATTTTGGCACTATTATCATTGGCCTCTACCTGGTAGGTAATACCATTTTGTTCCAAGTACACATTACCACCACCTGTTATGCTTTTATATAAGAAAGGAGCATCCCATTGTCCTTTGTTGGACACAAACTCCAATGTGCTGTTGCCCGACTTTGCCATTACCCCAAATGGCAGTAAAGCCCCCAATATTAAAAAGCGGAATAATTTTTCCATTATATACCTGTTAAACCCCGATTACTGTTAAAGTAAATGTAACATTTTTAGCACATATACCGAAGCATAATAAGGCTGAAACAGGCGTTTCGAAAGATTAAAAATTATTAATGTGTCAGCTTTTAAACCCTTGGTTAATAGCGAAATGTAGAGAGGATACTTCCCCATCGGCGATGCCATCGCCGTTTAAACAAAAAGAAAGGAATACGGCGGTTTTAGTTTACCACCTTGTCTGCACAGCAACTGCTGGCAAAAGCATCGGGCTTGGCTTTGAAGGCAAAACCCATACCCAGTATGTAACCCATTGCCTCACGCAGAGCTTCATTGCTTTTAAACTGGGGATTGGTGTTGATGTCTGCATGTACTTCCATGTCTACATCATAGGTGTTGAAGAGGTCGCAGAGTTCGTAAGCAATCTCTATGCTTTTTGCTACCTCTATCAGCATTCGCTCTTTTACACTGTACTGCTGTTTTGTCTTGTCGTTGCAGATGTACATAAAGCCGCCATGCTTTTCCCGAAGAAATACGATTACGGTAGCAAATTCCGTTTCGCCACCCCGCACCTGCGAGTCTGTACCAATGCAAACCTTCAGTTTCCAACCTGCATTTCTTTCCCGCACTATTGCGTTTTCTACCGCGTTCTTGACGGGTTCTTTCAGTGTTTCTCCACTAAATGTGCGCCATAACATAGGTATATATTTTAGTTATACTAAAGTTACCCATATAATTGTTACAAAATCCTTATGTGAATGTTAGCATACAGTGAAATACACATGTTATGAACATTTTTACTTTATTGTGGCTTATACGTTTGTTATTCGGAGGTTAAACATTAGCGGTTTTCTTAACTCATGGATTATAATTCCGCAGGAGTACTATATTTGTACTGCTATGGCAGCCATGCTGGCATAGCTACGAGGGAAAGCATATAGGGTGTAAGGGAATATCAGTAAACAAACTGGTTATCTCTTAAACTGATTAAATGGAATTGAACAAAGGAGAAAGGGACAGCACCGCTATGCTTCATGCCGATTACTGGACTATCGGCAGGTGGTTTTCTTTTCTTATCATATTTACAGCTGCGTGGGCAGGCATTTATTTTGCTACCCATTCAGACTATGGTGTACCCGGCTACGAGTATGCTACTTTCAATACGCAACAGGTTCGGCAAATCAACCGCATACTTACCATCAATGGTGGTAGTGCAGATGTAATGCGCGTAGCACAGGATGCCAAGCAACCTGCTACATTTATAGATAGTTCTGTATCGCTTACCCCTTCTCAAAACGAGCTGAACAATGTAAACACCATTGGCGGATGCGATATCAATTGCCGTGCAGAAAAAGTATTGATGTACGTAAACAGTGAGTTTGATGGTAAGGTAACTCCCGAACAACAACAAGCGCTGAAACAATACATAAGTACATTTGCACAACAGGATGCAGGCATCTTTCTGGCAGACTATAAACTGAAAGTTCGCTCTTACTTCTGGCTGGCTGGCCCGCTTATATATGCCGAGGTTGTTTTCTGGGTGGTGATAGGTGTTGTATGCAGCCTTTTGTTTGGTGCGGGCAATGCACTACGCCGCAGCAACAAGCGCGGGTTCGATAACAAGCAGATAATGTATCAGGTGGCAAAGCTTTTCTATGCGCCGTTCCTTACTATCGTTATCCTGTTAGCATATAACTACTTCAATAACAATACTACGCTCAGTACAAATCTGGGGCAGGGCATCATAGTATTCGCTTTCATTGCAGGCTTTTTCTCCGGCCGCTTTATGAATTTTATGGACAGGTTGAAACACCTGATACTACCCGGTTCAGCAAACGAAAATGAACTTGCCTATGCAATGGCTGCACAAGGCACACAGCAAATACCTGTTACCGCCAATGTAGGACAAATAGAAGCAGTAGAACGCATGAAGGTGGATGAAAACGGCGAACTGACGGAAGAGGTAGAACTGACCACACGTAAAAAACACGCAGATGATATTGACGTAGATGTAGAAGTGAAGCTGGACATAAGCGGCCTGTTTGATGAAGAGAAAGAAGATATTCTGGCAAAAGGTTTCAGCAAGGCTATTGTGACACTACACAATGTAAACGGCAAGGAAATAATACCTGCTAAAAAAACAGGCGGTGATGATACGCCTATATTTACGGCATACAATGTGAAGCCCGGCATCTATATAGCACGCGCCACATTATCTCAAAAACTGAAGGATGACCACATCATCAATCTCTTTGGCGAACGCACATCGTATGTTACGGCAGACAAGCCGGGGCTGGAACTCTACATCCGCAAATACGAATTGGTAGACTAAGTATTGAACAGAACATATTAAGAGGGGCTGCCTGTAGCAGCCCTTATTTTTTGCTACCACTGTCATTTGCTTTATTTTGCAGTTGTATATGAAGCAGATTATCGCATTACTATTGTTGCTCGTTACAGGCTTTGCTGCCACAGCACAACAATCGGGTACTACAACACAACAAACTACACCGTTGCTCAGTCCGCGTGCTTATGTCAATACAAAGCATGTGTACATTTCCTACGGGCAGCCTGCAAAACGCAACCGTGTTATCTTCGGCGAGCTGGTACCTTATGGTCAGGTATGGCGTACAGGTGCCAATGAGGCTACAGAAATCACCTTTCGCCACAGAATGAAAATAGCAGGTGTGCCTGTTGACACAGGTACATATACATTCTTTACCATCCCCGGAGAGAAAGAATGGACCATCATCCTGAACAAACAATTAGGACAGTGGGGCGCGTACGAATACGACAAACACAAAGACAAAGATGTGGTGAAAGTAAACGTGCCTGTAGTGCCTTTGAAGAAGGTACAAGAGAAGCTGGTGTACGAAGTTTACCGTAAGGTATTGACTATCAAATGGGACAAGACAAGTGTCAATATTCCATTGATTATTAATCAATAATTAATAATATCATTAAAAATATAAGTGTTACGAATTCGTCTGTCATTCTTCCCGATTCGTCCTCATTAAGTTTCATTCTGCTAAACCGCATATTATTTTTATGTCAGCTTCTTAATGAATGTTAAGAGCATAGGAGTAAACATAGGTAAACGGCAATTGCGGCGTGTTTTTTAACTCGCCGCTTTTTTATGCCCCTGCCTGCCGAACAATTACCCTTATTATTTGGTTTTACTGCATTATTTTGCGCACATGAAGATTGTTCCCGGAGAAATAAAGACAGCAGACCTACACGCTTACTTGCTTGGCGCTATATCGCCACGCCCTATATGTTTTGCCAGCACGGTCGATAAAGATGGCAATGCCAATCTTTCACCGTTCAGCTTTTTCAATGTATTCGGCAGCAAGCCACCGGTACTGGTGTTTTCGCCTGCACGCCGCGTACGCGATAACACCATCAAGCACACACTCGAAAATATTTACGAAACCAAGGAAGTGGTTATCAACGTAGTGAGCTACGATATGGTGCAACAGATGAGCCTTGCCAGTTGCGAATATCCAAAAGGCACCAGTGAGTTTACCAAGAGTGGCTTTACCCCTGTGAAGAGCGATATGGTAAAAGCATTCCGTGTAAAGGAATCGCCTGCACAACTGGAGTGTAAAGTGACACAGGTAATAGAAACAGGTACGGAAGGTGGTGCGGGCAACCTCATCATCTGCGAGGTACTTTGCATGCACATCAACGACGAGGTACTGAATGAAGCAGGTAAAATAGACCCGCACAAGATAGACCTTGTAGCACGTATGGGTGGCGACTATTATTGCCGTGCATCGGGCAATGCGGTATTTGAAGTACCAAAACCAAACCTGCAGTTGGGTATAGGTATAGACAACCTGCCCGAAAACATACGTAAGAGCGCAATACTGACAGGTAATAATCTGGGGCTGCTGGGCAATAGCACATCTATACCTGTGGTAGATACCGTACTATACGACGACAGGCTGACACATATACTGCGCGACAACAGCAACGACGAACCGACACTTACCACTGCACTACACCTCTATGCAAAAGAACTCCTCGACGAGGGAGATGTTCACAAAGCATGGCAGGTACTGCTTGCAGGTGGATAGATTTTAAAGGCTTAGCAAATGCTAAGCCTTTAAAATTTTACTTAACTTTTCATTGCATGAAATTCCGCCTTGCATTACTCGCCTTACTGCTCTGTTACCAATTCGTACAGGCACAAGACTATTTTGCATACCAGCATATATGCAACCGTGCAGACGATGATATACAGGCAAACAAGCTGCAAGAAGCTGCACAGCGTTACGATTCGCTATACAACAACTACCAATTCATCTATGGCTTTCACTGCTTCAAAGCATTGCAGATAGCAAGCAAATTGCAGGACAAAGCGCGCATCAGCAAATGGCTTACCAAATGTATTGTACAAGGCATACCGCTATGGATGGTTCGTGCCAATGATATTACCAACTCTGTACTTGGTTACAACTACACACAACCCATTATACAGTCTTACGACAGCCTGCATCGTGTACATCTATCCAACATAGATACAGTATTAGCCAACCGCATGTGGAAAATGATACTGAAAGACCAGCGCCGTACTGATAAAGTAAACAACGGCTTCTTTCTTTTCAAAGTAGTATACTACCCACGCTGGCTGCACAATAACAGGAAAGAACTGGATGCGCTGGTAAAAATCATGGATACCGTCGGTTACCCCGGTGAAAAGCTTTGTGGTTTTCGTCCCGACCTTACAGACAGCTCCACTGCGTATAACAGTTTTAAAAAAAGAGGACCTACCAGCATCAGGCATACATCAGGGCAAACCATGCTGATGCATGCCTATAGCAATCCACGCAGAGACATACAGGCAAAGCTCTTGAAGAACGTAGCCAATGGTAATATGCCTGCATACCAATACGCTATTGTAGTAGATTTTATGGCCGAGTATGGCAGGCAGAAATATGGAAGCTACAAACGCTACTACGAATGGTTTAGTAAAAGCAATATGCATGAAGATACTGCAGTCTTGGATGCCCGTAGACAAGCCATTGGCCTAAAACCGTTTCGCAAGTTTCTATCTGACTTCAATGGTTATAATCGAAACTTCAGAGAGGGCAAAAACAATGGTGTGATATTGACTGAGTAGAGATTCATAAATTATTGTTTTTAACGTATATTTGCAATAATAAATATACCATGAAAACAACCACAAACCACCATAACAATCCCTTATTACAACTGCACCCTGCCTGCGGCATGCAGGCAAACTGCAACAATCCTAATTACAAATGCATTGATTATCAAACCCCATGTTGTAACAACAAAATGAAAACTGTGCATTTACTATCAAAAACTATCAACACATAGAGAAAATCAACAACCAACCTACCCTATTAAAATCTTAAATTTGGAATCTGCATTTCGGATTTAGTGTTTAGGATTGCTTAATTAGTCAGCATGTTCAGTATCAATCGTCCATATCAGCCAGCCGGAGACCAACCCACTGCTATTGCAGAGTTGGTAAAAGGCATTAACGAAGGTGAGAAGTTTCAGACACTACTGGGTGTTACCGGTAGTGGTAAAACCTTCACCATGGCCAATGTTATACAAGAGGTGCAAAAGCCCACACTGGTGCTTACACACAACAAGACATTGGTGGCGCAGCTGTATGGCGAGTTCAGGCAGTTTTTCCCTGAAAATGGTGTTGAGTATTTCGTGAGCTATTATGACTACTATCAGCCCGAGGCGTATATACCAACATCAGACACCTATATAGAAAAAGATCTCAGCATCAACGAAGAGCTTGAGAAGCTGCGCCTGCGTGCTACCAGTAGTTTGCTGAGCGGCCGCAGAGATATCATAGTGGTAGCATCTGTAAGCTGCATCTATGGTATGGGCAATCCTACAGATTATGCAGCAGGTATCATCCGCCTGAACCGTGGCGATAATATAGGCCGCAATCAGTTTCTGCACAGGTTGGTCAATGCCTTGTATATGCGCAGCCAGGGAGAGTTTACCCGTGGTACATTCCGCGTGCAGGGCGATACGGTTGATATCAATCTGCCTTACGTAGATTATGGTTATCGCATCACCTTCTTTGGTGATGAGGTAGAAGAAATAGAAAGCTTCGAGACAGACACAGGTAAGCGCATCGGCACCATGACCAATGCAGCTATATTCCCTGCCAATCTCTATGTTGCCCCGCGCGACCAGATGGTGCAAATCATCCACGAGATACAGGATGAGATGAACAAACAGCATGAGTATTTTAAAAGCATCGGCAAGCATATAGAAGCACAGCGTATCAAAGAGCGTGTCAATTACGACCTTGAAATGATACAGGAACTGGGCTATTGTAGTGGTATAGAAAACTATTCGCGCTTTCTCGATCGCCGCAGGCCCGGTACACGTCCGTTCTGTTTGCTCGATTATTTCCCTGATGACTTTATGATGGTGATAGATGAGAGCCACGTAACCATTCCACAGATAAGTGGTATGTATGGTGGCGACCGCAGCCGCAAGTTGAATCTGGTAGACTTTGGCTTCCGCCTGCCAAGTGCGTTGGATAACCGCCCGCTCAACTTTCATGAATTTGAAAGCCTGCTGAACCAAGTAGTGTTTGTAAGTGCGACGCCAGGCGATTATGAACTGGAACAAACAGGTGGTGTGGTGGCAGAGCAGGTGGTACGTCCTACAGGCCTGTTAGACCCGCCAATAGAGATACGCCCCAGCATCAACCAGATAGACGACCTGCTGGATGAGATAGATAAGCGCATCAAAAAAGGAGACCGTGTATTGGTAACAACACTTACCAAACGCATGGCCGAAGAGATGGACAAATACCTGAAGCGCATCAACATCAACAGCCGCTATATACACAGCGAGGTAGATACTCTGGAACGTGTAGAGATACTGCGCGATTTGCGTTTGGGCAATATCGATGTACTGGTAGGCGTAAACCTGTTGAGGGAGGGGCTAGACCTTCCTGAAGTATCGCTGATGGCCATATTGGATGCTGACAAAGAAGGCTTCCTGCGCAATGTACGCTCACTGACGCAGATGGCAGGGCGTGCAGCCCGTAATGCCGATGGACTTGTTATCTTCTATGCAGATAAGATTACCGAGAGTATGCAGAAGACGATTGACGAAACCAATCGCCGCCGCAATAAGCAGATAGCTTACAACCTGCAGCATGGCATCACACCACGCACGGTTACCAAATCGAAAGAAGAAGTATTTAAGCAAACATCTGTACTGGAAATAAAGGGTTACGACGAAAATAATCAATATGCCCTGCACGAAGAGCTGGCACCGATTGCAGCCGAGGACGAAGTAGAATACAAGAACATTGCACAGCTTGAAAAGCTGATAGCCAAAACGAAAAAGGATATGGAGAAAGCAGCCAAAGAACTCGACTTTATGGAAGCTGCAAGATTGAGGGATAAGATGTTCCAACTGCAGAAAGAGAAGGAGGCAATGAAGTAGTATGAGGTTATTTGTAACTATACTTTTGTTATTTGCGAGTACACATGTTTACTCTCAAACCACAAAAGACCTGAGAGAAATGGAAGCACAAAATCAATCTTGCCTTGATAAAGGTATTGATATAATTGGATGCCAAATTCGCTATTATCAGCAACTTGACAGTGTTCTAAATCTAACATATAGAAACCTACGAAGCAAACTATCAGAAAAAGAAAAAGCATCTCTAAAAACAAAACAGTTGAAGTGGCTACGAGAAAGAGATGCATATTTCAAGAAATTAGAGAATGATAGAGATAAGAACGACATTGAGATAAGTAATTTAGCTATGTATCTCTCAATGAATAACTATATAGAAGACAGAATTACTCATCTTCTGAAATGGCAACAAAAAAACTAACATAGAATAAAACTGCCAATCGTTACAACTCAACTAACCACAGATTAATGATTTTTGTGTAAGGATTAATGTTGAGTTTGAAATGATTTTTGTCAGTTTTTAATTCAATTTTAATATTAGCTTTGGAGGACTATGTCACCTACTCCTCGTAAAAAGAAGCTACTTCTATTCATAGCTATCACCAGTATAGTTATGAATATTGGTTTCATTTTGTTTTACAAGTACTATATCAAAGAACCCTTATCATTCAATACCGCTACCGATGTTATCAATAGCAACAAAGCCCTGCACAAGCATTATTCTTACTACCTGTATTGCGATACGCTGAACGAAATAACGCTACGCCCCGAAGTAAAAGATGCGCCACTACTGCCTGATAAACTGATAGTATACCCGGGCATCTACAAAGTAGGTAGCAGCATTGTAGACATGAGCAAAGAAGGCATGTACAGGCTCATCTTCCCCGATGAGAATAACTACCAGGTGATAGTGTATAACCACAACATGCTGGCATTACTCAGTTCAATATCATGGATACATACCCACGGCAATATAGATAACGATGCTACTGTTGAAGAGCTTGCAGATAAAGCCATACACGACAAAGTATACCTTACCTGCAGCAGAATAGCAGGGTTTGCTTGCAAGGTACTGACACAGCTAGGGTACAAAACCCGTATAGTTGGCGGCATAGCCGGCGATAGCAGCAATGGCTTTGATGATGAGCATACCATGATGGAGGTATTTGACCCTGCTACCAACAAATGGATAGTGGCGGATATAGACAATAACTCCATCTTCAAACTGAAGGATAGCACGGGTTTCCTTAGCTTTTCACAGTTCAGAGAGGCGCTGTATAATGACAATTTAGAGTTTTACCCGCTTTCTAAAGATGTGCGATACGATATATCGGGCTTTAAGTCTAAGAACGACTATGCGTTTGGTTTCATAATGGAACGCCTGCACAACAAAGAAGAGCTTACAAAATGGTACCAGCGCATCTTCAGAAATGTACTGGTAGAAGGGGATGTGTACACAGCAACCGATAAAGACATAATTCACCGCAATCACCCGGAATATACATTCAGCGACTCACTGAGTTTTCAACACAAGTATTACGAAACCGAATTATCAGGTTACGCTTCTCAGCACAGTGTAGCGCAGCACAGCCTCAAGCAGCAAACACACAATAGCTACAAGAGCAAAAGGAAAGAATAGCTCTGTGTATTGCTTATAGCTACTTATTTCAATCTTGGTCTTCTCCAGTTTATCTATGTCTTTATAGATATTAGCCAACGATGAATTGTTGGTTGCTCTGTAATACTTACCACCTGTTTCGTTAGCTATCTTGCGCATCAGCGGTTCGTCTATCTGCACAGGCATCATCTGTTTTTGTATGCCAAAAGGTGTCTGCACAGGATACGGAGCCTGTCCCATACTACCTACACCAATTGTATAAACACGCACTTTGTACGCTTTGGCTATCTCCAGTGCCGTCATCGGGTCTATAAGCCCAGTATTGTTTACACCATCCGTCAGTAGTATCAGCACGCGGCTTTTACCTTTTGCATAGCGCAAGCGGTCAACACCTGTAGCAAGACCCATACCAATGGCAGTGCCATCCTGCAGCATACCACTCTTTATATTGCTAAGTTGTTCTTTCAGTACGTTGTGGTCTATTGTTATAGGACATTGCGTAAAGCTCTCTCCTGAAAAGATAACCAGACCAAGCCTGTCTGTAGGGCGGCTATCTACAAAGTTGAGGGCTACTTTCTTGGCAGCTTCTATGCGGTTTGGTTGCAGGTCTTCTGCCAACATACTGCCCGATACGTCTATCGACATTACGATATCTACACCCTCACTGTCTATATTCTCCGTGGTGTTACTTGTCTGCGGGCGTGCAAGTGCTGTAATAAGCGCTGCCAATGCCAGTAAACGCAGTGCAAACAAGAGCGGGCGCATACGTACGCGCCATGTAGGCTGCACCCTTGCTATACCTGCCAGTGTTGTAAGCCTGATAGCAGGGTTATCTTTTGCTTTGCTGCGTTGCTGCCACCAGATAATGAACGGTATCAGCAGTAGCAAACCGAAGAACAATGGCTGCGCAAAACTCAGGTGTTTGAAATCTAGCAAAGCACTCATGATGCAGCTGGTGGGTTTTGAGGTTCAACAACTATTACAGGCTTTGTAGCCAAAATGAATTGCTTTGCATAGTCCATAGCAGCCATGTGTTCTTGCGGTGTAGGCTGTGCCTTTGCAAACTTGGCAAGGTCTGCTATGTAGAAGATGTTTGACAACAACATTCTGTGCGATGTCATCTCTTTATGTAATGCTACTTTATGCAGTATCTCGTCCGATGTCAGTTCCATCACATTTACACCAAATCGTTCTTCCATGTATATGCGCAAGATGTCAACGAGTTGTGTATGGTATTCTTTCGGGTTATTATTCTCCCAAAGCTTTTGCTGTTCCAATTCAACAAGCCGGCGGATTGCCTTTTCATTTGGCATCTCTTTTGGCCCTTCAGGGATTGGCGCAGGTGCAGGCTGCTTTCTTTTGCGTAGGTAAACTATAACTACTGCAATCAGCACAGCCAGCAGTATGCCACCTATTATGTAGCCAATGTAGTCCTTCCACGAAGATTCTACACCTACAATATCTTTAATACCCTTAAATGGCTTTGTAGTATCTACAGCCACAGGCTGCACCAGTATAGGGAATGAATCTGTCTGAAGCGTTTGAGGTGTACCACTGTTGGGCAATATGGTAAATATAAACCTCGGCACTACGTGCATACCGGAGTCAAAACCGGTGATTAGCACACGTTGTTTATAGGTAACGATATTGCCGTTTTTGATAGTATCTATCTTGCCCTTTTCTACTACTTCCAGTCCATTAAATGTATCTGGTATGGCTGCCCATTGCAGCTTACTCGTTGCGGGGTTGTGCTGTGCTTCTACAAACAGTCTTGCCTGATCTCCTACGGTTATCTGTGCGGCATCTATGCGCGCACCGGCTTTTTCTTCCTGTGCAAAAGAAGTATAGCCTGCCAATAACAGCAGCAGCAATACGCGATATGTATATAGCCTTGCATTCATGCTTATCTTGCTTTAAAGAATGTTTGCAGCGATTTCACATAGTCTGCATCCGTACGTATATCCAGCAACTGTGCACCGCTTTTGCGGAACGCCTGTACGCAGTATTTCTGATGCTGGTCAAAACTGTTGGCGTATTGTGCACGTACAGATTTATCGTCCGTATCTACCCATTGCATAATACCGCTCTCTGCATCCATCAGTTGTACCAAGCCTGCCTGCGGCAGTTCACGGTCGTGCTTATCGTGTATCTGTATGCCTACAAGATCGTGCTTGCGGGCAGCCAGTTGCAATTGCTGTTCGTACGGTTCGCTGATGAAATCGCTCATCAGGAAAGTGATGCTCTTTTTCTTCTGTACCTGATTCAGGTATTCCAGTGCCGCTTTGATATTGGTACCTGCTTTTTGTTCAGGTTCCAGTGCTATCAGCTCGCGGATGATGCGGAGTATATGACTACGACCTTTCTTCGGTGGTATGAATTTCTCTACCTTATCGCTAAAAAAGATAACACCTACTTTATCATTGTTGGTAGCTGCTGAAAACGAAAGCACTGCGCTTACTTCTGTTATCAGTTCGCGCTTCAGGCGCTTGCTGGTACCAAAGAGCGAGCTGCCGCTCACGTCTACCAACAGCATCACAATCAGTTCGCGTTCTTCTTCAAAAACCTTTACAAACGGGTGAGAGAAGCGGGCTGTAACGTTCCAGTCTATAAACTTCACGTCATCGCCCGGCGCGTATTCGCGTACCTCGCTGAAGGACATACCTCTGCCCTTGAATGCGGAGTGGTATTCCCCTGCAAATATGTGATTACTCAACCCTCGGGTTTTAATCTCTATTTGTCTTACACGTTTCAGTATTTCTGCCGTTGTAAGCATCTTATCAGGCGCGTTTTTTCAGATGACAAATGTAATCGTTCAGAAATATCAAATACTTAAAATTTTTCTAAAAATTAGCCCTTAGCTTTGACAAAAAATAAGAACATGACACATATAAAAGGATTGACAGCTATACTGGCAGGCGCTACGCTGCTGATGGCATCGTGCGGGGGTGAAAATAAGGGTGAAGGTACTGCGGTAAACGATACGGCTGTAGTAGCTGCACAGGCAGCAGTAGAACTGACAGATTTTTCAGCTTCTCCTGAGTTTCCGGATGCGCAACTGAGCATCGGTGACATCAAAACAACAGCACAGGGCACAGATTCTGTGAAACTGGACTTCAGCTTCGTGGTTAAGAACTTTGAACTGATGAACCAGACAAGCGATGCCAATGGTAAAATGTGCAATAATTCCGACAAAGGTCAACACATCCACTTCATACTCGATAACAAACCGTATGCTGCACTGTACGAACCTAAACACAGTGTAGTATTGGCAAAGAACAGCGAGCACTATTTGCTGGTATTTCTGGCACGCTCTTATCACGAGTCTATCAAAACAAAAGGCGCATCTGCTTTGCTGCACTTCAAAATAGACGATAAAGGCAAAATGCAAAAACTGGATACACCTACGGCACCGATGGTTTTCTACAGCAGGCCGAAAGGAGATTACATTGGCAAAAACAATACAGACAACCTGCTGCTGGACTTCTATGTATGGAACGGCCAACTGAACGACAGCACACTGAATATTAAAGCACAACTGAAAGTAAACAGTGTAGATACCACTTTTGTACTGAAAGCATGGAAGCCATATATGCTGAAGAACGTGCCATTGGGAAAACCAAGCATTACACTGACGCTGACTGACAAAGACGGCAATAAGGTAGAAGGTATCAATACAGAAGTAACAAGGGAATTCAACCTTGCTGCTGATGAGCCAATAAAATAGTAGAACCTTACTTACAGATATTAAAAACAGCGTCACTAAATGGCGCTGTTTTTTTATTTATTACTAATTTCAAATAAATGGCAATAGACGAGATAATTGAATTAGGAATTGACAATGAAGGTCGACTTTATATTAAGCCTTCGACATCGCAATTCTTATACATTTATAGATTAGCAGCTGAAGTCAATTGGGATAACAATGAGAAAATTCTATATTCTCCTAAGCCGAGAGGTTGGACATATCTAAAATGGTACAATCATATCATAACAACTGCCATAGAGTATGGTCACCAACTACAACTCACAGAGAAAACAGAATGGGTAAATGTTCCTGATGATTTGAAAACAGAGATTCTTTCTTCAAATCCTCTTTAAAACATTACTACTTGTAGTTGCTAAACTACTCGCTTCACGCTACCCACCCCATCTATATCCGTTATCTGTATAATGCCGGGTGTTTTGCCTTCTTCTATTTTGCCAATCATGTGATGCATTTGCAGGGCGCGTGCACCATTCCATGTAGCCCAGCGCAGCAGGGTACTCCAGTCTATATTCGGGTATTGTTGTTTGATGGTTTGCAGCTCTGCCATAATGCTTAGCTGATGATTGGACGACAGGCTGTCTGTACCTATGCATATATTATTGGCATCGCGCAGCAGCAGGTTAATATCTGGCAGGCGGTTTTCTATATACATATTAGCATTCGGGCACAGGCACCAGTATACATCGGGCAGCAGGCGTTGCACGGCGGTAACATCAGCCTCTGTAGTGTAGGTATTATGTATCAGCACAAGGCGGTGTGTAGGTGCCATCCAGCGCATATATGTTTGCAGGGAAGACTTGCCGCTCGGGTGAAAGAATGCATCATCTATACCCAAACCACTCAGCAATGTGCGTACCGCCCCTTCTTTGCTTTTATAAAACTCATCCTCCGCAGGGGTTTCCTGATTGTGGATAGATATAATACTTTCAGGATTGTGCCCGTCTATCAGCTTGAAGAGTGCGTATGATACCGAGTAGGGCGCATGCGGTACAATGCTCTGGTTGAGGATATGCGTATCGCTATCCTGCGCAGCAAATGCATCGTAGGTTTTAACGGCATATTCAAACTGCTTTAGGGGCATTTCGTTAAAGCCGATAGCCTCTGTAAAACTGTGAAAATGCATCTTGCCGCTTGCACGTTCGGGTAGCGTATCGTTGGTATTGCAGATATCGCCCACGGCCACTATACCGTTATCCAGCATTTCGCTAAAAGCGCGTTGGCGTGCTTCTGTCTTTTGCTCGTCTGTAAAGCCAAAGCGATGCTGCATTACCTGTTGCAGAAAAGGCACCAGCCCCGTGTGTTCGGGTATGATGCCTTTCATATGCGATAACTCCAGATGGCAGTGTACGTTTACAAAGCCCGGAGCCAGTATGCCTTCGTAGTGTGTTGCTTCACTTTGTTTATCAGCACCGTGTATGGCTACTATTGTGCCATCCGTCGCTGTTTCTATTACAGAACCTTCGGGCAACCAATTGATGCCGTCGTGTATCTGAGATGCTGTAAGCAGCACGGTTGTTATATTTTAAAGTGTTTCAGCAGTATAACTTCTCTTTCTTCCAGCAAGCGCCATTCGCCGCGTGGCAGGTTTTTCTTCGTCAGGCCTGCGTACATAACACGGTCCAGCTTTTCTACTGTATAACCAAGGCTTTCGAATATGCGGCGAACAATACGGTTGCGGCCGCTGTGTATTTCTATACCCAGTTCGTTTTTCTCATCCAGATAAGAAAGGGCATCTACCACTACTGGGCCATCTTCCAGTTCCAAACCAGCCAGTATAGCTTCAAAGTCTTTCTTCGTCAGTGGTTTATCCAGTGTTACCTGATATACTTTCTTGGTCTCATAGCTCGGGTGCGATAATTTCTGTGCAAGGTCGCCATCGTTTGTCAGCAGCAACAAACCGGTTGTATTCCTATCCAGCCTGCCCACAGGGTATAGCCTGTCTATTTCAGCACCTGCTACCAGGTCCATCACCGTATCACGGCCCTGCGGGTCATCTGTGGTAGTGATGTATCCTTTAGGTTTGTTCAGCAGCAGGTAAACACGGTTTTTCTGTGGTGTCAGCTTTTTACCGGCAATCGTTACTTCGTCAAATTCCTGTACACGATAACCCGGGTCCAGTGCCAGCTCGCCGTTTACTTTCACCTTACCTTTCTTCACCATTTCAGCCGCTTCCCTTCTGCTGCAAGTACCGCTGTGTGCTATGTACTTGTTCAGCGTCATTTCTTTTATCTCGCTCTCTTCTTCCTTCTCATCATCTTCTTTGCGGAAACGCTTTTTGCTTGCTTCTGCTTTCTTGCTATAGTATTCCTGCTTGGCTTTCTCGTATTTCTCTGCCTCATTTTTGCGGAACGGGCCGCTTACTTTGCGAGAACCCAACGGGAATGGCTTGTCGAAATCTTCAGAACGCTCACCTTTTTTCAGTGTCAGCTTTTTGCCTTCACCCAGCGATTTTTCAAACTCTTTAGGTGTTACGAAGTTCTTTTCGTAGTCCTCTACCGGGCGTGCAGGCTTATCGTCCTTAAATATGTTGCGCTCTGAAAACTTCTTTTTGCTTTCAGGACGGTTGTCTTTTTTATCGAATTTATCGCCTTTGGCGTCTTTATCAAAGCCTTTTTTATCCCTGTCATAGCTGCGTTTGGGTTTGTCATCCCCATCGCGGCTGAAACTGCGTTTAGGGCGATCTTCGCCATCCTTGCTGAATGAGCGTTTAGGACGGTCACCATCCTTATCGAATGAACGCTTAGGGCGGTCACTATCAAATTTGCGGTCTTTATTGTAAGGCGATTTCTCGTAGCTGCTACGTTTTGGCTTATCCTCCCCATCGCGGCTAAAACTGCGCTTAGGGCGGTCTTCACCATCCTTGCTGAATGAACGTTTAGGACGGTCGCCATCTTTATCGAACGAGCGCTTAGGGCGGTCGTTGTCAAATTTGCGGTCTTTATTGAATGGTTTGTCGAAGCTGCGCTTTGGTTTGTCCTCCCCATCACGGCTAAAGCTGCGTTTCGGGCGGTCGTCTCCGTCTCTGCTGAAACTGCGTTTAGGCCTGTCTTCCCCATCTTTCGGGAAAGAACGCTTAGGACGGTCTGCGCCGTCTTTAGAAAATGAGCGTTTGCTCCTGTCATCACGGTCAAAACTCCTTTTAGGGCCTGCATCGTCATCGCGCTTATCCCTGCCAGCAGGCTTTTTAAAGCCGCCAGCCGGTTTGCCCGTACCTCTCTTTTCAAAGCTTTTCTTATCGCCGTCCCTACCTTTGCCGGAAGATGGATTATTCCTCATTATTCAGTTTTATTCAATATGATAAGCTGCAAAGGTACAATCTTTACGGGGGACTAAAGTTTTTTTGAAAAATCTGTAACATTTTTGTTGTCACAGCTATATACTAAGGAATGGAGCTTAAAGATTACAATAACTGCGTTAAAGAGTGGGCTGATGCACTTTTCCGCTTTGCCTGTAAATGTACGGGCAACGAGGAGGACGCGAGGGATGTAGTACAGAACAGCTTCGAAGTATTGTGGCAGAAAAGGGAAAATGTGGCACCCGCCAAGGCAAAAGCCTTTCTGTTTCAGGTAGCGTACAATCAGTCTATAGACAACTACAGGAAACAGAGCCGGATGAGCTACAAAGAGGAAATAGATGATAACCGCAGCGTAACACAAGGGCAAAGTGACCTGAAACGGGTTTTGGAACGTGCACTGACCAAACTCGACGAACAGTCTAGAGCACTGGTACTGCTGAAGGATTATGAGGGCTACAGCTACGAGGAGATAGGACAAATAACGGGACTGAACGAAAGCCAGGTAAAAGTGTACCTGCACCGTGCCCGTAAAGTGCTGAAGGAATATTTAATAAGTGTTGAAAACGTAATATAAATAGCGATGGTGAATCTGGAGAATTATGAAGAGTACATGATGATGTACGCAGACGGAGAGCTGAACGAGGCAGAAACCAAAGCCCTGATGGACTTTGTAGCTGCCAACCCTGAGCTGGCCAAAGAGTTGGAGGCATACACAGCTACCAAACTGGTACCTGATACCACGATGGTATATGCCAATAAAGACCAGCTGATGAAAGCCCCACCTGCAGGCGGACGTACCATAGGTTTGCGCACATGGTGGATGTACGCGGCAGCCGCAGCGGTATTATTGTTTGCCGTAACAATCTTCAGGCAAGGTGGCGATACACCGGACAGCCCCGCGGTAGCAAGCAACACACCTGCATCAACCCAACCCGTTTCAACACAACCAACACAAACACCTGTAATAGAAGATAAAACCAAAAAGGACTCAAACACTGAAGAGCTCCATTCAAACCCGGTAGGTCCTGTTAACCATGAAAACAATATTGCTAAGAAAGAAAAAACAGAAGGCAGGAAACAAAGGAAAACTGTAGAAGAACAACCGAAAGAAGAAATAAAGATTGCTAAGGAAGAAAAGCCAGTACCACAACAACCTGCATACAAACCTGAAAACGAACCTGTGCAACAAGTAATAGCACAGCAAACAGAAAAACCAAACAAAGTAGAAGAAGCTAACGAACCGACAGAAGAACTAAACCAACCGCAAAAACAAAGAAGGCGCCTGATAGACTTGTTGCCCATCAGCAAAAACAAAAAAGAAGGTGCCAGCATGATAGCAAGCGCGGTAACAAAAAGAGTAGAAAACGTAACAGACAACCTGAAAGACACAGACATAAAATTTAAAATTGGTAACAAAGAAATATTTGTAGTTAAACTCTAAAAAAACGAACAGAAGATGAAACTGATTTATTGCCTGATGGCGGCTACAATGATAAGCCTGAACGCCAACGCACAAGACGGAGAAAAGAAAGAAAAGAAATCTACGACTATCACTTTAGGCTCTGATGGCATTAAAGTGAATGACAAAAAAATAGAAGAAAAACCGGAGAAGAAATTCGACCTATCGGTAGGTATTGTAGATATTGGTATCAACTCCATCATAGATAATACCAACTATAACAGCGCTGAAGCAAAAGCATTTATGCAAGTACCACAAAACCTGCAAAATGAAAACCTGTTCAGCATGCGCACCGGTAAATCGTGGAACGTAAACGTATATCCTTTGATGGCAAAAATACGTTTGCACAACGGCAAGAAACAGAGAATCTATTTTTCTACCGGTATCGGTTTGCAGATGTACAATTTCCGCTACACCAAAAACATCAGTTTCAGAAATGAAACAGTGCCAATGGTGGTGATGGATACTATCAACTTCAGCAAAAACAAAATAGGCCTTACCTACCTGACTATTCCATTGCAATTCACCTTCAAAACAAAACTGGCAGAGAAAGCATGGCTGGTATATGGTGTTGGAGCAACAGGTGGCTACCGCATAGCTTCATGGAACAAACAAGTATCTCCTGAACGCGGCAAGCAAAAGAACAGGGACGAATTCAATTTCAACGACTTCAATGCTTGTGTAACGGGTGAAATAGGCTTGGACAATATATTCCGCCTGTTTGCAAGCTATCAGGTAACTCCCCTACACAGCACAGCGCTTGACCAACGTCCGTTTACAATAGGCCTGCGTTTTGGTGGTATATAATGAGAAAGGGATTTGATTATAATACAAACAAAAGCCCCTCGCAGTGCGAGGGGCTTTTGTTATATTTTGAAATCACGTTATTTAAATAACCCTTCCATTGCTTCTCGCACCGCTTCAGGGTTGTTCATATTTTCCATACCAACCAACATTATAAACCAAATATAAAATGCAATGGTCATCAATGATAGTACAAGCGCTATAATAGCACATATCTTACCTGCTTTCAAGTTGCTGTAAGAACCCGGTGTATACATTGCAGGGTTGGCTATATAGCGGTTGGTATCTTTACCTGCCAGCACCAATGCAATGATAGATGTAACAAGCCCGCCACCGTAGCAGCAGCAAAGCAATATGGAAACGATGCCTAATACCAGTACAGCAGTTGCATTGGGC
This sequence comes from Flavipsychrobacter sp., assembly GCA_035299045.1. GTDB lineage: Bacteria > Bacteroidota > Bacteroidia > Chitinophagales > Chitinophagaceae > Polluticoccus. Next base: position 24,213 of record DATGXJ010000009.1, read on the forward strand.
AACGCTATTTGTGGTTGGTTCAGTTGTTGTTGTTCAGAATAGTTGTTTTCAGTCATATAAGTTGGTTTGAGAAGATTTTGTAGATATAGTTAACAAAGATTACAACAGTAGCTACAATATATAAATATTTCACCGCTGTTGCTCCATGCCTGAATTTAAATACCATATGCAGCAAAAGGAATATTACAGTAGCAATAATAAATAATGTTGGCGGATAGAAATGCCACGAGGCTTGTATGTCTCCCTTCAGCAAAGCAATAGTGCTTCTTTGTAAACCACAACCTGGGCAATCTAAATGCATCAGCTTTTTAGAAGGGCATGAAAGCATATGCTGTTCTACCCACGCAATGCAATTATCGTATGCCGATGCCATGGTGTTATTCCTCTATTATACCTGCTGCTTTTTTGTGCTTTGCTCTTTCTGCTTCCAACACTGCATGCGCTTCTTTGAAGGTAACCATGATTTTACCAATCAGTTCTTCTATTTCAGGGCGGCCTTCTTCTTTGCGCCCCAGTTCTTCAATACGCAGCAGTTGTGCATGCATGTCGCGTATCTTCACAATACCTACGCTAGATTTGAGGAAGTGTGCCTGTTTATAGATGGCTTCCCAATCGTTGGTATTGCGTATCAGATGCTCCAGTTTATCCAGCCCTTCGGGAGTGGTACCCAAAAAGATATCAAGCAATTCGTAGAGGTATTTAGCATCTCCTCCTGATAATTCCTGCAGGTAACTGAAATCTATTAATGGCTCCATACGCAACGATTGTTATTGACAAAGATATAAACGTCCTGCAATCTTGTTACTTTTTAGGTGCTAAAAGCGCCTGATATTGTGCAGGTTGTGTAAGAATAGAAATGGCTTTGTTGAAATCTTCGTCATCTTTCAACCCGTTTTCTATTCTGCCACGCATGTAATAGTAGCGTGTTATAATCTCGCTCTGCAACAGGCGGATGATTTCTTTCTTGTTCTTCTGCAAATCTTGTTTTTTATCGTGCGATGCTTTTGCCAGCAGTGCATTGTATTCAGTCTTCAACGCATCAAAAGATTTGTTGCGTGTGGTTATTTGTTTGAAAGAATCGAGAGCCACTTCAGCATCTGTTTTATAAGCATAATCCTTGCCTTCCAGCCATTTTGCAAAATCGGCAAACTCTGCATCTGTAATGGCAAAACTACCTGCTGGTGCAATTGTTTTATGTGTTTTTACATATTGTGTGGCGTATTCAAAAAACATATTTTTTACATAAAGTGTTACCGCCAATTTACTGATATCTTCGTTAGGTACTGTTATATCGGGGTCAACACCACCGCCACTCAATACCCTGCGGCCACCTTTGGTTTTATACTCTTTTTTCAAAGAATCGGGTATGTGTCCTACACTGCCATCTGCATTGCGGCTGGCATAGTCTATGGCCTGTATGCAGCGCCCGCTAGGCGTGTAGTATTTTGCTGTTGTCAGCTTCAGGCGAGCGTTGTAGCCTACAGGTTTTGTTACCTGCACCAAACCTTTGCCATAAGAGCGCTCTCCTATTACTACTGCCCTGTCAAGGTCTTGCAGCGTACCGGATACTACCTCTGATGCTGATGCCGATGAACTGTTGATTAGCACTGCCACAGGTATTTTTTCATCCCAGGGTGCACCTTGTGTTTTAAATTCCTGATAGAACTCCTGAATCTTACCTTTCGTAGTAACCACCAACTGGCCACGATCTACAAACAGGTTGCAGATAGATACCGCTTCGTCGAGCAAGCCACCAGGATTGTTGCGCAAATCGAGCACTACAGATTTAAGATTAGGCTGTACTTTCTTCAAACTATCCAGCGAGCTGCGAAGTATGCGGCTACAAGCAGGCGTAAACTGTGTCAGCGTTACGTACGCTATATTTTTCTCTGGGCCTACCAAGCCGGCAAACGGAACACTAGAAAGCTCTATCTCGCTACGTGTTAGTTTCTTAACAGACTCTGTACCAGTAAGTGCATCCTTTATGAGCAATGCTACCTGTGTACCGGATGCTCCCTTTAGCAGCGTGCTTATAGCATCCATATTTTTATCCTTCAAAGGCTGATTATCTATCGAAATAACCTCGTCTCCGGGTTTCAGCCCTGCTGCTGCAGCCGGACTGTTCTCATATACATCTCCTATATATACTTTTTCTTCTTTTTTACGAAGATTGGCGCCGATACCACCAAACTTGCCCGTTGTCTGAAACTCATATTCTTCAATATCAGACTCTGTGATGTAGTTTGTATATGGATCCAAACCATCCAACATGGCATCTATGCCTGTTTTTATCATTTTACCCGGCTCTATCGGGTCTACATAATACGAGTTAAGTTCCTTGAATATAGTGGTGTATATATCAAGATTTTTAGATATTTCGAAGTAAGAATCAGGTGCCTGTGCCCTTACAAACAACAAAGCGACACCAGAAACAGACAGACCGAGCAAAAACCCCTTGTATTTTTTTAATATATTTTGCATACGCTATTGAGCAATGTATATAACAGCAATGTACGAAAAATAGTATGCCCTAAGATTGGAGGGGGTATTTTAACAGATTTATGACAGAAAAACAGTTGGATAGCCGAACTAATATGTATATATTGCAGTAGTAAAAATAGCGTGAAATGAAGAAATTTATACTAAGCCTGTCTATCATTCTTGGATTAGCTGCAAGCAACGAAGCTAGTGCACAATTTACTATTGCAAAAGATACAGCAAAAGGTGTAGCATCTGACTATGGTGCAAAAGTGACTAACACAGTTACTAATACATCACCTGGAACAGCACAATATGATTGGAAAATAATCAGCACAAATATCAACAGTGGTTCTGGCGCATGGTTTAACGATTTTGGACTTTGTGATAATCAGCAATGCTATGACAAAGGCGTTCTATCAGGCACTTCACAAACCAGTCTTGATGTAGCTGCAGGTAGTTCTATGACTATGTATATCACTTATAGCTCTGCTATAGCTAGCGTTACTAGCTTCGGGCCATTCTATGCAACTGTTGAAGTAAGCCAAGGCTCTGCAAAAGATACTACTACATGGATTCTGAATAAATGGACTACAGGTGTTGGTTCTGTTGCTACAAAATCTTCTGATAATGTAGTATTATATCCTAACCCGGTTCGCAATGACCTGAACATTGTTTTTACAGGTATGACAGATGTAAAATCTTTGGGTGTATACAATCTTATAGGCAAACAAATAAGCGCGTATAAAGTAAACGGTACAAGTGCTTCTGTAAATGTAGAAAACATGCCTGCAGGCATTTATATGGTTAGGTTGATGGATGCACAAGGTCATGTAGTTGCAGTACGCAAGTTTAATAAGCAATAATTTTATCTCTATACTATTTTAAAGGCTTACGAATTGTAAGCCTTTTTTATTTGTATTATGTCAAATCCTTCACTGAAAATTATTAGTACCTTAGATAGAGGATAAACTGTTGTTGATGCGTTTTTACTACTTTTTAATATTACTTATTTTAGGTTCAACCAATGCTACTGCACAAAGAGTTTTTGCGGAAGGCACAATAAAGTATGATGTTTCTATAGACCCGCCTGCAAATCAGGAAGGTCTGGTACAATATAAAGGCAGTTATACTATTATCACAAAAGGACCATTTGTAAAAGAAACACTGACATTGGAAAACGGATATGCAACTACACTATTATATAATTATAGAGATAGTACCGTTTACTCGCTCAAAAAATTGGGCAACAAAAACTATGCAATACAATTGGATCTGAAATCCATGCAAAACAGGCGTAAAAAGTATGAAGGTTATACATTAAACCCATTAAAAACCACAAAAGAAATAGATGGCATTGTAGCAAATGAAGCTATTGTGACATATAAAAATGGTAATACATCTACTATTGCGTATAATAATAGTACAGCGCCCGGTCATATAGTTTTTGATAACTACCCAGGCATACAATACCTTCTACTATTGTTTACCAATTACAATGATGATGGTACTGCTATACACTTTTCTGCAAAAAAAATTGATGAAGAACCTGTAGAAAATGCTGTATTCAGGATACCATCCAACTACAAAATAATCAGCAATGCTGAGTATCTGCAATTTACAGGAGGCAGGTAAACTCCATTGTGACAGTTAATAATCTCAAAAACACATAGTGTTATGGCAAGAATATATTCTATTGCCGTTGTTATGCTGCTTTGCAGTATACAAGCCCTTGCACAGCGGGGGGTATATAAAACATGGGAAGATGCCATGCAAGAAAAGGAAAATGTTTATGTAATACACATAAGCTACAGAAACATGGAAGAAATACCCGACATACTTGACGAATTTCCGAACCTTGAAGAACTAAACCTTAGCAATAACAGAATAAAAAAACTGCCCCCTTCAATTGCAAATTGTAAAAAATTAAAAAAACTTATTCTTTTCCGGAATAAAATATCTACGCTGCCCGACAATATATATTTACTCCAAAACTTAGTTGAAATATCACTTAGCTACAATGAACTAAACTCACTTCCTGATTCCTTCTGTTATTTACCCTCATTAAAAACCCTTGCAGTTAACGGTAACGGATTGGATTCTTTACCATTATGTATAGGAGAGCTTACTTCTCTAACGACTATGCGTGTAAATAACAATGAAATGGTCAGGCTTCCGGCTAGTATTACCAAGCTACACAATCTTGATTTTCTTGACGCAGGTAATAATTATTTAGAATCTATTCCAACAAATATTGGCGACATGCAAAATCTACGTTTTCTATATCTTAACCGTAACAGAATAGAAACATTGCCTGAATCATTGGGGCTTTGTAAAAAAATGCAAGAGTTGGACGTTGTACGTTGTGGCGCTTTAAGAATGCCAGCCAGCCTCAGTAATATCAGAGCTCTGGAAAATGTATACATTGACGAACGTATTATTCCTTTTTATGAAAACAGGCAATACAGATTCAGGCAGGTAATTCAAATAATTCATCCCGATAATCAGATGTACAGGCCTTCACAAAATCCTTAATAAAAAAGACGGCTGCTTATTCAAGCAGCCGTCTTTTTTATTAGCTAACAGACCTCAATTATGGGAACTGTACGCCTTTGTATTTATTTACATCAACCATCGGGATGGTTGATTTGTACTTGTTGTTGATAGTCATGATGATTTGGTTGGCAACTAAAGCATAGCCACGTGGTGTCAAGTGTACACCATCCAACGAAAATGCACCACCACTGACGAAGCTTGCATTGAAACTTGCACCGTTGAAGGTAATACCAGTTTGCAAAGTTCTCATGTACGAATTCATATCAACCATTGCAAGGTTTTCTCTACGTGCCATCAAATAAATGATATTATTGAATGCAGCAGTTGCAGTTTTGATTTTAGCAACCTCATCACTGGTAAGTACATACTTACCCGGAATTGGTTTTTTAGTACCCCAACCTTTGCACTTAATAGAATCTTGAGGAGTGCTCAACAAAATGTATTCACCCTCTTTGATGTGCCTGAATTTTGCAGGTACAGTGCTGTCTTCAATTATGAAGTAGTTAGCACCTTCGCTGAAGCGGATAAACCCACCCAATGAGTTATATGCATTGTTCAACAGGTTTGCATCATTTTTAGAAAGCATCAGCCCTTTTGCACCGATGGTAGTGCAGAAAGGTATAGACGTAACATCAGGTATGTTCAATAAAACACCTTGCGCACCTTTGCGCCTCAGATTGCTAAGTACGCTATCATATGCAGCATTAAACTGATCTACATTAGATATTTTGTTGGTACCACCAGGCGCTGCAGGGCCTTCTCCACCCGATGTTGCGTAACCTAATACGTCATTACTGCCAATCCACAGTGTGAAGAATGTAGGTTTTGCCACCATCACTTCATCTATTGGCCTTGAACCTGTTGGGCTTACAAACATACGCTTAGCATATGGATTCAGGAATCCATAACCCGGTATTACGAAATCTATACAACGAATACCAGGAATACCCATGTTATTGAACGGACCTGCAGAATTGAAGATATTTGTGCTGCTACCTACAGTATCCAGCGCGCCTGTATAAGGCACAGGTGCCAGTGATGCTGCCGTATCGCAAAGCCCTTGACGAGAACCCAATACCAGCTTTGCACTTGGATAACCGTATTCGCCCGGCAAAAGTGGCTGACGGAATATACCACCGCCAACTGTTTTAAATTGTTCTGCCAGCATAGCAGGATAAGAGTTTTCCTGACCTGACCTGTAAAGGCTATTGTCTGCATAACCTGCAGTCAATGAGTTACCTACTGCTACGTAACTGCTGAAATCCACACCATCTCCCTTTGATGGTTTTTCAGGCTCTATGTTTGGTTTACATGATGCCACAAAGGCCATTAAACCCAGTATATATAGTTTCTTCATTGTCGTAATTTTTTGTTGGGGATGTATTAGAATTCGTAGTTAAGACCAATACCCGGGTTAATAATTTTTGTTTGATAACGACCCGAGAACTGCGCTTCGTTCAGTGTACCCTCTCTGGTTGGCGTAAATACGTATTCAAGTACGCCCATAATAGCCAGTTTTTTGTTTGGTTTGAAAACCAGACCGCCTGTTGCCATGACGTGGTTATTATCCGGCAAATCAGGAGACAGGAAACCATCTCTTACCGGAGACGGATCGTATGCAGCACCTAACATTACAGTCCATTTCTGACCAATCAGGTAGTTTGCCCCCAAACGCACAATCAAAGTATTCTTGTAGCGGCGCGGAGAACGTGTATCAGTCAATGATGCAGTATTTGTTTCGTAATCGAAAATCAGACTGTCGTAAGAGCTCCAACCAACAAAGTTTGCATCTGCCTGAATACCCAATCTTTCTGTTACTTTAACACCAATACCAGCAGATATTACTTGCGGCAGGCTGATGTCTGATTTGAAAGCTGTGTAAGGGAAAGAACTTGCAAGTGCTGATGGAACTGTGAAGTTTGCATAACCTCTTTTCACTTTCATCTTCACACCTGAACGGTAGCTGATACCGAACTGAATATTATCATTAGCACGAAGGTGTACACCAATGTTATAGCCATAGCCCATTGCATTACCTTTCAGCTCTGCCATACCATCCTGGCCGTTGCTTTGCAATGGTATTGCTTTCTGAATTTTTACATTACCGGTAGCTATAACAAAACCCGCACCCACAGATATTACGTCGTTAAAACGATAGCTAACTGTTGGCTGGAAGAATATACTTTGCAATTGGATATCCTGAATAACATAACGGCCACGCCAGTTGTCATCCCATTTAATACCTGTACCAAATGGCGTATATACACCCAAGCCAAGGCTCAGTTTGCTTTTGTAGCGAACCGGACCGCCAACATAAAAGTTGAACGGAGTATATGTTTTAGCCTTGCTGTCTGCAGTGTAGCTGCCTGTAGGCGTTTCTGCATAGCGCGTGTTGGCTGACAGGAATTGTACGCTGCCGTAAGCATTCACATTTTTCAATGCGCTGAGGCCGCCGGGATTGTAGAATATGGTAGAGGCATCCCAAGGAACCGCAGTACCTGTTCCGCCCTGTGCCAATTGCCTAACCCCTTGCAGGTTTAGCTGAAAAGCAGCTCCGTACGCCATTGCCGTAGACAGCAGCAAAGAGCCCATTAATAAAAATTGTTTCTTCATACAAGATTGATTTGTAATAATTGTAATAGGCTGACTATTAAAAATTGCCATTAAGATACCTCTAATAATACTAAAATGCAATACAGCCGCAAATTTTAGTTGGCAACACCAACGGTTGCTATACTGATGCTGACACCAGGTATTGACAGCAGCGCATTAGCGCATGCCTCCAGTGTAGCACCGGTGGTAAGCACATCGTCTATCAGCAGGAAGTGTTTACCCTCATAATGGGCAGCATTTTTTACTGCAAAAGCACCTGCCATATTATTGATACGCTCTTCGCGCGTTTTTTGTGTCTGGCTTTCGGTATGGCGGGTACGGTATAGCAGGTCTTTAATAACCAGTAGTTGCAAAACCTGACCCATTCCTTCTGCTATCAGTTGGGTTTGGTTATAACCACGTTGTGCTTCTTTTTCGGGATGCAGGGGTACAGGTATTATATAATCTATTCCTTTGTGCCAGTTGAGCTGTTGCAAATCATAACCCAATTGCTTGCCCAGATACGTGCCTACTTCTTTTTTGTCGTTGTATTTGAGCTGGTGCAACAGGTGTTGCAACAAACCCTCTGCGGTGAAATAGGCAAAAGATGTAGCCCTTACCACAGGCACCCTACCTACAAAACGCATAAAAGTTTCATTCTCTGCTATGTGATGATAGGCAGTACGCGGCAAGCTAAAGACATTGCAATTAAGACAAAGTACTTCCTCCTCTGTCAGCAATGGCTTGCTACAACCCTCGCAGAGACGTGGGTAGAGGAGGTGGGTAAGGCCGTTGCCTAAATCCTTTATGTTGTCTGAAAAGCTCACGAAGTATTTTTTTAAAACAGCATCCTGTAAACGTCCTCTACTTTGTTTACTGTCTTTATCTCTATCTTATAGTTCTTGGTATCGAGGCCTTTGGCATTTGCCTTTGGTATAAATATTACATCCATACCCAGCTTATCTGCCTCTGCTATGCGCTGGTCTATACGATTCACCGCACGTATCTCTCCCGATAAACCAATTTCGCCAACCAGACATACATTACTTGGCAGTGCTTTGTCTTCGTAAGATGATAGTAGCGCACATACCACCGCCAGCTCTATACTAGGGTCTTCTATCTTCAGTCCGCCTGCTATATTTACAAATACATCTTTGGTACCGAAGTGGAAGCCTCCACGTTTTTCCAGCACTGCCAACAGCAGTTGTAACCTTCGTAAATCTAAACCACTTACCGTACGTTGCGGTGTACCGTACACTGCCTGTGATGCCAGTGCCTGCACTTCTATCATCAGCGGGCGGGCGCCTTCCATAGTACTGGCTATGGCTATACCACTAAGTGGCTCGTCGTGTTGAGACAATAATATCTCTGACGGATTACTTACAGGGCGCATGCCATTCTGTACCATTTCATAAATACCTAGTTCTGATGTGCTACCGAAACGGTTTTTGATAGTACGCAGTATGCGGTAAGCATAATGCCTGTCGCCCTCAAACTGCAATACAGTATCAACCATGTGCTCCAGCACCTTCGGGCCGGCAATGGCACCGTCTTTTGTGATGTGTCCTATTATGAAGATGGGTATGTTGGTAGCTTTTGCAAAGTGTTGCAACTCTGCTGCGCACTCGCGCACTTGCGATACACTACCCGCTGCACTTTCTATATGCGGCGATTCCAGCGTCTGTATGGAGTCTATAATAATTAACTGCGGACGCACTTTTTTTACTTCCTGAAAAATAGTGGCCGTGTTGGTAGCCGTCAGCAAATACAAATTGGGGTTAGTGATGCCTACCCGGTCAGCACGCAGTTTTATTTGCTGTGCGCTTTCCTCTCCAGAGATATAAAGTGTTGTAAGATTTTTCCACTGCAATGCACATTGCAAAAACAAAGTAGACTTACCAATACCTGGTTCGCCAGCTACAAGTATCACAGAACCCGGAACAAGACCACCACCTAATACACGATTCAATTCAGCATCAGGTGTATTGAGCCTTATCTTTTTTTGTATTTCCAGTTCATCCAGCTTATGCGCTTTGCGTTGCTCTTTGCTTTCTTCTTCCCAACCTGAAATTGGTTTTTGTTTTTCGTCTCGTTGTATTACTTCTTCCACAAATGAATTCCACGAACCGCAAGACGGACATTTGCCTGCCCACTTCGGAGATTCGTAACCACATTGCTGACAGAAGAAAGCTGATTTGATTTTTGCCATGGCAGGCTAAAGATAAATGAAAAGAAAAAGAGCCATCGGAAGAATCCGCGGCTCTTACTTACTAACCCATTAAATTCACAACTTGATACAAATGTAGTATTCTCCCTGACAGTAAAAAAATGGTTTTCTGTTAAACGCTTATCAAATTTTTAAATATTAAAATCTCTACACATTCAACAATAACTGCTATTTATTGACAGACAGTATTATAGCATATTATTATCGATTTTTCTATATATAATTGATGTTTAAAATAATCTATATGTGATAATAATTTTTTAATTTACATATATTAATATTTTTATTTATTGGCAGGTTTTAGGGTCAAAGCCCACAGACGGATTTTCACATATTATATTATCGGGACGGTGTATTTTGCAGTACTAAAACAATTGAAACAAGATGAGTGAGGTTTTCACAAAGATAGAAAAACTGAAAAGGAATTTTTTGCCTGAAGATTTTAAGATGACTACATGGGATGCACTGCAACCCTATTTTGATAAACTGATAGCTGCGGAAATAAACAGTAAAGAAGAACTGGAAAGTTGGTTGCACAATATTAGCGAACTGGAAGCAGTGATAAGTGAAGACGCATGCTGGCGACAAATAAACATGACATGCGATACTACCAACAAAGAATATGAAGATGCATTCACCTATTTCTGCATGGAGATAGAACCGCAGATGAAGCCCTACTTCTTTGAACTGAATAAAAAAATGCTTGCATCACCATTCATCAAAGAACTGGACGAAGCACAATACTACCCTTACCTGCGTAGCGTACGCAATGCGGTACATCTGTATCGCGAAGAGAATGTTGCCATACAGGCAGAGATGAGCCTGCTGGCACAGCAGTACGGTGTGATATCGGGCAAGATGACGATAGAGCACGAAGGCAAAGAATACACCCTGCAACAAGCTGCACGTTTTCTGCAAAGCCCTGACAGGGAATTGCGCGAAACTATCTTCCGCAAGATAGCAGCACGCCGCCTGCAGGATAAAGAAGAACTGACTAACCTGTTCAACAAGCTGCTGGAAAAACGCCAGCAGGTAGCAGTGAATGCAGGCTTTGAAAACTACAGAGATTATAAATTCCGCGAGCTGGGCAGGTTTGACTATACACCTGCAGATTGCTTTGCATTTCACGATGCAGTACGCGAACATATACTACCACTACACAAAATGCTGGTAGAACGTCGCAGGAAAAAACTGGGCCTCGATGTGATGCGCCCGTGGGATGGTGATGCAGAACCAATAGGTACAGAGCCACTGCACCCATTTGAAACGGGTAAGGAATTATCTGATAAAGCGATAGCTGTATTCGGCAAACTGGGCAACTACTTTAGCGGCTGCCTGAATACCATGACGGATATGAAGCGTATGGACCTGGAGAGCCGCGTAGGCAAAGCACCAGGTGGCTATAACTGCCCGCTGGCAGAAACAGGTGTGCCTTTTATATTTATGAATGCCGCCGGTACGGTTAATGATGTGATAACAATGATGCACGAAGGCGGACACGCAGTTCATTCTTTCCTGTCGCACAGCCTGCCGTTGTCTTCTTTTAAAGAATACCCGATGGAGATTGCCGAACTGGCAAGCATGAGCATGGAGCTCTTCTCTATGGAACACTGGGATATCTTCTTCAGTGATAAGAGCGAATTGCAACGCGCACAGATAGAAGAACTGGAACGTGTGATAAGCGTGCTGCCATGGATAGCTACGATAGATAAATACCAACACTGGTTGTATACCAATCCGGGACATACCAACGAACAGCGTGAAACGGAATGGATGAAAATCCTGGCTGAGTTCAGCACAGGTGTAACAGACTGGACTGGTTTTGAAGAATACCGTGCATACTTCTGGCAGAAACAACTGCACCTGTACGAGGTACCTTTCTACTATATAGAATACGGTATAGCACAATTAGGCGCTATAGCTATGTGGAGGCAATACCGTGAGAATAAAGAGCAGGCTTTGGAAAACTACAAAGCAGCACTGGCACTTGGTTATACCAAAACACTGAAAGAACTGTATGCCACAGCAGGCATCCGTTTCGATTTTTCACCTGCCTATGTAGCAGAGCTTGGCAGCTTTGTGAAGGAACGACTGGTGGAGATGGGGGTGTAAAAATATACCAGAAGTTAGGGGGTATTACCCTCTAACTTCTTAAAAATAAAATCTTCTCCGATAACATAGCTGTTACCCATTTTCAACAATTTCAAGTTTGTGATTTCTGGAATATCCTTCTCTCCATCCCAAAATTTTGGTTCGAAATTTCCTCGAAGATTACAAACTACTCCATTCGCCTCTAACACCTGCTGATATTTGTCCATAATAGATATTGGTCCCTTAGCAAACAATCCAAAGTCTGCATTGCAAGCATCGTATAAATCATTATGATTTAAAAATTTCTCAATTGGAATATTAATACCACAATGAATTACATGTTGATTATATAACTCAGCTAACAGTTTATTGGTATCAATTGCTTTATTGCTGAAATATAGCTCTGTAGCATTTTCTGTGTATTGAAGTAGTTGTGGATGTGCATCATATATCTCAAATCTTTCAAACCAGTCCGTCTGAACACGATGGTCTCGACAATTAGTAATTTTAATTTCCCAGATTCCATTTGGTGGATTGCCAATGCCTAAATAAACCTTTACGTATATAATAAGTTCATTCCATTTCAGATTTGCACCTGTAATAAAGAAACCAGGCCATCCACCATCTTCAGTATACTGAAAGTCGTCTAGTTCTATGGGAATAATATTGTTACTGGTCATAGCTAGTATCATTCAAACAAATAAGCAGCTTTCTCTAAGCTTTCAGGTTTACCAACGTCTATAAATACATTGCCTGTGTGGTTGTAACCACGGATAATGTTTTCTCGGGCATGATGCAGGTACAGGTCTATGATAGAGAATTTGCCTTTGAAAGGAATATCCAACATACGGTTACTAAGCACCTGTATGCCGCTGAATGCAAGCGGTTGCATTTCTAATACTTCGCGCACTATCTTTTGTTCGCCTGTGTTATTGTTCGTCCACCCGCAAAGCATCAGGTGTTCATCAAACAATAGCTGACGGGAGGATTCGCGCTGCATAACAGCCAACGTTGCCATCGCATCGCTTGCAGTATGTGCTTCAATCATTTTACCCAAATCAAGATTGGTAAGCACATCTACATTCATAATCACAAAATGCTCTTCATGCTCAAAGTAGGGTGCCGCCTTCTTTAGCCCGCCACCTGTTTCCAGTACTTCATCTCGCTCGTCCGATATCGTTACCCAACTGCCAAAGCCATTGTTATCATTAATAACCTGCTCTATCTGGTCGGCAAAATGGTGTACGTTTACGATTACATCTTCTATACCAAAGCGTTGCAGATAGCGTGTGTTCAGCTCAAGCAGGGTTTTACCATTCACCTCTGCCAGTGCTTTGGGGTGTTTATCCGTAAAAGGTTTCAGACGGGTGCCAAGCCCCGCTGCGAAAAGCATTGCCTTCATAAGGTGAAGTTAAGTAAAACCCCCTAACCCCTGAATGGGGGAGAATATTAATTGATATATAGTTGTTACTTAACCAAATTGAAAGCTACCTTTGCAGCGCTAAAAATTTTGAATATGTCTTTAATGATAGTAGGCTCTATGGCCTTCGATGCGCTAGAAACTCCATTTGGTAAGGTAGACCGTATAATAGGCGGCTCTGCTACTTATGCAGCATGGGCGGCTTCCAATTTTACACAGCCTATCAAACAGGTATCTATAGTTGGTGGCGATTTTCCGCAGGAAGAAATGGATGCACTGACTGCACGTGGTGTGGATATGGAAGGTGTGGAAGTAGTGAAAGACGGCAAGAGCTTTTTCTGGAGTGGCCGCTATCATATGGATATGAACACGCGCGATACGCTGGTAACAGAGCTGAACGTACTAGGCCAGTTCAACCCGCAACTGCCGGATAGCTATCAGGATTGCGAATTCCTGATGCTGGGCAATCTGGCACCTGCTGTGCAGATAAGCGTTATCAACCAACTGAAAAACCGTCCGAAGCTCATCATCATGGATACGATGAACTTCTGGATGGAAATAGCACTGGACGAACTGAAACAAGCTATCGGTATGGTAGACCTGCTGATGGTAAATGATAGCGAAGCACGCCAATTGAGTGGTGAATATTCGCTGGTAAAAGCTGCAGCTAAAATACAGGCAATGGGTCCTAAGTTCCTTATCATTAAGAAAGGTGAACATGGTGCACTGCTGTTCCATGGTAAGCAAGTGTTCTTTGCACCTGCACTGCCACTGGAAGAAGTATTTGACCCGACAGGCGCAGGTGATACGTTTGCAGGTGGCTTCATAGGTCATGTAGCACGTACCAAAGACATTTCTTACGAGAATATGAAAGCAGGTATCATCGTTGGTTCTGCACTGGCTTCTTTCTGTGTTGAGAAATTTGGCCCAAACAGGTTGAAAGAACTTACAATGCAGGAAATAGAAACACGCATCAACGAGTTTATAGATCTGGTTGATTTTGATATTAATATCAAATAAGCATCAAACTGCTATAGAAAAAGGGAAGTGATATATCACTTCCCTTTTTTCATGCTTATGCAGTCGCTTATATACTCGGCCTTACATCCACTACTTTCATTTGTAGCTTGGTAGTACCGTTAAACTCGTTTTCGTCCAGCGTATATACAATATCAAACGCACCTTTCTGCACCACATCAAACTTATCGGCCATACCAAAGCCTATACCATCTATTATCACGCCTTTGTGCTGATGCACCACAAACTTGATGTGCTGTTCTTTTACCACACGGCTATATCCCTGATAATCGTACACACGTTTGGTAATAAACACAGGGCGCAGGTTGGTAGGGCCAAATGGTTCGAATTGTTTGATGATATTATAGAATGCAGGCTTGATGTCTGATAGCAATATCTCTGCGTCTATTTCTATTTCAGGTATCAGCAATTCGGGCGGAATGGATTGCGATACTACTTCTTCAAATTTTTCTACAAACTCGGTTACGTTATCAGGATGCATGGTCATACCAGCGGCATAGAAGTGTCCGCCGTAGTTTTCCAGCAAATCGCGGCAGGCATGTATGGCTTCGTATATATTGAAGCCGCTAACGGAACGTGCCGAACCTGTTACTTTATCGTTTGATAGTGTTAGCACTATCGTAGGACGATAGTAATAGTCTATCAAACGAGATGCTACTATACCTACCACACCCTTGTGCCAGTGCTCCTGATAGAGCACAGTCGATTTCCTTGCCGTCATGGCATCATTACCCTGTATCAGCGCAAGTGCTTCTTCTGTTATATTTTTATCTACTTCCTTTCGGTCTATGTTATCAGACTGCAGGGCATCTGCCAGTGCCTGTATCTTTTCAGGGTCTGGCTCTATAAACAGCTCTACCGCTTTACGGGCATCGTCCATACGGCCTGCTGCATTTACACGCGGGCCTATTACAAAAACCAGATCTGCAACAGATAGCGTACGTGTAACACCTGCCATCTCCTTCAGCACCTTAATACCCAGCGATGGATTTTCATTTACCTTCTTTACACCGTAAAAAGCCAATACACGATTTTCACCATCTATCGGTACAATGTCTGCTGCTATGCTTGTGGCAACAAGGTCGAGGTATTGTAATACTTCTTCCTCGGGCAGATTCCAACGTAGTGCCAGTGCAGTTATCAGCTTGAAGCCGATACCGCAACCGCTCAGTTCTTTGTACGGGTAAGGACAATCTACCTGCTTGGGATTCAGGATTGCCAAAGCAGGCGGCAGTGTTTCATCGGGTGTGTGGTGGTCGCATACTATGACATCTATACCAAGCGATTGCGCGTAGGCTATCAACTCGGCAGACTTGATACCACAGTCCAATGTTATCAGCAGGCTGAAGCCATTGGCATGTGCATATTCTATACCTTCTTTAGACACACCATAACCTTCGCGGTAGCGGTGCGGTATGTAATATTCTAATTGTCCTTTGTATTGCTTGCGCAGAAAAGAATAAACAACTGCTACGGATGTAGTACCATCCACATCGTAGTCACCATATATCAGCACACGTTCATTCCACTCTATAGCTTCGGTAATGCGTTGCACGGCTTTGTCCATTCCCTTCATCAGGTAGGGATCATGCAGGTGAGAGAGCTCAGGACGAAAAAAAGCCTTGGCCGAATCATAATCTTTTACACCCCGCAATGCAAGTATACGGCATAAAGCAGGGTGTATGCTCAGTGCTTTAAAAATATGATTGACGCTATCCTGTTCAGCAGGCTTTAATGTCCAACGCTTCTCAGGCTTCATGGCCAAAATCCAATTGTTTTACTTCCTGGTGATACTCGTTAATCCAGTTATCGAGCTTGCTGCAAAATACGCTGTCGTTTATATTATTGAAGAAATCGCCATTGCCCATGATATTGCCCAGCAATTTATCCTGCGCCTGTATACAGCTCCATGCGGTATTGTATGGTATGTGTGTGAATGATACCATTTCATATACCGAAACAAATTTTTCAGGGTAGCGCTTGCCCAGTTCTTTCTCTATTTTCTTACGTTCCAGGAAAGATGGTTCGGCTACTTTATCCCTCATTTCAATAAAGTTCATCAATGCGAGGTCGAGCACGGCATCGCCGTTTGGTTTGCGCAGCCTGTCATACTCGTTTAGTATGGTTGTCCAGTCATCACCGTGTTTATCCATCAGGCCTGCCAATATGGTACAATCTTCAAAGCCTGCATTCATACCCTGACCGTAGAAAGGAACAATAGCATGTGCAGCATCACCTATCAGTGCACTCTTGTCTTTGTAGTGCCAAGGTGCTACGCGTATTGTAACCAGTGACGAAGTAGGATTGCCAAAGAAATCTTCTACCAACGTAGGCATCATCGGCACTGCATCGGGGAAGTGCTCGTTGAAGAATGCTTTTACATCTGCTTCTGTTTTCAGCTTCTCGAAAGAAATTTCTCCTTCGTAAGGAAGGAAAAGTGTGCAGGTGAATGTGCCGTCTGTATTTGGCAGTGCTATCAGCATGAAGTTTTTGCGCGGCCATATGTGCAATGCGTTTTTCTCCATACGAAGATTACCGTTTTCATCTGGCGGAATGCAGAGCTCTTTGTAGCCATGCTCTATATAATGTTGTGTCAGGTTTGTCCTGTCGAGCAGTTGATAGCTGTTGCGCAGTGCAGAAAAAGCACCATCGCTACCAAACAACAAATCTGCAGTTACTACTTTTTCATTGCCATCTGCATCTTCAAAATAAGCCGTGTTTGTTTGTACATCTACTTTATTGCAACGATGCGAGAAATGAATTGTAGCACCTACCTCTTCTGCCAATGTCATAAGTTTTCTGTTCAGTTCTCCACGGCTTACAGAATAGATAGCCTCATTGTTGGTACCATAAGGCTGATACACACCTGCACCGTCGGGTTGGTGCATGTACCTGCCCGTCATAGGTATTGCAAGGTCTTCAATATCTTTTCTGAGACCTGCCATATCCAACGCCTTCCAGCCACGCGCGCTCATTGCCAGGTTGATAGACTTACCTGCACTCATAGACGCCTTGCGCATATCGGGGCGGCGTTCATACACCGTTACTTCGTATCCGCGTTTTCGCATCAATACTGCCAACAGAGAACCTACCAGACCTGCTCCTAATATGGTAACCGAACGTGCCATTTACTTGAATTAATTGTTAGATGGGCAATTTACTCAAAATGCCAGAACAAGAGAAGAGCGAAAATCACTAATGCACTACTTGTTTAAATATTAGTGTATTTGCGTATCAAAAAGCCTCAAAAAATCACAGATATACGTGTTAAATATTTTTATTGTAAAGATTTCATAAAGCGTTAAGTATTATTCTTTAAAATGAAACGGAAGTTCTTAGATTTGTTGCCAATAACAACATACACCTCATGCGATTAGCATTCTGGAAAAAGAAAGACGAAAACAAAAAGAAAAAAGTATGGTGGCGCGAATGGGCCGATGCCCTGATTTTTGCAGTAGTTGCTGCAACCATCATCCGTACATTTCTTATAGAAGCATATACCATCCCTACAGGCTCTATGGAAGGTAGCTTATTGGTAAATGACTACCTGTTTGTAAGCAAGCTGTCTTACGGCCCACGTATACCAATGACACCACTTGCAGTGCCATTGGTACATAACACGATGCCTGTAACAGGTGGTAAGTCTTACACAGAAGCTGTGAAATGGGGCTACCACAGGTGGCCGGGATTTGGTAATGTAGAGCGTTATGACGTGGTTGTATTCAACTTCCCGAATGGCGATACTGTAGTAGAAGCCGCACCGGACCAAGACTATTATCAACTATGCCGCATGTATGGCCGCGAAGCTGTACTGGGTTCTAATACAGTTATTACACGCCCTGTAGATAAGAAAGAAAACTACATCAAACGCTGTATAGGTATACCTGGCGATAAACTGGAACAACGCAACGGTATTATATATGTAAATGATAAACCAGCACCAGTGTTCCCACATTCTAAATTAACATATGTGGTTCAAACCAATGGTCAATATGTATCTCAGGATTTTTTGGATGAAAATGATATAGAACAAGGCAGAAACGAAGCCCATAACATTTTTACTTATACCCTTGAAAATGAAGACGCTGCTTCTCTCAAAAAACAGCCTGGCATATTGGCTGTGCAGCCATACACACAAAAACCCGGCACTGTACCCGGCAACCCGGGCGAATGGACATTCCCGCAGGATACTGCCAACTACAAATGGAATGTTGACAATTTTGGTCCGTTTATAGTGCCTAAAAAAGGTGCTTCCGTAACGCTCACACCGCAAAACATCTCTTTCTACCGCCGTATTATTTTTAACTACGAGGGTAATAAACTGGAAGAACGTGATGGTAAATTCTTCATAAACGGACAAGAAACGACCAGTTATACATTTAAAATGGACTATTACTGGATGATGGGTGACAACCGCCACAATTCGCTTGATTCGCGCTACTGGGGCTTTGTACCTGAAGATCACGTAGTAGGTAAGGCATCGTTTGTATGGCTGAGCCACAAAGAAAGCCTCTTCAACCTACGCTGGAAGCGATTGTTCCATAGTGTTAGTTCTTTGAGCAAATAGCATTAACTTCGCCCCTTCAACCCGCAGGGGTTATTTTTTAGTAGTATATTATGAAACTGAGATCTATCGCACTGATAAGCATCGCCGCAATGATATCTTGTGGCGCAGGTAGCACCAATCAGGAAACGGTACAGGAAGATACCAACCATCCCGGCATGAGCAAGGGCAAATCTTTATTTGTAGCTAATTGTTATCAATGCCACAAACTGAATGAAAAAACAATAGGCCCTGCGCTTGTTGGTACTATGCAACGATGGAACAACGACACACCACGCGTTACACGATTCATCAAAAATTCTGCCGAAGCTATTTCTCTGGGCGACCCAAGGGCAAAACAGGTGTATGATGAAAATAATCAAAGCCCGATGCCAGCCATGACGCATCTTACAGACAACGATGTTATAGAATTGATTGACTATATTAACAAAGGCGTAGAATAATCTACGCCTTTAGTTTTTTATATATCTACCTGAATGCTGATTACTTAATCACACCCAGTTCTTTACCTACCTTGGTAAATGCTGCGATTGCTTTATCCAGATGCTCGCGGCTGTGGCCTGCAGATATCTGTGTACGGATACGTGCTTGTCCTTTAGCAACTACCGGGTAGAAGAAACCGATAACATAGATACCTTCTTCCAGCATACGTGCTGCAAATTTTTGAGCCAGTACCGCATCATACAACATTACCGGACAAATAGGATGTGTACCGGGTTTGATATCGAAACCTGCTGCCGTCATTTTCTCGCGGAAGTAAAGTGTATTTGCTTCCAGTTTGTCGCGCAGCTCAGTTGTTTCGCTCAGCATATCCAACACAGCTATAGAAGCGCCTACTACAGCAGGAGCAACCGTATTGCTGAACAGATATGGACGGCTACGCTGGCGTAGCATATCTATAATTTCTTTCTTACCACTTGTAAAACCACCCGATGCACCACCCAATGCTTTACCCAAAGTACCTGTGATGATATCTATCCTGTCCATAACACCGCAAAGCTCATGTACGCCACGCCCTGTTTTGCCCATAAAGCCTGAAGAGTGACTTTCGTCTATCATGATGATAGCATCATATTTATCGGCGAGGTCGCATATTTTATCAAGCTGTGCAATCGTACCATCCATAGAGAATACAGAGTCTGTAACTATCATACGGGTACGCGCACCTGCAAATGCCTGCAGTTGTGCTTCCAGATCCGCCATATCATTATGCTTGTAGCGCGCACGCTGTGCTTTACAAAGGCGTACACCATCAATGATAGAAGCATGGTTCAGTTCGTCTGATATAATCACATCCTGATCACCCAGCAGTGGTTCAAACACACCACCGTTTGCATCAAAACATGCTACGTAGAGGATAGTATCTTCTGCACCCAGAAATGTAGACAGTTTTGCTTCCAGTTCTTTATGAATATCCTGTGTACCACAGATAAAGCGAACAGAGCTCATACCATATCCACGATTGTCGATTGTTTTGTGAGCAGCCTCTATCACTTTAGGGTGAGAAGAAAGGCCCAGATAGTTGTTGGCACAGAAGTTCAGCACTTTCTTACCGTTTACTACTATTTCAGCACCTTGTTCAGATTCGATGATGCGCTCTTTCTTAAACAGACCCGCACTATCAATCTCCTGCAATTCCTGCTGTATGCGTGCGTAAAACGAAGGACTAGACATTTATGATTCGATTTTAGATGGCGAAAATAACCAATATTGAAACAATCTCGTAACCGTGGCTATTATAAGCGGCAATTTTCTTAAAGTATTGTCAAATAAGCATTGGTGGCTTTGATATAGTACCATGCTGTTTACCTTTACAGCGCGTGAGGCAGGTTTTACTTATATATATCTTACTTATTTGTAGTGTTGCATCTGCACAAACCATATCGGGGATTGTGACAGAGGCGCAAACGGGTAAGTCGTTGTATCCTGTTAGCGTTATCAATGTATCTACCCAGCAAACGGTTTATACCAATCAGTTTGGTGCATTTACCATCAATGCTACAGAAGGACAGCAATTGGTATTCAGCATGGTAGGTTATAAAGAGCAGCGGAAATACATAACGGCGGAGCTTTTCAAAACAGGTATTAAAGTAGCATTGCCGATACTCAGCTACGAGCTTAATGAATTTGTGTTGCGTCCTAATTACACTCCTTATCAGTTAGACTCGCTAAAACGACGTTCTACCTACAAGCGGACACTTGCATGGCAACGTACCAATTCTATCATGAGCCCTGTATCTTTTGTAGCAGACAGGATATCGAAAAAAAGCAGGTCGAGGCTGCAGTTTCAGCGCAATTTTAATAGATGGGAGAGTGAAAAGTTTATTGATACCCGCTATACACCAGAGTTGGTAAGTCAATTGACAGGCCTCACGGAAGACAGTCTTGGCTATTTTATGAATGCCTACCCTATGGACTATGACTATGCGCGTGCAGCAACAGAGCTTGAGTTGAAAATGTGGATACGCTTTCATTACAAAGAATGGAAGAAGAACCCTGTGATACCACAAATAGATTCTGCAAAAGCTGCAATAAAGAAATAAGACACTTTCGTGCTACATATACGCTTATTATTTACATAACTTTATAGTATGATTCCCCAATGGCAAAAAGGTATAGTAAAACGTGTAGAGCAGGCTACAGAAAATACACGCCGCTATTGGATAGAACTGCCCGAAACACCTGTTTTCGATTTCAAACCGGGGCAGTTTGTAACACTTGATTTACCGATACATGAGCAGCGCAACAAGCGCTGGCGCAGTTACAGCATTGCATCCAGCCCCGATGGCAGCAATGTTATAGAGCTTGTAATTGTGTATCTGGAAGGTGGTGCGGGCACTACTTATTTTTTCAGCGAAATAAAAGAAGGCAGCGAACTGACACTGCGCGGACCGCAAGGTGTTTTTACACTGCCTGATGATATCATACAGGATATATACATGATATGCACGGGTACAGGCATTGCCCCTTTCCGCAGTATGGTAAACCATATCAGGAACAATAATCTGGAGCATAAAAAGCTGCACCTGATATTTGGTACACGTACCAAAAGCGACTTGCTGTATGAACAGGAACTGCGCGAACTGGAAGCTTTGATGCCGAATTTCAAATACTATCCTGTATTATCGCGCGAACAGATTGATGGATATCATCACGGTTATGTACACAATGTATATGCACAATTGTGTGCGGGCACACCTCCTGCCAACTTCATGCTATGTGGCTGGAAAATGATGGTTGACGAAGCCAAGCAACGGCTGCTTGACATGGGCTACGACAAAAAAGCCATTCACCTGGAACTATACGGCTAAACTATCTGCAACACAAAGCAGCTATAGTAGTGCATGTAATGATTTACAATCAATACATTTTTCAAAACACCCGCTTCATTGCCTAATGCACAATGCGAAGGCAGCGCTTCACTTTTTGCAATTGCGTTTGTAAGCATACCCAATGCAAATGCAGATGATGTAGCATACTCCCCGCACAGATGTTTGAAAGCATATTGCGATGTGTTTGCAAACACTCCTGAACGCAAAGACAGATAGAAAGCATTTGATTTTTCATCACCGCTTTGTCCTAGTATTACAGCATCTATGTTTAGCGATTGGCTATTGATGTAGTTTGTCAGTTTCTGTGCAGCAACTGCAGTATCTTTTTCAGTGAAAGCATACACATCTTTTATGCAAACTGCAGGTTTTGTTGGCTTTACATCTGTCACGATAAAAAACGCAGCACCCTCTCCTGCAACAGCACCCTGTGTATTGCCATTCAACATGTCAGCAGATATACTGTTATCTTTTCTGTTGATGCCTGCTATCTTCAAGGCTTCGAGGCTGCCATCTGTCAGCTCATCTATACCACCCACCAGCATTTGCTGATGCGGATTGTCTGCCAGATATAATTGTGTATTGATAACAGCATGTTCGAAAGAATGACCGCGCTGCACATATGTAAGGTTGTGCCCGTAGCAACCTGCAAGTAATGCTATCTGTCCGCTAACAGTGTTGTGAGTAGATTGGATGAAAGCAGTAGGTGTCAGCATCTGCTCATCCTGTGCAATCATCTTGCCCAAGAAAACTTCTGTATCTGCAAGACAACCCATAGCAGTACCTACAGAAATAGCATCAGGCTTTTCTATACCTGCAGCTTCCATACACATTTTAGATGCACCAATACCTATACGCACTGCTTTGCTCATGCGGCGTAGCTGCATAGGTGGTATGTATGCTTTATAATCGGGCTCTATACAAAGCAGTTTATCTGTATTATAAGACGGAGCTTCTTTCAAAAAATTATCATCGCCACTGTTGCCTGCACCGCTT
Source organism: Flavipsychrobacter sp. (assembly GCA_035299045.1). Classification (GTDB taxonomy): domain Bacteria; phylum Bacteroidota; class Bacteroidia; order Chitinophagales; family Chitinophagaceae; genus Polluticoccus. The sequence goes on from DATGXJ010000009.1 coordinate 47,504, forward strand.
ACTATACCCGTTCCTGTTACATACAATTCCATACTTAGCATTTACTGAATACAAGCGATGAACAATTGCCACCAAACCCGAAAGAGTTTGACAACACATGATTGATAGCAACACCTTGTTGCAATTCTGTAGCAGGTTTAAAGCTCACATCTTCCATTTGCGTTTGCCAGCGCAGGTTTGGATATACCAATCCATGTCTGATGCTGAGCACACTGAACACAGCCTCTACCCCCGCAGCAGCGCCCAATGTATGGCCTGTATATGCTTTGGTAGATGAAGCTGCAGGTACTTTACCATCAAACAATACCTCTATTGCTTTGCCTTCGGAGCTATCGTTATTGGCTGTGCCCGTACCATGCAGGTTGATGTAGTTGATGTCTGCAGGTTGCAGGTTGGCTACTTTCAGTGCATTGCCCATGGCCAGCTTATTACCCGTACCATCAGGCGATGATGCTGTTTGGTGATAAGCATCATTTGCATTGGCATAGCCACTGACTATGCACGTTGCTACAGCACCACATTGTTGCATAGCTTTCTCACTCATCAGTAACAAATAGCCTGCACCCTCACCAAGATTCAACCCGCGCCTGTTGTTATCAAAAGGTTGGCAGAATTGCTTATCGAGAATCATCAGTGTATTAAAACCATTCAGCGTAAAGCGCGAAAGGCTGTCTGCACCACCTGCAATGGCAACATCCAGCATCCCATTACCTATCATCTGTGCAGCCATCATTATGCTGTTGGCAGATGAGGAGCACGCTGTACTGATGGTAGTTACAAAATCGTAGATACCAAAATGATTGGCTACCAATTCTGTAATAGCACCGCACTCGTGGTTTTTAATATTATCGAAATCTACCTGGCTGCTATCTTCTTTAAAAGCCTTGTAAACATTTTCTGTGAGGTCCATACCACCAACTGTGGTTGCAGAAAAGAAGCCCACTTTTAAACCTTGTAGCTTATCTGCTACAGGTTGCAAAGCTTCTTTTACAGCTATAGCACTTAGTATTGCAGTGCGGGGCCATTTCGCATCTACAACAGCTAATGCAGCCAATGCTTCGTTGCTTGCTTTTACTTCTGCAACAGGCAGTTCTTCACTCCAGTATGTTTTCAGGTACTCAGCCTTACCAACACCTGTACGGCTATGCAGCAGCGCATCCAGACAAGCTGCTGTATCATTACCTATTGCAGTAATGATGCCCGTATTTACTATATATGCAGCTTGTTTCATTATCCTTTGTATAACTGCAGTAAAGTTTCTGCTGTCAATTTTATTGCTCCGTTTTCTTTTGTTACCCAGTACATGCACACATCATGGTTGTATGCCGTTGCATCTACCCAGCCACACAGGCAAGCATCCATACCTCTGTTTTGCAGCAGGTCGTTCACCCAGAATTCCATTTCCTTCACATCAAAGTCATTGCTTACCAAACAAGCCTGCTCTCCCTTGAAACCATGCCTGATGCATATTTCTCCCAGCATGATGTTTGGAAGCGTATATACAAACAAAGCAGGGCTTGCAATTGTTGCCACCGTTTCGCTGTATTTCTTATCTACATCCAGACAGCCATGATTTGTTTGCAGCACTAGTGCAATCTTTGTTTTATCTATACAATCGTACACAAAACCATCACCTTGTTTCAGTATCGTTTCTGCACCCAGCCACGCCCATTTACTTATCAAATCCATTTTAAAGAATTTGGGATAGCTGAATTGCAATGCGCGATAAACAGCTTCGGGTGCATTGCTGTCTGCAGGTTCATTAAACGACAATAAAGGACTTGCGTCCTTTATCACCGATTGTTTATTGATATGTACCCTGTTACGGATAGATGCTTGCAATGTGTATAGTTTATGATGTTAGTTTAGTTGTTTCCAGATAACGCGATAATGTACGAACATTCTTTTCGTGGTTTTTTACAAACGGGTTTGTATCATCCCACACATAGCCTGCCAGTACAGAGCATATCTGCGACATAATTTCCTGACTGCGGTTTTCTGCAAAGAAAATATTGAAGAGTGAACCGTCGTACCACGCATTTACATACGTACGGAATACGTCTACCCCCTGCATCATCTTTTTCATATAGTCATTCTCCCAGTCAAGCTCTTCGCCTTTGAAATGGCGTACCACCATATTGGCAGCCAACTGCGCAGAAACAGATGCCAGCGTAACACCCGAAGAGAATATCGGGTCGAGGAATTCTGTAACATTTCCCGTCAGCACAAAACCCTTGCCATAGAATGTATCTGTAGTGGCACTCCAGCTTTGCAATGTGCGTGGCTCCCATAGCATGTCAGAATCGCCAAAACGCACTGCCAGTTCAGGTTGTGCCATTATCAATGCACGAAACTGCTCTTCAGGATTGCCTTTAAATTTTTCAAAGAACTCAGGGTCGCCCACGTAGCCTACAGACGTATTGCCATTTGCAAATGGTATAACCCATATCCATGTTTTGGCATCGTGTACATAGATAGTTATGCGGTTTGGTTCGAACGCTTCACTACGCTTAGGATCTGTCATATGGCAGAAAAGCGTTTTGCGCGGATACTGTGTTGATGGTTTATCTAAACCAAACAAACGTGGTATCACCCTACCATAACCGCTACCGTCTATTATAAACTTAGCATTGATAGTATGTTCTGCACCATCTGCTGTTTTTATAGTAGTTGTAGATTGTCCGCTATAATCTATTTTAATATCTGTTACCTCTGTTTCGTAGTGAACAGGGATATCCATTTTTACACATTCATCAGCAAGTGTCAAGTCAAAATCTGCACGCGGCACCTGCCATGTCCATCGCCAGCCGTCTGTATGTTGTTGTGCAAATGTGAAATCGCAGACTTCGCCATCTTTCACAAACTTGGCACCATCTTTCTGCTGAAAACCTTTTGCTTTTACAGCGTCCAGAAATTTGGCTTCTTCCAATGCTTCCATGCAACGTGGCAAAAGGCTTTCACCAATAACGAAGCGTGGGAATACCATTTTTTCAACTATCTGTACAGACAGACCTGCTTGTTTTACTATAGATGCAGCAATAGTACCGGAGGGGCCGGCTCCTATCACCAAAACATCCACTTGCTTTTGAATATTCATAAGGGGTAGCGTTGAAAAATTTAGCACTAAAAATAATATTGCAATACCATGGTGATTATGATTTATGTCACTTTTTCTTCAGCTCCAGAATAGTGTGACTCAATCCTATATCGTTATTGTCTGCCACTATTTCGAAGCCTGCTTTGTCTATCAAACCGAGGAACACTTTGCTATCATACATCTGGCTGTTACCGTTTGCCATTGTTGTAAAATAGAGCGATGTCATTTGCAAGCTAAGCGCAGATGCCTCGAAACGTTGCCTATCCCAGAAAGTTTCGTTGATGAAAACACGACCGTTTTCATCAAGCGCCCTGTGGCATTTTTCAAGAATGGCAACAATTTCATCATCAGAGAAGCAATCAAGGAACTGGCTCATCCAGATGATATCATAGCCTGTAGGCAATACTGTTTCTTTGTCCAGCATATTCCTTTCAAAATACTGAACACGGTTTCCGTAACCCGCATCTTCAATATTCTCCTTTGCTACGTTCAGCTGCACCTGCAGATCTACAAGGCCTACTTCTACATCTTTATTGTAATCAAGACATGCCAGTGTGAACTTTCCTGTATTTGCACCAATATCCATCACTTTTTTGGGGTTACGTGCAAACAGTAATGGCAACGCTTCAGGGAAAGCATTATCTGAATAATAATGGTCGAAATTGAACCAGCTTGTTTTTGCAGGTTCTGGCAGTTTTGACAATCCTTGATAAATTGTAGTCCAATCGCCTAAATGCCTTAACCCATTAGGTTTGCCTTCTTCGATAGATGATTTCAAATCCTGTGCACCATCGTAGCATACATCACGCATAAAATCTGCATTAACACGCGTCATCTGGTCGTTCAGGAAAAAGTGGCCTGCTTTTGAAAGCATGAAGTTATCGCCCTTCCTCAGCACTAGGCCAATGCCTAAACCTGCTTCTAATAATATACGGATGCCATAACGGCTCATTTTTACTTTAGTAGCAATATCATCTATTGCAATACCACCTGTACGTGCGTTCTGCACAACATCCAGTATACCACTGTCTCTCAGTATCATAGATGCCTGAAAGATATACGGAGCAAAGGCTATAAACTGTGCATGAGAGATTGCTTGCAACGCTGATTGCTTTTCCGTTTCAAACATTGCAGGCTTTTTTGTTGGGGTTTGTGACATATCTTATTAAATAGTTCGGGTACCAAAAATACATAAGATATGCGGGTTTTCAGAGAGACAGATAAAACAAACTAATTATATGAAAACAAAAAAGGGCGCTGATAGCGCCCTTAACCAATCTGTCATTCTTATGCCAATCTATATTTATGTGTTTTAATCTTTCAGTGAAGCGGCTGTTTTTTCTTTCCATCGCTTCAAACTGTCTTTCATACGGAAGCTCAACAACATCATTACAGGAACAATAATCAGCGTCAGGAATGTTGCGAAGCTAAGACCATAAATCATTGTCCATGCTAACGGCCCCCAGAATGCCACACTATCACCGCCAAAGTAAATGTGCGGATTCAGCGTACTGAAGAATGCTGCGAAGTCTATATTAAGACCAACACCCAATGGTATCAGACCAAGAATAGCGGCAGTTGCTGTCAGCAATACCGGTGTCATACGTGTACGGCCAGCTTCTACTATGGCATCATATGGTTCCATACCTTCTTTCAGCATCAAATCCATAAACTCTACCAATAATATACCGTTACGCACCACAATACCTGCCAGCGCTATGATACCAATACCACTCATTACGATAGAGAAATCGTTTTTGAAAATACCGGTACCCAGGAACACACCGAAAATACTGAACACAATCTCTGTCATAATTATGATAGTACGACTGAATGAATTGAACTGGATAATCAGTATCAGGAATATCATTGCTATTGATATCAGCATAGCATTGCCAAGGAAGCCCATTGTTTCTGCCTGCTCTTCCTGCTGACCACCCATTTTTATGAGTATGCCAGAAGGTGCCTGGAAGTTGTTCAATTCGCGTTGCACAGCTGCTACTACTTCGTTTTCATTAAAACCTGTGATAACGTTTGATGACAATGAAATGATACGCTTCTGGTCTTTACGTTTGATACCACCATATGTATTGCCATATTTAATATCGGCAAACGCACTTACAGGCACCTGACGTATCTGCCCTCCCATACCCATATCGCGGAATATCATTGGCATATTTCTTACCGCATCAATATCCTCACGTTGTTCTTTCTTTAAACGCAGTGTTATAGGATAGTCATCATTCGCATCGCGGAAGCGGGATATTTCTTTACCAAACACAGCAGTACGCAAATTCATTACCACTTGTCCTGTAGATATACCTTCGCTGTTCATGCGTTCGCGATCCAGGTCAAATACTATTTCAGGCTTATCGCTTTGGAAGTCGCTACGCAATTCCTCTACACCCGGTATTTGTTTTTTAGACAGGTATTTTTTCAGTTTCTCAGAAGTAACAATCAACGAATCAAGATTGTCGCCTTTGATTTCAATCAATACAGGTTTTGGCAATGGTGGTCCACCTTGTTCTTTATCTACAGTTACCTCTGCACCCGGCACACCTTTTACGGCTGCACGTATACGTTCCAGATAATCAGCGGTAGATTTACCATGTCTGTCTGAAAACTTCACAAAGGCTACCGTTATCCTACCCTTATTAGGGAAATTACCCACCTCGCCACTTGTAGGGTCTACCGCACCTACGGTCACGTTGGCAATTACAGATTTTACAATCGGGTTCTTTTTACCTTTTGCATAGTCTATATCCAATGCCTTGTTTACACGTTCTTCCAGTTGCATTAATACCTGATTGGTATATGCCTGATCTGTACCTACCGGCATATTCAAATACACATATGCAAAGTTAGGTTCGCCACTTGGGAAGAACACTACTTTAGGACTACGTATACCCATCAGTACCACAGAAAATATCAGTATACCTGTAGTAATACCCATCGTCTTCCATGGGTGTGCCAATGCAATCTTCAACCACTTTGTATACCAGTTCTGGAATGCAGGCCATGTTTTGTTTTGGAAACTATGTATCCATTTTTCAAAAACAAATTTTTCCAACAGTACGAACAAATACAGGAAGATGATAAAGTTGGCAATACCCCAAGACTGCGCCATATAGAATATAGCTGCCACCGCAAGGAATATTATCATTACCACTTTGTCTTTCTTACCCCACTTGCGTTTACCATCATCATTTGGTTTATGTGGTTTCATGAAGTCTACAGCAAATACCGGGTTGATGATATATGCCACCAGCAAGGATGCAAGTAGTGTAATTATCAACGTAACCGGCAGGAAGAACATGAATGAACCGATAACACCTTTCCAGAATGCCAATGGGATAAATGGCATTAATGTTGTAATGGTACCTGATAATACCGGCAGGAAGATTTCGCTAGTTGCAAGCTTCGCCGCTTTTTTGATATCCATCTTACCATTATCAAATATCCTGTGTGTGTTCTCAATCACCACAATGGCATCATCCACCACTATACCTAACGCTAGCAGGAAGGAGAACAACACTATCATATTCAGTGTAAAGTCGATTGTAGGCATCACCATGAAGGCAATAGCACACGACAAAGGCACTGACATAGCTACAAACAAAGCGTTAGTAACACCCATGAAGAACATGAGGATAACAGTAACCAATATGAAGCCGATGATGATAGTGTTAATCAAGTCTTCGAGCGTATGGCGTGTCTGGTCAGACTGGTCGCCAGTGATTACAATGTCAAGGTCTTTAGGCAGCTCACTCGCTTTCATTTCATCTACCAGCTTCATGATGTTGTCTGAAGCCTCAATCAGGTTTTCGCCTTTTGCCTTGATAATGTTAAGTGTGATAACGTTTTTGTTATCCAGACGCGCATAGCTTTCCTGCTCCTCAAAATTGTCTACAACATCTGCTATGTCTTTCAGATAAAGCGCTTTGCCATATTGGTTTTTCACAATCAGGTTACCTATCTGCTCAGCACTCTTAAACTCGTTCCTGATTGTAAGAATCCTTTTCTGATTATTCATCGACACCTGCCCCGGGGTAGATGTGATGTTTTCATACGCAACTGCATTCTCAATATCACCAAACGTGAAACCTGCAGCCGTCATACGGTACATGTCTACATTTATCTGTATTTCCCTGTCAAGCGCACCAACCATGTCTACGCGCTTGATTTGTTTCATCTCTTCTATATTATCCTTTACGCGGTCTGCATATTTTTTCAGCCTGTTCAGGTCATAATTACCGGAGATATTCACATACAGGATAGGGAATTCAGAGAAGTTGATATCATTTACTTCAGGTTCATTTGGCAGATTTTGGGGCAGGTCTACTCGCGCCTTATCTACCGCATCTTTTACGTCTTGCTTAGCTTTATCTACTTCAACATCTGTGTTGAATTCTATCATTACAACAGAGAAATCCTGAAACGAATTGCTCGTTACCTTCTTAACGCCTGTAATGTTTTTTACCTGTTTTTCAATAGGTTTTGTTACAAGGTTCTCCATGTTTTCAGGAGATGTACCGGGATAGATGGTCTGCACAATAATCTGTGGCATCTTAATCTCCGGAAACTGCTCTTTCGGAAGGTTGTTGTACGACATCAGACCGATGAGGGTAATGATGATCGTAAGTATGTATACCGCGGTACGGTTATCTATAAACCAACTCGACGGGTTGAATTTTTTGACTACGTCTTTCATTTAAATGCTTTTTCGATTGGTGAGTGTATTGTCTCTTATTCAACGTTAATCAGGTCGCCATTGTCAAGATCTGCATAGCCTGCAGTGATAACTCTGTCACCTTCGTTCAAACCTTCCAGTACTTCAACCATACCGTTAGAATTATGTCCTGTTTTTACCATTACAGCTTTAGCCTTGTTACCATCAGCTATGTACAGCAATGCACCTTCTGCAGTGTTTTGAATAACAGATACCGGCACTACGATAGCCTTGCTGTTCTGATAATTTGCAATCTGCATTTTGCAGCTCATGTTAGGATGCAGTTTGTTATTGTTGCCCAATCTGATTTCAACCTGAAATGCACGAGACACAGGGTCAACTGCTTTTGATACATAAGTAAGCTTAGTCTTCATAGTATCTTTAGTATCTGCAAAAATCAGATTCACAGGATTACCTTCCTGTACTTTACCAAGGTAGTTTTCACCAAGATTAGCTTGTATTTTTAGTGCTTCGAAACTTACAACACGGATACCCCAAATCCCAGATTCTCCTTCTTTGATATTAATCGCATCCACTGTGCCATTAATCGGTGATTTAATGGTATACATATTTCGCTGTGCAACAAGAGCTGCCTTCTGTTTTGCTGTAGCTTCATATTGTGTTTTTGCTGACATCAACTGAACTTCAGAACCAATATTCTGCGCCCAAAGTTTTTGTTGCTTTTCATAAAGCGATTTATATAAATCTACCTGTGCATCAAGCGCTTTAATTTGTTGTTCTACCGCAGCAGCTTCCAGAATAGCCAGTGTTTGACCTTTGCTAACTTTCTGACCTGGACGTACCAATATCTTTTCAACCGTACCCTGGGCTTGAGGCATTGCTGTTACATTCTGGTCTCCGTCAACATTTGCCTGCACTTCTACAAAAGAATTGAAATGCTGTGGAGTTGCAACCATTACAGAAACTGCCGTTGCTTTACCCGGTTTGTTTTTATTTACCTCAATTTCCAGTTTTGCTATTTTCTCATCGAGCGAAGCACGTTCTTTTTTCAGTTTCACCAGTTCTGCATCTTTTTTTCCTTTATCGTCACCACCACCGCATGCAGCCAGCATTGTTGTAGATATAAATAATAATAAGAGTGAGCGTTTCATGTTATATATTTTGAATAAAGTGTTGATTAATTGGTTGTCTTATTTTTTAAATTGACCTGTAGCTTTTTGTAAATCAGATTTTGCTGTAATTACATTCATCATGGCATTGAAATAATTAGTTTGTGCTACTAACAAATCTGATTGTGCTTCTACTATCTCCAGATTACTTCCTACTCCTGCTTTGTATTTTTTATTTGCTATATCCAATACATTCTCCGCAAGCTTTACGTTCTGCTGCTGATTATCAAGACTTAACAAGGCATTTTTCAGATTGGTTTTTGCAGATGCTGTCTGTAAGTCAATAGCACGCTTTAACCCTTCAATATTATTTTCAGTTTGTTTTAACACAATCTTTGCTTGCTTTACCCTGTTTATCCTCTGCATACCATCAAAAAGAGGCACAGATAATTTTAAACCCCATAATGAATAAAACTGGTAGTTGTTGTAAAAACTGAAAACCTCATCAAATTCGTTTGTAGAATAGTTGTAACCAACGCTGGCAAATGCAGCCAATGTAGGTAAGCCAGATAAACGATGCCTTTTCAGATTGTATTGGTTCAATTTCAGTTGGGTATTCATTAAATTGAATTCAGTACGATCATCATAGTCTGCATCAGTACTCAAAACCATACCCGCAGCTTCAGCTATTTTGCTATCTACCACCGTATCTGTCAACACTATCTGTTGCGCAATATCCATACCCATCTGGTATTTTAGCATTTGCTCTGTAACATCTATCAATGCACCTATACGCAGACTGTCAGATACCATATTATTCAGCTGTACATTAATACGATCAACTTCAATCTTCTCAATCATACCTGTTTCATACATTGTCTTCAGCTCAAATGCTACTCTGCGGAGGTTTTGCATGTTTTCAGAAAGTGCCTGATATTGCTTTTTAGATATTACAAAAGCATAGTAAGATTTCTGAATTTCGTAACGAACCCCTTCTTCAGAAAGTTGTGCACTTTGCTCATAGAGTTTCATCAATCCGTTGCGAGCTTGCAACGCAACCATTACACTACCATCAAATAATATCTGAGATGCAGAACCACTTGCGGTAACACCATATTTCGGCGTAAACTGAACAGGAATAAACGAACCCGGCATGCCGACAAAATCTCCAGGAATGAACGATTTCTGAGGATTTAAGAAGTCTGTATACTGTCCTTCTGCTTTGATATTTGGCAATGCAATACCTGTGACCTCGGCATTAACAGCTCTTTGCTTTTTAACATCAAGCCTTGCATTTTTTGCATTTACGTTATGCTTCACAGCATATTTCATGGCATCTTCAAGGCTTAGTGTTACAGGCTCCTGAGATACTTCTGTTTGCCCGTACATGGCGAGTGGCAACAGGCTGAGTGCTAAAGTGGTTTTATATAATAGTCGTCTCATAACTTGGAAACTTGCTTTACGTATTGTTCTTTATATTTCTGGTATAGTTTTTCTCCTTTGGGTGTCATAATGCCGTACAGAAAATGTTCTGCTACCTCATGCATTACAAACTGAAAATCGTTGCGGCTGTTTATCATAAGATTGGGGTGCAATACCAGCATTGATACCTCCATCCTGTACCTTGCCATAAAATCTGCATTCAGATTTTCTCGATACAAGCCATCCTTCATACCCCAAATGATGTTTTCTTTGATAGCCTCAATATCTTTTTCCAACATATTGGTTTTAAATATCTTAAATGCTTCCGGGTAGTAGCGTTCCAATTCAAGCATTGCTATCGGGTTCATGTTTGCCAGCATGTCATCAAACATGATCATTACCTTTACCATACCCTCTATCGCATTTTCAGACTGGTTCATAATGCTGATACAGGTATCTGATACACTACACTGGTACCAGGTAAGGGCTTCATTTATCACTTCGCCCTTATTGGCAAAGTGCTGGTAAAGCGTCTTTTTAGATATACCCGCCCTTCTCGCTATATCATCCATCGTAATTGTCTTAAAGCCATACTGGCGGAACAATTCCGTGGAAGCACTGAGTATTTTATTTAATGGTTCCATATTAACGGGCACAAAACTATGGAAACATTTTTCATAAAAAACGTTTCCTATGTATATTTTGTATTTATAGTAAGTATCAATAAAACAAATAGTTCATTATCAGGTGGATACCTTATAACGCTTCGATGCAAGTTCTTCCTGTTTCGGTTAATAATTATTAGCTTTAGTCAAAATCTGTATTATGGGATTCTTTCAGGATTTTAAAGCTTTTGCCATGCGTGGCAATGTTATGGATCTTGCTGTCGGTGTTGTTATCGGCGGTGCTTTTGGCAAAATCGTTACCGCAATGGTAGATGATATATTGATGCCTGTCATTGGTATGGCAACAGGTGGCCAAAAATTCGATGACAAATTCATGGTATTGAAAGCTGCAAAAGACGGAGATGTATATACATCGCTTGCACAAGCAAAAGAAGCAGGTGCAAACGTATTTGCATACGGTCATTTTATACAGACAATAGTAGATTTTCTCATTATAGCTTTCTGTATATTTCTGGTAGTTCGTGCAATGGCACGCATGCAAAAAGAGAAAGAAGCTGCACCTCCTGCACCTGCAGAGCCATCATCAACAGACAAGCTGCTGATGGAAATAAGGGATGCATTAAAGAAATAACAATCAGTTTGTTGAAAGTTTTTGTGGTATAAAAGCGATTATTTACGCATTTTTGTGCCATAGCTCGGCTTTTGTTTATGGCTACAGGAAAAATATATCAGGATCTGCTTACTATGAAACGGCAAAACCGTAGCGGCTTTGCTGTGTTAATAGACCCTGACAAAGTGGCCCCTGCAGACATGATTCATCTGGCAAAACTATGTAATGATGCTGCTGTCGATTATGTATTGATGGGCGGCAGCCTTGTTGTAGCCGACAATCTGGAAGCTTGCATTCAACGTTTTAAGGCAGAAAGTGACATACCCGTTATCCTGTTTCCGGGCAGCCCGGCACAGGTTACGCCTTATGCCGATGCCTTATTGTACTTGTCTCTGATATCAGGCCGTAACCCCGAACTGCTTATAGGTCAGCATGTTGTATCTGCCCCGGTGGTAAAAGCCAGCGGGTTGGAGGTGATATCTACCGGCTACATGGTGATAGATGGCGGTACACCAACTACGGTATCATATATGAGCCACGCCGCGCCTATACCCGCCAATAAGCCAGATATAGCACTCTGTACCGCTTGGGCAGGTGAATTGCAGGGAAAACACATTATCTATATGGATGCCGGTAGTGGTGCTAAAAACCCTATCAGTAAAGAAATGATACATACCGTAAGCAGCCGTATAGAAATACCACTCTTTGTTGGTGGTGGCATACACACACCGGAGAAAGTATATGAAAACTGTAAAGCGGGTGCCAACATTGTAGTAGTTGGTAATGCTATAGAACGCGATCCGCTGCTGATACGCGAGTTGTCTCAAGCTACTAAAGAGGCCAGAAGTACAGTAAAATAAGGGCTTTCCGCTCCTTAATTAGCTCAGCAATATTCTATTTGTTAAGCGCTTGTTAACCAGTTGTGAAGCTGGAGTTAACAAGCGCTTATTATTTCTTAATGCCTTGTCGATACCCCCATATTTGCATCATAATCAACGACAAAAACAATTCTCAAAAAAAACTTAAACAGTAACAAACAAAAACAAACAACAATGAAAAAAGTAATCGCAATCATCGCACTGGCAGTAACGGGTTTCGCAGCAAAAGCACAAGTTGCTTCTACAGCTACGCAAACAGTTAACCTGAACCTGAGCAATGCAATCGAACTGACTTTCACAGGATCTACTACAGCTACGGGCGCTGCTGTTAACTTGGCTTTCAACACTGTTAACGATTATGCAAACGGTGTAGCTTCTGCAGCGCAGGAACTGAAAGTACGTTCTAACAAAAAATTTGATGTAACAGTTAAGACAAATGCTACAAGCTTCTCTTATACTGGTTCTACTACTCCTGCTCCTGTAATGCCGGTATCTGGCGTTCTGGCTCTGAAAGTAAGCGCTAACGGTACTGGTGGTACTATAGCAGGTACTTTCGCAGGTTATACAAGCTTGTCTGGTACTGCTGCGAACCTGATCAGCAATGGTCTGAACGGTGGTAACCAAACATTCAGCGTAATGTACAATGCAACTCCGGGTTTCACTTACCCTGCAGGTACTTACACTGTAGATGTAGTTTATACAGCTACTCAGCAATAATCTAGTCTCTCTCTTATCCCTTATACAGAAGGGCCCTTTATAGGGCTCTTATTTTTTTATATATACTTCCTATTTTTACCCTATGGTAAAGGAAGGGCAGTTAAAAGCATACTATCAGCAAGGTATTGTAGAGGCGGGATGCGACGAAGCAGGCAGAGGATGTCTTGCAGGGCCTGTGTTTGCCGCAGCTGTAATTTTGCCTGAAGGGTTTTATCATCCGTTGCTGAACGACAGTAAAAAACTTACAGAAGCCGACCGCGAAAAACTACGACCTATTATAGAAGAGCAAGCCATTGCATGGGCTGTAGCCCAAATTAGTGAGGGGGAAATAGATGAAATAAATATTCTGAAAGCTTCCTTCAAAGCAATGCATACAGCTGTGGATAACCTGAAAACTAAACCAGAACTGCTACTGATTGACGGCAACAGATTCACACCATATCTGGGCATACCACACCAATGCATAGTTGGCGGAGATGCTAAGTATGCCTCGATAGCCGCCGCCAGTATACTTGCTAAAACACATAGGGACGAATACATGTTGCAGATAGATGCAGCGTATCCGCACTATGGCTGGAAGGACAACAAAGGCTATGGTACTGCTAAGCATGTAGCCAAGCTACACGAACATGGCATGTGCAAGCATCACCGCAAAACTTTTAAATGGGATAAAACTGCAGTTGATTAAGCAGAAACAGGTAGCATTATCTCGAAAATGCAACCCGAAGGCACATTATCCAGCACAGCTATCTTACCATTGTGCTGTCTGATGATTTTTGATGTAAGGTATAAGCCCAATCCTGTTCCTTTTGATTTGCGGGTTTCTTCATTGCCTATACGGTAAAACTTATTAAAGACCTTGCCCTTCTCCGCATCAGGTATACCTGGTCCATTATCGGCAATATGTATTACAGCACTGTTATTTTTCAATTGCAGGCTTATCGTTACGGGCTTATCGGCAGGTGTATATTTCACAGCATTTTCCAATAGGTTGTTCAGTGCCATTTGCAACAGCAGTTTATCGCCATTCAATTGACAAGTTTCTATTGTGTTTGCAATAAACCTGCCAGGGTATCTTGCTGCATAGTCTTTTGTGCTGCTCTGTACCAACTCGTCCAACTGCAGCACTTCTCTTGCAGGTACATATTGCCTGCCCTCCATTTGCGATGCTATCAGCATATTATTACACAAATCATTCAGCCGATTGGCCTCCTTCACACAACGGTCTATCAGCATTGCCTTTTTTTCTTCATCAAGCTGGTGCCGCTCCATGGTTTGGAGATTCAACTTCATGGCAGCTATCGGCGATTTCAGTTCGTGCGTTACAGACAACATGAAATTATTTTGTTGTCTGGATAGCCTGATGCTTCTGCGAAATGAGCTATAAACAACTGCTGCACCTATCAGTATTACTAAAAGAAATGTAGAGCCCTCACCGATGTATTGCTTTTCATCTGTATTCAGTTTTGCCTTCAGTTGCTGTATACGCGAATTGTACATTTCAGGATACTGTGCACTGTCTACTTCTGTTTTTAGAATGGCTACACCCTGATCATAAATCTCAATACTTTTCCTGTTGAGGCTGAAACCCCAAAATACAAGTGCTGCTACAATGTATGTCAGCAATAATAAGTGAACAGTAGTAAAAAAACGCATCGGGTATAGTTAAGTCTATTGCCCGTTAAAGGTACGAAGCGGGTGCTTTTCTACACGCAAACCCACTTGCAATACTTCCGGCAAAGGATTTACGCGCATATTTTGTTCAAAGCGTATTTCCCAGGTACCTTTTTTGCGTAGCATAACGGTATCTCCGTCGTTTGATATTGGCAGGCGTTGCTCCCAGATAGTGCCCATACCTCTGCCCATCCATTTGCCACTTGGTTCTGCCAATGGTATTTCAAGCCTTGTTTTTTCAAACGTGCTATCGCCCGGCTTCTTGGTATATACCCATATCCATATGTTTGAATTGGGATATGTTTCTGTATGCCTTATCAGGAAATAGAGGTTGTAACGTGCGTTTGTATCTGTAATATCAAATTTGAAAGAAGGACGAAAATCGTACTTCCACTCATTCTGTGGTATGGTATATTCCTTCTGGTATTGTGGAGAAGGTACACAACTACCGAATGCGATAACTATTAGAGATAATAATAAGATATATGTACGTAACATGCACTGTTTATATTCGAACCTGCGTTCAAAATTATAAGATATTCAAAACCTGTTCTTTAGCTTTTTCAAGCTCGTCTTTCATATTAATAACTATCTGCTGTATCTCTGCATTGTTTGCCTTAGAACCCAGCGTATTTATTTCTCTGCCCACTTCCTGTAAGATAAAACCAAGCACCTTACCTTTTGAAATACCCGTTTTCTCTACCGTTTCATGAAAATATACACAGTGTTGCTTCAGCCGTATTTTTTCTTCAGATATATCTATACGCTCCAGGTAGTAAATCATTTCCTGCTCAAACCTATTAGGGTCTACATTTTCGCTACCTACCATATCCTGTAACGACTGCATGATTCTGCCCCTGATTTTTTCAGTACGTTGTGTTTCAAGCGGAACTATATCCTGCAGCAATCCTTCAATATTCTGAATTCTGTTGTGAAGGTCTTTATGCAAAGCATTGCCCTCATTTTTACGGTGCGTCATCAAGTGATTTGCAGCAGTTTCTATTACAGTTTTCAGTTGTAGCCATTCTTCTTCAGCTATCACATCCTGGTCTGCGGCAACAACCTCAGGCATACGCATCAGCGTAGCCAGTATATTATCTTCAGGTATATTCAGGTCTGTAGCAATTTGTTTCATGCTTTCATAGTAAAACTTGGCTAGACCCGTGTTAACTACCATTGGCTTAGACGCGCCTTCCTGTTTAATAGCAATTGTCAGGTCTATCGTACCCCGCATCAATATGCCGTTGAGCATATTGCGGATATCAAGCTCGTAAGAACGGAGGATGGGTGGTAGTTTGGTAACAATATCAAACTGTTTGCCATTGAGCGATTTCATCTCTACTACTACCTGCCTGCCATTTATTGTAGCTTCTGCACGGCCAAAACCTGTCATTGAATACAGCATACCCTGTAATTTGAGAAAACAAAGAAAGTATAAAAAAGTGAAAGCCGCCGTTTTATAATAAAAAAGGCTAAAATCATCTTAAAACAACCAATATGGTTCGGTTGGCAGCGATATTTGGTTATTTTTGTTGCTTTGGTAAAAGACCCTGATTGGATGCGCATTACTGCTTTATTTCTTCTTGTTTTATTTCCCGTATGCATGTGGGGGCAGCAGCCTTCGCGCGAAGACCTTGTGAAGCGCCGTCAAAGCATTATGGAATCCATCAAGCAGACAGAGGCACAACTGGAAGCTACCAAGCAAAATAAAAATGCTACGATGGGGCAGTTGCGTGCCCTGCAAAGCAAACTGGCAGAACGTCAACGTCTTATCGGCAACATCAACGCAGAAATAAACCACATCAACAACAACATCGAAAACTCTACCAAAGAGGTAAATACATTGAAGCAAAATCTGGAAGTACTGAAAGCCAGATATGCACAATCTGTAAGGTACGCATACCGTAGTCGCAGTTCTTACGACATGCTTGCTTTCCTTTTTTCTTCAAAAGATTTTAACGAAGCATTGCGCAGGGCTAAATACCTGAAAAAATACCGTGAGTATCGCAAACAACAGGCAGATAAAATCAGGGTAACGCAAGGCATCATCGTTAAGAAAATAGATGTACTGAATGCCGAGAAGTCTGAAAAAGATGAATTGCTGAGCACTGAGGAGAAACAAAAGCAGGAAATACAGAAAGAAACAAATCAAACCAATCAGGTAGTAAAAGAACTGAAGGGCCAGGAAAAACAACTGATGGCGCAGATTGAAAAAGACAAACGCGCTTCTAAACAATTGAACAGAGCTATTGAAGACATCATCCGTCGCGAGATGGAGATAGCACGTAGGAAAGCTGAAGAAGAAGCAAGGAAAAGAGCAGAAGAAGAACGTCGTAAAGAAGAAGAAGCTCGCAAGGCAAATATGCTTGCAGCAGCAGGTAGTAGCGCCAACAGGCCCGCTACCAATAATGTTCCTAATACGGGTAAGCCTGCTACAAACAATAATACAGCAACAAATAATAACCAAGGTAGGCCTGCAGCTAATAATACTGCTACTGTAAACCCGCAACCTAAGCCTGTAGTGCCTAAAAACTACGACTATACACTGACACCGGAGGCAAACGCACTTTCAAACAGCTTTGAAAGCAATCGTGGTCGCTTACCGTGGCCTGTAGATAAAGGCTTTGTTTCTCAAGGTTTTGGTAAATACCACCATGCCATTGCGCAGAAAGTAGAAATGGAAAACTATGGTGTAGACATCAGCACACCGCATAATGCACCTGTTAGAAGCATTTTTGAAGGAACTGTTATGAAGGTTTTCTCCATTGACGGTAAAGACTGGAACGTTATCATATCTCACGGCGCGTACAACTCTGTATATGCCAATCTGGCGAAAGCAAATGTGCAAACAGGCCAAAAAGTGAGCACAAAACAACAAATAGGTGTTGTGCGTATGAATGAGGATGGCGAAAGCATTCTGAATTTGCAGATATGGAAGAGTACAGGCCGAAGCAACGTACGCCTGAACCCGGAAGTATGGATAGCACGCTAATATAAATATTATAAATTCACAGAATATGAGTGGATTTTTCAATATCTGTTTAGTACATTTGCCATACGAATCCCTGAAAACTCACGCTAAGTTTACCCCAAACGTTATTGCTTACTAGAATAATAGACTATGCACTATAGAATACGCATTTTACCACGTTGGATAATCTTTGTCCTAGACTTGCTATGCGTTGAACTGTGCTTATTCTTCTCTTTCGTTTTACGTTTCAATTTCAACCTGGAAGATGTAGCACGATATGATATGTCAATGATTCTCGGATTTTCATTGGCACTTAATACGCTATTATTCTATCTGTTGAAAAGCTATGCCGGCATTATCAGATATACTAATATCGAAGATACTTTCAGGCTGTTGATTGTAAACTCAATAGCATCTGTATTCTATTTTTCAATCAACTTCATCATTACTCAATCGTCAAAAGGCATTTACCTATTCCCGATATCTGTAGTTGTTATCAATTTCTTCATCACCAATTTTACTTTAATAACCTACAGGCTATTAGTACGTTATATATTTAAGTACTACCAAAAGCACAACCTAGACAGAACAAAGACAAAAGCTGCAGTATACGATGCAGGTGAAAACGGACACCAGACTAAGAAAGTAATAAACGATATACCTAACGGTAACCTGCAGGTAGTAGCATTTATAGATGATGTATTGGGTAAAACAGGAAAGCTGATTGAAAATACACCTATCTACAACAGTGATGATGCATCTTTCGAGAAATTGAGAAATGATGATGTTAAGCTGTTGATTATTGCCAACAAAAACATTAAGAAAGAGAAGCTTAATTATCTGGTAGATAAGTGCCTGCAATATGGCATAAAAGTGCAGCAAGTACCACCATTGCAACAGTGGCTGGATGGTGACCTGAATGTTGATACGCTGAAAGACATCAACATTGAAGACCTGCTGGAACGTGAAGTAATACGCATAGATAATGAGAAAATCCACTTTGAGCTTAAAGGCAAAAAGATATTGGTAACCGGCGCTGCAGGTTCTATAGGTAGCGAATTGGTAAGGCAATTACTGAAGTATAAGCCTTCACTAATTGTGATGTGCGACAATGCAGAAACACCTATGCACAACATGATACTGGAGCTACGCGAAATAGCTGCAGGTGTGAATGTAAAACCATACATAGGTGATATCTGCGACCGCACACGCATGGAGCATTTGTTTGAGATTTATAACCCTGAGGTTGTATTCCATGCTGCCGCATACAAACACGTGCCTATAATGGAAGACAATCCATCTGTAGCAGTATTGAACAATGTATTCGGCACCAAAACATTGGCAGAACTGTCCGTGGCAAATGGCGTAGAGAAATTTGTAATGGTTTCTACAGACAAGGCGGTGAACCCTACCAACATAATGGGTGCTACCAAACGTATTGCCGAAATCTTTACACAGAGCTACTACAAGTATATGCTGAGCAATAACATTGCTCTACCGCATAACAATAAGCTCACAAAATTTGTAACTACACGCTTTGGTAATGTACTGGGTTCTAACGGTTCGGTAATTCCTATATTCAAAAAACAGCTGGAAAAAGGTGGTCCTATCACGGTTACCCATCCAGAAATAACACGTTATTTCATGACCATACCTGAGGCTTGCCAATTGGTAATTGAAGCAGGGGTTATGGGACAGGGTAGTGAGATATTTGTATTTGATATGGGCGAACCTGTAAAGATTGCAGACCTTGCCAGAAAAATCATTCGCCTTGCAGGTAAAGAGCCGGATACTGATATTAAGATTGTATATACAGGGCTAAGGCCTGGCGAAAAGCTATACGAAGAGCTGCTGAATAACAGCGAAAACGTAGTGCCTACTTACCACGATAAAATAATGATTGCAAAAGTACCCGAATACGATTATGCTGCTATCAAGGACAAAGTAGACAAACTAATATCGAGCGCGCAAAGGCACTACACATTGGAAACTGTTGGTATTATGAAAGAGCTGGTACCTGAGTTTACCAGCAACAACGTTACTTACGAGTCTATTAAAACCAAATAGGTTTTATTTCAACGCCGTTTTTATTGTCAGGAATATTATCCTGAAGTAGTTGCCTATACTCGGGTTAGAAATGTATTCTTTGTTAAGGCGTATTTTATCCGGCATTATTACATTAATGTAATACGCTTCCGGGTCGGCCTGCTGCTCCAGCAAGCTGTTTTCGTTATAATAAGTAATAGATGCAAGATCTGTTATACCAGGGCGAATACTCAGTACTGTTCGTTGTTCTTTAGTATACAGGTCTGTATACTTTTTAACCTCAGGACGCGGGCCTACCATACTCATTTGTCCTGCCAATACATTTATCAATTGTGGCAGCTCATCTAACTTATACTTACGTATGAAAGCACCTGAACGGGTGATGCGATTGTCAGTAGCTCCGTAAGTAAGTAAACTGGCTTTATCTGCATCCAAACACATGGAGCGAAATTTGTACAGGTAGAACTCTTTACCCAAACGCCCCACTCTTTTTTGCTTATAGAATACTGTACCTGTACTATCCAGTTTTATCCAGATAGCTATCAAAAGGAAAACAGGTGCAAATATTATCAGGCTGATGATTGCAATCAGTATATCTAAAAGTCGGGTCATTTCACTACGGTAATGTAGGCTTTCTCAATTTGTTCTTCGATAAAAGTACATTGTTCATCGGTTAATTGAGAATATATGGGTAGTGAAATTTCGTTATGGTAATTATCGTATGCCTGCGGATAGTTGACTATATCATAGCCTTTTTGCTTAAACAGTGTAAGCATAGGCATTGGTACAAAATGTACATTGGTAGCTGCACCAGCCTCGGCTACAAGTTGAATTATCTTATCACGCTGCGCTTCTGTAATTCCTTTTATCCTCAACAGGAAAAGATGATAAGACGATTCTCTGTCTACGTCTTTAGATGGTGGTATAATGGCCCAGTCTTTATTTTTAAAGAAACTGCAATAATGGTCGAACACCCTTCTCCTATCCGGCAATAACTGCGATTTATACTTCCGCATTTGAGCCAAACCTATTGCAGCACATACGTCTGTCAGATTTATCTTCAAGCCGTCACTCACAATATCGTAACGCCAATTGCCTTTCTGTGTTTTGGTAAATGCATCTGCTGTTTGCCCGTTCATGGCATTCAGGCGCATCCATTTATACACCTCCCCATTATCAAAACCTGCTGGTAAATTCAATGCTATTACGCCACCTTCGGCAGTTGTAATATTTTTCACAGCATGCAGTGAGAAGATAGTTATGTCTGCACCCAATGTGGCAGGCTTGCTCATGTAGGTGGCACCAAAAGAGTGTGCAGCATCTGCTATCAGCAGTGGTCTGCCAAACTTTTCCTGCACATCGCAGGTTGCCACAAATATTTGTTTAACACTATCCTGTTTCAGTATGTTGTTAATAAGATTATAATCGCATGGCCAGCCTGCAACATCTACTGTTATGATTGCTTTAGTTTTAGATGTTATTGCTTCTGCAAGCTTTTCAGGGTCTATGGTAAAGTCTTCTTTTATGTCAACCATTACAGGTACTCCGCCCGAATGCAATACAGCCAACGCTGTTGCCGAATAGGTATACGCAGGTATTATTACTTCATCTCCGTCTTGCAGCCCCAACCATTTCAGTACCAGCAATGCGCCTGATGTCCATGAATTAACACAAAGGGCATGTTGCACACCTGCTATTTCTGCAGATAGCTGTTCCAGTTGCTTTACTTTAGGGCCTGTGGTTATCCATCCCGATTGAAGTGTGTTCATCACTTCATCCAGCACGTCCTGATCTATATATGGCGGAGAAAACGGGATGTTCACTTTATTTGTTTTTGCAATCGTAAATTCTTTCAATAATATCAACCACTTTCAGACCTTCCAATGCATTGGTAGTTATGGTTGCCTTACCATTCAATACATCTACCACATTCTGTATCACATAATGGTGATTAGCTGCACTGCCTTTATACGGGCCGTAATCATTCGGCGGATTGGTAGGCTTCAGCTCAGGCATTTCGTAATCCTTGATGTGACAGTATTCAACTTTGTCCATATACTGGCCACCAACTTTTATGCTACCGTTAGCACCAATTACTGTCATGCTGCTTTCCAGATTCTTGTCCCATACAGAGGTAGAAAAATTGATACTGCCAATACCACCTTTCACAAACCTGAAATTGATAACGCCTGAATCTTCAAACTCCGTCAGTTGTTGATGATTGAAGCTGGAAAATGATGCTTTGATATCAGTAATATCGCCAAACACCCAATACAGCAAATCTATAAAGTGGCTGAATTGTGTAAACAGTGTGCCACCATCCAGTTCCTTAGTACCATGCCATGAGCCTTTTTTGTAATAACGCTCGTCACGATTCCAGTAGCAGTTTACCTGCACCATATATATATCACCAATTGTGCCATCAGACACAACTTGCTTCAACCATTCTGATGGTGGCGAGTACCTGTTTTGCATAACGCAAAAAAGCTGTTTCGAGCTGTTGAGTGCATTATGGATTACAGCTTCGCACTCTTTTTTGTGCAGACCCATTGGCTTTTCTACAACCACATGATGCCCTGCATCTACAGCTTTCAAGGCCTGTATTGCATGCAGCCCGTTTGGGGTAGCAATGGTAATAACATCTGCCTCTACACCTGCCTGCAACAATTCATCCAACGATTCAAAAAAAGAAACACCTTCCGGTACATCTGCCTTTAATGAAGAATTGGTATCGCACACAGCCACCAACGAGCAGTATTCATGCTGCTGTATCATGGTAGCATGACGCTTACCTATGTGACCATACCCTATTACCGCAAACCTTATTTTCTTCATAGAAATGAGGTAGCAATATCAGAAAATTATTTCACTTATGCTAAGGCTAAAATCATTTGCGGGCTATAGTAAATGCTATATAAGCACTGTTGGGAGGGAATAGCTGCCAAAGAAATGAATTGATTATATATGCAGCCTTGTTTAATATCGGTACAGAAAATTTTGACGGTATAATGCCAAAGCTTTGTACGCTAACAGATGAGAATTGTTTACATAAATCATTCAGCTCTTGTATGCTGAAGTAATACCAGCCTGATTGCTTGTTTTTCAAGCGTTTTATTAACCTTAAGAACATATTTCCTTGCAGGTTGTCGGCAGACAGGAAAATGCCTTTTGGGCTAAGTAATTTATAAATATTGTCAATGGCTTTTTGCCTTGCAGCATTTGTGCGGCTGGCAGCATCACCATATTGTTCTTTCACACCACCTAGCACAGATTTCATGATGATAATATCGTAAGGAGTATCGAAATTTCCTGTATTTACAAGATCGAAATCGAGGTATGTTATTTTATCATCAACACCATATTTTCTGTGTAGTTCTCGGGCTTGTTGTGTAGGGCCTTGCCTATCGGTACAAACTACATGAAAGCCTTGTAATGCCATCCATAAAGACAAACCACCATTACGCTCGCCGATAGCAAGTACTTTGCTATCTCTCGGTAAACCATCCAACACAGGTTGCCATAGTTTTATGAGGTGCGACCAGTTTTGCACATCCCATTCAATAATATCCTGCTTCAGTTGTGTATTCAAAACTGTATTTACAGTTGCATCAATTGTTGATAGAATCGTTGAGCAATCAATTTTCTTTCAAATTTTTCATTGACGTACCTAACCCCATTCTCACTCAACTCATTGTAGAGTAGCTTATCTTTACTAAGCAGGTATATATTGTCAGCTAATTGTTTTTCATCTTCAGGTGTGAAGAACAGACCGCATCTACCTTCGTCAATAAACAATTCTTTTGCTTCACCATCTACACCAAGTAGTATGGGTTTGCCCATAGCAAGATTTTCAAATATCTTAGACGGTATAGCCCCTTTAAATAAAGGAATGTTTCTGAGTGGCACTATTGCAGCATCTGCAGCTGCAACTATGTTTGGCATTTCTTCTCTGCTTTGGTTTGGCAGGAAATTTATATTATCCAATTGCAGCGATGACTTCATTTCATGCAGGAAATCTTTTTGCGGCCCATCGCCTACCATTACAAATTTCACTCGTTTCTCTTCTCGTAGTATTGCAGCAGCTTTCAGTATTACTTCTAATGCCTGCGCATGGCCAAGTATGCCTGCATATAGCACAACAAAATCGTCGGTATTATAACCATGTTTTTCTCGCCAGTTATAACTTACATTGGCAACACCAAACTTGTCTGCATCTATACCATTGGGCAACCAAAAAGTTTTTACGCGTGGAAAACGTGTGTTGATGCTGTTCACAATGCCCTGTGTTTGCCCGCTGACCAATGCAGATGCATTATACAAGCGAGCTTCCAGCAAATATGCTAGTTTCAGGAATAGTTTGTTAGATACAAGGCCCAGCTTTTCTGCACTTTCAGGCCACAGGTCCGATACATTAAATACCAGCTTAGAACCTTTCAGCCATTTCAAAAGCATGGCTGTAATACCCAAAAATAAAGGTGGCGACTCACATATAACTATATCGTGCTTCTTTACCTTGAACAAGCCACAAATCAACGCACTGAATACAAAAGAAAAATAGTTGAGCAGCCTAATGGTAATGCTATTTGATTTTTTTACGAATATCCATGAACGGTGCACCGTAATTCCATCAAACGAATCTTTTATGTAACATTTGCTTTCATACCCTTTCTGTATTTGCATAGCAGGATAGTTAGGCATAGCCGTAAGCACAGACACATCCATACCTAATAGTTGCAAATGCTTCGCAAGGCTACTGAGGCGGTTTTGTGGGGCACCCGTCTCAGGCGGATAATATTGTGTAAGTATAAGTACGCTTGGCACTATATAGAAGCCAGGTGTTTTGTTATTATTTCAGCAGCATGGCCATCACCATAAAATACACTGCCGTTACGGAATTCTTTATAGTAGTACATAGCAACCGCTTCCAATATCTTGTCTTTGTTTGCGCCGGTTATAGTGCTGCATCCTGCAGTAGTCAGTTCTACCCATTCTGTCTGGTCTCTGAGTATCACACAGTGTTTGTGGAAGAAGTATGCTTCTTTCTGTAAGCCACCACTATCTGTCAGCACCATATAACTGTGCTTCAGTAAAGACAACATATCGAAGTAGCCTACAGGCTCTATCACTATACAATCCAATTGCAGATGATACTGTTCTATCATCTTTCTGGTACGCGGGTGCAGGGGCAATACTATTTTGTATTGCTTCGCCAACTCATTAATTGCATCTGCAATAGCCGTTAGCCTTGCTTTATCATCGGTATTCTCTGCACGGTGGCATGTTGCCAAGAGGTATTTATCATCTTCCAGTCCCAATTGTTGCAGAATGGTAGAGTGTTGTACTATTTGCTTTGCGTAATACAATGCAGCATCATACATCACATCGCCTGTGTTTACCACCAGTTTGTCGGGCGTAGCAAGGCCTTCGTTTTTCAGGTTTTGTATGGCAGTTTCTGTAGGGCAAAAAAGTTGCTTGCTTACCCTGTCTGTAAGTATACGGTTTACCTCCTCCGGCATATCCATATTGAAACTGCGCAAACCTGCCTCTACATGCGATACAGGCATGTGGAGCTTTGATGCCGCCAACGCACCCGCAAGTGTTGAGTTAGTATCGCCATATACAAGTATAGTATCAGGTTTCTCTTTCAGAATAGCCTGCTCTATACCTTCCAGCATTTGAGCTGTCATGGTAGCATGCGTACTTGTATTGATGCTGAAGTGATAATCGGGTTTCGGAATTTCCATTTCGCGGAAGAAAATATCCGACATGGTATCGTCGTAATGCTGGCCTGTATGTATTAATACTTCCCTTATTCCACCATGTTCATTTATGGCTCTCGATACTGCCGCCGCTTTGATAAATTGAGGGCGTGTACCAATTACCGTCAATACCTTGATCATTTACAGGTTCACTCTTTTTACTTTAGAAATAACGGCTCTGAATTTTCCGTTGTTGCCACAAGGTATTTCTTTCATTTCAAAAATCTGAACATTCAGCTCACCAAGTTGACTATATATCCTTTTGGTTAATATTTCACGTTCGTCAGTAGTAAGCTGCCTCTCTACTTCTACATTTATTACAATATCTTCTAAAGTTTCCTGTACAATTTGCCCCTTCACAATTACAGGTATACCAATAAATATACCATGAAACCTTACCATCTCCCTGCCATCTTTACCAACGATAGCGTCTTCTATCCTGCCAGTTATTTCTTCTACCAATGGCATCTGCCTTCCACATGAACACTGTTTATCGCTGACACGCATGTAGTCTCCAATCTTATACCTTATCAAGGGTTGGTCGTAATTCAGAAAACCTGTGCATACTACTTCTCCATATTCACCCAGCTTTGCCGGCTCTCCGTTTTCATTCAGTATTTCTATAAGGCCTACATCGGGGCTTATATGTAAGCCCCGATGTTCACATTCACTAACAAGGCCACATGCTTCCACTCCACTCCAACCATCATAGGTTTTGCAGCAATACACATCTTCCATTACCTCCCGCATTTCAGGAGTCAGTTTCTCGCTCGACGTAATAACAGCTTTCATTTGCGTTACATGTATGCCAGCTTCTTTGATAAACCTTGCCAGAAAATAATTGCTCATTGCATAGCCAACCATATAGTCGGGCTTATACTTATTCAATGCATCGGCATAGTTCTGTATGGTAGCCGGTGAAATATGGTAGGCTGAGAAATATATCTGTTTCTCGAAATAGTTGTACCTGTAGTAAGGTGGCCTTGCATTGGCAGCGGGCAATACACGTCTACCACCTATCATCCCACGACTCATGTTATTATCAACACCTGCCCAGTTTCTTACACGTGCTTCATAGGCTGCACTCCAGCGTTGATGCATGGCATCTGAAAACAAGATAGATGTCGGTGTACCCGTTGTTCCGCTCGATTCAAAATAACTACCGCCACTTTCTCTGTTGTCAGATAATAATGTTGTTTTGCAATATTTGCGCAAATCGTCTTTAGAAAGATATGGTAGTAGGTTGATATCAGATAGTGTAAATAATTTCAGTTGATCTTCTGTAATACCCGCAGCCGTCCATTTATCTCTGTAATACGGAACAGTGTTAAACGTGTGCAGGAGCATTACTCTCAATTGACTAGTAGTATAATCTTCCCACTCTGCTGCTGTGTATTTTTCTCGTTCTTTATACTGTTTCAGTTCGCTTGCAAAAACACCACCAAACCTGCGTTTCTTCCACTGCAAGCCGTATAGGCTTACAAATACATTTTGTAACCAAACAGGAGCTTTGCTATATATGCTTGTAGCTAGCGACATGAAGATTATAAACTATTAATTGCTTTTTCCCATTTCTTTAACACACTCGCCTCATCATAGGACGCAACTTTCATTTTCGCATTATTGATAATACTGGATGATAATGCCTGATTTTCTATCAATGAAATAATGGCATCTGCCATGCTTTGTGCATCATCATCTTTTGCGATGATTCCTGTCAGACCATCATCTAACAAATAAGGCACGCCACCAACACCTGTACTTACTACAGGTAAACCCATAGCCCACATTTCTAAAAAACTAACAGGAGCATTATCTATTCGGTTAGTAGATATATAAATATCGCAATCGGCAGTAAGTTGATTCTTTTGTTGGTTGTTGATAAAGCCAACGAAGTCTATATACTTGTCTAACCCGAGCTTTACAACCAGTTCTTTAGTTTCTTGCAGCATACCTAAGTCAGGACCAGCCATTACCATCTTCACATCTGCATAGTACTGTTTTAGTATATTCAATACACTAACTGCCATCAAAGGATTATAGATGTCACTAAACGCTCGCATCCATAATATACGTGGACGAATCTTATTCTTTTCTCTGAATTGATAATCTGATAAATCGATGATATTTTCTATCAGCACAGACGCTATACCATATTTCTTCAATTCTTGTTGTATGAATGCAGACGGGGCTGTTATAAGGTCTGCTTTGTTCAATAGTGCTTTGTATCTGTGCCCTATTGAAGATTCAAGTTTTGCAGGCACGTTACCACCATGCACAGTCATCACTATTTTTTTGTTCAGCAACTTAGCAACGTGTGCAGCAATATATTGCCATATAAAACTATTGCCAGAATAAAACTGTATGATAGCAACATCGTATGCAGATGCTTTTCCAAGCATTGTAAATACAATATCAGCCAATCGCTTCCACTTGCTTATATACTTTGAGGTTTCAATCAGTTTCACACCTCGTTTATGTAAAGCATTTGCTAATATCAATGCTTGTGTTGGTGGATTTTTGACCGACTGCGCAAACAACCCAACTATCAGAATACGTTTATTGATTGGCAAGTTTCTTTCTTTTGTGCAATACATATACCGGTATTGCTGCAAGTACATAACACACTATGGTAGTATTGGTACGCATAGCCGAGTGTAGCGATGTAAGTAACGCAAATAAAAAAATACTGGCTATAGCCACACGCCATACCATATACTTTTGCCTTCGTAGCCACCATATCGGGAATACAAATAACAATATCACAACTGCCAATCCACCAAGACCATGTTCACTGAGCAAACGGGTATATTCTGTATGCGATGCTATTGCTGCAAATCCATAAGAAGGTCGTAAATCTTTTGACATACCAGGACCCACACCAAATACCGGATGGTCTTTGAACATATCTATATCTGTAGACGCAATTTGTGTTCTGCCGGAGGTTATAGTATTTAACGAGCGTTGCTTTGACCCTGTAAGCGTACCAATTGTTTCACCTTTATAACGGAGTAGTAACTGGTTATTCGTCATATCATTCACTTTCACAAATATGACTAGGCCGAAACCAATGAATAGTGACAATAAAACTGTAAACCTCAAAAATGACTTCAAGCTAGTAAAAGCTGCAGGACCAATTGCTACCACAAGACATACCAAAGTGGTAAGTATGCCACCTCGCGAAAACGTCAGGAATCCTCTGTATAACAGCGCTGCCATCAACAAAAAGTTCAGCCATCTCAAACTGAACAACGGCCTCTGCAGAACCATCAGCAGCATGGTAAGTATCATACCTACGCCCAATACAGTTGAAACCTGATTACTACCAAATGCACCTGATGTTTTGAAATTGGATGATAAAGTGAAATCTATTTTATCAAAATCAGGTGTTTTCATAGTCAGGTACACAAGAACAGGTATTACCGGCATGATACCAAATTGAATAACCCTGCAATATTTTTCTATACTCCACCTTTCTCTGGCCGAGAATACAAGCATCAATGCCAGCAATAGAATACCGAATACATTTAATACCCAACCTTCAAAATCGAACGTACCTAAACCAACTAAAATACTTGGCGCCAATGCCAGCAATATATATCCACCTGTATGATACATTGCCTTTGCAGAGCCATACCTGATATGCTGAACAAAAAGTAGTACTAGTAACAATATCAGATAATACTTCCCTATTTCGTGCGGTAAGAATGGCGCCCTTGACATTCGCGCCCACACTTCCATTATAGGTGAAGCAGCAAAGCCGTACCATATCCATCTGCTATCTTTAATAATAACACTGTATATCGCAGAGACTATAATGAATAACCATACAGCAGTAACTAATATTGGTACATACACAGACACTGCACCAGCCATTAACAGCAAGGTAAGCTGTGGTACAGACAAGTGTTTATAATATTGTTGTGTATTTTCAGCCATTCAATATTTCAGACCCCAGTTTATAGATGTAATTATTATAGGTAAATAATTTTGCCATTTCATGAGCCTTCCATGCTTTTGCTTTCAAGTTTTCAGCATCATCCAAATTCAGTGAATTGAAATACGCAGTAAATGAACATACCTTTACATTCCACAAAAAGCCATTTGTTTCATTAATATACTGACCGATTGAAGACACATCTGAAACTACAGGAATACATCCAAAATTAGCTGCCTCTGCTATCACCTTGGGGAAACCCTCTGATTTGCTCGGCAGCAATATCAGATGAGATTGTTTATAAATTTCAAATACCTGCGTTCTGCTAAGTGAACCATGAAATTTTGCAGCAACATTATTATCTGCTGCATATTGTATTAGTTTATTTAGTTCAGGGCCATCACCAATAAAGTCTATCGAGGCAAATTTGTATTTACTATTCTTTACAGCATCTACAATATCATACACACCTTTTTCAACATCCATTCGTCCCACAAAACACATTCGCAGGGGTTGTGAATAGTCTTTCTTTTGTAGTACACTAAGTCCATCTTGCCTATCATCTTCTGTAAGACAAGGATTTTCAAATGTTATACATTTAGCAAGCTGGTTATTCCATGTGCCATTAATGCTTATCTTTCTGCTTTGCAGATTTTTCAACATCCATCTTTGCAATCGGTATGATAGGGGAGGATTATCCTGCATCCAGTTTCCGGCATATTTATACCATCCTTTCTTTTTAGTAAAAAATGTTAGATACGGTATTATATACAAACCTATAGAAGTAGGCGCTCTGAACTGAAACACATCTGCAAGATTAAGTTCTCTACTAATGATTCTTAGATTGCTGATAGCAGATGTAATAATCTTCAGTTTATTCTTAAGTCCTGCACCACCAAATGGTGGTATTGGTACAAATTTTACCTTGCCTGTATAGGGCAAAGCACTAGGTGGTATTGTATTTGTCTTGTGTAAGCAAGCTACATGCACCACTTCCCCAAAGCGTTCAGCAACGGCATCTAATTCCTTGACGGTAGCACCCCACCCATAGACTATACCTTTTTCGTCTACATAATGCTCTGTATGTGATACTACCAATATCTTCATATCAGTTTTTTAGCCAATTGGTTCCAGTCATGTCTTTTAGCCCAGCCTTTGCACTCGTCTGCAAGTGCTACTTTATCCATTTTTAAGATAGTGTCAATTGCATTAGTAATTTCAGAAGGTTTGTGTGCATCAACTAATATACCAGTCCTGCCATTATCAATTGCATCTTCAATACCTGTTCCTTTACTACCAATGCTAGGTATGCCATTTATATTTGCCTCAAGTATGGCAATTCCAAAACCTTCTACGTCTCCCATGCTGTCGCTGTCGCTCAGCATGCAAAAAATATCAGCCGTTTTATAAGCCCTTCTCAAATCAGCATCGCTTAGCTTTCCATGAAATGTTACATGGCTTTGCAGTCCTGATTGTTGTACCAAATTTTTCAAAGTACCATCTGCATCTTTCCCTACAATATGATAATGCACATCAGGATAGTTTTTTTTAATCTCATGTAATGCATTGATAACATTATGTTGCCCTTTACGCTGTGTTACACTTCCTACTGTCAATAGGTTTGGATAGCCGTTCCATGTAAATGGCTCTGCCTCAACATTCCAATCCTCCATGTTTAACCCATTTGGCAATACCTCAATATGCTGTCTGTCAATTTTGCTTTGTAATAATGAACGTGTATAATTTGAAACAGCAAATACTTTATCGCCGTTCAATATAGATTTCTTTGTAAGTGCTTGCTTTACACTACCTCCCATATTCAATTCAGAGCCGTGTATTATCAATACTGTATGTACGCCTTTAAAAAGAGTCTTTAATACCAAGCCTATCCACAGTGAAAACTGTCCTGTGAGTATTACTTTATCAAACCTGTACTTTTTATACAAACTGATGATTGTTCTTATTCGATTGATGTAGGTTGAAAATCCATTACGCGTGATTCTATGAATGTTGATTTCTCTATTGTTGTTTAAGAAACTACTAATCTCATCTTCGCTTGTGTAATCCATATTGCACACTACTGAAACATTTATACCATTATGCAATAAGCCTTTAGCCATGCTATAAGCATGCTTACCTATACCACCAGGTCCGGGAGGAAACTCAGAACTTATTATCAGATAATGAGGCTTCATGTATTAATACCTGCTTTGCAATTCGTTGATAGCAGCAGTAAGATTAGCTTTATAGCGTTTTCGTATTGCTGGTAGTTTGCCTATAAAAACCAACAACCTGACAAGCCTTTTAACCCACCATCCGTTTATCATCAACTGATCGAAGTATTTTATGCGCACATAGTTTATAAATTCAGTTGCACCAAAATATTTTTTCAGTAAAAACAATTCAGAGCTTGTAGGCTCTGCAAATTTTGTAATTGAGTTCTTCGATGTTCTATTTGTAATTGCTCTTGCTTTATAAGTCCGCAGTCCGCCAACTGGTGCTCGGTGATGATCTATCAGTGCAGAAGAATCGAACACCATAAATGCACCAAGCTGATGACAGCGAAGCGCCAAATCATAGTCGGCACGAATATTCCTGTTGAAGAACATATCCATACCTCCAGCTTTTACAACTACTTCTCTTTTTATCAGTGTAATCGGAAAAGTATCAGACATGTAATAGAACGGATTTACGGATTTGGGGGGCAGTCCAAGTTCTACAACATTAGAAGCTACCATATCAGCATTATAATACTGCGCTGTTCCTAATAGCTTTTCAATAAAATCAGGGGTAATATTATCCGCATCATCTCCGAGAAACAAAAGATATTCACCTTTAGCTTCTTCTATTAGTTTGTTCCAAGCAATGCATTGTCCCTTTTCAGACTGTGGGAACCATTTGAGATTTATTGCAGTGTATTCATTAGCATCTATAGTCTGCCTTCTCGCATCATCTGTCTGATCTGTTACTAAAACCTCAAGCGGCATTATTGTCTGCACTGACAGTTGATCCAATTCGTTTTTCAGATAACTATACCTATCAAGCGTTGGCGCAAGTACCGAAACTGTTTTAGGAATAGCTGCGTGCTTTATTGCCGATGAATGTAGGTCTGGTTTCAGATGTATGTACGCTACATTATTAACACTAATCTTATTCCTGATATTATTCAGCAATCCCTTCTTGTTCAGTACAACCCACCAATGCCACTTAGCGGGGAAAAATTGCTTGATAAATATCCATTCATCGCGTTCACTTAGAGTTATCTTTTCTGCCTGTTGTTTTACAAGAGCATGATGATAACGCATCATACCACCTTTTCGGATAATAGCATAACCCATACACAACCCCATTGCATCAACAGTTGTATATTGTGGATAAATGACAGGCAATACCTCTTTCAACACCGACAACCTGATAAGCGATGCCTTCAAGCTCAATCGAAACGATGAGCTGCTCACATCAGGCGTAGCATCTTTATTATATATCCATGCGGGATTTATATAGTTAAGTGCATTCGGCAAACCCGAAGTGCCTAATCTCAAACCTGCATGCCATACATCTAAATTTGTTTGTGCAAGCTCTGCTGTAAGGGTTTCATTTATTTCGCCCAAATCAGCATCCCAAAACAATACCCATTCAGCTTTAGACTCTTGAACTAACCGCTGAATATTTTGCCTCATATCATCAACACTGTAGGCAGTAGTATACACCTGACCGTATTGCCAGTTTACTGACTGCCTTTCAGCATTAATTAATACCAAGTCTATCTTAGGAAGCATTATGTATGGATGAATAGAAGTTCGCAAATGCTTCTATCTGTTTATCTATTGTAAAATATTTATTCACTCGCTCTATTCCTTTCAAACCCATTTCTGATATCTTTTCTCTGTTTTCAGAAAAGAATATCAGCTTTTCAGCAATAGCCTCCGTATCCCATTTACGAACCACAAATCCCGTAACCATATCTTCAATATTTTCTGGCAAGCCATCCGCATCTGTACAGATAACGGGCAAGCCCATTGCCTGTGCTTCCAAAACAGCATTCGAGAAACCTTCAGATATAGCAGGGTGAACAAACAGATGCGATTGCTCTAATTGCTCTTTTGTTGCTTCTGCCGAAAGCGCTCCCAGTAGTTTCACATTATTTTCTAAGCCCGACTCTTTAATGATAAACTGTAACGCCTGCAAATGAGCACCATCACCAACTATGTTGTATTCAAAATCAATTCCTTTTTCCTTCAATATACTAGCTGCACGTATTGCATATTCATAGCCTTTCTTCCACACCAGTCTTCCTACACTTACAATCTTCAGCTGGTCCACAGGCTTGTTGTTATTAATGGGTTTGAAAAAAACTGTATCGATAGCGGGCGGTATTAATACTTCTATACCCTTGTTTATATACCCTCTTTCTAATGCTCTGTTTCTCAAATCATTTCCAAGAAAATGAAATCCTTTACACTTGTTCCAAACTTCACTATAGTAGCTTTTATCATCTAATCCGGCATAGTTCAAATCGTACCCTCGGAAACTTACACTCATTTTTGTATCAGTAAAATTGCCGACGGCAACACCTTTTACTGCAAGTGTTCCGAATTCAAAATGGATAATATCGGGGTTTAGTTTAATTACAGGTGCATAAATCAATGCTGTCTTCAATTTATTTTTAATACTACCAGCTCCGTTTAGTATATAGCTTCTGTATTTTTTATTAGTAAAGAATCCTGTAATGACAGATGTTATGGCTGCTGTCTTTTCATATGCGTTTGAATAACCACAATGTATCTTTATGCGATAGCTGTCAGGTAAACTGTACTTAGCAATAAATGCGTCAATATTCTGTCTGCTATCCCAAACAAGCAGATGTACATCAAGCTTTTCAGCCAGTTTTATAAACTTAGATGCAAGAAATCCTGAATTCAGCGGCACCTCATGCATTACTAACAATATCTTAGGTTGTGTGCTCAATCGTTAAATACGGTTTTCATAAAGACTGCAAATGTGTGCATCATGGATATTCTGTAACCATTAGCAGCCGTTGGGTAATCATAAAAATCTTGTAACAATTCTTTCACCTTTTCTATTTCTACAACCTTTGCAAATGCTGGGTTATCCAGTAATATTTTTTCAAGATTTTTTCTTCCTGCATCATTCAGATAAAATAGCTCCCAGTTTCTGCTTATGTTATTATTTGTTTTCAGGCTTCGTTGTATCCTTTTTACTATTCTGTACAGTAGGTTTCTGTTATTGAAGCGTTTGTAGTTGTACAGATTAGCATCATATTCCTGCCATTTAATCCTCGCCAGTTCCGGATGATGTTTTTTGATGTATGCTATCTGAAACAAACGTTGCTGCACGATACTTGTTGGCACAGTGCTAAAAAAATCTACAATGCGCTTATCATAAAATGGCAATACAGGCATTACTGCCGCCTGATACATACGCAGGCTTGACACCGTCCACCTGAAAGACCATTGATCTGTCTTAAAAATTTTCATCCTGAAATCTTTATCCTCAATATGACTGTGTTGGTTATTCCAGTTATTGAAATAATTTTTCAGGAAAGTATCATAATTAGCATAGTGTGATTTACATACATTTTCTAATAACCAATCACTACCGCGCTTCACTATTTTCTTCTTAAAGAATTCAGTCTCGTTCATGGTAACCATTCCCATGTCATCCATCCACACATCTCCCCAATGGCCACCTACTACAACATCAGCATGCTGTTCCAGCTCATCCAACATATAGGCCTGTCTTGTGCCGTCTATATATTGAAACAGCTCCACCGCATCAGCTATTGTTGCAGATTTTTCAAACAGATACTGTGGTACAACATATTCATCAAAAGCAATTCCTTCAGCTTTGGCAATCTTCTTTGCAATCTTCGTTTCTATAGACTTAGCAGTATATCCGTAAGAATAGCTCCAAACTGATTTGGGTTGTTTTATTTGCTTAGCTAACACTCCTGCCAGTGTACGAGAATCTAATCCACCTGATATAGGTAATGCTACTTTTTTATTTGCAGTAGCAAAAGACATTATTTCCTGCAGTAAGCCATCAAACTTTTCTAACAAATTTTCTTCATTCTCTACAGCAGGGTTGATAGACCAGTTCCAGTATCTTTTGTGGGACAGCAAATCTAAATCTTCGCTGAATGTATAATGCGATGCTGGTTCTAATATTGCAATACCTTCCAGCCATGTTGTATTACCCGGAAAAAAACCCATAGCCATGAAACCTGTAATACCTTCCCAATCTAGTATTTTTATTGATGTAGTTTTTGCAAGTCCTGTATAGTAGGTGCTGACTGTATTTACTCCTTCTATTGAGGAATAGTATAAATGGTACGTACCTAAACGGTTTGTAAATACGTGATACTGTTTATTAGCTTTTATGTAAACTATAAGTGCATAATGCCCTGCAGGTTCATCAAAAACACTCGCATCACCTGAGATATACTGTGCACATTGTTTAAGTAAACTTGCTATATCAACAGACTCATACAGCTGACCAATCAGAATGATTGAAGCCCTGTCATCTTCATAAGCAGTATAGTATTCACTATTACCTGGTAAGCTATTCCATAACTGTGGCATGGTTTTATCAACCTGCCACGCAGTATTATCTAACCTAGTATACTTTGGTTGATTACCTATCCATATATCGTAGAAGGCACTCACTATTTTATTCGCATCATCTTTTTGTACACTTTCTCAAATTCTGCAGCTTCTATATCCAAAGAGTGTTCTTTCATTACTTGTTCATATGCCTTTGCTGTCATAGCATCAGCGTATTCGGGTTCATTCATGTATTTATTTATGCAAGCAGTCAGTTCCTCAACATTTTCGGGCTTAAACAATAAGCCTGTTTCATTTGTCTGTATCAAATCTCTGCTACCCGATACATTACTGGCAATACATGGCAGCTTAGCCGCCATAGCTTCTATCAATGATACAGGGCTACCCTCTTCGTGTCCGCCCGCATCTGTTGTTGGCAGTACAAACATATCACTCGCATTCAGCAACGCATTCACATTGCTTACAGGCCCTGCCAGCACAACCCTATTTTTTAGTCCCAAGCTTTCTATCAAGTTATACAACTCCACAACATATTCATCATCTCTTGCCGCACCTGCAAGTACTACGTATACTTGTTCAAGATTAGCTACAGCTTTTACAAGTGTTAACTGGTCTTTGACTCTCACCAACTGTGCAACACAAGTTACAAGCACAGCATCATCAGGTATATGATATGCTGTTCTTACTGTTTTATTCTTTTCAGGGTAAAACATTTTTACGTCAACTGCCCCTGGTATGAAATGCGTTTTAGTTTTCAAATATGGCGGTGCGAAAAAGCGCCTGAACATTGTTGTATTTCGGGCAATGATGCTATTAGATAAAAAGCTCTTTACTTTCCAAGCAGCTCTATCCCAGTTCATGTTCTTTTTTACGTACACATATTTTGCGCCTGCAAACTTTGCTATCAGTGCTTCCGAATAATCAGAAGACCAGTTGAACGACTGCCAGATATCAAACTTATACTTCTTAAAACCACCTGCTAAGGTTCTTGCATGTTTCAGTATAGATATCATACCCGCAACACCGCTTACCATAAATGGTTGTACCAATACATGATATCCTTTTTCTTTAGCTTCATCAAAAAGCCTCCCACCTTCCTGTTGCACACAGATATAAGGTTCAAATATTTCTTTATCCAACCTGTCGATAATATTCATCATCTCCATGCCACTACCTGCGGTAATGAAATTGGGTATGGTAAATAGTATGCGAACTTTTTTACTTGCCACTAAGCTTCAATGATATTTAATAATTCCTGTAAAGGATTTTCAATAAAATTTTTCTTTACCCACGCATACGCTTCATCACCCATTCGTAATCGCTCTTCAGGATTTGTAACCGCTTGGTTTATTGCCTGTTCTATTTCTTTGGGTTCTCTCGCATTATAGCAAGGGTACAAAACAGGATATGTAGACGTATAATAACTATCCACCCTATGCGTGATGACTGGTTTCTTCATCAGCATTGCTTCTACCACCGTACCAAATGTCAGAAAACTATGTGCAAATTCTCCGCAACATACATTTGCTTGTTGTACAACATACATCAATTCTTTGCGGTACATTTTAGGCAGCCAATATACTATATCCTCTATCTCCAGTTGATATATAAGTTTTTTCGACTGCTCTACATCTGTGCCATACTCCAGCATTACTAAGCAAGCATTACACTGCGGGTTTTCTTTTATAAAACTTTCAAACCCTTGTATCAAATGGTGTGTATTCTTTCCGGTGAACTGGTTATGATATGTAGCCCATTCCTGTCTGCCATGATAAAGCAACACAAAATCGTAGCTTCTTTTAATCTGTCTAATTTTCTCCACAAGATATTGTGGCAATGCTTTCTCATCTATACGCTCGTATTCAGGATAGTAGATAAATGGCATTGGCACCTTCTTATAAATACCTTTATACTGCAAGCTTTTCAATTGTGCTTCAAACGCATCATTCGTTGCATCAGCAAATATGTACCGTGCATCTACAATAGCTCCTTTCAAGTACTTAGCCATAGTACCTTCTTTCATCTGGCTATAGCTCGGCCTGTCAGTACTACCTGTAACCAGTGATTTTATCTTACTCTTCAGCGCATATTCTTGTGGTAGCTGTGCATATTTATATACGTCGGATCCGTAGGGATAATACACATCTATATTAAAGCCTGCCTTGTATGCAACTGCCGCTTCTTCTCCTTGTCCTATGTAAAAGTCAAATCCATTCAACACCTTTCTTACATCTTCCACATCAGCATTATGAAAACCATTTTCCAACCAATCTACCTGATGACAAAATGATTCATAGTCATTTCCATAACTATCTGCTATAGGTTGAAAATGAGGCATCGCCAATCTGTAAAACAAATGGGCATCATACCCCTTATCCCGCAAATAGCGGGTAATGGCGAAGAAATTATTGTTCATATTGCCTACAAGGGCAATGCGCTTCATATACCGAATACTATATTGAAGTAAGGTGATAGTTTTGGAAAAATATTGGCAATGGTTGCAGATACCTGAACTGTTGCACTACGATACAAGAACCGTGCAACTATTATATAGAGTAGTACAAATGCTGCACTGAGTATGCATGTAGTATATATCGGTTTCATATAGGGAAGGAATGTTGCACCAAACCGCACTATACCGATCAAAATTGCATTTGAAATGAAATACGGGAATATATCGCTATACCATTTCATAAAAGGCTTAGCTACAGCATCCATTATTTGTTTAATATTCCAGTTGATGAAAACAACTTTTACAATTGTTACTGCCAGCGCCAGGCCACCAAGACCAAACATAGAACCTATATAAGAACCTACTAAATGGAATGGTCCGTATATGGCAGTTACTATAAAGCTTTTTTTATTGAGGTGGAAAGAGTTCATCACACTACCATACGAGCTGGATACGCATTTAAATGCAGCTGCAACAATCAGTATGCGCAATGGCAATACAGCCTCTATCCATTTATTACCGTATAGCGTTAGCACTATCGGCTCTGCGGCTACAAACATGATTGCCAGCATCGGTAACGCGAAAAATGAAAATGCTTTGAGAAAGCTGATGTAGTGATGATAAAACCTATCCTTATCATCTATATACTTTGGCAATACAGACGATAGCACGTTGTTAGATACTTGTGTTAATTGTCCTGTAAATAACTCTGCCAATTGAAAAGCTATATTATATACCCCCAACTTATCTATCCCTACAAACCTTGCCAGAATAAACTTATCACCATAGTCAGTAAGCCGTGTAAATATAGTAGCACCTATCAGGTGTTTTGTAAAATGGTATATCTCTCGCCACCTGTTGGTGAATAATTGAAAACTGATTTTCAGATTCGTTTGCCTGTACAGCAAAAAAGTAAGTATGGGCTGAAAAACGATTGTGGGTATCAATAAACTATACACTCCCCATCCTGCAAAAACTGCAGCAATCTTTGTCAGCGGTATCAGTATGATAAATGGTGCCTGTACTTTTACCTGTTTATCAAATTGAAGGTTTTTACTGAGCCATGTTTTAGGTATTGTCTGCAGTTGAGAGAAAATAAAAATGCCTGCTGCAATAAACCCCAGTTTCACAACCCGCTCATCATGCTGTGCATCTGCCCAAAACGGCACCGCACAGAGAAAGACTACAGCAATACCTATTGTAATGATTACATTGAACCAAAACGCAGCTTTAAATATTTCGTCTGTATCATCTTTTCTGTATGCCAGCAAGAATTCTGCCAGCCCCGTAGTGCCTAGTACCGATATCAGGTATAGCAACACCTCGGTTATACTTACCAGCCCGAAATCGTAAGGCGTTAGTTTGCGAGCAAGAAAAATCATGGCTACAAGCCCCATGATTTTCTCCAGCACATTGCGCCAAAGATAGCTTACAAAACCCTTACCTGCCTGCCTAGCTACACCCATCATGCAGATATGCAAACAGCTTCTGCATTGCTGCAAAAGCTGTTACTGTAAAATTGTTTGCTGATTGTATCAGGATAGTTTAACAACACTACCGTTTTGTAATAAGTAGTTCTCATTGCTTTCAGGACAAGTAGCCTTGCCTTCTGCATCAAATTTCAGTTTGTGGCCATACTCGCTCATCCATCCAGTTTGCCTGGCAGGGTTGCCTACAACCAATGCGTAGGGCGGAACATCTTTTGTAATTACAGCGCCTGCACCAATAAAGGCAAATGTACCAATATCATGCCCGCATACTATGGTAGCATTTGCACCAATGCTGGCCCCTTTGCCAACATGTGTTTTGGAATACTGATTACGCCTGTTCACAGCACTTCGCGGATTGATAACATTTGTAAATACACAAGACGGGCCCAGAAACACATCATCATCGCAGGTAACACCCGTGTACAACGATACGTTGTTCTGAATCTTTACATTATTACCTAATACCACTTCAGGACTTATAACCACGTTTTGCCCAATGTTACAACCATTACCAATTTTGCAATTGGGCATGATATGCGAGAAGTGCCAGATTTTTGTACCCTCACCTATTTCGCAACCGTCGTCTATTACTGCTGTTGGATG
Source organism: Flavipsychrobacter sp. (assembly GCA_035299045.1). Lineage (GTDB taxonomy): Bacteria > Bacteroidota > Bacteroidia > Chitinophagales > Chitinophagaceae > Polluticoccus. Next base: position 88,169 of record DATGXJ010000009.1, read on the forward strand.
TGCAAAGTAGCTCATTCGTATTCTTATAGACGATGGTCAACTAATGTTTTATCAAGACAGCCTTTCACATCATAAATGATACCATCAGGTTTCAGGTATGATTTCCAATCTGCATTTACAAACTCATCGTGTGCCACGGCCAGTACCACAGCATCGTATTTACCACTTGGTTTTTCACTTGTAGTATCAATACCATATTCGTGCTTCACTTCTGTAGGACTCGCCCATGGGTCATACACGGTAACATTGATATCGTAAGATTTCAATTCGGCAAGTATATCTACAACTCTTGTATTCCTTACATCAGGGCAATTCTCTTTAAACGTTACACCCAGCATCAGGATATTTGAGTTCTTGATAGTAAGATTACGCTTAATCATCATCTTCACCACTTCATTGGCTATATAGCCGCCCATACCGTCATTCATCCTGCGGCCTGCCAGTATTATTTCAGGATTGTATCCCACTTCCTGTGCCTTCTGTGCCAGATAGTACGGATCCACACCTATACAGTGTCCACCAACCAATCCGGGTTTGAATTTCAGGAAGTTCCATTTTGTACCTGCAGCTTCCAACACGTCATGTGTATCTATACCCATACGGTTGAAAATTTTAGCAAGTTCATTCACGAATGCGATATTGATATCACGTTGTGCGTTCTCAATCACTTTCGCTGCTTCAGCTACTTTTATACTGCTGGCTTTATGCGTACCTGCTACTATAATAGATGCATACAGTTTATCAACTGCTTCTGCTATCTCATCTGTAGAGCCTGATGTTACTTTTTTAATCTTAGTAACCGTGTGTTGCTTATCACCCGGGTTAATGCGTTCAGGAGAATAGCCACAATAAAAATCTTTATTGAACTTCAGCCCCGAAATTTTTTCCAACACAGGTACACATTCATCTTCTGTTACACCAGGGTATACGGTAGATTCATATACCACTACATCACCTTGTTTCAACACCTTACCTACTGTCTCGCTCGCTTTGTACAGCGGTGTTAGGTCAGGTCTGTTGTATTTATCTACCGGCGTAGGTACAGTTACAATATAGTAATTGCAATCAGCAATATCCTCCAGTTTATTAGAGCACAACAAACCTTTGTCTGCTGGTTTGCTTTGCACTATCACTTCCTGCAAAGCTTCAGTCTCTACTTCCAGTGTATGATCCTTGCAGCTTTGCAGTTCTGCTATGCGTTGAGCATTGATGTCAAATCCTACTACTGGAAATTTTTTTGCGAATTCTACTGCCAATGGCATACCTACATACCCCAAACCAATTACCGCTATTCGCTGTTTAGTCTCACTCATGATTGTAGTGTTGTATTGTTTACTTACGTTTGATTAGTTTTTTCAATTTCATTGTAGATGCTGTAGTAGGCTCATCATAATAACCCGAACCATATTTACCATATCCATAGGCATTACCTCTTTTCAGTTCTACATCATTTATCACCATGCCCATGTGTTTCATTTTACCAGACTTATATAACTCATCAGCAGATTTTAATTGCTCGTAGTATGTATATCCCTGCCTTAGTATATAAATAACAGCATCCGCGTTTTTAGCAAGCAACTGTGCGTCAGTTACCAATCCTATTGGCGCTGTGTCTATTACTATATAGTCATATTTTGTTTTCAAGTCAGCAATCAGTTGTTCTGTTTTTGGCAACATTATCAACTCTGCAGGATTGGGAGGTACAGGGCCCGATGGCATTACATCAAATCCTTCTACTACACCAGATGGGACAATAACATCATTCAGATTCGCTTTTCCTATTACGTAATTAGAGAAACCAACCTGATTATTCAAATGCAGATGATGTGCTACTTTCGGTTTCCTCAAATCCAATTCCAATAATATTACTTTCTTTCCGGATAATGCCAGTGTACTTGAAAGGTTGATAGATATAAATGATTTACCCTCACCACTCATGCTCGATGTTATCAGGATAGTCTTTTCAGCATCATCAGTCAACATAAACTGAATATTTGTACGCAGTGCCCTGAACTGCTCTGCAACAACGGTTCTTGCATCCTTCTTCACTACTACCACTTGCTCTTCTGAAACTGATGTAATTTCACCAAGTATAGGAATGGATGTACCGGATTCCACATCGCTGCGAGATTTAACTCTGTTATTGAACAGCTCTTTCAATAATATCCTGACACCCGGTATCACCAAGCCTATCACCAATGCAATCAGGTAAATTTTCGACTTCACAGGGAATACCGCACGTCCTGATTGTTTTGCGGGGTCTATTACTTTCAGATTAGATACAGTGGCAGATTTAGATATAGCTGCTTCTTCTCTTTTCTTTAATAAGAATAAGTACAATTCTTGCTTGATAGCTTGTTGGCGAGCATATTCCCTCGACTCTCTTTCTTTAGATGGCACTGCTCTTATACTGTTATCAATAATATCGGCACGAGACTTCAGTTCATTTACTGAAATCTGATATCCTTTCTTAAGCGATGTTATGTAATTTCTAATACCTATTCGCAAGTCTTCTAGCTGTGCTTCAACATTCTTAACCTGCGGGCTACTTTCGGTGAAGGACATCAGCAATCTTTGACGTTGTGTTTGCAGATTGTTATAGTCACTGATAATGTTTACAAGCGTTGCATCCTGTGCTATCAATGTAGCAGGCATTACCCTCGTGTTGTTACCACTATTCTGCACATACTTTTCCAGAGACTCTAATACTCTTAGCTGCACTTCTTTCTGTGTCAGTTCCTGCTGTGTATTACCTGTATTATCAAGCAACAGCCTCGACTGTGCTTCAATATCTGTAAGCCTGTTGCGGCTTTTAAAGTTTTCTATAGATTTTTCGACAGATGTCAGTTCATCACTCATCAATCCCAGCCTGTCTTCTATAAAGCGGATAGTACCATTAGCAACTTCATTCTTATCTTCAATATTCGCTTCCTGATATTGCTGTATCAGCTTTTGCAAAATATCCTCTCCGCGTTGTGGTATTTCATCCCTAATAGATAGGTTGATGATGTTTATCTGCCTGTTGATAAGCTCTACACCCAAAGAAGAAAGATAAGACTCTGTTATATCTTCTACAGGGGTGATGTTGATGATATATTCTTCTACTTCGTTGTAAATGTGCGCATCATTTAGGTTGCGCTCTATTACTACTGCAGACACCGGCAATTGTAATGTATCTCCATACTTACCTTGCCATGTTTTCTTTTCATTAGCCAGTTCAAACTTATCTCTGCCAAGCGGCTTCAGTGTGTAGCTGTAGAAAGCCTTAATAGCCGTATCTGGTATCAGTGTTTTAAATAAAAACGGACCATCATTATAAATAGCCGATGTTTTTATAGCTCCTGGTATAAAGTATTGGATATTGAGATCCATTTGAGCAACCACCCGTTGCATCAATAAACGACTTTTAAATATCTCTACCTCATTTTCTATATTGCTTACAGAGTTACCCATACCCAGCTCTTCCAACAATGCACCGTTTACCCCCTGTCCCTGCTCACTCTTTATAAGCACTTTCGCTTTGATGAGGTATTGCGGAGTAGCGTATCGCAGGTAGCCAAACGCAAAAATCAATGCCACAGCCACAGATATAGCAATAGAAGGCCAATAGTCCACAAGTCTGGACAGCAGCCTTTCTACATTTATACGGTTTGCCTGCCTGTTATCGGCAAACATTGGCTCTATATTATCCTGCATGTATGCAATAATCTAAACTTTAAAGATAGTTATGCTATATTAATAATACTATATCCGAAAAGCTTAATAACCCGTTGTTAACTAAGATTTCAGGATGTTTATATAGCTATTTGCCAGTTCTTGCCCTGCTTCTTTATCAAACCAAGCCTTCAGTGCTTGTCCGTTTGCAGTCAGTTTGGCCTTATCAGATATGTATGTCTGTAACAGTCTGCTTATTTCTGCACTATTGTTGGTATTAAAGAAGGGCGGCATTTTCATACCTGTATTAGCCTCAAATACGCTGTCGGGCATATCTACATATTGGAAAAAGGGCACTCCCTTCGCCATAAACTCCCAACCGGTACCACCCCATACTGCACCACCAAACTCACCACCACCAAAATGCACATATTCTAACAGGCGCATTATTTTCTTGCGGCTCATCACAGGCACCCACAATACTTTGTCCATTATTCTCAGCTCTGCTATCAATGCCTTAGATGCCTCTACAGCTTCTCCGTAGTTGAATAATACCAGTAATGGATTGGCATCTGTATTGTTAGCAAAATCAGCGAAGCCTTTTATGAGTATATCGTTGCGTTTTATCTCCCATGTTCTGCTTCCTTTCGGAAAATGCGAAACATGACTGAAAACAACGGGATAATGCTGATTGAATTTTTGAATAGTCGCGGATAGAAATTCATCGTCTCCCGTTGCCTGTTCTTTATTATAAATCATGAGCAAAGGCAGAGATTGTGTTTTCACTCCAATCTTCTCTGCTTTTATCCTGCTCTCTTCGTCTATTGTTCCTACTACTTTGGTATTATGCTTCAGTCCTTTTATCTGATAGTATGCTTCTACCTTTTCTTTCAGATAATGAACAGCTTTTGTCTTGGTAATGCGGTAAGTATACTCTATGCCTACACAATAAGGTGTAAACAAATCGAGCTTCATACCAGCCTTGTAAAAATACGCAGGGGTAAAACCACAGCCTATATAGTAATCGTAGCCCTCAAATTCTTTACGAATATCTGCAGCTGACATTTTAAAGTACTGCCCCAGTGCACCACCGTTTATTTTCGTTTGTTTGATGTACGGCTTCCACTTATTAATATCCCAGGTATCATTCTCTGGCAGAAAATGGTTTATCTCATCAGCAAATAGTAACAATTCTGCATCTACACCTGCATCGCGCAGATAGCGCATCAGCGAGAAGTAGTTATTGTTCATATTACCAATAAGCGCTACCCTCATTATATCTTGGCAAAGTTGGTCAGCAGTTTCATACCAAACTTGTGGCTCTTTTCCGGGTGAAACTGTGCACCCATTATATTATCACCGTTCGTCAGCATCGAGTCGAAATCATAACCATAATGCGTACGGGCTATTACATATTTATCGTCTTCTGCTTTTGCATGGTAAGAGTGGACGAAATAAAAACGTGGTTCCGGCGGCAGGTCATCTACCAATGCACATTGGTTTACAACACTTATTTCATTCCAACCCATATGCGGTACTTTCAGGTCTGTTGGTTGCGGAAAGTTGAACTTAACCGTTTTTGCAGGTATCCATCCAAGTCCTTTCAGCACACCTTCCTCGCTCGATTGTGTAAGCAATTGCATACCAAGGCATATACCCAACACAGGCACTTTATCTTCCAGTGCTTTTTTATTCAGCACCTCTCTCATGCCTGCTTTATCTATCTGTTGCACAGCCGCATCAAATGCACCTACACCGGGCAACAGTATTTTTTTAGCATTGGCAATTCTCTCCAAATCGCCTGTTATCTCGCAAGCGGCACCTATCCGTTTCAGCATGTTTTGTACAGATGCAAGGTTGCCCATGCCATAGTTCACTATCGTTATCATGCTTGTTGTTGCTTTTTCAGTTTCTCTATATCCAACGGAAAACAATATTTCAGGTAGAAGCTCTTAGGTACTAGGCTCGATTTATAGAGCATGTAAAACAGCGGCCTCATACGTTCGAATGTTTTCTTGTATGTTTTATAATCCCAAAAGAATTTTTTTGGAGCAGCCATCAACACATCATATTCCTCATCGCTCAGCTCCAGCCTTTTTTTAAAGAAAGGAATCAGGTCTTCTTCTATATGCGGTGGTTTTGCATATTCAGCAATCGCGTCTTCTCGTTTCATATCTCCTGAACGCACAGCTGCGGAAAGGCTATTGTTACGCTGATCAAGTTTGAAACGTTGCGGATGATACACACTATGGTGGAAAGCCGTCATCCTATTTTCAAGATGGTGGCCGCCGTAGTATTCCCAGTTGTATTCTTTTTCAAGCATGGCTCGTGCCTCTGCTTTGTTATATGGTATATACCAGAACGGACGTATCTTTTTTATCTTCTTAAAGATGATCCATTTCAAAAATGCCGTTAGTGGCATGTTCGGGAACGTCTTCATCTTCATGGTGCCAAAGCGCTTATGTATATCGCTGATGTACTTACCATCTACATACATAATACCCAGTGGCGAAATACCTTCTGCTTTATACGAGTGCCCTTCAAGCACGTACTTGATGCCAAACTTACTTGCCGCACGATATAGTACTTCTGCCAATGCTATGTCTGTAGGACCATCCAGTTCAGGCACACCCGCTTTCAGAAATGCCTTAAAGACATCGTTCGATTCTTTATTATCTATTACATACGTATCAAGGTCTACATTCAGCTTACCCAATACTTTAAAAATATTTTGTGTGGCGATGGCTGTATTCCATGTATTATCATAGTGTACTGCCAACGGGCGCAGCCCCCATTCTTTCACTGCCATGTGCACCATGTACGATGAGTCTGTACCACCACTGACACCTATCACACAATCATACGGTTTACCCTCACCATCTTTCTTTATCTGCTCTACTATTTCCTGAAAAGCATTGATACCTTCCTGTGTTCCTGTTTTATACTCTTCCTGTAGTTGGTCCATGGTTTTGCAGTAGTTGCACACACCCTGTTCATCAAACACTATGTTCGGAACACGTTCATCATATATACACCTGCTGCAAATCTTCATTTCTGCCATGCTTAATAATACTTTAATTCAGGTTTACCATCTGCATCTATCAACACCTCTCCTATCTGCTTTGCAGGGTTACCTGCTACTATTGCAAAATCATTGACATCGCGGTTTACAAAACTGTTTGCTGCTACTACGCAATGCTTACCTATAGTTACACCATTTTGTATCATGCTCTGCGGACCAATGAAACAACTATCACCAATCGATACCGCGCTGTATTCATACTTTTCTTTACCACCACTCACAGCCCACTTCACTGTATTGTGCGTATAGATATGCACACCTGCACTTATTGAGCAATTAGACCCTATCGATAATCCGCCCGTTCCATCCAATATGGTATAGGGCCCTATCCATGTATTATTTCCAACTTTCACATCTCCGAAAACAGTACAACTGTCATATACACTTGTGCCCTCGCCAAAACCCAGATACTTTGCTTTTTCCCAACGGTCTGTAAACAATTCGTTTACAGGCAATACACGGTTGTATTGCTTCTTCATCCTATTTCGCTTTGCGGCGAACAGGCGTTTCAGTATAGTATTAATATACTTTTTCATTGTTGAGGTATATACGGCACCACCATTCAAAGCTGAGGAAAGACCAAAGCAACAAACGATGATTGATTTTCTTTTCGGTATGTTCCTTTATGATGAACTCGATGTATTCAGGATTTATAAAATCTGCACTGACTGCTTTCTTCCCAAGCAGCAAGTCTTTTATGTATTGTGCATTCTCTCCACGATACCAGCTTTCATCAGGCGCAGAGAAACCTTGTTTCTTTCTGTTGATTATCTTCTCAGGCAGGAAGCTCATCATTGCTTTGCGCAATACATTCTTACCATCATCATATTCTTTGTACGCGCGTTTCTTTTCGTTGAGTGTGTCATTCTCATTCACACGCTTCATCATTTCCAGATTACCCAGTTTGTGCTTTACCGGTATCTTCATAGCTATATCTACAAGGTCGTTATCCATAAAAGGAAAGCGCTCTTCCAATCCATTAGCCATAGACAGTTTATCGCCCACCAACAGCAAACCCGGCAAGAAAGTCTTTATCTCGAAGTACAGACTGTTTTCAATATGATGCTCTGGCGTATCGTATTGCAGCTTGTCGTTGAAAGTGAATACACGCTCAAATACTTCTCTTGGTTCTGCAATATCAATCTTGCTGAATGTATCAGCCGTAAATAATTTCTGTTTATCATTATCCGGTACTAACCTCTGCCAAAAGCTGTAGTAATTATCAAAAAATGCTTTTTGATCCAGCGATTGATATACACTGTAATAACGCCACGGGTAGCCACCAAACAATTCATCGCCACCTGTACCCTGCAAACATACTTTTACAAACTTAGATGCAAGACGGCTGATGTAGTAGTTGGGATAACACATACCAACTCGCAAATCTTCCAGATGATATATAACACGCGGTAACGACCAGCTTAAATCTCCTGCATTAATCACTTGTTCGTAATGCTCAGTCTTGAAATAGTTGGCCATCAGCTCCGCATCTCTGCGTTCATCATAATTGGCTTCTACACCAGTCACCTCACTCATGTCAAAGCCTGCGGTAAATGTGGTAAGCCTGTCTGTATGCGATGATGCAATAGCTGTAACAGAACCCGAATCCATACCACCACTCAGATAGCTGCCCACAGGTACGTCTGCTACCATCTGCCTGTGTACAGAAGTTTCGAAGGCAGATTTTGTAAGCTGTACCGCATCTTCAAAACCCATGTTGTTATCAGCCTTTGTAAAATCATAATCCCACCATGAGTGGTGTTTTACATAAGTACTGTCTGCATTTATTACCACCGTATTTGCAGGTGGCAACATCGTTACTCCCTGAAATAATGTATTGTAAGAAAATACGTTCTGAAAAGAAAAATATTGATTGAGCGCCGCATAGTCTACACCCATTTTATAATCAGGGTGCGTAATGATGGCTTTTATTTCTGAACCGAAAACAAGTGTTATGCCATTGAACCAGTAATACAGGGGCTTAATGCCAAACCTGTCGCGGCTCATGTACAGGCACTGTTGTTTTTTATTCCACGCTGCAATCGCGAACATACCATTCAGTCGCTGAAAGAAATCAGGGCCGTAAGCACTCAGACCTTCAGCTATTACTTCAGTATCTGTTCTCGATACAAAAGAATAGCCGTGTTGTTGCAGCTCTTCTCTCAGCTCTTTGAAATTGTAAATGCATCCGTTAAACACAATCACCCATTCATCGTTTTTAGATGCCATGGGTTGTGCGCCAAGCGATGATGTATCAAGTATTGCCAGCCTACGATGTGCAAGGCCTATCTGCCCGTCAACATAAACGCCATCGCTATCAGGGCCGCGATGTGCAAGCACATCTGCCATACGCTGTACGTGTTGCTTTTCTACAGACTGACGATTCAGATTATATATACCGGCTATGCCGCACATGTTAGAGCGCTTTCAGCAGTGTTACGATGTATTCAAAATCGTCTGCTGTCATTTTATTGTGTAAAGGAATAGACATTGAATATTCGTTGGCTGCATAAGCACCCGGATAGTCTTGTGGTTTAATGCCGAATGTATTGGCATAATAACCCAGCATATGCACCGCATGCGTACCAGGACGTGTGCTTACACCTTGCTGTTGCAGATACTCCATCATGTCGTTTCTGCTCATAGGTGCTTTTGCTTCGTCTATAAACAAAACATAAGACTGCCAGCCGTGTTTGTATTTCGCATCATACACAGGTGTACGCAGCCATTCAATGTCTTTCAATTGTTCATTGTAGTAGTTTGCCCAGTCTTGTCTTTCATTGATGAAAGTATCCAGCTTTTGTATTTGTACAACACCCAACGCACCTTGCAGGTCTGTCATACGGTAGTTATAACCTACCATATCAAATTCAGGCAGTATGTAAGGGCGCGGGCCTTTATGCCTTTGCTCTTCAGATATTGACGCACCATGATTACGCAGGCAATTCAGTTTCTCTGCCAGCGCATCATCGTTGGTTGTCAGCATACCACCTTCACCTGTTGTTACAGATTTGCGTGGGTGAAAAGAGAAACAACCTATATCGCCCAATGCACCTGCGGCAGTACCGTTAAGTGCTGCACCTGCTGCACATGCACCATCTTCTACTATCTTCAGTTCAGGTGCTATTTCTTTTATCTTATCTACATCTGCACACAAACCAAAAAGGTGTACAGGTATTATAGCTTTTGTTCTTTCTGTAATCTTAGACCTCAGTTGATTAACGTCTATATTAAACGTCACAGGGTCTATATCTATAAACACAGGTTTTGCACCGCAGTACATCACTGCATTTGCAGTAGATACCCATGTGAAGGCTGGTACTATCACCTCGTCGCCTGCACCAACACCTAATGCTACCAATGCCATATGCAATGCTGTAGTACAGTTGGATACTGCCAGCGCATGCTTCACGCCATGCCTTTCAGCAAACAGCTTTTCAAACTGTGCTACTTTAGGGCCTTGTGTTATCCAACCGCTGAATACAGGTTCTTTCAGTGCTTCCCACTCTTCCTGCCCCATACTTGGCAGCGATATTGGTATATTTCTTTTCTGTGTTGCAGACATGATCATTCGTTTATGCTTTCGTCATTGTTTTATCTCTCCATTCTATCAACTTCAGCAATCCTTCTTCCAATGAGTATTTGTATTTAAAACCAAGTTCTTTTTCAGCCTTCTGGCGAGAACCTATCCTGTTTTGCACCAATGCACGTGCATCGTCTGCACTGTATGGCTTGTATATCACTTCCAGTTTAGAATCTTTCAATTTCAGAATAGTATCGCACAGTTGCTTGATGGTAGTTTGTACTTCGGTACCCACGTTGTAGAAACCATATTCCACATCACTCAGTATTGCCTGCACATTGCAACGCGCCACATCTTCTACATAAATAAAATCGTATGCCTGAGAACCGTCACCATTAATAGTCGGTTGCTCGTTGGCGTCTATCTTATTCAGCATTATTGGTACTACACCACTATATACTGCATGTTGGTCTTGTCCCGGGCCGTACACATTCATGTAACGCAGTCCTACTACTTTCAGGCCATACCTGTCGTTGAAAGCCGTACACATAGCCTCGCCCGATATTTTGGTAGCACCGTAAAAATTCTTGTTATTAAAAGGATGGCTTTCTGTCATTGGCACTTCTACAGCATCACCGTATACAGATGCAGAAGATGAGTAAACCAATTTCTTCACTTTATGTTTCACACAAGCTTCCAGTACATTGAATGTACCACCGATGTTTACATCAAAAGCTGTTCGAGGAAAATCTTTGCAGTGTAGCAACCACATTGCCGCCAGATGGAAAACATAGTCTACACCTTCCATTGCTTTATCCAGTATATCCAGTTCGCGGATATCGCCACCAAACGGATACACCGTACAACGCTGGTCTTGCAGACAGTCATTAATATTATCGTACTTACCACGTGTGAAGTTATCGTAAATAATTACTTCTTTCACATCATGCTTCAGCAGTTCCCTCACCACAAAGCCACCAATAAAACCGGCACCACCAATCACCAATACTTTTGAATTCTTAAGTTCCATACTTTTTTACTTTGCACCTGTTATAGACTGTACAGGTATTTGGGCCTTCATGCTAAAGCCTAATGCTTTAATATGTATTACTGCAATATTGCCACGTACCTGTATCAGCTCACCTTTATTTTCTTTAAACGGACCTTCCATCACTTCTACTATTTCACCCGGTTTAAAGTCAACTGTTATTTCTGCATTTTTATAATTCTCCAGGAAGTCTTTGATAGCCTGTATCTCTTCTTTCCTTACCACACCCGGCTTGCCTACCCACCACAAAAAGCGCACTGCACCAGCCGTCATCAGCACTTTTACATTTTCTTCCTTGTAGTCGTCCATGTAGACAAACACATAAGATTTGAAAACCGGCTCAGCTACTTTCTTTTTCCTGTCGCTCCATTGTCTTATGCTTTCCCGAAGCGGACAATACACTCTCACACCTTTCTGCTCCAGCAGTCTGGTCACTTTTTTTTCGTTTCTCGGTTTGGTATGTAATACGTACCAGGGCATCTTTTCCTTTTATTTATTCTCCCACAATAGCAGGTATTTTTCTTTACCCGCTCCGTTCATGCTGTGTTGGTATTTATTCCATTCCTCCGTTTCGTATGTCAGGAAACGTACTTTTCTATCTATCAGCTTTTCCGCCTTTGCCACCATCTTTACCACATACTCCTTATCTATATCGCCTACCAGTACCAGATCTATTATGCCCGAGTCTTTGCCTTTTGCATAATCTCCTGTCAGATACAGCTTATCTACTTTGCCCATCCTGTCTATCACCACCTCTATCACTCTGTCTATACCTATGTACTTCATCAGGATGCTGCGCAAATCTCCAAACAGCGGGTGCCTGTCGTTTGCTTTGTACATCTTTTTATTGCCCCTGCTTTCAGATACAATCATGCCTGCATCTTCAAAGCGGTTCAGCTCCACACGTATAGAGTTGGTACTTTCCTCAAACTCATCGGCAAGGCCGCGCAGATAAGCAGTAGTTCCGGGGTTGAGGAACAACCGGAGCAGAAGCTTTATCCTTGTTCGGGATGATATTAACGTTTCCAGCATATTTTACCGGTACTATCTAAAGAACTTAACTTGTAAAGACATGGCTTCGCCACTGTCAGCCACAGGCTTAACACAAGAACGAGTAATAAAGTTACTCATTCTCATCAAAAACGCAAGTCCACACACCACTTTTCATGGTTTATTAATCAGATTCTAATATTGTCCTTTTTTACCCAAGATTGATGTATTTCACATCTTCCTGCGCCTTTGCATAATCCTCAGGCTTGCCTATATCCAACCAGTAGCCAAGTATCGGGAAGGATATGATGGATTTACCATATTTCAGTAGGGTGTCCATCAGGTCGGTCACGTTGTAAAACTCGCCATCCGGCACCATTGTCAGCAATTGCCTTTTTATCAGGTAGATACCCGCATTTGAATAATAAGTATAACGTGGTTTTTCTTTCAACGAATTCACAAAATTGTTCGACGATACCTCTAACACACCATAAGGTATATCAACCTGATAACCTGTTGTTGCCACAGCCATATCCGCACCACTCTTGATAAACGCCTGGAAGAATGATTCATAGTCAATAGTTGTCAACAGGTCCGAATTCATGACTAATATATAATCATGCTCTAGCTGACTGCAAAGCTTTACAGAGCCCATTGTGCCCATTGGCTTATCTTCAAAGACATATTTGATAGATATACCTTTTCTGCTACCATCACCAAAATAGCTGATAATGGAATCTGCCAGATAGTTGACACTGATACAGATGTTCTTAATACCGAATTTTACCAGCCTGTCAACATTGTGTTCCAGTATTGGTTTGAAACCCACTGGCAGCATTGGTTTAGGCGTGTGCTCCGTAAGTGGCATCAGCCTTTGTCCGCGCCCGCCTGCCATTATCACCACGTCTACCGGCAGCAATGTCTGTATCTGTGTCAGGTTCAGCACACCAACAATCGTCATATCCCTGTTTACGATAGGTATTACAAGAAAATTCAGGTTGCGCAGCGAGCTGATGTCTGCCTTATATAGTTCGTCCTGATAAATAAAAAGCGGATCAGGAAGTATATAATCCTTAATAGTATGGTTCAAAATGGTTAACCCGTTGATGAACCCCCTACGCAGATCGCCATCTGTCAGCGAGCCTATGAGCTTCATGTTTTCATCTGCGACAATCAGTATCGGGTCGACCTTCATGTCTTCTAGTTTAATAAAAGCATCACGTACAGATTGATGCCCGAATATGACGTGCCTTTCAATGTTGCTAGTCATCGGAGTGTGTTTTATCTTTTGTTATGACATGCCATAACCATAGCAAATATACAGCTACAGGTAAAGCATAGCTGCTACTATGCACTACGTGCAGAGGAACAGATTGTGTTTGCATTAAAGATACTATGAGAGGGAAGGCGCAACAAAATTTTCAGAATGGAATAACAAGCCCTAAACATTTTGATAACAAAACGTTTACAAGGATTGCTTGTAAACGTTTTGAAAAAATTATGGTCTGTAGCTGCTGGGGATATTGACTACCCTGTCTTCCAGCCATTGGGAATTTTCTAACGGGCCGCATTGGCAATGCTGATACATGACAAGCTTATTCATAAGCTTCCATATTGGGCGGGTCATCACTTTATTGTCATTGGTAGCTTTCAGGAAAGCATCGCGCGCATCAAGGTCTTTCAGCACAACAGTATTAAGCCAGTAGTTGGCTTTGCCGTCTACAGCTTCTGTTACAAATTGTACATCTGTACCTGCAAAGTAATTTTTGTACGTATCTGCAAGTGCACGTTTGTTATCAAGTATCTCTTGCAATTGCTCCAGTTGCGCACAAGCCACGGCTGCATTCAGGTTTGGCATACGATAGTTGTAGCCTACCTCATCGTGCACAAACTCGTACGGGTGTGGTATTTTGGCTGTGGTAGATAAATGCTTTGCGTGTTGTGCCAGCTTCTCATCGTTGGTTATGATAACACCACCACCACCGCATGTTACTGTCTTATTGCCATTAAAACTAAATGCTGCCACCAGACCAAAGTTGCCGGTGTGCTTGCTTTTGTAGTATGTACCTAAAGACTCAGCAGCATCTTCCACCAATGCGATATGGTAGCGTTCGCAAATAGCTGCTATATCATCTATCCTGCACGGAAAGCCAAATGTATGCATAGGCACACAAGCTGCTATACGCCTGCCTGTAGTTTTGTTGATGCATACACCATCTTTCACTTCTGCATTAGCAGCCAGAAAATCTTCCAGTGCTTTTGGAGAAAGGCCCATGGTTTCTTTATCTACATCTACAAACACTGGTATGCCTTGCGCATGTGTTATTGCATTAGCTGTAGCTACGAAGGTGAGTGGCTGTGTTATTACTTCTTCGTCCCGTTTTACACCTGCTACTATCAGTGCAAGATGCAGTGCAGTAGTACCATTGGTGGTAGCGATAGCATATTTAGCACCGGTTATCTCCTGCATCATTTCTTCAAAGCGGTTCACATATGCACCTACTGAAGAAACAAATGTAGAATCGATAGTATCGAGCAAGTACTTCTTTTCATTGCCGCCAAAATAGGGTGCATGCAATGGAATAAAAGCCTCCGGCTCTTTAAATGTTTCTCTGATGAATCGGATAGTATCGTTAAACATTTTTGTATTTATTATCGTCAGGATTTAAGATAAAGCCATCGTCCAGCACTTTTTTGATTTGTGCTATACCATCCGGCACTTTAAACATAAGCTCAAAGCCAAGTGTGTTTTTTATCTTATCAAAGTTTACACGATAGTCGCGCGGGTCTTCGTTTTTAGACACGTATTTTATTTTCGCATCCGGTATAAACTTCATTACTTCATCCACTATCATTTTCTTTTGATAGTTTTCAGATGTATCACCTACGTTAAATACGTCGAAAGCAACTTTTTCAGGTGCTGCTTCTATTACCGTCACAACAGAACGTGCCAAATCGTACACATGGCAATACGGACGCCAGAATTGCTCACCGAATATTACCAGCTCTCTGCCCAATGCCAGTTCTTTCGCAAATTCATTCACCGTCAGGTCGAAACGCGGGCGCAGCGAAAGGCCGTATACGGTAGAGAAACGCAGGCATGTAGGTTTTGTAGTATTTGTCTTTGGCTGAGAAAGCAGGAATTCTTCTACAGCTACTTTGGTTTCAGCATAGAGAGATACCGGCGCAGTTGCAGACTCTTCAGTTACAAATGCTTCAGGGTCTTCCATCTTGCCATAGTTGCTGCAGGTAGATGCAAATACAAATTTCGATACACCCATTTCATTCGCAATGGTGTACAGCATTTTGCTACCGTCAAAATTGGTTGTGCGCGCCAGTTCAGGTTGTTTTGCACATGCAGGGTCGCCAACAATAGATGCCAGATGCGCCACGCAATCTATGCCATCCATTGCAATGCGTACATCTGCCTCGTTGCGTATGTCGCCTTTTACAAATTCAAAATTGGGAAGATTCAACAGATCGATGATGGGTTCTCCGCCATACATAAGGTTGTCAAGAACCCTTACATGGTAGTCCTTGTCGAGCAATTGCCTTGTCAGCACAGAGCCGATATAACCGGCGCCGCCTGTTACCAGTACTTTTTTAGCCATAGATTTACGTACGTTTTACTTGGGGTGTTTCTATAATACGAATAGCAAATATAATCCGCCAAACCTGGCAGAATTGCGACTTTCAATGTATTAACGCATCGAAAACAACCCGATAACAATTCGTTTACACTATGCTAGCTGCAAACGACTGTTGAGGAAAGGATATTGTTGCAATGCGGTCATTACACCACTTTGCAACATAGCTTGCAGATTATCAGCATGTTTTACATGGTGCATGTCGGTACCGCAATAGTCATATAGGCCAGCAGCCAGTATTTGTTCTGCAGCCATCTTCACACTGCGACCATAATAGCCGAATAATGAAAGTGTATTCAATTGCAGATGGCAACCTTTATCGCGCAGGTCTCTATATGCATCCAGATTGCCATGATAATATGCATAACGTTCAGGGTGCGCCATGATAGGCTTGTAGCCCTTTGTTTGTATACGGAAGAGTATATCATCAAACCTGATAGGTTCGAACATAAAAGAGATTTCTACCAATACCTGATTGTCAACAATCGGCATCAGTTCTCCTGCTTCCAGCAGTTGTATAAAGTGGTCGTCTATATAATACTCTGCCGCAGCACGTATCGGGAAGTTGATATTACGCTCATGCAAAGCCTGTTGCAATGCATGCAATCCTTGCTGAATATTGAAGCTGTTATTGGGATAGTGGTCGTACTTGATGTGTGGTGTAGTGATGGCACTTCTGTAGCCCATAGCTTGCAGGCGCTGTATCAGCATAATGCTGTCTTCCATTGTCTGTGCGCCATCATCTATACCCGGTATCATATGCGAGTGCATATCTGTACCCAAGAAAGACCAGTTGCCATATCCATTCGGATTAGCAGGGCCGTATTTCAATCCACCTTCTTCCTTCTTCTTACCAAACAGCTTAGAAAACATAGTAATTCAATTCCGCTTACAATGTGAAGATACGCATATTACGGCAATGCGGTAACAGCCCGTTGCTTGCGCAGTACAAGGAGCATAGCTATTCCCCATATGGTAATGATGGCTCCTGCATAATTTACAATATTAGCATTTGCCATATCTGCGGTAAATGCAATATCTATAGTAGCATGAAATATAGCTACAACAAGTATACTGCCTTTTGATGCATTAAACATCCATGAAAGCAACACACTACCTGTAAGCATACTGAATATCCAGCCAACAATACCACCTATACCCATTTCAGTATATCCCTGCCTGTAGAGGAACAATGGCCAGTGCCATATTATCCAGAACACAGTTAATACTAACGCAGCCTTTACAGGCTTGTATCGTTGTTGAAGTTTAGGTAGTGCATAACCACGCCATCCTACTTCCTCTCCATAGCCAAAGAACACAAGATTGTATAGCAAAAATGTAACGAAGCTAAAATCCGGAAACTCTCTTGATTTTGTAAAACCTTTCCAATCAAAACTATTACCCGCTATCATGTAATCTGCCACACCTGCCAACCACAACATCAGAAACGGACTTAGCAATGCTACGGCTATATATAAGATTGCTTTGAATGAAAACATGGCTTTCAGCAAGTGCTGCACACCTTCGTTTTTTCTTTCAGCGTACGTAACAATAAATGCTGCTATCATAGGGCCGAGTCCGCCAATCGCGTGGTTGAATGGTACGACTGGCAAATTGGCAATACCCAATGCAGGCAACCACAATGGCATCCATATAACCCAAGATATAGTATAGGCTAATACAAAAAAGGTGACGAGCTTCTTCATAGAACGCAAAAATATACCCGTCAGATACCGTAAAACATGACGTTCATCAGTCTTATTACTTGTTAATGTCATAACTTTGCGGCGCTTTACAAAAAACGGTTTTGTATGAAAATGAAGTACTGGAAAAAACTGACTGTTGCAGAACAGGATGCACGCATTACTGAAGCCCTCAGCCAGAATATTGACTATAAACAGAAGATATCTTTGGGTGTACCTGCTTCCCGTTTGGATACTACCGTTTTCTACGAACAGGCACCTTTTCTGAAAGATGCGCCATTGCTGCGTACTTATGTACAAAACCCCAACCACATTGGCTGCCATACACTGGGTGATTCTGAAGATTTCTTTAAAGGCACACAAGAGCTGGAACGTGAAGTAATAGAACTACTGGCGGTAGATGTGCTGAAAGCAAAACCACATACCTGCGATGGCTATGTAGCTGCAGGTGGTACAGAAGCCAATATACAGGCTGCATGGATATACCGCAATTTCTTTGAACAGGAACACAATGCTTCTTACAACGAGATAGCACTGTTAGGTTCTGAAGACACACACTATTCTATCGCCAAAGCATCTAACCTGTTGCACCTGAAATGGTACAGTGTGCCTGTAGATGACAACACCCGCGAAATAATACCTGCTGAACTGGATAAAACACTGGAACAGGCAAAGGCAGAGGGTATCAAATATTTCATCGTGATATCGAACATGGCGACAACCATGTTTGGCAGTGTAGATAACCCTGATATGTATGTATCACATTTGCAAAAACACAACCTGCCATTCAAGCTGCATCTGGACGGTGCTTTTGGTGGTTTCATATATCCCACAGCACATCCTGAATCAACTGTAAACTTTGCCAACCCGCATGTATCGTCTATCACGCTTGATGCACATAAGATGCTGCAAGCACCCTATGGCACGGGTATCTTCATTGCTCGCAAGGGAATGATAAACTATGTATATACCAAAGAGGCACAGTATGTAAACGGTATGGACATCACGCTAAGCGGCAGCCGCTCAGGTGCCAATGCTGTTGCTATCTGGATGATACTAATGACCTACGGTCCGCACGGCTGGTTCGAGAAAATAAACAAACTACTGTATCGTACAGACTGGTTGTGCAAACAACTCACGGAGCTGGGCTTTACATACTACCGCTACCCCAATATGAATATTGTAACCATCCGCGCCAAACACATACCCGCTACCATAGCACACCAGTTTGGCCTTGTCCCAGACACACACGATGGCGAACCTGACTGGTACAAAATAGTAGTAATGGACCACGTAGAAGTAGAACACCTCGGTGAATTCCTGAACGAAGTAAGAGCATAAATATTAGAGCCCCGCGATTGCGGGGCTTTTACTTTATAACTATCATTACTTTCCGATACAGAACTTACTGAAAATATAATCCAGCTTATCTTCTGTTGTTACTTCACCTGTTATTTCGCCGAGGTAGAAGAGACAACGACGTATATCGAGTGCAATCAAATCACTGGCTATATGGTTGTCTAACCCTGCACGTATATCTGCAACAGATTTCAATACTTCCTGTAGCGATGCATGGTGCCTTGCATTGGTAATGATGGTGCCTTCTGTATTTATCTCCCCTTCTATCACCAGTTTGTACAATGCCTGTTTCAGTGCATTTACATTCTCTTTGTTTTTGGCAGATATGTAGATGGTATTATCTTCCCTGCTACCTGCATATGCATCTGTTTTATTTGCTACCAACAAGTAGTTGATGTTCTCTTGTTTAAAAGCGGCTACCTGCTCTGCAATCTCTTTGGCAGTTGTGCTATTTACATCATACAGGTATACAACAACATCTGCACGCTTCATGGTGTCCATACTACGTTGCACGCCAATACTTTCTATCACGTCGGCTGTATGCTCGCGTATACCTGCAGTATCTATCAGTCGGAAGAGAATGCCGTTTATGTTCAGCGTTTCTTCAATGGTATCGCGCGTAGTACCTGCAATATCACTTACTATCGCACGCTCTTCATTCAGCAGTGCATTCAGCAATGTACTCTTACCTGCATTCGGCTTGCCTATTATCGCCACACTCACACCATTGCGTATCACATTCCCCAGTCGGAAAGAATCTGCCAATCTACCTGCAGTTGCATCTATATTATTTATCAGTTGGTAAAACTGAGTACGGTCTGCAAACTCCACATCTTCCTGACTGAAATCCAGCTCCAGTTCTATCAGCGCACTAAACTGTATCAGTTGTTCGCGCATCAGCTTCAGCTCTTCACTGAAACCGCCACGCAGATTATGCATAGCCGCTTGCTGTGCAGCACCAGATTGTGATGCTATCAGGTCTGCCACCGCTTCTGCCTGTGCAAGGTCCAGCTTACCGTTCAGAAATGCACGTTGGGTAAACTCACCTGCCTTCGCCATATGCGCACCATTAGCAATGCATAGGTTGATGATTTGCTCCAGTATATATTGGCTGCCATGCCCGCTTATCTCCACCACATCTTCACCCGTATAGCTTTTAGGTGCTTTGTACAGGCTCACCACTACTTCGTCCAGTGCTTTTTCGCCTTGCATTATTTTACCAAAATGCAGTGTATGCGATGGCTGGTTCACCAGTTTCTTCCCTTTAAAGATTCTATCTGTTATCTCAATAGCTTTATCACCACTCAGCCTTATCACACCTATCGCACCCACACCAGGTGGTGTGGCAAGTGCTACTATCGTTTCGTTTATATTATACATGTATACAATGCTACGTTGCAGAAGCTTTGCAAAGTTAGCTCTATTGCCACAAACTCCTTAGTTTCGCAATATGCGTGCAGTTATACAACGTGTTTCTACAGCCGGTGTCACCATCAACGGAGATATGAAATCTGCCATAGGCATAGGTTTTATGGTATTGCTGGGTATAGAGGCTGCAGATACCGAAGAAGATGCAGAATGGCTCTGCGGAAAAATAGCGCAATTGCGTGTCTTTGCCGACGATGCAGGGCTGATGAACAAAAGCCTCAAAGAAGCAGACGGAGAGGTGCTGGTTATAAGCCAGTTTACCCTGCATGCTTCTTACAAAAAAGGCAACCGCCCGTCTTTTATAAAAGCTGCCCGCCCCGAACAGGCCATACCGCTGTACGAGTATTTTATCAAAACCCTATCGCATTCAATAGAAAAACCGGTCGCTACCGGTACTTTTGGTGCAGATATGAAAGTAGCATTGGTAAACGACGGGCCCGTTACCATTATAATGGATACAAAGAATAAAGAATGATGTTTGACGACGAATATTTTATGCGCGAAGCACTGCGACAGGCAAAGCTGGCTTTTGATGCGGGCGAAATACCTGTGGGTGCAGTTGTAACATGGGGTACAAAAATCATATCGCGCGGGCACAACCAGGTAGAGCAACTGAACGACAGCACTGCACATGCCGAGATGATAGCCCTTACAGCAGCATTCAATCAGCTGGGTAGCAAATACCTGCCTGAAGCTACACTGTACGTAACGCTGGAGCCATGCCTTATGTGCAGCGGTGCATTGTACTGGAGCAAGATAGGCCGTGTGGTATTTGGCGCCAGCGATATTAAGAATGGCTACGCGCGCATCACTGGCGACAACTCTCCCTTCCATCCTAAAACAGAGCTGGTGCATGGCATCCTTGCAGATGAGTGCGCGCAGCTGATGAAAGACTTTTTTGCAGCGAGAAGATAGTATGTTGTATACATGGCATTTGGTTGAAGGCATTGTATTTTCTGCGCTTGAAGAAGGCAAGATGCAGGATTTTCTGGTAGGCGATAAGCAAGTATGTTTATTGCGCAGAGGTGATGCTGTCTATGCATTTGCTGCTACCTGCCCGCATGCAGGTGCGCGCTTTTGCGATGGCTGGCTGGATGCACAGGGACGCGTTGTATGCCCCTTGCACAAATACCGTTTCGACCCTACCAACGGACGCAACACAAGCGGCGAAGGCTACAAACTAAAAACCTATCCTGCAGAAATCAGAGAGGATTATATTTACATAGGATTATAACCTATGGCACGCATACCATTCATCATTTACTTTTTCTTCTTCTGTATCAGCCTTTATGCAAATGATGGCTCATTCTGGGCTTCGGGCAATACGTTGTTCCCACTAAATGAAACAAGCATTCAGTTAAAAAAAGAAATACTCAACCTGACTAAAAAAGACAATTGGATGCAGGTGGATATTTACTTTGAGTTTTATAACCCCGGCAATACCAAAGAGCTAACAGTTGGCTTTGTTACACCTCCTGCAATGGGAGATTTTGCACACGAAGTAAAAGACCATCCGCAGGTCAGGGATTTTTCTGTAGTAGTAAATGCAGATACGATGCCATACAATATATCAAAGACAAAAAAATCCGGTTTTAAGCTGGCAGATAAGATTATTGGGAATGAAGATTTTATCTATTACTTCAATGTGAGCTTTCCGAAAGGCATTACTAAAATCAAACACAGTTATTTATATCGTGGTGGTGAAGGAATGATTGCTATCCATAGTTTTTATTATCGCCTTACCACAGGCACATCGTGGGCAAATAAAGAAATTGAAGACTTTGAGTTAAATATTGACATGGGCGAAGATGTTTATTTCTCTGTCCCTTATTCTTTTAATAAAAAGAGAACTGAGTGGAAGGTAATAGGCACGGGGCATATCAACCATAAAAAGCCTGCTTATGCAGAGTATTATAGATCTTTTGATTCCCCTGAACTTCGGATGGTTTATATCCGTAAAGGAATACTGCAATACAAAACCAATCACTTTAAACCATCGAACGACCTTAACGTAACCGTATATCAACCCGACTACGAACTAAATACGTGGACGCAAAATTTAAAAGAAAATGACTTCAAAGATTTGTTAGAATATGTAATGCCTTGGCAGGATGTAGATTCCATCAGAGCTCATAGTGTTAATCTTACAAACCGTCAGTTAAAATTGTTAATAAATCTGTCATATGCCCGTGCAGGTTATGATTTCAAAGACATAGAGTTGAAAAAGACATTTTCAAAATACCTTTGGTATATGCCGGATGCTTCTATACAACAGGAGTTTAGAGAATACTATTACAAACGTGAAGTTTTCGATATTTTGCTGGCAGAAGAAAAAAGAAGAAAAAAAGAATGATACACCCTCCATACCTCACACAAGGTTCTACTATTGGTATTACATGCCCTGCGGGTTATGTTTCTGCAGATCGTATAAAGTTTGCAGTAGAGTACCTGCAAAGTATTGGCTATAAAGTAGTAGTTGGCAGTACGGTTGGTTCGGAGTTTCATTATTTCTCGGGCAATGACAATGCACGCCTGCAAGACCTGCAGTGCATGCTGGATGATGATGGTATAGATGCCATACTAATGGGGCGCGGTGGTTATGGTATGAGCCGCATCATTGACCATCTAGATTTTACCCGTTTCAAACAAAAAACAAAATGGATTTGTGGCTTTAGTGATATCACTGTGCTGCACAATCACATACACAATACACTGGGTATTGCTACCATGCATAGCCCTATGTGCGGTGCTTTCAAACCCGAAACTATCGATACTGACTATATCAAAAACTTCTTCGATGCCATTGCAGGCAGAGAACTCAACTATACCGCACCTCCGTCTTCATTCAACAGAAAAGGTGCTGCAGAAGGAATATTAACGGGTGGAAATCTGGCGATACTCGCTCACCTTACTGGTTCTGTATCAGAGGTAGATACCGATGGCAAAATCCTTTTTATAGAAGACATTGGCGAGCATCTATATAATATAGACCGCCTGATGCTGAACCTGAAACGTGCAGGAAAATTCGATAAACTGGCAGGGCTTATCGTCGGTAGCTTTACAGATATGCAAGATACAGAGCGCCCATTCGGACAAACGATTGATGAGATAATATGGGATAAGGTAAAAGAGTACGACTATCCTGTTTGTTTCAACTTTCCTTGCGGACATCAGGATGTAAACTTCACACTCACACTTGGCATGCAGCATAAGTTGTCTGTTACCAAAGATGGCAGCACACTTACACTGATTCGATAAAAGAGGATTTTCAACTCAGATTCGCTTTCTTCCAATTGCTCATACCACCGCTCAGGTTGTACAGGTTATTAAAACCTATACCTTCCAGCCTTTGTATGATGATGGAACTACGTATACCCTTTTCGCAATACACCACTACAGGTTTGTCAACCGGTATTTCATCGCGGCGAGCTATCACATCACCCAACGGTATGTGTTCACCACCAATATTATAAACTTCACGCTCCCAGTCTTCGCGTACATCTATCAGCACAAATGGCATCTTATTATCCATCCATGCTTTCAACTCTGCAGGCGATAAACTCTTCATTACTACTCTTCTGTTAACGCTTTCCACAATGTGTCTTTCAGTTCTACAATACCCTGATTAGATACAGAAGCTATAAAAAGGTGTGGGATGTCTTTTGGCAGTGTTGCGGCAATTGCTTCTTTCAGCTCATCATCAAGCATGTCGCTTTTGCTGATGGCGATTATCATTTTCTTGTGCAGCAGTTCAGGATTGTACTGCTCCAGTTCGTTATACAATATGCCGAATTCCTTTGCATGGTCTGCACTGTCTGCAGGTATCAGGAAGAGCAATACAGAGTTACGCTCTATATGTCGCAAAAAGCGATGGCCCAGCCCCTTGCCCTCTGCCGCACCTTCAATAATACCCGGCAAGTCGGCCATACAGAAAGATTTATTATCCCTGTATGGTACTATACCCAACTGTGGTGTCAGTGTGGTAAATGCATAGTCTGCAATCTTTGGCTTTGCAGCACTTACGGTAGACAGTAAGGTAGATTTGCCCGCATTCGGGAAACCTACCAAACCAACGTCTGCCAGTATTTTCAGTTCCAGGTACTTCCATCCTTCTATGCCATCTTCGCCGGGTTGTGCATAGTCGGGCGCCTGATTGGTAGGTGTGGCAAAGTTTGTATTGCCCAAACCACCACGTCCGCCACGTACCCATATCTTTTCTTCTCCGTGATGCAGAATTTCTACTTCTGTTTCGCCGGTTTCCTCGTCCATGGCTACAGTACCTAGTGGCACTTCTATAATAATGTCTTCACCGTCTTTGCCAGTGCAGTTGTTTTTACTTCCTTTTTCACCATCCTGTGCCAGTATATTTTTATGATAGCGCAGGTGCAGCAACGTCCATAGCTGTTCGTTACCACGCAGGATGATGTGTCCGCCACGTCCGCCGTCACCACCGTCAGGCCCTGCTTTCGGGTTGAATTTGGTACGTGCGAAATGGCGACTGCCCGCTCCTCCTTTGCCGGAGCGGCAGAATACTCTTATATAATCAACAAAATTGGCTTTCTCCACTATGCGGGTTGCAGATATTTATCTATCTCCTTCGAGATTAATGCGAACGTTTCCTCAATGGTTCCGTCACCTTTCAGGCGTTCCAGTTTGCCAAAGTTATGATAATGTCCCGCTACAGCTTCTGTTTTTTCGTAGTATTCTTTGATGCGCTTGGCAATTACCTCTTCATTGTCATCGCTGCGGCCCGATGTAATGCCACGATTCACAAGGCGTTTCACCAGATCTTCTTCAGGTACTTCCAATGCCAGTACAAGGTGTATTTCTGTGTTTTTAAACTCCAGCAGCTTGTCCAATGCTTCTGCCTGCGCCTTTGTACGCGGAAAACCATCGAAGATGAAACCACGCGCCTGCGGGTTTTCATCTATTTTACTGCTTATCATGCCTATTACCACTTCATCAGGCACCAGCATGCCTTGATCCATGAAGTTTTTAGCTTCCACACCAAGTGGTGTCTGGCGGCTTACTTCGTCGCGCAGCAGGTCGCCTGTAGAAATGTGTTGCAGTTTGTAAGTATCCAGAATATTGGCAGATTGTGTACCCTTGCCACTACCCGGAGGGCCAAACAGTATCAGATTGAACATAAAATGTAAATGAGATTAACCCTGCAAAAATAACCAACGCTTTGTAATAGCCATATTATCTATACCATTATAGCAGAAATAATAGCTAAAAATGGCATGATTTAAGGCATTTTTAATACATAAGCACGTAAATATCAGTTTGCCTTGGCTTTGTCCTTGTCGGTTTTGGCAGAAGTTGCGTGTATATCATATACTTTGATGCCCGATATGAGCATCCATAACGAAAGGAAAAACATTTTTATCATACCCTCTATATTGTATCTGTAAATTAGTACAACGCAAAATCAGGTGCTAATATTTTGCCCCTCCGTTTTTCCACAAAAAACTATCAATTAATCCACTAACCGACCAGCAGTTTTTGGACGATGTTTTTATCAACTTCTGTACACGCTCCGGGTTGCAGATTTTCTATCGTCACTTTCCCGATGCTGTATCTTATCAGTCGCAAAGTCGGGTAGCCAACTTTCGCTGTCATTTTTCTTACTTGTCTATTTTTACCTTCTGTCAGTGTAAGTGATATCCAACTGGTAGGAATATTTTTTCTGTATCGTATCGGCGGATTTCTTTCAGGTACTTCCGGTACAATTATTTTTTTCGCAACAGCGGGTTTCGTTTTATAATCTTTTCCGTTGTTGTTGATGATAACACCATTGCATAGTTGTGCTATCGCTTCATCATTTATATCACCATCTACCTGTACCCAATAAGTACGCTTGTGTGCAAACTTAGGTTCAAGCAATCTGTGTGTCAGTACCGTATCGTTTGTTAGTAACAGCAAACCTTCACTGTCATAGTCCAATCTGCCAACAGGGTAAATATCTTTTGCGAGATGAGATAAATAATGAGCCAATGTCTGTTTTTCTCCTTCGGGCGAAAACTGCGACATTACCATATAGGGCTTGTAAAAAATATAGTACTGTTGTTTACTCATTTTTATCATCGGCTGAAACCTGTAGCTGCAAAGGCTTTCACTAGAAAAGAAAAAACCCGGCAGGTGTTGTGGACCTCCGGGCTTTTATAAGGATGGGTTAGTAAGTACAATCCTTAACACAATATTAAAAAGAAATTTCTCTACTAAAAAAATTTCTTGCAATTATTTTTAAAAAAATATTTCGCGTGTTGATAAGTTGTGTACAACCTTACTGTGCATTATGCAGATAATCGTGAGAATAAATTAAGTTATTACAACGATGGAAATGATCTGATGCGTGTATGCAGTTACTACATTTCTATTCACGATAAAGCAATCAACAACAACACAATTAGGATTTAGAAATTAGCTTTTAGTATTTAAAGACATTACCAATCTTTCTCCACCTTCACCGGCGTGCCTGCTGCTTTCTTATGTTTATCCTGTAGTTTCTTTTCTTCCTGTTGCAGTGCATTTAGTAATTGTTCTGCCTGCTTCTCACTCATCTTACTTTGTTGCGGTTGCGGGCGTTTATCCTGTTCGTCTTTCTTATCGTCCTTGTTGTCTTTGTTCTGGTCTTGCTGATCTTTATTGTCTTTATTCTTATCGTCTTTGTTATCCTTATTGTCCTTGTTCTGCTGGTCTTTATTCTTGTCGTCTTTGTTGTCTTTATTATCCTTGTTCTTATCGTCTTTGTTATCCTTATTATCCTTGTTGTTTTTTCCGCCACCGCCGTTTTTCTTCAGCATCTGTTGTGCATAGCTCAGGTTATACTTAGCATCGGCATCCTGTGGGTTAGTACGCAGTGTTTTTTTATACGCATCTATCGCTTCTTCCCATTTCTGCTCTGCCATGTAAGCATTACCAATGTTGTAGTTGGCAGCAGCCTTGCCCGTACGGCTGGTATCTATCTTGGTTACCTGCTCCATTACCTTGCGTGTACCGTCATATTGTTTCTGCTGATACAGCGCATTACCCAGGTTAAATGCCCCCGGTGTATAGTTGGGATTCTTTTGCAGTGCTTTCTGGTATTCTGAAGCGGCTTCCTTGTACTTTTTCTGTTGGTACAGTTTATTACCATCCTTTACCAGTTGCTTGTACTGTGCCTGTGTTGTATGCGCGCATACAACAGCCAATATGGTCAATATGAAAAACCCGAGCCTCATGCTTTCTTTGTTTTCATTTTCATATTTGTGTTAGGTATCAGCCACTCTATCAGCAGCAATACAAAACCTGCCAGCAAAAAGTATTGGAAGTAACTGCTATAGTCTGTGTACACATCTGCACCAAGATTCTTCTGCTCCATATCATCTATAGAAGATGCTATTCTGTCTGCTACGTCTTCTGTATTGCGCAGTTGCGAGTAGGTACCATGCCCTGCTGCCGCCATCATCTGCAACGATTCTTCATTCAGCTTACTGATAACGGGGTTGCCGTTCTCATCCATCTTCACACCTTTGGTTGCAGGGTCGTATATGCTGCTACCTTGCGGCGAACCTACACCTACTGTATATACCACCACACCTGTTTCGGCTGCTTCTTTTATTTTGGCTACAGCATTTTCGTCATGGTCTTCACCATCGCTTATTATTATCAGCGATTTGTATTTGCGTTCCTTCTGCGAAAACGAATTCATGGCCATCTCTACCGCTTCGCCTATCACCGTACCTTGTGTTGGTACCATATCGGGCGTTACGTTTTGCAGCATCATCTTCATGGCACTGTAGTCTACCGTCAGTGGTACCTGCAAGTATGAACGACCGGCAAATACAATCAATGCCACACGGTCGTTCTGCAGTTTATCCATCATACGGGCTACTAGTTGCTTGGCGCGCGTCAGCCTGTCGGGTTGTATATCTGTTGCCAGCATACTCTTACTTACGTCCAGCGCTACTATTACATCTATACCACGGCGTTGCACTTTGGCAGTCTTGCCTGCTTTCTGCAGATTAGCCCACCCTATTATAATACAAGTAAGTGCAAGGCTATACAGTACAAACTTCAATGTGGCGCGCCCGGGTATGCGGCCCATCAGCTGGCTTTGTATCAGTGCTTCATCGCCCAGCTTTTTAATTTTCTCTTTGCGCCAATAGAGCAGCCATATAAATAACACCACCAGCACGGGTACCAGCCCCAGTGCAAAAAGGTGAGATATATGTTGGAAACGCATCATAATAGACGAACGCAAATTTAATCTTGCTGTAATATTAACCTAATACCCCAAAACGATTTTTATTTTTCTTTAACACCCTTGCAGAACATATATCATCTAAAATGCCATTTCTTAAATTGTACCTTTAAGTGTCATTAGCCGTTTATGTTCAGGCACGAAGGCAAAAGCCGCACTTTTATACACAATCTTAAACTTGCCTCACTACTATCTTTTGTGGCAGGTATTGTAAATATTGCAGGTTTCTTCGCAGTTCATACCCTTACCACCAACCTCACAGGCCATTTTGCATTTTTTGCAGATGAACTCATTAACAGGAATACATCTACAGCAGTATTATATCTGCTTTATATCCTTTTCTTTTTTACAGGTGCTTTTATTTCCGGCTTTCTGGTAGAATACATATATAAGATAAAAGAACGCTATAAATACGTCATCCCTATTCTTATAGAACTTACAATACTTACAGCTGTTTCGCTGACAGATAAACAGGCAGTCACTAACAATCCTCACATTATAGCATATGCATTGCTCTTTGCCATGGGCATGCAAAATGCACTGGTAACTAGTATATCAGGCTCTGCTGTTCGCACCACACACCTTACTGGTTTGTTTACAGATTTAGGTATTGAATTATCTCAACTGTTCTTTTACAATAAACCCGAACAAGTAAAGAAACTGCATACATCTATTAAACTGCGCAGCGCTATTATTATTTTCTTCCTGCTTGGTTGTTTTGCAGGCGGATGGGGTTATTTACAGTTTGATATCCGCATATTATTACTGGCTGCTGCAGTGCTTGCAGGCGGGTTGATGTACGACAGCATTAAATTCAAAATTGTATCTATAAAAAGGAGATATCAGAATTGATATCCACATCCGAAACATAGAATAATCATTTAGCTTTGCAACCATGCAAGATTACCTGAAAGGGCTGAATGAGAAACAACGCGAGGCGGTAGAACATATTGATGGGCCGCTGATGATTGTTGCGGGTGCGGGCAGTGGCAAAACCAAAGTACTTACTACACGTATAGCACACCTCATGCACCACGGTGTGGATGCATTCAATATACTGGCGCTCACCTTTACCAACAAGGCTGCTGCCGAAATGAAAGAACGTATTGAAAAAATACTGGGCAATAGCGAGGCGCGCAACCTGTTTATAGGTACGTTTCACTCTGTGTTTGCGCGCATACTGCGTGCCGAGGCTAATAAGCTGGGCTACCCCAACAACTTTACCATATACGATACCGACGATGCCAAGGGTGTGCTGAAAGACATCATCAAGGCTATGAACCTTGACGATAAGCACTACAAACCTGCATATGTATACAATCGCATATCTGCTGCCAAAAACAGCCTGATAGATCCGCATGGCTACAAGCAGGATCATCACATACAACAGGAAGATGCACGCAGCAACCGTCCGTTGCTGGGACAGATATACGAACAGTATGCTACCAAATGCTTCCGCAATGGTGCCATGGACTTTGACGACCTGTTGTTCAAAATGTACGAATTGCTGGTTCGTTTCCCCGAAGTACTGGCAAAATACCAGCACCGATTCAAGTATATATTAATAGATGAGTATCAGGATACCAACGTTGCTCAGTACCAGATTATAAAAATGCTGGGCGCTGTACACGAAAATATATGTGTGGTGGGCGATGATGCACAGAGTATCTATTCCTTCCGCGGGGCAACGGTACAAAACATCCTGCAGTTTCAGGATGACTATGATGATGTGAAAGTGGTGAAGCTGGAACAGAACTACCGCAGTACGCAATCTATCCTCAATGTTGCCAACCAGATAATATCTAATAACAAAAACCAGATACCTAAAAACCTGTGGACCGATAACACCACAGGCGAAAAAATAACACTGGTGCGCACACTTACCGATAATGACGAAGGCCGTTTTGTTGCCGATGCCATTACAGAGATGAAGCTGCGCAACCACCACCCCAATAAAGATTTTGCCATCCTGTATCGTACCAATGCACAGAGCCGTTCTTTCGAGGAAAGCCTGCGCCGTATGAACATACCCTACAAACTGTACGGCGGTATATCTTTCTATCAACGCAAAGAGGTAAAAGATTTCCTTTCTTACCTGCGCATCATTGTTAACCAGCAGGACGAAGAAAACATCAAGCGTATTATCAACTATCCTGCAAGGGGCATTGGTAAAACAAGTGTAGAACGTGTACTGATAGCGGCTAACGACCATCAGCGTTCTTTCTGGGAAATGCTGCACCATCCCGAAGCTTGCGGGCTGAAGGGTGCCGCCGCATCTGCTATAGAGCAGTTTACAACGATGATAAGAAGCTTCCAGGTGATGCTGGAAAAACAAAACGCTTACGATGTAGCTTTTGCTGTGGGCAAACATACAGGCCTTGTACAAGAGCTTTATAATGATAAATCTGTAGAAGGTCTTGCCCGTTACGAGAACGTACAGGAACTCCTCAACTCTATCAAAGAGTTTACTGAAACACCTGATGAAGAAGGCGAACTGCGCGAAAAAACACTGGGTAGCTACCTGCAGCAGATTACCCTGCTTACTGATGCAGATAACAGCAACGATGAAGATTCGGATGTTGTAAAACTGATGACCATACACGCGGCAAAAGGCCTCGAATTCCCATGCGTATTCAATGTAGGGCTGGAAGAAAACCTCTTCCCGAGTGCTATGAGCATGTACGACCGCAACGACTTGGAAGAAGAGCGCCGTTTGTTCTATGTAGCCATCACACGTGCCAAAGAGCGCCTGTGGGTTACCTATGCTAATAGCCGCTACCGCTTCGGCAGCCTGGTACAAAACGAACCGAGCCGCTTTATAGATGAAATACCGGAGCAATACCTTGACCGTAGTTTTGCGGGTATGAGCAATCGTGCGCAGGGTTCAGTAAATGCTTTCGGCAGACAAATGAACGAAGGTTTCGACCGCACTACATCGCTCAAAAAACTGGCAGAGAAAGCGCAGAAACCTGTTGCAACCTCACACACTCCATCTACCGATTTCAAGGCAGACGACCCGATGGAAATGCAGGTAGATATGGAAGTAGAACACCTGAAATTCGGCTTTGGTAAAATAAAAGCACTGGAAGGCGGCGCCAACAACCGCATAGCTACCATAGAGTTTGGCGGCGGCCATGGCCAGAAGAAGATAATGTTAAACTTTGCTAAAATCAGGATAGTACGATGACTTTCCTTCTTCGTTTTTATGGAATATCGGTGTTACTTGCACCATAGTACCATAAAAACGAAGACTTATGCTATACCGAAAGTACGTATTGATGGCCGGTTTCCTTCTGGCAACAAGCCACAACATCTGGGCACAGACACGCCAGAGTGTCGACATCAGCCATGCAACCATATTCCTTAATGGCGCAGAGCTCAGCAGCAGCACAAAAATCAATCTACCACAGGGCGAAACTGAAATACTCTTTACCAATATTGCGGGCAATGTAAATCAGCAAAGCCTGAACATTGGCGCCGATAATGGCGTGGTGATACAGTCTGCCACATTCCAGAACAATTTTCTGGTGGCAGAAATACTATCTCCACGCGCTCGTGCTATACAGGATAGTATAGATATAATAGAAAACGGACGCGCTGGCACCAACAATATGCTTGCCGTTACAAACGAACAGATAGCCGTTCTTTCGCAGAACAAACAGGTATCTGGTTCGCAGAGTGGTTTGTCTGTTACAGAGCTTACCAAAATGCTCGACCTGATTAAAACACGCCTCTCAGGCCTGTTGGCAGAAAAAGACAAGCTGAATGCCACGCTGAAGAAAACAGACGAACGCCTCACACTACTACGTATGCAGCTGGAAGCTGAAAAAAGTAAAGACTTCCAACCGGGCGGTCAGTTGCTGGTTAAGTTCTACGCGCCACGTGCTACTTCTTCAGACGTTAATATATCTTATGTAGTACCCAATGCGGGCTGGTCACCTACTTACGACCTGCGTGTAGAAGATTTGAAAAATCCTGTTAAGCTTTTCTACAAAGCCAATGTATACCAGAACAGTGGTGTAAAATGGGATAAAATAAAAATCACGCTTTCTACCGGCAATCCAAGCGAAGGCGCGCAGGCACCTGCATTGCAACCTTGGTATCTGGCATTCTACAATCCTATTGCATATGGCGAGGGCTATATGAACAGCTATCAAAATCAGGCAGCACCACGTACCAAGGCAATCATGATGGAATCTGCAGTTGAAGATGCTAAAGCACCTGCAGCAGGCGCACTCAATAACTACGTACAGGTAAATAACAGCGGTATCAGCACTACATTCGATATAGACCTGCCATATACCATACCTAGCGATGGTCAGCAACATCTGGTATCTGTTAAGAGCTACGAACTGCCTGCTACTTACCGCTACTTTGTAGTACCTAAGATGGACCGTGACGCATTCCTGCAGGCACAGATCACCAATTGGGAAGACCTGAACCTGATACCTGCCACTACCAATATCTTCTACGAGGGTAGTTATGTAGGTCAAGGCTTCATAGATATGCGCAACACGAAAGACACCATGAATATATCACTGGGCCGCGATAAGAAAATCATCGTTCGCCGCGAGCGCGATAAAGAACTGCGCAGCGTGAAGACGATAGGCACCAACATAAAAGAAACATTTGTGTACACCGTAAGCATCCGCAATACACGCAAAGAGGCACTCAATATTACGGTACTGGAACAACTGCCTATCAGCAACGATAAAGACATCGTGATAGAAGACACCGACGTAGATGGTGGCACGCTCGAAGAAACAACAGGCGAAGTGAAATGGATACTCAGCGTAAAACCAAATGAAACAGTGAAGAAGAAAATAGCCTTCACCGTAAAATACCCGAAAGGAAAATCAATTAATCTCTAAAACAAACGCCCCTGCAATGCAGGGGCTTTTTTTATATTGCTTTGTGGGGAAGGTTGAGTAAATTGGTGATTA
This sequence comes from Flavipsychrobacter sp., assembly GCA_035299045.1. GTDB lineage: Bacteria > Bacteroidota > Bacteroidia > Chitinophagales > Chitinophagaceae > Polluticoccus. The sequence continues at coordinate 121,791 of DATGXJ010000009.1, forward strand.
TATGCCGTAAGGAATGATAACTAAGGATAAACTAGTAATATTCAAGAAGTATAACGGTGAGGTTGATAATTTCGGAATGTTAGGTAAAAAATCAGAACACAAATTTATTACTGACGATGATTGGTATATAATTTCGGGTTTAGTTCAGGACATAAAATTAATAAACAATAATCTCGCTTCCCCAGAGTATGCTTCTAATGTATTCAAAACAATGAAAGATTTGTGTGATGATGAGTCAACATATTTAATTTTAAAGGATCTGGCTAAAACCCTTTGACCTGTTGTTCTCGAAAAAGTGGACAATATGCCAAAACTGAATGAGTATGTATCGATATATCCTACCTATTGCAGAATCTAAACTTTCAGGGAGGTTTGATAATGTTATAGATGATATCAGGTCATTAATATCTACCGGATGCACAGGAGGAGAAATAACATCTATGGTTGGTAAATACTTGAAGGATTTAGAAACTACCAACCAGCAGGTGTATGAAATATTAAAAGATGATATTCTCTTCTATCTGAATGAGTGTAGAAAACAAGGGCTTTATATAATATAAGTTAATACAGCCCAATAGCACCGTCATGTGCGCAGCACTGGCCAAGCTCCATGCGTATTCCCCATAATAACAGCGTATAGCTAACTCTAAAACATGCGGAGCATTGGTTTTAGGGGGTCTTTTTCTTTGTTACTTTCTTTTGGACAAGCAAAAGAAAGTAATACTCGCGAAGAGAAAAATTGTGTTATGACTAGATTGCTTCGTTCCTCGCAATGACGCAAACTTGGATAAAATCTATTCATACAACCCACAGTTGTCAAAAAACAACTGCAAGTAGTACACATACAACTAAGGGGAGTCGTTACTTTGCGGTATCCGCCTGCAGGGCACAATACCTTTGCCTTGTCGAAAAAATAAAGACGTTTTTTATGGATACGAATATAATAGGCAGCAAAATTGCCAAAGCAAGAAAAGAGATCAACATGTCGCAGGCGCAACTGGCACAGCTCATGTTCATCAGCCCGCAGGCAGTTGGCAAATGGGAACGTGGAGAGTCTATTCCGGATATTATCACGATTAATCGACTGGCTGAGATACTGGGTGTAGACCTTAATTACTTCTCCGAAAACTTCCCGTCTGTCAATACAGAAGATAATGTACAGATACAAAAAGAAGAAACTGCTGGTTCGTCTACTGCCGAACAACCATTGATTACTAACTTCAACGGCAGCAATCTGGTAGATAGCGATTTTGCGGGGGTAACTGCACAGAAAAGAAAATTCAACGGCAGCGCATTACGCGGCTCAGACTTTTCCGGTGCCGACCTTACAGGCAGTTCCTTCAAAGGCAGCGATGTACGCGATGCGAATTTTGATGGCGCCAACCTTACAGACTGTGTGCTGTCTGCAATGGATCTGACAGGTGCCAGTTTTAATAAAACCATACTGGTGCGCACAGAGTTCAGCAAGCTTGGCCTGTACAATGCAAAATTTGCCAATGCAAAGCTGGTAGATGTAAAACTCACCAAGAGCGACCTTACAAAGACGCTTTTTGAAAACTGCATATTTGAAGGCGTAGATTTCAATTACTCCGATTTACGAGGCATCTGTTTTGACGGACAAACGTTCATCGGTGTCAAGTTTCACAACGGCGCACTCAACGATGCCACGTTCAAGGGTGCAACACTCAAAAATGTATCTTTCCGTTCTACCTATGCCATCACCAACAGATACTACCGCGCTCTCAAAACCATCTGCTTCGATGGTGCAATGATGGACAAGCTGACGTATGCTTCTCTCAAGGGTTTGGGTGCAGACCTTTCGAACGTAACAGTATTATAGCTCCGTTAGCTATGAAAAAACTACTGATTGCAAACGGCACGCTGCTGTTGGTGTTCATTTTCCTGATACCTGCTATGTTTGCAGATGTGAAATATGAAATAGCTGATGTGGTCAACAACAGGATAACGACTTTATGCTATCGGCACCTGTATCTGCTTACAGGGTTCATCCTTTTCCAGTTCGGGGTCATACTCTATCTCCTGTTCAGGTTCAGAAACTATCAGAGATAACTCAACACAAAACGCCCCTGCAATGCAGGGGCGTTTCAATGCTGCCTCTGTTATCGTTTCATCAGCTTGAATGCCATACCTCTGCCCATACCTTGCATAATGGCAAGGTTTATCCACGACAATGCAAATTTCTCCAGCAATTCTACTTTGTCTGCTTTTCCAAAATCTATGCAGTCGGCAAAACCGCAATCCAATGCCAGGGTCTTTGCCACCGCTTTTGCATCTGCATTATCACCTGCCATAAACATATCTGCAGATACATCACCATACACTGGGTTTAGCATATTCTCATAGCCTGTTGTATTAAAGCATTTAACTACTGCAGCATTCGTCTTGTCTGCCAGGCAATGATATACTGTTTTATATGGTTCGGGATATTTTGCAACTACATTGGTAGCATCAATAATTATTTTGTGCTGCACATCTCCCATTTTATCTAAAATGTCAAAAATTGCGGTTGGCGGTGTGGCAATCAGCACCACTTCCGATTTTGATACCGCTTCACTGATACTATGCAGCGTGGTATGGCTATTTTTCAGCAGTTCTTTACCTTTAAAGTTAGCCTCATCCTGCACACCCAAATGTATATGATGCCCTTTTTCTGCCCACCTTGTTGCCAGCGCACCACCCACATTACCCGTACCTATTATTGCTATATTCATTTTCTTATTTGTTTTTCATTAAAAATCATACCGTAAAAATCCACCAAGATTTTCAGTATTGGTAAAATTAGTTTTTCCTGTTTGGTTAAAGTCCATCATTGCACCAAAAGCCCATGAATGGTATTTAACCCCCAACCTGATTCTTTCTGTTATGTTCATATTACCGCTATCAGGCCCGTATACAGGAAACAGTTCTGCTTGTAAAAAGCCTTTCAGGTTTTTATCTATTTGCGGCGTATATCTTATTAAGCCAAACAAATCGATACTGCTCTTTGCTTTTACATCTGCTACCAACCATCCGAAAAACAGGAACGCACCTTTCTGTTTGTAATATTGTATCCCTGCTTTGGGTGTCAACCCTGTGTTTAAAAACGAACCCACAACAACAAAGCCTATACCGTTTTTCAGGTTGTACGAAACAGCATTTGTACTGCCAAAGGCACCTGCTGTGTTCTTATAATCTATGCTTGCTCTGCTCCTGCTGAAGAAAAGAAAACGGGTATTATGATGCTGATGATTGCTGAAATATTTAAACCACATTATATCAACACCTGTTCTTCTGCTTCCTGCATAAAATTCTGTTGACTGTGCCATTGCCATACTCTTTGTAAAGAGTATGGCAACAACAACAATCAGTATAAACAATGTATACTTCATACTTATTTTATTTGTGATAAAACACTTACAAATGCTTGCGGCATTACAACAAAAGGCAAATGCGATGTTTCCATCTCATATACTTTTCTGATAGTTCCGTTTTGCTTTATCATTTTCTGCTGCAATGCATATGGTACTGCATTATCATTTTTTGTACTTATGTAGTATTTGGGAACCTTACTGAAATTTGTACCCAGCTTTACGATATCATTAAACCCTTGGGTAGGCTCTGCCCTGTGATATTTTACCAATACATCTTTCATGTACTGCGGACAATCTGCACACACTACAGTAGGTATAGCATCTTTCTTTACAGATATTAAAGAGTAATCTTTATTGAATTCAAAAATTTCAATTGGCTTGTCGCCGTAAAAAGATTTGTTGATTGCCTGAATACTCTCGCCATTGGCAGGCAAATAAGCAGAGACGTATATCAGCTTTTCTATTCTGTCAGGCATATTTTCTGCTACCTGAGATATGATGGCTCCTGCCATTGAGTGCCCTACCAATATTACCTTACCCTTGTATTTATTTATAGCTGCTGCAACAGTTTTCACATATGCATCAAGGCCTACACCTGCGCCATAGGTATTGTCTGCACCGTGGGCAGGCAGGTTTACCACTTCTACATTGGCGTGTGTAGCCAACTCATTTCTAACCATACCCCATGCGCTTTCATCTGCCCATGCACCATGCACCAATATGTATGTAGGATATGCTTTTCTGTTTTCTTCCAATGCCCGTACTACAAGTTCGGCAGCTTTGGCACCGGAGTTTTGCTGTTGGCCTGTTATCAGATTCCCGTCCCTTACAGCATGTGCATCAAACATATGTGCCACCTCAAATTTCGAATTCGGCATTTTACGGGCTTCGTCTTCTATTCTGAAAGGCTGAATTTTCATGCCTACATAAGCATCGGCATAGTTTTCTTCGCTGTTAGCAAAACCTGTCCATCTTTTACCCTCTACTATATATTTCCCGTTAGGCAGTTTGGCATCCAGCAGTACACAAGTTCCATGGCATATTGCCGCGGTTGGCTTGCCTGTCTGGTAGAACTTAGCAACAAAGGAACCTATTTCCGCATTTTTGTACATGGTGTACATTGGCCCTTGTCCGCCACATATGAAAATTGCTTTGTAGTCCTCAGGGTTGATTGTGGAAAGCTTCAAGGTTTTTTTAGTCATCGCCATCTTGGTACTGTCTTTTTTGAAGCCTAACGAAATGTAGTCGAAAGCTGCATACTTGCTGGCATCCTCAGGGTCACTGAAGCCATCAAATTTTATTTCACCTCCTTCAAGGCTTGCGATATCTACCTGGTAGCCTGCTTCAGCAAACACCCAATATGGGTGTGTCAGTTCCGCATACCATACACCTATGGGCCATCCTGTTGTTTTTGAAACAGACGGATTGCTGCATATCATCAGTACTTTACCGTTATTGCCGGCGTTATGTTGTGCCATTCCGTTAAGCGCAATCAGTACGATGCTTACTATTAAACTTAATCGCTTCATAATTTCTCGATATTTTAATGGCAAAGTTGAAAGCTGTACATACCTTTACAAATAGTTTAACCCAAAAGTGCGATACACACTTTTTAGAAAGTAAAGGACTATGCCTGACTTTATCTACAACGGAAAAATTTATTACAACCCTGTTCAGTTAGTTATGGAACAGATAGGTGGCACTTGGAAAGCTCCCATTCTGTGGCGTCTGAAGGAAAATAAAGTGATGCGCTATGGCGAGCTACGCAAAGACATACCGCATATATCCGATAAGATGCTCACAACCCAATTGAGGGAGCTGGAACAAGACGGCTACATAGAAAGAAAAGTATATGCAGTAGTACCCCCCAAAACAGAATATTCACTTACCGATAAGGGCAATGACATTATAAAGCTGATAACTACTATCCGTAATTACGGACTCAAAATGATAGAGGAGAGCGGACAATCGAGTCACAAATGATAGTTTTCACACAAAACATATCTAAGGCAAACTGTCAATTATTATTAATCTAATCATATTGTATATTATTTTAATTAAATAATAATATCCTCGCACGGCTTATCTGTCGCTGATTTTTTTAATGCTTATTTAATTCGTTTTCAATAACACTAGTAGTAATATTGCGTTTATAGACGATAGTATTACTATTATATGGAATTGTAAAACTAATTATTATGAACAGATTTGTCCTCTTATTGCTCTTAGTATTGTTTGCCAATACTACAAACGCTCAAACCCCTCAATTTTTCTTGTCAGGGGGTACATCTTCCAATACTATTCCGTTGATGAGCTCAACAAACAGGGTGCAATGGGTTTACTACCGAACAGATTTTGCTGGCTTGCCTACAGGAAATCAATTGATATCGAAAATCTACCTTCGTAGCGGTACAACAATGGCAAGTGCTACCTATACAAACCTGACCATCAGGATGGGGCACACTACATTAAATACTTTTTCAAGTGGTGCATTTGTAACAGGGCTTACAACCGTATTTACTGCAACATCACACACCATCACATCAATCGTTTCCGGTGGATGGGTTGAGTTTACACTGCAAAATCCGTTTACTTACAACGGTACTCAGAACATTATTGTAGAGGTTGCTCATACAGGGTTCACAGGTGGGTTTACAGTAAGGCAAAACAACTCCGGTGGCAACCGCAGGCTGTTTGGTACTTCTGTAGCAACATCTGGCACTGCAGGTACGGGCATTGCAGATTTTGGTATGGATGCTTACCCTATACACGCGTGTGCAAGAACAGCTCCGCAAACACCATCATTTATCAATTCAACCATCGCCACAGTACGCTGGAATGCAGTACCGGGTGCTGCCAGCTACGACTATGCAGTATCTACCTCACCCAACTGGCCTACAAGCGGCTGGCTTAATACAAACAATACAAGCGCCACAGTTACAGGCCTCACTCCCGATACCAGATATTTCCTGCTGGTGCGTACCAGATGTTCTGCTACCACATTCTCTTTCTGGGATACATTATCTTTCCGCACACTGCCTGCATGTATCATTCCTAAAAACATTAAAGTAACACGTATCGACTCTAACAGTGCAGACATCCGTTGGAGCAGGCTTGCCAATGCAACAAGGTATCAATATCTTATAGATCAGACACGAGCTACACCATTATCTTCAGAGGCTTCAATGGCTATCAATACATTCGACACGTTTGCAAATATTACTGGCTTGAAAGAAAACACCAGATACTATGTACACATTAGGTCATTATGCCCTGGTAGCGATAGCTCAACATGGTCGCTGGATTCTTTCAGAACAATATATGCATGCAAGTCGCCTGCATTAGGTGCACAAATCATCAACAAAAATACAGCCATTATATACTGGGATACTGTAATGACCGGGCAGAAGTATGAGTATGCTTATTCACTCAGCTCAGATGTACCTAATTTCGGAACACCTGTAAAATCAAGCAGTATACAACTTATTACACTACAACCAGCTACACAGTACTTCCTTCATTGCAGAAGCTATTGTATGGATGATAACATCGCAACAATATCTCCTTGGTCAGACATTGCATTCAGCACAACTACGCTTAGTGTTAATAGTATAGAAACCACACAGGAGGCAATCACCCTGCACCCGAATCCTGTAAAAGACATACTATACCTGAACATAGCTAATGCTACAGGCAGCTACAGAGTAGTCGTTACAGACCTGACAGGCAGAGACGTAAAGAGTTTGGAACTGAATAATGCCAATCGCAGTATAGATGTCGCAGACCTGCAACCAGGGCAGTACATCATAAAAGCAATCAATAACGATAAAGTTTTCAGCAGCAGATTTATAAAGCAATAGGGGTAATCATAGGTGCAAGAAAACGCCCGCTGTAATGGCGGGTGTTTTTGTAGGTCGTACTCAAAACAAAAACGCCCCTTTGCAGGGGCGTTTTCAATTTCTTTATTTTTCAAACCGCATTTCGCGCAGCACGTAGCTATCATCTTTTTGTTTCAGCACCAGATATATCTGGTAGGTGCCGTTGGTGGTTTGCAAAGTGCCCACGGCATATTTTGCATTCTGCCCTGACGGGCCACCTTGTTTTACAATAAAATCTTTTACCTGATTCTTGGCAAAGAAATCTTTCAGTACAATTTCTGCCTGCGCCTTACTGTAAATAGATTGATTATTGCTGATTGTAATGGAAACCGTATTATCTAAATACTTAGCCACCGTAGTGATGTTGCCACTGCGGATACCATTAGTCACGTCCTCAAGCGCCTGCGCATTGGCTGCAGCAAGCATTATGAAAGAGGACAGTATGGTAAGTATCGTTCGTTTGTAAAATTTCTTCATCGGCAAACTGCTTCAAGTCCTGTATAACAAGTTATCCACATCAAAAAACCTGCCAAACTTGTTAAAATTTTAACTTTTAGGTTAAAAAGCTTTTAAAGTTATGAAAATTGCTATTAAATATCAACAATTATTTTATACCCATACATATTATTTGCCATATTGCTCCACAAATAAAACATTGCTCTATATATTATAACGCTTAGCTAATAAAGCTGATACATATCATAATACGGGAAATAACCGCCTGCGGATTTTCAGTAATTTTGCGCCCATGTCAAAGAAAGCAATGCTTATTATTATGGACGGCTGGGGCCATGGTCAGGTACCCGCTGCCGATGCCATAGCCAATGCCAATGTTCCGTTCGTTAAGTCTTTATACAGCCAATACCCCAATACAGAGCTGATTACCTGCGGCGAAGCCGTTGGCCTGCCCGATGGACAAATGGGCAATAGCGAAGTAGGCCACCTGAACCTGGGTGCGGGCCGTATTGTGTATCAGGAACTGCAACGTATCAATGTTGCCATTCGCGATGGCGAGCTTGCCAACAACCTGATTTTCCAGAAAGCACTGGATAGTGCCAAGTATAATAATAAGACACTGCACCTGATAGGCCTGCTTAGCGATGGTGGTGTACACTCTCACATCAACCACCTGAAGGCTATTTGCACACTGGCAAGCAAGCACAATGTGCAGCGCGTTGCCATCCATGCATTTACAGATGGCCGCGATACAGACCCTAAGGGCGGCTATGACTATCTGAAGGATTTGCAGCAACACCTCGTTATATCAGGTGGTTTCATCGCATCCGTTACAGGCAGGTATTATGCTATGGATCGTGACCACCGTTGGGAGCGCGTGAAACTGGCATACGATGCACTGGTACACGGCGTTGGCGAAAAAACGCAGGACGTGCTGGGCAGCATAGAGGCATCTTACAACGCAGGTACTACCGATGAGTTTATCAAACCCATCATTGCTACAGACAACGATGGCAATCCGCTGGCTACCATACAGGATGGCGATGTGGTGATATGCTTCAACTTCCGTACAGACCGCTGCCGCGAAATAACACAGGTGCTTACACAGCAGGATTTCCCGGAACTGAATATGCACCCGCTGCAATTGCACTATGTTACCATGACAGAGTATGACAAGACCTACCAGAACGTAGACGTAATATTCTATAACGACAATCTGAATAATACACTGGGCGAGGTACTGGCCTACAATGGTAAAAAACAGATACGCATTGCCGAAACAGAAAAATATCCGCACGTTACATTCTTCTTCAGCGGCGGGCGAGAGCATCCTTTTGAAGGTGAAAGCAGAATACTGAAACCATCGCCAAAGGACGTGGCAACCTACGATCTGAAACCACAGATGAGTGCCATAGACCTGACAGATGCTATACTGCCCGAGATAGAAAAACAATCGGCAGATTTCATTTGCCTCAACTTTGCCAATGCCGATATGGTGGGCCATACAGGTGTGTGGGAAGCAGCCATAAAAGCGGTGGAGACGGTAAATAATTGTGTATCGAAAATAGTACCTGCTGCACTGGCAAATGGCTATTGCGTATTCCTGACGGCAGACCACGGCAACAGCGACTATATGATAAACGAAGACGGCACCGTAAACACAGCACACACGCTGAACCCCGTACCGCTGTTCGTTATCAGCAACGATTACAAAGGCATAGTGCGCCCCGGCAAGCTGGGCGATATAGCCCCAACCATACTACACTACATGGGCATACCCATACCAAACGAAATGACCGGCAATGTGTTGATAGATTAAAAAATATGAAAGGGGCGATGAGCCCCTTTGTTATATTGGTTGACTAGAGATAGGTATAATATACTAACTGTTCGATTAACTCTCAGGAGATTCCTCCTTTCGTCGGAATGACGGCTTTGATATAGCTATCGTTTATCTTCAAACACAGTATCGTACCTTTAACCATCAAGTCATAACATGAGCGAGTACATCAAAAACAAACTGATTAAAGACTGTAAAACACTTGCAGCCAAACTAATGGAAGAATATGGTGATTTCTCTCCGTTTGCGCTGGGTGTTATCAGAGAAGATGAGACTTTTGTAGATGTAATGCCCGATGACGAAGGAGATGAAGATATAAGCAATGCAGACATACTGCAAGAGCTGGAAGATACCTTTGAAGAACTGCATCCCGAGTACGACTTTATTGCAGTATGTATTTGTCAGGATGTAATAGTAACAGACGATGATACGAATGAGAACACCGACTGCATAGAAATACGCCTCGATATGATAAATGGAGGCAGCACCAATGTTTACGTTCCGTACACAATAACAAAAGACAAGGTTTCTTACAAACCACCATACGAAGAAGGCAATAGCTTCAACTTCTTCAGCAACCTTGCAGGTTAAACAGATAAGCAGTATCTCAATAACACAAGAAAAACATAGAGCAGCCAAATAGCACCGTCATGTGCGCAGCACTGACCCCGCTCAATGCGTATTCCCCACAATAACAGCGTTGAGCCAGCCCTAAAACATGCGGAGCATTGGTTTTAGGGGGCCTTTTTCTTTGTTACTTTCTTTTGGGCAAGCAAAAGAAAGTAAGTGCTCGCGCAGAGAAATTGTGTTATGACAAGATTGCTTCGTTCCTCGCAATGACGGATTATATAAAAATGAAATAATTATTGTATTTTTGCAATAATAAACCCTATCCCAAATGAACCTGAAACAATACCGGTTCGTAACCGAGTATCTGAAATGGGGCGACCCTGCCCATGCCTACAAACTGGCATACAATTGCAAGAGCAACAATTACCGCTCTATGGAAAGCGCCGCCAACCGCCTGCTGAACAATCCCGAAATAGCCATCGCCATAGAAGAGGCTGAAGCACGCCTGCGCAGCGAGGCCGAACAGGAGGTGAAACAACGCATCACCGCAGAGCTGCTCAGCGTGCAGCGCAAGCGCGAAATACTGGCACGCATAGCAGAGAGCAATGTGTATATAGAACAGCAATACAAAGGCAAGGACTGCAAAACCTGTACACAGATGGTAAAACCATCCATCAACCAGATGCTGAAAGCCATCGACCTTGACAGCCGTCTTGCTGGCGACTACCCCACCCCCAAACAAATGACCGTAGTACACACCGTTGCCACCGTCAAAGAGGCACCTACTGCCGGCAAACCAGTGGAAAAAAGCGCTGACATTCAACACAATAAAGAAAAACCTCACATAACCCATGCCGGGCTTCGCAAGCTGCTATCTACCCCTATCAGGCAGCAAAAAGAAGTTTTGAACGAATAATTGCAACAATCTGCAACAAATAGAGTCAATATAGATATTATACATGTTGATATTTCCTCTTTTATCGAAGCACGAAATACCCTAACTTTGCCGCTCATGAGTTCTTCTATCGTTTTCAACGAATCAATCCCCGGAGAAAAGAAAAAAGTCATTGTATTGGGGTCTGGCCCGAATCGTATCGGCCAGGGTATAGAATTTGATTATTGCTGCACGCACGGCCTGCTGGCTGTTAAGGAAAGTGGTTTTGAAGCAATTATGGTAAACTGCAACCCTGAAACAGTATCTACAGACTTTGATATTGCAGACAAGCTGTATTTTGAACCTGTATACTGGGAGCACCTTTGGGAAATCATTGAGCATGAGCAACCATACGGTGTGATAGTGCAATTGGGCGGACAAACAGCGTTGAAACTGGCAAAGCGCCTGCACGAAAAAGGCGTTCGCATCATCGGTACATCTTTCGATGATATGGATATTGCCGAAGACCGCGGCCGCTTCAGCGACCTGCTGAAAGAACTGAACATCCCTTACCCACGCTACGGTACGGCATTTACTACAGACGAGGCTATGGAAGTAGCCAACCAAGTAGGCTATCCGGTACTGGTGCGCCCATCTTATGTATTGGGCGGTCAAAGGATGCGTATCGTTATCAATGACGACGAACTTGAAAAAAGCGTACTGAGCCTGCTGAAGCACCTTCCGGGCAATAAAATACTCATCGACCACTTCCTGGACCGTTGTCAGGAAGCAGAGGTAGACGCTATCTGCGATGGCGAAGAAGTACACATCATGGGCATCATGGAGCACATAGAGCCTGCAGGTATTCACAGTGGCGATAGCCACGCCCTGCTGCCATGCTTCAACCTGGGCCAGCTGATTGTGGACGAAATGGCTGACATTGCTAAGCGCATAGCGCTGAAGCTGAATGTTCGCGGCCTCATCAACATACAATTTGCCATTAAAGATGGTAAAGTATATGTGATAGAAGCTAACCCGCGTGCCAGCCGTACTACGCCATTCATTGCAAAAGCATACGGTATCCCATATCTGAATATAGCAACCAAAGTGATGCTGGGCGAAAAGAAACTGAAAGACTTCAAGATGGAAAAGAAACTTGAAGGTTTTGCAGTAAAAGAGCCGATATTCAGCTTCAACAAATTCCCGAATGTAAACAAAGAGCTGGGTCCTGAAATGAAGAGCACCGGCGAGGCTATCCGCTTTATCAAAGACCTGCGCGACCCTTGGTTCCGCCAGCTTTATAAAGAAAGAAGCATGCACCTGAGTAAATAACATACTATAGCCTCGGTTATATAGTTATTTATTGCTAAAATGCATTCATGAAGAAAGTAGTCATACCTGTCATCCTTTTGCTGCTTCAATGCTACGTAGTAGTATATGGCCGCGAATGGTTGGGGCTTGATGGCAATCCTGCTGTATTATTCATACTGTTTCTGCTGGTACCGCTTTATTACCTTTCTGTATTAAAGAAAGGCGAAGCACCCGTTTTAAAGCCATTGGCAGTAAATAAGCTGCTGATAGGCGGCAGTATCGGTATTGCAGCCATTGCTGTAACCATCCCCTGGTTCGACAAGCTGTTTGCTGAATACAACAATCCGGGGCAACTTTCTGATGTACTTACCCAATTGAACGCATTGTATGAGCGATACGCGGCTGGTAAGTTTCCCTACTACCCAATAGAGGAGTACAGCTGGCATCCTTATCCGGTGTACATGCCATTGAACTGGCTTCCACTTGCTATATCGCACCTCTTTCATTTCGATAACAGATGGATAGGCATACTTGCCATGGTGATTGCCAATGGTATATGGGGCATATATGTATGGCGTAATGATGTGAAGGTAGTAGTGAAGCTACTTGCCATATTGCTGCCTATGTCTATACTACTATTCTACATCAAATGGGCAGGTATGGATATATCCGTATCGCTGGAAACATTGATCGCAGCCTATTATATGATACTGGCTATAGGCCTGCTGCAAAAGAACATCTATCTCATTACCCTCGGGCTGATACTTTGTCTCTTATCGCGCTACACATTTGTGTTCTGGCTGCCTTTGTTTGCTATTGTGTATTGGCAAAACATTCCGCGCAAAACAAATATCATGATGTGGGGCGCGGTAGGCTTGTCTGTAGTAGTATTATACATCATTCCATTCTACCTGAAAGACCCCACAATATTGAAAGAAGGTATTCTGTACCACAATAACTGTGCAGTAGCTGAGTGGAACGGATATGGCGAGCCTCCTGTTTCTTACACTTTTGTACCCGGTATTTATTTTGCTTCGTATTTCAAAAACCTGCTGCCGGGCAACTCAGAACAGGAAGTCTTTTTGATGCGTAGCATACAAGCTGGGCTCATGCTGCTGCTGAATGTTATTGGTATCTGGTATTATCAGCGCAACAAACAGCGCATAGATTACAGCTTCTTTACACTGCTGATGCTGTTTGTATTTTTGCTGTTCTTCTACATGTTCTCTCCGTTGCTATACAAATACTACCATCTGGTAACACTAAGTGTGAGCGCCATACTTTGCGGTGCCATCATGCTGTCTCGCAACAGAGAAACAACCCCTTAACGAATATATTATGCAACTGAACTGGCGACTGAAGGCTTTTGGTGAACTGAGCAATTACGAACTATATGAAGTGCTGAAACTACGCAGCAAGGTGTTTGTTGTAGAGCAAAACTGTGTGTTTCTGGATATGGACGATAAAGACACCAAATGCCTGCATCTGATGGGCTTTGCAGATAGTGCACTGGTTGCATACAGCCGTCTGGTACCTGCGGGTGTGTCTTACAAAGAGATGTCTATAGGGCGTGTGGTAACAGACCCCAACTATCGTGCAAAGGGCTTGGGGATGGAGCTGATGGAGCTGTCTGTAGAAAAGGCAATAGAATCTTACGGCACGGGCCCAATACGTATAGGTGCACAATTATATTTGAAGGCTTTTTACGAGCGTTTTGGTTTTAATATAAATAGTGCAGAATATATAGAAGACGGAATACCACACATTGAGATGTTGCGTTTATAAATATGCTTTAAAGTTTGATAATCAACGATTTTAACGCCTATACCTTTGCGGCGCTAAAACAAACCATATGCAAAAACACTTGATTATCGGCTTAGGACTGGTTGGCAGCAGCCTTTCTTCCTTTGCACAGCAAGCACTCGACACCGTCATCATTCACGAAAACAGAATAGAGGCAAGCTTCGGTAAGCAAAACAGAAACATGCAAGTGCTGGATCGCAAACAGATTGCGACACTGCCTGTAAAATCTACCGCAGAGCTACTTGCCTATCTTGCAGGTGCAGACTTTCGCCAGCGTGGCCCTAACGGCACACAGGCAGATATCAGCATCGACGGTAGTACATTCGATCAGGTATTGGTTCTGGTAAACGGTGTGAAGATGAGCGACCCGCAAACAGGCCATCACATGATGAACCTGCCCATTCCTATTTCGGCTATCGAGCAGATTGAAGTATTGCGTGGCCCGGCAGCCATGGTATATGGTGTTAATGCACTGGCGGGTGCCATCAACATCGTTACCCGCATACCACAGCAAAACGAAGTAAGCGCTCAGGTATATGCAGGCAGCAATTTGCTAACAGATACAGCCAGCGGCGATACCTACTACGGTTGGGGTGCACAGGCATCTGCTTCTTTCACCGGTAAGAAACAAAGTCATATCCTTTCCGTAGCGCACGATGAAGGCAATGGTTACAGGTACAATACCGCATACAAAGCAACGCGCCTCTTCTACCAAAACAGGATAGTACTAAACAGCAAGAACAGTATCGATGCCATGGGCGCATACATCCACAACGATTTTGGTGCAAACGGTTTCTATGCCGCACCGGTTGATGCCAATTCTACTGAAACTGTACAGACAGCAATGGGAAGTATTGCCTACACGCTGAAGCCAAACAGCAAACTGATGATACGCCCACGTGTTAGCTATCGTTACAACAATGACGACTATATTTTCGTTCGTCAGAATCCCTCTTTGTACCACAACATACATGAAACAAATGTGGTAACGGGCGAGGTGCAGAGCAGCTATACTATGCGCAAAGGCACAGTAGGTATGGGTGTTGAATACCGTAACGAAGACATCAACAGTACCAACCTCGGCAAGCGCAATCGTAATAACACCGGCATCTACGCAGAGTACAAACACTACTTCAACGACAAGCTGAATGCAGGGCTGGGTGTATATGCCAACTACAACAGCGACTATGGTTGGCAGGCATTCCCCGGTCTTGACGCAGGCTATCGCTTCCTACCAAAATGGAAAGTATTTGCCAATGCAAGTATGGGCCAACGCCTACCTACTTATACAGACCTTTATTACAAAGGGCCAACTAACATAGGCAACGCAAGCCTGCAACCCGAACATGCTAAATATGCAGAAGGCGGTTTGCAATACAATGGCAATCTGTTGTTTGCAAGAGCTGCATATTTCTACAAAAACAATACAGACTTTATAGACTGGGTACGTGCTACAACGCTTGACCCTTGGCAGCCACAAAATTTCCAGTCTGTAAATACAAACGGCGTCAGTGGACAGGTAACATACCAACTGAGCAAGCATCTTGCATTGAGCGATAAGTATGTCATCAACCTGCAGGGCAACTATACCTACTTAAGCCCTGTGATTGAAACACCTAACAATGCTATTTCTAAATATGCTGTAGAAGCACTGCGCCATCAGGCAATAGCATCTGTGCGTAGTATGTTGTGGAATAAGCTACAGATAAATGCAAACGTGCGCTACCTGTACCGCATCAATGCAAACGACTATACACTGGTAGATGCACGTGTGGCATACCGCATCAAACAGTTCAACATCTATGCAGATGTAAACAATATACTGGATACCAAATACCGCGAGGCAAGTGTTATACAACTACCTGGCAGATGGTATATAGTGGGTGTACAATTCAACACTACTTATTAATACTTCAAAACGTCGGCCGTGTGCCGACGTTTTCATTACAGATACTATAATCGCTATAATTAAAACTGATAGTTTCGTAAGCCGAAATATCTCAACTTCAACAAAAATTAATTCATCAATACAGATATATGGATAAGCCATTTAAGTTTTTAGGATTGGGCATACTTCTAGCCATCTTTTCATTGTTTGTTCCTGCCATGTTCAGCGAGGCTGTAAGCACAGAACTATCAAGAGGCGCAATTTTGGTATTGTATGCAGCAGGCGTGCTGACACTTACCGTAAGTATTTTGCTAAACACACAAAGACTGAAACCTGCAAGGGCTCTGAAAAACAAATAGTACCTTTGCAAAAATTCTTTAAGATGAAACGTTTTGCTTCTGTTATAATAGCAGGTATGATGCTGGCATCTTGCGGCAATGCACCAGAAGGTACCACTACAATAGAGATGCCAAAAGAACAACCGGCAGCAGGTGCCGAAGCGGCTGCGCCTACAGGCCCTATGGATCCTGTATGCGAAATGCCTAAAGACAGCACATGGACAGAGTATTCTGTACACAATGGCGATACTACATGGTTCTGCAGCGATGTTTGTAAAGGTGTGTTTGATAAGAACCCCGAGAAATATGTTGCAAAAGCACAGTAATAAGTAAAGAGAGGCCAATGCCTCTCTTTTTTCTTATATGTATATAGGGTATGCCAGCGGCATTTACGCTAACTTTATCCCGTTTTTAAAATCATTCCTATTTATGTTAAAGGAAAGACATCCGCAGGATACACACGTTATCATGTCGGAACTGGTACTGCCAAATGATACCAATACACTGGGCAACCTGATGGGTGGCCGCCTGATGCACTGGATGGATATTGCCGCTGCCATTGCAGCACAAAAGCATTGTAACTGTCCCGTGGTTACGGCATCGGTAGATAATGTATCATTCAACAACCCGATAAAGCTGGGCAACCTGCTGACGATTGAAGCCAAGCTGACGCGCGCCTTCAACACATCGATGGAAGTATACCTGAAAGTATGGGGCGAAGACCTTGCGGCACAGTACAAGTATCTGACCAACGAGGCCTACCTTACCTTCGTAGCACTGGACCCGAACGGGCGCCCGCGCAAAGTGCCTGAGATACTGCCGCAAACAGAAGATGAACAAAAAATGTATGACGGTGCGCTGCGCCGCCGCCAGCTGCGCCTTGTACTGGGTGGCAGGATGAAAGCACAGGATGCTGATGAGCTGCGTGCTTTATTTATTAAAGACTAATTACTGAAGATGACTTTAGACAGAACAACACCACCTGCCATACACGATGCTGTAGAATTTGATTATGTATTGCCAGCCATCAACGAAGAGAAGCTGAGCAATGGCATACCCTTCTATTGGCTGAATGCAGGTGTGCAGGATGTGGTAGAGATAAGCTGGGTATTCCCCGCGGGTATATGGTACGAAGAGAAACAGGCTACATCGCAAGCGGTGGCAGGGCTGCTGAAAAACGGCACAAGCAAACGCACATCGCAACAGATAAATGAAGCACTGGAGTTTTACGGCGCCAGCCTGAAGATAGGCCCCGGCAATGACCACAGCACGGTTACACTGCACACACTTACCAAGCATGTACCCAACCTGCTGCCTATTGTGTACGAGATACTGACTGATGCCATCTTTCCGCAAACGGAACTGGATATATACAAACAAAACAGCCTGCAACGCCTGATGGTAAGCCTGCGTCATTGCGACTTTGTAGCCAACCAACGCATAGATGCAGCACTGTTTGGCGACACACATCCATACGGACGATTTACCAAGAAGGAAACCATTGAAGGGCTGACACGTGAAGACCTTTTGGCGTTTTACAAAAAGCACTTCGACCTGGGTGGTGTACGCATTTTTATGGCAGGTAAGTTTGGTAATGATGTGCTAAAGAATGTAGATGATGTATTTGGCAAAATAGCCGTTACGGTTACTAACCACGATGTTAAGACATACGACATCATACAGTCTGCCGAAAAGAAACAACACATAACCAACGATGCAGATGGTGTGCAGGGTGCTATACGCATAGGACGTTTGTTCCCCAATCGTCACCACGAAGACTTTGCACCCATGGTAGTGCTGAATACACTATTCGGTGGTTACTTCGGCTCGAGGCTGATGAGTAATATACGCGAAGAGAAGGGCTATACCTATGGTATATACAGCGGGCTCTCTTCTTACACACACAGTGGCGAAATAACCATACAGACAGAAGTAGGCCGCGATGTGATAGAGCCTGCCATCAAAGAGATATATCACGAGATGAATGTGATATGCAATGAGCTTGCCGATGATGAAGAACTGCTGTTGGTAAAAAATTATTTATTAGGCAATTTATTGGGCGACCTCGATGGCCCGTTCTCTATACTGCAACGCTGGCGTACGCTGATACTGAATGGTATGACGATAGAAAACTTCAACCGCAATATCCGCATCTACAAAAGCATTACAGCACAGGAATTGCAAGCGTTGGCACAAAAATATTTTGACGCAAAAGACTACCACGAAATAGTGGTGATATAAAAAGATAAAGGGCTGCAAATGCAGCCCTTTTGTTTATTCCTGATTTTTATTTTTTAAACCTTTCGTAGAAGGCTTTTTCCAATGCCTCTCTGTGGTTGGGGTGCGCTATACTGATGAGTAGCTTGGCTCGTTGCTCCATGTTTTTTCCATAGAGATTTACCGTACCATATTCTGTTACTACATAATGCACATGTCCGCGAGTTGTTACCACACCTGCGCCTTCCTTCAGGAATGGCGTAATGCGTGATATACCCTTACTTGTAACAGATGGCAATGCAATGATAGGCTTACCACCATCGGAAAGTGAAGCACCACGCATGAAATCCATTTGCCCGCCGATGCCAGAGTATTGATACGTACCTATGGAGTCTGCGCATACCTGCCCCGTCAGGTCTATTTCCAATGCACTATTGATGGCTGCTACTTTAGGGTTCTTGCGGATGACGGCAGTATCATTTACAAATGCAACATCCATGAACACTACATTGGGATTGTCGTTCACAAAGTCGTAGACCTTGCGCGTACCCATTGTGAATGTGGTAACGATATTGCCGCGCCTTACTTTTTTATGCTCGTTGGTGATGATGCCTTTTTCTATCAACGGTATCAACCCATCTGAAAACATTTCTGTATGCACACCCAGCTCTTTGTGGTTGGTAAGCGATTGCAGTACTGCATCGGGAATAGTACCGATACCCATTTGCAGTGTAGCACCGTCTTCTATGAGCTCCGCTACGTTTCTGCCTATCTGCAATGATACTTCATCTACCTTGCTGCCATAATCAACCTCGGGCAGTGGAGATTCATCCCAGATAGCTGCGGTGAATTTTGAAATATGTATATGTCCCTCGCCATGTGTGCGTGGCATGTTGGGGTTTACCTGCGCAATGATTTTTTTGGCTGTTTTAGTAGCGGTTAGTGCGGCATCAACAGATGTGCCTAGTGTACAATAGCCGTGGCTATCGGGCGGCGATACGTGTATCAGTGCCACATCTATGGGCAATACCCCCGATTTAAAAAGACGTGGTATCTCGCTGAGGAAGACAGGCACATAATCGCCGAAGGGACTGTTTACCCAATCGCGCACATTGGCAGATACGAAGAGCGAATTGAGATAAAAACTATCGCTGACGCCCGGGCGCTTCCAGTTGATATCGCCAAAAGTGCTGATGGCTACCAACTCTACACCCTTCAGCTCTCCTGCCCTTGCCAGCATGGCATTGACGAGTGTAAGTGGTGTAGCCGCACTGCCATGTATAAAAACTCTGCTGTTGCTTTGTATGTGTTTTACTGCATAGTCTGCAGTGGTGTAGTGTAAGTGCATAAGAACACAAAAGTAGGATAAGCCCATGTTGTGCAGACTGATTATTATCAGCTTTGTCTATGACGTATTTGGTTCCATATTTTGCAATAGTGCGAACTTTACAAAACATTAACTATTTAGCAGAAAACCACAAGTGTGCATGTATCGTTAATAAACAGGAATTAACACATCAAATACTATGCGATATTTACATCTGATACTGACATTCTGCACACTGTTGCTGGGCAGCAGTTGCACCAACGCACAAAAAAACAATGCTATGAGCGAAGAACATAAAAACAATCCTTACTACTCCCGTACAGCTACCAACAAGCTGAATGTAAGCAATGCCGAATGGAAAAAAATATTGCCGAAAGAAGTATATGCCATTGGCCGCGAAGCAGAAACGGAATATGCATTTACCGGGAAGTACTGGAATACTGATTCTAAAGGAACGTATTACTGCGCAGTATGCGGCAATCCGCTATTCAGGTCAGACAATAAATTTGCTAGCAGTTGCGGATGGCCAAGCTTCTATGAATCTTTAGGAGATAAAAGTGTGACTTATAAAGAGGATAATTCTCACGGAATGGTACGCACAGAGGTAAACTGCTGGCGCTGCGACTCTCACCTCGGTCATATCTTTGATGACGGTCCGGCACCTACCTACAAGCGTTTTTGTATGAACTCTGCCGTGCTGGATTTTGAGCCCGATACTAAGTAGTAGAGAAGCTAATATTTATACAGGTTTATCATATACTCGTAAGAACCTTTCGTACTTACGGGTATATTGTTTATAGTATATCTTATCTCTGTATTGAAACAATGTGTAGTAGCAGAAGAATAAGTTTCATGCCTTGGTGTAATGACAATATTACTCATTCTGAACTGATTGCCTGCATCCGGCAATACTACCTCAACTAAATCGGTTGTATTATCATTTAACGACACGTAGTGTATATAGTTAGTTCTTACATTGCTATTCAATTTGCCTACAAGCTTGTAATAACCCGGGCTATCCAGCGTAAAAGTATCTGAGGAATATATGGTTGCAAAATTGCTCTCAGGCTCGTACCTATTAATGATGAGCGTTTTAGATTCTGCCTCTGTAAAATTCATTAAGCTGAAATGCAGATAGCCGTTGGTGCAGTTTATTTCATGTCCGCAACCGGTTAGTAATATAAGAGAGCAGAATAATAGTGAACGTATGGGCATGGTATTATTTTAGTAATATGGATACATCAAGTTGTGTGCCAATTTGTCTATAAATAATAACATGGTAATTTTGAAATATGACAAAGAAAGAACGGTATGCTTTTATTATAGACTGGTTTCAGAAAAATATGCCCGAGGCAGAAACGGAATTGCATTATGAAAATCCGTATCAGCTGTTGGTGGCTGTTATCCTTTCTGCACAGTGTACCGATAAGCGGGTGAATATCGTTACCCCACCTTTGTTCAATGCATTCCCCACTCCGGAAACACTGGCACAGGCAAGTTTTGAAGATATAGAACCTTTCATCCGCAGTGTCACATTTGCCAACAACAAAACAAAGCACTTGATGGGTATGGCAAAGATGCTGGTAGAAGACTTTGGTGGCGAGGTACCCGATACGGTAGATGAATTAGTAAAGCTACCCGGTGTGGGCAGAAAGACGGCCAATGTGATAACATCTGTAATATATGAGCAGCCCAACATGGCGGTAGATACGCATGTATTCCGCGTATCGGCGAGGATAGGGCTTACTACCAATGCCAAGAATGTACTGCAGAGCGAAAAACAATTGATAGCCAATATACCGCAAGAACTGATACACAAAGCACACCACTGGCTGATACTGCATGGCCGCTACACATGCGTAGCCCGCAGGCCAAAATGTGAACGCTGCGGGCTGACTAGTATTTGTAAGTATTATAAAAGCGATATGCAGTATATCACTCGATAACTATGTTATTCAATGTTCGAAGGTTGAAATAACAAAGCATTAATTCCATCAATATACGCTTGTTTTTGTGCGTCTAATTGTTGTGCAGCATCCTGTTCTGTAGTGAGGTCTTTAATTACATTAAAATCAATGTCTACCACGGAGTTATTATATAAAGTTCCTGAAGATTCAAACTCAACTTTAACGTCCGTAGGAATAATATTAAATCCGGCAGGACATGGTACTACTGTTCTAGAAACTGTACTTATTCTAACACAATTACCATATTGAATTGGTTGACCTAAACCTACAAATCCTGCCCCATCATACTCCATTTCTGTTATTGACAATGCACAACCTGTACCAAATGGTATCATCATTCTGGATTGAACAACAAAATTTGCGTAACTGATGTTTGAAAGACTAGAACACAGTAGAGTTGTTAACCCTACTAAAAACATTTTTTTCATGTAAATTTTTAATTTAAAGGTAATTCCTACTCTTGGGCTTTTCGGATTTCGCCGTAGTCGCAATCGATTACCCCGTAAATATACGGGCAAATTATGATAGCACAAAATTAATACATGCTTGGCGCTATAGGCGTTAATATCTCTTTCCAAGTAGGCTGGAAAGTTGGCTGATACTCTTCAAATTTTTTAGTCTTATAGATATCTTCTGCGATATATTTCAATATTGGTTCCATTTCCGTAACAGGATGATAGCCCCCAATTAATATTGGATTCTGGAAATTTTCAACCATTACAATACCTGTAGGGTAAGACATCTGCCCGTTCATCAGTTGCACAGCCAATCCATTGGCTTTGTACTCGGGCATAAAACCCCATTTTTTACCTGCAAAAGAAAAACTGTCTGTACGCTCCGCATTGAATTTAACAGCGTAGTATTTCGTATTCATGTATTTTATAACCTCGGGATGTGAAAAGGTTTTTTTGTCCATCACTTTGCACCATCCGCACCAGTCTGTATATACATCAATCCAAACTTTGCGTGGCTCTTTCTGCATGCGCTTTTCCGCCTCTTCAAAAGATATCCACTCTATCTCCTTATCATTGACTGTTTTCTTCTCTTCCTTTTTGTTTTTATCGGCTGCCGTTACCACATTCCCAACCGTCATCAGCGCGATAAATAATAACAATACACGTTTCATTACATGATATTTTAAGAAAGCTAATTTACGACATATTCTAGGTAGCTTTGTTAACATCTTGTGATAATTATATATAAAGACATTATATGAAAATAGCGGTGGCGATAACTGGTGCAAGCGGTTCGATATATACGAAAGTATTGCTTGATAGCCTTGTGAAACTGCAACAGCAGGTTAAAGAAATAGGCGTGGTATGGAGCGATAATGCGCGCACCGTATGGCAACACGAATTGGGTAATGAGGACTATAAGAACTATCCATTCAAAATATGGGATAAGAACGATTTTATGGCGCCTATCGCTTCGGGCAGTGCTGGCTATGATGTACTTATCATTTGTCCGTGCAGTATGGGTACAGCTGGGCGTATAGCAGGTGGCATCAGCAACGACCTGATAACGCGCGCTGCAGATGTGATGCTGAAAGAACGCCGTAAGCTGATATGTGTGGTGAGAGAAACACCTTACAATCTGGTGCACCTGCGTAATATGACAACCATAACTGAAGCAGGCGGTATCATCTGCCCAGCGACACCATCCTTCTACAGCAAGCCACAAACACTTGAAGAAATGGCTTATACGGTAGTACACCGTGTGCTGCAACTGGCAGGTATTGACGCCGATGGTTATCGCTGGGGTAGTTAGTTCGATGATTTGTTGAATAGTTGATTAGTTATATGTTATTTTAAGTAACGATGTTTTAATGGAATACGCTCAATCATTAGTAAGGCTCAGGACTATTATGGACGAACTCAGGGAGAATTGTCCTTGGGACAAGAAGCAGACGATACAAAGCCTGCGCCCGCAAACTATTGAGGAAACCTACGAACTGGCAGACGCCATTGCAGAAGAAGACTGGCAGGGGCTGAAAGAAGAGCTAGGCGATTTGCTGCTGCACATTGTATTCTATAGCAAGATAGGTGCCGAGCGTGGCGAGTTTACACTGGATGATGTAATAGAAGGTGTGTGTAACAAACTGGTGAGCAGACACCCGCATATATATAGCAGTACAGTGGTGAATGACGAAGAAGAGGTAAAGCAAAACTGGGAGAAGCTGAAACTGAAAGAAGGGAAGAAATCTATCCTCAGTGGGCTGCCACAGTCTATACCCGCTATCATGAAGGCACTGCAACTGCAAAATAAAACCAAGCAGGTAGGCTTTGAGTGGGATCATATAGATCAGGTAAAAGAAAAAGTAGATGAAGAAATTGGAGAACTGTATGAAGCAGTTGCCATAGGTGAGCAGGACAAAATAGAAGAAGAATTTGGCGATGTATTATTTGCACTGGTAAACTATGCACGCTTTGCAAAAGTAGACCCAGAGATGGCACTGGAAAAGACAAACAAAAAATTCATCCGCCGCTTTCAGCAGATAGAAGCAATGGCTGCCGAAGAAGGTAAACTACTGCACGATATGACATTGGCGGAAATGGATGCATTGTGGAACAAAGTAAAAGCACAGGAAAGGCAATAGGTGTTCAGGAAATATCCATACTGGGGTTGGCTGATAGCAAGCGTTGTGTTGTGGAGCATAGCGATTGTCCGCTATCATAACCATAGCAGGCAGATAGCACCTGTGGGTATGGCAAAGACCATAGAAGAGGATATACTAAGCAAAGAAAAGCTCTTCAATCAACTACTGACAGATGCCGACCTTGTAGAAAGAATCTTTAAAGATTCCCTTACAGATAATGATGTAGAGAAACTTAGCAAACAACCCTATTATCTCTACGCCTACAAAAACGGCACACTCAGCTATTGGAATACCAACAAGATACTGGCAGACTGTATTGAGAACAAGCCGACTTTCAAGGAGCAACTACTATTCAACGAAAAAGGCGTATTCATAACCAGATGCTACTGGATAAAGAACAAAGCAAGACACCTTACAGCTTTGTTCCCTGTCATGTTTCAGTACCCTTTTGAGAATAAATACCTTGCAAACGAATTTGCTGCGGGTAGTTATATCCCTGCTAATACACGTATACACAGCACTGCGGTAAAGGGTGGCTACAGCGTAAAAAACACTGAAGGTGAAACATTGTTTTACGTAAAGTTCAATCCTAATTCGCTGCCTGAGTGGATACCTGACTTACCAATGCTTGCATTGCTGATAGCTGCACTGCTTACCACCATTGCATGGCTGCAACTTATCAGCATCAATATATCGCGCAGACGGTCTAATGTATTGGGCATTGTAATAACAGTAGTACTGATAGCAGGTGTGCGCCTGCTTACCTATATATACGGCATGCCGTTCAATCTGTCGAGCATGCCTATCTTCTCGCCCCTTGTGTATGCTACCAGTACATTGCATCCATCCATGGGTGCCTTGTTGCTGAATGCACTATGCTTCCTCTGGATAATAGCTTACATCATTGGCAATATTTCATTCGATGATATAGACTTCTCGAAACTAAATAAGAATATACGCTACCCGTTGGCTGTATTGCTGAGTCTTGTAATCATCACATTTGCGTTTACGTTCATCAATATGATAAACAGCCTTGTGGTAGACTCGGCAGTATCATTCGACGTAAGCCATTTTTACAGCATCAATAAGTTTACCATCTATGCCCTTATCACAATAGGTATCATTACCATCAGCTGTTGTTTGCTGATATACTTCCTGAACGTAGTTTTTGCTAAGCTGATATCTAACCAGCGTATTAAATACCTGTTGATTGGTGCAACCGGCATTTTGGTAATACTGCTGAGTGATGTAAGCCGCACCGGCAACTTGTCATACTTCCTGCTGGGTTGGTTGCTGCTTTTCATAATGCTGCTGGACGTGAAGAAGCTTGCATATACCAACGACGTGCTGGCACCACACATGATATTCTGGGCATTCTTTGTTTGTGCATTTTGTACTGCCGTGCTGCAATATTTCAGCGATATAAAAGAAAAAACCAATCGCATCAACTATGCAGAGGTAGTGGCACAGCAACGCGACCACCCGCTGGAAGATTTTGTGTTCAACAGCATAGCACAAACACTGCAAAACGACCACACGCTAAAAGCATTTATAGAAAACCCTGATAACGATGCACGCAGGCAACTGAATGAGCGTTTTGAAACATTGTACTTTGGTACACAGCTGAATAAATACCAAACCAAAGTATATATATACGACGCTAACGGAAACGACCTGTATAACAGTGATACACTAAGCTATACTGCTATACGCAGGCAACTGCGGAGGGCACAACCTACAACAGACAGCAATCTGTACTATAAAGAATACGCGCAGGACGGACACTACTATATAGGCATTGTGCCTATATACAATAGCGATAGCAACAGCATATCGTATTTGTATCTTGACCTTGCTATTAAGGAATCGACAGGTGAGTCTGTGTATCCTGAACTGCTGCAACCACAGACACTAAAAACCACGCTGGACGGCGCTAACTATTCATATGCCATCTACGCCAACCACAGGCTGCTTACACAAACCAACGATTATACTTTCCCAATCTTCTTCAACGAAAAAATAGAGAAGGACTACAAGTTTGTTACCAAAGATGATAATAGCGAACTCTGGTACAAAACAGACGATAACAAAGTTGTTGTTGTTGTACACAATCAGAAAGTATGGTTGGAAAGTATTACACTGTTCTCTTACCTGTTTGGCATACAGGTATTGGTAGCTATACTGATAGTGCTATATAAATCGACCATCTCTTTTCTTGCAAAACCAAAACGCGGTTCAAGGCTTATCAATTTCACACTGCGCAGAAGGATACACTTCTCTATGCTTGGTATAGTGCTTGTATCTTTTCTGATAATAGGTGTGGTAACTATCATATACTTCACACTGCAGTATAAACAAAATACTCGCAACAAACTGCTGGGTGTAATGCAGGCAGTAGAGCGCTCTGTAACACAAAATCTGGATGCTGACGGCGCACTGTCTAACCCTCGCTCCTTTAATCAGAGTACAAATACAGCAGCGTTCAAATACTTTATCACAGGGCTTGCCAATGCACAGAAGGTCGACATCAATATCTACAACGCGAGCGGTATACTGAATGTAACGTCGCAGGATAATATTTATGACCGCGCACTGCTGGCACGTATCATGCGTCAGGATGCTTACCATGAATTATGGAGCAATAAGAAATCGTTGCTGATGCAAGATGAAAACATCGGTAAGCTATCGCACCTTAGCTGCTACGTACCTATCCGCGATGAAGCAGGCGCTACGATGGGCTATATCAACATCCCGTATTTCTCTTCGCAAAAAGAATTGAGTTATCAGATATCCAATATCCTTGTTGCACTCATCAACCTGTATGCATTCATCTTCCTGCTATCGGGTATGATAACGGTATTCATTACCAGATGGATAACACGCAGTTTTAACGTAGTGATAGAACGATTTGAAAAACTGAACCTGAGCGAAAACGAATTGATAGAATGGCCTTATGAAGATGAGATAGGACTACTGGTGCAGGAGTATAATAAGATGGTGAAGAAAGTGGAAGCCAACGCCATGCTGATGGCACGCAACGAGCGTGAAACCGCGTGGCGCGAAATGGCAAAGCAGGTAGCGCATGAAATCAAAAACCCGCTGACACCAATGAAGTTGAATATTCAGTACCTGCAACAGGCGCTGAAGAACAACTACGAAAATGTGCGCGAGCTGACGATAAAGGTTTCAGAATCGCTGATAGAACAGATAGATAACCTCTCTTACATAGCCAGCGAGTTTTCGAACTTTGCAAAAATGCCTGAGGCTGTTCCTGAAAACATAGAGGTAAATGAACTGATAGAACGTGTTGCAGAACTATACCTGAATGAAAGTGAAGTAAAAGTAGAGACACAAAAATCGGCAGACGCTATCAATGTATTTGCAGACCGCAGCCAACTGCTTCGCGTACTTACCAACCTGATGCAAAACGCAGTGCAATCTATACCTGAAGGCAGAGAAGGACTGGTGAGAGTAAGTGTGGAAACACAAGGAGCAGATGTGCTCATCGCCATAGCCGATAATGGTACGGGTATAGACAGCGAGATAGTAGACAAAATATTCCAGCCATACTTTACTACCAAGACATCGGGCACAGGCCTTGGCCTTGCTATGACGAGGAAGATTATTGAATTCTGGAAAGGTAAAATCTGGTTTGATACTACTGAGGGAAAAGGTACT
Organism: Flavipsychrobacter sp.; assembly: GCA_035299045.1. GTDB lineage: Bacteria > Bacteroidota > Bacteroidia > Chitinophagales > Chitinophagaceae > Polluticoccus. Next base: position 149,905 of record DATGXJ010000009.1, read on the forward strand.
ACCTTCTACATCCGCATGCCAATAACAGCGGAAGCGTAGGTTACCACACTTGCACTTCGCGCTCCAGTTCTATGCCGTATTTATCGTGTACGGTTTTTACGATATTATCAGACAAGTCCCAAACAGCACCGCCTGTAGCAGTGCCATAGTTTACCAATACAAGCGCCTGCTTTTCGTGCACACCAACATCGCCTGCACGGAAACCCTTCCAGCCGCATTGTTCTATCAACCAGCCTGCAGGTACTTTTACCATAGTTTCGCTAACAGGGTAGGATGGTATGGCTGGGAACGATTCTTTTAGTGCATCGTATTGCTCTATATGTATGGTAGGATTTTTGAAGAAGCTACCCGCATTACCAATCTCTCGTGGATTAGGCAGTTTACTACTGCGGATGGCTATCACCGCATCTGCTATAGCCGCAATCGATATTTCCTGAATATCCATCTTCTGCAACTCCTGCTCTATAGCACCGTAAGATGTATTGAAGTTTGGTTTTTTATGGAGCCTAAATGTAACAGATGTAATAAACACTTTGTCCTTCAACTGGTGTTTGAAAATACTATCGCGATAACCAAATGCGCATTCTGCATTCTGATACGGCACTTCTTGTTGCATTTCCCAATGCCATGCAGTCACATGGTCTATCACCTCTTTTGCCTCTACGCCATAGGCGCCAATGTTTTGTATAGGCGCCGCACCCACAGTGCCGGGTATCAGTGCAAGATTCTCTACACCTGCCCAATGGTTGGCAATGGCATACATCACAAAATCGTGCCACACCTCGCCTGCACCTACTTTTACCCACACATGGTCATCATCTTCTTTTTCTTTTTCTATGCCTTTTATTTTGTTGTGCAGCAATATGCCATGCAGTGTATGTGTAAGCAATACATTGCTACCGCCGCCCAATACAAAGCGTTTGGCAGGTAGCGCTGTATTCTCCGCTATTTCGCGGAGCTGCGCTACATCTGTTATCTCTGCATAATAATCGGCAGATACATCCATACCGAATGTATTGAAAGGCTTGAGCGAAATGTCTTGCAGTATTTGCATCGTCACAAAAATAGAATGCTAAATGGACTTCTTTTCAAATTTCTGCCCCAGAAAGCGAACACCCAATCCGGGTGCGTTACTGATACGCATCACCCCATTGTCGTATTGCAGCCCTTCAGCTACATCTTCTTTCAGCAATAACGGGCCATCTGCATCTATCTCGTCGAGCAAGGGCAGCAGATGTGCCATGGCGGCACTGCCAATGGTACTCTCATTCATAGAACCCAACATAACCTTCATGCCCAGTTTGCGTCCTTCGGTTATCATACGCAGCGCGGGTGTAATACCACCACATTTGGTAAGTTTGATATTGATGCCGTCAAAAGCATCGGCGCATTTAGCCACATCGCTCTCCTCTACACAGCTTTCATCTGCAAACAGCGGCAGCGGGCTGATGGCTTTTAGCTCTTTCATCGCATCCCATGCTGTTTTGGCAAGGGGCTGCTCTACCATATCTACACCCAGCGCCTGCAAATCGGGCAATATGCGTTTAGCATCTTCAAAGCTGAAAGCCTCGTTGGCATCTACCCTGAAGCGTGCATCGCTTGAAGCTCGCAGCGCACGCACAAGGTCTACATCATCGGGCGAACGCATTTTTATTTTATAGATAGGCCAGGGGTGCGCCTGCATTTTGGCAATCATATTTTCGGCTGTATCTACACCCAGCGTGTAGTCTGTCAGCGGTGCCTTCCATGGCAATCTCAGTAACTGATACAGTGGTTGTCGGCGCAGTTGCGCAAACAGGTCCCAGCCTGCAATATCCAATGCTGCAATCAGAAAGTTCTGCCCCGGCATCAGGTGGTGCAGAAAATGCCAGAAGCGCTGCGGGTCTGTCAGCGCGTAGCGCTCAATTTCCCGGCGGTTTGCCTCCAAGGTAGCTGCCATGCTATCTACCGATACATTATAATAATGTATAGCGGGTGCCTCTCCATGTCCGCGCAGCTGCCCCAGCCCCAACTGTACCACCAATGTGGGTTGGTGCGTCTTGGTGCCTTTGTTGGTTGTAAAGGGGTATTGAAAAGCCAGCTCGAACGGATATGAACGCAATTGCAACATTCGATAAAATTGCGACTATTTTTGCAGACAGAGAACATTGTTATGCCAAAGATTCCAAACTGGGTATTTGTACTGCTTGCCATATTGCACCTGAGTGCCTTTCGTGTAGATATGATGGATATTGATGCCACACAATATGCTGAGATGAGCCGCGAGATGGCAGAGAGCGGCAGCTACCTGCAGCTCTACGACAGGGGCATCGATTATCTGGATAAACCGCCGATGCTCTTCTGGGTGAGCTCGCTGAGCATGAAGGTATTTGGCTACAATAATTTTGGCTACAAGCTGCCATCTGTATTGTTTGCACTACTGGCTATATATGCAGTATACCGACTGACACGATTGTTATATAACGATAACACCGCACGCATGGCTGCACTGATACTGGGTGCATGCCAGGGTATGTACTTGATGACGAACGACGTACGTACCGATACTATACTGATGAGCTGTGTGATAACGGCGTTGTGGATGATAAAAGAAGCAGAGATACAACGCAGATGGTATTGGGTGCTGGGTGGCACTGCGGCTATAGCTGCGGGTATGATGACCAAAGGGCCTATTGCACTGATGGTGCCGATTTTCTGCTTTGGCAGTGATTGGGTATTGAAGCGCAAATGGAAACAAATCTTCAGTCCTTATCATCTGGTAGATGCTGTGCTGATTGCCATCTTCCTGATACCAATGAGCATCGGGTTGTATCAGCAGTTTGATATGCACCCTGAGAAAACTGTGAATGGACTACAGAATGTAAGCGGTTTGCGATTCTTCTATTGGTCGCAGAGCTTTGGCAGAATAACAGGCGAAAGCCCGTGGAATAATAATGCACCATTCGAGTTTTTGTTTGTAGGTATGTTCTGGGCTTTCCTGCCATGGATGTTTTTGTTTGTGCCTGCATTGGTGATGCGACTGGTGGAGGTGGTGAAACAAAAATTCAAAATGCGTCCTGAGCAGGAGTTTATAACAACAGGCGGTTTTGTACTGGCGTATCTGGCGCTCGGTTCTTCCAAATACCAATTGCCACACTACATATTTGTGGTATTTCCGCTGGCAGCTATTATGGTTGCAAAACTGATAGCAGATTTTGCAGAGGGTAGATATATAGGACTATATAAAGTAATGAAGCCTTTTCAGTGGGTGGCATCTGTACTGATAATGATAGCATCGCTGCTGACGCTGGTGATTGTTTTCCCCGTAGGTATAACAGGCATACTGGTATGGATGCTGGCATTCAGTGTGTGGTTGTTTATTGCCATGCACAAAAGAATACAGGCTAAGATGTTTTGGGTGAGTGCGGCGGCCATTATGCTGGCAAATATTTTCATTACACATCACTTTTACTACAACCTGTTGAAGTACCAACTGGGCAGCAGTCTTGGCAGGTATATGAAAGCAAACAAGATGCAGGTAGATAACCTGACACTGCACCAAATAGACCACCCGCTGAATGCATTGCATTTTTATGCAGACAGACTGATAACGCTTGATAGTGCAGGCACTGAGCCTGGTAAATATGTACTGGCTTCTTACACCGGTATAGAAGATATAAAAGCACAGCAACTACAGTATGACCTGCTGCTGGAAGGAGCGTATTTTAAAGTAAGTGAACTGACACCTGAATTTCTGAACCCTGCAACAAGGCACAAGGCTACAGAGAAGTATTATTTTATAAGGATGAAATAGGATGAAAGCATTATTAGCCGAAACAGCCACACTTCCTGAAACGGTTAGTGAAGAAACATTAGCAGATTATTTCCGTAAAGTAACAGCAAGCACACCATCTGTTGCTGACAGGGAAATGGTCTCTTATATATTATTTGAACTGGCCAACAAGCAATGGCATAATTACCAGAAGCTGCAAGCGCCTTTGTTGGGCGACGTAGATACTTTTGTAAGCAAATTATTGCAAGGCGAAACATCGCTGAATGTGATACAGGACTTATCCGGCGTAATAGGTATGCTGGGGCTTACACAGTCTTACGAAGTATTCCGCAACCTGATAACAACAGAACAGCCTGAAGATGTGATGATGGAAATACTGCAAACCATCGGCGAATACGGCGATGATGTTTCCAATCCATACAAGTAAAAGAGGCGGGTTATTCACCCGCCTCTTTTATTTTCAGAATTGAGCCATAAAGTTATGACATCTAAACTGTGTGTCTATTTTTGTGGTTCAATTTATTATACCTAATGAAAATTAAACCTTTAAAGACCTTTAAGCTCTTAGCCATAGCCGGCATTGCAAGTATTTGCAGCTTTCAGGCAAAAGCCCAGATTGGGGTAAAAGTAATGCAAATGCAGCCAAGGGGCGACATTGGCAATGTGTACAAAAACGGCATAGCCTACGAAGTGTACTATGCTATAGATTATTACAAACACCGCATGCGTTCAAAAATCGGTTTCTTCCATTCCGGCAATCAGCCAATGGCCGATACATTCAGAACAGTAAATACAACAGGCTCCGGGTCTTCTATGCTGGTAACGCCGGGCATCATCATGTACGAAAAGCTGAATATGAACGGCATATTTATTGACCACTCTGTAAAGATTGTAAAAGTGCAACAGTTTGCATTGCATGCAGGCATAGGGCTAACTGGGCTGTTTACAAAATATAAATTCAGAGACGGTGTTGAGGGCTCTTATATTTCTGCTACTTACGGAGAGATTGGCGATTTTGCTTTGGGGCTAAGGGGTAATATCATCCTGTCTTACATGGCAAGTAAAAACCTGCTGATAAGTGCCGAAGCAGGGCACTCTGCAATCATGTCTGATGACTGGGGAACCAGTTATTCTCATCACACATTGGGTATTGGCGTAGCCTATTATTTCAAAGGCATCAAATCTTATACGCCTGTAAAAACTAAACATGTACATTTTAACGGACTACGATGAAAAAAATATCCATAATAGTTGCACTGCTGTTTTTATTTACAGCATGTAAGAAGGTTATCAAAAATTACGACAATGCCTACCCCGATGTTAAAACACTGAGCGCAGTTGTGCAGCAGGATGGCAGCGTGAAAGTGACGGGCGAAATAGTATCGAACGGTAAAGGCGAAGAGATACGTTATATAGGTTTCTGTATGGATACTGTGTCTTCTCCAGGCATGATAAGCAACCAACATGTGGTAGAGGTAATAGACGGTTCGCAGTTTTCATATACCTACACTGGCCTCAGCGAAAATGGCAAATACTATTTCAGGGCATGGGCTGTAAATGAATATGGCTATGCACTGGCAAGCAATTCTATACTGGTAGATAAGCCTAAAAGTACTACCCCAACAATACCTTGTACACTACCACAAGACACACTGACGCTTGTAAGACCAAACGGGAATACCACAAATGAGGGGTACTATTCTATCGGTGCACTTGCAAGTAGTGGCAGTACATGGGATGTAGACGTATCTACCACAACACGCGATTTCACATTCAGCTTTGGCGAAAAACCTGTTAGCGGACTTTATAAAACCACAACAGATATTTTCCCAAGTGGTAAGTTTGTAAACATACGTACCGCAGGCACCAAAATCATAGATGCCGGTGCAAGTGTTTATGTAACACGTATCAATGACAACGTTGTTCAGATAACTATCTGCGAAGCAAAATTCTGGGATGGGTTTGAGTACACCTTACGTACCAAATTCAATACCAAATAACATAAATAATAAAGCCCGCTTTCAGCGGGCTTTATTATTAGATATCGTATAAGTCTATTTAAACTGACGGAAGTAGTAGGTAACACCGTCTTCTTCCATTATCAGTTCGTTGTCTGCGCATTTAATAACGGTAAACTGGCGTTTGTCTTTACCATCCAGATACACTATCTGGTTTACATAGGTTTCTACCATCCAAGAAGGCGCATTGTCTGCATCTTTCGTAGCGAAGAAAGCACCCCATTTGCCATCCTTCTGAGAAGGGTAGAAATCTACCATCTTCAGCTGGCGGCTATAGTCTATCGCATTTACCTTGTTGGCACTTGTGCGTTTGTATACAGACCAGTGGCCTGCCATTTGCTGCACGGTCTTAACAGGTGCAAACACTTCCTGACGTTTTGCTTCCGGTGTATTGGCTACAGGTGTATAGCTTTCCATTTCGTAGATACCGCCTTCGTCTTTCAGTATCATCTTATTGCCCTTGCGTTCTGCAACGGTGAAATAACGCATACCCAAATCGAGCCCGTTGGCCTCCAGCTTGTAAGTGCCTTTGTAGATAAAGCCACCTGCTTTTTGCCACACATACTCATTGCCACCCGGCAGGAATTCTATTTTGATAGTGTCTTTGTAAGCAATTGCTTCGTTTTTCATGGTTTTGCGCGATACTTCGCGCCAGTTGCCCGATAGTTTGTTTTTATCTCCTGCAAAAGATAGTGCAGGCATAAAAAGACTTGCGAGGAATAGAAATTTTCTCATGACCTTTGTTTTAGCGTTTGGATAGTTCAAAAATATTCAAAAAATTGTAATCATTAGAATATCATACAATGGTGGGCAATACACTTAATATTTCGCTGATACAGGCAGACATCATTTGGGAAGATAAAGCTGCAAACCTTGCACAGTACGAGCAATACATAGCGGGCATACAGGAGAAGAAAGAAGTGGTGGTACTGCCCGAAATGTTCAGCACGGGTTTTACCATGAACACGCAAGCATTGGGCGAAACTATGGATGGGCCTACTGTGCAGTGGATGAAAGATATGGCTGCCAAATACCGCTGCATACTGACGGGCAGCCTGATAATACAGGAAGGCGAACATTATTACAACCGCCTGCTGTGGGTGCAGCCAGATGGTGTAGTAGGTCATTATGACAAGCGCCATCTTTTTGCCTATGGCGATGAACACAATCATTTTACCGGAGGTGGTAAAAGGCTGATAACAAGCGTGAAGGGCTTCCGCATTTGCCCGTTGGTATGCTATGATTTGCGCTTCCCCGTATGGGCACGCAATCTGGGCGATGCTTACGATGTATTGCTATATGTAGCCAACTGGCCCGACAAGCGCAGCCTGGCATGGAAGACACTATTGCAGGCAAGAGCTATTGAGAATCAATGCTATGTGGTGGGGGTGAACCGTGTAGGGACAGATTTTAGAGGACTGAACTACAGCGGCGACAGCAGTGTTTTTGGTCCGCTAGGCGAAATGATATGTCAGGAAACTAATAAAGCGGTTGTGCAAACAGTTACACTGGAAAAAGATGTAGTTACAAAAACACGCGAACAACTGCCATTTCTCAATGATGCAGACAAGTTTGTGATTGTAGATTAATACCCTCAATCCCCTGCATATTTCGTAATTTTGCGCCCACATTATAAGAAAGAATCATGTGGCACCGCATCGCAGCATTTATTATTAAGTTTCGCATCACGCTTTTGGTAACGCTGCTTGCAGCTACCTGCGTTATGGGCTATTATGCCAGCAAGGTAGAGCTGAGCTACGAATTCACGAACGCCATCCCGACAGACAATCCGAAGTATAAGGATTACCAGAATTTCCGTAAGCAATTTGGCGAAGACGGCAATATGATGGTGATTGGTGTGCAAACAGATAAATTCTTCAATCAGGATTTCTTCACTGACTATGCCAAACTGGTAAAGGATCTGGAGAAAGTAAAAGCTGTAGAGAATGTACTGAGCATTCCCGGTGCTATCAATCTTGAAAAAGACACTACTACAGGACAACTGAAAGTAGTGAAGCTGGTAAACGACAGCACTATTAATAATGTAGCAGGCATCAAAGATGCATTCTATAATCTTCCATTTTATAAAGGCTTTCTTTACAATCCTGAAACGGGTGCATACCTTATGGCGTTGCGCATAGATAAGAAAGTGCTGAACAGTAAAAACCGTGCAGGCGTTGTAAACGAGATATTGAAACTGAGTGATGCTTTCGGTAAGAAGCATAGTATTGAAATGCACTATAGCGGCCTGCCGCTGATACGTACTATGATGGCAGGACAGGTACAGAGCGAAATGAACCTGTTTCTGATTCTGTCTTTTGTACTTACGGCTATTATCCTTGCATTGTTCTTCCGCTCTTTTATGGCAGTACTGGCAAGTATGCTAGTAGTAGCAGCAGGTGTGGTATGGTCGCTGGGTACGGTAGTGCTACTGGGTTATAAAATAACATTGTTGATAGCGCTGATACCACCACTGATAGTGGTAATTGGTATTCCTAACTGTGTGTACCTGCTGAACAAATACCACTCAGAATACAATAAGCACCAGAATAAAGCAAAGGGACTGCTGCGCATGGTAGATAGGATGGGTATCGTTACGTTGTTTACCAACATCACTGCAGCTATAGGTTTTGGTGTGTTCTTCTTTACCAAGAGTGCTATCCTGAAAGAATTTGGTCTGGTAGCGGGTATCAACATCATGGCGATATTTGTTATATCGCTGATATTCATTCCTGCATTATTCAGCTTTCTGCCACCGCCAAAGAGCCGCCACACCAGTTATCTGGAAAGTGGTTGGATGTCTCGTCTGCTGGATACAATTACAAATTGGGTTTTCGGACACAGAATGTGGATATATGCCGCTACGATAGTAATATGCGCGGTGAGTGTGATGGGTATGATGCGCCTGAATTCTGTTGGCCACATAGTTGATGACCTACCGAAAGAAGCTAAAGTGTATCAGGACCTGATGTTTTTCGAAAAGAACTTCCGCGGTGTGATGCCATTGGAAATTGTGATAGACACGAAAAAGAAAAACGGTGCGGTAGGCCTGCCAGTGTTGCAGAAGATGGATGAGCTGACAACCTACCTGAAACAATTCCCTGAAATAGGCCACTCACTTGCACTGACAGAAGGTGTGAAATTTGCACGTCAGGCATATTATAATGGCGACAGCAGCAGCTATGCAGTGCCCAATATGTTTGATGCTGCCTTTATACAACCATACCTGCGCGGTGGTGCGGGTGGTGATAAGAAAGGAATGTTCAACAAACTGCTGAGTGCGTTTATGGACAGCACCAAACAGAAAACACGCATCAGCATCAATATGGCCGATGTGGGTTCTAAACGCCTGCCGATATTGCTGGATAGCATACGTCCTAAAACACTGGAACTGTTTGATACTGCTAAATACGATGTCACATTCACAGGTACAAGTATAGTATTCTTAGAAGGTAGCAAGTTTATCATAAACAGCCTGCGCGATAGTCTGATACTAGCATTCATCATGATATTCGGTTGTATGATTGCACTGTTCCGCTCTTGGAGGATATTGTTGATTTCAATGGTCATCAATATAGTGCCATTGCTGATAACTGCGGGCATCATGGGCTGGATGGGTATTCCTATCAAGCCATCTACGGTGCTTGTATTCAGTGTGGCATTGGGTATTACAATAGACGTTACCATACGCTTCCTTGTAAACTTCAAGCAAGAGCTGGTAAACCATGACGATGATATTGCTGCTACCGTAAGGCGTACCATACACGATACGGGCCTGAGCATTATCTATACATCGCTGATACTTGTTGCCGGTTTTGGTGTGTTTGCATTGTCTCAGTTCGACGGTACAAAATCGCTGGGTTACCTGACGTCACTGACACTATTGCTGGCAATGGTTACCAATCTAACACTGCAGCCTGCACTGCTGCTATGGATGGATAAAGCACTGCGCAAAAACAAGAGTGCTGATTTCCTGATGGAGAATAAGGAGGATGAAAAACCAAATTCTAAATAAAATAAAAATGCCCCTTTTCAGGGGCATTTTTATTTTATAAATGTCATCATTATTAGGAATGAGCTAACATAATTATTGTTAGTAAACGCAGTATCGTTTGATAAATCAATACTGTTCAAAAAAACCTACGTGTAGCTGCACACTATTATCTCTTTCAAATTTTTTGAGCATCGCGTTATGCATTAAACTATACATCCCAATTTTGCTCCTGCATCTATCTACCAATGCAGTATCATTTGTAAAGTGAAACCAATTGATAAACAGATTGTATCTGCAATCTCTAGGCACTATATCGCAAACCTCGTGATAGTTCATAACATTTTTTGAAGTTCTGTAAGATGCATACCTGCCATATTTACACCTGAGTTTTTCAGCATCATCAATGCTGTTATATGACCATTCATGTATTAGTGCATATTCTCCCGGAGCCATTTCACCATCTTTTACTGCTTGCAATAATTCTTTATACAAAAACTGATACCCATATTCATGATGGTAGAACATAAGTGATGTAACCGAACATACATTCTTATAAAGATCATCTAAAAAATTATATTCGATACCACAGTATTTATCTGTTTCAGCATCCCAAACACCTATCATATGCTCTCCCGGATATCCATATTGCCTTATAATATTTCTTATCTCTACGAGATTTTCATCAAGCGCTTTTGCATATAAGGAATCTCCCAGCATCCAATGTGTAGTATCTTTTGATTCGTTTCTGTACTTCTCTGCTATTGATACTTTATAATACCCATCTTTTAGTATTAGCTTTCTTACTCTGGTTCGTAAAGCTGTATCTATTAATAATAAATATTTTTTTCTTGCAGGTTCGTATTTGTCGCGCAGTGTTTTTTCAAATTGTCTGTTGTTTACGATTAACTCTTTAACCGGCTGTATGTCAAAAAGCCATTTCCAATTGAGGCCATGCATAAATGCTTTCTCAAAGAAAAAAACAGCATCTCCCGTGTCTTTCCTAAGACAAGCGATCTGTGCTGCTATGAAGCAATCTTTTACAAATGGTTTGTTGTACTGTGCAAATATTTCCTTGTACTTATCTGTACTTGCCTTCAGGCTACCGGAAAGAAATAAGTTTTGAGCCTGAATTATCTTCTTATGATACTCGATATAGTTTTCTGCAGCAATAAGTTGTGAGTAACTAACTATTACTAATAGGAGTGTTATAAGTCTTTTCATAGGATAGGTAATTTACTACTTTGCCTGAAAACTTACAACTCTCCCATTACCGCTTCCAGTTCTGCTATCATCATAGCGGTAGCGCCCCATACTATGTGATTATCTTCCCAGAGATAGGCCGGCGCTTTGAGGGTAATATCGGGGAAAGCCTCAGGGGTGATGTGTGTTACAATTTTTCTTTCGGGTGCAAAGAAATCGTGCAGTGGTACCTCCAGTGTGTACTGCACTTCGCTTTGGCTGATGATGTATTGCTGCGGTTCGGCAGTATAACCAATAAACGGAAACACATTTGAATAGCTAACAGGTATGTAGAGCGAAGTAAGACCGCCGAGCAGTTCTATTTTATGCGGGGCTATGCCCACTTCCTCCTCTGTCTCCCGCAGGGCAGTGTACGACAGGTCTTTATCAGTAGGGTCTTTTCTACCACCTGGGAAACTTATTTGCCCGCTGTGAGGCTTACCATCCGTAATACGTTTTATCAACAGCAGATTCAGCGCATCGTTTTTAGGAAACAACAACGCAAGCACTGCACTTTCCTTCGCAGTGTCTGGTATCACACTAGGCAGCTCGCGCACACGCGATGCCATATTGTTTTGCGCAGTAATACCTGGTAGCGGTTGCTGCAAACGCAGTTTTAATCTTTCAATCGTTTCTGTAATATTCAAAATCCTACTCGTCTTTAAATCCTATTTTCACGTGTGTACCATCGCAATATGGTTTGTTTGCAGATGCACCGCAACGGCATAGTGCCGTCACTTTATTTTTCTTTATTTCTTCACCGTTTTTATTCTTGATGGTGATGTTACCATACACCAACAGCGGTCCGTTTGCAGCTACTTCCACTATCGTATCTACATCTACCTCAGGATTTTTATTCTCTATCTTCTCCTCGTTGCGGAAATAACTCAACGCACCGGAAGGACATTTTTCTACCTGCGCTATGATGCTTGCTGTTGTTGCAGCATCCATCTTTATCCATGGGCGTTCGCGCGGGTTGAAGACTTCTGCCAAACCAGTCCAGCAGAGCTTGCTGTGTATGCACTGGTTAGGCTTCCATGTAATGGTAATTTCGCCGTTGGTATAATGCTTTGTGATGTCTTTGTGTTCGCTCATTTGGTATGCTTTAATGCTTCAATACTTTGCTGCACCTGCTTAGTAAGGTCTAATTGCAGTTGCAACATTTCTACCGTATTTTTTTGCTGATGCAATAACAGATGGTCCAGTTTCTTATGCAGCAGGCGTATCTCTGTTTCTGCTTTCAGGTTTACTTTATAATCATATTCGCTACGCTCCCTGTCTTTATCTTCCTGCCTGTTCTGGCTCATCATAATGATGGGCGCCTGCAGTGCAGCTACACAAGATAGCATCAGGTTGAGCAGGATATACGGATACGGGTCGAAACCTTTTGCAAGGTACACAGAGTTCAGTATCATCCACAACAGCATAAAGAGCAGGAACAGCATAATAAACCTCCAACTACCGCCAAACTCTGCTATCTTATCAGACATCTTGTCTGCAAAAGACAGCTCTTCATTGTCCTGTTTTATCTCAATAGGCCTCAGCGTTTCGTCATATTCATACTGTGCCTTTATTTTCTCTACCACTACATGGTAAGCCTCTATCTCTTCACGGGTTATTTTTGCAACATAGTCTCTAGTTATCTCATTCAGCGCGTTGTACGAAATGAACGAGTCATCCGCAAGCTCTGTTTTCAGTTCTTTCACAAAATTTTTGAGCGATGGGCGAAGCTCCATCCACATCACTCCCTGGGTATCTTCAAACACCCTGCCCGTAATGCTGCAGACTTTTTCCATATATTAAATATACAACAAAGCCCTATTTGCCTGTATGAATTAATTGTACATCGGTACTTCTATCACCAGTACATCACTCTCTGCATCTGCACTCAGTGTCAGTGTATCTGTACCACTTAATCCAACCGCATCACGACGGTTCAGCAATTGCCCGTTTGCATTCACACTGCCTGTTATGTTAAACACATATACACCATGCTTGTCGCTATGCAGTTTATGTTCAAGGCTTTTGCCTGCCTGCAGGTTGGTGCGGTATATCCATGCATTCTGGTGTATTTTCAAACCTTCGTCTTTGTTATCTATCGGCGATACCAAGTGCTGCAATGTATTTACACGTTCTTCGGGTGCAAACAGTTTTTGGTCGTAACGAGGCTCTACATTCCTTTTATTCGGGAATATCCAGAGTTGCAGCAGATTTACTTTTTTATCGCGGTTGTGGTTGTATTCGCTATGGAATACGCCCGTGCCTGCACTCATTACCTGTACCTCGTTGGGGTGGATGGCCTGCGTGTGCCCCATACTGTCTTTATGCTCCAGCGCACCATCCAGTACCACGGTTATGATTTCCATATTATCGTGCGGATGCTTGCCAAAGCCCATACCTTCTGATACGATGTCGTCGTTCAGTACGCGCAACGCGCCGAAGTGGATTTTACTGGGATCGTGGTAACCAGCGAAGCTGAATGAATGGTGAGCATTAAGCCAGCCATGGTCTGCGTGACCTCTTTCGTTTGCCGGATGAAAAACTGTATTTGTCATATTATCTCCTTTTTACTGTGTTTGTGAAAAAATGTATGTACGTACATTTATTTTACAAATGTACAGCTATTTTGTATCGCAAAACAAATGCCCCCCTTTATACAACTATTGATAACGTTAATACTGTCTTAATAGCCGAAAAGGAATACAATTAATATATTAATTTGGCTATTGATTATGAATAAGAAGACAATTTTCGGGCTTTTGTTAACAGGCCTTGTTATCTGTAGTATTAATGAAGCATCTGCGCAGAGCTACGATACCTTACGCAGGAAAGATAAAGATGGCTGGGAATTTCTTCAGATAAGAGAAGGGAATACAGTTATTCAGGAAGGGCATCTGCATAATGGAGAGGTAGAAGGCGTTTGGGTCTTATATTGGGAAAGCGGCTTCCCACGCACGCTGTTTAGCTACTATAAAGGGAAAAAAGATGGCATTGCCACCGGTTTGATAGCAGATGGTCAAATAGACTACATAGAACATTATAAAGAAGGCAAACTTGAAGGGCCACGCCGAACCTACCATATTAATGGCCCTATATATGAGGAAACTTACTATTCTGAAGGCAAAAAACATGGTAAATACACTAAGTGGTATAAAACAGGAATGAAAGAAGAGGAAGGCACATATGTGGATGGTAAAAGAGACGGCAAGGCTACATGGTATTTTAAAGAAGGTGGTAAAGCCGTAGAGTACGAATATGTAAATGATGAAATTAATGGAGAGTCTATTTCTTACTTCCCTAATGAAAAAGTGAGTGAAATGGGCAAGTTTTCAAAAGGTAAAAAAACAGGCAACTGGAAAGAGTTTTTTGAAAACGGGGAATTGAAAGCCGAAGGCAAGTATGTGGCGAACGAAAAAGATGGGGCATGGAAATTGTATGATGAAAAAGGAAAAGTAAAAACCGTAAAATATAAAAACGGTGTAGAAGTAAAATAATATGTCTCAAACAATACTGATAATAGACGACGAAAAAGCCATCCGCAGAACCCTTACGGATATACTGAGCTTTGAGGGCTTTACCATTGATGAAGCTGCAGACGGTGCCGAAGGCATCAAAAAAATAAAAGAGAATAACTACGATTGTATACTCTGCGATATCAAAATGCCAAAAATGGACGGCATGGAGGTATTGACAGCGGCGCGTGAAGAAAAGCCCGATATTCCGTTCATCATGATATCCGGGCACGGCAATATAGAAACTGCCGTAGAAGCAGTGAAGAAAGGTGCATATGATTTTATATCCAAACCACCAGACCTGAACCGCCTACTGATAACCATCCGCAATGCGATGGATAAAAAGAGCCTTGTAGCAGAAACCAAACAACTTCGCAAACGCATCAGCCGTGGTGCAGAGATGATTGGCGACAGCGAGGGTATGCAGAAGATAAAAGATACCATAGCTAAAGTAGCACCTACAGATGCGCGTGTACTGGTAACAGGTGAAAACGGTGTTGGCAAGGAAATGGTAGCGCGCCGCATACATGAGCTAAGCGCCCGTGCCAACGGACCACTGGTAGAAGTAAACTGTGCTGCTATACCTTCTGAACTGATAGAGAGTGAACTCTTTGGACACGAGAAGGGCTCGTTTACTTCGGCCATCAAACAACGCATCGGAAAATTTGAACAGGCAAGCGGCGGTACGCTTTTTCTGGATGAGATTGGCGATATGAGCCTTGACGCACAGGCAAAAGTATTACGTGCATTGCAGGAAGGTAAAATAACACGCGTAGGCGGCGACAAAGAGATAAAAGTAGATGTGCGTGTAATAGCCGCTACCAACAAAGACCTGATGCAGGAAGTAGAGGAGAAAAAATTCAGGCTCGATTTGTATCACCGCTTGGGTGTGATACTAATACACGTACCATCGCTCAACGACCGAAAGGATGATATACCGGCACTGATAAAACATTTTCTGCAAGACATCAGTGAAGAGTATAAGCAACCTGAAAAAGACATAGACGATGCTGCTATAGATGCACTGCAGAAATATAACTGGACGGGCAATATTCGCGAACTGCGCAACGTTGTAGAAAGACTTATTATCCTCTCTGACAAGAAAATAACCAAGAAGGATATTGATACTTATATCTTACTGAAATAACCTGATTGAAAATGAAGTACCTATTTATTGCCCTATCTATGCTGTCTGCAACATATGCAAACAGCGAAACAAAGTATTGCACAAAATATGCACATCCTACTGAAAGGGATAGCATTATACATGTAGAACGTGAACAGTATTTCACGGACAACAACTTTCTGTTCCTGTGTAAAGACTTATACCTTGATGGCTTTCTGAGCTATGACCAGTACTATCTGAGAAAGCCTTTTATTATTAAGTACAATAAAGAAACACTTAGCCTCAACGGTACAGAATTTCCAACAGAATATAATACTAAATATGCTGCATCTATAAAGCTTATCATGAAGCGTTTGAATGTTCCCGATGCCCATCAAGATATCAGGATACATACAGATAGAATCAAACGCGACATTGAAGTAAAAGAGCTGAACAACTTACTTGTAACACAAGAAAAGGAAGTATACAGAGGCTGTAGACCAGCTCTATATTATGTAACCGTAACAAGTAACTACACGCCAAAGAGTAAACTGCCTGTTGATATTTTTACAACCGATTCCGTTTTATTGCAAACCATTGCAACAGACAAATATGTAATTAAACCATGCAATGTAAAAGTTCGCTGTAATAATAAAACCTGTTGGATAAACGAAAAAGCATTGACCGATGTGGAAAGTAAAAAATACAGTGCTATGGTACAAAACATTACCGGCATCAAACCTTCATCAGAAAAAGATTTTACCGGTGTATCATATAGGTATGAAGATTTTGAAAGGTTTTCTGTTAAGCTTTAATGCTTAACCTTCCGAAGACGACTTTTAATAATATTTGTAAAACAAAGAAGCGATTAGTTCACACTAATCGCTTCTTTTATGCTTGTGACTTCTATTAAGATATTATACACCAACCATCAATGGCATCAACAGCATCAGCACTTCTTCTGTATCTGCTTTTTCTGTAGGGCGGAAGATACCTGCACGTGTAGGTGTGCTAAGTTCAAGCTGTACGTCTGCACCTGTCATATTGTTCAGCATCTCTACCATCAGTTTTGCGTTGAAGGCTATCTTCATATCCTCGCCGCTATACTGGCAGTTCAGCGTTTCTTTACCCTCGTAAGAGAAATCGATATCCTGCGCACTCAATTCCAGCGAATTGCCTTTGATTTCCAACACCACCTGGTTGGTAGTTTTGTTGGCAAATATGCTGACACGGCGTAGCGCGCTAACGAAATCTGCACGGCTGATGGTAAGCCTGTACGGATTGTCTTTAGGTATTACTGCTTTGTAGTCAGGGAATTTTGCATCTATCAGGCGACAGCTCATGCTCATCTTGTTGCTTGTTACAAACAAGTGGCTGCTATTGTATGATATCTGCAATTGTGTATCGTCTGCAGACAGTGTTGCCTTCAATTGTTGCAGTGGTTTTTTAGGCACTACAAAACCATCCTGCACAGGGCAAGCAATGTCTGTTTTGCCATACTGCACCAAACGGTGCGCATCTGTAGATACGAATGTGATACCTGTTTTGCTAAGTTCAAAATATACACCCGTCATAGCAGGGCGTAGTGTATCGTTGCTAACGGCAAACAGTGTATTGTTGATGCTTTCTATCAGTGCGATAGAAGACATATTGAAGCTTGTAGTTTCGCCAGGTGCCGGTTCTTTCGGGAAATCATCTGCTTTTTCGCCACCAATTTTGTACTTACCTACATCGCTCGACATTTCGATAGAAAGGTCTTGTAGGTTTACGTTGAAAGTAATTGGTTGCTCAGGCAGATTTTTCAGATAGTCTGTCAGGATTTTTGAAGGTATACAAATGCGTCCGTCACCTTGCGCATCGTTTACATCCATCTGCACACGCATCATGGTTTCCAGATCGGTAGCCGTCAGCGTAAGCGTATTGCCTTTCAGTTCAAAAAGGAAATCTTCTAATACTGATAATACTGTATTGGCACTGATAACCCCGCCAATTTGTTGCAGGTTTTTCAGCAGTGCCGTAGATGTAACGATAAAACGCATTTTCGATAAATGTTTGAAAACAAAGATAATCGTTTACGCCTATCTTATATAGGGCTGTGGATAACGAGGGAATAACTATCAATAAAGGTTTCTGGCAGGAAAATTGGGGGTGATAACCTGTGCAACGGGCTAAGCACAGCAACCTGCAGTTAAAGCCCTTATTCAGATTTTTTATTTACGTTTACATGCATGAGGAAGGGCTTATTTCCGCTGATTCTGGCACTAATTTTTGGGGGTATACATGCCGCTGCACAGGTACTGCCCACCAACGGAGATTCGCTGCACTACAGGCTGATAGGCTTTAGCGTGCCGGAACAATCAGGCACAATTACCTACAAACTGGAGATATATGCATTCAACACCAATATAACAAAGAGTTTAGCCGCTAAGCCCATCCTGACGCAACAGGAAAAAACAAATAAGATAATTGCAACTGTACCTGCTTTTGGCAAGAGATATGTGTGGCGTATCAGCTATTTGAGGGGAACAAAACCTCCTATTAAAAGTGAAGTATACAGTTTTGTAGTTAGGGAAAATCCATACTCGAACAGCGAGGTATCGAGGGTAGATGTTATAAATGCAGCTACCAAGTATAAAGACATGCTGGTATTCTTCGACAATAACCGCTCGCTATACAATATGCAAGGTGAGCCTGTCTGGTTTCTACCACAGATACATGATGTTAATGATACAGGCATACACGTAGTGCGAGACCTGAAACTGACTAAAGACAATTCCATCACCTTCCTGACCAATAAAAATGTGCATGAGATAGACTACTATGGTCATGTGTTATGGTCTGGACCAAACGACGGTAAAGTGAGTGGTAAAACCGTGGAGCAATATCACCATGAAGTTACCAAACTATCGAACGGGCATTACATGACAATAGGTGATAAGTTTATACCTAGTGACTATGTGGGCAAAACAGATACTGCAACACTGCTGCCAACCAACAAGGGCCCACTGACGCCATGCGGCACACTGATAGAATACAATGCGAAAAACGAGATTGTATGGACATGGAACTCTTGCGACTACGTTAAACTAGGCGACTTAATGACGCATTTCAATGCATTTTACTTTGATGAAAAAAATAAAGTATTCTATACCAGTTATCGCAACATCGGCAGGATAATAAAGGCTGAATACCCAAGCGGACGCACGCTTGCGCAATATGGCTATGATATAAATAATGATGGTAGTGTGCTGACGGGCAACATCTTCTCTCAGCACAATTGTAATATGAACAGTGATGGCAATCTGATACTATTCAACAACAATTTTAAAATGCACTTATCGACAGCAGAGCGTGAGAAAGACTGTGTACCTGCAGTTGTTGTTTTTAAAGAACCTACAGCCGAAGACAAAACACTACAAAGGATTTGGGAGTTTAAAACAGATATAGACACGTTTACAAAACCTATGTCTTCGGGTGGTGGTAGTGTGCGTGAATTGGATAAGGGCGACTATCTCGTTTGTACCGGCCTGCCGGGCAGGAACTTCATTGTATCTGCAGATAAAAAAATACTATGGAATGTGGTAACATGGCAAAAAGAAAAAGGCGAATGGAAACCTGCATCGGGTTATCGCATCAGCCCTATCAGAAAAGAAGAGTTGCCGAAAATATTATTCAAATAAAAAAGCCCCAATAACTCGGGGCTTTTGTTTTATAACAGTGATTTTACTTTTTCTATAACGGCTTGTAAGCTGCCTACATCTTGTCCGCCTGCAGTAGCCAGCGTTTTCTGTCCGCCACCGCCACCTTTGATAAGCGGAGCAACATGCTCTTTGATGATTTTACCTGCATCCAATCCTTTCGCAGCCACAACGCTATCTGCCACACCTACTGCTACAAATGGTTTGCCGTCGATGTTTGCACACAGCACAACAACGTGGTCGTTCAGGTGGTGCTTCACATCAAAGCAGAGTTTCTTCAGCATATCGGCAGTACCTACTTCTACTATCGTACCAACAAATGTTACCTGATTGATGATTTCATCTTTATTCAAGACTTCGTTGCGGATAGCTACCAGTTGACGAGCCTCTAAAGACTCTACATGTTTTTCCAGTTGTGCTTTTTCTTCCTGCAGCTTTTCAATTGCTTTCAGCAGATCTTTCGGATGCTTCAATGCAGCATTGATATTGTGCAGTGTGTGCAGATGATTGTTTACATATGTCTCTGCGGCACCACCACTTACAGCTTCAATACGGCGAACGCCAGCAGCTACGGCACTTTCATGCTTTATCTTAAAGAAGCCAAGCTGACCTGTACTGCCTACATGTGTACCACCACACAACTCTATTGAGTAGTTAGGGTCCATCACTACCACTCGTACTTTGTCGCCATATTTTTCGCCAAACAATGCCATAGCACCCATTGCTACTGCTTCGTCCTTAGCCATTTCTTTAATGACAACAGGTACGTTTTCGCGTATCTTCTGATTAACGATGGTTTCTATTTGTGCAATTTCTTCTTCCGTTACTTTAGCAAAATGTGAGAAGTCGAAACGCAGATGTTCTTCATTTACCAAAGAACCTTTTTGTGCTACGTGTGTACCTAACACACTGCGTAGTGCAGCGTGCAACAAGTGTGTAGCACTGTGGTGGATTGTTGTAGCACCACGTTTATCAGCATCAACCTTAGCTATTGCATTTGCAGCAGGGTTTGATGGCAGCTCTTCTGCAAAGTGAATGATGAGGTCGTTCTCTTTCTTGGTATCAACGATATGTATTACCTCGTTAGGGAAAACAAGTGTACCAGTATCACCTACCTGACCACCGCTTTCTGCATAGAAAGGTGTGGTATCCAACACCAGTTGATAGCTTTCTTTACCCTTTGCTTTTACTTTGCGATACCTCAGTATAGATGCTTGTGTTTCCAGGCTGTCATAACCTACAAATTTTGTAGCTGCATCTTTCACCACTACCCAGTCTTCAGTATCCAAAGTAGTGGCTGCACGGCTGCGGTCTTTCTGCTGTTGCATTTCAGCTTCGAAAGCAGCTTCATCCACATTCAGATTATTTTCCTGTCCTATCAGGCGAGTCAAATCTATCGGGAAACCATAAGTATCATACAGTTCGAACGCGGCTTTACCATTGATGGTTTTGCTGTTTTGTGCGTTTGTTTCTTTTACGATATCATCAATTTTCTTCAGGCCTTTATCAAGCGTACGCAGGAAAGCTTCTTCTTCTTCCTTCACTACTTTGCAAACAAGGTCTATCTGCTTGTGTAGCTCGGGGAATACATTTTCAAACTGCTTTGCCAATACAGGCATCAGTTGTGTCAGCAGTGGCTGCTTGTAGTCGAGGTAAGAATAATAATACCTTGCAGCCCTGCGCAATATGCGGCGGATAACATAGCCTGCACCTGTATTACTAGGTAACTGACCATCTGCAATCGTAAAGCCGATAGCACGTATATGGTCGCTCAGTACACGGAAAGCAATATCCTGTTTGCTGTCAGTATAGCCGTATGTTTTGCCTGTTATTCTTTCTGTCTCTCTGATTGTACCAGTAAACAAGTCTGTATCGTAGTTGCTTTGCTTGCCTTGCAGCACACGTACCAAACGCTCTAAGCCCATACCTGTATCAACATGTTTGGTAGGCAATTCTTCCAGCGATCCGTCTTTTTTACGGTTGTACTGGATGAATACGTTATTCCATATTTCTATTACCTGCGGGTGATCTTTGTTCACCAAATCCCTACCGGGTATTAGTGCACGTTCAGCATCCGGTCTGCAATCTACATGTATCTCACTGCATGGTCCGCATGGGCCTGTATCACCCATTTCCCAAAAATTATCTTTTTTATTACCGTAAACTATCTGGTTTTCGTCCACTAATTGTTTCCAGCATTCCAGTGCTATTTTGGAAGCAGGTATGTTTTCTGCAGGGTCACCCTCGAAAACGGTAACATAGAGCCTATCTTTCGGTATTTTATATACTTCTGTAAGCAGTTCCCAACTCCATTCAATAGCTTTTTCTTTAAAATAGTCACCAAAGCTCCAGTTGCCGAGCATTTCGAACATGGTATGGTGGTATGTATCCACGCCTACTTCTTCCAGATCGTTGTGCTTACCGCTTACGCGCAAACATTTTTGCGTATCGGCTATACGTGTATTAGGTGCTTTTTTATTGCCAAGGAAATAATCCTTAAACTGATTCATACCCGCATTAGTAAAAAGCAGGGAAGGGTCGTCCTTTACAACGATAGGCGCAGATGGCACAATAGCGTGTCCCTTGCTGCTGAAGAAATCTAAAAACTGCTGGCGTATTTCGTTAGCTGTCAACATAAGGCTGCAAAGATAATTAGCTGATTTGATAATGTGGGGATTAGCTTATTAGCAGATTAGCTAATGTGATTGTTTCCCTATCTGTTCCGCCGTTACATTAGCTAATCCGCTAATTATCACGTCAGCTAATCATCAAATCATCACATTAACCTTATTTTTATCGGGTGAAAAAGCCATTATCCCTTATAGCCTTTCTGATAGTATGTGCTGTGGTGCTGAACCACCGAATGGGGCATATTGGTCCGCAGCCTGGCAAGCCGCTGAAAGTGACTGACTGGGATAACCTCGGCTACTATATGTACCTGCCGGGCATTTTCATTTACCACGATATAGATAAGCTGGAGTGGATGCCCGCCATAGATGCAAAGTACGGCATGACGGGTGGGAGTTTCTATCAGGCAGAGAAACTGGAGGACGGCAATTATGTAGATAAATATCTGGGCGGTGTAGCCATTATGCAACTGCCGTTTTTTGCAGGGGCTCATTTTGTAGCGCAGCAATACGGCTACCCAACAGACGGGTTTTCGCCACCATACCAATATACGGTTGCCTTCGCTGCCATATTCTATGCACTGCTGGGCTTGTTTTTGCTGCGCAGGTTTTTGCTGAAATACTTTGATGATAAGAGCGTTGCCATATCTATATTGC
>DATGXJ010000010.1:0-135107 GCA_035299045.1 Flavipsychrobacter sp.
CCTGCATATTACCCGTGCCTCCAGTTGAATTTGCCCACCAACTCAATCCATTGCAACCATCATCTTCTACAACCAATTTATAAGAACCCGGGCCAAGTCTTACTGTATCTGTATATGTAGTAGTTGCAGCAGAACCATCACGTTGAGCGACTACATTATTTAAGCCATCATATATTTTCCAACGAGTCTCAGGGTTATTGTTTGTACGGAAAGTGACCCTGAATGCCATCGGCCATTGTGGTGCTGCTGTGAAGTATGATTTTAATTCGTTATTAGTTGACTCTTGATCTGCGCCACCATTTACTTCAAGTATTTTAGCAGTAAAACTATTGTTACTACCTGTTGCTTTTCTTAACTCTTCAATACCAGGTAATGTAATTTTTGTTTTTTCCATAGAAGAAAGAGTACCTGTCCAGGTATATGTGTACTTAGTACCACCATCAACACCATACTCAATTTTCAATGAACTGATTGCATCAGATCCTGTATTCATCACTTCTATTATGGGTTTACCACCACAAGGATTTTCCCTGAAATGCGTTTCGTGATTTGATGGCGCAATTATATCCTCAAGAGAAGCATCTTTTGTGTGATTATAACTTCCATAATAAATAACATTACCACTAACACCATAGCCAGCTCCACCATTAGGGCTGGTATAGCTTTCAAAATCTACGTCTAGATCAAAATTATTGCCACCAGTTACACCAGCCAGTTTGTGTGTATTTGTAAATACGATATCACCAGGGCACCAATTACCACGATCATATACCCATGTGCCGGATTGTGGATACATGTGATTTTTACCGCAATTATCTCTCCAAATATCTTTTTGCTCTATCTGGTTACCGTTCAGTTTTACCTGATAATATTTTTTACAGAATTCAGAACAGTAGTTCTGGTCTGCACCGTGACCTGATACTATGAACTTAAGTTCTGCAAATTGTGTATTTGCAGGTGCAGTAAGCGATTTTTGTGTTACATAATTATCAATCGGTGTTGCACCACCAAAATTGTAATATCCATCCCAAAGCTTATTGATACCCAACACATTACGTGCAGGTGTACCTTCAACAAATGCAAATTTTACATTCCCTGTAAAACCCCAGGAGTACCCGGAATAGTTGATGCGAACCGTTGCACTGTCTTTCAGCAATGTATAATAATCTGTTACATCAAATACATAACGCTGCCTCCATGTCCATGGTGTACGCGGAGAACCTGCATTGGCATATGGAGTGATATAACGACCCAATTCAACAGTATCGCCTGTTTTTGTCATCAGGTAAGTATTAACCGTATAATCCCAATCACCACAATATTGTGGGCTTCCCGGACATTGGTATTTACCCAAAGTCCAAATCATGTAAACCCTACGGTAGCTTTTTGTACCGTCAGGAAACTGCACAGTAGTATCATGAGCACCATAATGGTCCAGCCATTTGTCGGCATGTGCCTGTACCCAAGTAGTGTCTCCGTTGGCAGCTTGTGCTGAAAAAGCTGATATCGCTGCAAAAGCGGCAATAAGTAATTTCTTCATCATTAAAATGTCGTTAAATCGACGTTAAATGTAATGATTATTCAGACATCATTATTAATTGTCATGGAAATACGTGTTGCTGCGATTATAGTAGTATCTTTGCCGGCTAATTTTAATATATGCCCGGATTTACAGTAGCAATAGTAGGAAGGCCAAACGTTGGTAAATCAACCTTGTTTAACAGGTTGCTGGAACAACGCAAAGCCATTGTAGATGACGTAAGTGGTGTAACCCGCGACCGCCAGTATGGTGTTGCCGACTGGAATGGCAAGGCTTTTAACGTAATAGACACAGGTGGCTTTGTTGCCAATTCTGACGATGTTTTTGAAAAAGAAATACGCAAACAGGTAGAAATTGCCGTAGATGAGGCAAATCTGCTGCTTTTTGTAT
This sequence comes from Flavipsychrobacter sp., assembly GCA_035299045.1. Lineage (GTDB taxonomy): Bacteria > Bacteroidota > Bacteroidia > Chitinophagales > Chitinophagaceae > Polluticoccus. Next base: position 1,931 of record DATGXJ010000010.1, read on the forward strand.
GTGATTGTGTTACCGGTATTACGAATCAGGATGAAGATATGGCGCAGATACTGCGACGTTCTACTAAGCCTGTACTTTTAGTAGTGAATAAAGTGGATAACTCTGAACGTGCTTTAATGGCAACAGAATTCTATTCGCTTGGCTTCGACAATACATTATTCTTATCCTCTATATCCGGTAGTGGTAGTGGTGAGTTATTGGATGAGATTGCATCACACATACCTGACTCAGAGATTAAAAAGCGGGAATATGACGAGGATGGCAACGAAATAACATTTGAAGAGGTTGCAGTACCTAAGTTTGCCATCATTGGTCAGCCAAACGCAGGTAAGTCTACCCTGTTGAACGCCTTGATTGGCGAAGAACGTACTATTGTATCAGATATCCCCGGCACTACCCGCGATACTATACACACACACTACAACCAGTTTGGTAAAGAGTTTATACTGATAGATACTGCAGGTCTCAGGAAAAAGAAAAACGTTTCTGAAGATTTGGAGTTTTATTCTGTTATACGCGCCATCCGCGCCATGGACGAAGCAGATATATGTCTTTTAGTGGTTGACGCCGAACAAGGTATGACAGCACAGGACGTTAACATCTTCAGCCTTGCAACGCGTAAGGGTAAAGGTGTGGTGATATTGGTAAACAAATGGGACCTTGTAGAAAAAGAGACCAACACTGCCCGCGATTATGAGAAAGTCGTAAAACAGAAAATAGCTCCGTTTAGCGATGTGCCTGTAATCTTTATCTCTGCTCAGGATAAAAAGCGCATCTTCCAGGCTATGGAGAAGGCGATAGAGGTGTTTGAAAACAAACAACGCCGCATCACTACATCAAAATTGAATGAAACGATGCTGCAGGAAATTAAACACTACCCGCCGCCAATGTCTCGTGGCAATAACGTGAGCATCAAATTCGTACAGCAATTGCCAACAGCGGTCCCGTCATTCGCATTCTTTGCAAACAACCCTGATTCAATCAAGGACTCATACAGAAACTTCCTTGAAAACAAGCTGCGCAGTCACTACAATTTCAGTGGTGTACCTATTCGCATCTACTTCCGTAAAAAATAGAACTGACAGGTAAAAACGTATATAGTGAAAACGAAAAAGCTACATCAGGATAAGGTAAACATCATAACACTTGGATGCTCTAAGAATATGGTGGATAGTGAAGTATTGAGTGGCCAGCTGAATGCTAATGGCATTAAGGTTGCCCATGAGAGCAACAAGTTGGACCACAATATCGTGATAGTAAATACCTGTGGCTTTATAGATAAGGCTAAAGAAGAAAGCGTTAATACCATACTTGAGCAGGTAGAACTGAAGAAAGACGGCAGGCTTGATAAAGTATACATAACAGGTTGCCTGAGCGAACGCTATCGCAACGACCTGATGAATGAAATACCTGAAGTAGATGCATGGTTTGGTACAATGGAATTGCCATTGATACTAAAACAATTCAATGCAGACTATAAAACCGAGCTGGTTGGCGAACGCCTGTTGAGCACCCCCAAACACTATGCATACCTGAAAATATCTGAAGGTTGCAACCGTACTTGTTCATTCTGCGCTATACCACTGATGCGCGGCGGACACGTATCTAAAACTATAGAAGAAGTAGTAGCCGAGGCTAAGAAATTGGTTTCAATGGGCGTTAAGGAAGTAATGCTTATTGCACAAGAGCTTACTTATTACGGACTTGATATATACAAAAAGCGTGCGTTGAGCGATTTGCTGAAACACCTGTCAGACGTACCAGGCTTGCACTGGATACGCCTGCACTATGCGTATCCTTCAAAATTTCCGCTGGACATCCTGGATGTAATGCGTGAACGCGATAATATCTGTAACTATCTGGATATGCCGCTGCAGCATATATCTAACAATATGCTGAAAGCCATGAAGCGCCAGATGGAAACACAGGAAATCTACGACCTTGTAGCTGCCATTCGCGATAAAGTACCGGGCATTTGCCTGCGTAGTACGCTGATTGCCGGCTTCCCAGGAGAAACAAGGGATGACGTAGACCAACTAAAGCAATTCCTGGAAGACGTTCGTCTGGACCGTGTCGGTATCTTCACATATTCTCACGAAGAAAACACAAGTGCATACGACTTGAAAGACAATATCTCTGCCAAAGAAAAAGAAGCCCGTGCGCAGGAAATAATGGAAGTGCAGCAAGAGATTTCTTTCGAGAAAAATCAGGAAAAAGTAGGCAAAGAGTTCAAAGTTATCATCGATAAAAAAGAAGCAGGCCGCTACCTAGCCCGTACAGAGTTTGATAGTGTTGAAGTAGATAACGAAGTTATCATCAGCTCTAAAAAAGCCCTGCCAATAGGCGATTTTGTAAATGTACGCATTACTAAGGCTTACGATTACGATTTGGAAGGCGAGGTTATCTAGTTTATCCTGTACATCTTACCAGGCAAGGCTTTTATAAGGCCTTGCATTTCTAATTGTAGCAAAGTTGCAGCTAGTATTGAATTATTAAGCCCTGACTGATGCAGTAACTCATCTGCATGCATACTGTCTTTGGTTTGCAGCAAATCCACCAGTTTCTGTTCTTCTGTAGTTAATGCAAGTAACAACTGGCGTTGCACAGGTTTTGCAGCTTTGGGTTTGCCCCAATTCATCAGTTCTATCAAGTCATCGGGCTTGGTTATCATGGCTGCCACATTGGTCCTTATCAGCTCATTGCAACCACTGCTGCGCTTGTCTGACACCCTGCCGGGGAACGCTGCTACCTCTCTGTTATAACTACTTGCCAGCCTTGCAGTAATCAATGCACCACCCTTTATATCGCTCTCCACTACTACAGTAATATCACTCATACCCGCAACTATCCTGTTTCGCATCGGAAAATTATCTTTTAAAGCAGGCATCCCGGAATTATATTCTGTCAATACAGTACCTCCATTACTACTCATCTCCTTTGCCAATCCTCTGTTATTAGCAGGGTACATACTATCATGCCCGTGCCCCAATACGCCCACAGTTGGCACATTTAACTTTACACATTGTTTATGCGCAACAGTATCTATACCATCCGCCAGACCACTTGCAATCAATATACCATCCAAATCCTTCAAACCATCAACAAGTTCTTCTGTAAGCCTTATACCATACTCTGTCAACTTTCGTGTGCCGACTATTGCAACAACTTTCTGTGCATTAAGATTAGGATTGCCTTTGGCAAACATCAATAATGGAGAATCAATACAAGCCTTCAGCCTTTCAGGATAGTTATCATCAAAAAGCCACAGTGGGGTAATAGCATTTTCTGCCATATATGTTAATTCATCTTCAGCCTTTTGTAGTACTTCCTCATCTTTAAAGGCCTTAGCACGCATTTCGCCCATACCTTCTATCAACTTCAAATGCTTTACAGGAGCATCAAATACTGCTTTTGCATCACCAAATTGTTCCAGTAATGCCCTTCCTGTTTTAGGACCTATATTCTTAATAAATGTTAAAGCGAGTCTATATAACCAATCTTTTTCCATGGTAATGGCAGCAAATTTGCATTCACAAAAATTAAGAAAGCGACTAAAAATGTATCGCTTATCTTTGACGCCGTAAAATAAATAAAATGAAGAAATACATTTCTGTAATAGCCGCAATTTTAGTTGTAGCATTTAGTGCCTGCGCTAAGAAAGCATCAAAAACGCCATCTGTAACTTATGTTAAGATGGAAAGAACTGCATGCTTTGGCCGTTGCCCTGCATATATGGTTGAAATTTATAAAAATGGTCTTATCCGCTACACTGGCCGCCAGTTTACAGAGTATACCGGTGTATATGAATCTAACATTGGCACAAAAGAAGCTACAAAGCTCCTGAAAAAATTTGCAGACAACAGGGTTGATACCTGCCGTGAAGTTTATGATAATATCATACCAGACGCACCTGGTTTATACTATGGTTTCAAAATAAACGGTAAAGAAAAAAACATTGCGAATGCCCCTTTCGGGCCTAAATACTTGGGGACATTAGCAAATGAAATTGATAACTATGCTAAACCGGGTGTAGGATGGAAGAAAATCAGCGACCTGACACCAAACAAACAATAAGTAAATTATTATAATAGAAAAGCCTCCATCAATGATGGAGGCTTTTCTATTATGCCAAACCTGTATTACAGGTGCAATTTTTCTTTCTTTGCCAGTAGTTCATCTACCGTTTCCTGATACATTTCGTCAGGTACACAACAATCTACCGGGCAAACCGCAGCGCATTGAGGCTCATCATGGAAGCCCTGACACTCTGTACACTTATTAGCAGTAATATAATATGTATCTACTGCTATAGGTTCATGTTTTGCCGATGCATCTGTAGTAGATCCATCCATCAGTGTAAACGCACCTTTTACAGACGTACCGTCTGCTATAGCCCATTCTACACCACCCTCATATATCGCATTATTAGGACACTCAGGTTCGCACGCACCACAGTTAATACATTCGTCAGTTATTTTTATAGCCATGATATTATTATTTAGTTTTTCTGCCCGTAAAGTTACAATTTCGCACTCAGAAATCTAAATGCAAATGCTGAATACAGAACAAAGAATAGCTTTATTAGTTCAGTTGGGCGAATATATGCTATCTGATAGTGAGGAATGGGATATTACCAAAGATAGGGCTGTATCTATGAATGCATGGTTTACAAGGGGCAATGTTGAACTGGCTGTGAGCAATATCTGCGCCGAATTTCTGCAAAAAGACAAGCTGGAACAATGGATAAGTAAGTATACCCCTGTCAGCAATCCTAAAACAGTAGGTATTGTGACTGCGGGCAATATTCCTTTGGTTGGCTTCCACGATTTTTTGAGCTGCTTCATGTCTGGCCATATCACAAAGTTGAAACTATCCTCCAAAGATGAAGTTTTACTGAAACATATTATTGCCAAACTGACTGAATGGAACAGTGCAGTAGCAAATGAGGTAATTGTTGCTGATAACCTGAAAAACTGTGATGCTTATATTGCCACAGGCAGCAATAATACGGCCCGCTACTTCGAGCAGTACTTTGCCAAGTACCCCAACATCATTCGTAAAAACAGAACTTCTGTTGCTATACTTGATGGCACTGAAACAGAAGAAGAACTGGACAAATTAATGAACGATGTATTCAGTTATTATGGCTTGGGCTGCCGCAACGTGACACAAATATGTGTACCGAAAGGCTATGACCTGACTAAAATAATGGAGGCAGCCAACAAGTACGCAGACATTATCAACCATCACAAATACAAAAACAATTTCGACTATTACCTGGCTATATACCTGCTGAACAAAGTACCCTATTACAGCAACGACAGCCTTTTGATGGTAGAGAATGCAGTACCGTTTTCTGCAGTAGGTGTTTTACACTACAGGTATTATGACAGTATTGATGCCATACAAAATGAACTGAATTTATCTGAAGACATTCAGTGTATTGTAGGACATAATAATGTACCGTTCGGCAATTCTCAAAAGCCCAATCTGGCAGACTATGCCGATGGGGTTGATACAATGCAATTCCTAACAAGTTTATAATATAAAGGGCTTTCAGTAGAAAGCCCTTTATAATTTGTCAGGAAAATTGTTCAAGTACTCTATCCATTCTTTCTGCAATCTTATCATTGCATAGATTTCCGATACTACCCTCGTGTGTGTGGTTAAGTTGTGATGTTTCATAACTGAAGTTCCCCGTATTAACCTCATTTCCAACCAGCACATATGCATCTCTGAAAGGCATACCTGCATTTACCAATTCATTAAGCCTTTCAACCGTAAACAGATTTTTGTAAATCGGTGCATCCAGAATGAATTCATTGACAATCATATTATCAAGCATCAGCATTACCATATCGATGCATGTCTTTATAGTGTCAATAGCAGGGAACAAAATCTCTTTAGTCAATTGCATTTCCCTATGATAGCCGGAAGGTAAATTGCTCATCAGTAAGACCAGCTCATTGGGCAACGACTGCAATCGATTGCATTTACCTCTTACAAGTTCTAAAACATCAGGGTTCTTTTTGTGCGGCATAATGCTGCTACCCGTCGTAAGGCTTGAAGGAAAAGTGAGGAACATAAAATTCTGACTATTGTACAGACACATATCCATACTTAGCTTAGCTATAGTAGATGCAATACCGGCAATGGCTATAGCTACAGTTTTCTCCGTTTTCCCTCTGCTCATTTGCGCATACACACTGTTATAGTGCATATCATCAAAGCCCAACAGCTCCGTAGTCAGTTGCCTGTTTAGCGGAAATGATGAGCCATAACCTGCACCACTACCCAAAGGATTCTTATCAGTCATTCTGTAAGCAACAGCAAGCATATCTACATCATCTACCAGTGCCTCTGCGTAAGCCCCCAACCACAATCCGAATGACGATGGCATAGCCACCTGAAGATGGGTATAACCAGGCATCAGCACTTTCTTATACTGTTCGCTAAGCGATTGCAAAAGCGCAAACAATTGATTAGTCTTTCCTTTAATCTCTTGCACTGCATCTTTAAGAAACAGCTTAATGTCTACTGCAACCTGATCATTCCTGCTACGGCCACTATGAATTTTCTTTCCTGCATCACCGATACGTTGTGTAAGCATCCATTCAATTTGCGAATGGATATCTTCACATTCATCAACAATAGAAAAATTACCGCTTGCTATTTCGTCGAGTATCTGCTTTAGTGCTGCCTGTATCTTACCAAAATCTTCTCTCGACAATAAACCAACACTGCTCAGCATTTCCGTATGTGCCAGCGATCCAAGCACATCGTACTTTGCCAACAACAAATCAAACTCTCTATCTCTGCCAACAGTAAACTGTTCTACCAATGCAGATGTATCTGTTTCGTCTTTCTTCCAGATTTTCATAATAGTTGATTTAGTAATTGTATATAGGTTTCAATCCCTGTTTTTACTTCATGCAGGCAAATAAACTCATCTGCGGTATGGCTTCTTGCCGAATCGCCGGGACCCATTTTCAATGCAGGGAAGGTCATGAATACCTTGTCAGACAAGGTTGATGAACCAAAAGGCCTTTTACCTAGTTTAATACCTGACTGTACTAACGGATGTTCAATATCAATAGATGTAGAACGCAGCCTCAAACTTCGGGGTTCGACATTACAAGCAACATGCCTCCGCACTTCTTCTACTATCTCTTCATTCGTGTAGCATTCATTAACCCTTACATCCACCGTATACTTACAACTGGCAGGCACGACATTGTGTTGAGAACCTGCAGTTATCATTGTGAGAGACATTTTTACCGGGCCTAACAAATCTGATACTATTTCAAACTGATAGTTTGCAAACCACTCTATATCCTTCAATGCATTGTAGATGGCATTCTCGCCCTCATTTCTTGCAGCGTGTCCTGCAACGCCTTTGGTTTCACAATCTAATACTACTAAACCCTTCTCAGCAATTGCCATATCCAACAAAGTAGGCTCTCCAACTATGGCACAATCAATCTTACCGAGATGAGGCAATAACGCAGATAGACCATTAGCACCAGATATTTCTTCTTCAGCAGTAGCTGCGAAAATGAAGTTATACTTCAGGTCTTGCTTGCTATAGAAATGTATAAATGCAGACAACAATGAGACAAGACAACCACCGGCATCATTACTACCTAGTCCGTATAATTTATTGTCCATTTCTTTCGGACAAAACGGATCATTGGTATATGCAGGATTGGGTTTGACAGTATCATGATGCGAATTCAGCAGTATTGTCGGCTTTGCAGCATCGTAGTACAAATTCTTGCACCAGACATTATTCATCAATCTTTCAGCCTTTATGTTGTGCGACTGTAAGAAGTGTTGAATTACACCTGCACTACCCTGCTCTTCTTTACTAAAAGATGGAGTAGCTATCAACTGTTTCAGTAGACCTATAGCTTCTGCATACAGGCTATCAATGTCTATATTATTCATTTTATAATAGTACCTTTTTCACCATTAATGATATTATTCAACTGTAAGGCATTACCTATTATTACGTGCTTAACACCCGCACGTATTGCACTGCATGCATTCTGCAACTTAGGTATCATACCACCAGATATCACGCCGTCTGCAACAAGCTGATCAAAATCGTTTACTTCAATTACAGGTATTACAGAAGAATCATCATTTGCGTCTTTCAATACCCCGTCTTTTTCAAAACCATATACTAGCGACACTTCCATGTACTGCGACATAGCTTTGGCTACTTCCTGTGCAATTGTATCTGCATTCGTATTCAACAATCCTCCTTTCGCATCATGAGTTATTGGAACCAAAACAGGTGTTATTCCTGCATATAGCAGTTGCTTCAACAACAGTCCGTTAACCGCTACTACATCACCAACAAAACCATAGTCAACATCCGCTACAGGGCGTTTCTTTGCAATAATGGCATTCCCATCAGCACCCGTCAAACCAATTGCATTGCAGTTGAACGACTGTAACTGAGCAACAATATTCTTGTTTATCAAACCTGCATACACCATTGTCACAAGCTTCAATGTATCTGCATCTGTAACTCTACGTCCATTTACATAGTTTGGTTCTATCCCGAGCTTATGTCCTATTTCAGTTGCTATTTTACCGCCACCATGCACCAATATCTTTTCTCCTTCTAGCTTTGAAATAGCTTCAAGAAACTTGAATAATACTTTTTCGTCATCAAGTATATTGCCCCCAATTTTAATTACGTTCAGCATGGCATCAATTGTGTTTTAGTATTTCAGACAAAACCGCCTGTGCTGCCCACACTCTGTTTTTAGCCTGATGTGTAACAATAGACGAAGCACTATCCAAAACCGCACCACTCAGCTCAACATTCCTCCTGACAGGCAGGCAATGCATGACTTTCGCATTGTTTGTACATCCTAAATGCGCAGGCGTCAACATCCAACTGCTATCTTCTGTTAATACCTTTCCATAATCCCTTACACTACTCCAGTTTTTCACGTAAACGAAATCTGCACCTTGTAATGCTTCTGATTGATTGGTTGTTATCGTTGCACCGTTGGTATAAACTTCGTCCAGTTCATAGCCTTCAGGATGTGTAATAACAAAATCAGCCTGGCCCCATCTATTTACCCACTGCGCGAAAGAGTTTCCCACACAATGAGGTATAGGCTTGATATGCGGGGCCCAAGTCAATACGACCTTTGGCTTTCTTGCTTCTTTGTGCTGCTCAGTGATTGTAATAATATCTGCCAGGCTTTGCAAAGGATGCAATGTTGCACTCTCAAGGCTTATAACAGGAACACCAGCATACTTCAGCAGTTGAGAAATAAACGCTTCACTATAATCATCCTCTTTAGATACCAATGCAGGAAATGTTCGTACACAAAGCACATCAAAGTAAGCACCAAGTATAGGGGCGGCATCTTTAATATGCTCTACAGTTGTACCATTCATTATTGCCTCATCATCCAACTCAATCTTCCAACCTTCTTTATCAAGGTTGAATACAATAGTATCCATACCCAGATTCTTAGCGGCAATTTGTGTACTGATACGCGTACGCATGCTTGGATTGAGAAAGAGCAATCCAATTCGCTTACCACTACCCAGTGTACTACCAGATATTGGATTAACCTTGTACATCAATGCTTTTTCAACCAAAGCACTGATATCTGTTACATCATTTACAGAGATAAAGTTTTTCATACTACTATAGGATTGCTTTTGAGTGCCATTACTTCAGATTTTATTGCTGCCATTAAAACATCTACCTCTTCTTTAGAAACATTCAATGCCGGTAATAGCCTAATTACATTAGGCTTTGCCTCACCGGTAAATACTTTGTATTTGTTCAGCAATTGCTTTTTAAGTGTAGCCAATTCTCTGTCTACATCAAAACCAATCATCAAACCTCTACCCCTTACATTTTTCAATTCTGGAATAGATGCAAGTTCCTGTTTCAGATATTCACCAACAGTCAATACATTATCTAACAGCTCGTCCTTCTCTACAATCTCAAGCACTGCCAATGCAGCAGCACAAGCCAAGTGATTACCCCCGAATGTTGTACCAAGCATGCCATGCTTAGGGTGTATGTGCGGTGCAATAGCTATTCCACCTATCGGAAAACCATTACCCATACCCTTTGCCATGCTATAGATGTCTGCGTTAACACCGGCATAGTCGTGAGAGAAGAATTTACCACTACGTCCATAACCGCACTGTACACTATCTGCTATATAAACAGCACCATACTTATCACATAGCGCTCTTATAGCTTGCAGAAATTCTACAGAAGCTACGTTAATACCACCAACACCCTGAATGCCTTCCACAATTACACCGGCTATATCATTCCCGTTCTCAAAGAAGTAGGCATCTAAAGCATCAATATCATTGAACGGCAAGAACACGATATTCTCCGTTTCATTTACAGGCGCAACAATCCCTTTGTTATCTGTAGCAGCAACAGCCAATGAAGTACGCCCATGAAATGCTTTTTCAAAAGCGATAATCTTTTTCCTTCCTGTATGAAAAGATGCAAGCTTCATTGCATTTTCATTTGCCTCTGCTCCTGAATTACACAGAAACAACTGGTAGTCTTTCTTACCCGATACCTCTCCCAGTTTTTCAGCTAACTGTTTTTGCAATGGTATTTGAATAGAGTTTGAGTAGAACCCTATGTTGTGCAATTGCTCTTCTATCCTTTTAACATAATGCGGATGTGTATGGCCAATAGATATTACAGCATGGCCACCGTAAAAATCCAAATACTTCTCTCCTTTATCGTCCCACACATAAGACCCTTGCCCTTTTACAATGGTTATATCATTCAGCGGATATACGTCGAATAGTTTCATGTCATGTAATTTTTAAAACGATGCCGGCTTCAATTTCAAGCCCGCATCTTCGTTAAAACCAAAAATTAAATTCATGTTTTGCACAGCCTGTCCTGACGCCCCTTTCAGTAAATTATCTATCGCAGCATGCACAACAGCCTTACCTGCTACCCTCTCTACATACAGCACACACTTGTTTGTATTCACAACTTGTTTTAGGTCTATCATAGTATCTGACACATGTGTAAATGCAGCTTGCTGATAATAAGACTTGTATAGTTGCTTCAGTTCATCCTCACTCAATTCTGTTTTGCAATAAGCAGTCAGATAGATACCTCTTGTAAAATCTCCACGCCAAGGCACAAAACTCAATTCACTAAAGCCTACCTGCAAGTCTGACAATGTTTGCAAAACTTCAGCTTCATGTTGATGGCAAAGTGTTTTATACGCTTGTATATTATTCTCCCTCCAAGAGAAGTGCGAACTCTGTTGCAATTTCTGCCCTGCACCGGTAGAACCAGTAATACCTGTTATATGAACATCCGTCAACTTGTTTGCTGAAGCCAAAGGCAATAATGCCAATTGTATTGCCGTAGCAAAACAACCAGGGTTAGCAATTGACTTAGCAGATGAGATAATAGTTGTATTTGCTTCAGGTAAACCATAAACAAAATTACGGCCACACATATCGGCTGACTTCAACCTGAAATCCTGTGACAAGTCTATAATAACAGTATGCTCATCAATCTTATGCTCTCTCAAAAAAACTGCAGCCTCACCATGTCCTACACACAACATCAATACGTTAACCCCATCTTCTATAGTATCAGTAAACAATAAACTTGTTTCACCAATCAAATCTTTATGCACGCTTACAATAGATTGTCTGGCATTACTTCTGCTATGCACAAAAGCCAAATCAACATTGGGGTGATTCAGCAACAGCCTTATCATTTCGCCACCTGTATACCCCGCACCACCTACAATACCGGCTTTTATTATCTTAGATTCCATCTCTATGCTTTTGTATCGTTGTTCACTGTGTGATAAATAGCCACCTGATTGCCGAATATTTTGGCAAAGCCTTTTACATCGTCACCATTCCAGGTATTATTCATCTCTCCGTAAGAGCCAAATTTGCTGTTCATCAAATCGTGCTCGCTATCTATACCGGTCACAATAAATCTGTATGGGTAAAGCGTCACGTATACCTTACCTGTTACCTGTTGTTGCGTGTCTTGCAAAAAGGCTTCAACGTTTCTCATTGTCGGGTCAAGCATCATACCTTCATGCAGCGAATTGCCATACCATGTACTCAATTGATCCTTCCAGTACATCTGCCATTTTGTTAGCGTATGCTTTTCTAACAGATGGTGCGCTTTGATGATAATAACAGGCGCAGCTGCTTCAAAGCCTACCCTGCCTTTAATACCTATTATAGTATCACCCACATGCACATCTCTGCCAATGCCAAATGATTGTGCTATTGATTGCAATTGTTGAATGGCGACCACAGGATTCATGTCCGCATTATCATTCAACCCTACAAGCTCACCGTTCTTGAAATGAAGTACAATATCAAGCGGTTCACTTGAAGTTATTTGCGTAGGCCAAGCAGACTCCGGCAAATACCCATTGCTTGTAAGTGTTTCTTTGCCACCTACAGATGTCCCCCACAAACCTTTATTAATGCTGTATTGAGCTTTTTCAAAGTTCATTTCAACATTGTTTGCTTTCAGATACTCAATCTCTTCTTCACGGCTCAAACGCTTATCACGTATCGGCGTCAGTATATTCACATGTGGTATTGCACTCTGAAAAACCATATCAAACCTTACCTGATCATTGCCTGCACCCGTACTGCCATGTGCTACAAAATCAGCACCTACTTCTTTTACATAATCTGCAACTGCAATGGCCTGCAGCATACGCTCGGCACTCACACTCAATGGGTAAACAGCATTCTTCAATACATTGCCATACACCAGATACTTTATACAGCTATCGTAGTATTTCTGTGTAACGTCAATTACCTTGAATGATGATACACCTAACGAGACAGCCCGTTTTTCAACCAGTTTCAACTCTTCGTCGCTGAAACCACCTGTCTGCACTATTACAGCATGTACATCCAGATTCAATTCATTTTTCAGATATATTGCACAGTACGTAGTATCTAAACCACCACTGTAAGCCAATACAACTTTTTGTTTCATAACTAATATTTTTTACCAGATTAATGATTTAAGCACACGTGCTTTTTTGATGAACAATTTTGAGAATCCACTCTTCTTGATATTGAGCAAGCGCTCGTACACCTTGGCTTTCTTTTTAAAATTTGTAGCTGTTTCTTCAGGCGTATAGTGGTCCTTGGGGTCATAGAGCATTGCTGTACATAGGCAGTTCTTCCTGTCTTTACTCATCAGTATATCATAGTTCACACAGCTTTTACAACCTGCCCAAAAAGCATCATCCTGTGTTAGCTCTGAGTAGGTAACAGGCTCGTAACCCAGATCACTGTTGATTTTCATTACCGCAAGCCCTGTAGTTAGGCCGAATATCTTAGCATCCGGATAAAGCTTCCTGCTTAGCTCAAATATGTGTTGCTTAATCTGTTTGGCAAGGCCACTCTTTCTGAATTGAGGCGCTACTATCAGACCCGAATTGGCCACATACTGTCCGTGGCTCCAGCTTTCTATATAACAAAAGCCTGCCCACTCACCTTCTGTGGTAAGCGCAATTACAGCTTTCCCTTCAAACATCTTCTGCTCTACGTATTCTGTGCTACGCTTGGCAATACCTGTACCACGAGCTTTAGCAGACGCGGCCATCTCTTCGCAAATGGCATGCGCATAGCAGGTATGATGACCGCCGGCCACCAATACCATAAAGGTTTGGTTCATTATGTCAGTAAATTATAAATGGAATAAATACACCGACCCTTTCGTGATGAACACACGAAGGCATCGCTTTCGAAAGCCCGTTACAGGCTTCATCAACAGTTAATAACTATTGGAATAGCAGTGTATCAACGTCGCAACCAAAGACAGGTAGTGCGGTTAGAAAAAACTGACCCCGTTACAGGTTCAGCAAAAAACCCACGCCCGAAGCAAACGCCTTGCGCAGCCTCGATTATAAGCGATTTCAAAAAGGTTTTTTTCATTTCTTGACGTTAATCTAAAAGAAGTGTATAAAAATTAGAACGCGCAAATGTATTCTATTTTTCATTTTATCGACCTGTTTTGAAAAATATTTTTTTGTCAATTAACAAAACTGATAGAATGCAGTAACTTCAACTGTCTTTTAGAACATATAATATGGAAGCACAAAGCAGTGTTCAGGAAATATTCTTCAGACATCTGTTACAGTATAGCTACAACGAACAGAAACTGGATTACAGCATTATAGAAAAACATGCTGCGGCATTACAAACACTTTGCAACATCAATAATTCGGGTGCCAGTATTTTCGACCTTGCTAAAAGACAAATAATATTCTACTCCTCAAACTACGGAAAACTACTCGGCTACGAACCTGCTGACTACGAAACAACAGGACAACTTTTCTTCGAAAGCAAAATACACACAGACGATAAACTGCAACTAAGCCTGAACGGTGTTACAGTGCTGAAGTTATTCAACAATTTTTCGAGCGATGAAAAAGTAAACTATAAAGTAATTAACGAATACCGGATGCTGAACGCACAAAACAAGTATGTGCGCCTTATAGAACAGCATCAGGTATTGGAGCTGGACGATATAGGACAGGTGTGGTTACTTGTTAGCTTTGTCGATGTGTCACCCAATCAGGAAGAATATGAGGGTATCAGAAGCCAGTTATTAAATTTCAGAACAGGGAAAGTCATTCCACTCAAAGAAACCCAAAAGCAGGAGTTTGAACTGACAAAGCGAGAACTTGAAATTCTGCAACTGGTAAAAGACGGGCTTCTCAGTAAGGAGATTTCTGACAAACTATCTATCAGCGTGCATACAGTGAACACACACAGGCAGCGTTTTCTGGAAAAATTGGGTGCCAATAATTCATTCGAAGCTGTGATGTTTGCTACCAGATACGGGCTTCTTACATAGGCATACTGATAAATCAGTATTGAACAAAATCAGGCATAGAGGGAGCTTTGCACCCGAAAAAAAGCTTGATTTCATGATACACAGGGCAGTTTTATTGTTCATCTTACTTTGTTTAAACACTACAATACAGGCACAAACTATCAGAGGCATTATTTCAGATAATGCTTCCAACAGCCCTGTGCCGTATGTTACCATTCATGTAAATGGCACAACATCTACCACAACAACTGCTGATAGCAACGGAGCTTTCATTATCAATAACATACCAGTAGGACGCTATAATGTTGAAGCTCGTTGTCAGGGATATGAGTCTGCCATTCAAAAAGAGATAGTGGTAGCAGCCGCAAAAGAAACCTATCTCTTCATTAGCATGAAGCAAAAAATAAACGAGTTGACAGAAGTAGTTTTGAAACCTCATGTCAACAAAGAACTTCCGCTAAACAATATGGCTACAGCCAGTGCCAGAATGCTGAGTGTGGAAGAAGCTAAGCGCTATGCAGGTGGTTTTGACGACCCCGCCCGTCTTGCTTCGTCTTTTGCAGGTGTGGCGAGCAATACAGGAGAGAATGGCATCATTGTTCGTGGTAATGCACCTAAGTTTTTGCAATGGAAAATGGAAGGCGTTGAAATACCTAGTCCGAGCCATTTCAGCGACCTGAATTCGATTGGTGGTGGCACCTTGACTGCTCTAAGCAGTCAGATGCTGGCAAATTCAGACTTCTTCACAGGCGCATTTCCTGCTGAATATAACAATGCACTTTCGGGTGTTTTTGACATTGCAATACGAACAGGCAATAATCGTAAACGGGAGCATACATTTCAGATAGGTCTTGTAGGTATTGATGCTTCTTCCGAAGGGCCTTTCAGGAAAGGAGGTAAATCTTCTTACTTGTTCAACTACCGCTACTCTACCCTTGCACTACTAGGCCCTGCGCTACCAGACAATGCTAACGGTTTGAAATATCAGGACCTATCTTTCAAGCTGAACTTCCCTACAAAAAAAGCAGGTACGTTTTCATTATGGGGCATTGGCCTACGCGACAGAGCCGGCGCAAAAGCCAAAACCGACAGCACCGAATGGAAGTACTATAACGATAGCGAGCAAGACGATATAAAGCAATACATGGGTGCTGCGGGCATCAGCCATAAATACTTCTTTAAAAATAGTACCTACATTAAGACTACCATTGCGACAACTGTAAACGGGACGGACTGGACAACACAAAAACTAAACAACCAGCTTTCACTTGTACCAAAGAGCAGTATCGTGAATACCAATTATAACTACATACTGTCATCTACTGTCAATAAAAAATTCAGTGCCAGACATACCAACAGAACAGGCATACTGATAACAGGGATGCAATACGATATTCAACTAAACAAGGCAGACAATACGCAACAACCCGAGAGAAACATCGTGGATGCACAAGGTTTCAGCTCTTTGTTATCAGCCTATAGTAGTTCAGCCATCGGCATAACAGACAAGCTGCATTTAACAATAGGCATTAATGGACAGCTATTCACACTCAACAACCATTACACCGTAGAGCCGAGAATAGGCATCAGCCAACAACTTAATACTAAACAATCCATTGCATTGGCATACGGGCTACACAGCAGGCTGGAAAAGCTTAACTACTACTTCAACAATTCGCTGACCACGGGTGCTCAACAGGTGAATAAAGACCTTGATTTTACTAAAGCTCATCATATAGTAGCCAGCTACAACCTTAGTATCAGTGATGTATTGCATTTCAAAGCAGAGCCATACTATCAATACCTTTATAACGTGCCCGTAATTGCAGATAGTTCATTTTCATTCTTAAACCTGCGGAACGACTGGTTCTTTGCAGAGAAGCTACAAAACACCGGCACTGGCAGCAACTACGGGATAGACCTGACGCTTGAGAAGTACATATCCAAAGGCTACTACTACCTGTTTACGGCATCTCTATTCAACGCTGCATATAAAGGTGGTGACAATGTATGGAGAAGTACCAGATTTAACAGGAACTTTGTTTTCAACTTCCTGATTGGTAAGGAATGGTACATGGGCAAGCGTAAGCAAAACATACTGAGCCTTAATACACGTGTTTGTTATCAAGGTGGCAACAGGTACTCTCCTGTCAACACAGCAGCGTCTGAGGCGGCACAAAGCATTGTTTATGATGAAAGCCTTGCATACAGCTTGCAGACTACACCTTCCCTGAATGCCCACTTTACTGCCAGCTACAAAATGAATAAGAAAAACCGCACCAGCGAGATATCTCTTAAACTACTGAACATAACAAGACAAGCCGATTTCAGAGGTTATAAATACAACCTGCAAACCAATACCGCAGAAAAAGACCTGGAATCGATATTGATACCAAACCTTAGTTACAAAATTGAATTTTAGGTAGATAATTTGTTACAAAACGGCAACAAATGAAACCGTTAGGAAAACACAAATCATTGATTTTCAACAAAAATTATTAACTAAACGGTTACAAATGGTTACGTTTTTCTGAAACAGCAATAATGGTTACGGATTTGAAATATACACATGGATTTATAGTTTTATTAGTACAAATATACAATTTTTATGCAAATAAACGTCTGCAATAAACCTGTTTTGCAGCAATCCCAAATACCTGGATGTCGTAAAAATCTACCTAACGTTGGCGTATAACCCCTCTTTTTTGACGCACTTATACCCTATCTAAGTTGCGATGAAATGGTACATTTGGATGAACACTAAAACAAAGCCAATGGCAGTCATCAATCCACATATCAACTTCAACGGCAATGCAGAGGAAGCATTTACGTTTTACAAATCAGTATTTGGCGGGGAGTTCAGAAAAATCATTCGCTTTAAAGACATTCCAAGCCCTGGCTTTACCATTGCTGAAGAAGATGCAAATAAAATAATGCACATAGCATTGCCTATAGGCAAAAGCAATGTGCTGATGGGTAATGATGTACCGAGTTTCTTAGGAACAGTAAACGAGGAGGAGAACAGAAGTAAAATTTCTATCAGCACAGAGAGCCGGGAAGAAGCAGATAGGATATTTAATGGTCTGTCTGCCGGCGGAACAATAGAAATGCCAATGGAAGACAGTTTTTGGGGTACATACTTTGGTATGTTCAGAGACAAATATGGTATTGAGTGGATGGTGGATTATGAACCTCGTACATAAGTTCGAGAGCCGCACAATAGCATTTCTGCAAACAGAGATTTGCTGTCGATTACTCTTTGGTCCACATACTACAATCTAAATAAACTTGTCACATAAATCAATACATATATCAGGCGAGAAGGAGTGTTTTATTTTTTTATAAATCGAGTAAAATATAAGCCATTCACTTTCAATAGATATACGCCAGGCGATAATGAATCTAAATTCAATGTTGCTTCTTTTATACTATAATATTTCTCTGAAATGATTTGTCGTCCAAGCATGTTCAAAATATCTATACTGAAAATATTTTCTTTTGCCGTAACCTTGATATTATTTCCGGCAGGGTTAGGTGTGAGTATAATATTACTACCTTCAACTAAATCATCAACTTTTGTATATGCAACATTCAAAATATTTGAAGTAATATTATTATAAGAGATACTACCTGTATTGCACAAAGAAGACAATGCAGCATCAATTCTGTATTTGTTATTACCTATAGATATAGTATTATCAATGTATGTAGTATCTATACCAACTATTTTAAAGCTTGCAAGATTGATGAATGGGCCTCCATTGGTGCTTCTTTTTACAGTATATACCAGGTTTGACACCCCTTCGTACTTATTCCAAATAATAGATGCAGCACCTCCTATGAGATTTTTCAATGATAACCTGATTGTTTTATGCATTACAGAAGAATCAAGTAAAGTCTCCCTACTGCAACTATCCAACACAGTCAATTTATATTTATAACTCTGTGCTGTTGGATTTGAGGTAGCATCAATAAAACTTTGAACAGTACTACCGACTGTGCCAAGCAATGTATAGCTCCCATTTTCCCGATAAATCCTGTATGAATCCGTATGAGGGTACGCCCACCTATCCCACATAATAATATTCTTACCAGTTGCGGAATCAGTAGTAGCGGCACATATATTCACTGTATTTACTTGTTGTGGGCACCCAAAACCCATTACTGTAGCTTTTTGTCCATTGAACCAATCCATATAACCAACATAGGGCATACCATTTTTATCAACAGCTAAAGATGGATAATACAAATCGCCATCTGAGAATCCGGCATTACCAACTAATGTCCAATTTGTACCATCGAATTTCCTAACTGTTGTTCTTGCCGCCTGTGTACCATCTTTGTAAACTATATATGGTGTCCCTGTTTTATCAAATACAATGTCATTTTCGCCGGCATACCCACCTGAAAAACCTGCACTACCAACAGTGTTCCAATTAGTCCCATCGTATTTCATCACACAAGCCGTTTGGCTGTTTGGCACATCAGAAAAAAGCACATACGGCGTTCCATTATAAATTGCTAAGTTGGTATAATCTGCCTGACCAGTTGAAAAACCTGCTATGCCTACATTGACCCAATTGCTACCATTATATTTCATAACACTCGCCTTAAAATTATTACCAGCATCTTTGTATGCTACATAAGGTGTATTATTGTCGAATGCTAAAGATATGTAAGCAGACTGCCCAGCAGAAAAACCAACATTACCTTCTGTAATCCAATTAGTTCCGTTATATTTCATAACAGTTACTTTTTGCCCATTAGACATATCTTGATAAGAAACATACGGTACGTTGTTATCATTAAATGCAATACTAATATACATTGCCTGTCCAGCAGAAAAACCAATGTTACCTACCGCTACCCAAGCTGAACCATTAAATTTCATAACAGCAGCTTTTGCAGAATTACTCCGATCCTGATAAGCTACGTATGGGGTATTATTTTTGTCAAAAGCTAATGATGTATTATTCATGATAAACCCTGAGAATCCCGCATTGCCAACCAAAGTCCAATTAGTACCGTTAAATTTCATGACACTGGCTTTACCGCCCATTGTACCATCAAGAAAAGCTATATAGGGCACGCCATTTGTGTCTAAGGCTAGGGAAGTATAATTGCATATGCCAGAAGAAAAACCAACACCACCAAGTGCATTCCATTTCATTTGGGCATTTACATAATTGTTTGTTAGTAATGCCATTACAATACATAGAGTATACCAAAGAGGTTTCATAGTTAAATATTTATTTTGACGTATTTAGTTATAGGTCATTTAATGCAAAACAAATTCACAATTTACGTAATCAATTGATTGGATGAATAAAATTAACCCTTAAAAAACAAAGCCGCTCAAATGAGCGGCTTTTCATTATGTGAACCTCTTTGGACTTTTTTCGAACCAAACCGTGGAAGATATAAGACTATTTGCTTATTTTTCATAAACCTCAAATTAAAAACTGAAATAACTGATATGTTTAAGCACCTTGCTATTATTATCGTTGGAAAACAAAATTCAGGAAAGACAACCACATTGAGAGATTTTTGCAATACATATGATTATAAATCAGTATCAACATTTAAGCAAGGTTGGAGGTACGGAATAACTCCTTTCAAAGACAATTATTATGGAGTCAAAATTGTATCTTATTTTTTACCATCATCAAGAAGCGAAAGACAAAAGTCTTTGAAAGATACATTTGATGAATTAGAGTGGCATCCTGATTTTTTATTTATGGCTGAGCAAAAGGATGGCGCCGAGTATGAGCGAACAATACATTTTCTGAGGCAAAAAAAGTATCATATAAAAGAATTTCTATTGGACAACAATAACCCTGATTCTATCTGGCACAGATATGAATCTAAAGACGCTAAATTATATCTAGAGCAAAGAACTGAAGCAATTGCAGATTATGTACGTAATTTTATTTTATCACGTATATAATATACTTCTGCATGGCACGAATAAACAATTATCAACAATTTATAGAAAGTATTGCGGACAAAAATTTCAGACCTTATGTAAAAAGGTTTCAAGAATTGGCTGGACTTAGACCTGTAGGACTTGACGCTCTTGAAACTTACTTAATTGAAATAACATTTGACTTTGGAGAATCGCTGTTAGAACATAATGCGATTAAGAATTTTAAAAAATCAACAAATAGATATTATTATCACCCAGAAGAGACAAATCCTCCTGTGAAAGCTCATTACCATGTCATTCCCTCAAAAGGAAATGAAGAAATTTATGCTATCAACATGGATGGCACAGCACATCATAGAGTAAATAAAGGATATCAAATTCCTCGAAAGGAAGCAGATGAATTAAGGAGCTTAGGAGTAAATATTAACCAAGACAATATTATTGAGCATATTGATTTTTTAGAAGATTACAACAAACAATTATTGATGGAATCATTAAATCAGACTTTAATTACTATATACCTTGAGATTGAACAGGAATAGAAAATCTTCACAAAACTCAGCCTGCATCATTTAGCCCATTATGCAACTTCATAAAAAAACCTTATCGGACTCGAACCATTCAATAATTGAAAATCAGCAGTTTGTAATAACAAGAAATTTTAACCAAAAACAAAACCCGCCTTGACAGCGGGTTTTACTTTATTTGTGATCCGGATTGGATTAATAATACCTTCCTAAGCATTCCTTTATTTTCCTTCACTTTCCTCTAGGATGCTTTACTATAAAGGCTTTCAGCCATTTTAAGCGGAATTAAGAATACTTTTGAAATAACTAATTGTTTAAACCATGTTTAAACCACATTTCTATGAGCAGCATAAAAATTAAAGCAGTTCTATTCACTTCTAAGAAGTTGAAGGACAATACACACCCTATTCTAATAAGGATTACACACGATAGAAAGTCGATCTACAAAAGTATTGGCTACTCCGCGCCAATTGAAGCATGGGATTCTGAAAATAGCAGAGTGTTTGAAAAGAAACCTCAGATATCAAAAAGGCAAGAAGGGCAACTAAATAGCGAGAAAATAATAGCGTTAAGAGAAATTTACAAAAAGGCAATTGTTTTGTCCAATGCAACTGCAATAAATCAGGCTATAGCTAATGGATTAAACAGTGCCGAAACTGCAAAAACCTACGTAAATGTTGTTGAAAAGGATGTAAGTATAGAAAAGATAAAAGAAACCTTATATCCAGAAAAGAATGTAAATAGAAAACTAAGCTTTTTAAGTTATGCTGAAGAGGTGCGTGACAGATTTTTAGCCAAAGGCTCAATTGGGACACATAAAAACTATAAAAGTGTAATTACTAAACTCAGTGAGTACTTAGGTAATAAAGACCTGAAGTTTAAAGACTTGAATGTGCAATTTCTTGAGAAATACGAATCACACTTACATTCAAAAAACAATTCAATAAACACGATCTATAATAACCTAAAGACGTTAAAAGCCATTTATCACAATGCAATCAAAGAACAGCTAGTGACGCTAGAAGACAATCCTTTTTTTGCCTTTAAGCTTTCGTACAATACCAACATACAAAAAGCAAAACTTACCATTGAGGAAGTCAAAAAAATTGAAGAAATGGAGGTCGAATCTAATTCACTAGAATTTCATGTTAAAAACTTCTGGCTTTTTAGTTTTTACTGTGCAGGGATAAGGGTAAGTGATTGTCTTACATTAAAATGGAAAAATATTAGTCCGGATGGAAGACTTGAATATACAATGCGTAAAACGGATAAGTTCAAATCTATAATATTACTACCTGCAGCTTTGAATATACTAGAAGATTACAAAAATGATGAAATTACCACTGAAGACTATATTTTCCCATTTATAAAAAATGAAGGAGCACTAACTAAACAACTAATATTCAATCAGATTTCATCCAAAACAGCTCTAATCAACAAGTATTTGAAGAAAATATCGAGTGATATAGGGCTAAACAAGACACTAACTACTCATATTGCACGTCATTCATTTAGTGATTTTGCCAGAAAGAAGAATGTTAGCATCTACGATATTTCAAAAATGCTAGGGCACCATTCGATAAAAATAACAGAATCCTATCTTTCTTCACTTGATATTGAGAGCCAGGACAAAGCGTTAAAAGACATATTCAATTCCTAAATAAAGCAGGTAGACAATAATTTAAACAGTTAGTCTACCTGTTTTTTGTCTTGGACTAAATAAATCCTATCCTTGGACTATTTATATTTTAATTGGACCAAAAACTGCATTTTGGACTAATTCTTCCTCCTCACTTTTACATCATAGTTGCGCAGCAATTGTAAACAAAGAATTGAAAGGCCATTCGATTCGAAAAAACTAAAAATTATGATTTCAGTAATAACTAAAGATGATTTAACTGAGGTAGAGAAGAAACTTGGACAAATTCTATCAGAAATAGAAGCAGCGAAAAGTCCCAAGCTTTCAAAAATCTATACTACTAAAGAACTGGCTCAGTTCTTACGAGTGTCAACTAAAACCATTAATAATTGGCGTGAATCTAGGAAAATTGAGTTCCTAAAAATTAATACTACAGTATTATTCACACATGATTCAGTAATGGATTTTTTAAAAGAACATAGAATTAAAAAAGCTATAAATAATTAAATTGATTTAATATGAAAAATGAAGAAAGTATATTAAATAGTCTATATGAATTCAGGTATAACATCATATCTAATAATATTGAGTTCAAACCCAAAGGGGCCGATTGTTTCAAAAAAATGGATGACTATGACCTTAATTCAATATTAAGACACTTACGCAAAAAGTATCCCAAATTAAATAGACGTTCACTACACGAATTATTTAATTCCGATTTTGTACGCAAGTATAACCCATTTAGAGAATATTTTGATCAGCTGCCAGAATGGAATTATGGAATGCCTGATTACATAAAAATGCTAACAGATACTATTGAAGTTAATGCTGATGATAAATCAACTTGGGAAATATATCTACAAAGGTGGATTATTGGTGTGGTAGCTTGTGCATTATCAAAAGAAAAAGCTAATCAACAAGTACTCGTATTAATTGGGAAACAAGGAATAGGGAAAACTACTTGGCTTCAAAACTTATTGCCCAAAAAACTATATGGTTACTATTACAGTGGTTACGTAAACCTGAACGACAAGGATAGTAAGATTAATCTCGCTGAAACATTACTTATAAATCTTGATGAATTAGAGAACCTAAATAACAATGCTTTAGGAGACCTAAAAACATATATCACACTGCCTATAATTAGTGTTAGACGCCCATATGCATATGGTAAAACTACATTGATTCGACGAGCTTCATTAATGGGGTCAGTTAATAATACAAGCTTCTTAAGAGACAAACTAGGAAACAGAAGATATCTTTGTATGGAATGTAAAAATATAAAGTATCAACATGATATCGACATGGATCTCGTGTATAGTCAAGCACTTAAGCTATACAAGGATGAGGTGAAGTTTTGGTTCGATGGCCAAGATATTGACTTGATTGATACTCATAATGCAAAATACCTCTATACTGCTGAAGAGATGGAAATTATCACCGAATACTTTTCTCCTGTAACAGGAGATGAAGAACCGGATGCATTTTTAACGATTGTAGAATTAAGTAAAATTATTCAGGAAAAATCAGGCATTAATATTACCATCAATAAATTGGGAAGCATTATGAGAAATTCAGAATTTAAGCGCACAAAAAGGGACGGAAAATGGCTCTATAAATTAAAGTCTAAATCTTTAGAAGAAGTAGTAAATTAGGATAACATAAGTTATCCTTTTTTTATCATGGAATTTAAGAACATACTTGAAATCTTTAATGAATCTAAATTTTTCTCTCTTGTAGAAAAGACACATGAAATCTTGTTAATAGAAACTGATTATGGCCATTTTCAATTACTAGCTACACGGAAAAATGGATTTAGGATTATTCGAAAAGAATGGGAATCAAGCAAAAGGTCTATAATATCAGACATAAAGCATGTTATAGTAAAAGAACTTGAAGCAGCTATTGATAATGAGTACTTGACAATATCGAATATAGAAAATAACGTAGGGTTACTTAATACATTTATTGACATTGTAAATACCGTTAAAGCGGGAATTAGTAAGCATAATTATTTGAACTTTTGTCAACCAGTTATTGAGCAAATAGACCGTTTGTTAATTCAAAGTAAACACACTATGAAGTCTATAACACGCGTTGAGGAATATTCTGAAAAACCAACTAAGGACAGAGTTGTATGCAATCTCAATGCTGTACAACTTGGAAATTTACTCAGAGACATATCTAGGTTAATAAGCCCAATAAATGGCAAAAACTGTATTGAAGGTAGTACCAAAGAAATAGCTGAAGCAATTTGCCAAGCTTTTGTAGGGATAGATGGCAAGGATTACGATCCAGGTACTATTCGAAGAAATATGGAATCAACTAGTTCCAGATACTCTAAACGCTATCCTGCAATAAAAGTTTGCTTCTAAAAAGCTATGATCAAACACATTTGCTATGGTAATAGTGTGGGTAAGAATAAACCAAGTTTACAAACCCCCTACCCCCTAGAAAGATTTGTAAACTTGTTTCCTGACTTACCATCATTTGCTACGTATAATGAGCGTTGGGGCTGTTAGCAGGATTACCAAGTTTTCTGAAGACCTTACTAACATTTAAAAGCTATACTGTTCGATACTTGTGGAATCTTTTGCAAGGCACAAATATCTATTCTCGGTCCGTCATTGCGGTTCGATATGCCTGAATACTGACCTCTTTTGGCTGTTTTTTAGTCAGAATATTTGATTTTTTGGAAATAATCACTGTATCAAGCTTCACAATATTCCCAATTGAATAGAAATACAAAGATACATTAAAATAATGATTTAACCAAACTATAAATCACTATTAGTCAATAATTTATTCATTAAAAAAGTGATAATTAACGATATCACATTTTTTGTTATGGGAGTAAGTCGTGAGGCTTAACTTCTAAAGCTTCAGCTACAATTTTCAAGTAGCTAATTGAGAAATTTACAACACCTCTTTCCATTCTACTGATTTGAGAATAGTCCAGATCATTTTTACAAGCTAATGCCAATTCAGTTTGGGACATGCCCTTTACCAAGCGAATAGTTCGAATCTTTTCGCCTATTGCAATTAGGAAATCATCATTCCTAAGTTGTGCTTTAACTTTTGCCTTTGCCACAGGACAAAAGGACTTAATAAGGATTATTTGCAATAGGGATATTAATCCCTATTTTTATGTGGTGGAAATAAAGTCCTATTTCGAGAATGTACCAGATGCAATACTTGAAGAGCTTAAGAAAGCTCAATTCAGTATTGTTGCAGCAGTTGCATGGATAACTAACGAGGCTTTATTCGAAGTATTATGTAATAAAGCTCAAAAAGGCCTTTATGTGGTTGTATTGATTTTAGAACACGAAATAAATAACGAGTCTGATATTAATTACAAGCTGCTTGAAAGTTCCGGAGGACAATTGTATTCTGTAAAAAATGGCAACGCATTCATGCACCATAAGTTTTGTGTGATTGATAACAAAACTGTTGTTACAGGTTCTGCTAATTGGACAAATAATGCTAGCTATAATAATGAAAACATTGTAGTAATTAATGACGATAAAAAGCTTGCTACAGCGTTTATCGTAGAGTTTTACAAGTTATTTGATGAATACAATATTTCAATACAATCTAGTAGCAAACTCAAATTGAACAGTTTGGAAAATCTAGTAGCCGGCGACAATAAGAGAGCTCTGGCTATTCGCAAAGCTGGTATTAGGCTCGAAGATTTCTTTAAGCCGTTAGATAAGGAATAATGTGGCTAGAAAGCACTTAGCATTGACCTAATTATATCAATCTTTGAAGGAGTATTATGGGCTTGTGGCACATAGTAATATCCTTCAGTTTCGGGTTTTGTTCTTTCGTACGATTGTTTGTAGTATTCTCCCCAATATAGAATACCCTGTACCTTACAGAATTGAATAAGGTTTTTAAAATCCGTGCTAGGTACCGTAAATCCTAGTCTTTTGTAAACGATAGGATCATCTATTGAATCTGTTGAGTACAAATATTCTAATTCAAAACCGAAAAGTCTGTCCTTGTATAAGTCCTTAGTTTTAAAACACCAGTTTTGTACTTCAGTACAGTCTAAACTATTAACTCTTTTGATGATTTCCCGAAGCTCATTGACATATTCAGCTAATAAGGGTTCCAATGCCTGGGTTGCTACTATTTCTGTATAAGCTTCAAATCTGGACTCTTCCTCTGTTTTATGTAAGCTTCTATTATTCCAATCAAGTATTGCAGGTACATATTCCTGTAGGTAACATTTTAAATCATTTAAAGTAAGTGACAACATGAGAATGCAAAATTATAATTTTAAATAAGGATTATTTGCCTTATTGAGTAACTTTATTTTTCTAAACAATTAAATCTAAATCAATGAAAAAATCCCTTATGCTAATCGCATTGTTTGCAACAGCAATTGCATGTAAAAAGAAAGACAATAGCATCAACACAACCTCTTCAGCTGTAACAAAAATCGATTCAGTAGTGTATTATGATAATAATACAGCAACTACCTATTATGCCATTGAACCCTTTGGAGGCCTCAGTGTTTGTAAGGTTGATAAAACATTTGACGGACAAAGAGAGGGCTATGAGTTTTACTTAAACACTACAGGTCATAGTCCTAATTCTATTGAAGAATCACCATACTTCAGTATTAATATCAGGTCGGAAATGGTAAATTCTACATCTGCACCTGCAGATTATCAGATAGCTACTAATCAATTGAATTACGTAATTGAGAAATATAACGAAAGTAGTGCCTATCAGATAAAGTACTCAATCATCACTGGTTCAATTAGGATTTCAGAACAATCTAACTCCATTCTTTCAGGACTTTATTCTTTAACTATAAAAAACGGCAACACTATTAAAACTGTTACTGGTAAGTTTATCAATTATAATCCGGAGTAATATTTTGTGCGGAATAAAAAGAGGGTATGTACAATACTCTCTTTTTTATTATTCTATCAATTTTAGTTGTTGAACGTTACTAACAAATAATATAGCTTAAAGTTATTATTATAGGTTGTCTAACGTCCCTATTGTAACCGGTTATGCTTATCTATTACATCTGAAAGCAGGTCTTCATTTTCCTTTGCTATGTAAGGAGCTTCGCCCTGCACTTTCATGCTGCCAGTTTCAAAATCAATAGCCATTATAAACGGCTCGCTGCCTTTGAGGGTAACTATATAGTACAGCTCATTTAGTACAGCATCATTAACAGGCTCAAATTTGAAAGGGTACTCAATACCTTCTATCTCTATTGTTTCAAAAAATATTTCCATTAAAATAGCTCGTCTTTATGTTCTACTTGCACCGCTGGTACGTTATTATCTATACCTCTGGCAGTTATTAGTTTTGATATTGTGTGTGCTTGTAGTATGCCATCTGGCAGCGGTTGCATCAGCTCTTTTATCTCTACCTCTGTAATGTCAGAAAGCCATTTTTCTCTATCCTGTGGTTGGATAATGAGGGGCATACGTTTTTTGATGTTGTGTATCTGGCTCATCAGCTCATTAGCCTCAGTAGTAATGATGCTGAATGTAGTAAATACCTCACCCGTTTCTGGATGCGTCCACTCACTATATATACCCCCGAAAGAGAAAGGCTCATGCTTTGGCATATAGATGAAATAGGGTGTTTTGTTTTTACCCTTTTCGTCTTTCCATTGCCATTCATAAAAACCATTTGCCCACACTAGGCATCTTTGGCTGTTAATGTAGTTTTTGAAAGATGGCTTTTCATAGATTGTTTCAGATACTGCATTAAGCGTTTTAGAAGCTATATCTTTTGCCTGTTCTACTGTCTTAGCCCAGCTAGGTATCAGCCCCCATTGGGCAGCCTTTACCATAGTTGGCTGCTCTTTTGTTGTTACTGGCATCATAGGGTGCAGAAAGGCATCTGCTACATAATACTGGTAATAATCCTGTATTGTGTATGCAGGTGCATCTTGCAGATGTGCCAGCAATTCGTCTAATGTTGGGGTAGCGTATTTATAACACATGGCTATGCTATTGTGCTATCAAATGTACTGTATTCACAGTTTGGTAATATCTTAGCTCTATGAAATGCATGTATATGTTTGCCCTTATACCTGCCCGGGAGCTAATGGATGAGCTGGAGGGTATAAGGCAAGGCTTTGCGAACAAATACAAATGCAAAGCAGCACTGAGAAACCCGATACATATTACCCTTATTCCACCCTTTCATGCAGATGAGGATAATGAGCAGCAACTTATGAAAGCTTTAGTGCCATTTGCCGCTAACAATAAGGGCTTTGCCATCAACCTGAAGGGGTACGGCTCTTTTCCCAAAAATAAAGTAGTGTTTATCAAAGCTATTGCAGACCGTAGGCTGAAGCAATTTCATGCAGATATGATGAAGGCTTTTAAGGAACACTTGCCAGATATTAACCTTATCACTTTTGATAAATTCAGCCCACATATTACACTCGGATATAGAGATTTAACCCCTGAATACTTTGAGGCAGCCCTGCAAGACCTGCAAAATAAAGTGTATGAAAACTACTGGCAGGTAGATGGCTTTCAGCTCTGGAAACGCACTGAAAACCAATGGATTAATATTCACGCCTACAACCTCATATAGCAGGTTTCTTTATAAAACAATCAATTATATAAACATTTGTACAAAATATAAATAGGTTTTTCTGTACGTTTGTCTAAATAAAAAAACACAAACTGACCTATGGAACGCCAAATTGTACATCTGGATTTAGATACGTTTTTTGTATCTGTAGAAAGGCTGATAAACAGTAAGCTAATTGGCAAGCCCGTGCTGATTGGCGGAACATCTGACAGGGCTGTAGTGGCATCTTGCAGCTATGAGGCAAGGCAATACGGCGTACACAGTGCCATGCCCATGAGGCTGGCAAGGCAGCTTTGCCCCGATGCTATAATTGTACGGGGTGATTATGACCAGTATAGCAAATACTCCAAAACAATAACCGATATACTTACAGAAGCTGCCCCGACAATAGAGAAAGCCAGCATAGATGAGTTTTACCTAGACATTAGCGGTCTGGATAGATACTTTGGTTGCCTGAAGTGGACAAAAGAGCTGAGGCAAAAGGTAATTAAAGAAACAGGGCTGCCTATATCCTTTGGCCTGTCTGAAAACAAAACAGTATCAAAAGTAGCAACAGGCGAAGCCAAACCTAACGGAGAGCTGGATATTCCCATTGGTAATGAAAAGCATTTCCTTGCCCCTCTGTCTATCAAAAAAATACCAATGGTAGGAGATAAAACCTACAAGCAGCTAAGGGCTATGGGGCTGGATAAAATACGTGTGATACAGGAAATGCCAGCCGAGCTGATGGAGCAGGTACTGGGCGAAAATGGCAGAACCATCTGGAACAAAGCAAATGGTATAGACCGTAGCCCGGTGATACCATACACAGAGCAAAAATCTATAAGTGCAGAAAGAACTTTTGAAAGAGATACTACAGATATGCTACTGCTGAGAAAAGAGCTTATAACAATGGTAGATAACCTTTCTTTTGACCTACGCAAGAAAGAAAAGCTTACAGGCTGTATAGCCATCAAGATAAGGTACAGCAATTTTGATACGCATGTAAAGCAAGCCCGCATACCTTACACATCTTCAGAGATAACCATAGTACAGAAAATACTGGAGTTGTTTCAGCAACTATACAGCCGTAGGATGATGATACGGCTGATAGGCATTAAGTTTTCAGACCTTATTAGCGGTGGTATGCAGATAGACCTGTTTAATGATAGCATAGAGCAGGTAAACCTCAGCAGGGCTTTGGATAGTATTAAAAACAGGTTTGGCAGTAGCATGGTAATGAAAGCAATAAGCCTGTAGCTATGCTGATAAACATACATAGTTATTACAGCCTCAGATATGGCACATTATCTATAGAGCAATTAATAGATAATATGCAAGCATGTGGATATGATACGGCTGTATTGACTGACATAAACAACAGCAGCGGTGTGCTGGATTATATAAAGGCTTGCAGAGAAAAGGGCTTTAATGGCCTTGCAGGTATGGAGTACAGAAACGGAGATACACTGCTATACATTGGTATTGCAAAAAATGCTAAAGGCTTTCAGGAGCTTAATGAGTTGATGACAGATAGCAACCTTAGTAAAAAGGCATTGCCCTACCCTGCACCATTGTTTAATAACTGCTTTGTTATCTACCCGTATGGTAGCAGAAAAACTACAGAGCTAAGGGATAACGAGTATATAGGCATCAAGCCCAAACACCTTACCAAAATAGTACTGGCAAGTAGCAAGGAGTATGAAAAGTATGTAATATGGAAGCCCCTCACTTTTCTGAATAAGAAAGGGTATATGAAACATTGCAGGCTGAGGGCTGTAGATAATAACCTGCTACTATCTCAACTAAAACAATACCAAATAGCAGAGGCAGATGAGGTACTGAGGCCAAAGGATTTGGTACTGGAGGCTTACAGCAATTACCCGCAAATAATCAAGAATACAGAAAAGTTACTGAGAGATTGCAGCTTTGATTTTGATTTTCGAACTATAAAAAACAAAGCCACCTTTACAGGTAGCAGCTATGATGACAAACTACTGCTGGAAAAGCTTGCACTGGAGGGTATGAAATACCGCTACGGTAGCAATAACAAAGAAGCCATAGCACGGGTAAAGAAGGAGTTAGCGATAATAGACCAGTTAGGCTTTTCGTCTTACTTTCTGATAACATGGGATATAGTACGCTATGCAATGGCCAGAGGCTTCTATTATGTAGGGCGTGGCAGCGGTGCTAATAGTGTGGTAGCTTATTGCCTGAAGATTACCGATGTATGCCCAATAGAGCTGGATTTATATTTTGAGCGTTTTCTGAATCCCAAACGTAAAAGCCCACCAGATTTTGATATAGATTTTAGCTGGGATGAGCGGGATGATGTGCTGGATTACATCTTTAAACGATACGGGCAAAAGCATACTGCACTAATGGGTGCAATGGGTACATTTAAAGACCGTAGCATTATCAGAGAGCTGGGCAAAGTATATGGCCTGCCAAAAGCAGAGATAGATAACCTGATAAAGAACCCTGAAGATATTGGCAACAAAAACGAAGTAGTAAGCCTGCTGCTTTCCCTTTATAATGAGATAGAAGATTACCCCAACCAGCGCACCATACACTCAAGCGGGGTAATAATATCAGAGCTGCCAATAACAGCATATACTGCACTGGATATGCCCCCTAAAGGTTTTCAGACAGCACAGATAGATATGTACACTGCTGAGGATATTGGCTTTGAAAAGTTTGATATACTAAGCCAGAGAGGTATAGGGCATATAAAAGAAACTGCTGAAATAGTGCGGCAAAACCGAGGTATAAAAATAGATGTACACGATGTGCAACGGTTTAAAAATGATAAGGCCATACAAGCGCAACTAAAAACAGGTGATACAATTGGCTGCTTTTATGTTGAAAGCCCAGCTATGAGGCAATTACTGAAAAAACTGAAGTGTGAGGATTATTTAACCCTTGTAGCTGCCAGCTCTATTATAAGACCTGGGGTTGCACGTAGTGGAATGATGAAGGCATATATAGAGCGGTTTCACAATCCTGAAAAAACAGTGTATCTGCACCCTGTAATGGAGCAGCAACTGAAAGAAACCTTTGGCGTAATGGTATATCAGGAAGATGTACTGAAAGTAGGCCACCATTTCGGGGGGCTTGATTTAGCAGATGCTGATGTACTAAGACGAATGATGAGCGGCAAACATCGCAACAAAAAACACCTGCAAGAAATAGAAGCGAAGTATTACAACAACTGTAAAAGCTTTGGCTACCCAGAAACCATTGCCAGGGAGGTTTGGAGGCAGATAGAGAGCTTTGCAGGCTATAGCTTTAGTAAAGCACACTCTGCCAGCTTTGCAGTAGAGAGCTTTCAAAGTTTGTACCTGAAAACATACTACCCGCTAGAGTTTATGGTAGCAGTGATAAACAACTGGGGCGGCTTTTATAATGCACGTATCTACAGCCACGAAGCAAAGAAAGCAGGTGCAATACTGCATTTACCTTGTATCAATACCAGCAATGCTAAAACCATCATAAGGGATAAGGATATATACTTTGGTTTTGAGCACATTAAAAGCTTAGAGCATAACACAGTAAATACAATACTGACAGAGAGAGAGCAAAACGGAGCATACACTGGGCTGGAGAATTTTGTACTACGTACTGGCATACACTTAGAGCAGCTTATTATCCTTATCCGAGTTGGGGCATTGCGCTCTACAGGCATGGATAAGAAAGCTTTGCTATGGGAGGCCCATACTTTGCTAAACAACAAAACAAAACCAGATAAGAGGCAACTATTCTATCAACCGAAAAAACAGTATTCGCTACCAAAGTTTGAAACCGTATGGATAGAAGATGTGTATGATGAGATAGAGCTGCTGGGCTTTCCTGTTAACCGTACTTTATTTGATTTGCTGGATGCTGATGTAAACGGAGAAATAACATGCAATCAACTATTAAACTATGTAGGTAAGATCATAACCATACTGGGTGATTATGTTACATACAAACCTGTAATGACTATCAAAAACGAGTATATGGCTTTCGGCACATTCTTAGACAAAGAAGGCAACTTTTTTGATACTACTCATTTCCCCCCAGCGATGAAAGCATACCCTTTAAAGGGAGCAGGTATATATGTGATTAAAGGAAAGGTTGTTGAAGATTTTGGCTTTCCGAGTATTGAAGTTGAAACCTGTATTAAGCAACCTCTAAAAGCAGATGTAAGGGCATGATTAATATTATACAAAAACCAGAAAAGATAAACACCTTACTTTTCCGGAAAAGCGTCTCTATACTTCCCCCCCCATTCATTAAGAATATTGACAATTGTTTCAACAGTTAGGTTAAATGTATTCTGATTAAACACCTCCCAATTATTACTAATTAGTGATTTCAAAGTTGTAGTAATAAGCTTGCATTCAACTTCTGACAAAAAATTATGGCTACGTGAGGTTGAATTCAAATAGTCCCTCATTACGGTGGTTGCCATAGTAATATTCCCCTCAGCATAAAAACGTATAAAAGAATCCATGAATAAAAATATAACGTAAAGTACTTATTTAATCAGAATTTTGATAATTTAAACCAACTATTATACTATGGAAAACATCCTCGAGCTAAAAACGGTAAACGACTTAAGCAACTTTAACTTTTATATTCCATCTTATCAACGTGGTTATAAATGGACTAAAAAGGAAGTGATAGAACTTCTCCAAGACATATCAGACTTCAAACCCAAACAAATTGGAGACACAGATTTAAAAACGTGGTATTGCTTACAACCTATCGTTGTAAAACTAATGCAAGAAGACACTTATGAAGTAATTGACGGTCAACAAAGGTTGACCACATTATACTTAATCCTAAACTACCTAAATCAAGATTTTGTTGAAAGCCGACGAGATAAACTGTTTGAAGTAGACTATGAAACTAGAGTAAATACAAAAGCATTCTTATTGAATCTTAAAGAGAATGAAGAAGACTCTACAAACATTGATTTTCATTACATAAGCCAAGCTTACAATACTATTAGCAATTGGTTTGATCGTCAACCAAGTACTTTCGATAAAGGGGATTTTCGCTCAAAATTAAAATTTCATTCTCAAGTGATATGGTACGAAAGTACAGAAGACAGCCCAATCGCAATATTTACCAGAATTAACATTGGAAAAATTCCATTGACAAATTCTGAGCTAATAAAGGCATTATTCTTAAATAGTGCCAATTTTGAAAAGAATGATGAAAAATTACGATTAAAACAATTGGAAATTTCTACTGAATGGGATCAAATAGAAAATACATTACAAAATGATCCCTTTTGGTATTTCCTAACTGGAAGCGATGCAAAAACTAACAGAATTGAATTCATATTCAATTTGATGAATGAAGATAAGACTAGTGATGATCAATACTCTACTTTTAGATTCTTCAGTGAAAAATTTAAGATCAAGACACAAGAAACAATTGAAAATAATTGGAAAAATGTAAAAGATTATTTTCAAAGATTTCAAGAATGGTATAATGAACGAGACCTATACCATAAAATTGGGTACATAATCAGTACAAGTGAAGTAAACATCGAAACATTATATTATAAATCAACACAACTGTCCAAGCAACAATTTCGAGAATACCTGGATAACGTAATAATAAACAACCTACAGGAAGCTAGATTGTCCGAATTACAATATGGCGATAAAGATGTAAAAAAGGTTCTTCTACTATATAACATTCTGACAATGTTAAACAGTGAAAAGGACAACTCGTATTTTCCATTCAGTATTTTTAAAAATGGCAGATGGGATATTGAACATATAACGTCAGTAAAAGATGCCTTACCGGAAAAGAATCGTGACGAATGGTTAAATGATGCAAAGGTTTTCATCGATACTTCAAAAAGGGATGGTCAACAGCTTAGAAAAAGGGCAGATAATTGCGACACAAAAAATGATGATGAATTCAAGCTTCTTTTTGAAGATATTGTATCACATTTTAATTCTGAAGTAGACGATGATGACAAAAATGATTTGTCCAATTTAGCATTGCTGGATTCAGAAACAAATAGAGGCTATAAAAACGCTGTATTCCCCCTTAAAAGAAAAATAATAATTCAGAGAGATAAAACTGGAGTCTTTATTCCAATTTGTACAAAAAATGTATTTCTAAAATACTTCAGTGACTATCCTCCAAAGATTTCATTTTGGACTCAAGACGATAGAGATAAATATGAGACCGACCTATATAATGTACTTAAAAATTACGTAAAAGAATAAGCCATGAACAACAAATATGAAGGTAAGGTATTAACATATTTTGAGTTAATATCAAATCTAAAGATTGAAATACCAATTATTCAACGAGACTATGCTCAAGGCAGAGTAGATAAAAAAGATTTAAGAACACGATTCTTAAATGCGCTAAAAGATAGCATTAAATTAAATAAGTCTATAAAGCTTGACTTCATATACGGAAGTGCTTCAAGTGATATTTTTCAACCCCTAGACGGCCAACAAAGGCTAACAACATTATTTTTACTACACTGGTATGCAGCTGCAAAAGATGGACAACTGAATAATGAGACAAAAAACCTTTTGCGAAGATTCTCCTATGAAACAAGGATAACATCAAGAGAATTTTGTTCCTCTCTAATAAAAAACAGCATTGAGTTCGTTAGGGAAGACTTATCTCTTACTGACAAAATAATTGATTCCAACTGGTTTTTTCTAAACTGGAAAAAGGACCCTTCGATAGACTCGATGTTAAGAACTATCGACGATATCCATTTGATTTTTAAGGAATTCCACAACCTCTGGGATAACTTAGTTAAGTCAAAACTAATATCATTCTATTATGTAGAACTTGAAAATATCGGTCTGACAGACGATTTGTATATCAAAATGAATGCAAGGGGTAAGCAATTATCTCCATTTGAAAATTTCAAAGCAACTTTTCAACAAAGGATTGAGGATAACGGCTGGGAGCAAACAAAGAACATACCTGAGACTTTTGCCGTAAAAATAGACACAGATTGGACCGATTATTTTTGGCAAGATTTTAAAAAATCCAACAGCATTGATGATGCCTTGATGCGATTCATAGGAGCAATCTGCATGATTAATCAAGTATTAGAACGAAGTATTTCAGGATCTACTGAAACGAGAATTGACAGAATAACTAAAATTCAGGATAATCCAAATTCAGTTCAGGCAGAGTATTTTAATGAGGCTATATTCAACTATCTAACTGATTCATTCAATATCTACCAACGAAACAAAGACTTGAGGATAAACCAAAAATTTGATTTCATATTTTGGAGGCACGAACCCAAGAATTCAATCCTATCAGAAATTGTATTTAGCGACAATCACTCAACAGCACAAACAAGTAGTGCAACCTACAGCCAAAAAGTTTTATTTTTTGCACAAACAGAATACTTAAGGCGAGGACATGAAATTCTTTCAGACAAGTTTACCGATTGGATGAGAGTAGTTAGAAACATTGTTTCACGAGCAGATATAGACAAAGATGGTAAAAGACCTGATATAGTCAGAAGTCCAAACTCTTTTGATGGTTGTATAAACTTAATTAATGAGCTTTCTGAAGGATGTGATGATATCTACACCTATTTTTCAAAGAATCCAACACTAAAATCACAATTTGCAAAAGAACAAATAGAAGAAGAAAAAGTAAAAGCTCAATTAATAATTACATATCCGGAGATAAAGGAAAAGATTTTCCAAATTGAAGATCATGATCTGTTGAGAGGTAAAATCTCTTTCATTTTTTATTGTATGGATTACAATTATGACGTCACATCATTTGATTTGATGAAATTTAAATCAATTTCAAATGTGTTGATAAAATACTTTTCCAACGAAAATAATTTAAACAATGATCTACGACGAGCACTATTCACAATTGAAGTAGGTGGTAGTTATGAATTTTACGGATATTGGTGGTCATATTGGAATTTAATGGAAGCTACTAAAAGAAGACTTTTTGGAGTATATAGAGAACTTGAATACTATATTAATAGTGATTTCAGAGAATATTTCAAAAAGCTAGTTATTGAACTAACTAGCAAGAATCTGGATCAAATTGCGTCTGATTTTATTCCACCCGCAAATTTTCCAAATTGGAAACTTCGTTTGATAAAAGAGAAGGAACTGCTTGATAAACATGGCACATCAACTTATATAGCGATATCAAGTGACAATACAAATTGCTACTTATTAAAAAGTAAAAGACCTAGAGATATTGACGGTAGTATTAAAGTAGAGTAATAAAAAGAGTCCTTAACCAGGACTCTTTTTATTATCCAATTTTAACCTGTTCTATTCAAATTTCATCTTTGGCAAACTTGCTACTATATCAACAGTTTGAACACTCACGTTAATAATACTTAATAACAAATCAAGTATATAACGTGGATTGCCAACTTCTGTAGCCCAATCGTTGGGGTTATTGGTAATGCCGCTTTCCTTATGGGTAGTCACCTGATAGCGTTCCATTATCCATTCTATGGCACTTTTACCGTTAACTACATATTCATAAGCTTTGGCGGGGATGTCTTCTATTACAACATAATTATTGTAAATGATTGTGTCTTTCCTATCTTTTTTAAGGAAGCGCATTTTCTCTACTTCATATTTACCACTTTTTAGCCCAGTAACTTTTACCTCTTTATAAGCAGGTACGGTTTCATAGTTAATATGCAAATCTGCCAGTTTGCGGCCTGCTTTGCTGAAAGCCCAAAAATCTTTAGGTTCTTCTACAAGTGGTAATCGTGGGAGCATTTTCTTTAAATCGTTAGCAAATGTCTCCCTGTATTCTGGACTATGCAAAAATCCATACACATAATAGAATATATCCTCTTTAGTTACACTTTTGCCATATTGTTGCTTTGCACGTCCTAATATAAAATCACTGATACCATCCCTGCGTATGTAGTTATCTTCAGAGTTGGCATCAAATAAACTCAACTTTTTAGTGTCGCGTTCATCGTAGTAGTATAGAGGGAAGCTTTGGCCATTTTCTACAACGTGTAGTATTGGTATATGGCTCGAAATTAGCGTTGCAAAATCCTTATTTCCTCCTATGCCAGAAACACAAATAACCAAATTTTTTAAGCTTGAATTCGGGAACAATTTCTTATTCTGATAAAGCATTGCATTCAGGTCTTTATCAAAGTAGAGTTTATTTTTAAAAAAAGGACGATATATGCAATCAACTATATTTTCTTTATGAAATGAGTAGTTTTTATATTTTTCTAAATCATTGATAAAGTTTCTATTCCAGCTAATTTTTTTAGGATCTGTTTCTATGAAATTCTCAGGTTTGAGTTTATGATTTTCTGCTTTCGCTTCTTTAAAAGAATTTGATTGCTCATTAAAGAATTTTATTGTTGATTTAATATTTTTAATGAGTTTCTCGGAAGAAAAGTTTAAGACCCAAGCATCTCTACCTGTAGCCAATCCAAGAGAATAATTTATAAAAAACGAATTTGAGTTATTATCGACTTTTTTTTCTGGAGCTATTGGTATAAACGTTCCAAACACATCACTCCTCTGGCTTATCCAATCGCCATGTTCATTTGGGGAGAGTAACTTCCAACCGATATCGGTGTTATTTATTGATTGAAATTTTTGAATACTTGTAAGTTTTTCCTCACGGCTTAAATAATCTCCAATATCATGATAATGAATTGTAGCTTTAGCTACGTTTAACTTTGGATTTTTTACTAATAGAGTAATTGCAACTGGCGTCTTCGAGCCTCCACCAAAAACGTTTCCTGCTTCTTTTCTTCTAAATTCACCCTGACTATTCGCATTACCCCGTAAATTCAATATGTATATATTTGAAAATTCTTTTTCTAAGGATTTTCGGAATCCATCCATACCATTAGAATTTAACCAACCCCCATTAGAAACAAAACAAACTATACCACCACTTTTATCTAATCTATCGGTACTCCATCTAAAAGCCTTAATATAAGAATCATATAAGGCTTTTACTGACGTTGCTGCACTTTCTCTTGCATAAGTTAACTCTACTCGAGCGTCCAACTTATCATATTTCTGATTTTGTGCAATGTCGTTTCCAGATTTCTGCCCCACTGAATAAGGAGGGTTGCCAATAATTACACGTAGTGGAGCATTCTTTTGTTTCTTTACCCTTGCAGTGTTTTGAGGGAACATGTCCTTAAACAATTTGTCACCTTCTTCAGTTTCACCTAATTGAAAAGTATCCGTAAGGCATATACCCTCAAAAGATTCGTAGTTATCAATACCCATTGCATCGTGGTAGGCATTTTCAATATTTACAGCCGCAATATAGTAGGCCAATAGAACTATCTCATTTGCAAAAATCTCATTGTGGTACTTGCGGTGTAGGTCTTTTTTGTCAATCAGTCCACTTTGTAATAGTCGTGTAATGAATGTACCAGTTCCTGTAAATGGGTCTAGGATGTTGACATTCTCATCACTAAGCGTTCGTCCAAATTCTTTTTTAAGCACATCATTTACAGATTGTATGATAAAGTCTACTACTTCTACAGGTGTATAGACAATACCTAGCCGTTCTACCATTTTAGGGAAGGCTGTTTTGAAGAATTTATCATACAGCTCTACTATAATGCGTTGTTTACCCTCAGCATTATCAATTTCACTAGCACGTTTTTTTACCGATTCATAAAAGCGTTCCAGTACTTCTAAGTCTTTTTGTGGCATTTGTTCTTCCAACAGGTCTATCATAGCCTGCATGGATACTGATATTGCATTGTTGTTTACAAAAGAATAACCTTCAAACAACGCCTCAAATACAGGCTTTGTTATCATATGCTGTGCAAGCATCTCTACTGCCTCATCTGCAGTTATGGAAGGATTAATGTTTTTATGTAATCCTTTCATGAATTGTACAAACACTACTTCGTGCTTAGTACTTTCCTTTCTTATTTTATTAATGCGTTCTACATAGTTTGTTGCAATATCAGCTACATCTTTTGCCCATTGTTCCCAATACCTTCTATCACCTACTTTTTGCACCATACGGGCAAATACCACACTCTGTAGTTGTTCAAACTGCAAAGCAAGTTGCTGGCTTATCTTATTGTTTCCGTAGCTTGTATCGCTTTCATTAACTACAGCATTGCCTCTTTCATCATAGCTAACGCCTGGGCGCCCTATTAGTATGTTATCAGGTTTCTTTCTATTAAGTTCTATTTTGTTTACTGTAGCATTAAAACGGTCATCGTGAGCACGTAAGGCATTTAATACCGTCCAAACTACTTTATAACGTTCGTTGTCGTCTAGTGCTTTATCAGGTTCAACATTCGATGGTACAACTACAGGTATAATGATGTAGCCATATTTTTTATTAGGTGCTTTGCGCATTACACGCCCTACAGATTGCACTACATCTACTTGAGAGTTTCTAGCAGATAGGAACATTACAGCGTCAAGCGATGGTACATCCACACCTTCGCTTAGGCAGCGTACATTTGTCAATATTCTGCATTCTCCGTCTTCAATATCTTCTTTGAGCCAACCAAGTAATCCATCCCTTTCAGGGGCGCTCATAGAGCCATCAATATGTCTCGATTCTACACTAACCATTTGTTCACGTTTATCCATAGGTAGTGTACTTATGTAAACATCGGTTGCAGTATTAAGTGTCGAAGTTATTTTTTTCGAAACGTCAATTTTCTGGCAGAATGCTACTGCCCTTCGCATTGGTTCAGGGTCACTGTCTTTTATAATACCCTGATCGCCTAGTATTTGCTTCGATAATGCGTTAACACAACCTATCAGTTTCGATACGTCATCAGTATTTACTTCGTTTGCTTGTGTTATCATTTTTTGTACTGCAGGAGGCACGTCATTTTCATTCAGTGTCAGTATCAGCACTTTGTAGTCTGTTAGCAAGTCTTTTTCTACTGCTTCGCCAAATCCAATGCGGTAAATTTCTTCGCCATACAGCTTTGTATCATCCATCGAGCATAGTACAGCATCTGCTTTTGCAGCTTTACTCTTGCTATCATCACTAAACAGACGCGGAGTTGCAGTCATATACAAACGTTTTTTAGCTTGTATAAACTTATTATCGTGAACTTTAGTAAAAGAAGACTCATCTTCCTCCGCAAGTTTAACACCAGTTGTACGGTGTGCTTCATCGCAGATAATCAAATCAAATTCTCCTAATCCAAGTTCTTTTTGTAATGCTTTTTGTGCTTTAGCTATAACATCAATAGACTGATAAGTAGAAAATACTACTGTCATTCCTTTTTTACCGTTATCCTTAAACTGCCTGAATTGATGTACAATCATTTTAGCGTCTGTGGAAGCAGGTAGTGCTAAGTCTACAACGCTTGT
The DNA here is from genome assembly GCA_035299045.1 of Flavipsychrobacter sp. Classification (GTDB taxonomy): domain Bacteria; phylum Bacteroidota; class Bacteroidia; order Chitinophagales; family Chitinophagaceae; genus Polluticoccus. Next base: position 43,788 of record DATGXJ010000010.1, read on the forward strand.
ATCTCCGGTATCATCATTTTTTGATTTTTTACGGGATATTTCTGGGTCAGAGCAGATACAAACTGCGTTTATTGGTTCATTGGCATCTGCACTCCATTCCCTTAATGATTGTCCTAATAAAGCAATTGAGGGCACTAAAAATAGAATAAGCCCTTTGCCATTGGTTTCATGTTCTGCAATACGTAGGGAGTTGAAAGTTTTACCCGTACCACATGCCATTATTAGTTTACCCCTATCATGGTTTTTAAAGTACTCATGTGTTTTTGTAAGGGCTTCTTTCTGGTGAGGGCGTAAGGATTTCTTAGGCGTTCTCGCAGCTTCTCCATGCACTCCGTCTTCTAGCTTCTGCCAGTCAACTGAAGCTTCTTGTAAATCAAACAGGTTAATCCTTGTAACTGGAGGATTTTGGTTTAATATGGCTTCTGTAGCATTGGCACCCCATTTATTGGTTGTAGAAATCCAAAGCCTGTGTGCAAATGATACTGTTTTCAGGTCTTCCCCTTTAAATTTCCTGCTTGATGTTGATAAAAACGAATCTACTGCTGGCTTATCTATTGTAGAGGTTTCCTGATAGCATTTACATTGTACTGCCCAATAATCACCGTCATAGGTTAATGCTACAAGGTCAATACCAGTGTCACCACCACCTAAATCATTCTTTCCTGGGAACTCTTCCCATAGCCATACCTTTTTAAATAAAGTTGCATAGGTTGGGTCTGTTTGTAAGTAACGCTGCATTAACCTTTCAAATCTTGCTCCTTTATCACGTTCACTAAAGGATATTTTACGGTACTTATCGAGGATATTTTTGAATGACATATGACAATGGTGTGGTTGCAAAAACTATTTGGGCTTGAAAATATTAAATTTTGTTGTGTGGGAGCTTAATCAATACCCACAATTGGGTAAAACTCAATTTATTCCCATTTTAAAATATTGATTTGTATAAGATAAGCAGGGGTAGTTCCCCTAAATGCCCCATATCGGTTTATCAAACTGCTTATACCCCCGTCATACTGCCTGTAATAGGCTTACTATCCTGACTTCAGTTCCTTGGTTTAGCATTGTTTGGAATACATAATCATATTTAATTCTACTTAGCAGGTATAAAGGACTCTCTACAACAGTAAGCGCAAATAATCACGCCAAACCTTTAGAGCCACTTTCCTTTGGCTAATGATTTTTAAGGGCAGGAAAGCCACTCTAAAGCCCAAATTGGGTGCTTCGTTACACTACGCAGTTTGTCATGCTATTTGCATTGCTTTACTGTTTCCGTTCGGGTAGCTCTTTTGTCTTTAGTAAAGCTGTGGCTATGCTACAGGCTATTACAGCATTACTAAATCCAACCGCTACCAATTTCTTGCTCGCCTGCGCTGCCAATGGCTGCGTTCAAGTCATTTGCTGGACACAAGCCAACGCTTATTTCTACGAAATGCCTCGCCAAATGACTTTCTCTGTGTGTCCTTTCGCTATCGCTATCAGGCCACCCCAGCCATGTGGCGCTCGCAGCTTCATTCGTTCATGCTTCACTCATTTCGCTTTTTCAGGCGAGCTTTTTTTAGTAACAACTAGTACTGGTGGAGTAATAAAATTATTAACATGAAATACTTCATAGACTGCAGAACTATTGAGGAAGTTAAATCCTTATACAAACAACTTGCAAAAGTCATGCATCCAGATTGCGGTGGAAGCACGGAATTAATGCAAGACCTAAACAAACAGTACGAGCTAACAATTGCCTTTATTCTGAACGAAAGCAATTACAGCGGAGACTTTGTAAATGAAACTATCAGAGAATCGCAAAACTATCGCAATGTAATTGATATGATTATTCAGTTGGAAGGGATTGTTATTGAAATTATTGGAAATTGGATTTGGGTTTCTGGAAATACTTTTCCTGTAAAAGATGCACTTAAGGGTGCAGGTTTGCATTTTTCGAGACAAAAAGCTGCATGGTATTATCATCCGGAAGGCTATAAGGGGAAAAACTCAGGTAAAAATCTCGATGAAATTAGAGCTAAGTATGGCTCTGAAAAAATCAGTCAACATAAATCAGGCAATATGCTGCACTAAATCTTTCGATAAAGGGTTGCTACCGATAGCTAGGGAAGAATGCTTTGATAAAGTATTTTCAACTGGAATACTTTCTTTTTGAATCTGCCTACAAGAAAAAATGTAAAAAAGAAAATGCAACATTAAGTTGCCTCAGTTGCCCTTAAACTTATGGAAATGTTTAAACTATGTTTAAACCAAAAATGATAACCCCCTTGAAATGCTTACAAATCAAGGGGGTTAATTTTTTAATGTGATCCGGATTGGATTCGAACCAATGACCCTCAGCTTAGAAGGCTGATGCTCTATCCAGCTGAGCTACCGGACCCTTAGAGCGGTGCAAATCTAATAAAAAAAGTAGTAAATAAATCAGTCTTAATTTTCTCTGCCTTTATATGGCTGTGGTACAGGTGCTGCACCGTCTTTCAGCGCATCTACAGGTATCAGGTCCTGTATAAAATTCCAATAACCATCTACCCAACGGAAACCATCATACTGACCAGAGGGAACATATGTGTATTTACGACCCGGGTCGTTGGTTTCAGATTCCAGCCTATCAAAATATATTACTTTGTTTTCTTCTTCCCAGTTGAGCGATGCCTGTACTTGCTTTTTATATTCTAATATGAAACGTTGTACACGTTGGTCAGGATTGTTCTGCGACCTGATGTTGAATATCTGTGCCCCGAAAACAGGACCGTTCTCGGTCATCATCATCGGGTCCAGTAGTTTTCTTTTAATTATCGGGCTTGCCTCGTTTACGCCAAACATTGTATATACAGTACCATTCTCTGTTTCTTTAGACATGATTCTGTAATACAGTGCACCATACCACTTACTACCTTTCAGCACACTATCCTCTGCTCCTTTACCCAATTCGCCAGAGCAATCTACCAACGGATATAGCTTCAGTTTATCGCTATTCATCTGTATAGCACCGTAATATCTGCGTGTATTTTCTTCCAGTGCTATAGACCAGTTGAATATTCTGAATTTTCTGTCGTCTGAATAAATGATATTGAAGCGCTTACCCAAGCTATCAAATGCGTAATTGTAAGAACCATCCATTTTTAATGCCCTTACCAATTGCTTTACAATCCTTGCATTGTAGGTTGACATCTCATCAGGTATTTTATTCTCATACATAGAGTCAACCGTCTTAACCAGTGAGTCTTCTATAGACCTGATTAAGGCTATATCCTGTTGAGCATTAGCAGAGGCAGTCAACATTGATGCAAACAAAACGGCATATATTTTATTCAACATCCGGGTAAAACATTTAGCTCAAACCTAAACAATTTATACGAAACGATGTAACTCAAGATGTTAAACTATGTTTTTAGCGCAAAAGCCATTATTTTCGAGCCATAAATCCGTTGCTGCATGCATCTTGTACAACAAATATTATTCATTCTTTGTGCCGGTATCTCGGTCTATTTTTTCAGCAAAAAAGTTGGCGAAATAAGGAGAAATATAAAACTGGGTAAAGACGAAGACCTGACAGACAATTCCGGCGCACGTTGGAAGAACATGGTATTGATGGCACTTGGACAACAAAAAATGTTCAAAAAACCAATACCTGCATTCCTTCACCTGGCTGTCTATGCAGGTTTCATCATCATCAATGTTGAAATACTGGAGATATTTCTGGATGGTATTCTTGGTGTGCACCGCTTGTTTGCACCTGCTTTGGGCAGCTTGTATGCCTACCTGATAGGCTTCTTTGAAATATTGGCAGTGCTTGTATTGCTTGCATGTGTGGTATTCCTTATCCGCAGGAATGTGTTGAAGGTAAAACGCCTGAACCAGTCTGAACTGGAAGGATGGCCACGTAACGATGCCAACCTGATATTGGTTACAGAGGTAGTGTTGATGAGTCTGTTTCTGATGATGAACACTGCAGACCAAGTATTGCAGGCTCGTGGTGTAGAACACTATACACTTACAGAGCCTTTCTGGATAAGCTCAAACTTCACAGGGCTGTTTGCAGGGCTTTCTGACGGTACACTGATAGCAATAGAGCGTGGTGGATGGTGGTTGCACATCATTGGTGTATTCTTATTCCTTAACTACCTGCCATATTCAAAGCACCTGCACATCGTATTAGCTTTCCCGAATGCCTACTATACTCGCCTGCAACCACAGGGTGAGATGGCTAACATGAAAGAAATACAGAACGAGGTACTGTATATGATGCAGCCTGAACTGGCACCACCATCAGACGGTAGCCAGCCTGCACAACAACGCTTCGGCGCCAAGGACGTTACGGACCTGAGCTGGAAGAACCTCTTAGATGCATATTCTTGTACAGAGTGCGGACGTTGCACATCTGCTTGTCCTGCCAACGCAACGGGCAAAAAACTTTCTCCACGTAAAATAATGATGGATACCCGCGACCGTCTGGAAGAAGTGGGCAAAAACATCAATGCCAATAAGACGTTTGTAGATGATGGTAAATCGTTGGTACACGACTATATATCTGTTGAAGAACTAAGGGCTTGTACTACCTGCCAGGCATGTGTGGAAGCCTGCCCTGTAGGTATAGAACCATTGTCTATCATCAACCAGCTGCGCAGGTATCTGGTGATGGAAGAAAGTAACAGCCCACAGGAATGGAACCTGATGTTTGGCAATGTAGAAAACAATATGGCTCCGTGGAAATTCAGCCCTGATGAAAGGGACAAATGGGCAGAAGAAATGGCTGCAGAAGCTTAATTATCTAACTCTCAGAACAAATAGACTATGCATATCAAATCAATGGCTGAATACGCTGCAAATGGCGAAACACCTGAAGTACTGTTTTGGGTAGGTTGTGCGGGCAGCTTCGACCAAAGAGCACAAAAAATAACTAAAGCTTTTTCGCAGATACTGGATAAAGTAGGTGTGAAATTTGCCATACTGGGTAAGGAAGAAATGTGTACAGGCGACCCTGCACGCCGCAGCGGGAACGAATTCCTTTTTCAGATGATGGCGTATAACAATATTCAGACCATGAATGCTTATGGCGTGAAGAAGATTGTTACCGCTTGCCCGCATTGCTTCAATGTACTGAAGAATGAATACCCTGCTTTGGGTGGCGATTATGAAGTAATACATCATACTACCTTCCTGCAGCAACTGATAAACGATGGCCGCATCCGCCTGAAAGAAGGTGGCGAATTCAAAGGCAAGAAAATAACCTACCACGATAGCTGCTATCTGGGCCGTGGCAATAATATTTACGAAGCTCCGCGCGAAGTACTGCAAGCACTGGATGTGGAACTGGTAGAAATGAAACGTTGCCGTACCAATGGCCTGTGCTGTGGTGCAGGTGGTGCGCAGATGTTTAAAGAAGAAGAAGCAGGTACTACCCGCATCAACTTTGAACGTTCTGCAGAAGCTATTGAAACTGGTGCCAATATTATTGCTGCCAACTGTCCTTTCTGTACTACCATGCTTACGGATGGTGTTAAGAATAAAGAAAAAGAAGACAGTGTAGCAGTACTTGATATTGCGGAAATGGTTGCGAGGTCGCTTGCATAATAAGAAAGCCCTTAACTTTGTACAATGGATATTAGTGTTTTACAATCTGTAATACCTGCAGATTTAGCAGACAATTCGAGAGTTTGGATATACCAAAGCAACAGGGCGTTTATAGAACGCGAAGAAACTGAAATCAACGAACAGCTTCATCAGTTCTACACCCAATGGCAGGCACACGGTGCACCTGTTAAGGGTTGGGCAAAACTGCTTTTCAGGCAGTTCATCGTAATCATTGCAGATGAGAATGATGTACATGTAAGCGGATGTAGTACAGATGCTTCTGTAAGGGTAATAAAAAGTATAGAACGCCAGTACGAGGTTAATATGTTTGACAGGCTGATGCTGACTTTTTTGGTTAAAGGCAAAGCAGAAATGCTGCCATTGAACCAGATAGCATATGCCATGGAAAAAGGCTACATTAGTATGGATACCCCACTCTTCAACAACCTAGTGAATACCAAAGCAGACCTGATGAAAAATTGGCTGGTACCTATAAAAGACAGTTGGTTAGCAACAAGATTGACTGCAACTACTTAATATTATTACAAAGCCTCCGAATGGAGGCTTTGTACATTTTTAACTATTTCAGCTCTTTGTCAAGAAACTTACCCAGTCCCTTTCCTGCTGTAGCATAGGCTTCTTGTATGCGTTCGCCGGTATCATAATCATTACCACCAAAAGTGCGGCCGGGGCAATTTTGTACAGAAATCTTTGCAATCACATTGGAAGGATTAGCAGTTTCTACAATCCATGCTTCACCATCTATTTCAGCATTTTTGCGTGTTACATACACATTGAAGCCGGGCTCTGTATAAACCGTTTTGAATATGATAGTGTACTTTTCATTCGGGTTGTCACCAATGTTAATGTCACAGTACTTAGCAAATAGTTCTTTAAACTGTGGTTCAAACCTGTTCTTACGGTCTGCCTTCCATGAGCGTGCCCAGTCATCACCTTTGCCTGATTCTTTCTTGTTATAGTCTTCTTTTTTCTTATTAATATACTCCTCCTCTGTTTCAAACTTTCCAACACCCATTTTGCTGTAGTCAAACTGAATATTGATTTTAGTTACACCTTTCAGGGCGTCGAGGCTGCCGTCTAATAAACGTACTCTCTGAGCAGAAACGGTTGTTGCAGAAAGTATCGCTAATGATACGATTGTTGCTTTAAATGAATTCATCAGGTAAATATTTTACACCAAAATAAGCACAAAATGTGCATAAAAACCATGACATAAGTCTTATATAAAAAATAATTCAATGCTTATTTTGATGGTTTCCGAATATTTTTGCACGCATAAATATAAGCGCGAGGAATGTCTGAACTGAATTATCACGGAGAGCAACAAACTGTTTTGATAAATGAAATGTATCAAAACTGGTTTCTGGACTATGCCAGCTACGTAATATTAGAGCGTGCCGTACCTGCAGTTGAAGACGGGCTTAAACCCGTGCAACGCCGCATATTGCATGCCATGAAGGAAATGGATGACGGCAGGTACAATAAGATAGCCAATGTGATAGGCCAAACAATGCAGTATCACCCGCACGGTGATGCTTCAATTGGGGATGCAGTCATCAACATGGGGCAAAAAGACCTGCTGATAGACACACAGGGTAACTGGGGTGATGTACGCACTGGCGATAGCGCAGCGGCACCACGTTATATAGAAGGCCGCCTTTCAAAGTTTGCACTAGATGTAGCTTTTAACGGTAAGACTACAGATTGGCAACTAAGCTATGATGGCAGAAAAAATGAACCTGTTACGCTCCCTCTTAAGTTTCCGCTTTTACTATCTCAAGGAGCAGAAGGTATTGCCGTAGGTCTTTCTACCAAAATACTGCCACACAACTTCTGCGAACTGATAGAAGCTGCTATTAAATACCTCAAAGGCAAAAAGTTTGAATTGTACCCCGATTTCATAACGGGTGGTATGATAGACGTGAGCAACTATAACGACGGTGCCCGTGGTGGTAAAGTACGTGTGAGGGTGCATATAGAAGAGGTAGATAAGAAAACACTTGCTATCAAAGATGTGCCGTATGGCACTACCACTACCCAACTGGTAGATAGCATACTGAAGGCAAATGACAGTGGTAAAATCAAGATAAAAAGCGTTACAGATAATACTGCCAAAGATGTAGAGCTACTAGTACAACTTGCCCCTGGTGTTACTACAGACCAGACAATTGATGCACTGTATGCATTTACAGATTGTGAAGTATCTATATCGCCAAATGCTTGCGTGATTATTGATGAAAAGCCACAGTTTGTAGGGGTTACAGAACTGCTGAAACATTCTGCAGAGCATACCAAAAAGCTATTGCTTAAAGAACTGGAGATAAAACTGGGAGAGCTGGAAGATGACTGGCACTACTCTTCTCTCGAAAAAATATTCATCGAGAAACGCATCTATCGCGATATTGAAGAAGAAACAACATGGGAAGGCGTCTTGACAGCTATCGATAATGGCTTGAAACCATATAAGAAGAAGTTCCGCAGAGAAATAACACAGGAAGACATTGTAAAACTGACGGAAATACGCATCAAACGTATTTCTAAATTCGACTCGTTCAAAGCAGATGAACACATCAAGGGTGTGGAAGCTGGCATAGAAGAGGTGAAGAATAATATAGAACACCTGAACGACTATGCTATTGCCTATTACGAAGGCTTGCTGAAAAAGCATGGTAAGGGAAGGGAAAGAAAAACGGAAATCCGTCCGTTTGAAACAATACAGGTTCAGAACATTGCCATTGCAAACGCTAAACTGTATGTAAACTTTAAAGAAGGCTTCATAGGTACAGGACTGAAAAAAGATGAATTTGCCTTCGATTGTTCGGACCTCGACAATCTCATCATTTTCCGAAGGGATGGTAAGATGATGATTACCAAAGTAGCCGACAAAACCTTTGTAGGTAAAGACATCATACATCTGGCAGTATTCCAGAAGAATGATGAGCGCACTACCTACAATATGATATACATTGATGGCAAAACAGGTATTGCTTACGGGAAGCGCTTCAATGTAACGGGTATTACCAGAGATAAGGAATACGACCTTACAAAAGGCAACCCTAATAGTAAAGTCATGTATTTCAGCTCTAATGCCAATGGCGAAGCCGAAGTAATACAAATCACATTATCTCCGGGTAGCAAGGCGCGCAATAAAGTGCTGGACTTCTATTTTGAAGAACTTGAAATAAAAGGCCGTAGCTCTCAGGGCAATCAGGTAACGAAGTACCCTATTAAGAGCATTAAGTTTAAAGAAAAAGGTCGCTCTACCCTTTCTGGCCAAAAAATATGGTACGATGCCGCTGTCGGCAGGCTGAATAAAGACGGTAACGGACAATTACTTGGCAGCTTTGAAGAAAATGACAGGATTATTACATTTTATAAGGACGGAACTTACGAACTTACAGACTTTGAATTGACTAACAGATTTGATGCAGATGACGTTATAAGAATTGAAAAGTTTGCACAGGACAAAGTAGTAAGCGCCATCTACTTCGATAAAAAAGGTGACCAGTATTATTTGAAGCGTTTTGTGATTGAAAGTCAAACACTTAAGAATAAATACAGCTTTATTAAAGAAGGTGAAGGCAACTTCCTGAAAATGGTAACTACTAAGGCCGAACCGGTAGTAATAATGAGAATGGGTAAAAGAAAGGCTGAATTGACAGAGGAAATAGTAGCACTGCACGAAATTGCAGACGTTACCGGATGGAAGACGGTGGGTACTAAAATCGCGGGTAATGAGCTGAAAGAAGTAGTTCTTGTACAAGACAGTAACGGTGGTGACGGCGACGCACCAACTCTTTTTTAATATGTTTTAAAACTTTGGTAAAAAATCCCTAATTTCACAAGCCTTTTTTGCCGTGCATAAAGGCATTATAACGAATGAAAAAAATAGAACTGGAAATTGTTGCCCTGTCGCACAGTATTACTCAGACTCATTCTTATGCAGTTGTATTAGGCGAGGTCGATGGCCTCAGAAGATTACCAATAGTTATCGGTGGTTTTGAAGCACAAGCTATTGCTGTTGCATTAGAAAAAATGCAGCCAAGCAGGCCGCTTACCCACGATTTATTTGCCAATTTCATGACAACTTTCGGCATAGAATTGGCAGAGGTAATAATATACAAACTGGAAGAGGGTATATTTTTTGCAAAACTTGTTTGTCAGTCAGACGATAATGCAGTAGAAATAGACTCTCGTACATCAGATGCATTAGCACTTGCTGTAAGGTTTGGCTGTAAAATATATACCTACGAAAACATTCTGGATGCCGCGGGCTTGTACCTCGATAACCCGGAAACACCACAGACACAGGCTACCGGTGAAAGGAACGAGAAAAGCAGCGTAAAAAGCAGCAGTTTTGACAGTGACTTGAAAAGCATGAGCCTCGAAGACCTACACAACCTATTGCAACAAGTTTTGGAACAAGAGGACTACGTTAGAGCCATCACTATCAGAGACGAAATAAACAGCAGGGAAAATAACCTTTAATTAATAAAATATATTCAATGAAAAAAAGCCTGGTATTGGCTGCAATCTGCGGCTTGGTGATGACAGGGAATGTTGCAAATGCTCAAAAATGTGCGCATGATGAGTTGATACAAGCTGCAATAGACGGGAATCCTGCAAAGATGGCTGCTTATGAACAATATAATAATACTATATTAAATCAAGCAGAAGAGTACAATCGCAAAAATCAACTGAATAGCACGTTTGCTAAAACCACTAATAGCAAATACACTATACCATTAGTATTCCATGTAATGCTTACACAGGCACAATTGGATGAAATTGGCGGAACCAGCGGCTTGTATAACAGAATACAGTCTCAAGTAGCTATTTTAAACACAGACTTTAATGCACTAAACACAGAAACTATACCTGATGCCTTTAAGAATCTGAAAGGTAACCCGAACATGTCATTTGGTGTTGCACATACTGACCCTAATGGCTTTGGAACAACGGGAGTTGAAATTTTAATCAAATCGGCTTCTTTCACAGGATTTGATGTTAGTGATAACAGCGCTAAACGTACCTCTTCAGGCGGGCTTAATCCGTGGGATAATAAAAGGTATCTAAACATATGGATATTTAACATAACCAACGGTTCTTCATCAGGAGAAATTTTAGGGTATGCATACAATCCAAATTTAGCAACAAATGTATTGGGTGATGCTAACTTAATGGGTGTTTGTGTTGATTATAAAGCATTTGGCAGAAGAACAAGCATTACTCAAGTCTTTGTACCAAACGCCGATAGAGGAAGAACAATGGTTCACGAACTCGGTCATTATTTCACATTAAATCACATATGGGGTAACTCTCCAGTAGGCAATGGAAATTGTAGCGACGATGATGGCGTAAGTGATACTCCTCCTCAAAAAGATGCCAATCAAAGTATTTGTCCTACTTTCCCCAAAGCCAATTGTACAGGCGCAACTCCCGGAGAGATGTTTATGAACTATATGGACTATGTGAATGATGCCTGTATGAGTATGTTCTCATTGGGGCAGGTAACACGCATGCAGTCCGAATTGGCAGGCACTGGAGGATCTGCTAACTTACCTCATAACATGCATCTGCTCAGCTGGCCTACCGGTATAGAAGCTACAGAAATACAACAAAACCTAAGTATTGTTCCTAACCCATCAAACGGTGCATTTACTATTACATATCATGATTACGTAAAAAGCATAACAATCGTAAATATGTTGGGTCAGCCGGTAAAACAAATAGCTGGCACAGAACAACAATCAGGTGCAATAAGTGTTGATATGACAGGAATGAGTAAAGGTATCTACACTGTACAGTGTCAATACATGGAAGGTGTAGTAAGCAGAAAAATAGTAATAGAATAATGACGAATACAAACAACCTGCAAGCAATATTTCAGCAAATGCCAGCTGATAAAAGCTTGCAACAAATTGCAGATAAAGTTATTAATAAGCAACGCCTGACCGACGAGGAGGGCGTTTTGCTTTTTGAAAAAGGCGAACTGGGCTTCGTTGGGGCATTGGCAGCATGTGTTACATCTCAGCTACATGGCAACAAGGTTTACTTCAACCGCAACTTCCATATAGAGCCAACGAATGTTTGTGTGTTCACTTGCAATTTCTGTTCCTACTCTCGCCAATACAAACATCGTGATGATGGTTGGGAACTAAGTATGGAACAGATGCTGGATATGGTTCGCAAATATGACGGACAACCGGTAACTGAAGTGCATATAGTTGGTGGTGTACACCCAAAAATGAATCTTGAATTCTTCTGCGAGGTCATAACTAAGATAAAAGCATTGCGCCCCGATATACATATAAAAGGATTCACTGCGGTAGAGCTTGATTATATGTTCCGCAAGGCGAAGCTGACAACTGAAGAAGGCCTGAAAGCATTGCAAAATGCCGGACTGCAATCGTTACCCGGTGGTGGCGCCGAAATATTCCACCCCGAAGTGCGCGAGCAAATATGCCCTGACAAAGTAGATGGCGAAGGATGGTTGGATATACACAGAACTGCACACAAACTGGGCATGCACAGCAACGCTACTATGTTGTATGGCCATATAGAAAGCTATAAGCACAGAGTTGACCATATGAGTAAACTCCGCTCTTTGCAGGACGAAACAGGTGGCTTCAACTGCTTCATTCCATTGAAGTTCCGCAATATGGATAACGACATGTCTGATGTACCTGAAGTATCAGTTATAGAAGATATGCGTACCTATGCCATTGCCAGACTGTTCATGGATAATTTCCGTAACCTAAAAGCATACTGGCCTATGTTAGGCCGTCAATCAGCACAGCTTACCCTTTCATTCGGAGTAAACGACCTTGACGGTACAATTGATGATACTACCAAGATATACTCTATGGCGGGGTCTGAAGAACAAACACCTGCCATGAGTACGGAAGACTTGTGCAATCTCATTACATCTGTAGGCAAACTACCTGTAGAAAGAGATACATTGTATAATGAGATTAAGGTTTATGATGAAATAACAGCATAAAATAAAAAAGAGGCACAAGTGCCTCTTTTTTATTTATCGTATTTCGGTATTATTCGCCGTATTGATAACAATAAAATCCCGATACAACATACAATCGTATTCCAATAGAAATAGCGGTAGTCTGTATCTGCCTGAAATACAAATATATCGGGCAACTTGTAAAAAAAACCAGAGAGAATAATACACGAATAGAAGAGCCTTATTTGTTTATCCTTATACATAGGTATTAATAGAACCATAAACATGTTCAATAGCATCCAAAACCATGCTTTCATGTAAAACATGTCTTTCTGCGCTACCATCATTTCATGGTATATCTTATAGAAAAAATGACCGTAACGTGGTGTATATCCATATTCATTAGGATCCGGGTACATGTACATATAATAGTTGCAATAAAAATCAGAGCGTTTTTTGATTCTCAGATAATACAAAAAACCTTCCCAACGGTTTTTAATATATACATCAGGATGCTGTTTTATAGCCGACCACCATGCGTACTTAATATCATTTGAAACAGTTTTACTGGTATCAGGTAACAGTATTTTACTATCACTGTTCCACCAGATATCATCAAAGGTTGCTGGGTGATATTTATCTCTTAAATAAGCTGTATCAAGTTTATTAGACTCAAATAATACAGCGGGAAATACGTTTTCGCCCGTTACCTTATAGATTCCTGTGAGATCATGCAGATATAGCTTATTTTCGGCATATTGCTTCTCTGCATGCAACATTTCAGGCAGGCCTCGTTGAATAAAAATTGTTATGAATAAGGATGCTAAAACTATAGAAATTCTGACAGTAATTTTATGCTTGGAGAATGTAGTCCATATAAACAATACGAGAATAGGGAGAAAAGCCGGTAATGCATTAGGCCGCAATAATGCTCCGTAAATCAAGAGCAACAATGCAATGATAGTTATGCCAAATGACAAGCGCTGTTGCTTGACGATTATATTAAACAATATGGCAATTACTAACAACCAACTAAAAGCCATTTGTGTATCCTTAACTATATAGCCCGCAAAATTTTGGAGGAATGGTGAAACGCCGAACAATAGAAGCGTTACTATTTGCCAGAATACACTATTGATAGCAGTAGCTAAGAAATAGCAAGCAGTCCATAACATAGCAAGTTGCAATACAAGCATTAACTGCGGCCCCTGATAGATATGATTAAGAAGACTCCATACAAATGCCATCACTGGTGGATGCCAGTCATTATACTGATGGGTGTATGATTGCCTGTACTGCTCAAAACTATCTGGAGACATGAAGCCCGGCAAATAGGCACTCAGGTTTATAATAAACCCCGTTATGCATATTATAGCAATAGCAAGTGACCGTTTATTGATTTCTTTCATCAGGCTTTTGTCAGAAAATTAATGCTCTAAAAAATCGAGATCCTTACCAAATGTTTCTTCTGTCAAAAACGCTGCGACAATACTTATGAGCATAACAATCACACCGGTTATTGCAGCGGCAGTAACATAACTAAACTGTGGCTGCATTCCCTTGAACATCATCACCATCAAAGGCAAAGCACCACGCACCATATTGGGCACTGTAGTGGCTGCCGTGGCACGCAAATTAGTGCCGAAGTGCTCTGCTGCCATAGTTACAAAAATAGCCCAGAAGCCTGTGCCAAAGCCCAGCAAAGCACACAGCGCATACATTTGTCCTGCAGACCCGTTGCTTTGGTTGAAATAAAGAATGATAGCCAGAACCGTTATGGCATAAAAAATAAACAAGGCCTTCTTACGGCTTCGCAATGCCTGGCTTACAAAGCCGATAGCTATATCGCCAATGGAAATAGCCACATAAGCCAGCATAACAGCTTTGGCGGGATTGATGGCTTCCTCTATACCAAAGTGTGTACCAAACTCTTTTGAAAAGCCAACCAGTATACCAATTACATACCATGTAGGTAGACCGATAAGAATACTGAGCAGGTATTTTTTGAATCGCTTTCCGTTAGTAAAAAACATCAGGAAATTACCCTTACTCACTTCAACATGTTGTATGGTTTTGAACATTCCGGACTCAAAAACACTGACGCGGAGCAGTAATAAAGTTAGACCTAAACCACCACCAATATAATAACAAACCCTCCAGTCGAAATGCTGAGAAATAAAATAAGCCAATACCGCACCTGAAAGGCCTATACCTGCAACCATTGAAGTTGCAATACCTCGTCTTTCTTTAGGAACCAATTCGCTCACCAGTGTAATACCGGCACCCAATTCACCTGCAAGGCCTATACCTGCTATAAAACGGCAAATGCTGTATTGTTCTATAGTATTTACAAATCCGTTCGCAATATTGGCTAGAGAATAAAGCAGAATAGAACCGAACAATACGCTGAGCCTACCCTTTTTGTCGCCCATAATACCCCATACAATACCACCAATCAAAAGCCCCCACATCTGGTGGCTGATGATTTCCATACCATTATTGGATATCATCTCTTCGCTCAATCCCAGGCTTTTTAGGCTTGGAACACGAACTATGAGGAATAGTAATAAATCGTAAATATCTACAAAGTAGCCTAATGCAGCTACAATGACGGGGATGCTGAAAAGAGATGCAGACTTATTATTTATTTGATTTGTCATCAGAAGTATCGTTATCGATATCAAAAGTTTCCTCTATGATATCTTTACCTACTTCCAATATAGGCTGTTTCTTTTTACCAAAAAACATCTTGAATAATACAGGCCCTGTTGTAACCAGAATCAGCCCGATAACTATCTTTTCAAAATTGTGTTTTACCCACTCGTTTTCGCCAAGAAAATAGCCTGCAAGCGTCATGCTGGCAACCCATGCTATACAACCAACTACATTGTAGAAGAAGAATTTTTTCCTATCCATTTCCACAACACCTGCAACAATAGGAGCAAATGTACGTACGATAGGCAGGAAACGTGCAAGGATTACTGCACTGCCGCCACGCTTATCATAAAACTCTTTTGCCTGTATTACGTGTTTCTTTTTGAAAAGTAGTGTGTCTTTACGCTCAAACAATAACGGACCGGTTTTTCGTCCAAACCAATACCCCACTGCGTTGCCAATAACACCGGCAACTGTAATAAGTGTTATCCAATATGCAAGGTTTGCAAAATCGTTATTGAAAGGACTTTGAGAGTTTGCAATCATCAGGCCTGTTACAAACAACAAAGAATCTCCCGGCAGGAAGAAGCCTACAAACAAACCTGTCTCAGCAAAAATGATGAACGCTACCAAATACAAACCGCCATACATTGTTACCAATGCAGCCAGTTTTTCTGCATTCATCAGTTCCTTCAATAATTCAATTAAATCGTGCATATTTTCGTCTTGGAGGCGTGAAAATAGGGAATTATTACTAAACGAAATCCTATTAAACTTCTAAATCTCCCTCCCACTTACTTACCACAGCAGTAGCAATACTATTACCCACTACGTTGGTTGCACTGCGCCCCATATCGAGTAGCGGATCTATGCCAAGTAATAATGCCAGTCCTGCTTCAGGGATATTGAATGTAGCAAGGGTACCAGCAATAACAACCAATGAGGCTCTCGGTACACCTGCTATGCCCTTACTGGTCAGCATCAATACCATCAGCATACTCATCTGCGTCGCAAAATCCAGGTGTATGCCGTAAGACTGTGCTATAAATAGTGATGCAAAAGTCATATACATCATAGAACCATCCAGATTGAAGGAATAGCCCAGTGGTAGTACGAAGCTCACAATTTTGTTTTTACAACCGAAACGCTCCAGTTCCAGCATTGTTTTAGGGAATGCTGCCTCGCTGCTACTGGTACTGAAAGCCAGTAATATGGGTTCTTTGATGCGTTGAATAAGTGTAATAATTCTTTTCTTCAGGAAAACTGAACCTGCAAGTATTAAGACCAGCCACAACACCAACAAGCCAAAATAAAATTCACCTATAAATATGGAATATGTAGTAAGTATGCCTAAACCCTGCTTGGCTATAATAGCCGTCATAGCACCAAACACTGCCAATGGGGCAAAGTTCATTACATAACCCGTTACTTTAAGTATTACATGGGCGATGGCATCCATAGCCTTAATTACTATCTCCCCTTTTTCGCCAATACCTGCTGTTGCTACACCAAAGAATAATGAGAATACAACTATCTGTAGTATCTCATTCTTTGCCATAGACTCTATAACTGAAGAAGGAAAAACATGATACAGAAACTCTTTGAGTGTCAGTGCTGTTTTCTTAATACCTGTATCTAATCCTATATCAGGCAATGGCAAATGCATGGCTTCTCCGGGTTTGAAGAAATTGACCAACATCATACCAAGCATCAGGCTTACAAAAGATGCACTGAAAAACCATAGCAGTGTTTTACCACCTATACGTCCTACAGATTTCATATCGCCCAGCCTTGCTACACCCACTACCAATGTGGTGAATACAAGTGGCGCTACTATCATTTTTATCAGTCTGATGAATATATCGGCCAACAAAGAAAACGGTTCCAGTTTTTTGTCGCGCGCATCTATAGCAGCTGTCTTTTCTTTTGATATGGCAGTCTTTTTTTCTATCAGCTGTTTGTAAGCATTTGTGTTTGTATCTGTTACAGCTTTTATCTGTGTTTGTACAGATTTGGCAGCTGCCTCAAACTGAACTATGTTTTTATTTTCATCTGCTACATAATTTGTATTAAGCACAAAGCCAAGCAGTATGCCCGCAAACAATGCAATGATGATATATAAAGTAAGCTTGTTGCTTTTCTTAGATGTGTTTATCTCTGCCATGAAACTGCATTAATGATGCAATATAATATTAATAAACCAGCTTGTCTTTGATGGTACTATTGCCTTGTAATCCACCTGTGTGTATACATAAAATACGGGCGTTCTTTGGAAAATACCCTGCGGCTAATTGTTGTTTAACCCCATACATCATTTTTGCAGTGTAAACCATATCGAGCGGTATCTTATTTGCCTGGTAAAAGGCATTCATAAACTCAACCAGTTCATCATTTTTTTTACCAAAACCACCAAAGTGCCAATCATCAAATAATGTGTAACTGTTATGAAGATGTTCCGGCAAATAACTGTTTATGTCTTTACGGATGTATGCCCCACCCTTCATTGGCACATAGCCTGATACGTTTACCTGTTCCTTAAGTGCTCTTCTTATACCGCAAAGTGTGGTACCTGTTCCTGATGATACGCAAATGTGCGTATAGCCTTCAGGTATATACCTTGCAATTGTTTCACTACCCTTTACGCCCAATTCTCCCGTGCCACCTTCATCTACTATGTAGTAGCCTTTATATTTTTCATTGAGTGTGGCATGATATTCAGCATCGTACTTTCTGTCGTATTCTTCTTTGCTAACAAAGACCAGTTGCATACCGAATGAAACACATTCTTTGAGTGTTCGCGTCTGCGTGTCTGCAGCATGCATACCTCTAACTATACCAATCGACTTCAACCCTGAAGCTTGTGCAGCGGCAGCAGTCGCTACAAGATGGTTGGAATATGCACCACCAAACGTAAGGATACCTTCCTCACATGCTTCTTGTACTGCGTTCAGATAGTGTTGTAATTTATACCATTTATTACCTGAAACGATGGGATGTATAACATCCAACCTCAGCACACTTACCTCTTCAACATTGAGTTGATACCAATCAGCATTGAGAGGCTGTATAAATGGTTCATACTCAGGAATTGTAGCCATACTCTCTGAGGTATGTATCGTTATCACGCCATTTAGGGCGAACTTTTATGAATAATTCTAAGTGAACTTTAGAGTCTAAGAACGCTTCAATTTCTTTTCTCGATCTGATGCCTAATTCTTTAATCATACTACCGCCCTTACCTATCATGATAATCTTCTGCGTTTCGCGGCTTACAATTATTTCGGCTTTTATCACCTGCAGGGTTGGCTTCTCTTCAAACGATTGTATGATAACCGCAGTATGATAAGGCAGTTCTTCATGATACAATTCATATATCTGCTGGCGTATCAGCTCGCTAACAAAGAAACGTACGGGCCTGTCAGATATACTGTCTTCAGGATAGTACGGTGGCGCTTCTGGTAAGTCTTTCAGAATGGCAGGCAGTATTTTATCTATATCCTTTTTCTTTTGTGCCGATACGGTTAATACTTCGCTCTTCGGATATTTTGCCTTAACAGCATCTACAACAAGTTGTATTTGCTTTTTATCTTTTACTAAATCTGTTTTGTTGAGGATAATGATAGCAGGTACTTTCAGTTTCAACGAATCTGCAATCTCATAAAACTCATCTAGCGGTTGTGTAATATCGTGCATCAGTATAGCCACATCTGCATCTTCCAAAGCACTCTTTACATGCATCATCATCTTCTGATGCAATTTATATTTAGGCTCTATGATGCCAGGTGTATCAGAAAATACAATCTGATATTCGGGCTCTGTAAGTATACCTAATATACGATGACGGGTTGTTTGCACCTTTGCAGATGTGATAACCAATTGCTCGCCCAGCAAGGCGTTTAGCAAAGTTGACTTGCCTGCGTTAGGCGCACCGAATATGTTTACGAAACCGGCTTTGTGTTGTTGAGACATAGAAAGTGTAAAGGTACTATCGTGCATCAAATATCTTGTGTTGAAGAAATAAAAACAGAATTAGTTTGTTTATTCGAAAGCTTCTCCTATCTTTGCACCCCACATCGCGAGGTAGAGCAGCGGTAGCTCGTCGGGCTCATAACCCGAAGGTCACAGGTTCGATCCCTGTCCTCGCTACAAAATAACATAGCTTCATTAAAGAAGCAGAGGAAAGAGCCACGTTTAGTATTCCGTAACAGGGATGCATAACGTGGCTTCTTATTTATCTGCATGGTTTTAACGTGTTTATGACAGATTATTAACATCAGGAAAACAAGACAGAAACAACAAAACACAAAAACAATTAATACTTTTACTTCACATAAAAGACACTAAATGAAAAACCTACTATTCTTAACTGTAACGGCAGCAATTGCGCTCTCTTCTTGCGAAAAAAGAGCTAATGTAAACGGCGACCACGGCGACCGCTACGGTATGCTTGTGGCTAAAAGATGGATAATTGTGGGTAAGGAAGTAAACAATACCCCTACATCAATAAAAGACTGTGAAAAGGATAACTATTATGTTTTTTCTGACAACGGCAATGGCCGTTGGGAAGAAGGTGCAGTAAACTGCTATTCAGGAAGTGGTAATGGCAACGGAAATGATACTACCAATACACCTAATAAAGAAGGCGAAGACACTACTCCTACATACACAGGCTTTACATGGTCTATGACAGGTGATGGCCTTAGCATATACATGAAAAACTTTGGTGTTCAGGGCTACAACCCTGAATGGAATATAGAGAACATGGATTTCACTACACTTGATGTACGCTCTACAGAAAAGGTAAACGGTAAGGTTTATGTTTACAACATCCACTTGAGAGCACTATAATCAGGTTTACATATCATTATAAAAAAACAGATGCTGAATATTCAGCATCTGTTTTTTTATACATTAAGAGCATATATATCCTTTACCCTGCCTGATATTACAAGCTGCAAACATTAAATTTGCGCTGCTACACGGGAAATGAGAATCTTACAATCTACATATCGGGTATTCTTTTTAGCACTATGCTTAGTAGCTACCGGATGTGTAAGCAGCGAAGAACTACTCCACCCCAAATCGCTGAAACAAGCCAATAACAATCCCAACTTTCTCAGCGAGTTACCCATTAGCCCAAGTGGTTCAACAGTCATAAAAACAGAAACACCCGGCACCAGAAGAAAATCTATCACAGCGCAAGAGGCAGATCAATTGCAGGAAAAATATGGCCAACTGATGCGTGTAGCTCCGGAGGCCGTAAAAAGCCTTTTACTGTATTCATTTATTGATGAATGGTATGGTGTACGCTATCGCCTTGGTGGCAATGACAAATCAGGCATAGACTGTTCTGCATTTGCACGCAGGTTGTACGAAGAAGTTTTTCATATAGACTTACTACGTACTTCTATAGAGCAATATGGCGTTTGCAAGTTTATAACAGACAAAACAGAACTAATGGAAGGTGACCTTGTTTTCTTCCGTGTTCATGGTAAGCGCATATCGCACGTGGGTGTGTACCTGATGAACGGACGCTTTGTACATGCTTCCATCAGTAGCGGCATTATGATCAGCAGCCTCGACGACCCATACTGGAGCAAGCGCTATGCGGGCGCAGGCTATATACCTAAAAGAGATTAGGCGACTACTCTATCACTTCTTGTATCACAGTACCCACACAACCATTTGGCATCTGTATGTGCAGTAGCGCACTCAGTGTCGCAGCAATATCCGTCATATTAACAGTTCTATTTGTTTCCCCTTTCTTCACACCCGCACCATACCACAACAGTGGAATGTGAGCATCATACGGATTCCAAGTACCGTGCGTGGTACCTGTAGGCCCGTAGCCGCTATACCAACCCGGTTCTAATATCACTTGTATGCAACCGCTACGCTTTCTATTGTAGCCGTTTACAATCATTTCTTTTATAGTTGCAGGCATTACAGCATCGTCCATATCCTCCATATCAACAACACAAGCTACTCCTTCTTGTTTTTTAAACCATTCGGCAACAGCTTCTTTCACATCTTCTCTGTCTTGCTTCAGGCTTGCAATTCGCTTTTCATTCAGATACACCTGATAGTTGCTCAAATCCAATACCAGACTATCCTTACCTACTCTTTCTTTTACATAAGCGTTCACCTCTTTCAGGGCTGCACTTTCTGCTTTGTTGCCAGCAGGGATATTGATGCTTTTCAGGTAATTGCTGTTGTGAGTAGCACCATGGTCGGCAGTTATGAATAACGTATAATTACCTTCGCCGATTTTCCTATCCAGATAATTGAAGAAAGAAGCCAGTTCAACATCAAGCCTCAGGTACATATCTTCAGCTTCTATAGAATTAGGAGTAAACATATGGCCAACATAATCAGGCGTTGAAAGACTGATACACAGCATATCCGTAACATCATCTTTGCCCAAACCCTCTGCATTAATACAAGCTTTCGCTGCTTTTAACACAATGGTATTACCACCGGGTAAATACCTTAATGCACCATAACCCTTACCATCTTGTTTAGCATTGTGAGGAAAAACTGGCGCTTTCTCTCCTTTCAGTTTACCTTCATACGGATTATCATCTGCCAAACTCAATTTATAGCTTTCAATTGGGTACATGGTATTCCATTCTTGTCTGATAAATGTATCTGCCCATCTTTTATTATTAAAGCCAATCATCCATTTGGGCAGTTCTTTTGTGTAGTAACTACTGGTGATAAAATTGCCGCTCACATCATCAAACCAATATGCACTGTTGGCTGTGTGCCCTGCGGGCAGTATAGCCCCTCTGTCCTTAATGGCCAATCCAAAGACTTTTGCCTGCATGTTTGTTGCAAGCTTCAGCTCATCAGCTACCGTTGTAGCCAATAGATTCGCAGGGCTGTTCAATCCTGCTTTGCTATCGCTGCCAATGGTGTGCACCGTGTTATCCTCAGTACAATAAACAGCTTTTTCAGTTGCGTTATCAATCCAATCATTAGCCACGATACCGTGAATGGCAGGCACACTACCTGTGTATATGCAAGTATGCCCAGGTGCAGTGAATGTTGGCAGATAATTTATCATAGTCTGTTGACAATTAAAGCCTTCATTCATGATGCGCTTAAAGCCACCATCGCAATATCTGTTCTGAAACCTGTACAAATAGTCCCAACGCATCTGGTCAATTACAATACCAACAACCAGTTTTGGCTGCTTTGCAGATTTCTTTTGTTTGGCGGAAGTTATAGCGATACATTGTAAAAAAGCTACAGACAAGAACAAATACTTCATAAAATGGCGTTAAACACTACAAAAATGAGGATAAACGGCTTATAATAAGAGTAATATTTTATTTAATTTTGCCGATTATTTACAAAACACATTTATATCATATATGGATTTATTTGCCAAGTTTGAGAATAAGTTAGGTCCTATAGGTGACTATGCAGAACAAGCACCGGGTTATTTTGCGTTTCCTAAGCTGGAAGGTGAAATTGGTAACCGCATGTTGTTTAATGGTAAAGAACGCATTGTTTGGAGCCTGAACAACTATCTGGGTTTAGCAAACCATCCGGAAGTGCGTAAAGCGGACAAAGATGCTGCTGAACAATATGGCTTGGCATACCCGATGGGTGCGCGTATGATGAGTGGTAACTCTAACCACCACGAGAAACTGGAAAAAGACCTGGCTGAATTTGTTGGCAAACCTGATGCAATGCTGTTCAACTACGGCTATCAGGGTATGGTTTCTGCTATCGACTGTCTTTGCTCTCGCAGAGATGTTGTAGTATATGATGCTGAATCTCATGCATGTATTATCGACGGTCTGCGTATGCACCCTGGCCATCGTTATGTATATAAGCATAATAACGTAGAAGATTGCGAAAAGCAACTGCAACGTGCTACTGAAATGGCTGCACAAACAGGTGGTGGTATACTTGTTATTACAGAAGGTGTGTTCGGCATGAGTGGCAACCAAGGTAAAATCAAAGAAATTGCCGCGCTGAAAAGCAAATACGAATTCCGCTTGTTTGTAGATGATGCACACGGCTTTGGCACAATGGGCAAAACAGGTGCGGGTATTGGTGAAGAACAAGGTTGCATGGACCAGATAGATATCTACTTCTCTACTTTCGCTAAGTCTATGGCTAGCATCGGTGGTTTTATAGCTGCAGATACACAAGTATTGAAGTTCCTGCGCTATAACATGCGCTCTCAGGTATTTGCAAAATCATTGCCTATGGCTATCGTTGTTGGCAACCAAAAACGCCTGGATATGCTGAAAAGCATGCCTGAACTGAAAGAAAAGCTGTGGCACAACGTTAACCGCCTGCAAAACGGCCTGCGTGAGCGTGGTTTTGATATAGGCACTACAAACACACCTGTTACTCCGGTGTTGATGCACGGTGGATTGTTTGATGCGACACAGCTGATCTTCGACATGCGCGAAAACTATAACATCTTCTGTTCTGTGGTGGTTTATCCGGTTATCCCTAAAGGCCAGATTATCCTGCGCCTGATACCAACTGCTGCACACACAGACGAAGACATCGACCTGACGCTGAAAGCATTCAGCGAGCTGCGCGATAAAATAGCTAACAAAGAGTATCCGCAGGAAATGCCGGATATCAAAGGCGCAATCATGCAGTCTGCATAATTGAAGCTAATATATTTATTAATGAAAGCCATCCCGTCACAGGATGGCTTTCTCTTTTTCAATAAACGGCAGAAACCATTAGCTTTGCTGCCATTACTAATATTCTTATGAAAGTATTTATTGCCGGTGCTTCGGGCCTTGTTGGTGGCAACTGTATGAAGCATTTTACAGAACAAGGCTGGGAAGTAGCAGGCTCTTATTTTTCATTCCAGGCTCTCGGCACTGTTTACTACAACACACTGCAACCGGAAGATACCAATAACTTTGATGTGAAAGCATTCAACCCAGATGTGATTGTACACTGTGGTGCTATGACACACGTAGATAACTGTGAGCTGAACCCAGACCAGAGCTATCAGCAAACAGTGCAAAGCACTATCAACCTGATAGCATTAGCAAAAGAATGCAATGCACGCTTTGTGTACATATCTACAGACTATGTGTTTGACGGCAAACAAGGTCCGTATGCAGAAGATGCGCCTGTTAATCCATTGAGTGTGTATGCACGCCACAAACTGGAAGCTGAACAATTATCGCTGAAAGACATTGACAACACACTTGTACTGCGCATTACCAACGTGTACGGAGATGAAGTACGTGGTAAAAACTTTATAGCTCGCATCATAGAGCAATGTGTAAACAAACAAAAACTGACGCTGAAACTTCCGTACGATCAATATGCATCTCCTGCAAATGCATGGGATATAGCGCGTGCCATGTTTGTATTGTTGCGCGATGGTAAACAAGGCATTTATCACATTGCCAGTACTGATTACCTGAATCGTGTAGAGCTTGCAATGCGCGTATTGAAATATTTCCCTGATGCGGAATATGATATGATACCGATGAGTACTGCTGAATTGAAACAACCTGCTGCAAGGCCTTTACTTGGTGGATTTACAAAAATGAAATTCAGCAATGAATACCCGGAGTTTATGTTTAGCAATGTAGATGATTATCTGCGTAGCAAAGTAAACAACTAACCTCTTCTCCACTTTATTCCCGATAACAATCCTGGACAAAAAATAATCCCGATGTATAGAATACATCGGGATTGGACTGTACTTACTAACCCATCGTAAGCATAACAAATATCTGAAAAAGGTTTGGGAAATGGAAATTATTTTTCCCTTTTATTTCTTTCATAAGCCTGCTTATAGCTCCAATAGTTCAATTATGCCCATCAAAAACGCTATCACAATCCATTTTTAGCATATAACAGACGAAACAACAGTACAAAATAGACATTTTGTCATTTAAAATTATAAAAAACTGCCCTTTTGTCTTTAAAAATGAATTGGTATCCCTTTTGAATAGGTATGTACAAATCAATAATTGAAAAAACTAAAAACAATAAGTTATGTACAACTACAGAAAAGGATACGGATTGACTCCTCGCACATTTGGTGGCATGATCGAAGACATGAACAAATTTTTCTATGATGACAACTGGAGCAACACAACCGCACCGGTAAACATCAAAGAAACTGAAAACGGCTATGAACTACACCTAGTAGCACCGGGACTGAAAAAAGAAGATTTTAAGATTAATGTAGATGACAATGTGCTGAAAATCTCTTTCGAGCACAAAGAAGAGAACAAGTCTGAAGGTGACAAATGGTTGAGGAACGAGTATCGTTTCCGTTCATTCAAGCGCAACTTCACGCTGAATGAAAACATCAATGCAGAAGGAATTACTGCAAGGTATAACGATGGCATACTGAATGTGATGCTGCCTAAAAAAGAAGCAACAGAAAAAACGACAAAAGATATTACGGTAGCGTAAGTTGATAGATTGACAGAGTGAAGAAAGCGGTGTTTATACACCGCTTTTTATTTGTTAGTATGTATGTACAAATAAATAAGCCTTGAGTTTCCTCAAGGCATTAATCTAATATATTTAACAGGGCTTATTTGATACCCAGTTTAGTTTTTACCAGTGGTAGAATGTTATCTGATTCTTTTGCATGCAGCAATGTACCTGTGCTAGAATCGAACACGTAATCGAAGTTCTTTTCTTTGGCTACATCTTTGATTGCTTTATCAGCTTTGTCCAGAATTGGTTGCAGCAGTTCCTGCCTTTTCTTCTCTACTTTCTCCTGAGCGCTTTGGTTAGTGCTTTGGATGCGACCTTCCAGATCTTGTATTTCTTTAACCTTTACTTCTTTTACAGCATCGGTCATTGTTTTTTCTGCAGCCTGAAACTCTTTTACTTTCTTCTCATACTCTGCACTCATAGATTGCAGCTGATCTTGAAACTGTTTTGTATAAGCCTGAATATCACTTTCAGCTTTAGTCATTTCGGGCATAGCTTTCAATAGTTCACGAGAGTCTATATAGCCAAATTTTTGAGCTTGCGCAAAAGCCATGTTACCAATCAACAATCCGCAAGCAAGAAACAATACGATTTTTTTCATTTTTATATATGTACTTTATTTATTTAGGCTGTGCAAAGTAAATGCCATTATTTGTTTATTCCAAGTAATTTTAACACATCGTCGCTTTTATCCAGCTTAGGATCTGCGTAGAACAGTGTAATACCTCCCGATTTGTCTAATACTATATCAAAACCTTTTGACTGAGCATATTTTTGCACCGCATTGTATACTTTGTCCTGTATAGGCTTTACCAGTTTCTGGCGCTCTTTAAACAAATCTCCCTCATAGCCAAAACGCTGTTTCTGCAAATCTTTGGCAGCTTTCTCTTTTTGCACTATCTCGTCTTCGCGCTTTTTACGCAGGTCATCAGACAGCATTGCACGCTCAGCCTGGTATGCTTTATACATTTTGTCTACTTCCTGCATACGGGTATCTATTTCCGTCTGCCATGTTTTAGATGTCTGGTCGAGTCTTGTTTGTGCGTCTTTATACTCTATCAGTTTATCTAAAATATACTTTGAATCAATTACGCAATAGCGTTGTGCATTAGCAGCCAGTGTAGAAAACACGACTACCGCAATACTTAAAACAATCTTTTTCATACTCCTTGAGTTTATAATTTTAAACAAATGTTGTTTTAACAAAATCAATCCGGTTCAAAACCAAGCATGAAGGTAAAGTTAGCGATATCGCCCATCTTGGTGGTTCCGTTAGCTTTAGAATAACGGTCGAAACCTATACCATAGTCTAAACCAAGCAAACCAAACATAGGCAAGAAGATGCGAACACCCAAACCGGCTGACCTGTTCAGTTTGAAAGGATTGTAATCTTTATAGCTGTTCCATGCGTTGGCAGCTTCCACAAACATCAAACCATAAATAGTAGATGTAGGACTGAGCGAGAATGGATACCTAACCTCTGCAGTATATTTATTGAATATAATTGCGTTTGTTTCATATGGGTTTTTAAAGCCCCTGTGTGCTATGATGTCTTTACCCACAAAGAAGTTTCTACCAGACAAACCATCGCCACCCAACTGGAAGCGCTCGAATGGAGAATACCCAATCGTTGAATTATAGTATCCCATATAACCATACTTGGTAGCCAGCTTAAAGACCATATTACCGACTATCTTCTGATACCACTCTGCAGTGAAACGATATTTGTGATACTCAACCCATTTAAACTTCTCAGCATCTGTAGAATTGGTATAATCCTTTCCTGAGAACAAACTATACGGAGGTGTAAACTGGAATGTAAAGTTGATATTAGAACCACTTGTAGGATACAACGGTTTATCTACTGAATACCTTGACAATACAAGTTTGAAATACAGGTTGTTACTGTAACCACTGTCAAAGTTTGCCAACAATTGATAATCTTTCAACCTGAAGTTCTGATAGTTGATACCATAGGTGAATACGAAGTTATCATCAGGCCATTTGATACGCTTGCTCAACGATACACCACCACCCCATACACGCATATATTGAGAATCGGCACGCGGAGGGTCGCCAACTGCACTTGCAAAACGGCTATACAACAAGTTTGTTGTGAGCGCAGTAGGTTTTTTACCGCCCAGCCATGGCTCGGTAAATGAGAAGTTTACAGAATTGTAGAACTTACCGTTAGACTGATAGTTGAGCGACAAACGCTGGCCATCGCCAACCGGCAATGGATCCCAGAATTTAGGTTTGAAGATATTTCTGATAGAGAAGTTGCTGAATACAATACCGATGTTGCCATAGAAGCTAACACCACCACCAAAACCTGCTGATAACTGCAACTGATCGCTCGATTTTTCAACAAGGCTATATTCAATATCTACTGTGCCATCTTCCTGATTAGGCTTAGGCTGTATACCGATTTTTTCCTGGTCGAAGAAACCAAGGTTGGCAATCTCGCGCTGGGTACGAATCAAATCGCTACGACTGAATTTATTGCCCGGCAATGTACGAAGTTCGCGACGCACAACGTGTTCATTAGTGCGGTCGTTACCTGTTATGGTCACATTACGGATGGTAGCTTGTGGTCCTTCTGTAATGCGCATCTCATAATTGATAGTATCGCCAACAATAGATGTTTCTACTGCATCTACATTGAAGAAAAGATAGCCGTCATCCATGTACAGACTGCTCACATCTTCACCACCTTCAGGGCTCAATTGCTTACCCAGACGCGTATCTAACAGTTGCTGATTGTAAACGTCACCTTTCTTTATACCCAGTATCTTAGATAAAGCATCGCTGGTATATTTAGTATTGCCCTTCCATTCAATATCGCCAAAGTAATATTTGCGGCCTTCTCTTACCTTGATATCAATGTTTACATTCCCGTTCTTTACTGCATATATTGTATCTTTTTCTACAGAAGCATCGCGGAAACCGAGCGAGTTGTAATACTCAACCAAAGACTGCTTATCATCATCGTATTTCTTCTGATTGAACTTAGATGAAGAAAAGAAATTGTACCTAAAGTAAGGGTCAAGTGCGTTCAAGGTTTTTGACACTGACAAGAAACCAAAATTCTTTACATACTTGCTGAAAGAGCGCTTACTTGTACTATACACACTGGTTTCGTCTGCAGGGTACAGAGATATACGCGCCATCTCTTTTGTAGAACGCAAAATGCGTTTCAGCTTCAGTTCATTAGCATTATCATTACCAACAATGTTTACCTGATTGATATGTGTTTTATTACCCTTGTCTATATCAAAAGTCAGTACTATAGAGTTAACATTGATAGTATCAACCCTCTCCTTCGCATTAATCTTTACATCACCATATCCTTTTTCAGAGAAATACTTACGAATCCTCACAATAGCTTCCATCTTCAGGGCATCTGTCACTACCCTGCCTTTTACAAGGCCTGCTTTGTCTTTCAACTCTGTAGCTTCACCTTTCTTAATGCCTCTGAAATTGTATTTAGACAGCCTCGGACGCTCTTCTACTTTAATATCAAGAAAAACCTTATTGCCTATCGTTTTGCTGATACTGATACCTACATTAGAAAACAGTTCCTGCTTCCAAAGGCTTTTAATGGCCTTGGCAACACTCTCGTCGTTTACAGGTTTTATTTTACCTCCTATTGTCAGGCCAGTAACGGCAATCAACAGGTCTTCGTCAAGGTATTTTGTACCGCTAACCGTGATACCTGCTATCTCATATTCTTTATATAAACCTTCAGATGATGAGCCTTGTGCACCTGACAACCCGGTACCGGTATTGCGCCTGAGGCCTAGCCCCCCGCCTGAAGACGTAGAGTCTCCCGACAATGACAATTGTGCATTAGCGTTGATGCCCGCTAATAACGAACAGCATAACAATAGTGTTAAGCGCGTTGAGAATTTAAACATGCTGGGTTGATGTCTTTTGGATTTGTTCACTTGTTTTGCCGAATCGTCTTTCTCTCTTCTGATAATCAAGCAGCGCTTCGTATAAATTTTGTTTGCGGAATGCAGGCCAATGTACAGGGGTAAAGTACAATTCTGCATACGACAATTGATACATTAAGAAATTGCTGATCCTGTATTCTCCACTTGTTCTTATCATCAACTCCGGATCTGGAAACTGTGCCGTATTTAAATATGAATTAAACAATTCTTCTGTTACGTCTTCTTCTTTTATTTTGCCTGCCACTGCATCTGCAACCATTTTCTTTGATGCATTTACCAACTCCCATCGAGAACTGTAACTCAGTGCCAAAATCAAATTCAACCCTGTGTTTGAAGACGTAATTTCCATCGCTTCATTCAACTCTTTTTTACACACATCGGGCAGGCTGTCAAAATCACCTATAACATGCATGCGCACGTTATTCTTCTTCAGTTCATCTACTTCTTTACGTATGGTATTTACCAACAACTCCATCAATGCATCCACTTCTGCTTTAGGCCTGTTCCAGTTTTCTGTAGAAAAAGCGTACAAAGTGAGATAACCAATACCTATTTCTGCACAACCATTCACGATATCCCTTACACTCAACACACCTTCGTGATGGCCGTACACCCTATCCTGCCCGTGCTCTTTTGCCCATCGCCCATTACCATCCATGATGATGGCTATGTGCTGCGGCAGCTTTGTGCGGTCGAGAGATTGAAGTAAATCCATACTTATTCTTGAAACCTTTAATTTGAAAAGGTGTGCAAAGGTACAAAAATAGCAGCTTGCCGCATCTGTCAAAATTTGACACATCTAGTTTAACGCGGTTTTAACTGCATGAGAACTAAAACTTTAGATTTTAAACAGCTATTTAACAAAAAAGTGACCCATAAATGATGATTTGAAGCATATCAATGCAGATTATTTTGAGGTATATTTATACTATGGTCAATAATCTCAGTGAGTATAATTCAATTTTCAGCGAATGGGTTCGCGAAATAAGAGACGTAGATATACAACAAGACAGGATGCGTTTTCGCAGAAACATGGAACGCATTGGGGAAATTGCAGCTTATGAAATCAGTAAACACTTACCCTACAGCGTTGTAACCATCCAAACCCCTATGGGAGAATCTATTTGCCACATTCTTGAAAAACAGCCTGTTTTGGGCACCATTCTGCGTGCCGGCATACCTTTACATCAGGGGTTATTGAACTATTTTGACAAAGCAGACAATGCTTTTATTGCAGGATACAGGAAACATCACAGAGACGGCACTTTTGAAATTGAGCAACAATATATTACATGCCCAGACATTAATAGTAGGCCACTGATTATAGCAGACCCAATGCTTGCCACCGGTTCATCGCTTGTTTTGGCAATTGAAAGCCTCTTAGACACGGGAAAACCATCACAGATACATATAGTTTGTGCAATAGCATGTACCGAGGGTATAGAGTTGCTGAAACGTAAAATACCAGAAGCTTACATATGGGCTGGTGCCATAGATGAGGAGCTGACGGCACGCGGATACATTGTGCCCGGACTGGGCGATGCGGGCGACTTGTCGTTTGGAATAAAAAAACAGTCATAACCCAACTAAAATTATATATCCAACTGTCTTGGATAATAAGATAATTTAACTTATTTTGGTCTTTCGAAACTCATTTAAACAATTCATAAACGATACCCAGATGAAGAAAATATTACTAGGAGTGGGTGCATCATTGATGTTGGCGACTTCAGCTATGGCACAGGATCCGCACTTTACTCAATATTTTGCATCACCTCTTACGCTGAACCCGGCGCTTACTGGCCTTGTGTCTTGCGATCTGCGTTTAGCAGCAAACTACCGTACACAATGGGGAAGCGTATCTCCTAATCCATATGTTACAGGTACTATCTCTTACGATATGGCGACTATGAAAGGCCGTCTTAACAACGGTGATGCCGTAGGTATAGGTGTACTTGGCTTGTTTGACAGGTCTGGTAAAGGTGGTTTGCAAAACACATCTGTTGGCTTGTCTCTGGCTTACCACAAAGCTTTCGGTCACGAAAAGCAACATACTTTGTCTCTTGGCTTACAAGGTGTACTGGTTCAGAAAAACATAGATTTCTCTCAATTGGCATTTGAAGACCAATTTGACTTCTCTACTGGTGGTACTCCATACCAAACAGGTGAAAATCTGGGCAATGCGGATCTTACGTATCCGGACTTCAACCTTGGTTTAATGTACTCTGGTCGTGTTAGTGAAAACTCTACAATGTATGCAGGCTTTTCTTACTACCACCTAACACAACCTGTTGAAACATTCCTCAACAGCAATCACAAAATACATGCACGCTACACAGGTTATCTGGGTGGTTCATTCGATCTGAATGAAAACATGGTATTGTATGCAAGCGGTATGTTCCAGTCTCAAGCTTCTGCTTCAGAAGTATTAGCAGGTGCTGCAGTTGGTTTCGTTCTGAATCCTGGCCACGATGCTGAATATGCTAAAAACACTATACTGTATCTGGGTGGTTGGTATCGTTATAACGATGCATTGGCTCCTTACATCGGTCTGGAATGGTCTAAGATGAAATTGGGTATCACTTACGACCTGAACATGTCTGGTTTATCTGCTGCAACAAGAGGTAACGGTGGTTATGAAGTTTCTCTGATATTCAACGGTTGCATCAACAAACGCGAATTCAAACCTACTTACAACTTTGCTTGTCCTAAGTTCTAAGTTTGATATAATTCAAATAAAAAAAGCTGCTCATTGAGCAGCTTTTTTTATTTACCAACTTCTTTAGTTTACGTAAATTAGCAAGAGATATACTTATACTGATATGCCACTGTTTACAAAGCTTGGAAAATACAACAATACAGCCCTTCTTTTACTACGTATAGGCATCGGGGCTATGATGATGTTGCATGGCTATCCAAAATTATCAGGTGGTGTAGAAAAATGGGAAAAGCTTGGTAGCGCGATGTCAGCTATTGGTATAAAAGTATTGCCAACAGTTTGGGGCTTTATGGCTGCTATTACAGAAAGTATTGGTGGCTTGTTCTTCTTATTAGGTCTTTTCTTCAGGCCAACATCTTTCTTTCTGTTATTCATAATGGTAGTGGCAACTGCCATGCACCTTAAAGATGGCGAAACCATTATGGATGCATCTCATTCCATAGAGCTTGCTGTTGTGTTTTTATCAATGTTTATAATAGGCCCGGGCAGATATTCAGTAGATAGAGATTAGATTAGGCAATCTTTGCCGTATATCTATTAGTTACAGATCTACTAACAGAGTTGCGAATACCATCAATAATATTGTCTGTGACAAGCTTAACTAGTTTGTTTGCCTTGTTCCTTATGTTCACAAGATATTGTTCATCCTCTGCCAAGGTATAAACGATGGGTATCTTGAAGTGACGTAACAATTTATGATACGTCTTTGTGATACCCGCACTTGGCACATCAGGGTTTACCAAAACAACGTCCGGCGAAAGCTCGACAACCATATCTTCTGCAATAGCATCATTACAGGTATATACAAGCATCCCACGCTCCTTTAGCACCTCTGCATCAAGGCAACTTTCGCTTTCACCGTTAGTAACCATTAATATTTTCAAACGCATAGCCTTCAGTTTATTGATACTATATACGATAGAAAAACTATGCCAGTTTAGGTTAAAGAAAACTTAAGGACTCATTATCAACCATGTTTTACAAAAACGTGATAATTGGCGGTTCAATCAAACTATCAGACTCTAGGCTTCCATTTTACAACCTGATTTTTCTGAGCTTTTACTGTTTTCAGGTAAGTGTAAATGGCCGCCAAATCACTTTCTTTCATTTTCGCATACATTGTCCATGGCATCATAGTTGCAAAATCTTTGGTGAAGTCTATTTTTTGAGGAACGTAGTTTGAATCTGCATACATTTTAAACCTGTTTACAAAAGCCTCTTTGGTCCACAAGCCAATACCGGTTTCATTATCAGGACTGATGTTGGGTGTTGTCAGCATACCACCTGGCATTTCGAATACCCTGCCTCCGCCAAATTCTGTACCTTCTACAAACTGCCCTTTTTCAAATTTGGTGTGGCACTCGGCACAAGCAGTGGCATTTACAAGGTATTCGCCGTAGGCAATAGTATCAGACTCAGACGGGCGCTTTACAGGTTCGGCTTTTTTAGGAATCAGTCGCATTATCATACTGAATGGAAAATCAGCCTTTGATTCAGGAATATCATTTTTCACTTCCGGAACACTACGCAGGTAAGCGATGATGGCATATATATCTTCCGGGTCCATCTTGCCGTATCTGTGATAAGGCATAACAGGCATCAATGGTTGCCCATTCTTATCAACACCGGTAGTAATAGTTCTATACAGCTCACCATCTGTCCAATCTTTCAATCTGTAAGGAGTAATGTTTCTTGAATAAAACACACCAGGGAAGCCCATCTTTTGGTCAAAAACCTCTCCACCTGCTCCTAATGTTCCTGCCGTTGGTGGTGCTGTAAATGTGTTCCAATCTCTTTTAGAATGGCAATCCATACATACAGTTACACAATTGGCCAGATACTCACCACGTGCTACCCTATCAGGTGTTAATTCTACTTTCAGGTCTGCGGGCTTACCTACATCTGGCAAAAACAGTTTGACATAACCCAACAAACCAATAACGATAATGACTATTACGGATACGGCAATACCCAACCATTTAAAGAACTTTTTCATAGGAGCCTTGTTTAGTTTGATATAAAAATAATATCGAATTTCAATATTTCATAATAGCTTAAGCAATTTGAAACAAACCATTAGCTTTACAACATGGTAAAAGATATACTGAACGATAAGCCAACAAAGCTGTTCATTGTAATAGCCTCATTCTTTATAGCCAATGCCCTGATAGCAGAATGTATAGGGGGTAAGTTATTTTCATTGGAAAGGCTGCTAGGCTTTGAGCCGCAACCATTCTCGTTATTGGGAGAAGAAGGACTTACCTATACGCTGACATGTGGTGTACTGCTATGGCCGCTTGAGTTTATCATGACGGATATAGTTAATGAGTATTTTGGCCCGAAAGCTGTGAGAAGGATATCATACATTGCTGTGGGACTGATTTGCTATGCGTTCCTGATGTTTTACCTGGCAATTGAAGTACCTGCAAATAAGGAGTTTTGGATAACCAGTCATGTACAAGATGGCATACCCGATATGCAAGCTGCATTTAGTGGCATCTTTGGACAAGGCATGTGGATAATAGTAGGCAGCCTTACAGCCTTCCTTGTCAGCCAGATATTGGACGTGTGGGTGTTTCATAAAATAAAGAAAGCTACTGGAGAAAAGAAGGTATGGCTAAGGGCTACAGGTTCTACCCTTGTATCCCAATTTGTTGACAGTTTTATTGTACTGTTCATAGCTTTCAAAATAGGTAATGGATGGAGCTTTCAGCGTGTGCTGGCTATAGGACTTGTTAACTATAGCTATAAAGCATTAATGGCGTTATTACTAACGCCATTAATATACATTATCGAAAACCGTATTGAAAACTATCTTGGTAAAGGCACAACTGCAGAACTTAAGGCAGCAGCTATGAGCAAGGATTAATAGTTTAGTTCGCGCGGTTTATATTTATTGTTAGAGAACTTATAAGTAAAGTTCAATTGGAATGAAGGTGCTCTGTACAGTTGTTTTGAAACAACGGCTGAACTTTTAGTACCTGCATTACTTTCAAAGAATGGTTGTGTCATTCTTAAGTCGACGCCCATATTCGGTGATACCTGGTAACCAGCACCAACAACATATCCTAGCATAAAGCGAGCTTTGAATGCATCGTAACCTATGATAGTATTATCTCCCCATTGCTGAGTCAGTTCTTGTGCACTAGTCGATTTTGTTACGTACGACCTAGAGTATTTTTGCGAATACTCATCAACTTTTACTGCAAAATTGTAAACACTGTTAACGCCAGCAAAACCACTAAGTTTATTAGCACTATATTTAACTGCAATTGGCAATTCAATACTTGTAGATGAAGAGATATTGAAAGAGTGTGCTACAGAATCCCAACCGTAACTATAAGTATTATTACCTAAATATGTCGGACCATTAGGATCAATGCTGTTATAATTGTTTATCAATGATTTACCATTACCAAAACGATAAACGCCTTTCAACTCAGCAAACATACCCCAGCGGTCGCTGATATTCATGATACCTACAAGACCAAGTTGTACCCCCATCATATTGTATGCACCAACAGAACTGCTGATACCGGCAACAAGACCCGGATGGAAACTAACTTTGCCGAAATCTACTTTCATATTCTGCACCATTTCTTCGAAGCGACGAGGATTGTAAGCATTTTTAGATTGTTTCTTCTCCGCTTTGCTATCAAAAGAAACACTTGCATTAATTACCTCAGGACTGTTACGTTCCATTAAAGTAGCTGAAGGAAGTATCACTCTTGGAGCCTTGTTTGTAGCCGGAGCTGCGGCAACTTCTGCAGGAACATCTACTAACTTTTCAGTAGCCACCATCCCTTGTGCAATGGTATCTACTTTACGCAAACCTTTTCTGCTACTTTCTTTAGTTGTGATAACTTCTATAGAGTCAATCGTTTTTATCTGTTTTCTGTATCTCGGGTTAGTAACTTCCACAGGCAATTGTTGCGTTTTGTTGCGTTTTGTTGCAGCAAAATTGTTGTTAGCAATAGCTGTGCCAGGTTTATTTTCATTTACCTGTACATTATTATCTACAGCCTTCGCAACAGGCGTAGTAACGATAGCATTACTATTTCCGGGCTTATTTTCTGGCGTAGGATTATTTGTTACTGTATTTGATTTTACAGTATAAAACGTTGTTTTTTTATTGATAGTGGTATTGTGACCCGCCTTGCTGATGGCGATTGTACTTGCATCTTTTCCTGTTGATGCCACCATACCGCTTTGTTTAGAACTTGTATTATCTTTTATTAGCCTGCGAGCATTATCATTATGGCTGTTAGCAGCAACGTAGTTCTTGTCTGAAGTTGAACTACTAGTTGTGTTACCTGCAGTATTGTTAGCTACTGTGCCAGATAGCATTGCGTTGTTTGCACGGTCATATTTATTAACCGAGGCAATATCTGCATCTGCTTGCGATTGTGTAGCCTTGTAACCAGCAACACCTGCAACGGCCAATAATACCAGACCTGCTGCGTACGAAAAGATGCGCTTCCAGCTAAAGTATACAGCTCCCCTTACAGGTTGCTCTTTATCAAGCAATTCCTGCATTCTAAGCCAGGCCCCTGCACGCTCTTCCTCTTCACCGCCACTTAAGCGCTGCCTTACCAGGTCATCTATGTTAATCATGTTTTTATCCATATGGATAAAATTTATTTTTTTAAATGTAAATTCAGTTTCTCTATCTTATCCTTTAGTATCCGTCGGCCTTCAGACAAATGCCATTTTGAAGTTCCCTCACTGATACCCAGTACTTTACCTATTTCTTTATGAGATAGCCCTTCCATCACGTACATATTGAAAACAGACCTTGTAGCCACAGGAAGTGATTGCACCATTTCCAACAATTCGTTGTAGTACATCCTGTCTGCATGATCTTTTTCTACATACTGATCTTTTTCTACAAGCATTATCTTCTCATTGTATCGCGAGTTTTGCTTTACATAGTCCGATACTGCATGAAAGACTATTTTCCTCAACCAACCTTCAAAAGAACCTTGAAATGTATATTGCTCTATCTTCTGAAACGCCCTTAAAAAACCGTTATTCAACACTTCTTCAGCCTGCTCTGTATGATCTATATACCTTCTCACAACGCCCATCATACGCGGGTAGAACAAGTGATACAACTTCTCCTGTGCGCCACGCTCGTTGCGTGCGCACCCTTGAATCAGTTCTTGCAGCTCGTTCGTCTGTCCGGGTATTGTATAGCTCAATGCAATAGACAAGTAACGGGAATTAAAGATTTCCTACATAATAGACTGTAGCCACAGTATTTACGTTGGGTATTACCGTTACATTTTTGAATTTATTAATAAATTTTCCAACTGGACTATGAATAATATATCAAAACGATCATATTCATATAAACAAAAACCACTATTTGAGAAGCCCAAATAGTGGTTAAAACTAGATTAAAATATATTATAGAGACTTACCTACTACATCAATTTCGAGACCAATCAGATTGTATCTTAAACGCTCAATCATATATCCATAATCTTTATATGGAGTATCGAATGCCATTGTAATATACAATACCGGAGTCATACGACCAGGATAGTGTTGATAATATGGCTTTAGATCAATTTCATTGTTTATACCATCAAATGAATAAACACCATTTGCTGCGTCTAAAGCTGTTTTATCTATTTTAACCTCAACACTATCATTCTCAGTTAGTTTGATATATGCTTTTACATCAAGAAACTTACCTCTCAACTGAACTTTTACCCCATTTTTTTCACTAGTACATAAGTCAGTAAATGCCTTACCTGTATACTTTACAACACAAGATTCCCAGCTCTTAAGTGAGTATAAACCCCAATATCTGTCAGAACCCATTGCACTATATATATGCTGATTTTGAGACGACTTATATTGGCAATATGGCTGAACATAAGAAGATTGAGTTCTATTGCACGATGAAGAAAGAACAACAGATGCTACGGCCAATGGATAAAGAAGAGATTTGATTTTCATAAATGTTATGTTGTAACAGGGTGTGAAAATACTATATTTTATAATTTTTGAAGCAGTTTTGTAGTTATATTTTTATACAATAACCTATAATCAATTATTTTGAACAAAATCATATACCGACTATATAAGCTCTTCGAAGGCAAAATTGCCATTATTGTAGCATTGTGCCTATTCACATTACTGATATTATCATCGGGACTGAAATATGATTTGAACGAATGGGACGAATCTCGCTTGGGTTCGAATTGCTATGAAATGCATTTAAACCATGACTATATAAACCTCTACTATAACGGAAAGCCCGACACATGGATAGCTAAACCAGTGTTTCTTAACTGGTTAATATTAATAAGTGCTAATCTATTGGGGTTTAATGAATTATCACTAAGACTGCCAACTTACTTAGCTACCATTGCATTGGTTTATTTCTTAATGCGATTAATACAGCAATATGAAGGCACTAAAAACAGCATTTATAACATCTCTCATACTACTAACATCAAAAACATTGTTGGGGTGGCACAGTGGGCTTACAGGAGATTATGATATGACATTAACGCTTTTCCTTACACTATCAATTTCAAGCTTTTTGCAATATATAGAAACAAAGAATCCTAAACAGCTTTACATATTTGCTGTTTTTACAGGGCTAGCATTTTATACAAAAGGAACTGCAGCTTTTATTTTTATACCTGGTATAATCGCATATCTGATAATAAAACGTAAATTTATTTCAGTAGTAAAGACACGGGAATTCTTAATTGCCAGCCTGATACTGTTGGCTTTTGTGCTTAGCTGGGTACTACTCCTTTTGATATTTGGAAATCACTTCGACTCATCATTTTATGGAAGTAATAATGCAATAAGTACCCTATTCTTTGATGACACTTTCAGACGCATAACAGACAATAGCTTTCAGGATAAAACGGGCAACAATCCTTTTTTTGTTTTCGTTGCTATGGATGTGAGACTTAATCTGTGGAATTATATTTTCTACATTATACTGTTCGCACTTACTGTTCGGTTATTAATAAACACAAAAAGCAAAACTGACGAAGCAAGTTCAACTACAAGCAAACTCATTGAACTATCATTCTGTATAACAATACCAGTATTTCTACTGCTTAGCTTTTCAAAAACGCAACATGACTGGTACCTGATACCATGTTTTGTATTTATAGCATACATTATAGCCCATTATATAGTAGTGGCATCTGTAACATACAAACCAATACTAATTGGTTTTACTCTGCTTACCTGCATTACATTATCGAGACATGCGTATTATATACGCTCACAACCAACGATAATACACAAGACACTCAACAGAAATAATCCCGTGCTTAAAAATGTAGAGCGCATTGTTTCTGTAGGCATGCCCAAACATCACATATTCCTTTATCTGCAGTGGATGCAAATGAAAGTAGTAAACCTACCAAATGCTAATGCACTATCAGCACAAAAAGGTGAAGTGCTATTATTGTGCAATGACCAACTAAAAGACATACCCTTACAACACATCAGTATTATGCAAAGGTTTGATGAGTTTGTAATCGCTAGAATCAATTAATGCTATACCTTATACCAACCAACCAATTGATACCCGGCATAGGCCTGCCATTTACTACCTGATATCGTTTGTTCCACAAATTATTGCACTGACTGGTAAATTGCAGGTCACCCCCACCTACTGGCAGGGTATATAATATCTGCATATTGCCAGTGTTATAAGGCATCAACCATTGAGATTCATCGACGGTGATGAAGCGATAACCAGTATAGGTATGATTATAGTTGAAGTATAGCTGCCTGAAATTAAACCCGATATTTATCTGCCCATTGTAGCGGGGAGCATAAGGGATTTGCTTACCTATACTGCCATCTCCCGATAAATAGGATGAAACTGTTGTAGATAACACATAGGATGTATTTACAGCTAAGTGCAGGTTTAGTTTGCCCAAGCCGACAGTCAGTTTATTATCGGTTTCTAAACCACGGCTATGCACAGTTGCTATGTTATGCGGTGTCCATATAGCGCCGCCAAACCATACTATCCAATTGTCGATGACACGGTTGAAAGCTGACAGTTCATGGTTCAACACTACCCTATTAGCAGAATTCGAATGGAACGAATAACCTGCATCTGTACTCCAACCACTTTCAGGAAGCAGATTTCTGTTACCACCAGGGTTGTAGTACAATTCATTAAGCGTAGGCACTCTATATGTTTTTTGAGCGTTTGCCTTTAAGGTCAACCAGCTTGTAATATCGCATGCAATATTACCTCCAGGCAATAAGTAGCTGTTATCGTCAACTGCTTCGCCCCTCAGATTTAATGCAACCTTCAGTTTACCACTAGGGTTACTGTACAGGTAATTTGCGGCAAGTGCATACCTGTTTTGCGTATTTATTTTGCTGATGCTTGCACTATCTACCCATTGTACAGATACTGGTGCCATTATCATAATGCGATGGCGCGTACCAACTGCAAAACGTATAGCAGCCTCTGCATATAGCTGATTGCTTGCATTTTTTGTATTGAGCAACGCACGCGTATCCTGATAGCGCATGTAATCTCTGATATAAGACAGCTTTACGGACGTGTGAACGAATTTGCCTGTTCTATTCCAATCTGCCAATAAGCGCAATGATTCATCACGCTGATTTTTTACTGATTGAGATTCGAACAATGCACGAGGTACTTCTCTGTAATATTGTTGATACCACCCTGTGAGAGATATAACATTCTTGCTATTTGCTTTATATGCCACTTGCAATAAACCGACGCCGCTGCTCAAAGAGGCGTTACTCATATTGCGTTCCGTTGCACCGTCTATGTAGCTGAAGTTATTTTTCGCCGATTGCCCGAACCCGTTAACAGCCACATACCATTTACCTGTGCTGAATCCTGAACGTAACCCCAATTGGTATTGGCTGAAACTACCTGCAACTGCATAAACTGAATGATGAAATACATTAGTGGTATCGAAATATGGTTTTTCATTTTCTACTACCAATGCACCACCTACATTGCCACTGCCCCACATGGCGGAAGAGCTGCCGTACACAAGGTTTATCTTATTCATCAAAGCAACAGGCAGCAGGGAAACATCTGACATTCCCATGGCAGCATTTTGTAGTGGCACACCATTCCAATACACTTGCGACTGCGCAGCGGATGCACCGCGAAAGCTAAGTGTAGCCAAGCCATTGATACCATATGTTTTGATAAATACAGGCGACTGTTGAGCGAGCATATTTGCCACGCTCTGAAACTGATATTGCCTGAGCGTAATGCTATCGATACTTGTTATTTTTTGCCCGGGAGCATAGGTGTTGATACGCTCATCATTTGATATCTGTAGCTTTTTCTTAGCCTTGACCTTAACATCTTTCAATGTATCTGCCAACTGCCCTTTGGACACAGAAAAAGAAAGTAACAATACAATCAGTATTGCTACTCCTTTGTTCACCGTGAAAGGGGACTTGCTCATGTATTATCTTTATTCAAAATAAAAGCTGCTAGGACCTACGCCTACTGCAAAACTATTTACCTGATTACCTGCGGCATTATATACCGTTACAACACCTTTTTGTATAAAACCCTTCGGGTCTCCCACATAAATATTGCCCGACTGTGGCTCTACACCTAATGCCCAAAAGTATTGAAACTTCTGCGCAGCAACGAATGGTGCTTTAGGCAACTGAGTATCATTGATACTCATTCTATAGATACCGTTATTATCTGTCCCCCCATTGTAATCTACCTGTATGAAATACAACACATCTTTAGCAAGGTTGAATACGGGTTTTATAACATCTGACTTTGCAGAAAAGTAAAACGTCTTCATCACCTCGTCCTTACCATTCAGTTGGGTAATGGCTGCCTGCTTGCCTTTATATACATTGCCCGATACAACCCAGAGATTACCATCTTTATCTACAGCCAGGCCATGTGGCGCTCTGTTATTGATGGCAATTGCATCCTGTACTTTGTC
Organism: Flavipsychrobacter sp.; assembly: GCA_035299045.1. Taxonomy (GTDB): domain Bacteria; phylum Bacteroidota; class Bacteroidia; order Chitinophagales; family Chitinophagaceae; genus Polluticoccus. Next base: position 86,094 of record DATGXJ010000010.1, read on the forward strand.
TGTAGCAATATCTACTGTATAAATATTGCCACAAGCAGTATCCCAGGTACTGATGTAGGCTTTGTTGTTCCGCATTACCATAAACTCGGGGTTCTGGTATGGCATATCTATCGTTCCGCTTACAGACATACTTTGCGGATTGATGATATAGACCTTATTGCTAAACAACGTAGATACATAAGCCTTAGTATCACTGACAGGCAATATATATCTTGGCTTAGGGATATTGATGATACCTATTTGTTTTCTTGTAGAATCAAGCACCAGCACTTTATCTGAATTGTTGATACACAGAAACCACTTATCGCCTATCCTGCGTATGCTTTGAAACACGTCTCCAAGCTTTGAACCTGTATTTACAGTCTCATAAATATTACCGTGGTCTGTAGCTGTCTTATAGTTATATAAGTACAATGTACTGTTACCATTGCCAAGACTCCCCTCGCAGACAGTATATACATTGCCTGAAGGTCCGGTAGTAGCTGGAGGCTTAGTATCAGGCTCTGTCGGCTTGTCTTTTACACAAGCCGACAGTAGCGATACTACCAGTATACCCGATATTATATTTTGGAAATACGTTCTACCCATTTGTTACCATTGGTATCTGTTACCACAAGGTAATAAACCCCTGTAGTTAAAGATGCTACAGAAAGTTTGTTGTTAACCACAGCACCATACATTACCACACTACCCTTCATATCTGTTACAGTAGCATAAAGCTCGCCCTGTGGCGCTTTATTGAAAGTAATGTTTATATCTGTTGCAGATGGATTAGGGAATATACTCATGCTGTTGCTTGCTGCAACTGTTGTACTAATAGAGCTTGCCCATTTCAGGTACATAGCACCTACCGCTTCCAGATCAAAACCACCGCTTACTACATTGGTAGGGTACGGGTCGTTGATTTTACGTCCGTTTTTGTCTGACTGACCATGAACGCCTATTGAACCGACAACATCCACCAATCGGATATGCGTGATATTGTTGACATCGAGGCCAGGTGTGCCAACCAGCTCTTGCAAATCGAACGGAGTACCGAAGCCACCTATGTATTTACCTGCCAGATTATCTACCTGACGTGCATTTTCATACACACCGGAAGCTGGTGTTTGCAATGTATCAGCAAAGCTGGTAGCAGGGAAACGTGTGTAGTTTACACCGTCTGAACTTACCTCTACAAATGCATATTCCAGAAAGGCCTCTTCAGGATTGTTAGGATTTGCGAACCCATTTTCAAACACTACAAAGTCAGGCCCGTTACCATTATAGATTATGTTATTGAATGTAAGTACTGCTGTACCACTGTCACCAAGGCTTACCAGGAAGTTATCAGGCATGCCGATTGCGTTGGTATCTGCGCCCAATGTTGGTTTGCCTAAAGATTTATCGGCAATATCCAACCAACCACGGTTCAGCTCGCAATGTGTAGCCCAACCTTTGATTGCAGGGTCGTTTTTGTTGATGGCAGTACTGCCTGAAACAGTAGCCTGTGGCGCAAAAGGGAATAAGTTTTCCTGTGTTATGAAATTGTCTATGCAGTAGTATGCGGGCGTATTCATACCAAACTGACCAACATCGCTGGAACTGAGCATTAAACTAAGGCTATCAACCTTACCAAGTGGCATCAGGTTTACCCATTTCCATGTTTTAAGGATATAGTCTTTTGAGTTATCTAAAAAACGGAAGTCTGCCAGATACACCTCAACGCTATCCTGTTTTTTAACACCGTTATGGTAACCGTAGATTACCATTTTGAACCAGTCCTGATCATTCCCTGTAGTACCACCAAACTTCTTGGCAAAGGCATCACCATCGCGCATACTGTTGTAAGCGTATGTAGCATTAGTAATATAAAAACCAGCAGCAAAGCCACCTTTACCGGCATTAATCAGTTTTATATAGTTGTCTGATCCGTTTGCAACAATGTATTGATTAGAGCCGTTGTAGCCTTTCGCTGTTTTTGCAGAATATGAGTTGGTATAGCCACTTTTTACGCTATCCGTCATATTGGTATATGCAAAACCACTACTCCAAAAACCGCCCCATGCAGTATTATAAACGCAAGGGAAGTGAGCTAAACCATTGTCGAACCCAACATCGTTTCCTGAATTTGAGTAATTGACATAAAACGTGTCTGTCTTTGGCAAAGTAAGGCCTTCAAAATCGGCCACAGTTTGGGCATTAGTTGCCATAGTAGCAACCATTGCCGAGATGAACAGTGTAAATCTGCGCATAATAAATTGATTAATACAATTTGTTTAATGCGGCTTGAGAGAAATTGGCAGATAACAATACAGCGATGGTTCCGGATCCATGCCCTGATTTTACCTGTGCTTTTATTCCCGAAAGCAGCGTAAATAAAAAATGTCCAAAGGCAGGTCTTCTGACTCGCTTCACTTTTTGCGGCCTTCCCATCACGCAGTAGCATGACAGTGGCGTTGGCTGTGCAAAAAGCTGTAAAATGAAGCTTACAGCATCGGGTAATGTTCAGGATTTTCACCTGATTCCCTTTTAATTCCGTTGTTGAGCGGAAACCAATGTTGTTGCAAATGTAGGAAAATTTATCGCAGAAAGCCTTAACAAGATTTCCACCTGATAATAACAGTTGAATATACTAACCTGCCGTGCGCTGTCTGATAGCCTCGTACAATATCATACCTGCGGCTACAGAAACATTCAATGAATCGAACTGTACGGCCATAGGTATGCGTATCAGTTTATCGGCACGCCTAAGCACATCTTTACTAATGCCTGTATCTTCTGCCCCCATTACGATACAGGAAGGAATTGTGAGATCAGACTCTGCAACGGGTACACTACCCCTCATTTCCGTACCTAATACCTGAATACCATTCAGGCGCAATACGTCAATTGCCTGTGGTACAGACGGTATGCGGCAGAGCATTATCTTGTGCAATGCACCTGCAGATGTTTTAATAGCCTCTTCGGTAAGTGAGGCTGATGAAGAAGTAGGCAGAATAAGCCCTTGCGCACCGCAGCAATAGGCACTGCGGGCAATGGCGCCGACATTTCGCACGTCTGTAACACCATCCAACATGATAAATAATGGCACATCGCCTTTATCTACCACCATAGATATTGCGTCTTGGAGCTCTACATAGTGTAGCAGGCTGGCCCATGCTACCACACCCTGATGCTGTGCTCTGGTAAGATTATTGAGTTTTTCAACCGGCACCTGGCTGACAGGGATATTAGCATCCTTGGCCAGCTTTTTAATAGCCGTTATTTCATCGCCCGAAGCAGAACGAAGCATGAATATTTTCTCTATCGCTTTTCCTTGCTGAATAGCTTCCATTACAGGCTTGCGGCCAATAAGCATCGGGAGTGAACGTGCCGGTTTCATTGGTGTAAAGATAATGCCTGAACCGGGATTTACAGGATTTATTGGTTTTCGGCCTGATAATCTTCTGCATATGTAGCCAAACACTGTTGACACAAACAATCAGCATAATTACCCTTCAAATGCTGAAGTACTTCTTGGCTGAGTGTGTATTGTTGGCACCAACAGCCTGTTACATCGCTTGTACATTCAAACGAAGCATTGCACTTGGAGCATTGTTTTGTGGATGGCATGTTGCAATATTAAATGAAAAAAGGCAACCACAGTGGTTGCCTTTCCATATCATATTACATAATAGTGACTATCCCATGTTGTGGAACACTTGCTGTACGTCATCATCTTCCTCTACCCTTGCTATCAGCTTAAATACATCCTGTGCTTGTTCGTCTGTTACAGGTACTGTATTAAGTGGTATCCATTCCAGTTCAGAAGATATAGGTGTGATGCCTTTTTCTTCCAATGCTTTCTGCATGTTACCAAAGTCTTCAAAAGCACAACGTACTATCAGTTTACCTTCGCTATCCTCACCCAGCTCTTCCAGACCATAGTCTATCAGCTCCAGTTCCATATCTTCAACACTCAATCCTTCAGGGTTCAGTTTGAAAACCCCCAAGTGCTTGAACAGGAAACCTACAGAGCCACTGTTACCCAACGCACCACCACCTTTGTTGAAGTGAGAACGAACATTGGCAACAGTACGTGTTGTATTATCCGTAGCTGTAACAACCAATATTGCTACACCATGCGGTGCATAGCCTTCGTACAATACCTCATCGTAATTGCTGGTATCTTTACCAAGTGCATTTTTTATAGCGGCTTCAATACGGTCTTTCGGCATGTTGAAAGACTTCGCATTTTGCATTACACGACGCAGCATCGGGTTTGTATCCGGATCTGGGCCACCTTTCTTTACAGCAATTGCTATTTCTTTACCAACGCGGGTAAATTGCTTTGCCATACGGTCGTAGCGGGCAAACATGGCAGACTTACGAACTTCAAATATCCTACCCATATTATAATTATATCAGTTTTATTCGGTTTTTCAGGCTGCAAAAATAACAATCCTCTCCACGATGAGAAAATATTTTATATAAACAGATAAAAGGCTACACATTATACCATCTAATCAAATGACATGAAACCCTTTACAGCAAAGGATTACAAACGCACTTAACAATATGTTTGTAAACAGATGGTTAAGCGATTGCCACATTTTTGGTTAACCAGTTTTAAAGGCATCGTTAATCGAGGTTTAAATTTTGGAGAAGGCTTGTTCGTACCCCCATATTTGTATCAACAAAGCAAAAAACACAAAACAAAACACCTGCCACGGCAGCCTTTCAAAACAAAACACAAATAAAAAACACAAGTCATGCAACAAGCTATCAACATCCGCAAAAATGAAACTTCTCAAAAAATTTTGTTGTTTGTTTCTATCATCATGTGTGTGGTATTGGCAGTGAATTTGTAAGGCTTGAAAACCGGGTAGTGGTTTTCTTGCGATAATGTTCCGCTGCCCGGTTTATTCTTTAGTTCTCTCTTATCCTCTATATGTAACAGAGCCCCTTTCCAGGGGCTTTATTATTTTATTAGCTACCTTTATAAAGACTACTATCTGTTCGTACATCAACAAACAAGCGTATGAAAAAGCATACAATCGTATTATCAGCCCTGCTATTGTCATTTGCATTGGCAACGAATGCACAAACAAATGCAGAAAGGGCCAAACTATCGCCATCTACCCAGCTATTCATTAAAGATTTACACAATACAAAAACTATACCTGCATCATATGTATATCGCAAAAATACACAAGGCAATGTGTGTGTTGCTGGTATGATAAAGGTTAGCCCGTCAGTAGATGTCGCAACAATAGAAACATTGGGTGTACACATTGGTACAAAAGCGGGCAAGATATGGACAGTCTCTGTACCGTTGCAGAAAATTGAGTCATTCACACAGATAAAAGGTATTGACTATATAGAATTGGATTTACCTATTGCTCCTGATATGGATGCTGCACGCACAGTAACAAAGACTGATTCTGTACACGGCGGCTATGCTCCGCTTACTATGCCATATACCGGTAAAAATGTGGTTGTTGGCATTATTGATGCAGGTTTTGATTATAACCACCCTACTAATAAAGATACCAGCGGCAATGTATGGCGCATAAAAAAGGTTTGGGAACAGAAAGCTACCGGCATTGCCCCATCAGGGTTTTCATATGGCAATGAGATAACCAATACAACTACAATGCAATCTACAGGCACTGACCTAGCACAGTTTTCGCATGGCGCACACGTGGCGGGTATTGCTGCAGGTAGTGGATATGGCAGCACCGGCAACAGCCAATACAGAGGGATAGCGTTTGAAAGCGACATGGTATTTGTGGGTATCACACCAGATTCTACACAATGGACAAATACAGGCATGTCTGATATAATTGACGGTATGAACTATATCTACACCTATGCAACGTCTGTAGGTAAACCCGCGGTTGCCAACCTAAGCTGGGGGTGTACCGTAGGTCCGCACGACGGTAATTCACTGTTCAGCCAAGCATGCGATGCAATGACAGGGAAGGGAAAAATCTTTGTGTGCTCTGCAGGTAATAATGGTACTAATAACATACACCTTGCCAAAACATTTACAACTACTGATACCATCATCCGTACAGAACTGACACTGGCATCTGGCATGAAAAACACGTGGGTTGATATTTGGGGCGATACTTCTAAAAGCTTCTGCACCAAATTCAGCCTATATAATGGCAGTACGGAAACGGCCAATACCGGTTTCGTGTGCCTGAGTAATACCACTAATTCATTTGCGCTTGTAGGCTCTGACGGTGATACTTGTTTTGTAGATATTGTAACAGAAGCATCATCATTCAACAATAAACCTCGCAACCTGCTTCGTGTTTACAGCAAAACAACAAACCAGCTAATGATATCTGTAAAAGGCACGGACGGCACTATAGATATGTGGACAGGCTATGTGCAAAAAACGCGTGGGCATTATGGTAGTTTCTCATCGGGTATTGTTGGCACAACAGGCGGTAATAATACCATGACAGTAGGCGATATGGCAAGTACACGCTCAGCAGTTGCGGTGGCTTCCTTTGCTTCAAAAATCAGTTTTACCAACCTTGCGGGTGGTTCAATAAGTTATGCATCTTATGTAAATGCCAATGGTAAATTAGCACCGTATTCGAGCCGCGGACCGTCTGCAGATTTCAGGACAAAACCTGATATTGCAGCACCTGGATTAATGATAGGTTCAGGCGTCAGTACGTTTGACGATGAATATAAACCAACAGGTGGCAGTGCTGACCATTTGGTAGCGTCTTACCTGAACCCCGGTGATGGTAAAACGTACTACTATGCAATGCTTACAGGAACCTCCATGTCTTCTCCTGTTGTAGCAGGTATTGTATCACTGATGCTGCAAGCTAATCCTAATCTGACACCAGCACAAGTAATTGAAGCACTGAAGACAACAGCTATACACGACAATTATACAGGACTAGCAACACCTAATGGCAACAACAACTGGGGACATGGTAAGGTAAATGCGTTTGCAGCAGTAGCCAAGGCGATAAAATACCTCAGCACAGAAAATATACCATCGCAAAATGTGGGCATAAATATCTATCCCAACCCAAACAAAGGAGCCTTCATAATAAGTTACAATTCAGCCAATGCCGAAACAATACAAATAAGCATTACCGATGTTACCGGAAGAGTTGTAACTGAACAACAGGCAAAAGTTAATGCCGGCATAAATGAAATACCATGTAATATGCAAGGACATACCATTGGCTTGTATGTAGTGACACTCAAGTCTCCGTCGCAAGGGAATAATGTGACAAAGATTTCTATTCAGTAGTGCAGCATAAGGTATTTAAATAAAAAAGAGTCAGGTGGATTCCTGACTCTTTTTATTATTCCAACTACTTAAAATTTGATATAGAGATATAAAACAACAGGTAATAAGAAGACCATTTCCGATTGTTTATCGTCAATTTTAGATGTATTGGTTGTAACAACAGGTTGCCCGGAGGAACCAAATCGGTTATATTGTGTTATTGTAATATCCTGTTTTTCCTTACTCTCCGTAAAATAGAAACTGGTCTCTGTACCGATAACTACATTATTGCTGATTGCATAGCGCAACCACCCCATTGCACCACCACCATAACTGCTTATTGTAGATTTTGAAACAGTCTTGGTACTATCCGTGCTCCTTATTGTTGCGGATGTATTATTAGCATCATTGCCATAAACACCATCTGCACCTATACCTGCACTCCATCTTCCACCAAGCCTAAATGCTTTTTCAAAGCCAAAACGAGCATTCAAAGTATTGACATCCGTACTTCTCTTAGTAATACCGTCATCGGTATTGAACTGTTGTTTGTTATAACCTGCACCAATACGCAAACCCCAACCCGACTTTTTAAAATTGATATTGTAGGTTAATAAATAAGGATTTTTGATTGTTGAAGAATTGTTATTGAAGTTGAAGACTTGCTTTACCAATTCATTGATCTGAACACCTATATGGTGTTCAAACAATTTATTGTCAGGAGTTTTTGCAGATTCTGTTTGAGCATAGGAAATGCACGTACAAGACATTGCCGCAGCAAATGCAGATAGTTTTAAAAGTTTCATTCTGTGTAATTGGTCTTATTTTAGTTTAAAAGGATCGGAAAACTTAGAGTCCGTAAGTAGTTTATAATCGGTAAGTGTATTCAAAAAAGCGATTAACGCATCTTTTTCGCCATCTGATATTTTCATCCTCAAAGGCTTATCATTGGCGTCTTTCAGCTTCTCACTAAGGTTGGCACTATTTTTAATGCCATCACTGTAGTGATTAAGCACATCTTTTAAGGTTTTAAACCTACCATCATGCATGTAAGGTCCCGTAACAGCCACATTCTTCAGATTCGGTGTTTTGAATTTACCATTATCAAAAGACCTTAACGATATAGCACCACGGCCCATATCTTTACATGAATCATCAAGACCGATATCTTCAAAACCATTCTGAAAATAAGTACCCGTACCAAGATGGTGGCATGAGGCACAATTGTATTTTACATTGAACAGCTGCCAACCTTCCTCTTCCAATGCAGTATATTGAACTGTTCTGTATATTTTGACCTTGTCAAACCTTGTACTGTCTGAATTTATAGCTGATAAAAACGTACCAAGTGCACCTGCAATACGTTCTACTGTTATCTCACTTGTTCCATATGCTCTTTTAAACAGTTCTTTATAATAAGGAAGTGCAGCAAGCTTTTGTGGTAATGTACTAATATCAGATATCCCCATCTCAACATGGTTGCCGATAGGCTTGGTCACCATATCTGTCAACGATGTTTGTCTGCCATCCCAAAACAAAAGAGCAGACACACTGCTAATGTTATTGAATGACTTTACTCCAATTATGTTTGTAATATGCGAGCTATTGCGATCTGTTTTTACATTTTCAAAGCCATTGCTTAATGCCACATTATCTGCAAATCCGTATGCTTGTTTGTGACATGAGGCGCATGATACAGAATTATTTAAAGACAGATGCCTGTCATAAAATAAGACCCTGCCCAAAACTGCGGTTTTGTTTACAGTTGAGTTTAGATAATTGTGTTGGTAAAAATATACAGCGTTTGAGTCGGAAAGATCCAGATAAACTTCTTTATCGGAATATTGTGTAGCGTTGTCTTTTTTGCATGATATGGCATAGATGCCCAAAAAAACAGATACTGATGTGAGGAGTATAAGCTTCTTCATATTAGGGAGGTGTTTTACGAAGTAGATAATATATGCTAAGTTAACGGAAAATATTTTTAATTATTACGTAACATGTTCTATTTCTTTACGTAGATCACATACTTATCTTCAAACATCGGTTCGGGAAATATGTCGTGCAAATCCCAGGCAGTAGGCTTCAAACCAGATGCTTTTATTTCTTCTTTAAGGTCTCCTCCCTTCAGACATATCAGCCCGTTTGGCAACTCTTCGCTACGTTGACCTTTGCGCAGTAATGGGTTTATCCATTTCCACAATTCACCCAACGGAGCAACTGCACGAGATACCGCATAGTCGAACGTACGACCTTTTATTTCCTCTACCCTGCTATGTACTGCTGTTACATTTTTCAAACCTATTGCATCTGCTATGCCTTGCACCACTTTTATCTTCTTGCCTATGCTATCGCTTAGCAAAAACTCAACCTGTGGAAACATAATAGCCAAAGGTATACCGGGGAAACCTCCGCCTGTACCAATATCTACAACCTGTGTACCATCCTCAAACGTACATACAGCAGCTATAGCCATAGAATGCAGTACGTGCCTTGTATATAAAGAGTCTATATCCTTGCGGGATATAACATTTATTTTCTCATTCCAATCTTTATATAGCTCCTCCAGTTGTCCCAATTGTTGCAATTGGTTGTCTGTAAAGTCGCTGAAGTATTTTAGTATTACGTCCACCTTTGTTTGTTTTTGAGCAGTATATACGGCGAAAGCACAAAGTTATAAATCATCCAGCCTATATCTGCCAATATGAAAAGGAATATATTATGCTGCTGTCCTGTTAAACGGCTGGCACGTTGTTGAATTATAATATTAATGACTAACCTGACAGACATTACACCCAATGCCAGTTGCCACATAGAGGTAAGCAGCAGCATCAGAAAGCTGAGCCATACAAGGCTGTGCGTTAAAGCATACAATCCAAGCAACAGCTTTGTGGTTGTTTTATAGTACTTACCTGTCGATACATGGCGTTGCTTTTGCAGCAGCCAATCTTCCCACGTAGCTTTTGCTTGGCTTGTTGTTATGGAAGAAGGTGTAACAACGATAGCCATATTGCGACCATCTGCTACCGCATTTACCAGCAAATCATCATCGCCCGATGGCAATTGTGCCCAATTAGCAGATTGCTGTGCTTTTAGCAAAGCAGCTTTTGTACAGGCAAGATTTCTGCCAACAGCCATATAGGGCCTACCCGAAAGTGTGTACCCCGCATATTGGATAAATGTGTGCAATGTCTCCCATCTGATAAAGGCATTCAGCATAGAATTGTTTGCTATATAAGCACCGAAACCTGCCACGAGCTCCTTCCCCTTGTGTAGTGGTGCCACCATCTGCATCAGCCAACTATCGCTGGCAGGCGTGCAGTCTGCATCTGTAAGCAGTAAATATTCCGTTTCTGTCGTAGCTAAAGCTTTGCTGAGCGCATACTTCTTACCCGGGAGTGTTCTTATCTCTTGGGGAGATATATGTATTATGCTCAGATTATCGTACACTGCTTTAAATCCTTCTAAAACGCCTGCGGTATCATCGTCAGATGCATCATTTACCACAATTACCCGATACATACTAATACCCGAGGCATTACTGTATCTTTGCGCCATTATTGCAGGCAGGTTGTTTCGCAGATTGTCGGCTTCGTTTTTTGCACAGATGATGATGGTAACGGGTTGAGGGTCAGTAATAGAGGTGTCATCTTCATCGGGCAACGAAAACAGCTGCACAAAGAAAAAGAGCGTATATGCCAACTGAATGGTAATACATAATAGAAAAACAGGAACTAATACCTCGCCGAACACAACCACAAAGAAAGAAAAACAGAATGGAATTTGAATTATCTGCAAGAGATAATAACAGCAAAGCTCGTGCTGGCGTCATAACAACGGCACACGGAAAGATAGAAACGCCCATTTTTATGCCTGTAGGCACAGTGGGTAGTGTAAAAGCAGTGACCCAACAACAACTGAAAGAAGAAGTACAGGCACAGATAATACTTGGCAATACCTACCATTTGTATCTACGTCCGGGCATTGACGTGTTGGAACAGGCCGGCGGCTTGCATAAATTCAATGGATGGGATAAACCTATACTAACGGATAGCGGTGGTTATCAGGTATTTTCGCTTGCCAATAACAGGAAGCTAAAAGAAGAGGGTGCTGTTTTCCAATCTCATATCGATGGGTCAAGACACTTATTTACACCAGAGAATGTTATAGATATACAGCGCTCTATAGGTGCTGATATAATAATGGCATTTGATGAATGTCCACCCTACCCGAGTGATTATGAGTACGCCCGTAAATCGATGGAATTGACCCACCGTTGGCTGGCACGTTGTGTAAACCGAATGAATGAAACCGAGCCTAAATACGGTTATGAGCAAACACTGTTCCCGATTGTACAGGGTAGCACATATAAAGACCTGCGCCAGGCTTCCAGCCAATTTATAGCAGATATAGATTGTGATGGTAATGCTATTGGCGGCCTTAGTGTTGGCGAACCCGAAGAGATGATGTATGAGATGTGTGGCCTGTGTTGTGACATACTACCTGAAGAAAAACCACGTTATCTGATGGGTGTAGGCACACCATGGAATATATTGGAGAACATATCGTTAGGTATAGACATGTTTGACTGTGTAATGCCTACCCGAAACGGTCGCAATGGCATGCTATTTACCAGCAAGGGTGTTATAAACATTAAGAACAAGAAATGGGCTATGGATTTCAGCCCGATAGATGATGGTATAGAATGCCCTACAAGCAATTATTACAGCAAGGCATACCTGCGTCACCTGATGGTATCCAGTGAGATACTGGCACTACAGATTGCCAGTATACACAACCTTGCTTTTTACCTGCATTTGGTAAAACAGGCACGCGAACATATTTTGCAGGGCGATTTCAACAGTTGGAAAAACGAAATGATACCTGTATTAAAACAAAGGCTGTAAAAGCACTAGATGAAGAAACTGGATTGGTATATAGTTAAGAAGTTTGTAGCAACTTTCTTTTTCGCCATTATGATACTGGCGGTAGTAGCTTGTGTTATAGACCTGTCTGAAAAGATGGAAGACTTCGTGGCAAAGAAAGCGCCTACACTTGCTATCCTCAATTACTTCAAGAACTTCATACCGCATATATCAGCACTACTGTTTCCTCTGTTCATTTTTATAGCTACTATTTTCTTTACATCCAGGCTGGCATACAAATCTGAGATAATAGCCATATTGGCCTCCGGGGTATCGTTTCAGCGTTTTTTGCGTCCGTACATAATTGGTGCAGCATTTCTTTGTACGCTATCGTTGGTATCCAACCACTTTATAGTACCACAGGCCAATAAACAACGCCTTGCTTTTGAAAATAAGTATATACATACTGCTGCTTTTGCATCTGACAGGAACGTGCACCTGCGCCTGTCTAAGAACCTGTATGTATACATGATGACCTATGACTACAAAGCCAATATCGGTTATCATTTTAGTGCAGAACTGATTGACAGCAGCAACCTGCACTACAAAGTGATAGCAGGGCATGTAAACTATGATAGCATCAAACATCAATATCACCTTTACGAGGTTCGGATACGATACAACGACGGAATTAATGAGAGGCTTGTATTGAAGAATGATACCATCATGTCATTCCCTTTTAAACCAAGAGATCTTGAGGAAGATGAGGCTGTAAAAGACGCACTTACCACACCTGAACTGAACAAATACATAGCGCGTGAAAAACTACGCGGAAGGGAAACCCTGAATTTCTTTTATATAGAAAAATACCGCCGAACTGCGCAGCCGTTTGCAGGCTTTATACTTACCATGATTGGCGTATGTATAGCAAGCCGTAAAGTACGCGGTGGTAGTGGGTTGCACCTGGCAATGGGCATTGTAATAAGCGCCCTGTACATTATGGCCATGCAGTTTACCACTACATTCTCTACCAAGGCAGGGCTAAACCCGATATTGGCTGTTTGGATACCCAATTTCATCTTTGGTATAGTAGCATTATTGCTATACCGCAGACAAATAAAGTAACCATCAGTATTTTGTAATTAATGCAAGTGGGCGTAGCTGTTGTTGCGCCTGTTTAGTACCACTTTTACCGTACACAAGAAGTCGTTGGTAGACTTATCAATAATCCTTTTACATCCCTTAGTGAACCTTGGAGAACGGCGACCTCTATCTTCCTTGTAGTCTTCACGTATCCAGATGGCTCTGCGGCTCAGGTCATCGTGCAATGCACGGACTCTATCCATAAGTTCATCAAAAGATGGAGTTATACCGGTTTGCTCTATCTGATCGTATAATTCTGAAACGTAAGCATTGGTTACATTCTCTGCCAAACGAGAGAACATATCCAAAAACGGGCGTTGCCCTTTCAGGTAGTCGGTTATATTTGCTATTACGTTATTCATAGCCTATACAAATCTACAAAAAACATTAATATAAACAACAGAAGGACAATCCTATATGCAATTGACTGATTTTTAATTAATTGAATGAGCTTATCAAAGCTGAAGCTTCAGCTTAAAGTTGCATTATCTACGAAAAACATTGATGATATAGTAATAAAACTAGACCTCAGCGTATTGGTACTGTGTACGCAAATCTTCAAATATAGCTTCGATGGCTGCAACGCTGTCTGCTGTAACAAGACGTAGGCGATATTCTTTGATATGCGGAAGACCTTTCAGGTAGTTGGCATAGTGCATACGCATTTCTAAGATACCCAGTTTCTCACCTTTCCATTTCATGGCACCGTGTAAGTGTTTCAGGCAGGCTTCAATGCGTTCTTCTATGGTTGGTGGTGCTAATAATTCACCACCTGTTTTTATATAGTGCTTTATTTCGCGGAATATCCATGGGTATCCAATCGCTGCACGACCTATCATCACACCATCTACCCCATAACGATTCTTGTATTCAACAGCTTTTTGAGGGCTGTCTATATCTCCGTTGCCAAAAATTGGTATGTGTATACGCGGATTGTTTTTAACCTTGGCAATAAGTGTCCAGTCTGCCTCACCTTTATACATTTGCTTACGCGTACGTCCATGTATGGTCAGCGCTTTTATACCCACATCCTGCAGACGCTCTGCTACTTCTTCAATATTCTTACTATTATCGTCCCAGCCAAGACGTGTTTTAACTGTTACGGGGAGTTTGGTAGCTTTTACCACCGCATCTGTAAGGCGCACCATCAGGTCTATATCCTTCAACACGCCTGCACCCGCACCTTTACATACCACTTTCTTAACAGGACAACCAAAATTGATATCCAGCAAATCGGGATTTGTTGCTTCAATAATGCGGGCACTCATAGCAAGTGCCTCTTCATCACCACCAAATATCTGTATGCCTATAGGGCGTTCATAATCGAAGATATCAAGCTTCTGACGGCTTTTGATAGCATCACGTATGAGTCCTTCACTACTTATAAACTCGGTGTACATAAGGTCTGCACCCTGCTCTTTGCATACTGCACGGAAAGGCGGGTCACTCACATCCTCCATAGGAGCCAGCAACAACGGGAAGTCGCCCAGTTCTATATCACCGATTTTTGACATTGCGGGTGCAAAGATACGGGGTTTTGAAGAATGTGGTAAAGCTTAATACTATACCAGTTTCAGAAACTCTTCTGTGTGATGAATGGCGTATTGCAACAATGTAGTAAACACCTGCGGGTGCAAACGATGAAAGTCTTCATCAAGCGTTACAAACTCCTGAAATTCATCATAAAGGCGGGCAAACTCCTCAACACTGGTTTGCTTATCCAGCTCTTCACGGTTCAGCACATATACTTTCAGCACATTATCTATCACTTTTGCCATATCATGGCATCCTACCACTTCCAGCCATCCGGGCATGGTAGGCAGCAGGCCTATATAACCGTTTTGTATCAGCTGAATGAAACCACCCTGCAATACCTGCATCTGCACATAATCGTAAGATATCAGCAATTGCTGCCCTTCAGAAAGGTCATCCAGAAAATTAAAATCTTGTCTGCGATACAGCTCTTCGTGTAGGGGTTGAATAAACATATCCCACAAGGCGTTATCATCTCCTGCAAGCTTTGCGGCTTCCAGTGCCTCTGCTTTTACTTCGGGTAAAAAAATGCTCGTCATAGAATCTGTAACTAAAATAGATAAAATAACTTTATTGTAATGAAAGATGCTAAAGACATATTTTCCACACAGGCAGGCACTTATGCAGCCTACCGCCCACACTACCCTGATGCGTTGTTTGAATACCTGTATAGTGTTTGCAAAAACTACAGCAAAGCTTGGGATTGTGCCACAGGAAACGGACAGGTTGCGGGCAAACTATCGGAACGCTTCACAGATGTGTATGCTACAGAACTGAGCGCGCAACAAATAGCACACTCCATCCAGAGACCTAACATACATTACAGCTTACAACGTGCCGAGCACACCAACTTTGCAGACAACAGCTTCGACCTGATAACGATTGTCACTGCGCTGCACTGGTTTGATTTTGATGCATTTTACAAAGAAGCTATAAGGGTAGCCAAAGACGGTACTGTAATAGCCGCATGGGCATATGCCCCTTTCCGTGGCAGTAAAGATTTGGATGCTGTGGTAGATGATTTTACCTACAAAACATTACACGACTATTGGGACCCTGCACGCAAATGGGTAGATGAAAAATACCAAACCATCCCCTTCCCTTTTGAACAACCCGAACATCCCGATTTTAAAATAAATGTTACCTGGAGTTTTGAGCATATGATAGGCTATTAAACTCATGGTCTAGTGTGCAGCACTATATACGCAAACATGGCGTAAACCCTGTAGATGCAATAGCTCCGAAGCTGACGAAGTTTTGGGGAAATCAGGAAACGAAAGCTTTGGAAATACCATTATTTTTGAAGGTTGGACTAATAAAAAAGTAATCTGCTTAAACAGCCACACATAACACATTCCGCTATCTATGCCGCTCTGACATAAGTCATTTCTTTTTACCCGTTGGCTTTCGTAATTTTCCGCTCTATGGAAAAAAAAGAGCGCGCCCCGGTATATTACAGCGAATACCTGCAGCTTGACAAGATACTGAATGCCCAACTGCCTGAAAGTAGCAAAGAAGGCATTAAGGCTGATGATGAAATGCTGTTTATCATCATCCACCAGACATATGAAATGTGGTTCAAACAAATACTGTTTGAACTAAACGTTATCCGCGATACATTCAGGAAAGAGAATATTCCAAACTCTTCGCCTGATATATATAATTGTGTACACCGCATCAAACGTATTTGTAAAATACTGGAAGTGGCTGTTATGCAAATGAGCATCATGGAAACCATGACTCCGCTCGACTTTCTGGACTTCAGAGATCTGTTGCGCCCTGCATCGGGTTTCCAGAGCATCCAGTTCAAAATGATAGAAGCTACACTTGGACTGGGTTATCAGCAACGCCACGGACAAAACTATTATCTTTCTCAGCTGAATCAGAAAGATATAGACCGTGTGAAGGAAGCAGAAGAGCAGGAATCGTTGCTTGTGCTGCTGAACAAATGGCTGGAACGCATGCCATATGCAAAAGCGCCACACGTACCTGCAGATTACTGGCAACAATACCGCAATGCATACGAAAGCACGCTGCAAGATGCAGAAAAAACAAACCTGGTAACATTTGATAAGCTATTCATAAACGAAGCTGAATACCCTGCAGAGCGCCGCTTCAGCATTGCAGCCAATAGAAGTGCTCTGTTCATAATGCTATACAGAGATTTTCCTTTACTGCATCTTCCATTCGAACTTGTGAGCAGCCTGCTGGAGATAGATGAAGGACTGTCTATGTGGAGGCACAGGCACATCCACATGGTGCAGCGCACTATCGGCAAGCGTGTAGGTACAGGTGGCAGTACTGGTGCTGAGTACCTGCGTGCAGCAGCTGATTCTCATATTATCTTCAAAGAAATCGCAGAGCTTACATCGTTTCTGTTGCCAAGACATGCATTACCCAAACTGTCTGACGAACTGGTAAAAGAATTGGGGTACAACTAAAGTATGACCCACGCAATAGAAATAAAAAACCTGCGCAAAACTTATAAAGGAGGCTGGAGTCCTGCATTAGACGGGCTGGATGTGCATGTGCGCGAAGGTCAGATAATGGGCTTGTTGGGCCCTAACGGAGCAGGTAAAAGCACCACAATCAATATCCTTTGCGGGCTGGTAAGTCCCGACAGTGGTAGCGCTACCATATTTGGCAAAGACTGTGTTACAGAAACACTGACGCTTCGTAAAATGATTGGTGTCGTACCGCAGCAGATAGCCATGTTCAGCAACCTGACAGCCTGGGAAAACTTTCGCTACATAGGCAGCCTTTACGGACTATCGGATAAACAAACCAAAGAACGTGCACACGATTTGCTGGTACGCCTAGGGTTGGATAAACATGCCGATAAACGCATCAATCGCTATAGCGGTGGTATGAAGCGCAGGGCTAACATTATTGCTTCGCTACTACATCAGCCCTCGCTCATAATACTTGATGAACCTACAGCGGGTGTAGACGTACAAAGCCGTGCCATGATACTCGACTTCCTGAAGGAGTATAACCAACAAGGGAAAACCATAGTTTACACATCTCACCTGATGGAAGAAGCAGAGCAGATATGTGATGAAGTAGTAATTATAGATGAGGGTAAATTTATTGTAAGCGGTGCCCCTTTAGAGTTGATTAAAAATACTACAGACTGTAAAAAGCTGGAGGATGTATTCCTGCATTACACCGGCCATAGCGTTAGAGACTAATTTATAAACTGAGACTTTGAAAAAGATACTTGCAACCATACAGAAAGAGTGGATACTGCTGCGCAGAGACGTGGCAGGTTTTATGCTGCTGTTTTTGATGCCGGCAGTGCTGATAATAGTGATGGCAATGGTGCAGGATGCCCCTTTCAAAGACTATCAGGAGCTGCGCTTTGATTTGTTGCTTGCCGATAACGACCATGGCAGGCTGGCAGATGAAATAAAATTCGGGCTGAAACAGAGCAAGAACTTTCGTGTAGTTGATAGTGTTGATGGCAAGCCATTGACTGAAGCGCAATTATTGACTTTGCTGAAGGGAGGTAAATACCGTGTAGGCATAGTGATACCACAGGGTGCTACCGCAGAGGTTATCAATGCCGCAAATACTGTAGCCAACCGCATCAGTGAAAAAATAGGAATGGGAAAACTACCTGCCAGGGAAATGCGAGACAGTATGTATGTGCGCATGTACTTCGACCCTGTGAGCAAACCTACATTCCGCATGTCCATCAGCTTTGCACTGGATAAGTATATTACTTATAGTTGCAGCAATCTATTAGTAAGCCGTCTTGGTAAGCTGGGTATGGCACAGGGAGAAACAATAGATACTGCACAAAGCGACGAATTCAAACGCATATTTCAGGGTATAGGCATCAAAGAAGAACCACTGAATGATAAAGGGCAAATCAGTAAATTCATCAGTTCGGTGCAACACAACGTACCTGCCTGGGCTATATTTGGTATGTTCTTTATCGTTATACCTATAGCAGGGAATATGCTGCGCGAACGTGAAGAACGCAGTGCACTGCGTATACAATTGATACCGCATGCCCAAAACTATGTAGCACTCGGAAAGATTTTCTTCTACACATTGATATGTACTGCTCAATTTGCAGTCATGTGTGCCATTGGCTTGTGGGTATTGCCACATTTAGGACTGTCGGCTCTGTATATGGGCCTGCACCCTATGGCACTGGTACCTATAGCATTGTGCATAGCACTATCAGCAACAGCATACGGATATCTGGTAGGTATAGTATTTAAAACCGCTACGCAAGCCACACCATTTGGTGCTATTTCTGTGGTTATAATGAGTGCAATGGGCGGTATATGGGTACCTGTAGATTTATTGCCGGAAGTGATGCAGAATCTGGCAAAAATATCTCCGCTACATTGGGGGTTAGATGCCATCAACCATATAATTCTACGCAATGGCAATATCGGCAATGTGATACCTCACCTTATTGTACTATTGGCATTTAGCACAGTTCTGCTTCTGATAAGCCTGTATGTTAGTAGAAAGCATACTCATTCGGTACAGTAGGCACTATTCTATCTCCATACTCTTTATGCTGATACTTTTTTTGAAAATACCTGCCAGCAACAAGATGTATGTAATCGCATAACCTACTGAGATTACGATAGGCTTATATTGCAGCATAATGGCATAGGTATCATCACTTTGCTCAAAACCTGCTATTTGTGGAATGTATGCAGTAATGATTGCAGGAATAAATAATATGTAAAATAACCTGACTTCTCTATCTTGTCGGTAAGTCCTGATAATACCTGAAATAGCAATCAAGAAAAAGAAAAAATCTATAAACAGAATTTGCCAAAATGCCGCAACAACAGTGTGTATTTCATTACCCCCTCTGGCATAGATTGGTTCTCCAAAAGACAGAATGGATACTAATAGCAGATTAATCAACTGAAATATAGCATTTAATAGAAAAAAACCATTCCGCATCTACTAGACGATTTTGTAACGTTTATGATTCCTAGATTAATATTACAGACGTGATTTCTATTTCTCCCTTGCCAACAAATAAGTTGCCAAATCGTGCAGATGCTTTTTGCGGCTGCTTTGTACTGCAGCTTCTTCAAGACTGTTAAATGCCAACTGAGAATAGTGCGCTACCGCTTCCCTACAGGCAACATCAGCACATGTATTGGTGAAAAGGGAAAGCATAGCAGGTACTTTACTTTCATCATCACGTTGTAACAATGCATTAATGGCTGTCAATTGCAAATCATTTGCATTTTCCATTGCCTTCAGCAACAGGTATGTTTTCTTGTTAGCTATTATATCTCCACCAGGTATTTTGCCACTTTCCGCACCAAATGCATCCAAGTAGTCGTCCTGCAACTGGAATGCAATACCGAGGTTTTTGCCAAACTCATACAGCTTATCTGCATTGCCTTCCGTAGCACCGCCAAGCAATGCCCCCATCTTCAGGCTACATGCCAGCAATACCGAAGTTTTGAGCGTTATCATTTCAATGTACTCTTCTATCGTTACATCATCACGATTTTCAAAATCCATATCCAGTTGCTGACCTTCGCAAACCTCTATACTTGTCTTATTGAATAAATGTAAAACCTGTTGCAGAGATGTTTTGATATGCGCCAATTGTTCATATGCATAGATGGCCATCACATCACCACAAAGTATGCCAGCCGTCAGTCCGTTGCGTGTATGTACGGTTGTTTGCCCTCTCCGCAAAGGGGCTTTATCCATAATATCATCGTGTATCAATGTAAAGTTGTGAAACAACTCTACACCCATTGCAGCACGATAAGCGTCTTCAGTTATTTCGCCAAACAGCTCATTTGCCATCAGGCATATTACAGGACGAACACGCTTGCCGCCTATGCCCATAAAATAACGGCAAGGCTCATACAGCGTTTCAGGACGTTCGGGAAATGGTAATGTATTATTAAGCCTTGTTTCAAAAAGAGCAACTAATTCTGAAAAACTATGCATGTACTATCTTTTGCGTTTTGGTTTTGGTTTGCCTCCACCCTGCTTTGGTTTTGTTGGTGCAGCAATATTTTTTCCTTTGTTTTTAGGCATTCTCAGTTTTCCCTGTGGTACTTCCGCCAGTGTAAAATCTATCTGACGTTTATCCAGATTTGCACTTACTACACGCACTTTAACACGGTCGCCCATGCCAAAGCGCAAACCTGTATGGAACCCAACCAACGCGTATTCACCTTCCTGCCATTCAAAATCGTCTATATCGCGCAAGTCGGCCAGTGAAACCATACCCTCACACTTATGTGCTACCGTCTCTGCCCAAAAACCGAACGAAGATACACCACTAATTACTGCATCAAACTCTTCGCCTACATAATCCTGCATATATTCAACCTGCTTATATTTGTTGGCAGCACGCTCAGCTTCCATTGCACGACGTTCCTGCTCGCTGCAATGGCGACACTGTGCTTCCATATGCTTAGCAGGCTTCACTTTATTATCGAGGCATTCCTGTAATACTCGATGCACCAAAACATCGGGGTATCTGCGTATGGGCGATGTGAAATGACAGTAGTCCTGAAAGCCCAGACCATAGTGGCCTATATTATCTGTTGTATAAACTGCCTTAGACATGGTGCGGATGCCAAGGCTTTCCAGTACATGCTGTTCAGGCTTACCATTCACCATCTTTAGCATTTCGTTGAATGAAGTTGCGATACTTTCCGGTGTATGTATATCGAATTTATAACCAAACCTTGCTGCAAATGTTGTAAAAATGCTCAGCTTACTTTCATCAGGTGCGTCGTGTACACGATACGGGAATGGTACAGGTTTATCTTTTACTACAATGCCAGAAACATATTCGGCTACCGTGCGGTTTGCTAGCAGCATGCACTCTTCTATCAACTGGTGAGCTTCTTTACTTTCCTTCACCACAATACCAATTGGTTTGCCTTTTTCATCGAGCTTAAACCGAACTTCCTGCGATGAGAAATTAATGGCACCTTTCTTAAACCTTGCTGCTCTCAGATTTTGAGCCATCTCATTCAGCAGCATTATCACATCCTTATTATCCCCTTCTGCACCTTCTATTATCTCCTGTACTTCTTCATACGTATATCGCCTAACAGAACGTATTACTGTTCTGCCAAGCCAGTAGTCTTTTATCTTGCCTTGTTTGTTGATTTCAAAAATAGCAGAGAAGGTATACTTATCTTCATTGGGCCTCAACGAACATAGTTCATTAGACAACCTCTCGGGTAGCATGGGCAGTACCCTATCAGGCAGATAGACACTTGTAGCGCGCAGGTAAGCTTCTTTGTCAAGCGCACTGTCAGGCTCTATATAGTGACTTACATCTGCAATGTGTACTCCCAGTTCATAGTTACCACCTTTCAGTGGCTTATATGATATAGCATCATCAAAGTCTCTGGCGTCTACCGGGTCTATTGTAAAAGTGAGCGTGTCACGCATATCACGGCGCTTCTTCACTTCCTTACTATCTACACCTTCCGGGTATCTGGCTGCTTCTTCCAATACATCATCAGGGAAATTGAGCGGGAAACCGTTTTCGGCCAATATGCTTTTCATAGCAATATCGTTGGCGGCCTCATGGGTCATCACGGTTACTACTTCACCAACGGGATTTTTTGTCTTGGGTGTCCATTCCAGAATTTTAGCCATTACATGGTCTCCATCCTTAGCCCCATTCAGCAAATGCAGCGGAATGTATATATCTACCGGCATTTTCTCGCTATCTGTTACTACAAATGCGAAATGCTGTTTTACCTGCAGATTTCCTGAATATTCTGTCTGTTTACGTCGAACAACATCTGTAATTACACCTTCTAACCTTGCACCAAACTTACGACCGTGTTCAGGCACTTCAACCCTTACTTCATCACCGTGCAAAGCATTAGCTAAGTTCTCTGGACGAATGCTGATGTCTTTATCCATACCGTCAACTATCACAAATCCTCTGCCACCGCGGGTTATTTCAAGCACACCTTTGTACGTAAGCCGCCCCTTTCCATCTTTCTTTTTCTTCTTACTCATGGGTATATCAATATATTATAAAGATAAGCCGAATGCGTTAAGAACTATGTATATTTATCGTTAAGAAGCATATGAAAGGTTTAATAGCTGCACTAATACTACTTACTTCTATTTGTGCTTACAGTCAGTCTGTTTACAATAAATCCTTTACCTATACCTTAGACAAACACTATGATACTGTAGCACGAACAGAACAAATATTTGACAGTACAGGTAGGATTGTCTTGGAAAAACAAACAGGCAGAGGATATAAAAATCAAGTATCTACTTTTAGTTACAACAATTTATCAGGCAATGGACTGACTGTGTATAAAAATGGTGATAGCCTTTGGTCATGGTTATACTATGCAGATGATAAACTAAGTATAAAACGAACTACATTGTATAATGCCTCAAAGCAACAATGGGAAGACACTTTAGTTACTACATATACTTACAACGATGCAGGAAACATTATTGAAGAATTGATATGGCACAAGAAAAATGTGTACGGCGATATTATACTAAACACATGGAACACTAATCGTATCATTTACAGTTATGATAATCTTGGCAAACTACTAAGTAAAAAAACATACTATATATACAGCCTCAACGATTGGGATAGAGAGCTCTTGAAAAGCAAAACAGACAGACTGCAAGACACCATCAAACTGACTGCTACAACATACAACTACAATACTAAGGGATATACACGTATCAACTATAATATCAATAATATTGACCTGTACGATACTGCATATGTAAAGTACGAGTTTGACAAGTTTAACCGTATCATTAAAGAAACAGAGCGGACCGAATCTATTCTTTCAGCATCTGCAATACGCACCTACAGCTACCACCCGGAAAAAAGAATTGACAGGGAAATATACTACAACGCTGCAGATAAACTGCAGCGTGTAAAGATATATGTGTATGAATAACTAAAGGTCGCCCAGGCCAATTACCTGATGTTGCGCAGGTATTTCGATATCTCTGAAACCTTTATGCAACAACCTTCGTCTGAAGTTTTCCTGTACCTCATACTCTCCATGGACAAGAAACAATTTGCCTACCGACCTCGAATCCTGGCAAGAAAGCCATTGGCACATATCTTCGTAATCGCCGTGAGCACTCATGCTGTTTATGCTTGCAACCTCTGCTACAACATCATAATGGGTTCCGAAAATAGTAACCTCTTTTCTTCCTTCTTTGAGTTTCCCTCCAAGCGAATTTGGCTCACAATAGCCTACTAATAATATTGTATTTCGCTTATTTCCAATATTGTGTGCAATATGATGCTTAACCCTACCTGCCTCTGCCATACCTGATGCTGATATAATCACGCAAGGCTCATTACTCTCATTCAACTTTTTAGAATCCTCTACATCTTCTACAAAATACAGATTCTTGAATCCGAAAACGTCTTCATCGCTCTTTAATAGTTCTTTCACCCTTTTATTGAAACATTCAGGATGTTGTTTTATAACTGCTGTAAGGTCGGTAGAAAGTGGACTGTCTACATAATACTTAACAGGTGGCAGGCGACGTTCCAGTTCAAGCCTGTTTAGTAGATAAAGTAATTCCTGTGTGCGACCGAGGCTAAAAGCAGGAATAATGAGTTTACCTTTTTTCTCAAGACAGGTATGAATTATGTGCTGCAATACTTTTTCAGTAGATGGCACTACCAGATCATGCAATCTATCGCCATAAGTAGATTCCATAATTATGACATCTGCCTGAGGAAACACATCCGGAGAGCGTAAAATATCGTCATTGTATCGCCCAATATCCCCACTGAAAGTGAGTCTTATTTCCTTCCCGTCCTCACGAAGCTTCAGATTTACTGCAGCACTGCCTAATATATGCCCACAATCTGTATACAGCAATTCTATATCGTCATCTATTTTTAAGACTTCGTTATAGTCCAGCTCATGCAATAATGGCAATACATTCAACGCATCATCTTCAGTATATAAGGGCTCTACCATCTCTCTCCCCTGCTCTTTACGCCTCTTATTTACATGTCTTACATCTGCCTGTTGTATACGGGCAGAGTCTAACAACATAATACGCATTAAGGATGCAGTAGCTGTGGTACAATATATTTTGCCTTTATAGCCATCCTTTACAAGCTTAGGTAACAGACCTATATGATCGATATGTGCGTGTGATATGATTACGTATGTCAATTCCTTTGGTTCAAATCCCCATTCGCTATTAAGCCTGTCGGTATCTTTACCCATACCTTGAAACATACCACAATCCAACAATATCTTCTTATTGTGTTTCATATGTATGATGTGCTTAGAACCTGTTACAGTACGTGCTGCGCCGTGAAAAGAAATCTTCATAATGCCATGCTTTAAATACTTATCTAAGATAGACAATCTACACTGCCAATACCAATAAAAAATGCCCCCGTTTCCGGAGGCATTTCTATTTAACATTTTATTGATTACTTAACCATGCTTTTAAATACTGCATCATCCACTTTTACAGGATATTTAGCACGCATTTCATCATTCCATTTCTTTTCCAAATAGTCCTGATACTCTGCCACAACATAACCTTTAGCTTCATTCAGAGTCTTGGCAGTTTGTGTTGTGTAAACTTCATCAGCTTTGACTACAGTATATGTACCATTATCATTTTTCTTAGGCTCGCTCAACTTACCTTTCACAATAGAACTTTGTGGTAAGTCTTTGTATTTTGAGAACTCATAGCGGCCGTGAGTAATTGTAACAGCATCAGGAGTTTGTTCCGTATTCAGCTTCTTCATAAGCTCTTCATCTGTAGAAGGCTTTTTGGCTTGCAGCATCTTTTGTCCTTCTTTCAATGCTGCCTCGTTTTTAAAAGTATATACCGCACCTGAGAAACCCGGATCCCACTGATATTTATTCTTACGTGTTTCGTAGAATGCCTTCAGGCCAGTTGTATCTTTTGATGCTTTGCTCCATACATTACGATCCATCAGTTCAAACAACATGATACCATCCGTATATTCTTCCATCAGTGCTTTAAACTCAGGTTTTTCTTCTACCAGTTTTTGTTCCTGGTAGTCAGTAACTACGTTATTCAAATACAAACTATAAACATCCTTTAGAATTGCGTTCCTTGACCCCATAATCCTTCCACGTGTCATTGTTTCCATAAACTTAACAAGATCATTCTGCATATACTCTTTACCATTAAATGTGAATAATGGCTTACCCATATCCTTAAATTGGTCTGAAGAGAATGTATTTGCAGATTTCCCTGTATCAGGTATCTTACTTATTCTATCATATAATTCAACATAATTTTCCTGATATTCTTTAAAGCCGTTCTGTTGTTTGATTTTAGCAACATACGCTTCTTTAGCAGTAGCTGAACGACTATCACTTTCAACTTTTTTCTTCAGGACAAAACGGACACTGTCATATGGCTTAATCCCTATTTTATCGATAAGCTTAATAATATGAATGCCATAATCTGTAGTTACAGGCGCGGAGATATCCCCTGGTTTTTTTAATGAAAATGCTACTTTCTCAAACTCTGGTGTCATTTCACCAACACCAAAAGGTTTTAAAACTCCTTTATTTTCCTTTGAAAATTTATCATCTGAATATTTTTCCACTAACTGCTCAAATGAAACCCCATTCTTAAGTTCTGCTTGAATACTATCTACACGTTTCTGAGCTTCTTTAAATGCCTCTTCTCCTTTAGCCTTTGATACTGCAACCATTATCTGAGCAACGGTAGCAAAACCAACTGCTGGCCTAACATCAACAACCTTTACAATGTGATATCCAAACTGAGTGCGAAAAGGCTTTGAGATTTTACCCGTAGGAGTATTGTATGCTGCATTTTCGAAAGGATAAACAGTTTGTAAAGAAGTTATATAACCAATATCTCCACCACGTTTTTTAGATTCTGCATCTTCAGAATATAATTCAGCCATTTTTGCAAAATCTGCACCTTTGCTAATAGCAGTGTATATACTATCAATTTTCTTATAAGCAGCAACGGTATCTTTGGACTGAGCAAACTGAGAAGATGTAATTAGGATATGAGATACCCTTACGTCTTTCTTCATTCTCTCATATGCTTCCTGAACTAGCTTTTCCGACATCGCTTCATCAGTAAGATAATTTTTAGCTAATTGTTTTCTGTAGTTGACAAGTTCGTATTGAATAGATTGAACTGTATCAAGCCTAGCAATTCTGGCCTCACTCACTTTCATTTTAAATAGTGAATAGAGGTTCAAATAATCTTTTAAAGCAGCCTCAGACATATCCGGTGCTTTGTTAAGACTATTTTTTTGATACACTTTCAGGAATTCTTCTTTACTAACAGGTTTGCTTCCGTAAGTGAATAAAGTTTGGGCTGACACACCTGTCAAGGTAGAAATTGCAATACAACTTAGTAACAGCTTTCGCATGTTGTCTTGATTTTTTATGTTATTACTTGATTACTTATTATTCTTTTTTTCTAATGCTTCGATAAGCCCTGCAATATTAATATAATCGAGCTTTTTTCCCTTAATTATCTTTTTATCGTCTAATACATATGTAATCGGAGTCATATATACATTATACTTTTCTCTAAAGTCACTTTCTCTTTTAGGATCCCAAACATGTATCCAATCTTCTAGTTTATTTTCTTTAATGTAATCTTTCCAAAGCTTCTCATCTTCATATGTAGATACGGCATATATCTTCACGCCCTTACTCTTTAAGAAGGCTCGATACATGGAATCTATTTTAGGAATTTCCTGTTTGCAATGTCCACAATCAGGGGACCAGAATAGTAATAATGTATATTTATCCTGAATATTTTTTAAAGATTGCATCTTACCCTTATCATCAGGCAAGTTTATATCAGGAGCAATGTTACCAATAACATTCGGAGCTATTTTTCTGGCATGGCTTATATACTTTTGTAACTCTTCAGAGTTAAGCCACGTTGCAGCACCTTTCATATAATAATTCTCTGCCAAATAAACGAATACTGCATCCATTCCCATTATTTTGCTTTCTTCAGCATAATGAGTGACCCACCACAAGGTGTACTTATATAATTCAGGACTATTCTTGGTTTTTGCAAGAAGAATGTTTGCTTCTTTTATTACACTATCCTCATGCGGGACAACAAGTTTAGAAAAATACTCTTCCAATCTGGAATCATAAATAGGAGCATGAACAAGACGATCGTCTTTAAAATCAAACCCATCCCAATAATGCTCTTTGAAATACCTGTATGGAAAGGTCGAATCTATTGTCTTGCCATCCGTCAGATAATGCGGTCCTTCCGGTACTACAGGCATGTCCATAGCACTAAATACTTTTGTCAACATTGCCTGCGGGTATTTCTTTCTGAATGACTGCCTGAAGTCATTCAACACTCTTACTTCATCAGTGATTTTTAAACTTATTGTTTCAGAATCAACTCTGTTCTTTGCCGATGCAAGATTTTTTTGTAATGCCATTTGTCGTTCACCATAGCCAGAGATAAATCTTGTGTACTCCTGAAAATAGGTGTTCTCCGGAGAATTTGAATATTTCAATCCAAGCGGTAAGTCCTTTACTGTTACGGTGATTCCAATATCATCGCCATTATTCAGCAATACATCAAAGTAAGTTTTTTTGTCTTCTAGTATAATAATGTAAATGCCTCCAAGTATCTTTTCTTTTCCTTGCATCAATGCAAGTCCATTTTTATCAATTCTTGCTGAGTCTGTTTTAAAAATTGTAGGAAGAGGCTTGCCAAAATAATGAGCCAGATATACCATACTATCTTTAATGTCTGTAAACTTCAGTTGAACTTTGTACCCATCTTTAGCACATACAGACAAAGTATGCAATGATAATATCACAACTGATATTATCTTAAAAACACTATTCATACTCATATTTATTTTGTCCCGTTTTTCTTGGCCCCGTCTCGTTTTTCTATCATTTCAATCACAGTTGTGATATTGCTATGATCCAGCTTCTTACCCCTGATAATTTTGCGCTCATCTAACAAATAAACAGACGGAGTACCGTACACATCATAGTCAGCTTTGTATGTTGATGTGTGATCAGGATTATGGACATGTATCCACTCTGTAAGATTATGCTTCTTGATAAAGTCTTTCCACTGTTGTTCCTCATCACCTACTTTTGCGGCAAATATCTTCACACCTTTAGCTTTCAATTCTGCTTTATAAACAGAGTCAATTTTAGGAATTTCAGTCTGGCAGTGCCCACAATCAGGAGCCCAAAAAACCAATAAAGTATATTTTGCATTTACTGATGATAATTTTGCAGGTTTGCCATCCATTGATACCATATTAATTTCAGGAGCAAGATTACCAATTACATTAGGAGCTACTTTCTGTGCCCTATCTATATATCTTTTCAAGGTTTCATCATCCATCCAATAAGCATCTCCTTTCATGTGGTAGTTCTCTACCATATACACAAACACCTCGTCCATACCCATTACCTTACTATTTTGTGCCCACTGTGTTACCCAATGTAAAGTATATTTGAATAGTTCTTTCCTGCCACGTGTCTTCTTAAGGAGCTCATTTGCTTCTTTTTCAACAGAATCTGGTAAGGGTAATACCAATTTATTAAAATACTCATCAAGTTTACCATCATATATCGGGGTATGTATCAAGCGATCATCATTGAAATCAAATTCATCCCAATAATGACTTTTGAAATAGTTGTAATCATAATTACTATCTACACTGCCATCAGGAAGCGTATGAAGACCTTTAGGAACTTCAGGTTCAACTAGTGCCCTGAATATATTTGCCAATAATGTACCAGGGTATTGTTTCACATAATCTGTTCTATACTTCTTTAATTCAATTCCTAATGCTTTACCTTTTTCATATACAGCATTAGTATCTGCTTTGGTTTTTGATGATTTTAGTTCATCTTCAAGTTTTTGATTACGATTACCAAAATCTGTCAGGTAAGCCATATATTTATTAAAACGGTCGTTTTCAGGAGAACCAGTAAACTTTGTAACCGCTGGCTGAGTTTTCATAGTAGCAGTGATAGACATATCATCACCATTATTCAGCAAAAACTCGAAATAGCCATTTTTGTTCTCCAGCAGTATTATATAAATTCCACCCAGTGTTTTTTCTTTCGACTGTAATGTTGCAACCCCGTTTTTATCAACCTTGGCAGAATCTAACTTATAAATTGTAGGTAATGGTTTGGCAAAATAATGTGCGAGATAAACCAGAGAGTCTTTGTAATCAGTAAACTTCAGTTTAATGCGATAACCATCACCTGCATAAGTAGCTACAGAAGCAAATAATAACAAAAAGGCTAATAAAGTACGTTTCATATCAATTAGTTGAAAATAATTGTTTTCAGACAATTACAGACGTTCAACTCCATTCAGAAGTTGGCAATTGTCAAATTTATACGATACAGACAGCGTTTCCTAAACTAAGGGTAGTAAATTTGCCGCTTATTAACTTATTTCTAACAGTCCACATACAATATTAAACTTTGGCACGAAAGAAGAAACCTGAAATAAAAGGGATACAAATAAGCTCTTATGCAGCGGAAGGTAAAAGCATAGCTACTTTAGAAGATGGTAAAGTGCTGTTTGTAGAAAACGCCATCCCGGGCGATGTGGTGGACGTACGCGTTACCAAAAACAAAAAAAGCTGGGCCGAAGGAAAAGTAACTAAGCTGATAACGCCATCCCCGACCCGTATAGAGCCATTTTGTGAACACTTTGGCGTATGTGGTGGCTGCAAATGGCAAATGGTGCCCTATGAGCAGCAAATAGCGTATAAACAACAGCAGGTGCAAGACCAGCTTACCAGAATAGGACACATAGAGCTTCCTGAAATGCAACCAATATCAGGCAGCCCGAAACAGCAGTATTATCGTAACAAGCTGGAGTTTACATTCTCTATGCTCCGCTACCGTACCCATGATGAAATTACTGCTGCAGGCGACACGGTAATACCACAAGAACCTGCGTTGGGTTTTCACGCACCTGGCTTGTTCGATAAAGTTGTGGAGATTAACCAATGTTATCTGCAAACAGAGCCTACCAATAAACTTTTACAGGTTTTGAGAGATTACAGTAAGCTGCATAATCTTCCGTATTACAACTACAGAGAGCATACTGGCTGGCTGCGTAATGTGGTATTGCGCGTGGCACGTACCGGCGAAATATTGGTAAATTTAGTTATACAACACGAAGACAAGCATAAGCGTATTGCTTTATTGGATCATTTGTTAAAAGAAATCCCGGAAATCACTACCCTTCACTACACCATTAATGGTAAAGTAAATGACAGTATACACGACCTGGAAGTACATACTTATCATGGCAAGGGGTATATAGAAGAAACTCTGGAGGAATTTAAGTTTAAAATCTCTCCTAAATCATTCTTCCAAACCAATACCTATCAGGCAGAAAACCTCTATAGTTTCACAAGAGATTTTGCAGGGCTAACGGGTAATGAAACCTTATATGATTTGTATTGCGGCACTGGTAGTATCGGTATATTCTGCTCAAAGGGAGCAAAAAAAGTAATAGGCATAGAGGTTGTTGCAGACGCTATTGAAGATGCTAAACTGAATGCTGCAGCTAATGGCCTTGACCATTGCCTGTTTTATGCAGGTGATGTAGCCGATATATGCACAGACGAGTTTTTTGAAAACCACGGCAGACCTGATGTAATTATTACAGACCCTCCGCGTGCGGGTATGCACGAAAAGCTAATACAACAGCTATTGCGCATTAAAGCGCCTAAGGTGGTATATGTAAGTTGCAATCCCGCTACACAGGCAAGAGACCTCCAATTGCTGGATGCTGCCTATAAAGTAACAAGATTGCAACCCGTAGATATGTTCCCGCATACACACCACATAGAAAACGTGGCGCTGCTGGAACTGAGATAGCATTATAAGATTGTACAGTCTGTGCTGCTTGCGGTAGTATCTGCACCTGATACACTGCTGTTAGTCCAGTCTGAACACCAGTTTTTGGCTTTGGTTTGTGTTGTTTTCTTTTCTTGTGTTACTGTGCTTACATTGGTTGTTTTACCATTAACCTTTGTAGTTGTAGTACAAGAACATTTGTATGTCTTTTTGCAAGACGTTAAAGCTGATGCAGAGAGCAATGCAATACCTGCTACGAAGAGTGCTTTATTCATAATACTGAATTTGTTATAAAAATATAAATTGTTTATTTCGAATACAAGCAATGGCAGCCGTATTTATGAGCCATAATCTTGCTATTTTAGTAGTCTGATGCAAATACCATACCATCTATCTGCAGCCATAACTAAGGTCTATAACGCAAATAAAAACATGGCGTTAGCAACCCTTTTATTCATTTGTGTGGCTGCGTTCCTTCCGTCTTGCAAAAAAGCACAGCAACAATGGAAAGAAATCACCAGAATAGAAACGAATACTACTGCCAATTTTTACAGCATATTGCAAAAAGGCAATAACATCATTGTTGTGGGCGGCAAGCAATTTGAAACAGCTGAAATGCTTTTATCGCATGATGGTGGAAGCAATTGGGAACATAAAACTTTCTCTGAAGCAGGGAAAACAATGTACGATGTTTGTGCTGCCCCCAATGGCAACATTTATGCTATGGGCTACGAAAGCAAGATGCTGATATCTAAAGACAGCGGATATAATTGGCAGTTTCATCAACCGGGACTGTGGACTACATGTAAGGCCGTTTGCTATCCACAAAATGAAACAGGCTTCACCGTATCTGACATTGCGCAACGCAACAGTGAGATTTACAGTCTTGACAGCAACAGACAATTACAATTCAAAGCTGCCTATTCATTCGGGCTGAATGACATTGAAATAACAGGCAAAACAGGCTATGCAGCAGGATATGGTGTTGTCCTTAAAACCACAGATGGTGGTAACAATTGGCAGTATCTTGATATCAAGAACGATAATTTTACTGCAATAGACTATAAAAATAAAGACAATGTATGGGTGTGTGGCAGCGGTGGCAGCATTTTTCATACTATAGACGGCGGTAATAGCTGGGAGAAAGTCCGTAACGGCAATGCATTGACAAAGAAAAGCTATCAACTACGCGACATCTACTTTGTTAATGACACAGAAGGTTGGTGCGTTGGTGATAACGGCATCATCATACGTACAACAGACGGTGGTAACAAGTGGACCGAATGTGAAAGCCAGACCACAGAAGACCTGCGCTGTATATACCTGCTTGCAGATGGTAAGCTACTAGTTTGCGGAGATAACGGAACCTTGCTGAAACTGACTCGCAACTAAGCTGAACATTCATTACAAAATCAACTAATAGGGTGTATCTTTGCACACACTTAATTTTATCCATTAAGCATTTAATACATATATGCAAGCTACATTAAGCGAACAGGAAGTTGTAAGACGTGAGAAACTAAAAGAATTAGAGCAACTGGGTATTAACCCCTTCCCAGCTCCATTATTTGAAATCACACACACAGCCAAGGAAATAAAGGAAAACTACACAGAAGAGAACAAGGACGCTTATAAACAGGTATCGCTTGCAGGCCGCATAATGAGCGTGCGCGACATGGGTAAGGCAAACTTTGCCGTAATTCAGGATGCTACAGGTCGTATACAATTGTATGTAAAAGGCGATGATATATGCCCTGGAGAAGATAAAACCATGTACACTACAGTTTGGAAAAAGCTGTTAGATCTTGGTGATATTATTGGCGTTAAGGGTTATGTGTTTACTACAAAAACTGGTGAAATATCAATACATGTTCAGGAGTTTACCCTACTGACAAAATCGCTACGCCCATTGCCGGTTGTCAAAGAAAAAGACGGCGAAGCATTTGATGCCGTTACGGATATGGAGTTTAAGTATCGTCAGCGCTATGCAGATCTGATAGTTAACCCAACAGTGAAAGACACTTTCACCAAAGTAACCAAGATGAAAAACGCTATCCGCGATTTTCTGAATGTGAATGGTGCATTGGAAGTAGATACACCTGTATTGCAAAGTATTCCTGGTGGTGCAACTGCACGTCCTTTCGTTACGCACCACAATGCATTGGATATGCCTTTGTATCTGCGTATTGCAAATGAGCTGTATCTGAAACGACTGATTGTTGGTGGTTTTGATTGGGTTTACGAATTCAGCCGCAACTTCCGCAACGAGGGTATGGACCGTACACACAACCCAGAATTTACCATTCTGGAATTCTACGTTGCATACAAAGACTATCTGTGGATGATGGATACTACAGAGCAACTGCTGGAAAAAACAGCCATTGCAACAAACGGCACATCTGTAGCCAATGTAAATGGCGTAGAAATAGACTTTAAAGCTCCGTACAAGCGCATCAGCATCTATGATGCTATCAAAGAACATACAGGGTTCGACATCAGCAACATGGATGAAGAAGGCTTGCGCGATGTATGTAAACAACTGAAGATAGAAACAGACCCAAGCATGGGTAAAGGCAAGCTGATAGATGAAATATTCGGTGGCAAGTGCGAGAAACACTATGTGCAACCAACATTCATCATCGACTACCCTATCGAGATGAGCCCACTGACTAAGAAGCACCGCGAAAAAGCAGGCTTGGTAGAGCGTTTTGAACTGATAATAAACGGTAAAGAAATTGCTAATGCCTACAGTGAGTTGAACGACCCGATAGACCAACGTGAACGCTTTGAAGAGCAAGTAGCACTTATGGAACGTGGCGATGACGAAGCTATGTATATAGACTACGACTTCCTGCGTGCACTGGAATATGGTATGCCGCCAACTGCAGGTATTGGTATAGGTATAGAACGCCTGGCTATGTTGCTGACAGGGCAAATATCTATACAGGATGTACTACTCTTCCCGCAGATGCGCCCTGAAAAAACCACTGAATAAATACAACCTGCATAAAACAATAATCCCGCTCAGGCAGAGCGGGATTATTTTATTCAGCATCTTCTGCAAGCCCCCATTTTATAGAGAGTGTGTCCATTACATCCTGTGGTAGTTTAGGTGTACCATCATACATACCTTTCAGTTCTTTCTGGCGGTAAGCTTCGTATAGTGATACCGCACACGCTACAGATATATTCAAAGACTTCACCATACCTACCTGTGGTATAATGAAATTGCCATTGCAGTGTGTAAGGCACTCTTCTGTAACACCTGCATGTTCATTACCAAAAACCAATGCAACAGGTTCCGTAAGGTCCAGTTCATAAAGCGATACTGCCTTTTCGCCCAGGTGGGTAGCAAATATATTTTTGTATTTCTTCTTCACAGCAGCCATGCATTCTTCTGTGTTATCGAACTGATGCACCGTTAACCAACCTGCAGCGCTTGCAGAGCTTTTCTTACCAAACTTTGTGTGGCGCTTTATCATTGTATTCAGCACATACAGCTCCTGTATACCTACAGAATCGCAGGTGCGCATTACAGCGGCAATATTATGCGGGTCAAAAACATTTTCCATCACAACCGTTAAATCAGGTTGACGGCGATTCAGCGCATGTGTTATCCTTTGTCTTCTTTCAGGTGTCATTACTACCTTATTTATAAAAAAATCTGCTGTAGCAATGACCACAGCAGACAAATATGTTACTCAATAAATTAACTGTGTTGATTCAGCACTACTGTAATTGCATTGTTAGTAAGCGGTTTGTTCAGAAACTGCCTTACAGACTGATAACCTTTTACCTTAGCAATATCATTTTCATTAATAGATGATGAAAGCATGTAGATAGAATAGCCTTGTCTAATATTTTCGGGCAGCGCTTCAAATGCTTCTACAAACTCAAAACCATTCATCACAGGCATTTGAATGTCTACAAAAACAATAGTTGGTATTGTAGTAGGTGGTAATGTTCTGATATATACCAATGCATCTGTGGCTTGCTGAAATGTATTTACACTTTCAGACCTGCCTGTGTTTTTTATTATTTTTTCTGCTATGAAGCAGTCCAACTTGCTATCGTCAACTACTATAAAGTTTAATAGTGCACTCATTTTTTATTTGCTTGGTATAGTTACAGTAAATGTTGTTCCTTCTCCATGTTTTGATGCTACTTCTATTTTGCCACCCAGTTTCCCGAGGGCATCTTTTACGTTGTATAGCCCAAAACCAGACCCCACCTCTTCATTGGTAGCGCGGTAGAACATGTTAAATATCTGGTTGATGCTATTTTCAGGTATTCCGATACCATTGTCTTTAACTGTGATGACAGCAGCTCCTTTCAATACTTCAATGGTTAATTCAACAAAGCGATCGTCCTGACCTTTCTGCTGATATTTAAAGGCATTAGACAACAGGTTATTGAGTATAATTTTCAGCGATACATCATCTGAACGGAAACTTTCGGTTTGCGTAACCGTATTGGCAAAACGAACATTATTCATCTTACTTGTCACCTCGTATATATCGCATACTTCTTTTGCCAGGTCAGGGAAGTGTATATCCTCTATTTCCACCTCACCACGGCGAATGCTGTAATAGTCATGCAGATTCTGGATGTAGTTATCCAGTTTCATCATTGCATTCTCCATCATATCCAGCATACTCTTTATCTCTCCTACATCCTCAGTGTTCTTAGATAGGTCTATAATACCCAAAACACTCAAAATAGGGCCACGCATATCGTGCGTTGCACTGTAGGCAAATTTATCCAGCTCGTTGTAGGCTTTCTGCAACTCGTCATTTTTAATAGCGAGCAATGCAGTTGTAATATAAAACTTATGTGCCTGATCTATTGAAGAACGAATATCCTCTTCAGACCAAGGCTTTTTGATGTACCTGAATACATGGCCGCGGTTGATGGCACTGATTACAGATTCTATATCGGCATAACCTGTTATTAATATCCTTACCGGGTTCGGGAACTCCTGACGTATTTCCTCAAAGAATTCAACACCTGTTTTGTCAGGCATTTTCTGGTCGCTGAGGATAACGCTTATATCAGGGTTTTGACGCAATATGCTTACTGCCTCATCTGTATTATTGGCAATAAACACATTGTAGTCAAAGCGGAATGATGCCTTGAAGCTGACGAGATTATTCTGCTCGTCATCAATATATAGCACCTTTATTTTATCCTTATTGCTCACGTATGCAATATTTAATTTTGGTGAATAATAGGAATCTCAATAATAAACTCCGTTCCTGCACCCAATTCCGAATTAACCGTTATAGATCCGTTATGTTTTACAATAGTATTATAAGCAATCGACAATCCCAAACCTGTACCCTCTCCAACGTCTTTTGTAGTGAAAAAAGGCTCAAAAAGTTTCTTTTTGGTGTTTTCATCCATACCTGTTCCATTATCCTTGATACTTACCAACACATGGGTATCGCTGGCACTTGTAGATATGGTAAGCACACCACCCTTATCTTCCTTGTATCTGGACTTGATAGCATGCAAGGCATTGGAAATCATATTCATAAACACCTGATTCAGCTTACCCGGGTAACACTCTACTAATGGAAGCTCACTGAATTGTTTTATAACATCAATCCTGTTATCTAACTGATTATTTACAATAACCAAGGTAGATTCCAAACCTTCATTAATGTCTGCTTTTTTCAGGTCATCCTCATCCAGACGAGAGAAGATACGCAAACCCTTCACAATTTCGGCTGTTCTTGACGAACCTTCATTGATACCGTTTATTAGATAATCAATTTCAGTTTTCAGATAATCGAAATCGTATTCTTGTTTCAGCTCGTCTATTTTTTGCTTCTTGTCATCTACGCTTCCATCCTGTAAAGAGATTTCTTCAATCTGATTCAGCATGTCTATCACCATCTGCACATCTCGTTTCAGTGGTTTTACGTTTGATGTTACGAAGTTTATCGGGTTATTGATTTCGTGAGCAATACCAGCAGTCAACTGACCAAGAGATGCCATTTTTTCAGACTCTACCAGTTGCATTTCTGCTTCTTTCAGGTCTTTGAGTGTTTTATTTAGCTCCTCGTTCGATGTTTTCAGTTCCTGTGTACGCTCAGTAACCTTTGCTTCCAGTATGATATTTTGTTCTCTTACTATGCGAGCATTTTCTTCAACAGCCTGCATAGCCTGGGCCTGTGCTGTTTCTCGTTCTTTACGCAATATGCTTATCTTATTAGCAAGTGCAAATGATAGTAATACCACTTCTATTGCAGAACCGATGGCAAGTATTGATGACGTAAAGTTATTATAAGGGAATACACCGAAATCTTTCAGCACAAATACGGTAGCGCCAATCAGCAATACAGACCATGCTATCAGGAAGAAGAGGGCAGATTTATTGCCACGTTTAAGTACTACAGCAGAAAGGTACAATACAAACAATGAACCTATCGCAGTATTCAGTTGCATCAGGTTAAAGCTTAATAGCTTAAAACCGAAAAATGTACACAATATCGCTAATACAAAAATGCCAATTAAAACATTCAGCACTTTTGTAAGCTTGGGAGCTACAATTTTTGTTTGCAAAAACTCTTTCACAAAAACCATAGCAGCAAGACCTGCTACAGCAGGGAAAAGATATACACTATTCTCTGCTATCCACGGAGAATTGGGCCACAAGAATCTGAATGCATAACCTGAGAGGCTTGCCTGAGACAAACAAAGCAGGAGAATGTATAAAACGTAATACAGGTACCCCTTATCTTTTGTGGTAAAATAGATAAACAGGTTGTACAACAACATCACCAGCATGATGCCGAAGAATATGCCGAATATCACATCCTTGTTCATCAGAGATTCCATCACAGGTTTAGCATCACCAATAAACATTGGCAGCACCATCTGTTCTGCACTCTTTACTTTCAGATAATAAGTATGTGTTTCTCCCTGTTGTACATGCAGGTCGAATACGTGGTTTTGATTATTATATCTGCGTTCGCCGTATTTTTTGAATTCGCCCTCAGCCTGTTCTGTTATACGTCCATCTGCTTCGATAGTATAGAGCGTTGCTTGGTCTATTGTAGGTTGGTCCAGTTCCAGTAAGAGCCTGTCATTTTCAGACTCATTCTTTACAATAAATTTTACCCAGAAGGTACTATTGCTAACACCAAGGTTTGGAACATTGGTAGTAGCAGGCTTATATGCAGTAGATTTTACAGCGGCTTCAAATTTCAATTGGCCACTGCTGTCTTCAAGAATTGAGACTTGGCGGCCAATTGATATTACTTTTCCTGTTTGGGTAAATGATATAATCGGTTCTGCAAGCGACCTTAAACCTTGTAAGAGTAATAAAGAGAAAATCAGTACGACTTTCAGGTAATTCATTGCAGATTGTTTACAGGTAACAAAATAGCTTGTTTATCATTATAATACAAGTAATTAACTAAATAATATTGTACCTACCGGGGGCAAGAATATTATTCGGGTCAATTGCATGCTTAATATCAGACAAGAAACGGATATACGGATCATCAATACCCTCTTCCGCTTTCATCTGCATACCCATTGTGGTATCTCTGTAAGGGAAGAAACCGTTTGCCTTTAGTGTTGCATTCAACTCAGCATAACATTTCTCTGCTTGTTCATCTTCTCCTGGCACATCCCTATCCCAATTAATTGAGCCAATGATGTTGATAGCCCTTTCCGTCATACATTGCAATGATATAGCAGGTTCAAACGGGTATTTATACACAACGCTGTTTATTATCTGTATAGCCTTAGCTATATCCTTACCTGCAAAAGGCACAATCGGAGACATCCATATCATAC
Organism: Flavipsychrobacter sp.; assembly: GCA_035299045.1. Classification (GTDB taxonomy): domain Bacteria; phylum Bacteroidota; class Bacteroidia; order Chitinophagales; family Chitinophagaceae; genus Polluticoccus. Next base: position 125,552 of record DATGXJ010000010.1, read on the forward strand.
CACATCTGTCCCTGTCAGGATTCATCTGCTCTGGTATTGGCATTCGTTTTCTCCAATATGTTTGCTTAATAGGTGTATTTTCAGGTATGCCAATGTATTTGCGTAGCAGGTAAGAGCGCAATGCATCTGTTTCTCTATCGCCTGTCACACCTTTATAATGATTATCAAGCGTTTCCATCATTTCCTCTTTGCTTATTTCAACCACAAACAACTCATCTACATACGGGCGAAGCTCTTGCTCTATGATTGATGCCTGTACTTTGCCATGTTCCTGACTAACAGAGCGTATGCTAATCTCACCATTCCATGTACTTGCCAAAGCACCAAGTGGTGTGTTGGTTTTTATATAATCCAGCACTTCATTCGGGTGAGACTTGCCAGGTGTACATGCATGGAAAGGATATTGTATTACAGTAGATAATACCCTAAAATCGTTGTACATCGTAATGGTAGGACGCACCAAACCACTCATAGACATATCCTGCAGCTTATCTATCAATGCAGGTAAACGGTTGTTATCCTTCAGCCTGTAGGCTACCAGTTGAAAGTATTCGGGCAATTTCATCAGCCATTGCGTAAGCTTGGAAACTATCCCGAAGTTTGACTGTGAAAACAACCCATCTATAGCAGGACCTGAACCCCACCTGTACACATGTGTTGCTGTATGATTGCCATACCTGCCAAAACCCGATGCTACCAACTCTCCGTTAGGCAATACGGCCTCTACACCACACACAGTGGAAAACCTGTCTGCATACAAACCTGTACCTATACCGCGTTCAATGGCATTACCTACCAGGCTTGATCCTATACTACCACCTGTAGCACTTAATATCAGTTCAGATTTTTGTTCTCTTAAGAATTCAAATAATTGCTGAAAAGTTACGCCTGGTTCCAGTGTCACATATCCCAATTGCTCATTGTAATCGGTAATACGGTTCATTCTGCTCAATTCTATCAATATGCTGTTGTCAACAACAGGCACACGAGAGCCATATCCCCAATTGCAGCCCCTGCTTGATGGATAAACAGGCACTTTATGTTCATTGGCAATACGTACACATTCCTGCAACTCTTCTGTAGTACCGGGTTTTACAACAAGTGCTATTTTTTGATTGGTTCTGTAATTGGTAGCTGCTGCTGCTGCTAAATAAGACTTGTCTGCAATAACGTTTTCTTCGCCTACTGTGCTTTTCAGTGCGTTAATTAATTTTTCCTCTGACATGATTTTATGAAGTTTGATGGTTAAGAATCGCTTATAAATTTGGAATCTGTAAATCGTACACCACATCAAGCGTTCTGCCCTTAGGGCCTTGTTCATGCTTGTGTTGGTGCGGTTTTTGCCTCAGATCAAATATAATATCGCGTTCTTCTGGATCTGCTGTTGGGAGGTTTGTTGTATCGTTTATTATTACCGCTGTGGCAATAAGATCTTCTTTGGGATAATAAAATGTGCCGTTATTACCGAGAAATGTTGCTATTTCAAATCCTACACGGGCACTGTTTTTAACTGTTGCAGGCGCACAAAGGCCAAACATAGTAGTGAGTTTCAATTGCTCAGTAATAGCAACTGCCGCCCTACCCAGATACATGCTACCAATACCAAGGCCTGCCACCTCGCGGCTGTTCCATAGTCCGCAAAATTCTGCTGTGCCCGCTTGTGCTTTCCTCATTACCTCTTCGTGTACAGAGGCATCCATTTCTTGTACAGCTTTTTCTATAGGAAGTAGAAACTTACCACCTGCTACTTGCACACGTGCACCGCCATATACCTTTTCGCCGGTTTCAGATTCTACCAATATTACATATGTATCGGGGTCGTCAAACCACTCTACGTTGGCAGACGTTATCATTGTAATACCGTAAATTTTTAAAACTTTCATGTGCCCGTCTACAAACCTATGACACGCCTCTTTGTCATCAGGTGCTCTGAAAGCTTTTATTACAATCTTAATGTCACTCATGTGCCGAATGCTTCTTTATAAAGGTGAATGGAAGGGGCATTCTCAAGTTTGTTTGTCTGAGTGTTATTGTACGGACAGTGTTTTTTATTATCATTTTGTTTTTATCCTCTAACGCTTTAGAAAATGCAGAAGTTCTCTACAATGCCGTTCTGGTAAGAAAGTTACATATAAAGAAAATCAATATTAATTTACGACAAATAATTAATAAAGTCAATAGGAACAGCCCTCAATAGGCTGAAAAGCTTAGTGGGAGGATTATATTTTTTCATTTATAACGATTTTAGCACTCTCTCTATCGCCTTAATCGCTAAATATATCTGAAATAACGGGTATGCAAATTTACATATCCTGTATGAATAATTGTAAAAATTATCCTGTTTTACACTAAAAATTGAAGCAAATGGCTTAATTTGTACTTATTATTGCACCAAAACACCCTTACACTGTACTGTAACGCACATAGCTAAAAACACATGGCAGAAAATAAAATAAACATACTTTATGTAGATGATGAACAAAACAACCTTGTTTCGTTCAAAGCTACTTTTCGCATAAAGTACAATGTACACACCGCAATAAGTGGTGAGGAAGCCATCAAAATACTACGTGCCAATCCGATTGATATCATTATTACAGACCAACGCATGCCTAATATGACAGGCGTTGAGTTTTTGGAGTCTATACTTGACGAATATCCTGACCCGATGCGTATACTACTGACAGGTTATGCAGACCTGAATGCTGTAATTGACGCGGTTAATAAAGGTAAAATCTTCCATTATCTTACCAAACCCTGGAATGAGGAAGAATTGGATATGACCATCAAGCGTGCCTTTGAAGTATATACCCTGCGAAAAGACGAGAAGGAACTGACGGAAAAACTTGGTGTTACCAATGCTCAGCTAGAGTTTCTCCTAAGACAACAACTACTATCTTAAATACAGCCCGGAAGGGCTGATTTTTTATACCTAATTTTGCCGTCTGTTTCTCAACCATATATGATAAAACTAAGTGTTGTAGTTATTACACTGAATGAAGAGCGAAATCTGGCACGTTGTCTCGATTCGGTAAAAGAACTGGCAGACGAAATACTCGTAGTAGATAGTATGTCTGCAGACAATACGGTGAGCGTAGCAAGGGAATATGGTGCTAATGTAATACTGCAGCCATTTCTGGGGCATATAGAGCAAAAGAACTTTGCTGCACAAAATGCTGCAAACGATTGGGTTTTATCGTTGGATGCGGATGAGTGCCTGAGTGCTGAGCTTCAGAAAAGTATACTTCATATAAAGCAGTCTATAAGCCTGAACGCATACAGATTCCCTAGATTGAATAATTTTTGCGGTACATGGATACACCATAGCGGTTGGTATCCGGATGCTAAAATCAGGCTATTCAACCGTACGAAAGGACAATGGACAGGTGAAAATCCACACGATAAATGGGAATTATACGATACCAGTGAAAAAACTGGAAACCTGAAAGGTGATTTGCTACACTATAGTTTCAACAGTATATCTGAATACGTAAAGAAAATAGAAAAGTACTCTGAAATAGCTGCACGCCTTCGGGTAGAGAAAGAGAAAAACTATAGTACTTTAAAAATAATGTTGGGGCCTAAATGGAAGTTCTTTTCAGACTTTATTTTGCGCCTCGGTTTTCTGGATGGCTATGCCGGCTGGCTTGTATGCCGGCTGAATGCAATGGAAACCATGATTAAATACGCAAAGACCAGACAATATGCACAGTGGAAAAAAGAAGGAAAGCAATTCTAAATTGTCTGACGCTTCAGAACTAATAAGCATCAATAAATACATCAGCTCTACTGGCTTTTGCAGCCGTAGAGAGGCCGACAAATACATAGAGCAACAGCGTGTTACCATCAATGGTAAAACCGTAGGATTAGGTGCACGTGTAGCTGCAGGCGATAAAGTAGCTGTAGATGGAGAACCAATCAAGTTGAAGACTAGCAATAAACCTGTATACATAGCACTAAACAAACCGGTAGGCATCACATCTACGACAGATACCAAAGACAAAACCAATATCATCGGTTTTTTGAACTACCCAAAGCGCATCTTCCCGATAGGCAGGCTGGATAAGGATTCTGACGGTTTAATCTTTCTTACGAACGACGGCGATATTGTAAACAAAATACTGCGTGCCGAAAACAACCACGAGAAAGAATACATCGTTACTGTAGATAAAGCCATCACACCTGATTTCATTCAAAAAATGGGGAATGGCGTACCTGTATTAGATACCGTAACACAGAAATGTTTTGTAAAACAGGAAGGCAGCCGCAAGTTTCGCATCATTCTGACACAAGGGCTTAACAGACAGATACGCCGTATGTGCGAATATCTGGGATATGAGGTAAAAAAGCTGACCCGCATACGCATAATGAATGTGGAACTTGGCAATCTTGTTCCCGGTAAATGGAGATACCTGACGGCTGCTGAAATCACTACCATTGAGCAATTAATTGCTACTTCTTCCAAAACTAATACTCCACCAACGGTAGTTGCTAAACCTATAACAAAGCTCAAACCTACAATTGTAACAAAAGAAAAAACTAAGCCCGAACAAGAAGCTAAGCCTGTTCAAAAAAAGAAGAAATCTTACAAAGATTGGCGAAACAAACGTTAAAGATTATATAATAGCAGGTTATAGATAGGGGTATACATTGCATTCTCTGTTCTACTTTTATAGCAATAACTAAAAAGTCTATGAAAGAAGTAATCAAAACGTTTTCGGTAGCAGCACTGTCTGCAATTATTGTAATGGGTGCTTTCTCATTCAAACCTGCGGCAAACGATGCCGCATCGCAGCAACATGTAGTATATGAATACAAACAGTTTTCTACAATAGAATCTGTAATACCGGGTGGTATGGGTCGCTCAAGAATACTTACTACAGACGATAACGGACAGATGATAGAAAAAGAGTTGAAGAACTTCTATAGTTTGGTAGGTATCAACTTTGGCAATATTGCAAACAATGACCGCGCTATAGTAGACAGAATCAATCAGTATACCAACGAAGGCTGGGAGCTAATGCAAGTATCTACAGGATCTCATGCACAGCATTCTGACGGTAACAGCTCAGGAGGTTTATTCATCACACGTTATCTGTTCAAAAGAGCTAAATAACATACATAGCATTCATATTTATTACCACTCCACTACGGAGTGGTTTTTTCATTGTATTAATTTAGAAGATTATCTTAGCACTGCATGGCAAGGTTATTTTTTACATTCTTCATCGTTGCTTGTTTTCAGTCTTTTGGCCAACCTCAGGCTATATTCAATGCAGATTTTGCTACCAGAGAAATCATTATCGATACCTTGTTCGATACACAAGACCCGGGAGGCATTAAAGCCCCTATTGTGTTTGACAAAACCATATCTGCCATCGCTACAAAAGCTAAAGAGAAAGATGATAACGGGCTTGCGGAACACTTGCGGCTTGAGCAATTTCGCTATAAGCTGAAAAAAGATAAAAAACAGGTACCCTATAAAGAGTATGAAGACCTGCTGGCATCCTTTCATAGCAAAGACAAACAATATCTTGACATTGCTGCAACCCAAAGCTTTGCAGACTATCTGTATCAGGAACGCAATCAATATGGTATTGCATTAGGCCTGTATCTGGATGCATACTATGCCTATGATAAACTTACTGAGCAAGAATTCCCGCTAAAAAACAGATACTTGTATACGCTTGGTCTCGTGTATTATCAGTTCGATGATTATAAGAATGCCATTTACTATTTCAAAAAAGCATATCCCTCGAACGGTATTATCAAAGACGAACATACAGGTACAATCAATGCATTAGCACTATCCTATCTTGAAATAGCAGCCTACGATACTGCACTGCATTATTTTGAACAGCTATACAACTACGCCCAAAAAGCACAGAGTAAAAACTGGATACTGATATCTCGCCTCAACATAGGGCAAACATACCTGAAACAAAAGAACTATCCTGCTGCCCGAAAGGAGATGGAATTTTGCAGACAGTATGCTATAGCAAACAATCAAAAGTTTGGCATGAGCGAAGCGGCTGTAGAATTATCTAAAATAGCCCTTATACAACACGACTATGCAAACGCTGCGCTTTATGCATCAGAACCCCTAACCTTATGGCGCAATATGTTTGGCGCATCATGGCACTATAAACGTATGGAGGCCCGCCAGGCATATGAAGTGCTCAGCAAACTGGCACTGATGAAAAGCGATTATAAAACTGCCTACCTGTATAAAGATACTTTCCTGATGATGCAGGACAGCTTCGATAAACAATACAACGCCGTTCAACTGGCTAATGCAGAAAAAAAGTCGTTGATAGATAAATATAATGAAGAGAAAAACGAGCTGAAGTATAAACAGAAAAGAGAAGTATTGGTAAGAAACGGTTTGTTGGTTTTTATACTACTGGGTGCAATTATAGCAGTGATGTATGTAAACAATCAAAAACTGAAACAAAAACAGCTGCTTTCAGAAAAACTAAAAGCCGAGGATAAACTAACAGATTTCACAAACGTATTGCACCAGAAATCGCAATTGATAGATGAATTTTCAAAACAATTGGAACAATATAAAACACGAGATGAAGACGCTGAAAATGACGAAGTGTTGTTCAAATTGCAACAATCTACCATACTTACAGATGAAGAATGGGACAATTTCCGCAATCTTTTCGAGCAGGTACATAAGGGATTTCTTAATAGACTGAGGCTGAAAATACCTGACCTTACCCCTGCAGAAACCCGTTTTATGGTCTTAAGTAAACTGAAACTTGCCCCAAAAGACATGGCCAACATACTTGGTGTGGGTCCTTCTGCTATCAGAAAATATCGTTACCGCCTGAGAAACAAGCTCAATTTACCTGAAGATGGTAGCATTGATGAAGTAGTTGATATGATATAACGCCAGTCACAATCAATTCATTTACAATTAATTACACCTAAGGAACGTTTTCGGAACGCTCCTGTAACAGTATTGGCACTCCTGGTATTTGCTATGCACTGCATGGCCGCAACATCTTTGCGCTATGCAACCGAAAAAGCATTTTCCTTTCGCTCTCAGCACATATAACACAAAAATGTTACTGGTGGTACTCTCTGCACTTGCACTGTGCATTGTGGTATACCTATGGTCTTCAGAGAGGATTGAGGAAATCAATAAAGCTTTCAATAATACACATAGTCAACACTAATACTAAACATAAAATTCAAAATATGAATTTCATTCTTACAGGCGTAACAGGTGTACTTGGTTCTCACATATTCTACGAACTACTACAAAAAATTCATGACAACGACTATAACGGAGAAATTGTACTACTACTTCGTTCTAAAAACGATAAAACACATACTGAACGTTTTGAAGAAGTATTTACAGAAAAACTACTACCCGACTATCTGAAACAAATAGATATCGAACGCCTGCGCAGTAATCATGTAAAACTGATTGATATGGATCTGCAAAACATCAACGATGCAGACCTGCAGATATTAAGCACTAATAAAAGGTATCAACTAATACATTGCGCTGCATCTGTCAATCTTGGTAACAATGCCAGTGCTTATGAAGAAATCAGGAACATAAATTATCTGGGTACACAAAACCTGATACAAGCGCTCAGGCCATATATACATCAGGTGAGCTATATCAGCACGGCATTTGCCTACAGACCAATGGAATATAACGAGCAATATCCTGTAATGTCTGAAGTTGCATATAGAAATTACTATGAGCAATTCAAAGCTCAAATGGAACGGGAACTATTTGAACTGTGCGAGGGATATGGACTGAAATGTCAGGTACTGCGCCCGAGCATAATATGCGGCAGGCTTGTAGATCATCCACACCATGTTATAGGCCGTTTTCTTGTTTTCTACTTGTTCGGTGCTTTCTTCTACCGTATTAAACATAGCAACTACAACGGCATTCAACTACGCATTACCATCAACTCTGCATCGGGTCTTAACATTGTAGCTGTAGACTATGCAGCCAAAGCTATTGTAAGAGCCATAGATACAGATATCAAAGAACTAAACATCGTTAGCAGTAAGTATGTACCCAACACATTTACCATACCTGTGCTACTAAAAGAAATTGGTTGGGATACGTTTGAGTTTACAGATGCTATACCTGAGAATATGAATGCTGCAGAGAAGATGTATTACCGTACAGTTGGCCCGCAACTAAACGATTACTTACTGGCACCTGATTATGATTTTGATGTAGATATACTTTCAGAGCTGATGAAGGATATTCAAGAGCCTGATATATACACACACTTTGAGGGTTTATGCAGATATGCAGTAGAACAACAATTCAACAATATTCTTGCCTAAAACCTTAAGCATGATAACGAAACAACTTGACGTTAAAGAACAGCTCTTACAATTTACCCTTATTGATGAAAGTAAAATACCGGTAAAGAAGAAGATACTTGTACAACGCAAACAGGAAATAAAATTACCTCAAATGGCCAATAAAGCACTATCTGAAAGTTGGCTGCTGAAAGAAATTGGTGATGTGCACTGGGAACTTTTGAGTAAAGGATTTGAAAACAAATCTTCAGGAATAACCAATGCCGCAGGTGACAGGCTATGTGCTGCATTTGTAAGAATCAATTACAGAACAAGCCAGCTAAACCATTATCTGGAAAACGAAGTAATAGATATACAAGGTAGCATAAACCGATATGGAGACAGCACCTACTTTAGTGAAGTAACCGGTTACTGTGCAAATAAAACATTCAAAGCTAACCTTATGAGTTGCTTCTCTTTACTAAGTACAGCTAGCAACAAACAGATTTGTAAAAGTGTCCCTGTTACTGCTGTGAATCACATCAATAAGTTGGCCAAAATACCAATGTTGTTCAGCTCATACTGCAGCATCAAAAAAGCTACACAACAAGTTGTAAGCAACGGTATGCATAGCTTTTATATCAATGATGATATAGTAGATGAACGTAGCTATGAGATAAATCACTATCAGGATATTAACGGCGTTGGGCTACTGTATTTTGCTTCATACCCTATTATTTCAGACCATTGCGTAAATAGCTATCTGAGAGAGGAAAGTAATCTGCAATACAGCAAATATCACACTACCTATCGCGATATACTCTATTATGCAAACTGTGATGCAAATGATACAGTAATACACAGGCTGAACAACATAAGCATTACAGATAATCTGGTAAAAACAGTTGTAAGCATGTATCGAAGCAGCGATATGAAAATGATAGCACAAATACTGACTGTAAAAGAAGCCAGTCCTATCCCTACACATACCACTGTTTGGAATAAACGATAAACAAGATTCTCTTCAATCTCCCCTTATACACACAAAGCCATTCTTTCCAGAATGGCTTTTATAATATGTATAATAACTACAGAAGTAGTGCTCTTTTTTAGATAAGTTATCTGCAATAAAGAAGCCGTTCTGTTGTTTACAGAACGGCTTAGTAATAAATATGGCGGCTACCTACTCTCCCGCATTGTGGTGCAGTACCATCGGCCATGAGGGGCTTAACTTCTCTGTTCGGAATGGGAAGAGGTGAACACCCTC
>DATGXJ010000011.1:0-32488 GCA_035299045.1 Flavipsychrobacter sp.
GGATGAATCGCAGAAGGAATATGTACAGTCTATAAAAGAGTCGGCAGAAAACCTGCTGAGCATCATTAACGATTTGCTGGACTTCTCGAAAATAAAATCGGGTAAATTCCACATAGACAATGCAGACTTCAACCTTGCAGATACGGTGCGCAAAGCCATCTATCCGCTGCAGGTAAAGGCACAGGAAAAAAATCTTGCACTTAGTTGCCTGATAGATACAAACGTACCTGAAACCGTGATGGGCGATGCATTGCGTTTGCAGCAGATGATCATCAACCTGACGGCAAATGCGGTTAAGTTTACGAAAGAGGGTAGCATCAGCATCAAGCTATATCCGGTATCGCAAGATGGTGAAGACCTGATGTTGGGTATAGATGTTGCAGACACAGGTATAGGCATTGCCGCGGATAAACTTGACAAGGTATTTGAACTATATACTCAGAGTGATAAAAATACTTCGCGTGTGTATGGTGGCACAGGTTTGGGGCTTGCCATTGTAAAGCAATTGGCCGAATTGCAACAAGGTACAGTAACTGTGCGTAGCGAGGTAGGCAAGGGCTCTGTGTTTACACTACATATACCATACAAAGTGAAGACACAGACTGCTAAGAAAGAAGTGAAAGCACAGGCGGTACATAATGGTATGCTGCAAGGCCTCAGGATATTGATTGCTGAGGATAACCTCATCAACCAGAAAGTAGTGGTGTACACACTGAAGAATCAAGGGGCGGAAGCCACAGTTGCGAACAATGGTAAAGAAGCTGTAGAACTGCTGCAGGCTGCGCCGTACGACCTGATACTGATGGACCTGCAAATGCCTGAGATGGACGGTTATCAGGCTACCGGATACATACGCAACGATATGAAGAACAGCATACCCATTATAGCCATGACGGCAGATGCCATGAAGGGCGAAGCCGATAAATGTATGGAAGCGGGTATGCAGGACTACATATCCAAACCATTTGACCCCAAAGACCTATTTGATAAAGTGCTGCAATATGCAGGTAAATAAATAAGGCGCGATACTAATCGCGCCTTATTCGTTATATACAAACATTGCAGCATTACAGCAGCAATGCAGACAGTACATAGTCGGCCAGCAGAATGAGAATACAACTAACAACCACAGATGTTGTAGATGCGCGTCCTATCTCCAGCGCACCACCCTGTACATAATAACCGTAGTATGCAGGGATGATGGAAATAATCAGTGAAAAAGTAAATGACTTTGCCAGTGCAAAGAACAGGTTGTATGGCAAAAAGCCCTGTGTAAGGCCTTGCGTGAACTGCTCTTCTGTAATGATACTGGAGAACATACCGGCTACATAACCACCCCATATACAGATGGCGATAGAAAGTACAATAAGGCTTGGCACCATTATCATAGCAGCTATAATCTTTGGCAGTATCAGGTATGTTTTGGTATTGATGCCCATTATCTCCAACGCATCTATCTGCTCGCTAACGCGCATATTGCCGAGCTCTGATGCTATTTTAGAACCAACCACACCTGCCAGTACTATGCATATAACGGTAGGTGATAGCTCCAGAATAGTAGAGTCGCGGATGATTTGTGCAATAACAGGTTTGGCAACCAACGGGCTGATGAGCTGGTAGGCGGTTTGGATAGTAAGTACTGCACCGAGGAAGAACGAAATAACGACAACAATAGGCAACGAGCGGATTCCAATGTCGTTACATTGTTCCATAAATTCTTTCCAGTAAACACGGGTGTTTTCAGGCTTGCCGAAAGATTCCTTCAGCATGATGGCAATCTTACCCAGGTGTTCAAAAAACTGTGTGACCATACCTTGCAAATGTAAAGGATTTTAACGGGCGAAATACTTGCGAAGCAAGCTTTTGCAACAGGCATTTAACAAAAATCCCCGCCTTGCGGGCGGGGACTCTTGTCGTTTTAAAATTATACTAAGTATTAAGCCAGTTTTTTCAGCTCTTCAATTTGTGCTTCGCGATCTACTTCCTGAGAAAGTTTTTCGCTCTTATCCATATCTACCAGGATAGGAGCCGCTACGAAGATAGAAGAGTATGTACCCGTGATAACACCTATCAGCATCGCGAATGCGAAACCGCGTGTTACCTCACCACCAAAGATGAAGAGTATCAGTACAGACAGGAACACCGTAAGTGATGTCATGATAGTACGGCTCAGTGTATCGTTGATAGCGCGGTTGATAACGCTGTGTTTACCTTCTTTCGGATTCTTACGGAAGTATTCACGAATACGGTCGAACACGATAACGGTATCGTTCATAGAGAAACCTATAACGGTCAGTACCGCAGCGATGAAGTGCTGGTCAATTTCCAGTGCGAAAGGAACCACACCACGGAAGAATGAGAATACAGCCAATGTTACGCAAACGTCGTGCAGCAGGGCAACGATAGTACCCAGAGAGTACTGCCATTTGCGGAAACGGATAAGGATGTATATGAAGATAGCCAGCAGCGAGAACAATGTAGCCTGGATAGCACCAGCTTTCAAGTCATCAGATATTGTAGGCAATACTGTCTGAGAGCTTTGGATGTATTTAGCTACGAATGTTGGTTCGTCGATTGTAGACGGGATGAAATTGCCCGCTTTCAAACCTTCGTACAGTTGGTTCTGTACTTTAGCTTCTACTTCTTGTCCCGGTTGTTTAATGAGGTATGCGGTAGTGATGTTCAGGTGGTTGTCCTGACCGATTGTTTTTACAACAGGGTATTCACCATCAAAATAATCTTTCAGTTTTTCACGTACTTCAGCAACAGTATGTTTCTTATCGAACTTAACTGTATAGCTGCGGCCACCATCAAATTCAACACCATAGTCGAAACCATTGAAGAATGAACCAATACCTGCAAGCAATACTACGATAGAGATGCCATAAGCTATTTTACGAGCACCAACAAAGTTGAAGTGTGCTTTGCGGAAGATAGCTTTAGACAGGCCTGTGAAGTAGTTGAAGTGACGTTGGCGTTTTGTATAGATGTCTGTAACAAGACGAGATACCAGGATACCACAGAACAAAGACAACAGGATACTGATAATCTGTGTAGTAGCGAAACCAAGTACAGGGCCAAGACCAAATGCAAACAGGATAACTGAAGTGATAAGGATAGTAACGTGACCATCTAATACAGGTGCAAGTGAGTTGTTGTAACCCTTCTTGATAGCCTCATCATAGCTGCTGCCACCGGCAAGTTCTTCTTTGATACGCTCAAAGATGATAACGTTCGTATCCACTGCCATACCGATACCCAGTACCAAACCAGCTATACCAGGCATTGTAAGAGTAGCATGCAGTGCAGACAGAATGCCTATTGTAAACAGTACGTTCAGTATCAGTGAAATGTTTGCTACGATACCACCGGTGTTGTAGTAAACCATCATCAGTACGAAGATTACCAGGAAAGAGATAATCAGCGAGTTCATACCAGCTGCAATAGATTCAGCACCCAGTGTAGGACCTACAACCTGCTCTTGTACAATGCGTGCAGGTGCAGGCAATTTACCAGACTTCAGGATGTTTGCAAGGTCGGTAGCTTGCTCTACAGTGAAGTTACCACTGATAGAAGTATTACCATTAGGGATTTCACCATTTACCAATGGAGCAGAATAAACTTTATCATCCAACACAACGGCTACATAACGGCCTGTGTTATCGCCGGTCATTTTTCTCCAGATACGAGTACCTATCACGTCCATCGCCATTGCCACTTCAGGTTTGCCATTCAGTGGGTTATAGTCCATGCGCGCTTCCGTTACGTGGTCGCCTTCCAGTTTAGCTTCCTGATCGCCGGGCGCAGTTTTCAGCGCATACAGCATCAGCGGAGAGTTAGGGTTGCGAGCTTCTTTTTTATCTTCTGCACCGTAAACGAATTTTACGTTGTTAGGGAATTTGTTCTTAACAACATCCAGTGCCAGATAGCGATTCAGTTTTGCAGTATCTTTTTTAGCAACCAGACCAACTACAGGGCCTTGGTTGATGTTACCTTGTTGTGTGATGTTCGGATACCAAACAGCAAACAACGGATTCTTTTTCTGTGCATCTTTTGTTGCTTGAGAAGCAGTATCAGCAGCGCCTGTTGTTGCAGTGCCGTCTTTGCTACCAGCCAACAGTGAAGAAAGACTTGCAGTATCTTTAGCAGCGTCAGCAGCAGGTTTCACAGAGTCAACAACACCATTGTTGCTAGCTACGATAGCTGTATCTTCTTTTACAACTGCAGTGTCTTCTTCTTTAACACCAGACAGGTAAGAAGCCAATGCATCGTTAGCAGGTTGAATTGCGTTGATGATTTCCTGATTGCTGTAAGTTTCGAAGAATTGCAGTTTTGCTGTTGATTGCAGATAGTTACGAACACGTTCCGGATCGCGAACACCAGCCAGCTCAACAGTGATGATACCTTTATTATCATCCAGGTTGATGTTTGGAGAAGCCACACCGAATTTATCGATACGCGTCAGCAATACATTGTATGTACGTTTGATGGCGTCTTTAGCTTCTTTACCAATTTTATTCAGCACGTCTTCGTTTTTTGACTGAAGCGTGATTTCTTTTTCAGAAGGTTTAGTGAAAAGGTAAGCCAGTTGGCCATTAGGGTTGTTTGCTTTGTATGCTTCGCCAAACAGTGTTACGAAGTTTGCCTGGCTGTTTGCTTTTGCTTTGTTGGCATCAGCAATCGCTTTGTTCAGCGCAGGATCTTTGGGATTGTTTGACATTGAACGCACCAGCTCGTCAAGGCTTACTTCCAGTGTTACGTTCATACCACCTTGCAGGTCAAGACCCAGGTTCAGTTCCTGTTCTTTAGCCTCCATCAGTGTGTACTTTTTCAGCAGCGGAATGTTCATTACAGTAGCACCTTGCATACTGTCGGTGATTTCATCAAAGCGTGCTTCAATCAGTTTTTCCAAGTCCTGTCCTGTAGCCGTTGGATTAGCCAGTTTAGCTTGTTGTTCAGCCTTCGCGCGCGCCTTTTTCTCTACGTTTCGTACCACATACGTGAATGACAACTGGTACAAAGAGATAAGGATAAGCGCTGCGGTAAAAAATTTTACCAACCCTTTTAATTGCATAGGTTTTGTCGATTAATACTTATTATAATTTTTAAAACAGAGTGGGCAAAGATAGGATTTAATATAAATAATAAAAGCCCGTTTAACCCCTTGTTAATCGTGAATACATAATTTTCATGACAATATGTTTTATTTCGAAATCTTTTAGTTTTTTATTAACGAAAATGTTATTTTTACCCATACAGTAAAAAAATCATAGTAACAGATGATACGTAAAATTACGTTGTTATTCCTGGCTATGCTGTTTGTACAGCTATCGGCATTTTCTCAAAGAAAGTGCGGTTCTGATATTGTACATCAGCGTTTAATGGCGACAGACCCGGCTTATGCAGCTAATCAGGCAGCTTTTAGAGCTAAGTGGCAGGCATTTATGGCTGCTTACGGAAATAACCCTCAAGCGCTGAAGACACTTGTTGGTTCAGGACCTGACTCGGTATATGAAATACCTGTAGTAGTGCACGTATTGCGTGCAGGCAACACCGGTGATAATGCATTAGGTGAGCGTTACAACCCTAGCGATGCCCAGATACAAGCGTATATAGACTACACAAACAATGCGTTTGCTGCGTCATATTCAGGTTATCCAACACCTTCTACCGGTGGTACAAGGCTGCCATTTAAGCTTGTATTAGCAAAGAGGGATACACAGTGTAATGCTGCAAACGGTATTGTTCGTGTAAATGCATCTACTACTTTCAGTAACTACGCTGCTGAAGGTATAGATTTGGACAATACTTCTGGTGGTGGTGTTAATGAAGTATCACTTAAAAACCTGAGCCGCTGGAAAACAACGGTATATTACAATATATATATAGTAAATAAGATAGATGGAGAGGATGGCTATAACAGCACTTCTGCATACACAGCAGGCTATGCATACTACCCGGGTGCCGGCCCTGATGTGGATGGTGCAGTAATACTTGCATCTACTGTATTTTACAGGGCCAGCGGGCCAGGTGCATGGACTGCAGGTGGACCAGGTAACATAACATTGCCACATGAAATGGGCCATGCAATGAATCTGAAACACGTATTTGACCCATTCCCTAACTCTTCCGGTTGTCCTTCAGCCACAAACTGTTCTACTACAGGTGATGAAGTTTGTGATACGCAGCCAATAGCTTCTTCAAACTTTACATGTCCCGGTACCTCAACACTTACTTGTAATGGTGTTGCTGGTGATGGTGTTACTCCGCGTAATATGATGGATTACTCAAACTGTCAGGACAGGTTTACACCTGGACAGTTGCTGAGGATGATGTATACACTCAAAAATGATGTTACAAGATCTACATTTATTACATCTTTGGGTGGTACAAACCCACCTACAAGTGCCATAACTGCAGCTTGTACTACAACCAATACTTTCAATACAAATAATATAGGTGTACGTGATGTAATTGTATCTACAAACAATGCGCCGTCTCCTTCTGCAGATACATTAATGCATGTTACTTCTTCAGGTTTTAACGGAGACGGTAATAAGGCATACATTGACCTGACATGTAGCCACAGGCTTACATTGAAAGCAGGTACTACATACAAACTTTCCGTATATGTAGGACCTACTACTACTACGTCTCGTGCAAGGGTATTTATAGATTATAATAATGATGGTACATTCAGTACTACAGGTATAGAGGAAGTTATGGCCCGTACGGCTGCAGGTCCTGGTTACAAAAATGTAACGTTTACAGTGCCTACTACCGGTGTTACTTACTGTGTGCCTTTGCGTATGCGTGTAATAGTGGATGGTGGTAATAACAGCGTACCTGTACCACCTTGCGGACCGTATGTAATGGGGCAGGCTGAAGACTATTCAGTGTATATAATAGGTACGGGTGGTACATCTACAGCTACAGTAGCTATCAGCAATCCGCCAATCGGAGGTAATCCTTCTTGTATTGGTACTAGCCTTAAGTTTTATGCTGTACCTGGATCAGGTGTTACTGTAACAGGTTATAAATGGCTGATAAATAATGTGGTACAGCCGGGCGCAACTACAGATACATTTGCAAGCACTGTGTTTGTAAATAATGATCAGGTGAAAGTGCGCTTGTTCTATACCAGTCCTTGTGGTACAGATAGTGTTGAGTCTAGTGTGGTAGTTGTACAACGTGCTGTTACAATTGCGCCAGGCGTAACTATAGGTATACAAAGTGGTACTATACCGGGCTGTATCGATGATACAGTTACATTCCGTGTAACTTCTAATGTTAACCCTGGTGGTTCACCAACATACCAGTGGCAGCAAATGATACCGCCTGCTGTGGTATTCTCTAATATAGCAGGTGCTACGGGTACTACATTCAGAGCATTTGGCAAACCTGCTAATACACAAATACGCGTAGTAATGACATCTTCTGCAGGGGCGCCATGTGCTATACCTAGTACTGCAAACTCTAATGCATTTACATTAACATTTGCTACAAAAGCACCAACTGTAAGTATTGCATTAACTACGGGTACAAACCCTGGTTGTGCCGGTCAGACATTAACGTTTACTGCTACACCTACTACAGGTGGTACAGCACCAACATATGCATGGTATGTTAATAATATACTGCAAACAGGTGCAACAAGTGCTACATTCAGTGGTGTCTTTAATAACGGTGATCAGGTAAGGAGTGTATTGACTTCAAACTCTCCATGTGCTTCTCCTGCAACAGCCAGCTCAAATACAATCGTTATAAGCCATACACTCATAACTGCGGATGTTTCTATAGCACAGATTACACCTTCACCATCATGCGATGGTAAGAATGTAACATTCTCTGCAACTACTGTAAATAGTGGTACAAATCCGTTGTATCAATGGTTTGTAAATAATGCTCCTGTGGGTACACCAACAGGTCCTAACTTTACAACACCGTTGGTAAATAATGATACTGTACAGGTAATATTTATTGCAACAGACCCTTGCGTTACAAATACTACAGATACGTCTGCTCAGATAATTGTTTCAACCAAGCCAAGCTTTAAACCAACACTTGCTGTAAACATTACACAAGGTAAAGATCCTGGTTGTCTCGATTCATTGATTGAGTTTACAGCAAGTACTGTAAATATGGGTGCCAATGTAATGTACGACTGGTTTGTAAATGGCTACCCTGTAGCAAACAATACAGATGTATATAGCTCTACAACACTGGTGACGGGAGATATAGTACAGGTACGTGCTCATCAAACTGATGGAGGGTGTTATTTGCCTGATACATTGTTCTCTACGCCTGATACCATGTTGCGTTCTATTACGCTTGACCCTCCAATTATTCACCTGATAGGTAATACTATGTATGTGGATCGTCAAGGTTCATTTGTATGGTTCGGACCAGGTGGTAGCCAACTGAATGGAGGCACTAACGGTCAATACCGTCCGGGTGCTGTAGGTCCTTATTACGCTGTGACAGATAATCTTGGTTGCTGGTCTAAACCTTCAAACATTCTTATTATCACATTGCTGGATATTGAAACTGTTGATTTGAAAAACCTGAATGTTTATCCTAATCCTACTTCCGGTACGTTAACGTTTGACTGGAAGAGTGAAAAAGTGAATGTAGACATTGCTGTTTACAATCAACTGGGACAAATCGTAATGCAGGATGAAGTGAAAGAAAGCTCTATGAAAGTGCTGAACCTCGGCAAGCTTGCAAACGGAACTTACCAAGTAGTGGTGAAAGATGAAGAAGGTAAGAAAGGAGTTATTAAAGTACAGGTTAACAGATAATATCTGTTGAATATAGAAAACTAAAAGACCGCACATTATTGTGCGGTCTTTTTTATTAGCAGATGTTAAGTTTATTTAGAATAGATGTAAACATAGGAGCCTTGTTTTTCCTGTTTTTGTATCTCTTTAAGATGCTGTTCAATTGTTTTACGTGTTTTGGCTAAATCTTCTGGGTAAACACTGGTGAAAATAAAGGAGCAAGGAGAAGGCGCTGTATTTGCTAAGCTATCAAAGTTTACGTCCCAGTTTAGCAGGTGGGCATCTTTTACTTGCGACCACTTGCCTTTATCAGGGTGAATAGTAGTATAATATATAAATGCGGGGCGTGCGCCATTGTGCAGATATAATTGATTGCCGGTATTGATATTGTTTTTCAAAGCAAACGCAACTGCATCTGTCAGCTGTTCGCTTTCATAACCTTTCCAGGAAAGGCTCATACTGCTGAAGCTGATAATACAAACCATACTAATAGCTACGGAGATGAGTGAAACAATTTTGTAACGTACAGATAGTAATGTATTCAGGCCAATTGCAACTAATATCAGGACTAATGGCATGGTAAATAATGCAACACGTGGTATCAGGGAATATTGGTTAAGCGCTGCGGCTAATATTACTGACGCCAATGGTACTAGTATCAACAATATGCGTTTGTCCTTTGTTCTGATACTTGCTATGATGCCGATAATGATACAAAGAATGTGAAACGCATTGGCAAGGAAGGTAAAGCCACCAGCTTCATTAATCAGCCCGTTCACAACATTCCAATTATGCTGCAATTCTTCTTTATTGCCAGGGGTAGCATACAGGAAATAGTCCATGTGGAAGTTTTGCAGATAGGCAGAGTTTGCCTGATCTTTCAGAATGGTTATGTAGTAGAATGCAAATTGTACTACCCAAACAGCACTTATGCTCACTAGCATTGCTGTTGTTTTAAAGCTTTTTATGCCATTCCCATCCAGCCAGTAGTATAAGCCAATACCTGCCAATACAAAAACACTAGGCATGGATGCCCAAACAGCTAAAGAACCTATTAGTATCCATGTGATGGCAAATTTTCGAGCAGGTGTCTCCCGTATGGTTATTTTCAGGGCAAGTAGTATAAGTGATAGTACAATTAGTACATCGCCCATGTATTGCTTAAGCTCTGAAGAATAGCGGATGAATATATACCCAACGGCCATTAATGCGAGGGCATACCATGCGCTTTTACCTGCTCCCAGCTTTTTAAGGATAGTATGTAGAATAAACAAGGAAACTATGCCAGCCAGCAAAGGGAACAGCCTGAGGGCTGGTTCGCCATAATTGATGATTGTAGTAAATAATTTGGTTATCCAAAGGAAGACAGGTGGAGCATATTGCTCGTAGCTAAGCGGCATTGCAAGCTCTGCAAAGCTACGTTCGTATAGATTACGGGCAACATTAGCCTCGTCTATCATCAGGTTGCGGTTTTGCACATACACAGCCACACGGACAAAGATACCCGCCGCTATAGCAGCAAAAGCAAGCCATTTATATAGCTTTTCTTCAATGTTACTGAAACGCATAGATGCAAGATAGTTATTGGTAAACGAACCTGCCTGCGAATTTATTATTGCGTAATCATAACCGGAATCAGATTACCTGTTTTGTAATCAAGCTTAAAAACATAATATCCTGCCAGTGCATATGATACCAACCCAGATCCATAACCATGCATAGATGGGTCTACAAAGCTTCTGGGAACAATGCCCTTTCCGATTTCTATATGTACATCATAGGGATTTACCTTAATGTAAAAATCGCCGTTTTTAAGTATCATCTCGTAAGCTTTTCTGTTTGTACGGATGTACCAATTGCCATCATAAACTGCGTAATAATCTTTTTTGTCAATCTTTTTGTCTGCTTTGCCATAAGCGTCAACTGTATATATGCCCCTCTTCCCATTGCCATATTCATCGGGCTCTAAATAGATAAACTCATTTATAGCAGGATTTTGCATCAAAACATCTTGCCAGTTGTTATAAACACCTTTTCTGTATTCAGATGTACTGTATAGTGAGTATTTCTTTTTTTCTGTTTCGGGAAGAGATATGCATTCATCGAAGGTATATGTGCCGACCTTGTATTTTAGGAGAGAGTCTTGCAATGCAGTTGATGTATAAGAGCAAACAATTTCGTTAAGACGGTTTAAAATACCTTTTGTAGTTCTGTGTTCTAATTGATAGAATGAGTCGGCATGGTAAATTTGTGAAAATTGATTGTTAGCACCCCTGAAAAAGTCTGCCTGTACGTATATAGTGCCAAGATTGGTGTGTGCAGGTCTGTGTTCTATGGTAAGGTTGCGTAAGATAAACAGAATGGTGTCGGTACCACCGGCAGATTGTGACAGGAAATTTGCGTTTATAAACTTCTCTAAGCAGGCTTCAAAAAGACCATCTGTAACCAAGGTTTGCTTGCGTGTGCTATTATCTATGATATACCCGAAATTGTCTGTATGCAGTCTATTATCAACAATTTTGATATAAGCAACGGACGGATTGGGTGTGTATGTTGATTTTTTGAGCTCAAACTTGTGCTTGTGTGTTTGTGCAGCTACAGAAATAGTAGATAGCAAAATGATTGCTACGAGGCTGTATAGGTTCATCATAAATACATTTCCCTGCAAATATCATAAATTGCAGCCTCAAAACGTACGATACTTATATGTCGGTAACACAACTGAAAAACTATGCCGAAGGCAAATGGGTAGCTGCCAAAGATGGTGATGCACTCTACAATGCCGTAACAGGCGAAGCAATATATACTGCCAGCAGCGAAGGGCTTGACTTTGGTGCCATGATGAACTATGCACGCAAAGTAGGCGGCCCTGCATTGCGCAAGCTCACCTTCCACCAGCGTGGGCGTATGCTGAAGGCATTAGCTTTTCATCTGCTGGAAAAGAAAGAATATTTCTATAAGATTAGTGCCTATACCGGTGCTACGCGTGTAGATAGTTGGGTAGATATTGAAGGTGGTATCGGCAACCTGTTTGCCAATGCCAGCCTGCGCCGCCAGTTTCCCGACGAGCGTTTTTATGTAGATGGCGAGGCTGCCAAGCTTTCTAAAAACGGTACATTTATAGGCCACCACATTATGGTGCCGCGCGAGGGTGTTGCGATACACATCAACGCGTTTAACTTCCCGGTATGGGGTATGCTGGAAAAGATTGCAGTTAACCTGCTGGCGGGTGTGCCTGCTATCGTAAAGCCTGCAACGCTTACATCCTTCCTTACAGAAGCAGTGTTTGAAGAAATCATCAAATCGAACATACTGCCTGAGGGCTCGCTGCAATTGATATGCGGCAGTGCACGTGGTATACTGGATACGATAGAAACGCAAGATGTTGTAACTTTTACAGGTAGTGCATCTACAGGGCAGCAACTGAAGTCGCACCCGCGCATTGTTTCAGAAGCAGTGTCTTTCAATCTGGAAGCCGATTCACTTAACTGTTGCGTGTTGGGTCCTGATGTTACAACAGCAATGCCTGAATTTGACATCTTTATAAAAGAAGTAACACGCGAGATAACTACCAAAGCTGGGCAGAAGTGTACGGCAGTGCGCCGCATCATGGTGCCTGCAAACATGGTAGAAGACGTACAGATAGCATTGGGCAAGCGCCTGCAAGGCACTACCATTGGCGACCCAGGTGTAGAAGGTGTACGTATGGGGCCATTGGCAGGACAATCTCAACGCAAAGAGGTACGCGAAAAAGTAATGCAGCTTGCACAAAGCCAACAAATCATCATTGGCGACCTTGAGAAATTTGAAGTAGTAGGTGCAGACAAAGAAAAGGGAGCGTTCCTTTCTCCGATAGTATTCTTCAACGATAGTCCGTTTACAAAAACAGACTGCCACAATATCGAAGCATTTGGCCCTGTAAGTACCATTATGCCATACAGCACAATAGACGACGCAATTGCATTGTCTAAACTGGGTAAAGGTTCATTGGTGTGTTCTATCATCACTGCAGATGATGATGTGGCTACAGAATTTGTACTGGGTGCAGCAAGCATGCACGGACGTATATTGGTGCTGAATGCAGACTGTGCTAAGGAAAGCACAGGTCATGGTTCGCCAATGCCGCTACTGGTACACGGTGGTCCGGGCCGTGCAGGTGGTGGTGAAGAGATGGGCGGTAAGCGTGGTGTGCTGCACTACCTGCAACGCACAGCTATACAAGGTTCGCCAACAACCATCAGCCGCATTACGAATGTATATCAGCAGGGTAGTAAGCAAAATGAAACAGTGGTGCATCCGTTCCGCCAGTATTTTGAAGACCTGAAAGTGGGCGATACACTGATAACTGCAAAACATACTGTAACAGAAGCAGACATCACCAACTTTGCCAACGTAAGCGGTGATAACTTCTATGCACACATGGACGCAACATCGCTGGAAGGTACCATCTTTACAGGTCGTGTAGCGCACGGTTACTTTGTGCTTTCGAAAGCGGCGGGCTTGTTTGTAGATGCCAAGAAAGGGCCTGTGTTACTGAACTATGGTATTGACGAAGCACGCTTTACAAAACCTGTGTATCCGGGTATGACGATAGGTGTGAAGCTGACGGTGAAAGAAAGAGTAGACCAGGAAAAACGCGACGCGGAAGATATAGCAAAAGGTATTGTAAAATGGCTGGTAGATGTGTATGACGAAACAGGTGAAACCGTAGCCATAGCAACCATCCTGACAATGGTGAAGAAAAGGAACCAAGAGTAATAATTGTAGTAAATAGTAAAGTCCGGCAGATGAAAAAACTGCCGGACTTTTTTTGTGAAATTAACTTGGTGTTTATAGTTTATTATTCATGTTTTGTGGTATAGTTATATTTAGTATTTTAAGGTTGTATAATCCCTGTATTATGAATGTTTTCAGATTATTAGCAATTATCGTATTCTTTATCAATCCAGTATTCGCTCAAAAAAAGGCTGTGTGGTCAACACCTCAAAACGATAGTTTGTATATGGGGGCGAGAATTGACGATATGTATTTTTTTAACGGAGAGATAGGGCTTGCATTTTCCAGTCATACGAATATTGTTAAAACTATAGATAGTTGTAAAACATGGCATACTAAAATGAAGTCCACCAATCCGCTTAATACTTATTTTAGAAGTATAGAGTTTTCAAAAGGGAACAAGTATGGTGTGGTAGCTAGTTTGTATGGAACTATTTACAGAACCATTGACAGTGGGGAGACTTGGAGTGACATATCGGTAAATGTACCGGATACAGGGTCGGATAAAAAAAGAATATGTGGTTTGACTCATGCGGATAGTGTGTTTTTTGGTGTTGGATGGTGGGGAAGTACAGTGGCAAGGCTTTACAAAAGCTATGATAACGGACTTAATTGGACCGTAGATTATATAGATACTACTCTTGCAACCGGTCTTGTAGATATCATGTCTCTTAACGACAGTGTGTTTTTAGCTTCTGGTACCAGACAGGTTGGTGGATTTCCGAGAGAAAGCGTAGTGTTAAAAAGTACTGATAGATGTAAAACTTGGAAGAAGGTATTTTCTGATACAACAATTGGAGGGAAAATATGGAAGCTGCAATTTTTGAACGATCAAATAGGGTATGGCTCAATTGAGCAATATTATTTTTATGATACTATAGCTTATATTCAAACCAAAGATGGAGGGGAAAACTGGAACATACACGGGGTTGGTAGTTCTGCATTATTATCAGGTACGGGAAGAGCTGCACAAGGTATCGGTTTTATTAACGAACAATTTGGCTATATAGGCGGCATGTTTCCTGGCCTGTTTGAAACTACTGATAGTGGTAAAACATGGAAGCACAATTATTTTGGAAATGATTATAACAGATTTTTTGCAATTGATTCAAATCTGATGTATGCATGTGGAGGTGCAGTATATCAATTGAAATTGCAGAACAATTCAGCAATAAAGAAAACTACAAACAGTCTTAAAGAGTCTCGTGTTGTATTACATCCTGTTTTTCCTAACCCGTCTTCAGGGAGAATTACAATTGAATTCGACCTTTCGTCTCCTGAAAATGTGTTATTGGAAGTAGTTAATTTAAATACTCGAACTGTTAGCCGAGTTGCTGCAGGCTATTTCAAAAAAGGTCACCATAAATACGAGTGGAATGGGCAGGGTTTAGCAGATGGTAACTACATAGTATGGCTAGGTACAGACACAGGCCCATTTATACAAAAGTTTACACTTCTTAAATAGGTCAATTTATATGATATTTGTACTGTAAATAAACGAACGAATTATGCAACACGCTGAAGGCTACGTACGCAGTGAAATAGATCATGGCATTGCTACGATTGAATTTTTCCACCCGAGCAGCAACTCATTACCGGGTGTAATACTGAACGATCTTGCTAAAACTATTAACGATATAGGCATAGACCAGAATGTAAAAGTTATCATACTGAAGAGTGCGGGTGAAAAAGCATTCTGTGCAGGTGCGTCTTTCGATGAACTGGTTGCCATAAGTAACGAGGCACAGGGTAAAGAGTTTTTCAGTGGCTTTGCTAAAGTGATAAATGCTATGCGCAAATGCCATAAGCTGATAATAGGCCGTATACATGGTAAAGCTGTAGGCGGTGGTGTAGGCCTTGCAGCAGCTGTAGACTATGCAATAGCTACAGAAGAAGCATCTGTAAAACTGAGCGAACTGGCAGTAGGTATTGGCCCGTTTGTGGTAGGCCCTGCGGTTGAGCGCAAAGTAGGTGTATCATGCTTCAGCCAGTTGGCAATAGATGCTACAGAATGGCGCAGCGCAGAATGGGCTAAGAAACATGGGCTGTATGCAGAGTTGTATTCAAACGTATCGGAAATGGATGATGCCATACAGGCATTAGCTGAAAGGCTTGCCAACAGCAGCCCTGATGCAATGGCACAGCTGAAGAAAATCTTCTGGCAGGGTACCGAAAACTGGGATACATTGCTGACGGAACGTGCAGGCATCAGCGGACGTTTGGTGCTGAGCGATTTTACACGCAATGCCATCAACAAATTCAAAGCTAAGAACGAAGCAAGTAATAAATAAGCTTACTTGACTGCATCGAGCAATACCTGCTCGTACATATCTGTGATACGCGCCCAACTATATTGGGTGCGTATTTTATTTAGGTTGTTTTGCAACAGTGTTTTGTAAGATTCCTTATCGCTGTTATTGCGTATGATGTCTGCAATATGCGCAGGTGCAGAGAAGTAAAATGCATCACGCTCCAATACTGTTTTATTAAACACATTATCGTGCGCAGCTATCAGTGCATTGCTGCTCATTGCTTCCAGCAGCGATGGATTAGTGCCACCAACAGAATGCCCGTGGAAGTAAATGCTTGAATAATAGCGCAGGTTGTTTACAGCTTTGATATCGTAAATACCGCCAAGGAATTTGATACCCTTATGTTGCCCGTAGCGGTTTACCAGCATGGCACCAAACTCGTTATTTGTTTTACCTACAACCAACAGGGGATTTTCAGAACCGCTTTTTACATAGCCCTGCAATATCAGCTCTATATTGTTCTCGGGTTCCATACGCGCCATCAGCATATAGTATTTGTATGGCTCGACGTTGTATTGTTGAATAACATTTGCATCTGGCTGGTCAAAAATATCCGCACCGTATGCTATGAAGTGAGATTCTTTATTGTAGGTCTCTTTCAGGTATTGCTGAATGCCCATAGAGTCTGCTATCAGCACATCTCCATACTTTGCTGCCCAGCGCTCTGCATGTTTCAGAAACCATTGTACTTTCTTACTGTATTTACTGCGCTTCCATTCCAGCCCGTCCATGTTTACCACATTGGGACAGTAAGAAGGCCAGCGCCAATACCATACGCTATTGCTGGTATAGCCCAGTTGCAGCAACACATCAAAGCCACGCTTGCGCGCATCGTTGATGCAGTTGAGGTCGTAAATGAACTGGCCCGCTGTACCCAGTTTGTCTTCAGGGTCGTTGCAGTGTATGATGTTTACGCCCTGCCATTCGCTTTGCTGATATTCGTGAGAATGAGAATTGTACACCCACACCTGATGCCCACGTTGGGTAAGGCCCAATGCCAGATATTCTGCGCATTGTTCAAAACCGCCATACCTGTTGGGTATGCCGCGTGTACCAAGTATTCCTATTTTCAGCGATTTCTTCATTTCAGACTGCAAAAGAACATCAAAGTTTTAAAACATTCGCATAGGCTTTGTAAGTTTCTTCCGCAGCACGCTTCCATGTAAAGCTATCAAGTATACGCTTTTTAAACTCCTGACTGTAAGGTGCGTTGAAAGCTCTGTCTATTGCATCTTTGATAGACGCCACATCGTCGGGCTCGCAATACCATGCATCGTTCAGGAAATAGTCGCGCGTGTCGCCCTTGTCAGTCACCACAATATTGCAACCCATTACTGCTGCTTCCAGCGATGACAGGCCTGTTGTCTCAAAATAGCTTGGCAGTACATGCACTTTGGCATTGCTGTAGGCAGTGTATAGCATCTCTTCATCAAGATGCCCCCCTATATGAATATTTGCAGCAGCCTCTTGTTTGCATTGCTCGAAGTATGCCATGTTGTTGGGCGATGGCTTGCCGTGTATATATAGCTTGTACTGTGTATTGTTGAGTGCGCGTATCAGGTTCAGCTGATTCTTCCTGCTTTCTATACGCCCCATGCAGATGATGGCATTTTTGTAATCTGCATTTTCGGGGTATTTATTTTCAAGGTTCTTTGTGTTAATGCCGTTGGGTACAACGTGGTATGGCGTAGTAACAGGATATTTAGCCACAAACCTTCGGTACTCGCTTTCAGAATTTGGTAGCAGCATTTTTGCATGGCGGGCTACGTACATGGTAGATTTAGTATGCCCCCACAGCAGGTATTCTTTGCTCACTATCTTCTCTCCATTCTTCACTGCACGAGCTACGGTTTTAATGTATTCGAACGTGCTTTCCGGTATTAGCTTTTTGATGGTGCCAACTATACCGCCGCGACCTTCTTCTTTCACCGTACCATATTCTACAAATATGGTAGATACTAGGCATGGCTTGCCGCTGCGTTTCATGTGTGCTATTACATCTGCAGGGCGGATGATATTGAAAAAGTGGAGCAGATCGTATTGTGTGTAATCAATAGGTTGGTTGGTAAGATATACATCTACCGTTACACCCATACTGCGCAGCCCTGCGGCTGTTTCTTCCAACTGCTTGGTATCGCCACCGGGAGACGAGTATAATGTTGCCCTTGATATGAAAGCTACTTTCATTGAATGGCTTAGTGTTTTTTTAGTGTTTTATACAAACCCTTCCGCAGCGCAGAGGGCAGGAATGAAAACATGTATAATATATAAGAAGCAAAATTGCCCGGGTAGTGCTTGATGGCTTTTGCAATATGCTGCCTTGCCAACGAGCCGTTCGGGTTATCCCACAGGTATTTTTTGCCTACCATAGCGTGGTATGATGCAATCTTGTATGCGCTGAGGTTTTGGCTGCTGATGAGTTCTTTCAGTTTTGCAGCATCTTCGTCGCTTACATAGCCATTATGGATAGCACTTCTACGAATATCTATAAACATTTGCCCGCGCCATTTCTCATCTATGGTTACAGATTCGGGGTTGAAGCGCACTTTCATTAATGACTGCCGCAGGTTGCAAACCTTGCCTTGCGATAACAGTTTCTTCCATAGCAGGTGGTCTTCAAATGTCAATGCGTTTTTAGGATACAGCCCCGCAGCTATCACAGCATCTTTACGAAACATAACACAAGGATGTATAAATGGGCATTTGCGGTCGATGCGTTCTACGATTTCTTCGTGTGTATGGCCTATGGGTACCAGTGGTGTCAGATAATTGCCATCGCGGTCTATAATATCAGCTTCGCATCCCACCATTACATAGTCGGGATGTTGTTGCAGAAAATCAAATTCTACTTGCAGGCGTCCGGGTAGGTTCACATCATCCGCATCCATACGTGCTATGATGTCTGCCTCAGACATTAGTATGCAATCGTTCAGCGTATCTATCAGCCCTTTATTGGGTTGGTCTATCAGTTTTATGCGCGGGTCGTTGTATTGTTTTATTACTTCCAGTGTATTGTCTTTAGAACCATCGTTGACAATTATAAATTCAAATTCTGTGAAACCTTGATTCAATACACTTTCTATTGCCTCCGCTACGTAAGCTTCAGCATTGTAGGCAGGCATTATTATGCTTAGGGGTATTTTATGCACGCTGTTCATCATTTTCGTAGTGAATATCCATTAAAACAAACAGTTCGAATATGGCAGTAATGGTCAGCATTTCGAACCAATACTCAAATCCGAGAAATAAAAGGAATAAAGGTGCTATGTATCTGGTGGCTTTCAGGTGTTTAAAGTTCTTCAAAGGGAATCCGATATAAAATAACAGGAAGCAGAGTATGCCTACAAGGCCATATTCGCCAGCTACCTGATTGTACACGCTGTTAGGCATGTTGATGATAGAATGCTCGCCGATTGGCAGAGAGAATACAAACAACAGACTATACAGGTGTGTGAGCAAAAAATCGTCATTGATGTATATATACCTGGTAGGGTAGTCGCCTTGCAAATTCAGTCCTGTAGATTTTATTGCCTGTTTGGAAGAAAAGTTGCCAATACCTGCACCAAATAATAAGTTCTTTTTTCTACTAAGCAGGTAGTACAGCGTTTGCTCGTGTGTATATACCTTGATGAGCCCGCCACCTTTTATTGCCAGTGGTGTTTTTTCATATTCAACACCGTACCATTTTTCGATGATATATTTCAATACATCGGGTTCCATTCGCAGGTTGCTGTTATCCTTAGATTTAGCAGTGCCGAATTGTTGTATATATTTTAATTCATCCTTGTAGCTCAGCAGTTCTGTGTCGCTTTTGTGCATACGGTAATACGAGCCTTTATCTAGTTCGTATTGCTTTTTCTGACTCAGCTTTTGCTCGTAATATGGCAGGTCTGCTTTTTTTACATCTGTAGCAGGTGCAGCAGCAACAGGTTCTTTTTTCTCTGTTTCTCTGTCATATACTGCCGTTACATATTTAATGTTATTAAGGCTTAGTACGGGGTAAACTATGCCGATAATGAGCAAAGAATAAAGGATTTGTACCCTTGTCCTTTTTTTGCCGACAAGCAAGAATACACCAGCCATGGTAGCCAGCAAAAGTATGAGTGTAAGGTTGCTGGTGCATAGTAATAGTACCAGCAGGCAAAGCGCTGCCCAACGAAACTGATTATTGTAAATGAAGTATAATGTACCAATTGCATTGAGCGTAGCATTGGTTACAGATATATTGCTCATGATGCCTTTTACATGGTCTCCGGTAGAGCCGCCATAATATTCGGTTGGTTCCCAGTACCAATACGGCATCAGTTGGCCTGAATCAATTATCATTTTACCCAACTCGCCCAAACTGAAAAAGGTGTTTATCAGGAAAAATAATTTGATAGAGGCTACCAGTTTTTCTTTGGGCTGATTGTAAACGGTACTTGCTAAGAAATGTACTGCTATACCTGCCAGCAGCCAGTTGATAACAGACATAAGCCAGCCAAACCAATAACCGTTTGTAGCAAAAGAGTTGTGAAACAATGACGCTATAGTGCCTACTACAGGCATAATGAAATAGAACTTGCTAAAGCCTGTTAATGCAGGTGTCTTGTAGCGCTTGTAGGCCAGATATATAAAATAGAAGACTATTGCTGCTACCTTTACGTAGAGCTTTACATAGGTGATACCTACTAAAAATAGCAGGAACGCCCAGTCTGCATCAGCAAATATGTTTCTTCTGTTTTGCATTTATTCTGTTATCAGGTGTTGGGTTTGAAGAATGAAATGGTGCCGGTAATATGTTCTTTCTTTAATTGTCTTGTCAGTACTGCTATAGCAGTATATACTACAACCGCTACAACCACTTGCAGCCACATATTGATACCTGTAAAAGTGGTAATAAAATAACTGATTAATGCCATGAATGCAAATAGCAGAAATGGAGTGAGTGCAAACGTTGCCAAGTGTTTTGATGTTAGCTTGTAGTATGCTATCAATTGGAAAATAGTAGTGATGAGGAATGCTATTGCTGCACCCATGCCATCTAAAAACGGAATCAATACCAGATTGAGTATTATATTGATGATGGCAGAAGCCCCCACCAATGTGCTTATCTGTTTGTATCTGCGGGCAGAAAATGCTAGTGTCCACAGCAGGTTTATTATAAAATGCAGTGGAATACAAACAGAAAGTATCATAAACTCGGGCGCATTAACGGTTCCGAATTTTTTATCGAACAGATTGTCTAGTACGGGTGCCCATAAGATATTCAACACCAATGGTATCAGCATAGAAAAGTAGGATTCCAGCCTGTACAGGTTCTTGGTATTGTTATATGTGTCTGCATCAAGATTATCGCCTGTTGCCAGCAGGCGGGCATAACGTGCAAGCAGTATTGGGCCTATTACCGTCAGCGGAAGTTTTGATATTTCGTATGCGCGGTATGCGAGATTGTACTCTGAAGTAATAATATCTGTGCTAATCAGACCAAGCAAGAATAAGTCTGCACGGGCAAGGCTGGAATCGAAGAGTACGGATATATATTGTGGTAAAGCTTCCTTCAGCAGCTTTTTATATGCAATCCATTTGAAGCTGAAAGAAAACTGCCGGGTAGTAATGATGTAGGATAAAAGTGCTAACAACTCAAAAGCGGCACAACCGGCAAGTGTAGCTAAGGCTGTTGTCACAGATAGGCTTTTGGTAGTTAATAACAATATGCCAAGCGATAGTTTTACAATATTGCTGACTATAGCAATGATGGCATAAGGAGCAAAATGTTGTTTGGCGTTCAGAAAAAATTTCAACGGGCCAGCGGTAAAAATGAGTGCCTGTACCAGAAACATCCATGGTGTAAGGCGCATGCCATACATCATGCTATCTCCCCACAGCCATACCGAAGCCAATAATATCAGAAATGTTATAGCTGATAATACAGAAGCATGAAATAGGTATGCAGGAGCAGCCCAGTCTGAACGGGAAGAACTGGCAATGCGGCGGGTAACTATCTGGTCGAGCCCGAAGCTGAGGGCCATAACAAGTATCAATGCTACCGTATTGGCCCATGCAATACTGCCGGAATCGCTCTTGGGTAGATATAGTGATATGAGTATGAAGAAGATGCCCCCCAATACCTGAACGGCAACAGCCTGTACGCCGGACGAAAATAGTTTGCTGAATAGGCTGTTTTTCACAAATGTGTTGTGTATTAATTTGGATATGAGCGGGTAAAATTACTATTTAATCAGCTACTTTTGTAATCATATGCTGAGGGCTCCATGGGTACAAACTGCACTGCAGTACGCGTTGTGTATACTCGCGTTCCTTATCCCGTTCCCGTTTATTTTCGGCTCTTATGCAATTGTACTACTATCTCTCTTGTGGATACTGAATGGTGATTTTAAGGGTAGTTTTCAACGATTCAAGGCTAATAAAGTATTATGGGCATGGGTGGCATATTATGTGCTGAATGCCGTTAGCTACTTCTACAGCGAAAACAAAGGACAATCTCTTTTTGATATCGGCGCTAAAATGAGCATTCTGTTATTGCCATTTGTAATAGGTGCGGGTACTCCCATCAGCAAAAAACTATTTGAAAGGGTGTTGGTTTTCTTTATCAGCAGCCTTTCTATTGTAGCTGTCATCAGTATTATCCATGCTATTGTACGTTGCTATCATGAAGGGTATATATATAAGCCTTTTTTCTTCTATCATGACTTGGTAGCGGGCTTTGACAGCAGTGCCGTGTACATGGCGCTGTACTGCCTGTTTTCGCTGGCGTGCCTGCTGATGCTGCAATGGCAACACTTTTTTACAGGCAGGTATAAATGGGTTAAGGTAGCACTGATAGTGTGGCAAATTCTGTTTTTCATACTCCTTTCATCTCGACTGCTGATAATATTGTTTTTTATCTTATTGGTTCCGTTCTATATACGTAAGGCTTTTAAGCATAAAGGTTGGGGGATAGGCAGGTTGGCAATTATTGCAGCATTGTTTGCTATTATCGGGGCGGGTGTGTTTACGACAGACAATCCTGTAAAAAACAGGTTTAATGATATGTTTCAGAAAGACCTGAGTATAGCCTGGCAAGATGACTACAGCCAAATACCGCAGGATTCTTTCAGCAATGTAACACTAAGATTGATGCTATGGCGTTTTGGTTATGAGAATATGCAGGAACATAACCTATGGCTGAAGGGGGCGGGCAATGGAGATGCAATAGATCTGCAAAACCAGAAGCTGGAACAGCATGGTTTTGATATAGATGCCGCTAAAGATAACGTGCGGAGCGAGTTTTATAATATCAATCTTCATAATATGTTTTTCCAAGTATTGATGATGATTGGCATACCCGGATTAATACTTTATATCATCATGGTTTTCAGCCCATTATTAGCATTACAGGGTATGGAATATCGTCATATATTCTTTGTTTTTCATGTGAGCATGCTTTTTTTCATGTTTCAGGAAGCAATTTTCCAGACGCAGGCCGGAATTGTGTTTTATTCGGTGTTCAGCATGATATTCTGGAATTTAAAATGCAATACTGATAATCAGTAATTTATAAATATTATAATTAACATATTTTATTTATTGTGAAAAAAAATAAAAAATGTTACGAAATCGTAAAGTTTGACACGATTTTTGCTGTGTATTTTAAGTCATTTAGAGCAAGATATTTAGAATAAAAGTAATGGAACAACCTTTTGTAGGGAAAATACCTTTAGTACAGCCTGCCCGCAAGCAGGTAGCACCACAGTCGGACGTAGCAGATATTCGCGAAATGTTTCGCGAGATAAATCAGCGTTATATGGTTTATCAGCCATCTGGCTACTACGCAGTGGTAAAGCGTGCTATTGATATTTTAGCATCTATGACGTTCATATTGCTCGTGATGTCTTGGGTGTACCCGATTGTCGCCCTTCTTATCAAGCTTACATCAAAAGGCCCGGTTTTCTTCATCCAGAAGCGTACAGGCTACAAAGGCATAGAATTCGATTGCTTTAAGTTCCGTACTATGTACGTGAATGCAGATGCTGATACCAAACAAGCAACAACGGGTGATAAGCGTATTACGCCGGTAGGTAAATTCCTCCGCAAAACACACCTTGACGAAGTCCCACAGTTCTTCAACGTACTGTTGGGCGATATGAGCATTGTAGGCCCGCGCCCGCACATGCTCTACCACACACGCTACTATTCACAGTTCATACCATACTACAATCTGCGCCACGAAGCAGTACCTGGTATGACGGGTATGGCACAGATAAAAGGCTTTATAGGTGAGATAACTGCAGAACGCGAATTGCGTAAGCGCATACAGTGGGATGTGTACTACCTGAAGAACCGCAGCATCTGGCTGGATATAACCATCATCTTCACCACATTTGCGCAGGTATTCGGCAAGGCACTGAAGGGTGCAGGAAAGAATCAATAATCATTGTTAACACTGCTTTAAATCATCAGAGCAGTGCATATATCATCCCGTATTTAGGCGTAACTTTAAGTAGCTTAAATACGGGATATGTCTTTAATAATCACTGCCACCGATTTTTCTACCACCGCTAACCATGCGCTACGCTATGCCGCTGCGCTGGCAACGAAACATAAAGCACAACTTACGGTATTGCACAGCTATACAGTGCCTGTAGCCATCAGCGAAACGCCGATGCCTGTGATGAGTATAGAAGAGTGCCGAGAAGTAGCAGAGAAGGGTATTGCAAAGGTGGTAGATGAGCTGACCGTTTCTTTTCCTGATATTGCTATAAACGGTGTTACCATGTTTGGTGATATAACAGAAGTATTGACAGACTATGCCAATGAAAAGAGTCCCTGGATGATAGTGCTTGGTAACAGCCTGCACGATGAAGATAGTGTTTGGTTTTCGGGCAATCTGATAGATATAATGCGAGAGTTGCATCACCCTGTGTTGGCCGTGCCTACCGGTTGCGATTATAAAGAAGTGGAAAAACTCTGTTTTGCCTGCGACTATAAAAAAGATACTACTACATTACCACTTGGTATGATAACAGCCATTGCACACCAAACCGGTGCGGCACTGCATGTGGTGAATGTGGACCATAACAGCGAACACTTCAGTACAGATACGCCTGAAATAAATGAAATGCTGCATGCGGCATTAGCTGTTGCAAAGCCCGAATACCATTATGTGGAAGGAGAAGACGTAGATGCAGCCATTCAGGATTTTGCAGATAATAATGATATAGACTGGCTGATAGTGGCGCCGCACAAGCATGGCTTCTTTGAGCGGATATTCCATAAAAGCCATACAAAGGCACTGGCGCGAAGCATCAATATTCCTTTGCTGGCTTTACACTAATAATATATATGTTGCTTATGCAACAGGTGTGAGTTTTTCTTTCACTACGTTGATGAGGTGTGGTGCAGAGAATGGTTTTGTGATGTAAAGATCGGCACCCATTTCCAATCCTTTATTAATATCATCAGCGTCGGCAAATGCGCTGAGGAATATGAAAGGTATGCCTGCTGTTATCGGGTTTGTCTTAACAGCCGAAAGTATCTTATCCCCGTTGATATCGGGCAGCATAAAGTCGCAGATGATAAGGTCAATATCATTTGCCGCCAGCATGCGCAGGCCATCCTGCCCGTTATCTGCGAATACCGTATTGATGCCGTGCATGAGGAAGATGGTCCTCATCACTTCTGTTATCCCTTTGTCGTCCTCTATTACAAGGACTGTTTTACTATTTGCCATCGTTTGTGTCTGTTTGTACATCCGGTATTATAATGCTGAAAACAGAGCCTCTCCCTATACTGCTTTCTATTGCTATGTTACCGCTGTGCGTTTTTATTGCGTGTTGTACAACCATCAGCCCTATGCCTGTGCCCGAAATATTTCCCACGTTTGATGCGCGGTAGAACGAGTGGAACAGATTGTCCAGTTCTGTTTCGGGTATGCCTATGCCATGGTCGGTTATTTGTATATGTATGTTTTCTTCTTTTCTGAAAATATGCAGCTGTGGTGCAGGGCGATTGGCAGAATACTTGAATGCATTGCTCAGTATGTTTACCACCGCGTGCCTCATCAGGCTGCTGTCTATAAATATTGTTTTTACGTCTTCGTCTATTTCTATTTCAACATTGCGCCCGTCTGTGTACGGCATAAACTGCTCGTGTGCTATCTCACCTATGTAGTTGCGTACATCTACATGCTTAGGCTCGTACTTCACTTTGTTGTTTTCAATACGTCCTACTATCAATAGCTCGTTCAGTATATCGGTAATGCGTTTTACTTCTTTCACAATACCGGTAGTGAACTTCTTCTTGTCTATAGCCACGGCATCGCTGCCCATAGACTCGTACATCTCCAGTATCTCTGCCGATGACATGATAACCGAAAGCGGCGTGCGCAGCTCGTGAGAAGTAATGTGTATGAAGTTTGACTTCATGTTGTTCAACTCCTTCTCGCGTTCTATCAGGCTCACCATCTGTTGTTCTTTCTGCACACGTTCTGTAACATTTGATAAACGCCCTGCCACTATATTGCCATCCTTATCGGTATGCCTGTGCCAGATGTAGTAGTCTATATACTGTGCGACATTGCCATCTGCATCTATGATGCGAAAGATGCCTTTCTGTGGTTGCTTGCGAATACGCAACTGATCGAAAGCGTAGTACAGTTCAGACTTATCATCCGGGTGCACATGCTTCATGATGTCTGACTGATACTTAACGGGCATCACATAGTCATCAAGGTTCATCGCTTTCAGGAATGCATTGTTGTAGAACATGATGTCTCCTTCAAAACTTATCTGGAATACACCATCGTTCAGCGTTTGCATCAGTGTTTTGAAGCGCTCCTTCTCTTCACTCACTGCTATCTGCTGTTCTTTCTGCTCGGTAATATTGATACCATAGCCTATCACAAACTTCAGTTTCTTATTGTCGCCGAAGTAAGGGTAGAAGATGCGCAGCACATAGTCTTTCGTTCCGTCAGGTTTTACAGTTTCATCTATCCACGGTACGCTTGCACCTGTTTCCTTTGCACGGTTAAAGTATGCACGCCTTTCGTCTGCAATGGCTATATCTCTTTCTCTGAATGCGCAATACTCATAATCGTCTTTGCCAATCATCCATGCACGCAGCTCATCACTTTTAATGGCTGTTTTGTTCAGGTACAGATACTTATGGTCTGCCGAGAAGATGGCGATATCTGCAGGCAACTCATTGAGGATAGTATGGTAGAAGTTTCGCTGGTTTATCAGTTCTACTTCTTTATGCATCAAAGAGGTTATCTGCTCGTAGTACCATATATGGCATGTTATAACACCATCTTTCAGGATAGGGTGGTATTTACGTTTGAAATGCCTGCCATCTGTGCTTTCTATCACATCAAGCCTTTCTTTGCCTATTTCGGGTATCTCTATCACATCCAGAACAAACTGTTCAGGGTCTTTAAAGAAAGCCTTGGCTACCTGTGCAGCGCCCAGACAGTTGTATCCTGCCAGGTCTTCCGGCTTGCCGGGAATGCTGAATATTTCAATGAACTTCTTATTTACAGACAGTATAGTACGGTCTGCACTCTCTAATAATACACCTGACTCCAGCGTGTTGAACACTGCCTGCAGGTTTTCCAATAATATGTTCTCTGTCATCACCATCTGCGCCTTAGTTTGTAAGGTAGTTTGCAATCAACTCCGAACGCGATTTTACGTTCATCTTCACGTACACATTCTTCAGATGGTGGTTCACCGTGTGGTACGATATAAACAACTTGTCGGCTATTGCCTGGTAGGCAAGGCCTTCTTTTATAAGCTGTACTATCTCGTACTCGCGGTCTGTAAGGCCGAATCTTTCTTTGATGGAAACAGTCGGTTCCTTTTTATTCAAAATGCCTATCAGCTTGGTAGCTGCAATAGGCGACATATAGCTGCCGTTGCTCAGTAGTGCCTGCATGGTAGCCACTGTATCTGCCATCGTAAATGGCTTGTACAGATAGCCCTTTGCGCCACTTTCAAAAGCTTTCATAATGTGATGCTCATTCTGATCGCCCGTCATGATGATGATGGATGTTTCCGGAAACTTTTTTACAATATCTGTAATCAGGTCTATACCGGATGTCTCCTTCAGGTGTATATCCAACAGGATAAAGTCAGGGTCACAGTCTATCGTTTTGTTTTCGATGTTTTTGTAGCATGGTTCTGAGAATACTACAAAATAATCGGGCATGGCTTCCAGGTAATGCGAGATATTGCTTCGAAGTGCATCATTGTCTTCGAGTATACCTACTGCATATAATTTTGGTTTCGCATTCATGATACTACAGCTGATTTTTTCTAATACAAATGTCTGTATATATCAACACATTTTCATGCCTTATTAACCGAATAACAACGGAATAACAATTTAAACTGTTGGTAACAAGCGGTTAACAAATTGTGTTTCTTATTTATGTTTAAAATCTTCTAAATCAATACCTTCATTTATACTGTTAGCCTTATATGCTTCTTCTATCTTGTCTCGTTCTTTTAGTGCTTTCAACAGGTGCGAACACAGGGACCATATCTGCCGTATGTACAATATGCAAATGATAACTACAGCAGCCCCCAAGTATAATAAAATCAGTTTGCCCATGTTCTCTGCTTGTTGTGTTTCTATTCTTTATTTTAGTGGGTCAGCGTAGTATCTGGCCCACCGTATTTATTACATATATACCCATACTGAGTGCGGATAGTGATACCACAGCCGTGTAAAAAATGGTGTTTACCTTATTGCTGTTCTGGTAGTAGCGTTTCAGCCTCAGTTCCTGTGCCCTGCCTATTTTCTCTACATTGTAGTAGAAAAATGACTTCACAAACTTTCTGGAGAAGTGTACATTTTGCCTGTATGCCAGTATCATTAACAACTTCACCATCACCATCAACAGCAGAATAAAGATTGCAAACACCAGCAATTGCAGCGATGCTATACCCGTATTCATGTCTTTTTCTTTCCCTTTTTACAATTACAAAAATAGCTTTGCCCACACCCCTTCCACATCACTATAAATAGTAGTTTTTAGTAGCAGCAGACAACAGAAAAGGGCACTTTCGATGCCCCTCCCCATAGTAGTCAACACCCATATGCCCCTATGTGTATGATACTGCTGCAAATGTAGGCTGGTGTGCATAGCCCCATCTCACTAATTATAGTAGTTTTTCTATCTGTGCCTGCCTATCCTTATATTCGCTGCATAAATAGTTGAGATGAAAAAGATTAGCCTGTATGCAGCCCTGATGCTGGCAATGACTATAAGCGCCTGTAATGACAACGATAAGCCTGCAGAAGATACTACTGCTACAGAACAGCCAGCTACCAATGTACCAGCCCCTAAGCAAATACCGTTTTCATTGGTTACAGAATACCCGCATGATGCTACCGCTTTTACAGAAGGGTTGCAGATGGTTGATGGTATTTTGTATGAAAGTACAGGACAATACGGCTCTTCCGACGTGCGCAAAGTAGCATTGGCAACAGGGAAAGTGCTGCAAAAGCAGGCTATGGATGCCAAATACTTCGGTGAAGGCATCACGGTGCTGAACGGTAAGCTATACCAACTGACATACAAAGAGAAGACAGGTATAGTATATGATGCTAAAACCCTGAAACAGCTACAGACATTCAGCTACCCTAATGCCGAAGGCTGGGGGATGACCAATGACGGCACCAACCTGATATACAGCGACGGTACGGACGAATTGTTCTTTATAGACCCTGTAAACTTTAAAGAAGTGAAACGCATACAGGTAAAAGACCAGTATGGAACCGTGACACGTATTAATGAGCTGGAGTATATAAAAGGCTACATCTACGCCAACCAGTGGCAGGCCGACCTGATATATAAAATAGACCCTGCTACGGGT
Source organism: Flavipsychrobacter sp. (assembly GCA_035299045.1). Classification (GTDB taxonomy): domain Bacteria; phylum Bacteroidota; class Bacteroidia; order Chitinophagales; family Chitinophagaceae; genus Polluticoccus. The sequence continues at coordinate 29,728 of DATGXJ010000011.1, forward strand.
AATGTGGTAGGTATTGCCGACATGCGCAACCTGCGCCAGCAAACGGGCATACTGGCACTGGGGCAGGCTACAGACGAGACGCAGCCTGAAGTAATGAACGGCATAGCATATGATGCGGCTACGAACAAAATATATATAACAGGCAAAAACTGGCCCAAGCTATTTGAAGTGAAGCTGGATAACTAAGCTGCATAATAAATTGCATCCTCAGCCGTTTAGTATGGACAATCGACTGAAAATGAGGCTGTTTTTAATTTCATCTGCTATTTGCATTGCTAGCTGTGCCACTGCGCAGGAGCTGAACCTGGGTGTGCATGTGAACCCTATACTTACCACACCTTTTATGGACGGGGCATCGCAGGCAGATAAGCGTATAAATGTATCTAAAGCACGGATTGGTGCCAATATTGGCTTGGATGCCAATCTGGTAATGGGCAAATGGCGCCTGCAGACAGGTGCGGGTTTGATGCACAAATCAGTCTCATATTATCAGCGCACTAACAGCAATAACGTGGATGCCTATGCAAAGGATATAGTAGAAACAATATCTGTAGAAGTGCCAATGTTGGTAGGCTACAAACTGGCTACCCAAAACAGAGAGACATACTATCATGTGTATGGTGTGGCAGGTGTTTCTTACGAATGGAATACGCTGAATGGCGTATCGTCTAAGACAGGTGTAAGAGGAAGTAATGGTTCTGCCCAATTGCAAAGCTACGATATAGGCTATGTGGGCGATAAGAGCCAATGGATGAACATTGTTGCAGGTATGAGCATCAATGCCATACTGCGTGGGGTAGGGCTGATAGATTACGGCTTTACCTTCCACCTGCCAATGGGCAATGCTGCCGGATATACCATTGCATCAGATGTAAATACAGGTGGCGGAACTGTTAACTATCGTGGTACATACTACCCGCGAATGGCGCACATTGACTTTAAGCTATGTTATTACTTCCTCAGCCTGCGCGATGGTGGCATAAAGCGTTATAGTAAAGTGTAATCCTGAATACAAAGGTTTAAACAAAATACCCAATTCGGGGTATATGAAACGGCTTCGAGGCTTCGCAATTTTGCATCAGCCTTATGGATAAGAACCTGACAGTGTATCCCATCTCAACTGGAGACCAACTGAACGTATTTGCGGCAGAAGATATGTGCTGCATACGTGTGATGGATATGGCAGGCAATGAAATGGTGAAAGCAAAAGATATCCGCTGCAAGAAGAACACTATAGACATCAGACACCTGCCAGGGGCTACCTACATAGTAGAGGTCACCTTTCTAAACAGCCGTACAGGACGTTCTGTTTTCGTAAAAATGTAAGTATCAGCAAAATTTATCGAGTAGTATTTGTTGCTTTGAAAATATTAATCGTAATATTGCAATGAATAGATAAAGAAATGGGAGCTACAAAAACAGACTTGTTTACCAAAAAGCAGAATGAGCTTGCCACGATGGCCAAAGCACTTGCACATCCTGCGCGTATTGCTATATTGCAGGTATTGGTAAAAACCAATGCATGTGTATGTGGCAGCCTGGTAGAGGAGCTTGGGTTGGCACAGGCTACCATATCGCAACATTTGAAAGAGCTGAAACAGGTAGGGCTGATACAAGGCACCATAGATGGTACCAGTGTGTGCTATTGCATCAATCCCAAAGCGTGGCTGCAGTATAAAGAATTCTTCACGATGTTCTTCAAAGAGTTGCCGGAAATCAATAAGTGTTGTTAATAAAAAGTGTAGTGTAAATGAATAACAGAGCAGAACATTGGCAAAACATCTATGCCAATAAACAACCTAATGAGGTGAGCTGGACACAAGATGTGCCAAAGACGTCACTCGATTTTATCAAGGGGTTTATGTTGCCTAAAGATGCTGCGATAATTGATATAGGCGGTGGTGATAGCAAACTGGTAGATTTTCTTCTGGAAGCAGGATATACCAACCTTACTGTATTGGATATATCGCAACACGCATTAGACAGGGCAAAGAAAAGACTTGGGGTAAATGCTGACAGGGTGAAGTGGATTGTATCTGATATTACCCAGTTCAAACCAACAGAAAAATATGATGTTTGGCACGATAGGGCAGTATTTCATTTTCTCACTACCGAAGACGAGGTGCAGCAATATATTTCTATTGCACAACAAGCGGTAACAAATTTCATGGTAATAGGTACTTTCTCTGAAAGCGGACCTGAAAAATGTAGCGGTCTCAATATCAAACAATATAATGAGGCAGCACTTTCGCTGATATTAAGACAGTATTTTGATAAGCTGAAATGCTTTACGGAAGACCATGTAACACCGTTTGATACGGTACAGAATTTTCTGTTTTGCAGTTTCAGGAAAATGGCGGCATAAAATATTTTTTTATCTTTATTCATCGCAATATTGCAATAACACAATAAATTAGCGTTATGAAAAATCAAATGCAGGTAAGCAACTGCTGTGATGTAACAAACGACTGCTGCGGCGGTAATACGGATTGTTGCGAAGGCTTGGGTTGCTGCTAACAAAACAGCAGGGCTTCTGTAAAGAGGCCCTGCTATATATTTTTCATGAATCACAATACATAAAACGAAGTATATGCAAACAGAGCAGGAATTGAAAGAACTAGTGCGCCAGAAGTATAGCGAAATAGCGCTGCAGGACAAAGAAACAAACATGAGCAGTTGCTGCGGCAGTGGTAAAGGTTCTTTTTATGGACACTACAAATAAAATCGTTACACAAATTCATTCTAATCAGTATGATGTTTC
>DATGXJ010000012.1:0-95331 GCA_035299045.1 Flavipsychrobacter sp.
GGTGTGTTGAGGATATGGGAAGTGATGCGCGACTGTATATATCGCGGTAGCCACATAGGTGGCGAATTGCCGGGTGGACTGCATGTAATGCGCCGCGCTGCCAACCTCAATAAAAGATTATTGAAAGGAAAAACATACAACAATCATACAGAATGGGTAGCTGCCATCCGCGAGGGTGGGCACAATTTCCAGTATATTCTGGATTGGGTTAGCTGTTTTGCACTAGCGGTAAATGAAGAGAATGCTTCCTTTAGCCGTGTGGTAACAGCACCTACAAACGGTGCGGCTGGTGTAGTGCCTGCTGTACTGCATTATTTCATCACCTTCTGCGATGGTTTTGATGATGAAAAGATAATCCAGTTCCTGATGACAGCATCAGAGATAGGTAGCATCTTTAAAAAGGGAGCAACACTATCGGCTGCTATGGGTGGTTGCCAGGCAGAGATAGGTGTATCGTCTGCAATGGCAGCCGCAGCACTTACAGAAAGTCTGGGTGGTAATGTTCGCCAGTGCCTGATGGCTGCAGAGATTGCAATGGAACACCATCTGGGTTTAACGTGCGACCCTGTAGGTGGCCTTGTACAGGTGCCATGTATAGAGCGCAATACGATGGGGGCTATCAAGGCCATCACCGCATCGCAACTGGCACTGCAAAGCAATCCTGATAATGCCAAAGTATCGCTCGACCATGTAGTGCAAACCATGTGGGAAACTGCGCTGGATATGAACCATAAATACAAAGAGACTGCTGAGGGCGGACTGGCAACAAAAGTGCCTATCAGCTTGCCTGAATGCTAAGACAATAAATGCAATTGCTGCTTTACAATATCTTTCTCTTGCTATACCGTATTGGTGTGCGTGTAGCTGCTTTGTTTAGCGAAAAGCCAAAGCTATGGCTGCATGGCAGAAGGGGATTGTTAGATAAAATTGCTGTCGACTTGCAGGGTAAAGACGAAAAGCGCATCTGGGTACATTGCTCATCGCTTGGTGAGTTTGAACAGGGTAGGCCATTGATAGAAGCAATCAAGAAGGAATATCCTGATTACAAGATTGTGCTTACATTCTTCTCGCCATCGGGCTACGAAATAAGAAAGAACTATGCCGAGGCAGATTACGTGTATTACCTGCCAATGGACGGGCAGCGCAATGCACGCAGGTTTGTAGAAATGGTAAACCCTGCGCTGGCGGTGTTTGTGAAGTACGAATTCTGGTATCACTATCTTACCCAACTGAAACAGGCACAAGTGCCAACCATATTGGTATCTGCAGCATTCCGCAAATCGCAGCCATTCTTCAAGCCGCAGGGTGGGCTGTTTAGGAAAATGCTGCGTTGTTTTGACTATCTTTTTGTGCAGGATGAAGAATCTAAGCGCCTGCTCGAAACTATCAAGCTTAAAGACAATGTGATAGTAGCTGGCGATACACGCTACGACAGGGTTAGTGCTATTGCAGCAAGCGTTAAGCAATTCCCGCTGATAGAAAAATTCAAAGAAAAAGACCATCTGCTGATAGCAGGCAGCACATGGCCTGAAGATGAGGCTATGCTGAAAGAAGCCGTAAACTCATTTCCCGAAAATTGGAAACTGATATTAGCCCCGCACGAAATAGACGAACAGCATATAAAACACCTGCAAGATATCTTCGCAGGGCATAGTGTGTTGTATTCCGAACTGTCGGACGAGCCTGCCGGTTATCGTGTACTGATAATTGATAATATAGGTATGCTTTCCAGCCTGTATAGCTATGGCGAAATAGCCTATGTTGGTGGTGGTTTCCAGAGTGGTGGCATACACAATGTGCTGGAACCCGCTGTTTTCGGGCTGCCCGTATATTTTGGCCCTGTTTACGACAAGTTTGTGGAGGCAAAAGCACTGGTTTCCCGTATGTATGCTTTCCCGATAAACGACAAAGAGCATTTTAACAATTCGTTGCAAGAGCTGATGAGCGACGAAAACTGCCGCCATTCTATGCGAAAAGCAATACAGGCATACATTGCAGCCCAAACAGGGGCTACACGCCGCATACTGGATGTGGTTGGCTCTCAATGGCTTAAATAGCCCCCTCCTGCCTTCCCGCTCTCGCTTTATTTGCGTAGTTTTGCACTCTAAATTTTAATATAATGCCAGGTACAGAACTATTTGGTGCGGAAGAAAAAAAAGAAATAGCCGACGTATTAGAAACAGGTATTCTTTTCCGATATAATCATGATGCGCAACGCAACGGCATCTGGAAAGCAAAAGACTTTGAAGCTGAAGTAAGAAAGATAACAGGTGCTAAATATGCACACGCTGTCAGCAGCGGTTCTACTGCGGTAGCAGCAGCATTGGCGGCAGCAGGTATTGGCGCGGGCGACGAAGTAATAGTTCCACCATTTACATATATAGCAACGGTAGAGGCAGTACTCTTTATAGGTGCATTGCCTGTATTTGCAGAAATAGATGAAACATTGTGCCTGAGTGCAGAGGGTATCCGCAAAGCCATTACTCCTAAAACCAAAGCAGTATGTCTGGTGCATATGTGTGGTGGTATGGCCGAAATGGACAGTATTATGCAGGTGGTTAATGAAAACAATCTGATACTGGTAGAAGATGCGGGCCAGGCATTCGCGGCATCATACAAAGGCACAGCTACAGGTTTGTTTGGTAAGGCAGGTTCTTATTCATTCGACTTCTTTAAAATAGCAACAGCAGGCGAAGGTGGTGTACTTGTTACCAACGATGAGCAGGTATATAAAAATGCAGATTCTTACTGCGACCACGGACACGACCATATAGGTAATAACCGTGGTATGGAGCAACACCCGATACTGGGTTTCAACTATCGCATCAGTGAGCTGCACGCGGCTGTAGGTGTTGCACAAACACGCAAAGTACCACACATACGCGAGGCTAATAACAAGCTTAAAAAGATGTTGGTTGATATCCTCAGCCAAACAGAAGGCATATCTTTTGCAACACTCGCAGACCCAAGCGGAGACTCTGCAACATTCCTGAATATACTGTTGCCTGATACCGAAGCTGCCAAACGTACGGTAGCTGAGTTTAACGAAGCAGGTGTTACAGGTTTTAACTACTGGTATACCAATATGTACCATTTCATCAATCAGTGGGATCATATCAAAGAAATGCGTACTGCTTCCAAGCTGCCAATTCAAATACTGGGTGCACCACAGGATTATGCAAACCTCGATTTGCCAAAATCGCAGGAAGTAGTTGGTCGTCTTATTTCATTCGGCATCCGTTGCACATGGACGGAAGATGAGGTAAAACAACTGGCAGCAAAGATCTCTGATTGTGTTAAAAAAGCATTAGCAACGGCACATGCATAAGAATTTCAAAAACATTGAGAAGGTTGTTTACGGTCGTGGTGCATTCGATACAATGGACAGCATCCTCGCACCTGTACGCAACGAGAACAATCAATACATCGTTTTTCTGGTCGATAACTATTTCAACGATAGCGAACTGGCAAAACGTATTCCAACAAAAGTTGGTGATATCATAGAGTTTATAGATGTAGACCCGCACGAGCCTACTACCGAGCAGATAGATAAACTGCGCGATGAGATACTGGCAAGCAAAGGTCTGCCATCGGGTGTGGTAGGTATAGGCGGTGGCAGCATCATGGATATTGCAAAAGCACTGTCTTTGATGTTTACCAACGAGGGCTCCTCTACACTTTATCAAGGCCTGAACCTGATTAAGAAACCGGGCATCTACCACTTAGGTGTTCCTACCATTTCGGGTACAGGTGCAGAAGTGTCTATGACGGCAGTACTGACAGGCCCTGAAAAGAAACTGGGCTTGAAGTGCGACTGGACAGTTTTCAATCAGGTGATTCTAGACCCTGAACTGATAGCAAGCGTGCCTACCGATAAATGGTTCTACACAGGTATGGATACTTATATCCATTGTATAGAATCTGAAAACGGTATGCTGAACAATGCTTTCAGCCATGCGTATGCAGAGCAATCATTGAAACTGTGCCGCGATATTTATCTGGGCGATAATGCAGGACAAACTGCAGAGAATGACGATAAGCTGATGGTAGCATCGCTGATGGGTGGGCTGAGCCTTACATATTCAGAAGTAGGTGTTTGCCACGCATTGTCTTACGGCCTTTCTAAAATACTGGATGAAAAACACTGCTATGCAAACTGCTTAGCCTTCCAGCATCTGGAAGATTACTATCCTGAAGGGGTAGCAGAATTCAAAACCATGTTGCAGAAACATAAGGTTACATTGCCACAAGGCCTTAGTAAAAACTGGAGCGATGAAACCATTACCGCTATGGCACAGGTAGCATACAACCTGCCGCATATGTGGAACCACGCCATTGGTACAGACTGGAAAGAAAAAATAACAATTGATACAATAAAAGCGCTGTATCAGCGCATGTAATATTATGAGCGCAAAGAAAATTGCCGTAGGAAATATTCAATGTGGTGCAGATGAACTGTTCCTGATTTCAGGTCCGTGTGTGATAGAAGACGAGAGCATCATGATGAAAACAGCTGAGACGCTGAAAGAAGTGGGTGAGAGGTTGAATATTCCTATCATCTACAAATCATCATTTACCAAAGACAACCGCAGCAGCCTGAAGTATTACGATGGCCCGGGTCTGGAAAAAGGTGTGAAGATACTGGCGAAGATTAAAGAGCAATTCGGTTTCCCTGTACTGACGGATATTCACTATCCTGACCAGGCGGCTCCTGCTGCTGAGGTTTGCGATGTGTTGCAGATACCTGCATACCTGTGTATGCAATCTGGCTTATTGAAAGCTGCTGCAGCGACAGGTGCGGTTATCAATATCAAACACGGTCAGTTTCTGGCGCCTGAAAATATGAAACACCCTGTAGGTAAATGCGTAGATGCGGGTAATGATAAAATCATCCTGACAGAGCGCGGTTATACAATGGGTTACAACGACCTGGTGGTTGACCCTCGTGCATTCTATCATATGGCACAGCTTGGCTATCCTGTGGTGTTCGATATTACACACTCTATCCGTAAATATGGCATCCCAAGTGCAGATGCGAAGGGTGGTGCACGCGAATTCCTGCCTGTACTGGGCAGGGCAGGCGTTGCTGCAGGCGTTGACGGCATATTTGTAGAAACACACCCGGAGCCTGAAAAAGCACTCTGCGATGCTGCCAGCCAGCTTTGTGTGTACGACCTGGAAGAATACCTGAAACCATTGATAGAACTGCACAACCTTGAGGTGAAGTACCGCAAATAAGGCAGTGCAGAAAAGGGTAGCTGAATATTAGAATTAAGAGATTACTTTTGTGCAGCAATTGCACTTAGATATTAGAATTAACTAACATGGAATTATACTTAGATTCTGCCAATCTTAAAGAGATTGAAGAAGGTTTTAAACTGGGCTTCCTGAATGGTCTTACCACTACGCCCACATTCATGCAACGCGAAGGTATCACCGATATAGATGGTACAATCGTAAAGCTGAGCAAAATGGTGCCTGTATTGCAGATAGAGGCATTGGGTGATACGGCTGAAGATGTGCTGAAAGAAGCACACCGTCAGTTGGATCTGGGTCTGGACCCAAAGAAAACAGTATTTAAAATACCTGTATCGCTGGAAGGCGTACGTGCTTGTAACCTGCTGCGTAAAGAAGGCTTGCTGGTAAACGTACACCTTGTATATACACTGCAACAGGCTTATATGGCTATGCACGCTGGTGCTACTTATGTTTGTCCGCTGGTGGGCCGCCTGCAAGATCAGGGCCACGATGCACTGACACTGGTAGAACAATGTGTTGATGCCGTTGACCACTACGGTTACGATACAAAAATCATGTTCAGCTCTGTGCGCCACAACGAGCACGTGCGCAACGCTATCAATATAGGTGTACACACTATTACAGTGCCACTGAAAGTGTTGAAGAGCCTGACAGAAAATAACTTTACGACTGTAGGTACAGAACAGTTCCTTGTAGATACACGCCTGATGACAGTACGTGTGAAGGAAGCCGCAAACGGCATTAACCCGCTGGTATCTGCAGACGATACACTGCAAAGCGCACTGGTTAAAATGACAGGTTATGGCTTTGGAGCTGTAACGGTTACCAATGCAGATGGTAGCGTGAAAGGTGTATTTACAGATGGCGATATCCGCCGCCTGTTGCAAAACGACGGTGAGCAAATCCTCAGCAAAAAAATGGGCGATATGCAATACGGTACGCCTATCAGCGTAGATGCAAACGCACTGCTGAACGATGCTGCAGGCATCTTCAAGAAAACAAACGTAGATACGATACTGGTTACCGAAAACGGTATGCCTGTAGGTATGCTGGATATACAAGACCTGAAAGGACTGTAATAAATCCGAAAAACGAATATCGAAATCCTAAACTGTGTTACGGTTTAGGATTTTTTCTTTTTTACCTTTATTCGGATTTATAAATTCGACATTAGGATTTTAATATGGATATCAATACCGTCATCAGCCATTTCAAAGGCAACTTTATTGCCACACCGCAACAGGTGCAGGAAAAACTATCGCGCATCAAAGCATACATATTTGATTGGGATGGTGTTTTTAATAATGGTGTGAAGGACGAGAATGGTACCAGCTCATTCAGCGAGGTGGATGCGATGGGTACTAACATGCTCCGCTTCAATCACTATCTGCGTCATAACGATGTGCCTGTTGTTGCCATCATATCGGGCGAGCGTAACAGTGCAGCATGGACATTAGCAAAGCGTGAATGTTTTCATGGAGCTTACAGCAAAATCAAATTGAAGACAGAAGCATTGCAACACCTTTGCGAAACACATGGCATCAAACCCGAAGAAATAGCTTTTGTGTTTGACGATGTGCTGGACTTTGGTGCTGCAGAAATGTGTGGCCTGCGCATTATGATACCACGTCCGTGCAATCCGCTGCTGACAGAGTTTGCCGTGCAGAACGGATTGGTAGATTACCTGACTGCCAATGTAGGTGGCGAAGGTGCAGTGCGCGAAGCGGTAGAATTGCTTACAGGCCTTAGCGGACTGTACACAGAAACTATCGAGAGCCGCATGCGCTATACAGATACGTACAAGGCATACATAACATTGCGCAATCAGACGGTACCGTCTTTTTACATTTACAAAGATTCACAAATAATAGAAGAGTAGTAGATAGCTATGATAGTTGGTATAATACCTGCACGCTATGCGTCCACCCGTTTTCCAGGCAAGCCATTGATAGACATCAAAGGTAAAACAATGATACAGCGTGTGTACGAGCAGGCATCAAAATGCGGTTCGCTTGATAAAGTAGTGGTGGCAACAGATGATGCGCGTATTGCTGAGCATGTAGTGTCTTTTGGTGGTGAGGTGGTGATGACGAAAGAAGAACACCCGAGTGGTACAGACCGTTGCTGGGATGCGTTGCAGCAGATAGGAGGTAATTACAAGTACGTAATAAATATTCAGGGCGATGAACCGTTCATAGACCCATCGCAGATAGATACACTATCGAGCGTGCTGAAAGAAGGCACAGCAGAACTGGCTACACTCATCATTCCTGTTGACAGTCACGAAGTGCTCTTTGATACGGGCGAGGTGAAAGTAGTGCTGAACGATCATCAGGAAGGTATGTATTTCAGCCGTATGGTGATACCATATGTAAAAGGTGTACCACAGGAAGAATGGCACAAGCATCACAACTATTATCGCCACGTAGGTATGTATGCTTACCGTACAGATGTACTGGAAAAAGTATGCAAGCTGTCTGTTTCTTCGCTTGAAAAAGCAGAGTCTTTAGAACAACTGCGTTGGCTGGAAGCTGGCTTCAAAATAAAATGCGCCATCACCAATTTCGACAGCCATTGTGTTGATACACCTGAAGATGTAGAAAAGGTGTTGAGGTTGATGAACATAGTATAGACTAAGAGGGGATAAAAGATTTTTGCGGTATATTCTTTCTCAATTACATTTACATTATAACTATTAAATATTAATTTTTATGAAGCATTACCTATATGCTATTTGTCTGACTATTTTTTCAACTGTTGCAGCTTTTGCTCAAGATTCTAAACCATTTACGCTGACTTTAGATGAGAGTACTGGGATGTATTATTACGAAGAAGTTGTTCAATTGTCAAATGTTACTCAAATGGAACTTTATTCAAAAGCCAAAAAATGGATTATCGCAAATTTTAAAACTGGGGATAATAACATCTCTGAAGATGAAAAGGAGTATAATATTGTAAATAGCGCAGCATTAAAAATTGACAAGAAGAAAACTATGGGTTGGGCAGTTTATGATGGAACCACGGATTTTAAATTTCATTTTTGGGCTAAAGACGGTAGATATAAGATTAGGATTGACAATGTAGCTTTCCAGATTTTATATGCGTCTTACCCTGATGGTACAAAGACTAAGTCTGAAACTTATGGAACTCTAAAGAGTAATAGTAAAATTGATAATTATCTTAAAGGACAAGCAGATGAAAAACTATTAGCTGTAATACAAGCTTTCAAAAAGGGGATGACTGCTGCTCCTTCTCAGGAAAAGAAAGACTGGTAATAACCTTTTATAGCCTAAGGCAACAACTCAAATCCAATTTTTTTAAAGGTCGATACGCCAAACTGTGTACTGTCTTGCAGGTTTGGCGTATTGCCATGTAATAAGGTATTGTAGTAGCGGAGCGATTGCTGCTTTGCAGGTGCGCGCCCTTCTAATGACAGGAAATTGCTATGGTCGTTGCCACATAGCATATTGAAGTTTACATACACTGCATTTTTGCTAATGTTGCGTACCGGTCTTTGTCCTAATTGCCTTTTCTTGCTCACAAGGTAGGCGCCACCAAGCGTAAAGTCTTGCTTGTTGTAATTGATGTAGATGTTTTTTGCAAAGTGTATTTGGTTTACCAAACGCTTATGTCCTCTTCTTGGCACACAAGGTGCATTCATGATAAAATTGCTCACCCATACATCACCATTCAACTTATCAAGCATATCGTTCCTCACTGCTTGTCGCCATACATGATTGCCCATGCTGTGATAAAACATACTTATTTTGCCATTGCCAAGCGTACCGTTTTTGTATAGTTGCTTCACATGTTCAAACGCCGGAATAAAATCTTTGTAAGCAGTGCGTGCATTCTTCATAGAAAAGAAGTAATTCCCAATTCCGCCTTTTGTGGTGGTAATGCTTGGATAGTCGAACATGATGACGTTCACACCGTATTGTCCTGCCATACTCATACCGCGGTACAAATCGCTGGTAAATAGTTTGCCCATGCCTTCTACATACATCACCCAATCCCTGCTTTTATCGGGCATATAGCCAATGGCTTTCTCCAGGCTTTCTACCTGCAGCACATTCCATTTGCCGTTTCTGCTAAAGACGAAATAATAATGCAGTGCAGTGCCGTCTCTGTCCTCACACATGTAGCGCAGTGGGTCGGTATTGGGTTTACGATTGCTTACCACTACTATTGCAGTGTCTGCTGCTGTAATAGGGCTGGCCGGCAGGTGTTTTACAACTGCACACTTTTGCCAGTAGGCTTCGTCATTAAAATGCCCTACGGGGTTGTTGCCCGGCTTTCTCTGTGCGGTTGAAACAAGCGGTAGCAGTGCCAGCAATATGGCTATCAGTCTTTGCATAATCTATAAACGAACTTAAGCATAAATATGTTTTCCACCTCAGTATAAAAAGGGGGATAGGTTTTTGCCTGATATTCAATAATTTCAGCCCTCGATTTATCAAATCAGTAATATGAATTATATAAAACAGTTTGCTTTTGCAGGTGCTGCGCTGGTAGCGCTCTCTGCACAGGCACAGAAAAAACAATACACCATAGCAGAGGCTACCAATGGTATTTCAGGCGCTTTGGCTCCTAAGGGGCTGAAACAAGTGAGCTGGGAGCCGGGTACTAACAAAATGTATCAGGTGGCAAACGATGCATGGTTCAGTACGCATTTTCCGGATGGTAAAGTAGATACTGTACTGCGCCTGAAAGAACTGAACGAGGCAACAGGCGGTAAACTGAAAGGAATACCTTCCATCAAATGGATAGATAAAGGCTATGTGTACTACCAAACAAGCAACGACCTGAAGAAAGGCACGAAGACTGCTGGCGGCTTTATGTGGGAAAACTGGACAAGCCTGCCCGAAAAAGCTGCTAACACGGTTATAGATAAGAGCCTGAATATTGCTTATACGATAGATAACAATCTCTACATCATAAAAAAAGATAAGCAGACCGTACAACTTACAGATGATAAGGATAAGAACATTACCAACGGCGCCTCTAATGTGCATCGCAATGAGTTTGGTATTGAAGGCGGTATCTTCTTTTCACCGAATGGCAATAAGCTGGCATACTACCACATGGACCAGACAATGGTGGCAGACTATCCTGTTGTAAACTGGTTGGTAACACCTGCGGTAAATGAGAATGTAAAATACCCGATGGCGGGTGGTATATCTCATCAGGTGCAGTTGCGCGTATATAGCCTCAGCACAGGCAAGACGGTGACTATACAAACTACAGGCCCTAAAGACCAGTACCTGACAAACATCAGCTGGAGCCCTGATGAACAATATGTATACATCGCTGTATTGAACCGCGATCAGGATCATATATGGCTGAACCAGTACAACGCAGAAACAGGCGCATTTGTAAAAACATTGTTTGAAGAAACAAGCGATAAATATGCTGAGCCACTGCACCCGCTTACCTTCCTCCCTGAGAGTAATGATAAATTCATCTGGTGGAGCCAGCGCGATGGTAATATGCACCTATACCTCTACAACACAGCGGGCAAGCTGCTGCAACAACTGACAAAAGGCAAATGGATAGTGAATGAAATACTGGGCATGAACAAAGAACGCCAGCAAATCATCATATCTGCATCAAAAGAATCGGTGCTTGAAAAACACAGCTATTCAGTAAACTGGAACAACGGCAGCCTGCGCCGTATAGACTATAACGAAGGTGTGCACACTACACTGCCAAACGAAAATGGCGAATATGTGTACGATGTGTTCTCTGCAGCGGGTGTACCTAAGCGCACAACGGTGCTTGGTACAAACAACGGCTTCAGCCAGACGTTGATGGATGCGCCTAATACATTGGCAGACTACGACCGCCCTGAAATACGCAACATAACACTGCGTGCAGATGACGGTACTCCGCTGTATGGAAAACTGATACTGCCTACCAACTTCAATGCACGTAAGAAATATCCTGTTGTTGTTTATCTGTACAACGGCCCGCATGTGCAACTGGTACGCAACAGCTTCCCCGAAAGTGGCAACCTCTGGTACGAATACATGGCGCAACGTGGTTATGTAGTATTTACAATGGACGGACGTGGTAGCAGCAACCGTGGTTACAAATTTGAAAGTGCTACATGGGGCAAATTGGGAACGGTAGAAATGGAAGACCAGTTGAAAGGTGTTGCCTACCTGAAGTCTTTGCCATTTGTAGATGCTGAACGCATGGGCGTACATGGCTGGAGCTTTGGTGGTTTCATGACTACATCGCTGATGCTGCGCCACCCGGGCGTGTTTAAAGTGGGTGTAGCAGGCGGCCCTGTTATGGACTGGAAGATGTACGAGATTATGTACACCGAACGCTACATGAATACACCTGAGCAAAACCCGCAGGGATATGAAGATGCCAACCTGCTGACCAAAGTAAAGAACCTGCAAGGCAAGCTGTTGCTGATACACGGCACTGATGATGCTACCGTAGTATGGCAACATTCTATCAACTTCATCAAGAAAGCGGTAGATGAAAATGTACAGGTAGATTATTTTGTGTACCCCGGCTACGAGCACAACGTACGCGGCAAAGATCGTGTACATCTGATGCAAAAAATCAGCGACTACTTCGATACTTACTTGAAATAATAATAAAGCCCCGCGAGTTGCGGGGCTTTATTATTATCGTTACTTCCCATAATTTTTCTTCAATTCCCGCATCAATAATCGTACACCTTGCGGAACATTGGTGTCATCAAATGCATTGGTAAAGATGATGTAGGCGATGTGCCTTTTGCGGTCTATATGTGTAATGGTATAGTAAGTGGTTGCCGTGCCTGCATGTGTAGAAAGGCTTTCTGTGCCTTCATAAATATTATACCAGCCTAATGAATACCCCTCAAATCCTGTATGGATGAACGAATAGGTAGTTGCTTTCAGGTAATTGTCTTGCCCGTTGAGCCCTGCCATATTCATTTGTATATACCTGATATAGTCCTCCATGCGGATGTTGATATTGCTGGAAGGTTCTGTATAGTCAAGACTGAAAGCTGTATTGGAAGGCAGAGGTACAAACTTTCCATTCTCAAACATATGCCCCCATGTGTCTTTACGTGTCTGGTTCTCCGGCCATGAAAAACCGATGTTCAGTTGCAGGTCTTTGTTGAAGATTTCATCTGCTACCTGCTCCCATGTTTTGCAGGCAACTTTTTCCAGCATCAAAGCAGCCAGTGTATATCCCGCATTTGAGTACACAAACGGACTCGTACTGTCGGGTAGTGTAGGTGGCAGTGTCAGTACCCATTTACCAAATGCTTTTCTTTTTTCAGCCTTGCTGCCTTTAAAGGCAGGTATTACAGGGTCTTCAAAACCCTGAAACGGTTGTATGCCGGCACGGTGCGAAAGCAGGTCTTGCAGCGTAATGTTTTTGTATATGGGTTTAGATGCTTTTCTCCATTCGGGGAATATATCAAACAGCTTTGTGTTCCATTTCAGTTTGCCACGCTCTACGTATTTGGCAATCATAAAAGCCGTCATGGCTTTGGTATTAGAGCCAATATGAAAACGGTCATCGAGCGTTGCAGTGTCTGAGAGATTGATAGAATGTCGCCCAGTGGCAGCTAATTCTAATACACTGTCACTAGTAACCACAGCATAGCATATTTCAGGAATTTGAAATGCCTGCCTGACAGAGTCTGCAAATCTTAGTGTTTGCTGACTGAAGCATGTGGTGGATATGAAAAGTGATAAGGCTAAGAAACGTATACTAAGCACGGATATTTTTTTGATATACATGGAGATAGCGATGCGACACTAAATGTAAGATTCTTTCTTAGAATGATAAACTAAAAGCCCCGCAACT
Source organism: Flavipsychrobacter sp. (assembly GCA_035299045.1). Classification (GTDB taxonomy): domain Bacteria; phylum Bacteroidota; class Bacteroidia; order Chitinophagales; family Chitinophagaceae; genus Polluticoccus. The sequence goes on from DATGXJ010000012.1 coordinate 13,084, forward strand.
TGCGGGGCTTTTAGTTTATCTTACATCTCCACCTTCTTCAATCCCAGTACATCCCTCATTTCAAAAATGCCCTGCTTGCCGTTTATGTATTCAGCAGCAAGTACGGCACCCAATGCAAAGCCTTTGCGGTTGTGTGCGGTGTGGATGATTTCTATATCGTCGATAGCTGATGTGTATTTGATGCTATGTGTGCCCGGTACACCTTCCTCGCGCAGTGCGTTGATGTGTATGACTTCAGGATTGCCTTTGTCTTTCTCAGACCAGTGCTTTTTGCGCTGCAGGTTGTCTATGATTTGTTCTGCAAGTGTTATGGCTGTGCCGCTTGGGGAGTCTTTCTTTTGCAGGTGGTGTATCTCTTCCATCACCACATCGTAGCTCGGCTGCTCGTTCATCAGCGATGCCAGTGCTTTGTTTATTTCAAAGAAGATGTTTACACCAATGCTGAAGTTAGAAGCCTGCAGAAAAGCTTTGCCTTTTTCTATGGCTATCATCTTTGCATGGCTCAGCCCTTCATTCCAGCCTGTAGAACCGCACACCACAGATGTACCTGCCTGCAGGCAACTAACCACATTGTCTTTTGCAGCTTCGGGGTTGGTAAATTCTATAGCCACATCTGCCTTCGCCAGATTCTCGTCTGTCATCTCGCTGCGGTTGGCAGTGCTGATGCGCAACACTACATTATGTCCGCGTTCTGTGGCTATCTCTTCAATGGCTTTACCCATTTTGCCATATCCTATCAAGGCTATATTCATACAATGCTTATGCTAAAAAGAAAGAAATAATAGTAAAGATGGCAAAAATGATGCTGGCTATACCGTTGGTATTGGCAAATGCAATGCCCACTTTGCTCAGGTCGTTTGGTTTTACTAGTATGTGTTGGTATGTGAGTAGTCCTATAAATACCGCAACGCCTATCCAATAAGTAAAATGAAATTCGCCTGCTATGCCTGCGTAGATAACAAACAGTGCAGAGAATACATGCAATATGTTCGATACCAACAGCGCCCTTGCTGTGCCCAGTGCTGCAGGTATAGAGTGCAGTTTTTGGCTTTTGTCAAAGTCTTCATCTTGCAGTGCATAAATAATATCAAATCCAGAGACCCATGTCAGTACTGTTAGTGAAAACAGGATAGGTACAAGTTTGAATACACCCGTTACTGCCAGATATGCGCCGATAGGCGATAGGGACAAGCCAATACCCAATACAATATGGCACAGCGCCGTGAAGCGTTTGGTATAGCTGTAAAACAATATCACAAACAATGCTATGAACGATAGATAGAAACAAAGCTCGTTGATGAAATAAGTGGTAGCTACAAACAGCGCACTGTTGATGATTGTAAACAATAACGCATGTTGCGGCTTAATAACACCTGCAGGTATCTCTCGCTTTGCAGTACGTGGATTTTGTGCATCAAACCTGCGGTCCAGATAACGGTTGAATGCCATGGCGGATGTACGGGCAAACACCATACACAGCAACACTTTTACAAACAAGTCCCAAGAAAAGCTATAGCCGTCTTTTACTACTGCCATGCAGAAGCCTATCATGGCAAACGGCAATGCAAATACAGTATGGCTGAATTTTATCAGCGATAAGTAATTCTTTACCTGTTGCCCGAATGTTACGTTTGCTGTTGTCATTATTTTTTTTCTACGAATACGTCAAAACCGATAGATATTGATTCGTCTTGTCCGTTTGAGTATACTAATACATTCTTAGACTGCTGTCCCGGACGGTTTTCGCTGTTAAATTCTACTTGTATCTCGCCTTCCTGCCCCGGCATCACAAGGTCTTTAGACCATGATGGGGTAGTGCAACCACAACCAGCCACTACATTATATACCAGCAGCGGTTGGTCTCCTGTGTTTTTGAATTTGAATGCGTGTTTTACTTTTTCACCTTCTGTTATTGTGCCGAAGTTGTGACGCATTTCTGCAAATTCAATTTTTGTTTTAGGCATAGCCTTTGCTTCGTTCTCCTTGCGTTGCACTTCGCTCAGCTCTGGGTCATGGCTGTGCGCGCCACCGTTGCCTATTTTGTATTTATTATAAAGCGCCGTGCTGCTAACGCCGCTCAGTTCTACCAACGCAATGGTAAATACAGAGAGTGTAAGTACTGTCAGCAAAACTGTTTTTAATTGAGCATTCATTGTTTGTTCTTATTGAAAGTGATTAACTGTTTTGTTCCCATACCTGTGCAAGGTGTACCAGCGTTTCTACTGCCTTCTCCATATCCTGCACGCTTACATATTCTTGTTTGCTGTGTATGCCCATCTCTCCGGTAAAGAGGTTTGGACAAGGTAGTCCCATGAATGAAAGACGAGAGCCATCTGTACCGCCGCGTACACTCATGCGGATGGCATCCATGCCAGCACGCTTATATGCTTCTTCGGCATAGTCCATCACTTGCGGATGCTGGTCAAGTATTTCTTTCATATTGCGGTATTGTTCTTTTACCACAAATTCAAAACTAGCACCAGGGAATTCTTTAATTGTTTCTTCTGCCAATGCCTTCAGGCGCTCTTCGTGTTTAGCAAGCATTGCCGTATCAAAATCGCGGATGATGAATGATACACTTGCTTTTTCCAGCACACCTTCCATATGTACAGGGTGCACAAAGCCTTGTTTGCCTTCTGTTGTTTCAGGGCACCATTCGTTGCGTGGCAGCTTATCTACAAATGCCGACGCTGTTTTGATAGCACTTACCATTTTATCCTTCGCATAGCCCGGGTGTGCACTGATACCGTGGAAGGTAACCGTTACACCATCTGCACTAAAAGTTTCACCCTCTAGATGTGCACGCTCGCCACCATCCAGTGTGTAGCCAAACTGTGCACCAAGTCGCTTCATGTCTACTTTATTTACACCACGTCCTATTTCTTCGTCAGGGGTAAACAATATGCGGATAGCACCGTGTGGTATTTCAGGATGCTGAATCAGGTAAGCAGCAAGATCCATAATGATGGCAACACCTGCTTTGTCGTCAGCGCCCAGCAGGGTAGTACCACTTGCAGTTATGATATCGTCACCAATCCTTTCTTTCAGGTACGGGTGCTCTTTGGTAGTTATTACAACACTGGTATCATCGGGCAATACGATATCGCTGCCGTCGTAGTTTTTATGTAATATCGGTTTTACACCCGCACCACTGCAGTCCGGTGCTGTATCCACATCGCTGCAATAGCACAGCACAGGTACATTTTTACTGCTTGTAGCAGGGATGGTTGCATATACATATCCATGTTCGTCCAGCTCGGCATCTGCAATGCCTATGGCTTTCAGTTCTTCAACCAGTATGCTGCTAAGGTCTTTTTGCTTTTCGGTAGATGGCTGCGTAGGAGATGCAGGATCGCTTTGCGTATCTACCTGCACATAGCGCATAAATCTTTCTGCTACTGTATGGTTATAATTAGTTATTGACATTTGCCCGATTTGAAGGCCTAAAATTAGCATTCTGCGCCCAACTTATGGTATCCTTTTTAACTATTGTACCTTTGCGGCATGACAGGGGCAAATTCATTTAATATTTCTGAAATTTTTACTGTGTCTTTCGCGCTATTCGCGGTTATAGATATGCTGGGTTCTATACCCGTACTGCTGACGCTGAAAAAGAAGATGGGCGATATCAGTGCCGTGCAGGCTACGGCTGTATCGGGTGCTTTGATGCTGCTATTCTTCTTTATAGGCGAACAGGTGCTGAATTTCATGGGGCTTGATATCCACTCTTTTGCCATAGCGGGTAGCATTGTGATATTTGTACTGGGGCTGGAAATGGTATTGGGGCTGGAAATATTCCGTTCTGAAAAGGATAATAAATCTGGTAATGTAGTGCCGATAGCTTTTCCGCTGATAGCGGGTTCGGGAACGCTTACCACTATCATGTCCCTGAAATCAAGCTATCATGCAAGTAATATCCTGATAGCTATATTTGTCAATCTGGTATTCGTATTCATTACGCTGAAATCCCTCAACCTGCTGGAGCGCCTCCTAGGCCATTCGGGTATATTGGTAGTCCGTAAATTCTTCGGGGTAATATTGCTGGCTATTGCGGTTAAGATGTTCAGGGCGAATCTGGGTGTGTAAGAAGTTTATATTATTAGAAAAGGGGCATCTGTTTTGATGCCCCTTTATAATTTATACCAAGCAGATGCTTATTGCTTCTTCATATTATCTACATAGATAGTACCCTCGGTAATTGATTTAGTAGCAGTGCCGCTGAACTCTTTGCCCGAGAAGTTGAATGTACCTTCTATCTTGTTATTCACTGTGTCACATACTGTCAGGTTCAGTTCGCCCGATTGAGAGTTGTATGTTTTGGTGTCGTCGGCATACGTCAACCAAGCATCGCTGAAAGATGTGTTTGCATTTTGCTTGCCTGTCTTTGGCAGAAAATGAAACTCTATGACGGTTTTACCACCCTTAAAACCAAATACATCAATCTCTCGGTTGTAAGGAGATACGCCAAGTGTATATAGTGTAGCTCTTGCAGAGTCGAGTGTTACAGATGTTCCGTCGGCCTTAAAGGTAAATGTCTTTGTAGTTGGGGTAGGCGTAGGTGTCGGCGTAGTGGTAGTCGAGCTGTCTTTTTTGCAAGCTGCCAACAATGCTACTGCTGCAATGGCAATTGTAGATTTCTTCATATTTGATTGATTGTCTGTTATTTGACAATACAAAGCTACCTTGACTGTTTGGTCTGCTATATACGTACTGGTACGTATTTTTCATGACTATTGCAGTCTTTTTATTCGGATGTATTTGATGTAAGCATCCCGGTCTGCATTGTTTTCGGGGTCTGCATCATCATTTGTAAGGCTAATTCCGAAACTTATCGGCGCGTCACTTAAAGTTTCCCAATAAAACACACCAATGCAGTAACCTTCAGCTATTTGTAGGTCTCCTAATTTTTTTCCATTGGCTGATATTGAAAGGTTAGGGTAGAATTCGTTGGCCAAAGTGCCCCGTACCGAAACAATAAATTGATATTTACCTTTCGTAAGAAGCTGAGGCTTGAACTGAATGCTGTCTTTACGCAGTATTATCTCATGCTCATTTGTCAGTCCGTCTCTGCTCTTGACTACGTGATTGTAGTCAATATAATTTATGCCCAATCCTGTATCAGTTTTGGCTACATAATACTCAGACCAGGCATCACAATACTGGGCATTGCTAATGCGTTCAAATCTCTGCTCCAGCAAAAGGCGTCTATTGGTATCTATACGCCTTTCGTGATGCGCACCAATTATCCAGAAGCTTTTAGCATTGTATAAACTTGTACCAGGGGTAAGGATTTCGTCTGTAATTGCAGTTTTTGTTCCGGGCAGTATGTTTGGCTGTATGCCGTATTTTTTGAAATAGTACTGTTGTTGTATCGGGGATATTTCATCTATAACAGGCTCACCTGCATAATAGTTTGCAGATACATAGCTGATCATTTCCCTGAATTGTGTTTTTGTTATCCGTGTATAAAAGTCTCTTTTAAAGCCAAGATCGATAAATGACTCAACAAGGATGAAACCAAGAAGCGCTACCCGGAGTATCAGATATTTTGTCTGTATTATACCATAGGAAATACAGATTATTATAGCTGGTAATACGACAATAGTATATCTGCAGTATAGCATTGGTATAGCCGTTACAGAGCGAAGATACGGTAGTAGATACGTGATGGTTATCCATAGTCCGCATACTATGAAGGCTAATAAAAGAGGCTTTTCTTTAATTTTAAGGTTCGTTTTCGGTGCAAAGAATAAGCTAACCAAAAATATTAGTATACAGCCAGCAAATACCGGAACAAGCAATTCCGAGTTGCCGAAGTATTCGTTGAAATAGTCTACCACAAAACTATTTGCCGGCAGCGGTATCCACGTATTCTTTACTTCTGTAACAGAGGAAAGAAACCGAACCCAGGGAGAAAATCCGACAGCAACTATTGCTCCACTAAGCAGAAAGCGTTTGATAAATAGTAGCCGGTTCGGTTTTTCTTCGTTCAGGAAAAATATCACTCCTGTCAATACTTGTGCACAAATGATAAACGCTGCATAGTAGTGGCAGTAGAGTAGCAGTAGTGTATATATTCCATACCATATACTGTGTTTTAATTGCAGTGTCTTCAGCAACCGTATAAAGTATATAAAGGAGAGTGTAACAAGAAGAAAAGAAAGCATGTAGTTTCTTGCCTCTTGCGAATAGTATATGGCGTAGTAATTGAGTGTTGTAATAGATGCGGCAAATAGGCCAAGCCTGTTGTCTTTTATTTCTCTACCCAGCAAAAAAATAGCCCATATTGACAGGACGCCTGCAATCGCTGATAATAAACGTGCTACTATGCTGGTGTATGCAATGGCCTGGAACAGAATTCTGAGTAATGTATAATGCAGTGGGGGGTGTACGTCAGCGCCTATTTCTTTCCAATAGTCTTTCCACGATGTTGCCGGGTTTGAAAACAGCATGGTATGCATTTCATCCAACCACAGGCTCTGGTAGTCCAGATGGAATAATCTTAGTGCAGCACCTACCAGTAGCAATATGCTGATGATAAGTGTGGTAGATTTATTAATGCTTTTATCCTGTAGCTCCATAGTGCATACAAAATAGTAAATAAATCAAAAAGGCTGATGTATTAGCACATCAGCCTTCCTGTCATCCTGCTATCAACTATTTATTCTTCTTCCTCATACCATTTGTTCATGGCTACCTCTTCAGGTTTGCTTACCTTTTTTACCAGCTCTATAAACTCTGCTCTGTAGCCTTCTGCGTCATAACCTGCACTGTTTTTTGCCAGTGTCAGTACCTTGTTGTAGTTGCTTGTCCCCTTGTAAGCAGAGTTTTTCAATAGCATGCCAAACATGGCTACAGATGTGGCAAAGCGTGCGTTCTCACTTGCATGCCTTATGTCTGTCGTGTTATTGTATATCAGGTGTGTTATCTCTTTGCTTGTGTTGCCGTTTGGCTTTTTATACCTGAATTTGATAGTGGCCAATTCGCTCCCTGCTTCATAGTCCAGCACTGTAGGATAGGCTGCGCGTTGCTGGTATTTCAGCGGTGTTACATTTCTTGCATCCGCACTGTTTACACCAGTAGGTATTATCTCGTAGATGATGGTAACACTGTGTCCGGAACCCATATCGCCTGCATCTTTCTTGTCGTCTGTAAAGTCTTCTTCATTCAGTAAACGGTTTTCATAACCTACCAGCCTGTAAGATTGCACATAGGCAGGGTTGAATTCTATCTGCGATTTCACGTCCTTTGCCAGTGTGAAAATGGTGCCACCAAATTCGCGAACCAGTGTTTTTTCTGCTTCCTGTTTACTGTCTATATACGCATAGTTACCATTGCCTTTATCCGCCAATACTTCCATTTTGCTGTCTTTATAATTGCCCATGCCATAACCAAGACAGGTAAGGTAAATGCCCTTCTGTCTTTCTTTGGTTATCAGTTCTTCCATCTCATTATCGCCACTAACACCTACGTTAAAGTCTCCGTCTGTGGCAAGTATTACTCTGTTGTTGCCACCACGTATGTAGTTCTCCTGTGCTATGCTGTATGCCAGTTTGATGCCCGCACCACCTGCGGTAGAGCCCCCTGCTTGGAGCCTATCAAGTGCTGTATTGATGACGCCCTTCTGATTGCCTGCAGTAGCAGGTAATACCAGCCCGGCACTACCGGCGTATACCACTATAGATATCCTGTCTTGTGCGCGCAATTTACTTGTCAGCATTTTCAGCGATGATTTTACCAGCGGTAGTTTGTTTGCATGATTCATAGAACCCGAAACATCTATCAGGAATACCAGATTACTTGGTGGCAGATTGTCTGTAGGTATTGTTCTTGCCTGCATACCAATATGCAGCAGTTTGTGCTTGTTGTTCCAAGGGCTGTTAGTAAGTTCTGTAACAATGGCTAATGGATTATCTCCTTCAGGTTGTGGGTATTTGTAGTTGAAGTAGTTTATCATTTCTTCTACACGTACTGCATCAGCGGGTGGCATTTGCCCTTCGTTAATGTACCTGCGTACATTGGCATACGATGCTCTGTCTACATCTACACTCATGGTAGAGAGTGGATTGGCACGCACGCTCATAAAGTCGTTCTCAGGTACTTTCTTATAGCTTTCTGTGTTCGGTTCGCGATATGCCATGCGAGGCATTGGTGGTGCAAGGTTATAAGCTGCTGCAGGTGCAGGCATTGCTTCGTATTCTATTGTACGACCCCTTGCCATATCTTCTTGCACAGTCTTAGTCGCTCTTCTTTTGTCCTTCCTCATGGGAAGCTCTTTTTCGCTAATGGTTACAGCTTTTAGTTCTTCAAGTACTACTGCAAACTGAATATTGACTTGCTGTGTTTTGCCAGATACTACTATAGTATAAGCTGTTTTCGTGGAGAAGCCTGCTTTGCTTGCTGTGATGGTATAATTGCCCGTGAGTAGTTGGCGAAACGTGGCTACGCCCTTTGTGTCGGTTGTCTTCTGGTCTTTTACGTTTTGGCTGCTGATGGTTACTATAACATCCTCTACCGGAATGTTGCCTGCTGTTACCAGGACTTTGATGTCGCCTGTTTGTGCCATAACACGCAGCGCTGTTATAATGCACAGAATGCATAAGCTGATAGCCTTTTTCATAAAACTTGATTTTTTAAATAGTTAAAATCCCGGGTACAGCTATATGATGCAGACGTGTTTAGTATTCCATAACGTGGCGAAAAGAAAATTGGTATGTACTGTATGTAATAACATTAAAATGACAATAGCAGGCATGTAGCCTGCTATTGAAAAATATATTACCAGTCAACTAATAAACTAGTCAACCAATCAACTAACAATTACCATACCCTTGCACGTTCAGCTTCAGGGCGCCACATTTTGTCGCCTTCTTTCACGCCGAATGCTTGGTAGAATTCAGGCATATTGCTCAGCGGACCGTTACAACGCCACAGGTTCGGAGAGTGTGGGTCTGTTTTAATACGATTGAAAGCCTCTTCAGGTGTGGTGTTTGCACGCCATACCTGTGCCCAGCTCAGGAAAAAGCGTTGATCAGGTGTGAACCCGTCTATCTTCTCATTGCCCTGTCCTTGTTTTGTTTTCTTGAATGCTTCGTATGCAATTGCAAGGCCGCCAAGGTCTGCCAGGTTTTCACCCAGTGTCAACTCACCGTTGATGTGAACCGTATCCAATACAGTAAAGCTATTGTATTGTTTGATAACCACTGCTGTTTTCTCGTTGAATTTAGCAGCGTCTTCAGGTGTCCACCAGTCGTTCAGGTTGCCATCAGCATCGTACTGGCGGCCTTGGTCGTCAAAGCCGTGTGTGATTTCGTGGCCTATCACCGCGCCGATACCACCATAGTTTACCGCATCATCTGCATTCATTTCAAAGAATGGATATTGCAGAATGCCCGCCGGGAAAACGATTTCGTTGAATGCTGGGTTATAGTACGCATTCACTGTAGGAGGTGTCATGCCCCATTCTGTTTTGTCAACAGGTTTGCCCAGTTTGTTTATCATATAGTCGTACTCGAAAGCAGAAGCAGCCATGATGTTTTTTACATAGTCGTTGCCGCTGATTTCCAGTTTGCTATAGTCGCGCCATTTGTCAGGGTAGCCGATTTTGCGGATGAATGTGCCCAGTTTACCCAGTGCTTTTTGCTTCGTTACATCGCTCATCCAGTCCAGGCGCTTGATGCGTTCTGCGTAGGTAGATTGCAGATTGTCCAGCAATTCCAGCATACGCTTTTTAGCTTCCGGTTTGAAGTGTTTGTCAACATACATCTGTCCCAGCAATTCGCCAACAGAACCGTCAACAACATTCAATACACGCTGCCAACGAGGCTTCTGGTCTTTTTGACCACGAACCACTTTGCCATAGAAATCGAAACGTGCTTTATCGAAGTTGCTGCTTAGATATGGAGCCATATCGTTCACCGTATGGAACTTCAGGTACTTCTTCCATACATCTACCGGTGTAGCTTTCAGTTGTTTGCTAACCTCTGTAAAGAACTTAGGTGTAGCAACGATGCAAGAATCCTGGTTGCCTATTTTCAGATTGCTGAAAACAGTTTTCCAATCCATTCCTGGTGTCAGCTTGTTCAAACCTTCAACATTGAATTTGTTGTACAGTTTGTATGGGTCGCGCATTTCAACACGCGTCATAGATGCGCCTGCCAGTTTCTCTTCCAGTCCGTAGATTTCAGCTGCATCTTTCTTAGCAGTTGTACTGTCCATGCCCATCAGCATCAGCAGTTGCACTTGGTATAGTTTATACGCTTCGCGGATTTTTGCTGAACGCTCATCTTTATTGAAGTAGAAGTCGCGGTCGGGCATACCCAGTCCGCCTTGCATAAACTGTGGTATCTGCTTGGTTACGTTCTTATCATCAGGTGCTACATAGAATGCAAACAACTGGCCGTTGCCTTGTGTTTGTCCTGTAGTTATCTCATTCAGTATGCCGTTTGCATCAGTAATACCATCTATACGAGCCAGTACACCATTCAGCGGAGTGATGCCTGCTTTGTCGATAGCTGCACTATCCATACCACTGCGGTACATATCGCCAACCTTCTGGTCTGCACTGCCTTTAGCGGCACTTTTATTATTAGCTGCAGCATCCAGCAATTCGTGCAGTGCTTTGTAGTTGTTTTCCTGCAACTCGTTAAAGCTGCCCCAACGTGTCTGGTCGCCCGGTATAGGGTTGTTTTTCAACCAAGTACCGTTTGCGTACATAAAGAAGTCGTCGCCCGGGCGGATGGTAGTATCCATATTAGCCGGGTCGAGCAGCTTGCGAGTAGCAGCAGCATCGGTATTGCCGCCGCCATTCTGCTGGCACGATGCTAATGCGAGCATCGCAGCACCTGCAAGTAGAGAGTGCTTCAGTTTCATCATTCTGATTTATTTAAGACGTTAAAAGTAGTATAAAACAGTAGTGTTTTATATCATATTAAGATTTTCGCGGGGTGAAAAATCGGGTGAAAATATTTCAAGCTATTTTACGCCTGTCCCGCCTTACGTGCTTTACCTCTATAATCCCCTGGAAGTAATACATTTTGCGTGTTATCAGGTCCCGGCAGCGGCTGCGTGTGCGCAGGTGTTCCACCACCTCAAAAATGCTGCCATCCTCCATTTCAAACCAGTGGCCAACTTCAAGGTCATCTACCAGGCAGTAGCCGGGTTTACGTTCGTCGTAGCGGTACAGTGCTTTGTACAGCGCGGGGTCTGTACAAGTACTGGCAGATGGGTTGCGCAGGTAGGCAATCAATGCCTTTTCTACATCTGCGGGAAATATCTGCTTGCCTATAAAAGGTATCAGCACGTGGCGGAACTGAGTTTTCCATTCCTTGCCGTGTGGTGGTACATCGTTTTTAAAATGATTGAAGGTGAGCATGTGTGCCAGCTCGTGCAGCAGTGTTATCAGGAAACTGTATTTGTTCAGGTTGATGTTGACCGTTACCCTGTGGTATGGGTCTGCATGTGTAGGGTTGCGATAGTCACCAAGTACCGACTTGCGTTCGCGTGTCAGCGTCAGGTGTATAGTGTGGCTCATGAAATAAGGTGCCACCAGTTCAAATGTGTTCTCCGGTAAAAAATGTTTTAGATGATACAGAGACGTTTCCTGCTTTTTCATATCACTTCACTCTTGCCATTTTTGATAGTATGGTCGTTTCTACAACAGAATACACAGCGTATATGCCGAATAGGACGAACAATGTTGGTTTATGAATATCTTTCTTATTAATCATTACATATATCAGTACAGAAGCCATACACACAAACAGCTTCAGGAAGGTGCCGGAGTACACACCTCTGATAAAAGCCTGCGGCCTGTTTTGTATTTGTCTCGTAACCATAAAATAGCTAGCAGTAGATAGTATCAGCATCAGTATGTTTGCGCCCATCATTACATTGAAGCGAAACTCGGGCATGGCCGTTTTCATATAAAAGAATACGCCTGATAATACTGCAAATACTGCTACGATAGCTATTATAAAAGTTCTGTTCATTTACGTGGTTTGTTAAATTCCTGTATCAGTTGCCACAGCGATACCACCAGTGCTATCAGCGGCAGCGATACAGTAAATAATGGAAACTTCCAGCCTGTTTTACCATCCAGCCAACGGCCTGCAAGTACTGCCAGTGCCAGCATCACCATCCATTGTGTTGCCAGCCCTGCGTAGCGCATCATGTTGTTATCAGGCTTTTTGTTTTCCATTGCTTTATTTTTTTGCAGGTTGCAATGCACCTTTTTTTATCTCTTCATTCATCGGTACCAGGTTTTTCATGGCTTCCTGGTTTACGCGCTTCATGTCGAGTTTTGTTGTATCGAGTTTCATTTTTACATCGCCCGCTATCACTTGCCTCAGGTTGTTTTCAAAATCTTCCTGCGCAGCAGTTAGGTCTGTCAGCGAATCGACAGTACGTTTCAGTTGTATCACTTCGCGTCTGTCACTACCGCCTGCATAGCCGGGTATGTAATACTTCAATGGTGTCAGCAGCAATATGGCAACTGTTACTACTATTACAAACACAAAAATGCTGCTGAATAGTATGTATAGTTTGCGCATGGTAAGCCGAAACGAAGCTACTTCCTGCAGCGAGGTGTCATCAATAAACACTAAGCGATAGTGTGTATTGAGCCGCTTGAAAATATGTCTGCGTCTTGCCGGTCTGCTCATAGTACCAAAGGGAGTGTAAATTAAGGTTTAACTGTGATGAAGACAATTTTTTAATGTCGCTTCTTTGTTAAATTGATATTGTATAATGTTTAATGGATTTTGTTGCAGTTTGTTGCGCCTGTTGTATTAAGGTTTATGTTGTAAGATGTTGGTATTCAGATTATTGAGAATGATTTTGTTGCAGTTTGTTGCAGATTTAGTGGTTTGCAAAAAATGTTGCAGCAGCATCGGATTGCCGATAAATATGCAGAAAGGCTCATGGAAAATGGTTTACGGTTCATTATAGCAAATATAAATATAAATATGCTTTATTTGAAATGTATATTATGCTAATGTGATGGTTTGTAAACGGTATTAAGAGTTTAGCGGGATTTTCCTATTTTTGATGAGTATGTAAGGTGTCTTAATATATACCTGCAATTAACGATTGCAGGTATAATATTTTACGCATTTTACAGTTATTATTATTGAAGCAAAGCACATTAGAACAATATTGAGCCCTCAGAAAATATTAGTTTTTATCATCATATTTTTCTGCGCCATGACAGGCGGGCAGGTAAGCTATGCCCAGAAATCGCAAAAAGATTCTGTGGTGGCTGCCCGCAAAGCACAGGAAAAAGCTAAGGAAGCTGCCGCCAAACAAAGAGAGAAAGAGCAGGCTGAAAAACAAAAAGCCTTGCAAGCCAGCCGCGATAGCATGGCAAAAGCACGTGCCAAAGAAACCGCACAGAGACAAGCAGCACTAAAACGCACGACAGACAGCATAGCCAAAATACGCAAGCATAAGACAGACAGCCTTGCCGCCATCCGCAAATACAGAGAAAGCAAGAAGTATAAAGACAGTGTAGAAAAGGCTAAGGCGGTGAAACTGAAAACACTGCAGGCAGCCAGAATGGCGAAATTAGACAGTGCCAAAGCTGCGCGTAAGAAGATAACAGATAGCACCATTGCAGCACGCAAAGTGAAAACAGACAGTGCCCGTGCCGTAGTGAAAAAACGAACCGATAGCCTGGCTGCCAAACGCAAATACAGAGAAAGTAAGCGCTATGCAGATAGTGTAGCCGTGGTGAAGAAAATGAAAACGGATAGCCTGTTGGCTAAACGTAAGGCTTTCAGTGATAGTCTGAAGGCGCACAGAAAAAAAGTGACAGACAGTTTTGCCAAAGTGAGGAAGGGCAAGACCGATGCGATAGCTGCTGCACGTAAAAAGAAAACAGACAGCCTGCTGGCGATAAAGAAAGTAAGGACAGATAGCCTTGCCAAGGTGAAGGAGAAGAAAGAGAAAGCGCAAAAGGCTAAAGAAAAAGAAAGGGAGCAAAAGCAACAATTGGCTTTTGAACTGAAGATTAAGAAAAAGCAGAAGGCATATACCAATGAGAAGATGCTGAAGCGCAGATGGAGTGTGCCAAGGCAGATAGTACAAAATACATTTACGCACTACAACTACTTCTTTAACGCAGATAAGAAGATGGATGAGGCATTGGCCAATATGCTGCGTACCAAGAAGGATAATTATGACTCCCTTTTGGCCTTGTTCCCATTCAACCCGGACAGAGACTCCTCGTTGTTGTCATCAGATATGGATAGTATTATCTACAAGGCATCGATGGGTATACAGATACACGACCCGCGTACCAAGTGGGGCGACGATCTCTATCTTTTGCTGGGGCAGGCATATTTTTACAAAGGCAATTATAACGAAGCCTCTGCATCTTTCCGTTATATATTGAGCCTGCGCGACAAGCGTAAAAAGAAACCTAACCAAAGCGAGAGCCTGTACACCAAGAAAAGTGGTAAGGGGTTGTCTATAGCACAGGAAGAGAAAAAAGGCATGTTGTCGTTTTTGCAACACAGGTCTGTGCATAATGAGTCGCTGCTGTGGCTGTCGCGCACATACACGCAAATGAAGCAGGAGGGTAATGCCGAGTCTGTAATAGACCTTTTGGAAACAGATCCTAACTTCCCTAAAGACATGCAGGGAAGGCTTGCATTGGAAAAATCATTCATTTACCTGAATCAAAAAGACTATAAAGCAGCCGCTACACAGCTGAATATTGTGGCAGATGATAATAACATGCCTAACTGGATGCGTATGCGTTCGGCTTTCATAGCAGGACAGATATCGCAAAGCAGGGGAGAGTACACCGCATCTGCAGCAAGCTTCCGCAAAGTAATAGACCTGAATCCGAAAGTTGATATGGACTTCTATGCACGCAAAAATCTTGCATATAGCATGATGTATGCAGGCGGTGCACAGGATGAGAGCATAGCGGCATTGAAAAAAGTACTTAACGATGGTAAGTATCAATCCTACTATGAGCAGGTATATTTTGTGTTGGGCCGACTATCTGCAAACAGTGGAAGGTATGATGAAGCAATAGACTACTTAAATCAGGGGATACAGTCATCTAAGGCAACCCCAAAGCAAAAGGGCTTGTCATTTGCTACATTGGGTGATATCTATTACAGAAAAGGCCAGTATGAAGAAGCTAAAAATGCGTATGATAGTGCTTCTGTATTTGCCAATTCAATACCGGGCGATTCTATGATTGAAATTGCCGTGAAGCGTAGTGCAGCTTTGGCAAGTATTACAGGGCCGTTGAGGACAATCCGCGAGCAGGATAGCTTGCTTGCATTAGGTAATATGCCTGAGAAGGAAATGCGTGCTGAAGTGCGTCGTTACATTCGTAAGCTGCAACAACAAAGGGAAGACAGCATTTTTAAATCTGAGCAAATACCCGCAGGTGGTAGCACAGGCGGCAGTAATGCAGGTAATGGAAATAATCCTTATAATAACTGGTATTTCAATAATACAGCATTATTACAGCAAGGTATAAACGAGTTTAAAAGGAAATGGGGTAACAGGCAGCTTGCAGATAACTGGAGGCGCAGTGCAGCAGCCGGTGGTATGAGTAATAATACTACACAAAGCGCAGGGAATACTGCTGAAGGTCAAGAGATAGAGCTTGATGAAAATGGTATTCCAACAGAAGAAGCGTTGGTAGCTTTTATACCCAGAACACCTGAAAGCAAAGGAGAAGCAGAAGGTGTAATCAGGAGAGCTTATATGGATGCTGCGAATGCCTACATAAGAGATTTGGAAGACTATCCTCCGGCAACCAGATTGTTGGATACATTTTCAAAACGTTATCCTGATCATGAATATAAAGATGAAGAGTTGTACCTGCGATACTTAATGCAAATAAGGCAAAATAAGGTAGCAGATGCCAGACGTTATGCTGAAGAGCTCATGCAAAAATACCCTGATAGCAAGTTTGCAGCATTGGTAAAACCAAGGGAGAGTGAAGTGAATACTAATCCTGATGCTGTAAGTGAAAGTGTATTTTACGAAGAGACATATGGCATGGTACTGGATCATAAGTACGCATGGGCATTAGATAAGGTTAAGCAGGCAAAAGTAATGTACCCTGAAGGGAAATATGCAAAGCGGTTCACGATAGTAGAAGGTATTGCAATGGCCGGCATGCAGGATTATAAGCCCGCTGATTCATTAATTCGCGGATTTATTAATCAATACCCTAAGGACTCTTTGAGGCCATGGGCAGATGCAATTTTGAAATACATACAAACTAATAAACCTGCAGATAGCTCATCTATTGGTAAAGTAGATACAACAAAAGCCGTTGGTACATCTGCTATGAGCCAGCCTAAACCACTGCCTAATGCAGGTGGGGGCTTCCCCGCTGATGTGCCACCTGCTCCTAAGCCGGCACAGGTTTCAGCGCCTACTTTTATCTTCAGACCTGAAGCAGAGCATATGGTTTTGTTTGTATTTGGTGGCATGGACTCAAGGGCTTCCGGTTTCAGAGCTGGTGTAACAGATTTTAACACTTTCAAGTTTAATAACCTGGGTTTGAGTACTGATATTCAAGTATTATCACCATCGAGCGGAGTTGTTGTGATAAAAACCTTCAGAAATTTAGCGGCAGCGAAAATATACATGAATAGCCTGAAGGGAACAGGGCAGTTGTTCAGGGAATACAAACAAGGAGAATACCAATTGATATATATATCCGGTTTCAATTATGAGAAACTGTCGATAGATAAGGATATTAAGGCATATATGCAGTTTTATAACGAAAACTATAAATAATGCCTAAGCGTGTATTTGCTTGCAAATACACGCTGCATTTCCCTTTTTTTGACTTTCTTCGTAAATTACATAGTACAGTGTAGCTTATGGATACGATTGTCAGAGAAGCATATAATCTTAACGAAGAAGAAGAAAAGAAACTAATACTCCGCGAGTACAGGGCGCTGTTACGTGCGCTGAAGCACCGCATTAAAAAAGGAGACAAAAAACTCATTCGCCGTGCCTTCGAAATTTCGGCAGATGCGCATAAGGATATGCGCCGCAAATCGGGCGAGCCATATATCTTACATCCCTTAGCCGTTGCCAGAATTGTAATTGAAGAAATAGGATTGGGTGTTACATCTACCATCTGTGCCCTGCTGCACGATGTAGTGGAAGATACTGAGATAACACTGGAGGATATAGAAAGCGAATTTGGCAGCGTTTATGCCAAAATTATAGATGGCCTTACCAAGATATCTAACGTAGTAGACCTAAAGTCTGATACTACAGTACAGGCCGAGAACTTCCGTAAAATATTACTGACCCTTGCTGATGATCCGAGGGTAATATTGATAAAGCTGGCTGATAGGCTGCACAATATGCGCACGCTGGAAAGCATGAGCCGCGAGAAACAATTGAAGATATCGTCTGAAACAACGTATATCTATTCTCCGCTGGCGCATCGTCTGGGGTTGTATGAGATAAAGTCTGAGCTGGAAGACCTGGCGCTGAAGTACACACAGCCCGAAGTGTATTGGGAAATAGCGCAGGGCTTGAAGGAAACAAAGCGTGAACGTACCAGATATATCAACGAGTTCATTAAGCCTATTAAGGAAGAACTGCAGGCATTGGGTCTTGACTTTGATATCTATGGCCGCCCCAAAGCCATACACTCTATCTGGAACAAAATGCGTACCAAGCATGTAGCTTTTGAAGAAGTGTATGACTTGTTTGCTATTCGCATCATCCTCAACTCTCCGCAGGAAAAAGAAAAAGAAGATTGCTGGAAGGTATACTCTGTTATTACCAACTTCTATAAGCCAAGTACAGAAAGGCTGCGCGACTGGATAAGCGTGCCGAAAGGTAATGGCTACGAGGCCTTGCACACAACAGTAATGGGCCCGGGTGGTAGATGGGTGGAAGTCCAGATACGTTCATCGCGCATGAATGAGATAGCGGAGAAAGGCCTTGCTGCGCACTGGAAGTACAAAGAAGGTGCAGAGTCGCCACAGGAAAGTAAACTGGATAGCTGGCTGCAACATCTGCGCGATATATTGAGCAATCCTGATACTGATACGCTCGACTTCCTGCAGGATTTTAAACTCGATCTTTTTACCGAAGAGATATACATATACACGCCGAAAGGCGATATGCGCGTGTTGCCGAAAGGCGCCACTGCGCTTGACTTTGCATTTGATATACACTCCGAACTTGGGGCACGTTGTATAGGTGCAAAAGTAAACTACAGGCTGGTGCCACTGAGCCACCAGATAAAGAGTGGCGACCAGGTAGAGATTATTACATCGTCCAAACAAAAACCATCTGAAGACTGGCTGGCATTTGTTACGACTGCCAAAGCCAAATCGCGCATTAAATACTACCTGAAAGAAGAGAAACGCAAGATAGCTGAAGACGGAAAGGCAATGCTGGAACGCAAGCTGGAGCATATGAAAGTGCCATTGTCTGCACACAACATTCTTGAAATGTGTTCTCATTTCAAAAAGCCATCTTCACTCGATTTGTTTTATGCATTTGCAGTAGGCAGCCTCGATCTGAAGGACCTCAAAGAATTTACCATACACGGCGACAAGCTGGTGCAGCCACCTAAGGAGGTGAAGATAGATACGAAGAATCTTATCTCTTCAGACGAGTTACTGAAGCAAAAGCCTGCGAAGGGTGCAGAGCTCATCATCTTTGGCGAAAGCTCTGATAAGATTCTCTACAAACTGGCACAGTGTTGTCAGCCGATACCGGGCGATGACGTATTCGGGTTTATAACATCAGGCGAGGGCTTGAAGATACACCGTACCGACTGTCCGAATGCGCCGCAATTGCTTGCCAACTACGGACACAGGGTAGTAAAAACCAAATGGGCGAAGAACAAAGAAATATCCTTCCTCAGTGGTGTACGCATCCTCGGGCTGGACGATGTGGGTGTGATACAGAAGATAACCAACGTAATATCAGCAGAGCTGAAAATGAACATGCGCTCTATCAGTATCGATTCTCACGATGGTATTTTTGATGGTACCATCATGGTGTATGTGCATGACAGGGAAGAGCTGGATGCCCTCTGTCAGCAACTGGCAGCATTGGATGGCATCAGCTCTGTAGAGCGTCTGGAGGCACAGGAGTAAAAACGTTTTTCAAAAGAAGTAAACTAATACATGAACATACAAAAGAGTAGTGCAGACCTGTATGCTGCCTACAAAGAGACGACGCAGAAAGCGGCAGACCTGAATAATGCATCGGCAGTATTGGGTTGGGATCAAGAAGTGTATATGCCTGCAAAGGGCTTTGAGGTAAGGGGCAGGCAACTGGCTACACTGGCATCGCTGGCACACGAAATGCTGACGTCTGAAGCTTATGGCAATCAGTTGCAGGAACTGGCAGGCAGGGGCGACCTTGCAGATGATGAAAAGCGAAATGTAGAGCTGAGCCTTGAAGACTATAACAAGAACAAAAAACTATCTGCCGCGTTTGTAGAGGCCATCACCCAGCAAACAAGCGCCAGCTACAATGCGTGGATACAATCGCGTAAGGAAAATAAATTCAGCATATACGCGCCAGAGTTGGATAAGATGATACAACTGAAAAAACAGCAGGCATCTATGTATGGCTATGAAAGCAATCCGTACAATGCATTGTTGGATGAGTATGAAAAGGGAGCTAGTGTAGCATTGCTGGACAGGGTGTTTGGTGATGTGAAGCAACAATTGCCCGTGTTGCTTGATAAGATAAAAGCTGCTCTGCAAGTAGACGATAGTTTCTTTCTGCGTAATTATCCTAAACAGTCGCAGTGGGAATTTTCTATAGATGTACTGCGTGCTATGGGCTACGATTTTGAAGCAGGCAGGCAAGATATGTCCGAGCATCCTTTTACTACATCTTTCGCGCCAACAGACGTGCGGGTAACAACAAGGGTAGATGAAAATAATTATTCATCGCTGCTGTGGAGCAGCATACACGAAGGCGGGCATGCATTGTATGAACAGGGCCTGCCAATAGAACAGTATGGCCTGCCATTGGGCGCTGCTGCATCTTTGGGAATACATGAATCGCAATCTCGTCTTTGGGAGAACAATGTGGGTAGGGGCAAACAGTTCTGGCATCATTTCTACCCGAAGCTGCAACAATATTTTCCACAGCAATTGAACGATGTTAGTGTTGAAGCGTTTTATAAAGGCATGAATAAGGTAGAACCATCGCTGATACGCACAGAGGCGGACGAGGTTACATACCATTTTCATGTGATGATACGTTATGAAATAGAGAAGGGACTGATGAACGGTGACTTGTTTACAGAAGACCTGCCTGAAGCGTGGAACGGATTGTACAATAAATACCTCGGTGTGTCTGCACAGGACGATAAAACAGGTGTACTGCAGGATGTGCATTGGGCGCACGGCAGCTTTGGTTATTTTCCTACCTACTCATTAGGTAGTTTCTACGCGGCACAGTTTTATCAGCAGGCAGTAAAGGAAATGCCCACACTGGCGGATGATATTGCTAACGGTAGGTTGCTTGGGTTAAGAGAATGGTTGCGCGGTAAAGTGCATCAGTATGGCAGAAGGTACACATCTGAAGAATTGTGTAAGCAGATAACGGGCACAGGGCTCGATTTTAAAGTGTTTATGCAATACGCACACGAAAAATACGCCGGTATTTACGGCTTCTGATAATTATGGCAAACCTGCATCTATACAAGTACAATGAGCCTCTGGAAAAAGAGGAGCTTGTGTTTTTGCAGCAAAAGTTCAAGAAAGAAAACACCATGTTTTATAAGGTTGTCCGCATACTCATGGTGTTTTGTTTTGCCTGCCCTTTTCTCATGTCTTGGTTCAGGGCGTGGAACGATGAGCCCAATCCGTTTTCTTACAAATACTATTTTGGCGGTGTGCTTTTTCTGATGGTGTTTTCAGGTAGTATTGCATATAGTGCTTATTACTTTACGCTCCGCAAGCTGCGCAAGGATATACAGAGCGGCACCAAAACCATAGAACGTGTAAACGTGACACGCAAACAGTATATGCCGCAGAATAACACCTATTATCTATACCTGAGTTCGCCCGTAAAACTGAGTATAGAAGTAAGCATAGACGACTACAGGCAGGTGGGCGAGGGCGATGAACTGAGTATAGAATACGCTACCCACTCCAAGTTTTATCTGGGGTATTTCTGATCAATCGGGTGCAAAATTCAAATGTATTACCTTTGCAGCCCATGATACGCATAGGTAAGATAGTAGCTACACACGGACTGAAAGGCGGTTTGATAATGACACATGTTGCAGGAGAAAGCAACTGGCTGGAAGTTGGTGCTGTATTGTTTGTGGAAATAAGGAAAGACAGCCAGATACCACATTTTGTATCGTCTGTGAAAGCAGCTAACAACGAAGAGTATATCATAACTGTAGAAGATGTGGAAACGGTAGAGGCCGCCAAGAAGCTGGTGGGCAAGCATGTGTATGTAAAAGAAGATGTGCTGAAAGAAGTGAAGACAGACAGCCCGCTGATGTGGATAGGCTTTAATCTGGTAGACAGAGAAAAAGGTGGATTGGGGCCGATAGCAGACGTGATACAAACAGGGCACCAATGGCTGGCAAAGCTGGAG
The DNA here is from genome assembly GCA_035299045.1 of Flavipsychrobacter sp. Taxonomy (GTDB): domain Bacteria; phylum Bacteroidota; class Bacteroidia; order Chitinophagales; family Chitinophagaceae; genus Polluticoccus. Next base: position 34,675 of record DATGXJ010000012.1, read on the forward strand.
ATAGAAGGGAAAGAAGTACTGATACCACTGGTAGATGATATACTGATAGAGGTGAACCTGCGCAATAAATATGTGCGTGTAGACCTGCCCGAAGGCTTGTTGGAGGTGTATTTGGGTAACTAAAAAAGCAAAAAGAAAAATGAAGAAGCTCTTTCTTTTTACTTTCTAATTTTTTGATTTTTCATGCGAATAGATATAATAACGGTTGTTCCTGATTTGCTGGTAAGCCCCTTTGGCCATTCTATAATGAAAAGGGCACAGGCAAAAGGCTTGCTGGATGTGCAGGTGCATAACCTGCGCGACTATACCCCTTATAAGCAGGCACAGGTAGATGACTACCAGTTTGGCGGTGGTGCAGGCATGGTGATGATGCCCGAGCCTTTGGCGATACTGATAGAGAAGCTGCAAGGTGAGCGTAGCTACGACGAGATAATATATATGACCCCCGACGGAAAGCAGTTTGAGCAGAAAACCGCTAACATGCTATCTATGAAGGAGAACCTGATGATTATCTGTGGTCACTACAAGGGTATAGATGAGCGCATCAGGGAGCATTTTGTGACCATGGAGATATCTATTGGCGACTATGTGCTGAGCGGGGGAGAACTGGCTGCGGCTGTGGTTGTAGATGCCATTGGCAGGCTGATACCGGGTGTGTTGAATGACGAGACTTCTGCGTTGTTCGATTCTTATCAGGATGGACTGCTGGCACCGCCTGTATATACCCGCCCGGCAGACTTCAGGGGGTGGAAAGTGCCCGATGTGCTGCTGAGCGGCGACCCTAAAAAGGTAGATGCATGGCGTTTGGAGCAATCGCTGAAGCGTACTGCAGAGCGCAGGCCCGATTTGATGGACGATGATAAATAGGCTGAAATAGCTGAAAAGACTGAATTATTGCGTAACTTCGCATTTGTAAAACAAGCACAGGTAAAAAGATTTGAGAGATTTAAATTTAAATTTTGAATTTATCAGAGTACTCATTACCTTTGCAGACCGAAAATAATACTAAAATGGATACCGTAGTAGCATTTGTACAAGAGCAGATGACTGGGAAGAAAGATTTTCCAAAGTTCAAAGCCGGTGATAACGTAACCGTTAATTATAAAATCATTGAAGGTGCTAAGGAACGTATCCAGGCATTCAAAGGTGATGTTATCAAACGTCAGGGTCGTGGTTACACGCAAACTTTCACTGTTCGCAAAATGTCTGACGGTGTAGGTGTTGAGCGTCTGTTCCCGCTGTACTCACCAAACATCGAATCTATCGAAGTGCACAAAACAGGTCGTGTTCGTCGCGCTAAACTGTTCTACCAACGCGATCGTCAAGGTAAATCTGCACGTATCAAAGAAAAGAAATACATCGCTGTGGCAAAATAAGCCATCCGGTTATATTATTAAGAAAGTCCCGCTCTGCAAAGATGCGGGACTTTTTTTGTGCCCATGCATTGTTAACGCATGGTTAAGCGCTTGTAAATCTGTTGTTAATGCATGGCAGTAATTTGTTATCAGGTTGTTATCGGGGGCAACTTAGCCTATTAACAATTTACCTCTCAAATAATAAGGCTTATGAAAAACAAACTATTCATTGCAGCATGTGCACTGGCATTTGCCACATCTTGCAATAAGGCTACCAACACCGCCATCCCAACAGCAAATAATGCTAATACTGCAGAGAATGCAGACCTGCAATCTACAGCAATGTCAAAAAGCAGTGGAAGGCCGTTTAAGGGTAGCCTCAGTTATAGTATCAACACATCGCTGGGCTTGCCTTGCAACTGTGGTCCGCTGACCACTGTAGGCGATTTTGAGGGTACAGGTACGGTAACGCACATGGGCTTGCTAAAGGCTAAGAATAAAACATGCGTAGCGCCTATCATTATCAGTGGTAACTATGTTGGCAATCAGGTAACGGTGCAGTGTGCATCTTTTGTGGCTGCTAATGGTGACGAGATTTACTGCAATATTCCTTCATACAATCTAATGTTTACTGCTAATGGTACTGCAACAGGTACGTTGGAAGCTGAGTTTATAGGTGGTACCGGCAGGTTTGTAAATGCTACGGGTAGCTTCTCGGGTACTATGACTGTGCCGTTGAGTAATCCCGGATTGGCAGTACTTAGCAATATAAACGGTACTATCAATTATTAATTACGACAGTTTGTTCTGTTTGATAATGTCCCTGCATTCATCTGGATGCAGGGACTCTCATTTTATGTAGAATTAATTTCGTTTAATTGGTAAACTGTTCATTATCTGCTATATTCATAGGGTTAACCGGAGCATAATTGCTCTTATTTAGAAAATATTTAATAATTTCGCGCAAAATTTTTAAGAGTATGAATTGGAACCCTGCAGGAATGGTGGAAGAATTGACTTCTACATCGCACAAACTGGCTAAAGGCTACGAGACATTGCAAAACATGGAGGATGTGCAACTGGCAACAACACCAAAAGAACTGGTGTGGAGCAGCGGCCACGTGAAAATGTACCATTACATACGTGAAACACCTGCTAAGAGCAAAACTCCGGTGCTGGTTTCTTTCGCTATGCTGAACAGGCACGATGTGCTTGATTTGCAACCAGACCGCAGCCTGATGAAAAAGCTGTTGGAAGAAGGTCTTGATATATATATCATGGACTGGGGCTACCCGACAAAAGCAGACCGCTACGAAACAATGGAAGACTACATCGACGGTTATATGAACGATGCGGTTGACTTTGTACGCAAAAGCAATAAGGTTGATAAAATCCATAAAATGGGTATCTGTCAGGGTGGTACATTCAGCATGATATATGCATCACTGTATCCTGAAAAACTGAAATCACTGACTACATATGTTGCTCCTTACGAATTCAGCACAAACACTTGTATGCTGTATCGTTGGACAAAACACATAGACGTAGATGCTATCGTTGACAGCGTAGGTACTGTACCCGGCGAAATGGTTGACGGTGCATTCGGTATGCTGAAACCAAGCATGAACATCAGCAAATACATTGGCGTGATGGACAGCCTAGGTGATAAAGATAAAATGGAGAACTTCCTGCGCATGGAAAAATGGAAAGGCGATTTGCCTGCCATTCCGGGCGAGATGTATCGTAAATATATCAAAGACCTTTTCCGCGACAATAAACTGATAAAAGGTGAAATGACACTTGGTGGCCGTCCTATCGATCTGAAGAATATGACAGTTCCTTTCCTGAACGTATATGCTACAGACGATAACATCATCCCTAACGAAAGCACGTTGCCTATCATGGATGCTATCGGCACGAAGGATAAAACAAACTATCCTTTCCCGGGTGGCCACATTGGCGTGTTTGTTGGTGGTAAGAGCCAGAAAGAGCTTGCACCTGCAGTAGCTAAATGGGTAATAGAAAGAGGATAGTTTTTTAGTTGATTGGTTGACTTGTTGAATAGATAATCGGTCAGTTTTCAGAATAAGCTCATAGACAAAAGGTGTGCGTGATGCGCACCTTTTGTTTTATATTGAATAATAATAGAAGAACGGAATTGATACACACAGCACATAAGCAGTTTGCCATTCATCATGCAGTATTATCTAATGGCTGCAACATGGCATATATAGACGAGGGTAGCGGAGAACATACATTGTTATTTGTACACGGTCTTGCCACCTATGGTGGTAGTTGGAAGTACCAGATAGAAGCACTGAAAGAACACTACAGGTGCATAGCTATAGACCTGCCGGGCAATGGCTATTCTGACAGGGGCAACTACGATTACAGCATACATTTTTACGCAGGATGCATATATGATTTTATACAAAAGCTGGGATTGAAAAATGTGGTGCTGGTTGGCCACTCTATGGGTGGGCAGGTAGTGCTGCACTTGCTGGAAAATGTACAGGACGCTGCCGAAAAGCTCATACTGTGCGCGCCTGCGGGTTTTGAAACATTCACCCCGCTTGAAAGTACGATGTATAAATCGACCATCAGCACACTCGATATGTTCAGCACAGAAGAGAACAGCCTGCGTCAGAGTATACGTACCAGTTTCTTTCAGTACCCGAAGCAGATAGATGAGATGGTAGAAGAGCTGGTGCAGATAATGCGCTCGCACTCTACACGCAGCTACAGGCAAATGGTGGATGCATGTGTAAGCAGTATGCTGGATGAACCTGTGTTTGATAATCTGGGCCTTGTAGAACAGCCGACACTAGTACTATTTGGTGAGCGTGATGCGCTGATACCTAACAGATGGATACACCCTGTAACAACGCAACACATAGCAGAAAAAGCTGTACACAAAATGCAGTATGCCAAACTGGAAATGATAGCACAGTGCGGGCACTTTCTGCAATTAGAAAAGCCGCATCTTGTGAATGCGGCTATCAGAAAGTTTGTGGGTTAGTTACTTTTTCATTCCCGGATATTTCATCTTGAAGCTTACCATAGCATCGCGCAGCAGCTTTGCTACCAGGTAAGATTTGTACCAATTTTGGTCTGCAGGTATAATGTTCCATTCCGGGTCGTTGCACTTGTTGAAGACCTCTTCGTAATAGCCCATATAGGTATCCCATAGTTGAGATTCCTCAATATCTTTGGCATTGTACTTCCACATTTTCTGCGGCACTTTCATGCGTTCCTGCAGGCGTGCCAGTTGCTCCTCGCGAGATACGTGGAGGTATAGCTTTATGATGTGTGTATTGTTGTGGTTGGCAAGCATCTTTTCAAAATCGTTGATGGCAGACATGCGTTTTACGGCAGTCTTATCATCAATGATATTGTGTACACGCGTTACCAATACATCTTCGTAGTGAGAACGGTTGAAAACCTGTATCATGCCCTTTGCAGGTGCATGTTCGTGTATGCGCCACAGAAAGTCGTGACTCAGCTCTTCGGGCGTAGGTACTTTGAAAGATGTTACCTGTACACCCTGTGGGTTCATACAGCCAAATACATCGCGTATCAGCCCGTCTTTGCCGCTGGCATCCATGCCTTGTATTATTACCAGTATGCTATGTTTACCTTCGGCATACAGCAGGTTTTGCAATTCATCAAGCTCGCCCTGTATGGCAGCCAGTTTCTTTTTAGTAGCATCTTTATCAAGTTGCTTGGGTGCTTTGGTGTCTATTTTACCGAGCTTGATTTTTGCCATAACGGAAAGAAGTTTGTTATTGATTATTCATCGAAACTGCTTAGCATTTTACGATATGCTTTGATGAAGATAGCACCAAGATTTTTGTGTGGTGGTATATAATCATCAAACATGCCTTTGGCTGTTTCTCTGCCTTTCGCAGCAAAGTAGCCATTCAGCCCACGCCAAGACATTATCCAGTCTACATCGTTACCGGCAAGTATCTGGTCGTTGATGCTGCGGATGATAGGCTCGTTCACACTCATAGAACCTACTTGCTTAGATGATATGATATGTGCATCAGGAGAATGGTCGAGTACTTTACCCAGATTGTGATAACCACCGCAAGAACCCAGCATCACGATTTTTGTTTCGCGTTGCAGTTGGTCTATCGTCAGTGGCAGGTGGTAGCTATGCCCGCGGTGTATAACCACCGATGGGTGTATTTCTTTTTCTGTCAGGTATTTTGCCAGTTCTTTCTGTGCTTCTTCATCACCGGGTTCAGGTATTGGCAGGTTGGCATAGATAACTATCTTCTTGCCTTGCAGCGATGATATTTCTGCCCAGTATTTATTGGTTACAACTTTCCATTTGTCTTTCGGGAAATTGCCCATAAAGCTGGTGTAAGATGTTTTACCATCTTCATCACCATAGAAGAATACCTGCTCATATACAATACCCGAATCATTGGTAAGGTTTTTATTCATCACCATGCTGATAGGTGGCAGGTTCAGCTTGTCAGATTGCATAGCAGCAGTGGTGCTGTCCATACCTTTCAGGCCTTCAAACAGTGTAGCCAGTAAACCATAAACTATCACACCTTTTTTACTTCGGAATTTGTAGGAGGCTTCGTAGTTGTCTTTTACTTGTTTTTCGAGAAATACTGCAAGACTTGAATCTTCTATACTACCAAATGCATCTGCAACGTCTACTGCGTCTTCCAGTTCATCGTCCTTACCTTGTTCAAGGCCTGCAATGAAGCTGCGCATCAGGTTGTTTTTGTTCTCGGCATCCATGGTGCCGAGGAATGTAGTTAGCGTATTGTAGCCAGCACACATACGGATGAATGTACGGAACTTGTCGCGGTGTACTTTTTCCAACAATTGGTCACCCGTCATAGGCTTCATGCGTTCAAGCATGCGCTTGTAGGTGCCGAGGAAGCTACTGGTATATATTTCGTCCTGACCGTAAACCATGATGAAATACAATACCTCTGGCGGGAAGTTTTCTATACACTTGAAGCGAACAGGGTCCTTCTCTTCGTGCAGGTCGTTCATCTCGCGGATGTACTTCATGCTGCGATACTTCAACTCATCTGTATAGGTATCGCCACCCAAAGACACTTGTTCCAGTTTCAGCCTTACAAGATTCTGATAAAACAAATCGTGGTTGCTTGTTATCTGGTCTATCTCGGCAATGGTCTTTTTCTTGGTATAAACATCGTTCAGGAATGGCATTGCCTTCAACGGCGATTTAGATTCCTGCGATATGCGTACGATGGTTTGTACCAACGGGTCTTTGCTGCGTTTTACGGCATTGCTCAGTACATAGTTGGTAGATGATGCATAGCTGAAGAGTTCGTTAGGCACTATTTTTGCAGCAGCGGCAACTATATCGTCAGCATAGCTTTCGTTGGCAAACTCGCTGAGGCGTTTTATCATTATCTGCGGCTCCTGCTTGCCCATTTCTGTAAAGATGAATATGCGCTCTTCGCTGCTAGGTTCAAACAGATACTTGACATTGTTCAGTGTCTGGAAGTTGATGTTTTTTTTCACAAAATCCATGCTGGTACCTTCATTGCGGGCAATGATAAGATCGCGCATATTGTATATCTGCTTGCGGTAGAAGACAGGGTCTGCTTTTACATCAGAATTAAAAGCAAATAGCATTTCGTTGATGGCTTTCAGGCAGCGTATTTTTTCCTGATTGTCCATTATGGCATCTCTGGTTTTCTGTGGCAGGTTCTCTACCATTTTTTGCATCTGGTCTACCACCTGAAACATAGCAGTATTCAGGCCAAGGTTGATAACAGAATCGTCTGTATAATACAACTCACGATTGCGCATCACACCATCCGATGCATCAGCGCGGTTTTGTTCTTTGTCTATTTTATCGTGCCACATCTGCCTGTTGCGGGGTATTGGTTGCAACAGTGTGTCTATTTCGTAGATGCTCGGCTCTTTCTTCTTTTCTTCTTTCTTTCTGGTGCGTACCGTCTGTGCGTCGGCAGGCATTGCAAAAGAACAGGCTATTACCGGAAGTAATAAATATAGATAGTAACGATTCATGTATGTTTTATTAGTGCATATGTGCCTGAAGCACAAGCATGAAACTACAAAAATAAGAAAAGCCGCCGTGTTAAGGTTATTCTAAACAAACGGCGGCTTTAAAATAGTATATGTAAAGAATTACATTTCAGGATATAGCGGGAACTGTTGCATAAACTCGTTCACCTCTCCACGTACGGTCGTTATTACCGTTTCATCGTCAGGAGACATCAGTACACGGTCGAGCCAGTTGATGATGTGTGGCATGTGTTCCTCTTTCAAGCCACGGGTAGTAACCGCAGGTACTCCTATACGGATACCTGAAGTGATGAACGGTGACTTATCATCGAACGGAACCATGTTTTTGTTGATGGTAATATCTGCATGCACCAAAGTGTTTTCTGCTTTTTTACCACTGATGTTTTTGTTGCGAAGGTCTATCAGCAACAGGTGGTTGTCTGTACCACCCGAAACTATATTGTACCCTTTTTCAAGCAGGGCAGTAGCAGCAGCCTGTGCGTTGTTGATTACCTGTTGTGTATATGCGCCGAATTCCGGTTGCAGTATTTCGTAGAATGAAACCGCTTTTGCAGCTATCACATGCTCCAATGGGCCGCCTTGTGTACCGGGGAATACAGCTAGGTCCAGCATCTGGCTCAGTGTTCTTGTTTCGCCTTTAGGACCTTTAACACCCCAAGTGTTTTCAAAGTCGGTCTTCATCATGATGAGGCCACCACGTGGTCCGCGCAATGTTTTGTGCGTAGTTGTGGTTACAAAATGACAATGATCGAAAGGAGAGGCGAGATGCTTTTTAGCAATCAAACCAGCAGGGTGAGAGATATCAGCCAATACCAGTGCACCGATTTTATCTGCCACCTGGCGGATGCGTGCATAGTCCCAATCGCGGCTATATGCTGATGCACCGCAGATTATCATTTTAGGCTTGTGTTCCAGTGCCTGTTTTTCCAGATGATCGTAATCTACAATGCCATCTTCCTTGCGTACACCGTAGTGTACTGCATTGTAGAGCTTGCCCGAGAAGTTTACAGGAGAACCGTGTGTAAGGTGGCCACCCATGCTTAGGTCAAGACCCAGGATGGTATCGCCCGGCTGCAGGCAAGCCAGCATTACAGCTGCATTTGCCTGTGCACCACTGTGCGGTTGCACATTGGCATAGTCTACACCAAATATTTCTTTTGCACGGTCTATTGCCAGTTGTTCGCTTTTATCCACCACTTCGCAACCACCATAGTAACGGCGGCCGGGATAACCTTCCGCATACTTATTGGTCATCACGCTACCCATAGCCTGCATAACCTGTGCGCTGGTAAAGTTTTCAGAAGCTATCAGCTCAAGGCCACGGCGCTGGCGTTCCAGTTCTTCATGTATAAGCCCGAAAATGGCAGTATCTCTTTGCATTATTGATGTAGATGTTTTGGGATGCAAATATAACTATATGCAGACGCTTATCGCAGCAATTTTGATATTACAAGCAATGCTATCTGTACCACGCTGCCAAAAGTGCCTACCACAGCATACCAGAGTGATGCGATATTGGCTATCAACATGGCCTTCCATGCCCATGGCTTGTCTTGCAGGAAAGCCAGTGTGATGTATAGCCCGCCAAGCCCCCAAACAACGAAGATGAGCTTCATGGTTGTAGATTCGGGATTGATACCTACTTTTTCCACTGCTTTGCTCCACGGGCCCAACTGGCCTGCGTGTTGTCCCGATTTAGGACGGATATAATCGCCGGTAGCCAATGCACGGCTGCCGTCAAAAACCATGTACCCGAAATTGAGGGTAGCCATGATGATGATAATCCACTTGATAAACATAGCTGAGAAGATTTATGTCTAAATGTCGGGAAAAATTACGGCAACTAAAACAGCTATGCCGTTATGTGCAGCATGTACCACAGCTGTAGACCAAAAAGCTTTAACAAGATTCCGTTTATAGAAGTAATAGCAATATCCTAATGTGAGGCCCTGCAGAAATGCAAAGATGATATACATAACATCGTAATAATGCATAAAACCAAATATTAGAGATGATATAAGTATAGCCCAGAAGTATTTATTCTTGATGTGTATCCATTTTCTGAATATCCGGAATACGAGATATTGGTACACAAATGTTTCTAATACGGATGTGACTATGATATTTAAAGGTAGCTGTTCTAAGTTTGCAGGGTCGGGTGGTTCTTTCAGTTGTGTTACATCCCAGAATATTTCCACAATTCCTTCAATAGGTATAAGCAGAATGATTGTAGCATAACCCGCAAGCAGAAAAATAAGTAGCTGGGTAGGGTAGTTTCTTGCACTTAGAAAACGAAGGATTTTTAGGTTTAGTTTTTTGATCATTGTGCTATAAATACGGGGATGTCTACTTTATGCCTTAGGGTGTTGATGGTTTCCCCGAATATAAAATCTTTAATGCTTTTATGGCCGTGGCTGCCCAATACCAGCAAGTCGCAATTGTTTTCTTTTACAATGCGTGCTATCTCGTCTTTGCGATTTTTGAAGCCCAATATGCCTTGTGCTTTTAAAGACTTATCTGCAAACAGTTGAATATACTTATCCAGATAGGCTTTGTCCTGCAGGGTTTCATAGTCGTTGGCTTTGTCTTGCAGCATCCGTGCCTGTGCGCTTTCCACAATGTGTATCAGCAGGTATTCGGTATCTGCATTGCCCAGATGCATGGCATATTGCATTACGATACGGTCTGTATCGGTATAGTCTACCGCCATCGCTATTTTACGGAATGGTTTTGATATGCCTTGCAATGCATCCATTTCAGGTGTTTTGTGAATATTTATATTTGCTTCTCTGCGTTGTAGTATGAATGGATAAACAGTAGTAATTATCAGCAGTACTACAATGCCCAGCTCACCACCAACTATCAATGCTTTGACAAGTGTACTGTCTGTTTGTGCTATCCAGTCTGCAGCAGTTTCGTATACTAATTTAAGATTTAAAGCAACGATAATGGAAGCGACTATCCACGCAGCAATTTTTACAATCGGTTTGATGGTGAAGATGCCCATACGTTTTCTATCACTCACAAAATGGATGAGTGGTATTACTGCAAATGCTAGCTGCATGCTTAACAATACCTGACTGAAAACCAACATGGCATCTACTTCCTGTTCGCCCATTATCCATATTACCAGTACGGCTGGTACTATGGCCAGCATCCTTGTTAGCAGGCGGCGCACAACGGGACTGATGCGCAGGCGCAGATAACCTTCCATTACTATCTGCCCGGCAAGTGTACCGGTAACAGTAGAGCTTTGGCCCGCAGCTATCAATGCAATGGCAAAGAGATGTGATGCCCATTTATTGCCCAGTAATGGTGCTAACAATTGGTGTGCATCTTTCAGCGATGCGACATGTTCGTTGCCACTGGTATAGAACACGGCTGCTGCAAGAATCAGTATAGCGGCATTTACGAACAATGCCATGTTGAGTGCTATCGTACTATCCCATACATTGAAGCGAATGGCTTTTCGTACAGATGCATCATCGCTATTTATCTTGCGTGTCTGCACAAGAGCAGAGTGGAGGTAAAGGTTGTGCGGCATTACTGTTGCACCAATAATACCAATGGCTATGTAGAGCGCTGCATTGTTTGGTATAGATGGTACAAATCCTTTTACCAACTCATGCATATCGGGCCTTGCAAAAAACATTTCCAGCAGAAAGCAACCACCAATGATGGCTACAAGTGTTATGATGAATGCCTCCATCTTGCGCATGCCCAGCTTTTGCAGGTATAGCAGTAATAGTGTGTCGAGAAAAGTGATGAGTACACCAAATAGTATGGGGATGCCTAAAAGCAGATTAAGACCAACAGCCATGCCGAGTACTTCGGCAAGATCGCAGGCTGCAATGGCCAATTCTGCCAGTATATATAAGACAAAATTTACACCACGTGGATATACTTCACGATTGCACTGCGCAAGGTCTTTGCCTTGCACAATACCCAGCCTTGCGCTGAGCGATTGCAGCAGCAATGCCATCAGGTTGCTCATCAGCAGCACCCATATCAGTTTGTAGCCAAACTGACTACCACCTGCAATATCTGTAGCCCAGTTGCCCGGGTCCATATAACCAACGCTAACCAAATATGCCGGGCCAAAGAAGGCGAATAGTTTACGCCACCTGCTACCGGTTTTATTTGGGTCTATAGTACCGTGTACTTCTCCAAGCGACTTGTCATTTACCCTATTCATTATTTACTCTAAATAAAAAGTTAGACAAATCTAAAAATAATATCTTAAAGTCATCAATCTGTAAGGAAAAATAATTTTAACTAAAAAATTAGTTGATTAACTAAATAGTTAGTATGTTTACTAAGAAATTAGTTGATAGATATGAAAACTCCATCCAAAACACTTACAAAAGCCGAAGAAGAGATAATGCAGGCGCTATGGCAGCTTGATAAGGCTTTTGTAAAAGACATAGTCGATTTACTGCCGGCCCCTAAACCTCACTACAATACTGTCAGCACCATCATCAAGATTTTGTGCGATAAAGGGTTTATCGGTTTTGAATCCTTTGGGAAATCGAACAGGTACTATCCGCTGGTGCAAAAAGATGAATACAGCAAAAAGACCATGAACCAGTTTGTGAGCAAATACTTCAACGGTTCGTTTGCAGGCATGCTCTCCTTCTTTGCACAGGAAAAAGATATTACCGTACAAGACCTGGAAGCAATTCTTAAAGAACTGAAACAATCACCCGATAAAAAATAAACACTATGATGTACCTCATTCAAGTAATAGCATATACAGGCATACTGTATCTGGTATATGCTTTGTTGCTGCGCAATAAACCGATACATGCATTTAACAGGGCATATCTGTTGGGCACGGCATTGCTGCCCATCGCCATGCCATTTATCAAACTGCCGTCATTTAACCAATACTTTGAAAATGCAAGGGTAGCAAATGTGCGCCTGCCCGAAGTAATTGCTGCGGGCGGTTACGAAAAACATGTAATGACACAGACGGTCAATTGGGTATTGATTGCATATGTTGCGGTAGCCTGTTTATTATTTGCCTTGTTTGTATATAAACGCATACGCCTGCAAATGGTAATACGCAAAAGTACACACATACAGGAGAAAGGCTATACCATACTGCTGAATACCACCTACGGACCGGGCAGCTGGGGCAGATACATCTTCCTGCCAGATGAAACCATCAATGAGACCATTATACAGCACGAGGCCGCGCACGTGTATATGAAACACAGCACGGATGTGTTGCTGATGCAAGTAATGCAATGCCTCTGCTGGCCCAATCTGTTTTTGCATGCTATCAATAAAGAGCTGAAGCAGATACACGAGTTTCAGGCTGATGCCGCTGTGGGTATGGACAGGTTGCAGTACAGCGAACTGCTACTGAGCAATGTATTTGATACTTGTACACTACCGCTGACACATTCATTTAATATTCACCCTTTAAAAAGAAGAATCGCTATGTTGAAAAAAAGAAAAAGCCCTATGGCTATCGTATTTGGTGCTGCGGCAATACTTGCTACAGGTGCCATTTTGTTTAATGTTGTTGCCATGCAAAGCTGCAAACCCAAGAAATGGGAAGTATTGCAGGCAATGCAGGTAGATAAAGGAGCGGAATTTGATGGAGATATAAATACATATATTTCTGAAAACTTGAAGTATCCTAAAGAAGCAATGGACAATGGAATAGAAGGCAGGGTAGTGATAGGTTTTAAAGTAGATGAAAATGGATATGTAAAAGATCCACAGGTAGTAACAGAAAATTATAGCTATGCAAATGGTACAAATGGGAACGGTATAAAGCCTAATTTATTAGCTACCGCTGCTATCGATGTAATACAAAAGATGCCAAGATGGACACCTGCTGAAAAAGACGGTAAGAAAGTAGCCATGTATTATCAGCAACCATTTACATTCAAAATCGGAGGTAGTACTACAAGTTTTAAAGTGGCAAATGATAAAGCTAAAATCGCAAAGATGTTGAAAAAAGAAAAAGAGATCCCATACAACACTGGCGACAAAACAAAAAGCATGACATTTAAGATTAAAAATGTAGACGCGAATGATATAAAGGACCTTGAAACTCCGAAAGAAAAGGCTGAAGCTATAATGAAAAAAGTGATTACAATTATAGAAAATGATGGTGCAATTCCTCTGAAAGACAATGGTGAAATATCTATTGAGGACTTGGATGGAATATTGAGTAAAATAGAGGCAAATAAAAAAAATAAAGAGAATCAACAATAGCATCGTTTCTATAAAAAAGCTATGACCAGAAAGTGAAGACGCGAGAAACGAACAGAACGAAAAAGAAAATAGCCGGCAAATACAGATTTCATATCCTCCCACTTCGGGAGGATTTTTCTTTTCGTATCTTGCAGCCCGTTATGAGTAAAGAGATTGTAGTTAGTGGTATCCGTTCTACGGGCTTTTTGCACCTGGGCAATTACTTTGGTGCCATGCGCAACTATGTGCGTATGCAGGATGAGTTCAATTGCTATTTCTTTGTGGCAGACTACCACTCGCTGACCACACACCCCGACCCCAAAGACCTGCGTGGCAATGTGTACCGTGTAGTAGCAGAAAACGTAGCCTGTGGTCTAGACCCTGAAAAAGTAGCATTATACGCACAGAGCGATTTGCCGGAAATACCGGAACTGTACCTGATGCTGAATATGCTGGCGTACAAGGGTGAGCTGGAGAAAGTACCAACATTTAAAGATAAAGTACGTACACAGCCAGATAACGTAAACGCAGGTTTGCTTACCTACCCGGTGCTGATGACGGCAGATATATTGATACACCGTGCCGTAAAAGTGCCGGTGGGCAAAGACCAGGAGCAGCACGTAGAGATGGCACGCAATTTTGCTAACAGGTATAATAACCGCTACGGCGAATTGTTCCCTGAACCATATCCTTTCAACTATGGCGACTCGCTGATAAAAGTGCCGAGCCTTGATGGTACGGGTAAAATGAGCAAGAGCGAGAACATCAATAGCACACTTTATTTGGCAGATACGGACGATGCTATCCGCAAAAAGGTGATGAAGGCAAAAACGGACAGCGGCCCTACAGAGCCAAACAGCGAAATGCCTGATTATATCCAGAATATATTCCAACTGATGAGTCTGGTATCGACTGCTGAAACGGTAGATACCTATAAAAAGGCTTATAATGAGTGCAATATCCGCTATGGCGATATGAAGAAGCAATTGGCGGAAGATATGGTAAACTTTATAGCGCCGATACGTGAAAAAGCTGCTGATTTGCAACAAGATGAGGCGAAGATTCAGAAAATACTGAGGGAAGGTGCAGAGAAAGCCAGGGCAAGCGCATCGGTTACCATTTCGGAAGCTAGGAAGCGGATAGGGATAAATTATTATTAAAAACAGCCCTCTCCACAAGAGAGGGTTATTTTTTTAGTTTTTGGTTATTATATTGTAACACAATACGCAGCTGATTGCTGAGATTATGGCGCAGAAAAATACAATTAAACATATTGCGGTAGCGGGCAACATAGGCTCGGGAAAAACAACACTCACAGCAAAGCTGGCTAAACATTTTAAATGGGAGCCGCACTTTGAGGATGTTGACCATAATCCGTATCTTGTAGATTTTTATGAAGACATGCATCGCTGGTCTTTCAATCTGCAGGTATACTTCCTCAACAATCGCCTGCGCCAGTTGCTGGAAATACGCAATGGCAGCAAGAGTGTTATACAAGACCGCACCATCTACGAAGATGCGTACATCTTTGCGCCCAACCTCTATGAAATGGGCTTGATGACCAAGCGCGATTTTGAAAACTATGCCTCGCTGTTTGATACCCTTCGCAAACTGGTTAATCCGCCCGATTTGCTCATATATCTGAAGGCATCTATACCTACAATAGTAGACCAGATACAAAAGCGTGGAAGGGACTATGAAGAAAACATCAGGCTCGATTATCTAAAGCGCCTGAATGAATTCTATAACAAGTGGATAGACCAATATACCGATGGTCCGCTGTTGGTGATAGATATTGATAAATACAACTTTGCAGAGAAAGAAGAGGACTTTGCAGAGGTGGTGCGCCGTATAGACGCACAAATCAATGGTTTATTCTAAATCCGGTAAAATTTATTGTAACTTTTAAAGGCTTATCCCGATATAGGGATAACGGCGGGATTGTTGTGCCAACAACCCGTTAAACTCAAACCATCAACTGTATGAAGAAGATCGTTTACCTGATAATATGCCTACTGATGCCCGCACTGTCTTTTGCAGGTGTACTGAAGGGTGTAGTGAAAGATGACAAAGGCGAACCACTGCCATTTGCCGTTGTCTTTATACAGGGTACTACAACAGGTACTGCAGCCAATGCGGAAGGTGTATATGCGCTGACATTGGCATCAGGTACTCATAAGGTAACGGCACAGTATATGGGTTTTGAGCCCTCGGTATTCAATGTTACGATTACAGGCAACGAAACAATAACGCACGACTATAAGCTGAAAGAGCAATCGATGCATATGAAAGAGATTGTGGTAAAAGCTAACGGCGAAGACCCTGCTTATGCTATCATCCGCAAAGCTATTAAGCGTCGCAAGTTTCATCTGGAGCAGGTAAAATCTTTCCAGACAGATATATACCTGAAAGGATTATTCGGTACCCGCAAAACACCCAAACGCATACTGGGCCAGAAGATAGAAAAAGAAGATCTGGGTGTGGATAGTACAGGTAAGGGTATATTGTACCTATGCGAGGAAGAAGCAACGTATTATTCGAAAGGGAATAAAGAACGCACCATCATAAGGGCAGTACGCGAGAGTGGTGAGCCGAATGGTGTTGGTTTGTCGAGAATGCCGCCTATTGTTACTTTTTACGAAAACAATGTAAACATATTGCAGGGCATCACACCGCGTGGTTTTATATCTCCCATCAGCGAAAATGCATTGCTGTATTACAAGTACAAATACGAGGGTGATTTTACCGTAAACGGCTATGTGGTAGATAAGATAAAAGTGACGCCTAAACGCGAGTACGAACCATTGCTGACGGGCTACATATACATTGTAGAAGAAGACTGGGCCATTCACAGTCTGGACCTGTTTGCTACAGGCAAAGCAAACCTGGAACTGCTCGATACCATTCGTATAGAACAATTGCATCTGCCGTTGAAAAAAGATACATGGGTTATTAAAAATCAGGTGTTGTACCCAAATCTCAAAATATTTGGTTTCGATATTTCGGGATACTTCGTGACGATATATAATAAACAGGAAGTGAATGGCAACATTCCTGATACCATGTTCAGCAACAAGATAAACAGCAGCTATGCGGCCGATGCCACAAAAAAAGATACCAGCTACTGGACACAAAACCGCCCTGTACCGCTGAACGAAGCAGAGACCAAAGACTACCGCGATAAAGACAGCTTGCGCCTGAAATATGAAGACCATAAGTATGTTGACAGCATGCGTAGAAAACGCAATAAGTTCGAACTTATGTCGATTATTATGGGGGGCTACAGCTTTTCTACCAAAGGCAATAAACACAGGTTTGTTACCAATTCTTTGCTTGATGGCATGTTTGGCTATAACAGTGTAGAGGGGCTGAATGTAATACCTAAAATCTGGTGGACACATAATATAGATACCTCTCAATACCTGACGGGCAAGCTGGCAGCAAGATATGGCTTCAGCAATACGCACTTGAATGTAATGGGTAGGTTTATGTACACCAAACAAGATAGGAAGTGGATTGGCCGATTCTGGAGCATAGGTGTAGAGGGAGGCAAGTATGTATATCAGTTCAACCCGAACAGTAGTGTAACACCTTTATACAATACCTATACTACACTGGTGTTAGGACAAAACTATATGAAGCTGTACGAACGCCTTGGTGGTGCACTGATGTATAATCAGAGCTTTGGTAATGGGCTTAGCTTTACGGTGAAAGCAGGCTATCAGCAACGTAACCCTGTAGAGAATACAACAACTTACACATGGTCGAAGAACCCAAAGCTGACGGATAATACACCCGGCGCATTAAAAGGACTTGGCTGGGCAAAACATGATGCAGCTATTGTGAGTGTAGGTATAGCATACAGGCCGGGTTATACATACACACAATATCCAGACTATAAAGTAGCTAATAGGAGCAATCTTCCGCTGTTCAGGCTAAACTATCAAAAGGGTATTGCAGGCATAGGTAATAGCGTAACTGATTTTGATAAGTGGCGCTTCAGTATAGAAGACGATATGAACCTGAAGTTGTTTGGCAGCTTGTCTTACAAAATAGCAGCAGGCGGTTTCCTGAATGATAAATACGTAGGCCTGCCCGACATGATGCACTTGTCAGATAACCAGTTGTTGCTGGCTGCGCCATACTTAAACAGTTTCCAGCTGGCTACCTACTATAAGTATAGTAACACGCAGAAGCTGTACGGAGAACTGCACCTGGAATACTATATGAAGGGACTGCTGACAAATAAGATACCACTGCTGAGGCAGGCACGTTGGTATTTTGTAGCTGGTACCAATACTTTCTACGTTAACAACAATAACTATTATATTGAAGCATTTGGTGGCGTAGATAATCTGGGTTATAAAGCCATGCGTTTTCTGAGGGTAGATTTTGTGTATTCATGGGATAATATGAATAATCAATACTATGGTTTCCGCATTGGTATAGACCCCACTGCTGCTATTGGTATAGGTACCCGAGACAAGGGAGAAGAATGGTAGTAGCTTAGTAGTATAGCGGAAAACAGTTAGTTTTGCCCTACGATAGTAAGACTACCGATATTATGAAAATACTAATAACAGGCGGTGCAGGATTTGTAGGTTCAAACCTTGCCATCAAGCTGAAACATAAATACCCTGCATACTCATTCGTTATATTCGACAATCTGAAACGCAGAGGTTCTGAACTGAATCTGCTCGATTTCAAAAAACTCGGTATCGAATTCGTTCACGGAGACATTCGTAATCCTGAAGACCTGGAACAACTCGGAGCTTTTGATTGCATGATAGAAGCCTCTGCTGAGCCATCTGTTATGAGTGGCTTAGATGGTTCGCCAAACTATGTTATCAATAACAATCTGGTAGGTTCTATCAATTGCTTTAACGCTTGTATCAAAAACAAAGCAAGCCTTGTGTTTCTTTCTACCAGCAGGGTATATCCTATCAGCCTGATAGAAAACGCTAATTATATAGAAGAGGCAACACGTTTTTCATTTACCGATAATCAAAGTATTGCAGGTATCAGTTCTAAAGGCGTGTCTGAAGCGCTGTCGCTGGATGCTGCACGTTCTTTCTACGGCACTACCAAATTGGCTGCAGAATATCTGATAAAAGAATACGTAGAGTTTTACGGACTGAAAGCTGCCGTTACGCGTTTTGGTGTAATAGCAGGTCCACGCCAGATGGGTAAGACAGACCAAGGTGTAGTAACACTGTGGATGGCTAGACACTATTGGCAGAAAGGCCTCAGTTACATTGGCTATGGCGGTATGGGTAAGCAAGTGCGCGATATGCTGCACATTGACGACCTGATAAGGCTGGTGGACATGCAGATACACGATATGGACAAGTTTGACGGCAAGGTGTACAATGCTGGTGGAGGCTTAGCAGGTTCGGCATCGTTGCTGGAAATGACGCAGATATGCAGCGAGATAACTGGTAATACAATAGATATAGCAAGTGTAAAAGAAAATCGCCCGGCAGACTTGAGGATTTATATATCTGACAATACAAGAATAGAGCAGGATATAGGTTGGAAGCCTGAGAAAACCGCGAAGGACATCTTCACAGACATCTACGACTGGATAAAAGATAACGAGGCTGAACTGAAACCATTACTGATAGGTTGATTTGTTAAATACTGTTTTATAACGCTTAAATTACGTTTCAACATTATCCAATGCCTGGCAGCTGTTTCATATACTAAATATTATACCTTTGCCACGCTTAAATTAATGATAAATAAATGTAGCTAACAGCTAACATAAGTTTTAAGCATCGCGTCATATACATCAATAGCATTTGATGTGATAATAGTTGATAGGAAAAATAATTATTTGTATGCCAAGTATATGTGTAGTAACAGGTTCGTCAGGTTTAATAGGAAGTGAATCTGTAGAGTTTTTTTCTGAGAAGTTTGATAAAGTTGTAGGTATAGATAATAATATGCGCATGCGCTTTTTTGGTGCAGACGCATCTACAGAATGGAATACAAGCCGTCTGGTAAATAGCATCGGTAATTTTGAACACCATGCTGCTGATATACGCGATATTGACGCTATAGATAAAATCTTTGCTCTATATGGTAAAGATATAAAGCTGATAGTGCATACAGCTGCACAACCAAGCCACGACTGGGCTGCGCGCGAACCTATTACAGATTTTACAGTAAATGCTAACGGTACGCTGAATATGTTGGAGGCAACGCGCAAACATTGCCCGGAAGCTACTTTCATTTTCACTTCTACCAACAAAGTATATGGCGATACGCCAAATTATCTGCCACTTGTTGAGCAGGAACACCGTTGGGAAATCGATGCGTCGCATCCGTACTTTGCAAAAGGTATTGACGAAAGCATGAGCATTGACAATACAAAACACTCATTATTTGGTGCATCAAAAGTAGCAGCAGACGTTGTAGCGCAGGAGTATGGTAAATACTTCGGCATGAACGTTGGTATATTCCGTGGCGGGTGCCTTACCGGTCCTAAGCATAGTGGTACGCAATTACATGGTTTCTTGTCTTATCTGATGAAGTGTGCCATAACAGGTGATAAATACACGGTGTTTGGCTACAAAGGCAAGCAAGTGCGCGATAACATCCACTCTTGGGATCTCGTAAATATGTTCTGGCATTTCCATCAGGCACCAAGGCAGGGTGAAGTTTATAATGCAGGTGGTGGTCGTTTCTCAAACTGTTCTATGGCAGAGGCTATACAGATTTGCGAAAAGATAACCGGTAAACCAATGAACTATTCTTATTCAGAAACAAACCGAATTGGTGACCACATATGGTGGATAAGCGATACTTCGAAGTTTGAAGCACACTATCCCGGCTGGAAGCTAAACTATAATATTAATGATATCCTTACCCAAATTCACGAAGCCTTTCTTACAAGAACAAAGGCTTAAAGCATTCTATGAAATTATCAGTTGTAATACCGGCATATAACGAGCAGGAATCGTTGAAAGAATCTATTCCGCAGGTATATACAACATTGAAAGGTGCTGCTATAGACCATGAAATAGTTGTTATTAACGACAATTCAAAAGACGGTACGCAACAGGTGTTGGAACAGCTTAGTAATGATATACCGACACTTGTACACTATACCAATGCCGGACCTAATGGCTTTGGATATGCAATACGCTATGGTTTGGAGAAATTTAGCGGAGATTGTGTTGCCATTATGATGGCAGATATGTCTGATTCTCCAGACGACTTGGTAGTCTTTTACAGAAAGATGTTAGAAGCAGATAGCGATTGCGTCTTCGGCAGTAGGTTTATGCGTGGCAGTAAGGTCATAGACTACCCTAAACATAAATTATTCTTAAACAGGTTGGTTAATAATATTGTTCGTATAGTGTTTCGTATACCATACAACGATTTTACAAATGCGTTTAAATTGTATAAAAGAGAGACAATAAAAGGACTTGCGCCCATTATGTCTCCTCACTTCAATCTGACGCTAGAACTTTCACTGAAAGCCATTATCAGAGGGTACTCATTTGTTGTATTGCCAAATAGCTGGACAAATAGGAAGTATGGTACATCCAACCTGAAGATAAAAGAAATGGGTAGCAGATATTTTTTTATTTTCCTGTACTGTTTTATAGAGAAATTTTTTTCTAAAGGAGATTATCATAAAAAAGCCTGACAATCATCAGGCTTTTTTGTTGTATGCTTTATCCAGTAAGTTCAACAACGGGCTTGTCATAAAAGTGGTAACTAATGCCATTATCACCATCATGGTAAATATCTCTTGCGACAAGATATCGAGGTCGTAGCCAATGTTCAGAATTACCAGTTCCATCAATCCTCTTGTATTCATTAGTACGCCAATGGAAAGACTATTATAGTTGTTTTCGCCTGTTAGCTTTGCTGCAACTGCACTGCCGCCCAGTTTGCCCAAAACTGCCACCAAAATGATAAGTAATGTAACTGCCCAAAGTGTAGGTGTATTTACTGTATTTATGTGTGTGCGAAGACCTGTGATTACAAAGAATAGGGGCAACAATAGAATTAATGCAACGTCTTCAACCTTGTCTGTTACTATTTGCCTGAAATGCCATTGCTGCGGCATAATGACACCAGCCATAAATGCGCCAAACAATGCGTGTACACCAATCAATTCTGTACACAAAGAGCTTAATAACATTACAATAAATATGATAGCAATGGTTGATTGCTTAACAAAATTGTTTTCCTGTGATTTGGCAAGTTTGTTCATCAGCGGGCGAACGATAAACACCATTCCTACCATATAGGCAACTGTTGCAAGCAATGTATATACAGAATTTGAGAATGAGTGTGCTTTGATGATGGCAATAACAAATGCAAGTGCAACCCATCCTGTAACGTCGTTAAGTGCGGCGCTTGTCATTGCGATGGCTTCAATGCGTTTGTCGCGTAGCGTGCGCTCTCTGATGATGCGAGCAAGTACAGGGAACGCGGTAATACTCATGGCAATACCCATAAACAATGCAAAGGCATAAAACGGTACATCTTTAGGCGCATAAGAATCGTGAAGAAAATAAGCCAAGCAAACGCCTAATGAAAAAGGTATGATGATGCTTGCATTGCTGATGGTAACTGCGGTACGTGCTTTTGTTCGCAGTACGTCCAGATCCAGTTCCATGCCCACAACAAACATGAAGAGTATCAAACCTATCTGACTTAGGATACGCATTGTATCGAGTGATCCCGGAGGGAATATTGCTTGCAGATATGCAGGAAATAAAGAGCCGAGTATGGAAGGACCCAGAAATATCCCTGCAAGTATTTCACCCATTACGGTAGGCTGCCCCATTTTTTTAAAAAAGTAACCAAATACCCTAGATGTAATGATAATAATGATGAGCTGTATGAGAAACGCGCTCAGGTGTTGCGTCATTGTTGTTTGATAGTTTGGGTATGCTTATAAATAATGATATAATACGGTGTTTGCTAAAATAATAAAAACTATTTGCCAAAACGAGGATGGAACTTTTCCAGTGTATGGCGAAGGTAAGTCCTGTCAAGGTGCGTATATATTTCAGTCGTTGTAATGCTTTTGTGTCCCATCATTTCCTGTACTGCACGCAGGTCTGCACCTGCTTCTACCAGATGTGTGGCAAAAGAATGGCGCAGTGTGTGCGGGTGGATGTTCTTTTTAATGCCGCTTTTGGTTGTCAGATCTTTCAGTACCAGGAATACCATGACGCGCGACAGGGCACTGCCTCTGCGATTCAGGAATACAATGTCTTCATTACCTTGTTTGATGTTTACAAAACTGCGTACATGGTCTTTGTACAGCTTTATCTGCTTCACAGCGGTTTCGCCGATAGGCACCAGGCGTTCTTTATTGCCCTTACCTATTACACGTATAAAGCCGACATCCAGATACAGATTACTCAGTTGCAGTTTTATCAGTTCACTCACACGCAGCCCGCAGCTGTACATGGTTTCCAGCATGGCACGATTGCGTTGCCCTTCGGGTGTGCTGTGGTCTATGGTATTAAAGAGTAGCTCTACTTCATCAATACTCAGAAATTCGGGTAGTGCACGTTTCAGCTTGGGCGCTTCCAGTAGTTCTGTAGGGTCTGTTTTTACAACCTCTTCCAGCAACAGGTATCTGTAGAAAGATTTTACACCGCTTATAACTCTTGCCTGTGTGCCCGCACTCAGTTCCATTTCATTGATGTGTGCAAGAAAAGCCTGTAGGTGTGTGAGCGATACATCTTCAGGTCCTGTGCCTGCGTTTGATGAGCGCATGAAATCGCCCAACATAGCCGCATCATGCATATATGCCTCTACGGTATTGTCGGACATGGAGCGTTCCAGTTGCAGGTACGCTTTAAAGCCTTTCTGGTATGCTTCCCACACGGCGTTGCGATATTAGCTATGCATTGCATCCAGCCAATCGGCCAGTTGCGCTGCCTGTTCTTTTGTTAGTTTAGATGCTATGATGCTTTCCATGTTTTGTTGCATGGTCGCTTCTGCATCTGTCAGCAGGGTGAGGCCTTGTTGGGTAATACGGATGTCTACCATTCGCCTGTTTTCCTTACACTCCGTTCTTTCTACAAAGCCTTTGTCCACTAGTTTATCTATAAGGCGAGATACGTTGGACATGCGTTGCAGCATACGGTTCTGTATCTCAAACAGGTTCATGGCTTCGCCATTTTGCCCGCGTAGTATACGCAGCACATTATATTGTGGTTCTGTAATGCCAAAAGGTTTCAACGACTGGTTTGCATTACTTACAATCCAGCTGCCCGTGAAAATAATGTTGAGCATTGCGCGAGCATAGGGATCCTTAATTGGCTTAGTTTTAATAAGCTCCTCAATAGTTGGCATAAACGGCTTGCCTTTTTCTTATCTTGCTCTAAAATACAAAAAGATGTTGCAAGTTGCTATAGTAAATGGACCGAACCTGAACCTTGTAGGTACAAGGGAAACGGATATCTACGGCGGCGAATCGTTGGATAGCTATTTCAAAAAGATGGAAGAGCAATTTCCGCAGGTAGCATTTACCTATTACCAAAGCAATGTAGAGGGGGAACTCATCAATTTTCTGCACAGCTGCCGCGGCAAGATAGATGGCATCGTATTCAACGGTGGGGCATACACACATACCAGTATTGCCATCCCCGATGCTATTGCAGCCATCAATATCCCAGTGATAGAAGTACATATTTCTAACATCTATGCAAGAGAAGAATATCGCAAGACATCTTATACAGCAGCTAAATGTGTTGGTTGCATAACAGGGCTTGGCCTGAATGGCTATGCACTGGCTACACAGTATTTTGTAAATACACTAAGCGCGAAAACCTCTTAAAAAATCGGCAACGGGCATGCGTTTTTTGCCCTCAATCTGCAATTCATCTACATACAGCCAGCCATCTGCTGCTGCAAAGCGCAGGTAGGTTTTACCATCTGTATCATAGCTGCCGGCCTCTTTGTTGGTATTTGCAAGCTCGTAGTGAGAAGTATATATCTTAAATACTTTGCCTTGCAGCATGGTATATGCAGCAGGTATGGGAGACATACCCCTGATGAGGTTGTGAATGCTTACAACACCATTGCTCCAATTGATGAGTGTATGCTCTTTAAAGATTTTCGGCGCATGTTTTATTTCTGTGGCAACATCTGCCTGTGCTATTTCCTGAATGGTTCCTTCTGCCAATCCTTTAACCGTTTCCACCAATAGCTTACCACCTTCTGCCATCAGTTTTTGATATAGTGTGCCGATATTGTCCTCGGGTAAGATGGCTACTTTAGTTTGTTTCAGGATGTTGCCTGTATCTATTTCATGCTTCAGCTTGAAGGTGGTAACGCCTGTCTCCGTTTCACCATTTATAATAGCCCAGTTGATAGGAGCTGCACCGCGATATTGCGGTAGCAGCGAAGCATGCACATTGATAGTGCCCATTGGTGGCATATTCCAAACAACCTCAGGCAGCATACGAAATGCTACAACGATGTGCAGGTCGGCATGCAGGTTTTGCAGTGCTTCTACAAATTCAGGTGCTTTCAGTTTTTCGGGTTGCAGTACAGGCAGGTTTTGCGATAGTGCGTATTGTTTTACTGCAGAGGCATGCAACTGCATACCACGGCCTGCGGGTTTATCGGGCGCTGTTACAACGGCTACTACATTTGCACCGGCCTCAATCAGTGCCTGCAGAGAGGCAACAGCAAAGTCGGGTGTACCGAAAAATACAATCTTTAAATCCTGAAAGCTTGGCATATGCCGCAAAGCTACTACACAGAACACATTTTTCAGGCATTGCTTAAACTTTCCTATCTTTTCTGAGTCTATATTATAAAGCACCTTCAGATAAATGCCCCCAACGGCAGCACATACAGACGACAGGGAAATACTGGCTCTATTTAAAGATGAGCGGATGCGCGAAAGTGCATTTACCCAACTGGTACGTAAATATCAGGAGCGTTTGTATTGGCATATACGCCGTATGGTAGCCGACCATGAGGATACGAATGATATATTGCAAAATGTATTAGTGAAAGTGTGGAAGAATCTTGGGGAATTTAGGGAAGAAGCTAATCTGTATACATGGATGTACAGGATAGCTACCAACGAGACACTTACATGGATAGAACAACAGAAGCGCAGGGCTTCGGCTTCCTTGTCAGATCATGAAGGGGTGCTGGAAAATAAGCTGATAGCACAGAAAGGATATGACGCAAGACGCATAGAGTGGAAGCTGCAGATGGCTATACAGTCGCTGCCCGAAAAGCAAAGGGTAGTGTTCAATTTAAGGTATTATGATGAAATGCCTTATGAGCAGATGGCGGATGTATTAGAGACATCGGTAGGTGCGCTGAAGGCGTCTTACCATCATGCGGTGAAGAAGGTAGAAGCATTTTTGACACAAGATTAAACGAAAAGGTAATTTATTAGTCTAACTATAGCAATGAGTAGTGCAAATGACATATTGCAAGAGTTGAGGGGGCTGGAAAGTAAACTGGCAGATATGCCTCGTACCATGCCGTACGAGGTGCCTGCCGGATACTTCGATGCGCTGCCTGCTGCGATGTTGGATGCTATAAAAACAGAACAGGCAGCAGAGCCTGTGCTGCATTTGCCGAAAGCAATGCCTTATGAAGTGCCCGAAGGGTATTTTGAAGGCTTGGCAAAAAGTGTGATGATGCAGGTAGAAGAGCCGTCATTACCGTTGGCTAAAGAGATGGCTTATGAAGTGCCTGCAGGCTATTTTGAAACCCTGCCTGCACAAGTGATAGCGAAGGCAAAACAGGAAGAAGCACCACAGAAAGCGCCGAAAATAATTGCCTTCCCTGTATGGAAGACGGTAACAAGAGCCGCGGCTGCAATACTGGTAATAGGTATAGGATTTGCTTCGCTACGCTACCTGAATACAGATAAGCCAATGACTGCCGAAGGACAACTGGCTGCATTGCCAAAGGATAGCATCAATGAATATGTACAGTTGCATATAGATGAGTATGAGGCAGATGCTATTGCAGGTACACTGGAACAGGCGGACGTTACCACATTGACAAATAAACTCTCTGCCGAAGAGATTGAAAACTACCTGAATGAAACAGGTTGGGATTAAAAATATAATATTGCATAAGGAAATGAGACGGGTAGGATATATTATACTGATACTGTTAATGGCTTTCTCGGCGCAAGCACAGCCGGGGAAACGTATGGAGCGCATCCATGCCATTAAAGTGGCATACCTGACTGATAAGTTGCAGCTGACATCTGAACAGTCTGAAAAATTCTGGCCTATATACAACCGCTACGAAGAAGAACGTTTTGCCATCGGGCGCAAATATAGAAGAGAGGCAATGGGTCAGGGTAAAACACCTGAAGAGGCTATGCGCAGTATAGATGACGATATTGAGATGCAGGAAAAAATGCTGGAGCTTCGTAAGAAGTACAAAGAAGAATTCCTGAAAGTAATATCGCCCAAGCAACTGGCAACCCTTGTAGAATCTGAACGCGAATTTAAAAAGCTGCTGTTGCAGCAACTGAAAGAAAAGCGCGAGAATCGTGGTGGCGGTGGCAGGCTACGCTAATCAAAGCTTGGCTATGGCACTCTTTACATCGTGGTAAAAAAGAAATTCCCAATCTTCCTGCTTGCCTTGTTCTGCATACTGCTCACGTAGCTGCATGGCTTTCTTACCGTCAAAATCGTACTTGGCAACATACTTCATTTTCATCTGCTTCAGTTGTGGTGCTTCGTCGCCACCAAAGAAGATTTTGTGCTCACCATCCTGAACCAGATAAACAATATGCTGCGGACAGTGACCACCGGAATGGGTGTATTTGATATAGCCATCAACCTCACCTTCTTCACCATCCAGCCAATGCACCTGTGCTGTTGTAAGCAGCGGCTCAATATCTTCAGGATGATAAGAAGGGTAGCCTGTACTCAAAGCAAAATCGGCTTCAGGGCGATAGATGTAGTAAGTAGCATTGGGGAATGTCGTTTTCAGCACACCATTATCATCTTTATACACCAGGCAGCCTGCATGGTCTTTATGAAGATGCGATAGCATCACTTTTGTTACCTGCTCAGGGTCGTAGCCTATATTTCGCAGGTTGTCGTGTATCTGTAATTCGCCATTCGCATTCTTAAAGCCAAGCCCTGTATCGAATACAATAATGTCTTTAGATGTAATGACCAGAAACGGTTGAATCTCTACCAGCAGCGAGCCGATAGGTCTGTCAGTCAGTTCATCTTCATGCAGGTTGAATGGTACAAACTGCTTATCGTGCCCTATTGTAAAAACGCCCTCAGATAATGGGAAAATCTTAGCCATTGCGGTGCAAATGTACGTTACTATCTGTTAGCGAATCATTACCTGCCTGTCGGAGTCTAAGCGTAGCATAATGAACATCAGTATGCTGAAAGACAATAACGACGAACCACCATAACTAAGGAACGGCAGCGTAATACCGATTACAGGCGCCAGCCCGATAGTCATAGATATATTGATAGCAAAGTGGAAGAACAATATGGACGCCACACAGTAGCCATATATACGGCTGAATGCGGAACGTTGCCGCTCGGCAAGGTATATAAGCCTCAGCATCAGTGATACGTAGAGTGCAATCAGTATGCCACTACCAAAGAAGCCAAACTGCTCGCCAACAGCACAGAAGATAAAGTCTGTATGCTGCTCGGGTACAAACTCGTTTTTGGTAGATGTACCATTCAAAAAGCCCTTGCCCCAGAAACCACCTGAGCCTATGGCTATTTTAGATTGTTTTACGTTGTAATCCGAAACGTTGCCTTTCTTTGCATCTTTCTTCTGTCCTGCTTTCATGTAGCTTTCAGGTACGTCTTGGCCAAGAGTAGAGTAGATGCGTTCTATCTGGTGTTTTTGCAATACGTACTTAAACAATACAGGCACCATTACCTGCGAGAATAATATACAGACCAACCATGCACCAACTAAAAGTATACGTGCAGATACATTTCTTTTCAGTTCTCTGCGTATCAGGTAGCCACCACCTGCTGTTAGTGCCGTGATGATGATAAATAATACGAGCCTGTCTACCAGCAACGATGCAAGTGTAAGTGCTACCAGAGAGAAACCGATTATGAGGATAATGTTGGGTAACCCTTCGCGATACATTACCAGGAAGAAACAGAAATATACCAATGCAAGCCCTGTTTCTTTTTGTAGTATGATAAGTATGGCGGGCACCAATGCAAATGCAGTGCCTATGAGCCTGTGGCGCAGGGTCTGGAAGTTGGTATCGGGCGAGGATAAGAATTTAGAAAGTGCCAGCGATGTAAATATTTTACAGACCTCGCCAGGTTGAAACCTGGCAGCACCAACACCCAGCCATGAGTGCGAACCTTTAATATCAACCCCTGCGAATATGGTAATAATCAATAAGAAGATACCAATGGTATAAGACAGATAAGCAAACGATGAAAAGAATTTGCTATCTGTGAATATGATGATTAGACCAACAAACAAAGACACCCCCAGAAACATAAACTGCTTCATGTGGTTTTTGCTCATCATAAAGATGCTGGGATCTGTACTTCGGTGTTCTACAGAAAACACGGTCATCACCCCGATGAATACAAGCGACAAATACAGTGCTAATGTAAGTGTATCTAACCTGCTGAAAATTGATTTGCTCTGTGCGCTCATGAAAACTTATGATGTAGTGCTTTCTTATTTGTTTTTCTTAATGTAATACTTGTTGAAGAATCGCATTGCCTTGATAGAATCTTTAGCAAAGGCGATGCTATCCGCAACACGTTTCTGGTATTCTCTGCGTTGCATCCTGGCAGCATCGCGCAGGCGTTGTGCAGAGTCTATGGCGTAAGTGTATTTGTTTACAAGGTTGGCATTGTACATTTTTTCCTGCAGTCCCTTGCGCTTGCTCGATACACTGTCAAGCAGGTACTTTTCAATCATAAGGCTGGCAACAGGACCCGCCCAAGATGCACCAAAGCCTGCATTTTCTACTACTACTGCAATGGCAATCTTCGGGTTCACCCTTGGTGCAAATGCTACGAATACAGAGTGGTCTTTCATCTTCATCGCCTGTCCGTTTACAACAGCTTTGTTTTCTACCGTTCCCGTTTTGGCACATATTTCTATGCCCTCCATTTTGGCAACCGTACCGGTACCATGTTCTACCACATCCTGCATGCCTTTTGCTACCACATCAAAGAAGGTGTCGGGGATATGTGTTACCACGTGTTTTTCGTGATACTTCTTCAGCAATGGGTCGTTAGGATTGTTGCCGATAGACTTTACAAAATGCGGTGTATAGTAATAGCCTTTGTTGGCAATGATGCACATAGAGTTGGCAAGTTGTATTGGTGTTAGTGCTATCTCGCCCTGACCCATACCTACGAAGAGCATAGTACAAGAGTTCCATGAACC
This sequence comes from Flavipsychrobacter sp., assembly GCA_035299045.1. Classification (GTDB taxonomy): domain Bacteria; phylum Bacteroidota; class Bacteroidia; order Chitinophagales; family Chitinophagaceae; genus Polluticoccus. The sequence continues at coordinate 64,680 of DATGXJ010000012.1, forward strand.
ATTGTACATTTTGTTGTACGTGTTAGAGTCAGGTGCTTTACCACTCATTTCAAAAGGTATATCCACGCCTGTTGGGTGACCAAAGCCAAAGTCATTACAGTATTTATGCCATGCTTGCACACCCTTCTTCACCCCACCGAATTTTTTGTTATCTGCAATCAGCCTGAATACGTGCACGAAGTAAGCATTGCAAGAGTGTGCCATAGCCAATCGCAGATTGGCAGCGTGGCCGCCACCTGTGTGTGTACAACCTATACGCTTGCCACATGCATAATAACCGCCGGCGCAAGGGTAGCCGAATGAAGGAGTGATAGCACCTACGTCAAGCCCTATCAAAGCAGTCATAGGCTTCATGGTAGAGCCCGGTTGATAGTATGCCTGTGTGGCACGGTTCAGTAATGGTTTGGTAGCATCCCGATATAGCTTGCTGTAGTTTTTAGTGCGTTCTGTGCCTCGTAGCAGGTTGGGGTCGTAGTTCGGTGCACTCACCATAGCTAGTATGCCACCCGTTTTGGGGTCTATGGCTACAACTGCGCCCAGTTTATTGCGCATCAGTTTTTCGCCAAGCTCCTGCAGGTCTGCATCCAGATACAGCTCCAGATTTTTACCGGCAATTTCTTGTGTATCGAGTGTGCCACCTTTGTATGGTTCGCGCGGACGGTTGAAGTTATCACGCTCCAGAAAGTGTACACCACGTTGTCCCCGCAGTACATCTTCATAGCTGCGTTCCAGTCCGTTCATGCCTGTATAGTCGCCTTGCTGATAAGATGCATATTGTTCTTTCTTCAGCATATCGGGCGATACCTCACCAATATATCCCAGCATCAATGCTGCACTGGCACGCGGGTAGGTACGCCTGAAGCGTTCTGCCATTTCGAAGCCGGGAAAATTGTACATATTTTCCTGAAAACGTGCTGTTTGCTGTGCGCTCATTTCTTCAATGAAAACACCCTTGCGCATTGGCCCGCTTTTGATGCGGGTTTTGTTTAGCATTTTGGTAAAGTCCTGCGTAGTAATGCCCAACACTTCGCAGAGCGATTGTGTATCGAGCGATTTACCTACACTTGATGGTGTTACCATTAAATCATAGACACGCTCGTTATAGAGCATGGGTTTTCCTCGCCTATCCAATATAGCACCACGTGGCGGATAAACAACTTTGCGGAAGATGGCAATATCATTTGCCATCACCTTGTATTTATCTTCTACCACCTGCAGAAAAAAGAGACGTATCAGCATGATGATAGCCATGCTGATGAATATGGTTCGAATAACGAACTGACGCGGGTTTGCCGCTATAGACATGTGTTGAAAAGTATTAAAATGGGTATTGATTGCAAACCTACTCCAAAAACATGATTTTCAAATGAGTGAGACGCGAATGGTGGTGCATATTTATCCCCGAATGTTATTTATTCTAAAAAAATAATTGTGAGAAAAGTTTGTCTGTTTTCAAAACACCTATTACCTTTGCAATCCCAATGACACCAGTGAGTCCGATGGTGTAAAGGTAGCACAACTGATTTTGGTTCAGTTAGTCTTGGTTCGAATCCAGGTCGGACTACATAAAAGGGTTGAGAAATCAACCCTTTTTTTATTGTCTCAGATTATCACCCCTTCAGGCTTTAAGATTTACACTCATTAATCTTATATTTAAAGTCAAACTAACAGTAACCCCTCTATGTTCAATCGTCGTAATTTTTTGAGAACAGCTTCTGTGCTTTCTGCAATGTCTTTTGCAGAAATGGAAGTGATGGCTGCCATGCAGTCTTTAAAGGCTGATAAGCCGATAGCAAAAGACGACGAAAAATATTGGCAAAATGTGAGGCAACTCTTCCCGCTTACAAAAGACATGACATACCTTAATAACGGCACTATGGGGCCATCACCATATCCTGTAATAGAGGCAGTGAAAAATGGTATGATGGAGGGCGATCATCACGGTGGTTATGGTGGTTGGGAAAACACGGCAAAGAAGCTGGCCGCTTTTGTAGGTGCAGATGAAAATGAAATAGCACTGACGCATAATGTTACAGACGGCATCAATATTGGTTGTTGGGGTGTACCACTACGCAAAGGAGATGAAGTAATACTGACAACGCATGAGCATGTGGGTAATGCCTTCCCGTGGCTGAACCGCAGGAAGCTGCATGGTATAGTTATTAAAACTTTTACGCCTGCATCTACTGCTGCAGAAACATTGGAGCGTATTGAAACATTGATAACAAACCGCACACGTGTAATAGCTGTGCCACATATACCATGCACACAAGGGCAGATACTGCCCGTGAAGGAAATATGCACACTGGCAAGAGAACGCAATATCTATTCAATAATAGACGGTGCACACGGTCCCGGTATGCTGATGATAGATTTGCATGATATGGGTTGCGATACTTATGCATCTTGCTGCCATAAATGGATGCTGGGTCCTAAGGGTACAGGTTTTCTGTATGTACGTAAAGCATTTCAGGAGGTTTTGCAAACATATTTTGTAGGTGGTGGCAGTGATAATGGCAAGTGGGATATGGCTTTGGAAACACCCAAGATGGGTAAGTATGCAGACAGCGCTCATCGTTACTATGGCGGTACACAGGCTTCGGGCTTGTATAAAGGTGTAGATGCGTCTATAGATTTTATTGAAACAATAGGTATGGAGAATATCCATAACCGTATTAAATACCTTGGCAATTACACACAACAGCAAATGCTGATACTCGGCGACAGGATAGAACTGATAACGCCAACTGAAGACCGCAGCCACTGTGCTGTAAACGGTTTTCGTATAAAAGGTGTGGAATACACAAAGTTTTATGAACAATGTGCTAATAGTAAAATCCGCATCCGCAGTGTTGCAGAAAACGGATTGAACTCGCTACGCGTATCTACCCACATTTATAATAATACCAATGAGATTGATATGCTTATTGCAGAGATAAAAAAAGCTATTAGTTAGTAGTTGTCTTTTCCTTCAGATAGCCCAGCATACCATCTATATAGTATTTTCTCATTTGGTATGGATATGGCTCATACAGTGTGTTGTCTTCACGAATACTATATCCTTCTTTAAAGTATTGCGATGCCAGTTCTGCATTGGCCAGCGCATCTTTATATTTCCCCATGCGTGTGTAGCACTGTGCAGTGTAGTAGTAAGCATCTGCAAACTGTTTGTATTCTTTAATAGCCTTGCCAAACGTGGTAATTGCTTTTTCATAATCTCCCATCTCGAATTGTATGATGCCGAGATAAAAAAAATGATTTGGATGCACCCAACTTTCCCCACGTTTTTTGATGGTTTCATTTACACAACCTTCTATATAATATTTGCTACTGTCAATATGATTCAGTTGTAAATGGCAAAGGCCTATGTAGAAGTTGTAAGGGTGGTCCATTACATAGCCTGTGCATTTTGGGTTTGCTTTTGCACGATAGAATAGTTGCAGCCCTTCCTTATAGTTTTTTTGAAACATCGCTGTCATAACTGCGGCATAGTCTAGCCAACGTTCAGGGGCATATTTCACTGCGCTGTCCAGATATGGCCTGCCTACCTCATACTTCCATGCTTTGTATAGTGGCATAGATTTTTGTTGCCAGTAGTAGGCATGTGTAGGTATTATCATAAGTGCACTGTCAAGCAATTTGTCTCTGTTTGCTGAGAATAATGGTTGACGCCATGCTTTGTGCAGAAAGCTGTCTGCGAGGGCAGAGTCTGCTTGGGTGTATGGCTGAGCCACAACTGCATGTGCATTTAATAATAGCAGTAATGAGAAGATATGCTTCATAGAATGTTGGTTTGTAGCATAGACAATTGGCTTTTTCAAAACGTAAAGCGTCAGCCTGTTAGTATTGTGTTAAACTGATTGCTACATTTTTGCGGGTTCTTTTTAATCTGGTCTTAATGTCAATGTAAAGAAATATACAGGAATAATCGTATGTTTATAATGAACCATAAATCTCTTGTATGCGCAAAATATTACTCGCAACGTTAGTGGCGTTTGGGTATGCTGCCAATGCTCAATATGTTTTCAAAGAATATAACATTAATAATGTTGGGGACTCTAATCCTCATTCATTTATTGTCATGAATGGTATTCTTTATTTTGTTGCTACAGCAGGTGGAGAAGGTACCGAGATATTCTATACAAATGGTGTTCATCCAAACTTAGGAATTGTATCTGATATAGTGCCTGGTTCCGGAAGCTCAAACCCCGAGAATCTTACATTGCTAAATGGAACTAAAATTATTTTTTCGGCTAATGATGGAACAGGGAAAGGTGAGGAAGTATGGCAAAGCGACGGTACGTCTTCTGGCACAACTTTGCTTAAAGATATTTATGCTGGTGGAGTGTCAAGTACGCCGGCTAACTTTGTAGCGTACAAGGGTAGTGTGTATTTCAGCGCTTATGGTTCTGGTGGAGGTAATCAGGATATGTGGGTAACCAATGGTACATCTACAGGCACAACTTTGTTTAAAGACTTAAACCCTACAGGAGGTAGTTATCCTGAAAAGTACCGTGAAGTAAATGGTAAACTTTTTTTTACTGCTACTACAGACTTGGAGGGGGCTGAAATATGGGTTAGTGATGGTACTGATACAGGAACCAGAATGCTTAAAGATATTCAAGCAGGTGTTATAGGGTCGATGCCGCAGAATAAGATTGCATTGGGCAACAAACTGTTGTTTCAGGTAATAGGACCACCACCTACAGGTGGTTATATATATGAAACAGATGGAACGCCTGCAGGTACTAAGCTGTTTGGGAAAACAGGATTGAATAATATCAATGACCGTTTCAATGTTTATTACAATGGTAAGTACTACTTTGCCGGAGGGGTAACTTCAGCAGATGAATTGATGGCGTCTGATGGCACAGCTGCAGGTACACAGTCTTTAGGGAATATTGGTAATTCAGGTTCTCCTGCTGTTTTTAATAATAAGATATATTTCATGGCTACTGAACCAGTGTCCGGTTCTGAGCTGTGGGTTAGTGATGGCACTGTTGCAGGTACAAAGTTGTTAGTTGATATTGCACCGGGTACGGCAGGTTCCAATCCATCTAATTTAATGGTTTATAAAAACAAGCTGTATTTCACGGCAGCTATTAATTTGAATGATACACAGTTATTTGTTTCAGACGGTACAGATACTGGGACTCATTTGCTTACAAATCCGCTTGCTACAAATTCAAATCCTTTAGGAAGCAATGTATTCAAAGGATTTACAGAAATGGACGGTAAACTATATTTTGGTGCAAGTTATACAAACAATGGTGCAGAACTCTGGTCTTTAGAAGATACAACTAAACCAGTTGGTATAAGTAACGTAGCAACTGGTCAGGTGATTAATGTATATCCAAACCCTGCAAAAGCTATATGTAATATTATAATAGATAATGCTGCATATCAGAAAGGTACTATTCAGTTGTGCGATATGAAGGGGAGTATTTTGCAACAACAGCAGCTTAGCGCGGGACAAAAACATGCAACCATTCAATTGTCAAATATTGCTACAGGTATTTACACTATCAAGATAGATATGGACGGTAATATTGTAAACCGTAAATTGGTGGTACAATGATAAGGACATGGCTGTAAGAAAAACAGTATTGATAACCGGGGCTACCGGGGGCATAGGCACTGCATTCGCACGTGCCTATGTTCGTAATAGGTATAACCTTGTGCTGTGCGATAAGAATAAAGAAAAGCTGCAGGCATTGGCACAGCAGTTGCAGCAGGAGTATAAGTGCAATGTAAAAGTACTTGTGGCTAATCTGGCAGCGACTACAGGTGTGGATGATTTGATTGTACAACTGCAAGGCATAAGAATAGATGCCTTTGTCGCTGCTGCTGGTTATGGAGAGAAGATGCTGTTTGCAAAAGAAGACATACAAGCATCTGTAAGAATGATACACGTACACAGCATATCTGTAGTGCAATTGATACATGCCATATTGCCACAAATGCTGAAGCGAAGGAAAGGAGATATCATTGCAGTTTCTTCACTGGCTGCATTTATACCCGCACCGGGTAGTAGTATCTATTCTGCAACAAAAGCATTTGTCAACAGTTTTATTGAATCGCTGCATATGGAAGTGGGGCAGAAAGGCATCAGGGTACAGAGTCTTTGCCCGGGGCTTACCCATACAGGATTTCATAACGAAGCAGACATAAAACGTTTTGATAAGATAAAGGGACTGAATTTGTGGATGGAAGCAGATGAGGTTGTGGCTGCATCTTTGCAAGGGCTTGAAGATGGCCATGTTGTTTGCATACCCGGGTTCATCAATAAATCTATTAAGCATACAGTGCCTGCCATACCCCGACAGTCTTTTTATAAACTGGTAGCAAAGCTGACGGATATAGATAAATAGCCTTTTGCTTACATATCATACTACTCATAAATCTTGGTGTACACCAAGATTTATTTTTTGTGCATGGGTGAGCTTTGCATCAAAATAAAAGTATATGAAAAGCAATAACAGATTTGTAAACATCAGTGCAGCCGTGCTGATAGTATTTTCTGCATTCTCTCTTTTGATGGTTAGTGCCATGGCATTCTTCAGCCCGCAGATGGTGATGGACCTTGTACAGGTAAAACTGCCCAATAACGATGCATACAGTTCCATCCGTGGTGTGTATGGTGGTGTGGGGCTTACCATAGTTATCAGCCTTATTTACCTATTAGTTAAAGACAAAAAAATAGCATTGGTTTTTTTGACGATGCTATGGGGGTTCTACGCACTATCGCGCGTTATAACGCTGATACACGAGGGGCCTCTGGGCGATTTTGGCAACAAATGGCTGAATATTGAAAGCGTTTTGTTTGCCTGTTCGCTGGGTTTGATGCTTGTGTATCCTAAACGCCTGAATAAGGCATAGAGGACAAGTTTAATCACACGCTAATAAATCAACAGGATTATGAACAGTAAGCTAAGGCTAATGATCGGTGCGTCATTTACCCTATTGGCAGCAACAGCCAATGCACAAGACAGATTGGAATTGGGTTTTTCATTTTACAATGACCCAGAAGCAAAAACACCCTATGTGTATTACGACCAATTGCGCAATCAGCAACCATTTTTCTACACAGAGTCGAGAGACGATGTGAATACCGAAAACTGGCAAAAAGTAGGAAAGTATGTGTCTGATAAATATAACGACAGCACTTTCTCTAAACTGGAATCTTACTTCTGGGACAACGGACAATGGGAAGTGAGCAGGAAGAACAGCTATGTGTTTCGTTATGTGAACAATAAACCACAGGCTGTAGACAATGATATTATTTATGCCGGCAATCCTACCGTACAGCGTTTTACAGATTCATTTACCTACAATGGTAACGGAAACCTGAACACCGTAACAAAGCGAAGGAATTCAGTGCCTGCGGGAAATGTGTCTTTTGATTTGTATAAATATGATGTGAACAATCGTCTTTATCAGATAGCAACTGTATATAATGGGGTAAACGATACATTTTACAGACACTACACCTATGATGCAAATAAAATGGTTTGTGCATCGGTAGTAGATAGTGATACGATGGAAGTGATAACCATACTGAAAGATGCTGTTGGCAGAACAGTGTATCAACTGAGTGCAGCGTACGACAACGACACCGTGCAGGCTTATACCAAAAACATCTACACATATGATGCCGCAGGCAGGGTAGATTCTTTTGAGTCTTACTATACAGATACGGACGATACTACAATATTTCTTCCTGCAGAGAAGGTAGTGAACCAATATAACAGTGCTGGCAAGCTGGCAGGCTGGGTACGTTCTGTGGGCGATGGTGTGAGTGCTAACTGGATAATAGACTATAAGATGGTAATGGGCTACGATGCCAATGGCAAAGCAGATACGGCACGCTCTTATGGTTATGCAAACGGCGCATTTCTGAATAAGCATTTTTACAGGTTCATATTCACCAATGCTACTACACGTGTTAATACTGTAGCGCAGGCAAATAAAGATGCCGTAGTGTTATATCCAAACCCTGCTAAGGATGTGCTGTATATAAAGAAAGGAATGAATAGCATCCAACACGTAAAACTGTGGGATAACAAAGGGCAATTGGTAATGGAAGCAACAGGCGATGTAAGAGAGCTCAACATAAGCCAACTGGCTGCAGGTATATACCACCTGTATGCCGATGGCGAGTACGGAGCAAGGTTTGTAAAACAATAGAACAACAGAGAGGCAGTAGATTAACAGAACAATCGGGCTACAGTATATGCTGTGGCCTGATTGCATTATGGAATTCTATTTTTATAACATTCCGTTTAGAAAATAATTGTTTTGTTTGAAGTGTAAATAGCTCGATTTATTCAGTAATGCAGGCACTAACGGTGCCATACAGTTTTTTCTGAATGAATAATTTTGCAAAAACATAATCTATGGATACAGGTAATATCATTACACTACTTGCTCCTTACGAACAACATTTGCAGCATCCGCCTAAGCCAGGTGGTTCTTATGTTTCGGTTAATGTCAGAAACAATATTGCATATGTGGCTATTCAGTTTCCTATACGCAATGATGAATATCTATATACAGGCAGGCTGGGAGATACTGTTAGTACAGAAGAAGGATATATAGCCGCTGCAATGTGTGCTGCCAATGTATTGGCACAAATACACAATTATGTGGGTTTTGATAAAGTGGCAGGACTAAACCATGCCGATATTTACTATCAGGCGCATGGCAATTGGGATGACGGACCTGTTATTGCCAACGGTGCATCAGACCTGTTTGTAAAAGTATTGGGAGACAAAGGCATACATACCCGTGCCATTTTCGGGGTAGATAAGCTTCCTCGTAATTTTTGTGTGGGTATTACCTGTAGCTTCTCGTTATTATAAATATCGCTCCTTCAGCACATTCATATGGTGGATGGCATGGCCTATCATCATATAGCCCAATGCGCGGGCAGATACACGCCCGTTGGTTACGTTCGCCGTCCATGTAGTTTGTTCATCAGTCAAGCCTTCAAACAATTTGCGGGTGGTAAAACGTACTGCGGCAAACTCTTCCAACAGGTCGTCCATACTGCGATGGTCTACCACTGCATTGGCAGCATACAGGTCTTCGTCAAGTGTTTGTATCAGGTGCTCGCTGTCGCCACGGCCTGCTATCAGTGCACGGTAGCTCATGCCACGCTCCATATCTATCAGGTGCATCAGCATTTGTTTGGGTGTCCACTTGCCAGGGGCATAGCGATAGTTTTGTTTTTCTTCGCTGAGGCTGGTGAAAGTGCTTACCACATCTTCAGTGTTTTGCATCAGCAGGTCAAAATAATCGCCTTCCGGAAGCAAACCAATATATTTAAGGAAATACTCGTTGTGTTCAGTGCTTTGCGGACGTTGCATGGGTTGTGTACATATTTTTAGAAGAGCAAATCTATGCAGTAAATTAATTGCAATAGTTAAAAACTTCCCAACATCTTCTTATATAGCTTCGTCTTCAATAAGCCTGATGCAGTAGATTAGATTCATTACAATATTGTTATCTTACACAGTATCTGATTATTGCCCTATGTATAGATACATTCTGAATGTAGTGATTGTTGCCATTGCATTTATGTTGCCGGCATTTTATAATGGCTATATAATACCTTCGGCAGATGCAGGTACATACATAGAGGCTGCCATGGCTAATACATATCCTGCCGACAGGCCCGTATTCTATGCATGGTTGCTAAAGCTGATGTCTTTGGGTGCTACACTGTGGTTGGCAGTTGCTCTCCAGTGTGTTGTTTTAGCAATAGCATTTACAGACTTTGTAAGGGTTTTACTGCCGCGTATCAGTTTGGGGTTATTGGCAGCATTGGCCGTATCTGTATCTGCTTTCACACTTGCAGGGTGGTTTGCCTGTCAGTTGATGCCCGATATTTTAACTCCTGTTTTGTTCCTGAGTATTATCAACTACATAACTGCTACATGCAAACATGCCCGCATAGGATATCTATTGTTAATGTTCATTGCAGCTATCTGTCACAATTCGCACTTGATAGTACTCAGTAGTTTTGTTTTAGTTTTATTACTGATACGCTTGTTTGGATACAAGACAGTTACTACAAAGCATATTCTATCCATTACAGTTATTTCTTTAGCAGCGTGGTTTACTGTTTCTGTGCCCAACTATATCCGCTATAACAAGTTTGTGCCATCTGTATATAGTCATGTGTTTATTATGGGCAAATTGGTTGAAAATAAACTTGTAAACCGTTATCTGAATGACCATTGTAATACTGAAAATCTGCAATACTGTGCTTATAAAAATAGTTTGGGTAACCATGCATGGGAGTTTGTCTGGTCTGCCGAAAGCCCTTTGCAGCAGTTGGGTGGTTGGGATGCATGCCGAAAGGAGAATGAACAAATAATATCCGGCATATTGTCAGATGTACATTACTATCCTTATTTGGCATCGTCAGCAGCAAATGATACCTGGAGGCAATTGCTACAGGTAGAAATAGACCGTAGTTATGAATTGCCTTGGTTTGTATATGATAGCGAAACGCCTATCTATAAGGTTATAAATACCTACTTCCCTAAAGAGATAAAACAATTGGAAGCTTGCAGGGTGAATAAACATACTTTCCATACAGCATTGCTAAGTAATGTATACATCTATGTTATATTGTTATCGACAATAGCAGCAGTGTTTTTATATAAGTTTACAGACGGTAGATTTCTTGCTATTTACATAGCTGTTGTTCTGTATTTAATAATAAATGCATTTGTTACGGCTAATTTTGCAAATGTATTATCGCGCCTCAATGCAAGAGCAATATGGTTATTGCCTTGTGTCAATTTTATACTGTTAGCCAAAGTGCTGATAAGGAATAAGAAAGTTAATTGATGGATTGCACTCGTGCTTTTTATTCCATTCCATTCCATTCCAATTGGAATAAGCAAAATCCTCATTTTTAGCAATTCACTGATAATCAATACAAGTGGTTTCTATTCCAAATATTCCATTCCATGGAATATTTAACTACTCAATTTTACACATCGCCATTATTGCAATTTATGTTACCCCAAAATGAATAACTTGTTAATTAATCATTATCAATTAATTATTAAACGGTTATATGTGTGTTTGTATGATGCTCGTCACTATCGTGGTGCTGCATGTATGTGTAGTATTGTGGTAGAATTGTTATGAACTGTAACAAGCCTGTTTTTTTGTAAATAACCACATAGTATGAAGTACATCTACACAATGCTGCCTGTGCTGCTGCTGACAGCCTGTGCCAAACAAAGTACCACACCGCACCATACACTTAGCCTGCAACAACAAGACGGTATAGAGATATCTGTAGAAAACATTGATGCCAATTGGGATTATGAAACGGGTAGGTTGGATATACTTGCCGAAGGTACAGACCACCAATTGCTGAAGTTGCATACGCATACACTGCACAACAACAAACCTTGTATAACAGATGTCTGCTATAGCGAAGATGAAGGCTTTGCCGCAACAGATGTAATTACTGGTAGTATAGACATTAACGAAGCAGATGCCACACATGCTACAGGCACCGCGTTTGTTACATTTACCAACCAGGCACATACTGCCACTAAGATCATTATTGCTAATTTTACCATCTATACACAGCAGTAGTAGTTTTTAGCGTTTTTCAGTACTTAAATATTCCATGGAATGGAATATTTGGAATGAAAATGGGGCATGATTGATAATCAGCATTTTGTGAAAAATGCGGTTTTACAATATTCCAATTGGAATGGAATGGAATGGAATAAAAGGATGCGTCTATTCAGGTAGCCTCCTGTTGTCCAGTGCATCTGCTATCAGTTTGTTCCACCGCAGTTGCTCTTCTTTTATTTTACTGTGGTTGGTTTCCTTATCATACTTCAACTGCAAGGCACGCATTTTATTATTGATGCTTCTGTAAATGCTGTCGGCTTGGTATAGAGAGCGACGAGGGTGCCAACTGAAGTTTTTATAGATGTCATTTATTTGCCTTGCGGCAATTCTTGCAATATCGTAGTGTCCTTGCTCGTGTTTCAGTACATGTGCTTTTACTTCATCGGTACTTTCTTTCATAAATTTTCTGTCCACAGAAGACTCTCTCTGTTTGAAGTAGGCCGCCACCTTGTAGTCAGGCACAGGGTCTCCCGGCATATACTTATTGGGCTCCATGATGATGATGTAATTGGTCATGGCATCAAATGTCTCGGACTTATGTTTGCCCTGAAAATCGTCCCAAGTAAGCAGTCGGTCTTCAATAACTATATCTCCTTTTTCCTGAGCGGTAGTAATAAATGCGGAGAGCAATAAGAGGGCAATTGTATATAGTGGTTTCATGCAATGCATATTTTGCACGCTCAAAATAAAACCTATGTATTGCATGTGCAATATTCAGCCATGCAAAAAATAAGAAATTGCATATTCCATTTTGGAATGGAATGGAATGGAATATTTTGGGAGGACAAACTACGCCCTCACCGCTACCGGCATAGACAGGTAAGCAGCAGATAGCTGCGTGGTATATGCGGTTAAGTCGTGTTTAAGCCTGTCGTTTACAGGGTGCAGCAGTATCACGTTGTTTTGCAGGTCTGCCAGTTGCTGTGCTATAATAGCTTCTACCTGTGCTTTGTATTCGGCAATGTATTGCCAGTTTGCTTGTTGCGTTCTCATGTACTCTGTGTTTAGGGCAAAATTCGTATAGCAATGTTTTAAGGATATGATGGTAGTGTAAACTTTTTGTTACTAAAGGAAAGCTTGCCAAATTGATTACTACAGCTCCGGAAACACACGTAGTGTGCGAAGTTTCAACCCCTGTGCAATGCATACATCCCATGCCTGCTGCCAATAGTGGTTGCGGCTATGGTTGCTCTGCTTGTCATATAGCTTTTGCAGTTTTGTTACTCGCCACACGATAATATTTCTCATGCTATCTGCCTGTTGAATGGCTCTTTTCTCGTCAAAAACAAAACGCTTCAGCATATAGTTCAGCTCTAATGCCCCTATACGTGATATATTGTAATGCCCTTGTTCGTGGTGCAGTACCCGTTGTTTTATGCTGTCTTCGGCAGTTTGCAGCCATGATGGTTTTACAGTCGACTCGTAAGGGTACATATACACATCTGCATTGTAATTGGGTTGCTGCCCTGTTTTGGGCAACTGCTTGGGGTACCAGTTGATATCTGTAAATATCACAGCTGCAGCGGTATCCCTTTGGTGTTTGCCTTTGAAATCGCTGAATTGCAACAGTCTGTTGTTGATGGGACTACGGCCTGTAGTGTCTTGCGCATGCAATACAGACATATGATACAGTAGCAGGTAAGTGATTAACAGGTGGCGCATAGCATTACTAATGTACAAATATGCTGCAAAAATTGCAGTAGTCAGGCGTTATTCAGCTTACAGTATGTTGTATATCAATGAAAACTGTTTTTATAACTATTTGTCATTTATAACAGATTATATATCTTGAAACCCTAATACTCTAAAAATGAAACCTATACAATCTGCTGGTAAGCTATTACTATTCTTTTTGCTGTTGTCTGGCAATCTGTTTGCGCAAACATTCGACAGTACTGAAGTAGATGCTGAGACACAGCGTAAAATTGATTCTTTTGAAGCCAGCATTAATTATCAGCATGGTAAGGTAAATGTAAAAGACTTTGCAACGCTCAACCTGCCTGTGGGCTACAAGTTCATACCGGCAGACAAAGCACAGATGATAATACATGATGTGTGGGGCAATCCCGGAAGTAGCGATTATCTGGGTATGATTGTAAAAGAGGATTACAAAGTACTGGGGGTAGATAACTGGGCTTTTGTGGTTACGTACGACGAATCGGGTTATGTAAAAGATGACGATGCTGATGATATAGACTATGATGAAATGAAAAAGAATATCCAGGAGTCGGAAGAGGAAGAGAATAAAGAGCGTAATAAACAAGGATATCCTTCAGTTCACTTTATCGATTGGGCTGCTAAACCATATTACGACAAGCAAAATAAAGTTTTGCACTGGGCAAAGAAACTGCAGTTTGGTACAGAGCCCGAGCCTACGCTGAACTATGATGTGCGTATACTGGGCCGTAAAGGGGTGCTTAGCTTTAATGCTGTAGGGGGTGTAAATAACCTGGCAGATATAGATAAGAATATACCTGCCGTTGTGAAGATTGCAACATTTAATGATGGTAGCAAGTATAGCGACTTTAACCCTTCTGTTGACAAAGTAGCTGCCTATACAATAGGTGGTCTTATAGCAGGTAAGCTGATAGCTAAGACAGGTTTTCTGCTGTTGCTGTTAAAAAATATAAAGCTGATAGCACTTGCAATATTTGGTGGTTTTGCTGCATTCAGAAAGAAAATTGCAGGCTGGTTCGGGCGCAAGAAAGCAGAGGAACCTGCAACTGGTGCTCCTGTAGATCAGATGGCTTTTCTTGATACGCCGACTACAGAAAAAATGGACACGGACACTGCAGCAGATACACTTGCGGATAACAATACCACAACAGACAACCAGAGAGAGACGAATATATAAGCACGAAGTATGATAACCATTGGTATTATTATAGTAACAGCTATAGTCTCTTTTGCAGCGTTTAAAAACGAAGAATTGTTTAATAAGCTATGCCTGTACCCATACGAGATGCATCGTACAAAGGGGCAGCTATTTCGTTTTGTGTCTGTAGGTTTTGTACATGCAGATGCCGGGCATCTGATACTGAATATGCTCACGCTGTTTTTCTTTGGTAAAGAACTGGAGGGTACTGTTTTCAGCGAAACACAGTATTTATTGTTTTATATGTCTGCCTTAGTGCTTTCTTGCCTGCAGACCTATGCGAAGCAAAAGAATAACGAGAACTACAAAGCTTGTGGTGCCAGTGGGGCAGTATCTGCAGTGTTATTTGCGTTGGTATTGTATGCGCCATGGGGTGTAGTGTATATCAAGTTTATTATTCCTGTTTACTTCATTTTATATGCGGTGGGCTATCTCATATACTCTTACTATATGAGTAAGCGCATGGGCGATAATGTGGCACATGATGTACATATTGCAGGTGCGTTATATGGTATAGCGTTTACACTCATCACCAAGCCCGAATCGCTGAGAGTATTCCTGAACCAGATACAGGATGTGCCTTTTTTGAGTTAAGTGCATAAAACAATATTGTATAAACATAAAAGCAGCGGTTGTCCGCTGCTTTTTTATTGTTTGTTCTGTGTGAAGTATTATTCATAGCCCTTTTTGCACAGTCCTGCTATTTTGTGGAAGGCATCGTGCACAGTGCTTATTTGTTTTGTCAGCTCGGCATCGCTTTTCTTTTGCTTCACGGCTTTGTCCATCTTCTCGGTTTCTGCCACAAGTTCTTTCAGTGCCGCTTTAATGTCTGCACGGTTGTATGCTGCGGGTGGGGTAGATGCTGCCAGTTTCTTTGCTTTCTCTACCAGTTCGCCAGAGCGTGTTTTGATAGGTGTCAGGTTGCCCTCCTCACTCGGATGGAAGGTCTGTCCCATTACACCGTGAAACGTTTCCAGCTCTGCCCATTTTGCCTTGTCTTGTGCAAAGCCTGCAATGCCGATGAATAAGAACGCGAATACTGCTATGATAGATTTCATATACTTAATGTTTTATTGAATGATTGTTGTTATTAAAAAATGATTGTTTAGCTGCATATACGCATGCCGCAAAGTGATACCATAAGGTATCATGTATTGTATTATATACTTGTGTAGAAAAAAAATTAAGCCACTACACCTCTCGGTGGCTGAAAGACGGAATCTGCACACAGCCGTGTATGCAGATGATGCACTACGGGTATCTGCACAGATGTTGTATAGTGTGTGTGATATACGATGGCAGGAGATGCCACAGGCAGCATATAGGTAGCAATGCTGATGTGGGCCTTCTTGACAGGGGTACTGCCGCAAGGGTTTTTATCGCAGTCTGTTTTGCGCATCTGCTTGCGTAGGTAGCACTTGCCCTTGCAGGTGTTCTTCGGGTTTTTGCGATACTCGCACAGGTTGTCTGCTATGTAGCTCTTCTTCATCTCAAACAAGCCCAGTACTACATACTGCCCCACACCCTGTATGGCTATGCAAACCACCAGCAATGCTATAGAGAGCCTGTATATAAAACCTATGCGCTGTTTCACCAATTGCTACTTGCGGCTGCTAAACTAATAAGCAGAATGTTAAAGGATGGTTATTGTTGTAAAAGCCCGCTTAAGCAGTTCTGTTTAGAATACAGCGACTGTTTTTTATTTTTGAGTATGACACCTGCCTTCAAACTACTGCTTATAAAACTGCTCCATACTGCTATCTGGCTGGTGTTGGGTAGTACGGTGTTGTATGTGTTTTATTCGGGCATCACGGGGCATATTACCATGTATAGCTGGTGGGCTGTTGCGGCTATTGTTGTTGAAGGATTGGTATTATTGCTCTTCAAAGGTAGCTGTCCGCTTACTGTGATGGCAAGGCGTTATTCAGATTCTGCAAAACACAATTTTGATATCTTTTTGCCCGAATGGCTGGCGCATTACAACAAGGTTGTATTTACCACACTATTTGCAATAGGGCTTGTGCTGATGCTTGTAAAAGCTTTGCGTTGATGCTAGTGTATGTTAAGGTGTAGTTATTAAATACAACACTATTGTCATAATATTGACATTCACAGTCTTTTATGCGGTAATGCCGATTTATATGCGTACATTACAGAGTACGAAAAGATGTTTATGCTATTGTTAGTTATTCATTCGATCTGCAATTAGCTAATAAAACATCAAGCATGGCAATTCTCCTGATGCTTACTATACACTGGTATAGTTCGCTTTTTTTTCAATCTGTTTTCCACCACCGATACGCAGCACATGGAGTGTACTCTATGTCTCCGTTTTGGGAAAAAGTATTCTTCATAGGCTCGTTTCTTACACAAGGTACGTCCTACATCAGTGCATCTGCCTATGGCATTATGCACCGCCTGCACCACGCACATACCGATACCGAGCACGATCCCCATTCGCCTTCCAATTCATCCAATATTTTTACGCTGATGTGGCAGACGCGTAATAACTACAGAGATATCTATACCAAGAAGGCAGACATACCTGAGAAGTATATGCAAAACCTGCCTGTTTGGGAAAAGTTTGACCGCATAGCACATGGCTGGCAGGCAAAAGCTATATGGGCTATCCTGTATATACTGCTGTATGTGCAACTGGCTACACATTGGTGGATGTATCTGCTGCTACCCGTTACACTTACTATGGGTGCATTGCAGGGTGTGGCTGTAAACTGGTGGGCACACAAATTTGGCTACGAGAACTACAAGATGAAGAATACATCTAAAAACATACTGCCGTTGGATATTCTGTTTTGGGGAGAGGCGTATCACAATAATCACCACAAACACCCCAACAGGCCCGATAATGCCCACCGTTGGTACGAGTGGGATATGGGCTACAAAGCATTGGTAGTGTTGGAAAAGCTGCGTATAGTGAAGATAAAGCGTGCTGTGGTAAAGCCTATCGCTTTACAGTAAAGCCAAGCAGGGTAAGCTTTACATGGTCTGCAGCAGGCTTGTCGAAGCTGATGAGGCGCATGTCCTTCAGTTCTGTCAGCATAGGGATGATGTAGTGTTTCACCAGGTTCAGTTCGGCGGCCATGTTATCAACGTTTACCATTGGCCTCGGGTTGGCAGTACGACCGCTTATTTCCTTTATCTTCCTGTACACTTCATTAGTCGTAATCATAGATGGCTATTTGTCGGAAGGTACTGAATATATATGGTTAATATCAGGTTTATTATTTTTTTGAGAAAATTTAATATAGTTTCATTCCTTAATACCTGTGCGCACACGCACGCAATCAAATAATAGCATATGATACTATTCATCGGTAATCTGAACAAGCTGACAACCGAACACGAACTGAAAGAGCTGTTTGGCGGCTTTGGTGCCATCAAAAAGCTGCGCATCATGGTAGATAAAATCACCCGACGCTCTCGTGGCTATGCGTATATAGATATGGAAGCCGATACAGAAGGGCTGAAGGCAGTATCGCAACTCAATTCGAGTGTGTATATGGACAGGCGCATCATAGTAGGCGTAGCCACCAGCAGACAACTGAACGAGATAGACTGGGGTATATTCCAGTCATAGATTACATCCACGTGTTCCAAGTGTTCCATCTGTTCCGTTCCGAACAGTGGAACAGGTTGTGTTTTTTGGGGAAAAGCTCTCCTCCTGTTATTAGGAGGAGTACCCGAGTGTAGCGAGGGGGAGGTGGTCTGATACTCTCCACGAGCCAACCACCCCGATTGTCAACGACATGCTTCGCATCTCACTGCCAATATCCCCTCCCTGCCTGCGGTAGACAGGCTAAAAATAGGAGGGGAGTTTTCTTTTTTACACACCTATAAAAGCAAAAGATAAATAACAATTTTTCTGTTGCATTGGGAGGTGTTGATATTCATTGTGTTATGCAACCCCCTTGAAACCGCCTTGCAACAAGGAGAGGAAAGAAGAGTAGAGAACATAAAATAACAGTACAGCAACAGTATAGGATGGTGTGGGTTGTTTGGTGTTGATGGTCGTATTTGTATTAGGAAGTCTTTTTTCCTTTATTGCCTAATATCCTTTTAGTGGATTACAAGTTTGCTTGCTTCTGTTAAAGTTGAACAGGATGTTCTCTTAATTTAATATTCAAATCATTTAGCATTAAATTATATAGCTCTTGTTGTAGTCCCTTACTTCCACTTTTAGCGAAAGCTGAGTTTTCAGAAAAATATCTTTCTCCATTATCCTTGATTAAGTTGAGGTATACCTTTATAAAGGTCTTATACTGGTTTTCGTCAGTGTTTAAAAGGTCTTGTCCTTCTTGTTTAATTAATTTGAAGATATTTTCGCTCAATCTAATAATAGCACCAAGACCATTTGTTTTCAATAAAACAGCTTTATAACTCCTACTATTCTGATCATCAGTTGGCCAATAATTTGGAAATTCTTCTTTTAGAGCACTGAAGTATGCTCTAAAGAATTTAGGTAGCTCTTTGTACATGTTGCCTGAATTCGCGAAGTCAAATAAAATTTCATTAAAAGCATGACCTTTTTTGAATGTGTCGATTAAAGCCTCAACTAAAAATGCTTGCGAAAAGTAACCAGGACCACTGCCAAGAAGTTTTATTTTATTTTTTAGTGGAGATTGATCACTGTTTTGTAGGTTTAAGGTGTAATGATGAGCTAGATAGATGTCATTTTTGTCTGGATCAGGGAATGATCCAAATATGTCATAATAAAGAGATCTATTTACAGGCTTTTGTTTAAAGTTTACATCTGCGAAAACTCTGCCTTGTTCCCATAAATCAAAATCAACCAGAATAGTACATGGGAAGCTGTAATTTTCGATTTCGTTAATTATGTATTCATTGCTAAGTTCAGGATATACTTCATTAAGCTGCTTTGAACCAACTTTAATTTTATTTTCAGTGGCTAAGTTCCAAAGTAGTTTGAAGCCAGCAAGACGATGTTGGCCATCAACAACTAAACCCTCATTGTTGGCAGGTATATATATGTTCTTGTCAGTTAAAAATACACCTTTGGGATCCAGACTGTCATCGGTTAGTGATTTTTCAAATTTATCGTATTCTGTATATTCTGATGAAGAATATGACAGAATTATCGCAGAAGGGAAGAGACCTGTGTAAGATGTTGATTCTATCTTTTTGTGATAGATGTTAGATAAAATAAATGATGCAATTTCTTTTGTTCGTTGCTCTTTAATAAGTCTTTGATAGTATTCATTAATTTCTAATGACGATCCACTAAATATGTCGATAGTTGACTCCTGTCTAACAGTGAATTTCACTCTTTTAATAAGATCCTTGAAAGCTATAGTTGTTATGTATACTTTTTTGGATGTTAACTGTGATAGTTGTATTATATCAAATTGATTATTCATGTATTGTTATTTCAATAGTTAAACTTAAGTACTACTAGTTATTAAGTTTTAAAAATCTTCATCATTTTTGGGGACTTCAGGTAAATCATTGTCATTGTTGGTGGATTGAATAGTTGTAGTTGCTGTCACTGGCGTAGTCGCTGGCACTGTCACTGGTGTAGCCACGGGTGTCGCTGATCCTGGAGTAGGTTGTGTAGTAAAATTGGCTGAAGAGTGAATGCGGTTTTCAATTGCCAATAAACGTCTATCCAGTTCTTTTATCGACTGGTTGATGTCACCCAAAGGTTCTTCATAAAGTTTTCTTGCTCTTTGATACGCTTCGTCATGTAATTTCCCTAATATCTCCTCACTTAACATCTGTTGTGAAGTGATCTTCGCTGTTTTATTAGCTTCTTCTTTCGCGGTTTTTTGTGCCTCGAATTCAGCTCGTTTTATTGAATGTTCCCTTACATCATTAAGGGACTTAAATCCAAAAAAGCCTACAACTGCAATAATCATGGCAATAATTGACGCGTAGATTTTGATTTTATTTTCGGTGAACTTATTTTCTATTCTGATGCTCTCAATCATTGAATTAATCTTAGAGACGCTATCTTTCAAATTAACATTGTTGTTATATAGTTCTACAATTATTGAGTCTGCTTGCTTGTTGTTCACCAGCAATTTTCTCACATTATCAGTTTGGGGTACTTCAACACGATAAAAAGTCGTGGGGGAATCTTGTTGTTTTGGCTCATTAAATAAACTCACCCCATGGGCTAAAACAAGGATAAATGCTACGGATATTAGAATTAAACCTATCACCTCATAAGCAATACTTAGTCCTGATGGTGTAAGATTTGGTTCATTAGAAGGAGAGTCCTTTTTAGGTGTTTTGCTCATTCTGGGATAGATATTAGTTTTTCAAAGATACTTTTATTTTGTAGCTGTAAAAATTCCCGCTTTGACAGTTCTGAAAATTAATAACGGTTTGCGTTTCTATTTACACCCAGACTGGCAACTCTCGCCATCTTGCCGTACTTTTGCACCCTATTCTTAATATTTCATGGAGTTAACAGCATTAACGGCAATCAGTCCCATAGACGGCCGCTACCGTAGCCAACTGGCATCGCTGGCGCCTTATTTCAGCGAGTTCGGCCTTATTCGTTATCGTGTACGTGTAGAGGTTGAGTATTTCCTCTTCCTTGCCGAGAAAAAGATTTTCAAGCTGCCTGCAAGCGTTAAGCCTGCCAAGCTGCGTGCCATATACGAGAATTTTACAGAAGACGATGCGCAGCAGATAAAGCTGACAGAGCGCACTACCAATCATGATGTAAAAGCGGTAGAATATTTCCTGAAAGACAAGCTGAAAGCACTGGGTGCGGGCGATACGGTAGAGTGGGTACACTTTGGCCTCACGTCTCAGGATGTTAACAACACATCTATACCACTGCTGTGGAAGGAAGCACTGGAAGAGCAATACTTGCCTGCGTTGCAGAATACCATCCTCATCCTCAAAAAAATGGCGAAGGACTGGAAGGGCATCCCTATGCTGGCACGCACACACGGTCAGCCTGCATCGCCTACCACACTGGGCAAGGAATGGATGGTGTATGTAGAGCGTCTGGAAGGTCAGGTACTGCAACTGAGCCATGTGCCGTTTGCTGCCAAGTTTGGCGGTGCTACAGGCAATTTCAATGCACACAAAGTAACCTTCCCTAAAATGGACTGGGTACGCTTTGGTAACGATTTTGTGAATAAGAAACTGGGCCTTGAGCGTATGCAATACACTACGCAGATAGAGCACTACGATAATATTGCCGCACAGTTCGATGCACTGAAACGCATCAACACCATCCTGATAGATTTTGCCCGCGATGTGTGGAGCTATATCAGCATGGAATACTTCAAGCAAAAAACAAAAGAAGGTGAGGTAGGCTCTTCAGCAATGCCGCACAAGGTGAACCCGATAGATTTTGAAAATGCAGAGGGCAACCTCGGTATTGCCAATGCCATCTACGAACACCTGAGTGCAAAACTGCCTATCAGCCGTCTGCAAAGAGATTTGACAGACAGTACGGTACTGCGCAATGTAGGTGTGCCAATGGCGCATAGCTTCCTTGCACTGCGTTCGCTGGATAAGGGCTTGGGCAAGCTGTTGCTGAACAAAGACAAGATGGCTGCCGACCTGGATAATAACTGGGCGGTATGTGCAGAGGCTATACAAACCATCCTCCGCAGAGAAAACTATCCGCAACCATACGAGGCACTGAAAGCGCTGACACGTGGCAAGGATGGCATCAACCAGAAATCCTTACACAAGTTTATAGACGGCCTGAAGATAAGCGCCGCACTGAAGAAAGAACTGAAAGCTATTACGCCGCACAATTACGTGGGGATATATTAATCGTTTTTAACCGCAAAGACGCGAAGTCGCTAAGGGCTTTGCGTCTTTGTGCCTTAGCGGTTATACTATTTTGAATCAACTACCTGAAATATTACTACAGGACTTGCAACAAGTAAAGGGTTTCGATAAAGAAGCCCTTATTGCTGCGCATCAGTTGCCTGCGGTTACATCTGTTCGCCTCAATCCATACAAGTCTTCTGTTGCATTTGCAGGCAATGAGCAAGTGCCGTGGTGTGCAAATGGCAGGTATCTGGCAGAGCGCCCTGTGTTTACGGTCGATCCTCTGTATCACGCAGGGGCGTACTATGTGCAGGAGGCATCTTCTATGTTTCTGCATCATGTACTTGGCAGTCATGTGTTGGCAGGTACAGGTTTGCGCGTGTTAGATTTGTGTGCTGCACCTGGTGGCAAAAGTACATTGATAGCTTCTTTTCTTGGTGAGAACGATTTGCTGGTAAGCAACGAGGTTATCCGCACACGCGCCACTATATTGGAAGAGAACATGACTCGCTGGGGCTATATGAATACATGGGTAGTTAGCAACGACCCTAAAGACATAGGCAGGCTGGAATCTTATTTTGATGTGATAGTGGTAGATGCGCCATGCAGTGGTTCTGGCTTGTTTCGCAAAGATGCGCGTGCGCTTGATGAATGGAGTGAGGGTAATGTATTGTTGTGCAGTCAGCGCCAGCAGCGCATACTTGCAGATGTGTGGCCATCGCTCAAAGAAGATGGTATTGTTATCTATGCCACATGCAGCTACAGCCCGCAGGAAGATGAAGATATACTGGACTGGCTCAGCGAAAACTTTGAAGTAAAAGGATTACCTGTAGAGCTGAAAGAGGGATGGGGTGTTGTAGAAACCGTTTCATCAAACGGATTGCATGGTTACAGGTTCAGTCCTGACAAGGTAAAAGGCGAAGGCTTTTTTATAGCAGCATTGCAAAAGAAAGAAACCACACGCGAACCCAAACCGCTGCGCTACAAAACACTGCAAGACAAAAAAGCACAGGAGCAAACAAAGCATCTGCTCGATGCCGAGTATCTCTGTTTGCAGTTGGATAAAGACAATTACGTAGCTATCCACCCAAGCCACGAGGCCGATTATCATACACTAAAACAATTTGTATATCTCCGCAAAACGGGAGTGCAATTGGGTACACCAACCCCCAAGGAATGGCTGCCAAGTCATGACGTAGCACTGAGCATACACCGCGCTGCCACACTGCCAAAACTGGAACTGAATAAAGAGCAAGCGTTAAAGTTTCTTAAAAAAGAAGACTTCGCCCTGCCGGAGGGTACACATAAAGGATGGATTTTGCTAACGTATAACGGATTGGGAATAGGGTGGATAAAGGCACTAGGCAACCGTTTCAATAATTATCTGCCAAAGCACTGGCGCATACGTATGGAAATCTCGGATATGGATTGGGCATAATTGTTGTATATTGAAATGCAATTAATTAGAGCCAGTTTTATGCTTCGATTATTGATTACCGGATTACTTATTGTTTCCTCATATTTTTCATTTGCCGGACAGGCAGATAGTCTTTTCGTTATTGCCAAAGGTGAGAAATGGGTGATAGGCCATACTGTAAAGCGTGGCGAAACCATCTTCAGCATAGCACGGCTTTATCATGTGCCACCTGCAAAGCTTGCCGATGAAAACGGCCTGAATTATCAGAGCGGATTACCAGTTGGTGTGCAATTATATGTTCCTTTAGAATCTTACAACAAAGCAAACGCTACAACCCCGCAAACCGGATGGAAGCCTGTGCACTATCGTGTAAGGCAGGGAGATAATCTGTACCGCATCAGCAAGACCATTAACGAACAGCAACGTGTGCTGCAAGACTGGAACGGATTGCCCGATAATAGTGTAGAAGTAGGGCAGGCATTGGTGGTAGCAAGGGTTATGTACGATGAAAAGTCTGCCAATTTCAACGGTTCTTCTGTGGGTAATGTATCTGGTAAAATAACTACACAGCAACAAGCACCTGCGCCCAAACAGGAAGAAAAGAAAGCAGAAAAAATAACAGCTACCACAACAGGTACTGCAGCCAACGGGCAGAAGTACACCCTTGAAATGAAGGAGAAGCAAGAAAGGCAAAGTGACGGCAGTATGGCTACAGTCTATGTGCGCGATACTGTGTGGAACGATACACTGGGTATGTATGGTAAAATATACATGCAGCAAACAGCGGGTGAGCGCTATGTGATAGAAGAAAAAGGTTCTGCAGTGTTTTTTGAAACACCCAACAAAGTAAAGAGCCGCTACGGCAACGATGCTAAGAATACATTGATATATGCTTTCCATAATCTGGCAAAGCGTGGCACTATCATCAAAGTATATAATCCCGGTACAGACAAGTATGTGTTTGTAAAAGTGATGGGTCCATTGCCTGAAACAAAGCAGTACTACAATAGCCTGATAGGCATTGGCGATGATGCCAAAGAGATACTGGGCATTATGGAAGACAAAGCATGGGTAGAGTTGAAGTATAATTCCAAGTAGTTATTCACAACGTCAGGAAAATTTATAGCCTTTATTTATCAGCTATTTCGTAGGTTGCCACCCTTATGAAGGTGCTGATTATCCGTTTTTCTTCCATAGGCGATATTGTCCTCACAACCCCTGTAGTACGTTGTCTTAAACAACAGTTGCCCGATGTGGAGGTGCATTATCTTACCAAAGCTTCTTTTCGCAGTGTGCTTGCACACAATCCTTATATAGATAAGCTGCACTATCTGGAAGATGATATTAACCAGACCATAGCTGTACTCAAAAAAGAGCATTACGATTATGTAATAGACCTGCATCACAATCTGCGTACTATGCGTGTGAAGCGGGCTTTGAATGTGCAGAGTTATTCTTTCCCCAAACTGAATGTGCAAAAATGGCTGCTTACCAACCTGAAGCTGAATATAATGCCCGATAAGAGCATTGTAGAGCGCTATATGGAAACTGTAAAGCCACTTGGTGTAAGGAACGATAATCGGGGGCTTGATTATTTCATACCGGAATCGGCCAACCTTAAGAACACGGATATACCTATGAGCCACTGGGCAGGATATGTGGGTTGTGTGATAGGAGGTAGTATGAATACCAAAAAGCTGCCTGTAGAAAAATGGAGAGAGTTTGCCGAGCATTGCCCTTACCCGCTAGTGTTATTGGGTGGCCCTGAGGATAGGGAAGATGGCGAGGCCATAGCTTCTATGGACAAAGTGCGCATTTACAACTCTTGTGGCAAGTTCAATCTGAATGAAAGTGCCTGGTTGGTGCAGCATGCAAGGGTAGTGGTGAGTAATGATACGGGACTGATGCACGTAGCGGCAGCCTATAAAAAGCCAATTATCTCTCTTTGGGGCAATACCAGCCCCGAAATGGGGATGTTCCCCTATTATGGAAGCAATAATCTGAAAACCAGTTATGAACCACTTTCTGTTATATTTGAAAATAAATTCATAAGTTGTCATCCATGCAGTAAAATCGGCTACTCTAAGTGTCCCAAAGGGCATTTCAACTGTATGAATAAGCTTGAGATGAAAGAATTGTCAGAAAAAGTTAAAATATTTTGGAAAAACGCCCAACCATTAAAATCTCATTAATGTCTTTATGTTAGAAGGGTTAATACGTAGGCAGGATTTTAATAGTTGATTAATATTTATAATTTATTAGGTTTTTTTAAGTGTTATTGTTTGGATAAAAGCTGATTTAGCCGTATTTTAACACAATTATTATTGTACAAGTAAACTAAACGTTAAAACAACGCCGCAATATGAGAAAGCTACATTCTTTTCTCCTTGTTACGTTCGCAATCTTAAGCTTTGCGCTGATGCCTAATAAAGAGGCAAAAGCATCGCATGCTGCAGGTGGCGAAATTATCTACGAGTGGATAAGTGACTCCACCTATCGCTTATTCTTTAAATTTTATCGCGATTGTACCGGTATTGGTGAACCAGGAAGTGCTACAGTTTGTATTACAGACTCGTGCAATAGCTTTACATCAAATGTTACCTTAAACAAATGGTCTGGTGCATTGCCTGGTGGTGGTATAAATGGTGACCCTGTATCTGCGGGTTGTTCAGCTTATCCGAATGCATGTCAAAACATTGGTTCATCGCTCCCGGGCTATCGAGAGTGGTGGTATTCTGCTATTGTGCAGTTGCCAAGTCGATGTGTTAAGTGGAGGTTCTCTACAAGTATTAATGCGCGTAATAGTAGTGTTAATATAGGTGGTGGTGACTTGTATGTAGAAACAACATTTAATAACCTCTTATTCCAAGGAAACTCGTCTCCTTATTTCTCAATTAAGCCAATTCCTTATGTGTGTATAAATCAACCATACACATACAATAATGGTGCTATTGATCCTGATGGAGACTCATTAGTTACTGATATTATTAATCCTATGTCTGCTAGCGGTGTTTGTGGGCCTGGTGCTAATATTGGGTTAACAACAGCTACACCTGCGTTAAGCATACCTGGTAATCCATTCCAAACAAATAACTCGTTTTTGATAAATGCTAATACCGGTCAAATGAGCTTTACTGCTCGTGTTACAGGTGCTCAAACTCTTACAACACGTGTTCGTGAATTTAGAAATGGTACTTTGATTGGTTATATCATGCGTGACATACAGGTACAGGTACTTAACTGTTCTACTGTTGCTCCTACATCAAATATCAATACAGCTTCTCTTATTGGTGGTGCTACAGGTGTTGGTGGTAGGATAGAAGGCTGTATAGGTCAAAATCTTTCATTCAATTGGGCGTCAGTATCAACAGATACAGGTGCTATCTTTACAGCATCAGACAATCACTTGTTCTCTATTCCTAATGCAACTATCACTTATTCTAATATTTACACAGATTCTTTAGTTGGTAGTTTTTCTTGGACTCCTACAGCTTCGGACGTAGGCTTGAAGAACTTGATTGTTACAATCAAAGACTCAACTTGTCGCCCTCCTGGTATCATGTTGTACTTCCCATTCACAATACCTATATATATATACCCTCCTACTACTGCAGTTCCGGATACAAGCGTTTGTCCTAAAGAAACTGCTTACCTGACAGCTAATGGTGGTGGTAATTATGTATGGTCTGTGTTGCCTGGTGGTTCTCCTATTACAAGCTTAAGTTGTACAAATTGTACTAGTCCTATAGCTACTCCTGCTGTACCTACAACATATGTAGTTACATCTACTCTAAACTCATTCTGTAACAATAATAAAGATACAGTAACAGTTAGTGTATTACCGGGCTTGAATTTCACGAAACATCCTGATACTATTACATGTCCTCGCAATCCTATTAAGTTGAACCTGCAAATGAATCCTGGTCCAGGTGTTGTTTATAAGTCAAAATGGAGTCCAGCAACTTATCTGGATAGTGATACTTTAAATGTACCTACTACTACACCTAATGGTCCAACTACTTATACTGTTGTTATTACATCTAGTGCAAACAGGTGTAAAGCGTATGATACAGTATTTGTAGATGTTCTTTCAGGGTTCAATCTTAAAAATGTAGATACTGCAGTATGTGATGGTGCTAGTTTCCAAGTTGCAATTACTGGTGATAGCCGTTATTCATACTCTTGGTCTTCTACAGGTTCTCCTGGTGTGTTCAGCAATGCAAACAGTATTGACCCAACTATTACTCCAGCTCCGATGGGTAAATCAACTTACACAGTTACTGCTAAGTATCCTAGTTGTCCTATCGATAGTACTGCTTCTTTTGCTATCACTGTTGAGCCTAATCCTACTGTAACAGTTGACAATGACGCATCAATGTGTGAAAATGACACAATGAAGTTGCATGGTGTTGTATTCCCTAATAATTTCCCATTCAGCTTGTTATGGACACCTGGTGCTTCGCTTAACAATGTGAATATACCTGATCCAATATTTAAAGGTCAACAGACTACAACGTTGGTGCTTACTGCTAAGAGTCCACTTGCTAATTGTACAGCCAGCGATACAGTAACATTGACTGTATTCCCTGCTAAGTTTGCTAATGTTCTCGGTGACACTGCAATATGCCCTGGTGCAGAAACGCAAATATCTGTAACTGGTGGTAGCATTAAGTCGTTCCGTTGGTATCCTGATTACAGGATTAGTAATCCTTCATCAGCAAACCCAACAGTGAATCCTGTTACTACTCAGGTATATACTGTATATGCTGTAGATACGAATGCTTGTTTCGATACTGCATCAGTTAAAATTATAGTACGCCCTGGCGGTACCCTGTTTATGCAAGATACTATTAAGCTTTATCCTGGTGAGTCTTATCAAATGGATCCTCTGGGTAACTGTACATATTTCTCTTGGTTCCCTTCAGTAGGTCTTTCTAGGTCTGATATTTCAAATCCTGTAATTAAGCCAGATGTAAATACCCGTTATGTAGTAACAGGTATGACAGAATCGGGCTGTGTTGTTACAGATTCTGTAAATGTGATTGTAATGAATGAAAGCCTTGTTGAAGTTCCTAATGCATTCGCTCCGGGTAATGGTGCTAACGGTAAGTTCAAAATCTTGCGCCGTGGTGATGCTACACTGAAAAGTTTCACAATCTTTAATCGTTGGGGTATGAAGGTTTTCGAAACTTCTGATATCAATGCAGGATGGGATGGAACATTCAATGGTGAACCACAACCTATGGGTGTATATATCTATACAGTTGATGCGGTCAGCTCTACAGGTAAAAGGTTTACTAAACAAGGAAACCTGACACTAATTCGATAATTTATTATTAACAAGTTTTAGATTGGTTATTTATTATTGTATGCTTAATAATATGATTAATAGATTCAAACTGATAGTGCTTACAGCACTATCAGTTTTGTGTTACAACACCTCGCATGCATCTCACTTAGCTGCATTCGATATGTGGGTAACATATATCGGAGCAGGTATAGATGGTTGTACCGGTACTACTGAGTACAAGTACGAGGTTGCATTCGACCTTTATCGCTCTTGCGAAGGCGGGGCATCACTACCATTATCCGCTACCATAAATTATGGTAGTGCTACATTAGGGTTTAACAGTAGTGTTAACGTAAATATTACGGCTGCAGATGTTGATACTGTGAGTGAGCTTTGTGACTCACTCAAGCCATTCAACTCTTGTGCTTACCCTACCAATCAGCAATTTAAGGCATATGAAAAAGGTAAGTTCCGTGCAGTAGTTATATTGCCTGGGGCAGCTCCAGACTGGGTATTCAGCTGGAGTAGTTGTTGCAGAAACAGTGGTATTAATAATATTGTTGCCGGTAGCATGTATGCTGAGTGCGGTCTTAACAATGTAATTAAATACAATAACAGTACGCCGCAATTTACCAGAGCACCACTCCCTTATATTTGTGCGGCACAGCCTGCAAACTACCTGAATGGACTTTTTGATCCTAACGGTGATTCATTGTATGTAAGAAATGTAGAGCCGTTTGATGCAGCAGGTACGCCAAGTACTTATCAGGCAGGTTTCGATTTGCAGAATCCTGTCGGTGCAATAGCAACAGATCCTTATAAAGTTAATCCTGCAACCGGTATTGCTACATTTACCCCTGCCAATGCCGGGTTCTTTGTAATTGCATTTCAGTGTGACGAATACGACAGGGCAACTGGTATACGTACCGGTTATTCAAGACGCGACGCACAATTGTCAGTATTCAACTGTGCTGCACCGCCCCCAATTGTAGATACCAATTTGGTAAGCGGCAATCTTACAAACAGCACGTTTGTTAAGAAAGAAATTATTGTTTGTCCCGGTAGTACAATGAGTTACACGGCCAAGTCTAACTCGAACGTATCTACCAGTAAAATATATATGGAAGCGAATGTGATCAGATTCCCTGGTTCTACCTTTACCACAACAGGTACGGGTACTACAACCGCTTCCGGTGTATTTACATGGACACCAACTACTGCTGACATTGGAGAACATACACTGGAGATTTTATCTAAAGACTCTACCTGTTCAGGTGGTGGCTATTCAATTGTATTGAAGAGCTCCATCGTAATCCTAATCAGGGTGGTACCTGGTCTGGATGCCGGCAAGGATCTTGCTGTATGTGAGTTGAACCCAAGTCCTCGTCAGTTATTCGTTCGCGGGGCTGAACACCTGACACAAATAAAATGGACAGATATTAATGGTGGCCCTGCACAATTCCTGTCAAATGATACGATTGTAAATCCTGTATCATCTACCAATCAGACAATTGGATATATAGTGAGCAGCCCTCAACTGACGGGAGCTTGTAAGTCCAAGGATACTGTATTTGTTTATAAAGACACATCGAACACGATAGATATCTTCCCGCAGGGT